>JBFLYS010000084.1:0-1792 GCA_040756555.1 Pseudomonadota bacterium | reverse complement strand
CTGTTCGACCAAAGTTATAGACCGAAGGGTCAATCGCAACAGATTTGGAATACGCCGTCTGTTGAGCCTTTCAGTCCTCGTCACACGGCTCAGACCAGCGAACGAGCGAGATCGCTGCCTTCTCGCGGGCTGCGCCATTCCTTAGATCCAACAATCGGGTGACAAACGATGCCGAATTATCTTGAACTGCTCACGCCGCAGAACTCGCAGATCATCTTTATCGATCATCAGCCGCAGATGGCGTTTGGTGTCCAATCGATGGATCGGCAGGCGCTGAAGAACAATGTCGTGGGCCTTGCGAAGGCTGCAAAGGTCTTCAAAATTCCGACGACGATCACCACGGTCGAAACTGAGAGCTTCTCCGGCCATACCTATCCCGAATTGCTCGCGGTCTATCCTGAGAACAAGTTGATCGAGCGCACCTCGATGAACTCCTGGGACGACCAGAACGTGCGCGACGCGCTGGCCGCCAACAAGCGCAAGAAGGTTGTCGTCTCGGGGCTTTGGACCGAGGTTTGCAATTGCATGTTCGCCATCGATGCGATGCGCGACGGCGGCTACGAGATCTACATGGTGGCGGACGCATCGGGTGGAACATCGGCGGACGCGCACAAGTACGCCATGGATCGCATGGTGCAGGCCGGCGTCGTGCCGGTGACCTGGCAGCAGGTTCTCCTTGAGTGGCAACGCGATTGGGCGCGCAAGGAAACCTATGAACCGACGATCCATCTCGTGCAGGAGCATTCCGGCGCATACGGCATGGGCGTCGACTACGCCTACACCATGGTTCACAAGGCGCCGGAGCGCGTCAAACACGGCGAGCGGATCGGCCCTCGGCCGGCCAAGTAATCGCCCAATGATCGGAAACGCCGATCTGCTCGCGTTCATCAAGTCGTAGCCGCCGAGCGGCCCCTGGTGTGTTGGTTCGCGCCCGGGGCGGCTCGTTCCGTCTTGAAGGTCGGTGAGGGAGGCATGAGATGAGTTCTATACCGAGGCGTACGGTCGTCCACGGGCTTGTTGCATCCGGATTGGCCGCTGCAGCAGATTTAGGAAACACAGCCAGGGCTCAGTCCATGCAAGCCGACCTTGTCCTCCGAAATGGACGCTTCACGACACTCGATCGTTCCAATCCGCAGGCGGAAGCGGTTGCGATCAAGGACGGTCGCTTCGCGGCTGTCGGCTCGGAGCGAGACGTGATGGCCTTCGCTGGAAGCGGGGCTAAGGTTCTCGATCTCAAAGGGCGTCGCGCCATCCCTGGGCTGATCGACAGCCATACGCACATCATTCGTGGCGGCTTGAACTACAATATGGAGCTGCGCTGGGACGGTGTGCGGTCGCTCGCCGTAGCGATGGACATGCTCAAGCGTCAAGTCGCGATCACCCCGCCGCCGCAGTGGGTGCGCGTGGTCGGTGGATTCACCGAACTGCAGTTCGCGGAAAAGCGCCTGCCGACGATCGACGAGCTCAACGCCGTCGCGCCCGACACGCCGGTCTTCATCCTGCACCTCTACGACCGGGCGCTGTTGAACGCCGCCGCGGTGCGGGTCGCCGGGTACACGAAGGATACGCCGAACCCGCCAGGCGGTGAGATCGTCAGGGATGCCGCTGGTAATCCCACGGGTCTTCTGCTCGCGCGTCCCAACGCCACTATTCTTTATGCAACGCTGGCGAAGGGCCCAAAGTTGCCGCCGGAATACCAGTTGAATTCAAGCCGGCACTTCATGCGTGAATTGAATCGTCTCGGCGTGACCGGTGTGGTTGATGCGGGCGGCGGTTTCCAGAACTATCCCGA
>JBFLYS010000083.1:0-1844 GCA_040756555.1 Pseudomonadota bacterium | reverse complement strand
GCGTTGCGCTGGTCAGCCGCTGATATAAAGTCGCTCGGATGAACGTCCGGGTTGCAGACGCCGCCAATCCCGCTGTGCTGATCGAGCGCGCCCGCTCGCTTATTCCTGCGCTGCGCGAGCGCGCCAAACAGGCCAATAACGACCGGCGGCTACCGCAGGAAACCATCGACGATTTCCGCCGCCTTGAGTTGACGCGCTGTCTTCAGCCTACGGCGTTCGGCGGTTTCGGCGCGGACTACCGCGTGTTCTCGAAAATCCTCCGCGCGCTGGCGCTGGGTTGCGGCTCGACCGCATGGGTTTGTGGTGTTCACGGCGAGCACAATTGGGTGGTCGGGAATTTTTCCGAAGCCGCGCAACGCGACGTCTGGGGCGACAATCCACTCGCGGTCGCGTCCGCAAGCTTCCCGCCGACGGGCGCGGCTGAAACAGCGCCCGATGGCCACAAGCTGAACGGCAAGTGGAGCTTCGCCAGCGGCTCCGATTACGCGCATTGGTTCCTGCTCGCGGCGATCGTCAGGGACAACGGCAAGCCGGAGGAGCGCATGTTCCTCGTCCCGGCGGGCAAGGTCGAACTGGTCGACGACTGGCATGTCATGGGTCTCGCCGGCACCGGCAGCAAGTCGGTGGTGCTCAAGGACGTCCATGTCGCAGCGACCCATTCGGTGAGCCTGCACGAACTGAAGACAGGGACCGCGCCCGGCGCGCAGGTGCATCGCGACAATCCTCTCTATCGCACGCCGCGAAGCCTCACGGCGTCGTTCTCGCTCAGCTCCGTTTCGGTCGGTTTAGCCGAGCGGGCGGTCGAGGAATTTACCTCGATCACCCGCGAGCGCCGCTCGCGCGGTCTTCGCGTCTCGGACTTCGAGTACATCCAGCTCACGGTCGCTGAGGCCGCGGCGCAGGTCGAGGCCGCGGTGCTGCTGGTCGAAAACACCATCGAGCGCAACGTCGCGCTAATGGCGAGTGGCCAGCCGGTCGAGGCCGAGCATCTCGCCTGGACACGGCGCAACTCGGCCTATGCGACAAAGCTCGCCCACTCGGCGGTGAAGGGAATCTTCGAAGCCGCCGGCGGTACGGCGCTCTATGCGTCGAACCCGTTGCAGGAGATCTTCCGCGATTCGACCGCGGCTGCATCGCATCTTTCGTTGACCTGGCAGCGCGCCGCGCCGCCGTATGGTCAGCTCAAGCTCGGCCAGACCGTCGACTACGACATGATCTAGCAAACTGCTGGAAGCAGTTCTCCGCCGTCATTCCGGGGCGCGCCGAAGGCGCGAGCCCGGAATCCAGATACGCATTCGGAGCAAGCTTCTGGATTCCGGGCCCGCCGCTTCGCGGCGTCCCGGAATGACAGCGGAGTTCAATGTCTGTCAGCCGTCAGATCTTCGTCAGTTCGTAGGTCGACTTCGCGAACATCTCGTCGACGCCAACGCGCCGCACCGACAATCCCTGTTCGAACGAGTAGCGTGCGAGGGTATCGAGCGCGTGCCGGTTCGCATGCGCGCCGTAGGGCCAGTAATCCTCGCCCATGATCTTCTGCGCGCGCTCGTATTCGTACACCGGCCACGGCAGCGTGGTCGCGAGATGACCGATCTGTCCCATCTCGTGCATGCAGAGCGCTTTGGCCTTCAGATACGCCTTGTAGATGCTAACCGGCAGCCAAGGGTTCGCCTCGACCAGCGACTTGCGAATGCCGATGGCGTGCATGATCGGGAACAATTTGGTCTTGCGGTAATAGGCTTCCTCGGCCTCCGGATAATTCGAAAACAGCCGGCCGACGTTTGGTGCACCTTGCAGGAAGCATGACGGCGCCCGCGCGCTCAGCACACCGTCGATCTCACCCGCCG
>JBFLYS010000082.1:0-2478 GCA_040756555.1 Pseudomonadota bacterium | reverse complement strand
TGTCAATCGGCGTTCAAATTTGACCCCGTATCGGCTTCCAATTTTGACCCCCTTGAGCGGCTCGGTTTGGCGGTAGCGCTCGTCTCGTCGGAGCTGGCCGGGATTGCGGAGACGAGACGAGCGCGGGTGGCATGATCATCGTCGCGGCTCTTGAAGCGCCAGCTGTCGTTGCCGGTCTCGACGATGTCGCAGTGGTGCGTCAGGCGATCGAGAAGCGCGGTGGTCATCTTTGCGTCGCCGAACACGCTGGGCCATTCGCCAAACGCCAGATTAGTGGTGACGACGACGGATGTGCGCTCGTAGAGCCGGCTGACGAGGTGGAACAGCAACTGACCGCCGGATTGCGCGAACGGCAGGTAGCCGAGTTCGTCGAGAACGATGAAGTCCAGCCGGGTCAAATGCTCGGCGATCCGGCCCTGCCGTCCGGTCCGGGTCTCGATCTCCAGACGGTTGACGAGGTCGACCACGTTGTAGAAGCGCCCGCGCGCGCCGGATCGGATACAGCTTCGGGCAATGGCGATGGCCAGATGGGTCTTGCCGGTGCCGGTGCCGCCGATCAGGACGGCATTGCGTTGCTGAGCGATGAAGCCGCCGCCGGCGAGGTCATTGACCAGCGTCTGGTTGATAGGGGTGCCAACGAACTGGAAGTCGTCCAGATCCTTGGCGAGCGGTAGCTTGGCGATGGTGAGCTGGTACTTGATTGAGCGGGCCTGCTTCTCGTTGATCTCGGCGTTGAGCAAGTCGCCGACAATGCGCTGGGGTTCGTGCTGACGCTTGACGGCGGTCGTCATGATCTCGTCGAAGGCGGCCTTCATGCCGTAGAGCTTGAGTTCGCCCATGAGGTCGAACAGTTGAGTACGTTCCATCAGATGGTTCTCCTGAGGTTGTCGTAACGGGCACAGTCGGCGATCGGAGCGTGGCGCAACGTCAGCGCAGCCGGCGTCATGATGTTGGCGGGTGGGGCGGGCTCGCGTTGCCGGGCCAGGATATTGAGCACGACATCGGCGGAATGGACGCCCTGGGCGATCGCCTCGGCACAGGCCGCCTCGACAGCGGGCAGACCGTCGGTCAGAACCGCGTTGAGGATGTCGACCATCTGACGGTTGCCATCCTCGGCGCCGGCAAGCTTGCGCCGTATGCGCTCGATCGCGGCCGGCAGCACCCAGTTCTTGAAGGGAGCACCGTTGCGCAAAGCGCCGGGTTTGCGCGCCAACACCGGCACGTAATGCCAGGGGTCATAGGTGGTCTCGCCGCGGCCGAAGGCGCGCGGATGTTCGGCAACGACACGTCCGTCCTGGCGGATCACGATGCGGTCGGCATAGGCATGAACCTCGACCGGCCGCCCAACGGCGCTGGCCACGACCGAGTACTTGTTGTTGTCGAAGCGGACCAGGCAGGTCTTCGAGACTGATGCCGGCACCGCATGGAATCCATCGAACCGGCCCGCATAGGGAACGAGCTTTGGCCGTTCGGCTTCGAACACCTGCCAGATCGTCTGCTCGGTCAGTTCCGGATGACGGTGGGCCTTGGTGTAGGCAATGCACTTGTCCAGCAGCCAGGCATTCAACTCGTCGAGGGTTTTGAACCGCAGCCGCGGTGTGAAGAAGCGCTCGCGGACAAGCCCTACCTGGTTCTCGACCTGGCCTTTCTCCCAGCCTGACGCCGGCGTGCAGGCGACCGGGTCGACGAGGTAATGGCTGCACATCTGCATAAAGCGGCGATTGTAGAGACGGCCTTTGCCGACGAAGATCGTCTCGACTGCGGTCTTCATGTTGTCGTAGATGCCGCGACCGCAGGTGCCCTTGAACAGCGCGAACGCCCGGTCGTGGGCGTCGAACACCATCTCCTGCGTCTCGCGCGGGTAGCACCGCACAAACAGCATGCGGCTGTGGCAAAGCCGGACGTGGGCCGCCTTGACCATCACCGTCACGCCATTGAGCAGAACCACTTCGTGGCTCCAGTCGAACTGGTAGGCTTCGCCGGGCGCAAAGCTCAGCGGGACGTAGGCCGCAGCCGTCGATTGTCCACGGTCCGTACTCCATCGTCTGGCGTAACGCCGCACGGCATCGTAGCCACCGTCGTAACCGCGGCCGCGCAGCTCTTCGAAGATCCGGATCAGCGTCAGTTGCTCGCGAGCGGCCTTGGTCGCATTGGCCGCCAGCACCCTGTCGAGCTCTGCTGCCCATCGTCCCAGCTTTGGACGCGGCTGAACCGCACGCTCATACTCGAACGATGTCTCGCCCGACCTCAGCACCTTCCGCACCGTGTTCCGAGATACCTTCAGGTCCCGGGCGATCTCCTTGATCGTCTTGCCCTTGATGAAATGCTCGCGCCGTATCCGGGCAATCGTCTCCACGATCAGCATCTCCGACCACCTGCTTTGTTAAGAAGCAGGCAGCGCAACAGACCAACATTAGGGGGTCAATTTTGGACGCCGATCCCCCGGCTTAGGGGGTCAATATTGCAGGCCGAATGACA
>JBFLYS010000081.1:0-2637 GCA_040756555.1 Pseudomonadota bacterium | reverse complement strand
AGGCCGAAGCGACCACGAAGGCGCAGGCCGTGGTGCCTGATGTCGTGTTCGGCTCCAACACCTCGACGCTGCCGATCACGTCGCTCGCCGAAACTGCGAAAGATCCGGCGAAGTTCATCGGCATTCACTTCTTCTCGCCGGTCGAGCGCATGATGCTGGTCGAGATCATCGTCGGCAAGAAGACCGGAGATAAAGCGCTCGCCACCGCGCTCGATTACGTCCGCGCGCTGCGCAAGACGCCGATCGTGGTCAACGACACGCGCGGCTTCTACGCCAACCGCTGCGTGCTGAATTACATCCAGGAAGGTCACCTGATGCTGCTGGAGGGCATTCCCGCGGCGATGGTCGAGAACACCGCGCGCATGGCCGGCATGCCGGTCGGCCCGCTCTCGCTCAACGACGAGACCGCCCTCGACCTGGGCCTGAAGATCGTGCGCGCGGCCGAGGCCGATCTCGGGGCCGGCGCCGTCAATCCGGCGCAGAAGAAACTGCTCGAGGACCTGGTCGAGAAGAACCAACGGCTCGGCCGCAAGAACGGCAAAGGCTTCTACGACTATCCGGCAGGGCTGCCGAAACGCCTCTGGCCGGGGCTTGGCGATCTGCTTCCGAAAAAGCTCAGCCGTGAAGAGGTCGAAGCGCTCGACGTCGAAGAGATGAAGCAGCGCTTCCTGGTGACGATGGCGGTCGAGGCCGCGCGCACCTTCGAGGAGGGCGTTGTCACAGACGTGCGCGAGGCCGACGTCGGCTCGATCCTCGGCTGGGGCTTTGCGCCGTATTCCGGCGGCACGCTGTCCTACATCGACATGATGGGGACGAAGAAATTCGTCGCGCTGTGCGAACGCTTCGAGAAGAAATACGGTCCGCGCTTCAAGCCGACGCCGCTGCTGATCGACATGGCGAAGACGGACGACCGCTTCTATCGCCGCTTCGCGCCGAAAAAAGCGGCCTAACGCCGCGCGGCGCGGAGCACGTTGGCGAACAGAACGCCGACGCAGCCGATCAGAAGGATCGCGCCGGGGGCGAGCGTTCCCGGCATCAGCGCGGCAACCGCCGCGGCTGCGGCGATGACGCCGATGATCGCGAGCGCCAGCGCGCCGTCGTCGACGAACAGCCCGGCGATCTCGCGCAGCACGTTCGTGAGCGCTGTCATGACAAAGCCTCCTTCGGCGCGCGCCGGATGAGAGCGACTGCGGCGAGCCCGGCCAGCAGGAACACGCCGGCGAACGCCAAAATGGCGAGATCTTCGCCCGGCCACGGCACGCCCAGGCCTTCGCCCAGCCAGAATACGCCGAACGCGGACAACATCACGCCGACGGCGAACTTGAGCGTGTTTTCAGGCACGCGGGCCAGCGGCCGGTGCACGATCAATCCGGCGGCGGCGACGAGGAGGCACGCGAGCACAGCGCCGGCGCTTGCCGGCACGATCAGCCCGCGGCCTGCGCCGATTGCTATGACGATGAAGACGACCTCCAGACCTTCGAGCACGATGGCTTTGAACGCGGCGAGACCGGCGATCCAGTCGAGCTTCTGTTCCTGACGTTTCGCCTGTTCGCGCAGCTCTGCGGTCTCCGAAGCGAATGCCTTTGTCTCGTCATGCAGCGCGATGATGCCGCCGGCGCGCAGGATTGCCTTGCGCAGCCATCGCAGTCCGAACAGCAGCAGCAGCACGCCGATCACCAATTGCAGAGCGAACAGCGGAATACGATCCAACAAAGGACCGAGCACCGCGACGATCAACGCCAGCACGGCGAAGCCCGCAATCGATCCAAGCGCCGCGGGCCGCCAGCCGCGCACGGTCGCGACTGCGAGTACGATGGTGAGAGCCTCAACGGCCTCGACAAGTGAACTGAGGAATGCGGCCGATAAAGCCGGCGCAGCGGTGGTCCAAGCAACCATCGAAGTGGTCTCCTGACCGTCAGGCGCCCCCGCCAATACGGCCATTTAACACTTCTTCCGGAACCCGCCGAATTACATCTGGGTAATTGTTGTCGGCCGTAACTGCTGACCGATCGTACGCCCGATGCGCGTCATTCTCGGTTATTGAGAATGACGCGCATGAGCGATGGCGTTACGCTGCCTTCAGCAGGCCTTCCGCCTTCATCGCCTCCTGAACCGCGGGCCTTGCAGCCACGCGCTTCATGTAGCCGGTGATGTTCGGGAACGCCGACAGGTCGATCTTGTGGTGCACCGTCCAGTTCAGCACGGTGAACAGATACGCGTCCGCCGCGCTGAAATCGCCGAGCAGGTAGTCCCGGCCTGCCAGCGCCTTCTCAAGATACGGCAACTGACGCGCGGCCAGTCCGCTCTTCACCGCAGTCTTGTAGTCCTCAGGCATCGCGGGGTTGAACAATTGACCGATGCCCTTGTGCACTTCGCTCGCGATGTAGTTCAGCCACTCCTGCAAGCGCATACGCTCCTTGGTGCCGTTCGCCGGCGCGAGCTTCTTGCCCGGCGCCTTGTCCGCGATGTGCTGAACAATGATCGCGCCCTCGGTCAGCAACTCGCCGTCGTCGAGCTTCACCGCGGGCACCGAGCCCTTCGGGTTGATCGCAGAAAAATCTTCTCCGGATTCGGTCTTCTTCGCGCGCAGATCGACCTTCACGAGTTCGACCGGAAGGCCGGCCTCGCGCAGTACGA
>JBFLYS010000080.1:0-3639 GCA_040756555.1 Pseudomonadota bacterium | reverse complement strand
TGATGTAGAACGCGGATGCAAAGCGGCCGACCGGGACGAAGTCCTTCTCCAGGTCGTAGCTCAAGTTCTTGTAGAGCGTGTGGCTGAACGCGTGGTTCGCGTTGGCCTGAAGGACCGTGTAGCCGTCAGGATCGGCCTTCGCCGTGACCGCCGCCGCGATCGTGCCGCCCGCGCCCGCGCGATTGAGCACGACGACGGGCTGGCCGAGGATTTTCGCGAGCGCCTCCGCCATGATGCGGCCGACGATGTCGGGAGAACTGCCGGGTGAACTCGGCACGATGTAGTTGATCGCGCGGTTGGGATAGTTCTGCGCGTGGGTGGAATGCGGCAGCATGAGCGCTGCGAGAGCCAGCAGACACGATGCGACGACACGACGACTGCTCGTCATAAGCCTCTCCGACGCGTTTCCTCGCGGTCACCCGCAATGACGCGATCCCTTTTTGTGAATTGGATCGCTGTCACAGCGAGTGCATCGCAAATTGCGCCGGCAGGCAAGCGGTAAAAAGACTGGTACCCTGACTAAATGGGAGTCGATGTGCGCCGGCTACTTCCTCGGCGCGGCCATTGACTTCTCGCGGATCGCGTCGAGCGTCGTCATCGGCGTGATCGCGTTCTGTTCGACCTTCACGTGGATGATCGACGGCTTGCCGGATTGCACGCAGGCTTCGAAGGCCTTCGCGAAATCGGCCGTCTTCTCCACCGTCGCGCCGAAGCCGCCGAACGCTTTCGCGTAAGCGGCGAAGTCCGGATTGCGCAGATCGGTGCCGACCACGCGCGCCGGATACTCGCGCTCCTGATGCATGCGGATGGTGCCGTAGGTGCCGTTGTCCATGATGACGACGATGATCGGCAGATCATATTGCACGGCGGTCATGAACTCCTGACCGTTCATCAGGAAATCGCCGTCGCCGGCGACGCAAAGCACCGTCTTTTCCGGATAGAGCCGCTTGATCCCGACCGAGGCGGGAAGACCGTAACCCATCGAGCCCGCCTGCGGCGCGTAGTGCTGGCCGAACGTGTGGAAGCGGAAGAAGCGCTGCGCCCAGGTGGTGAAGTTGCCCGCGCCGTTGCACAGGATCGCGTCGGGCACGCGCTCCCGCAGCCACACGATGATCTCGCCGAAGTTGACCGCGCCGGGCTGCGGGGTCGCCTTCTCGGTCCACGCGATGTAATCGGCGTGCGCCTGCTTGGTCTGATCGCGCCACGTGATCTCGTTCGGCGGCTGGAGGCCTTCGAGCGCGGCGGCGAATTCGGTTGGAGCTGCGTTAATCGCGAGATGCGGATGATAGACGCGGCCGAGTTCCTCGACGGCCGGATGCACATGCACGAAGGTCTGCCGCGGCGTCGGAATATCGAGCAGCGTGTAGCCCTGCGACGGCATTTCGCCGAGGCGTCCGCCGACGAGCACGAGAAGATCGGCCGCCTTCACGCGCGCGAGCAGCTTCGGGTTCGGGCCGATGCCGAGATCGCCGGCGTAGCTCGGATGGTCCGCGTTCATCAGTGGACCTCTACGGAACGACGTCGCGACCGGAATGTCGAAGCGCTCGGCGAAACGCGCGACCGCGGCGCACGCGGCCTTCGACCAGCGGCTGCCGCCGAGCAGGATCATCGGCTGCTTCGCGGCCCAGATCATCTTCTGCAGCTTCGCCATGTCGGTGAGGCCGGGCCAGGTCTCGACCTGCTCGTAGGGCGGTGCATCCGCAACCGACACGCGCTCGCGCAGCATGTCCTCGGGCAGCGCGATCACCACCGGGCCGGGACGGCCCGAGGTCGCGGTGTAGAACGCGCGCGAAATGATTTCAGGAATGCGCGACGGATCGTCGATCTCGGTGGCCCACTTCGCCATCGTGCCGAACACCGCGCGGTAGTCGAGCTCCTGGAACGCCTCGCGCTCCTTCATCTCGCGGCCGACCTGTCCGACAAAGACGATCAGCGGCGTGGAATCCTGCTGCGCGATGTGGATGCCGGGCGAGGCGTTGGTGGCGCCGGGGCCGCGCGTGCAGAACATGATGCCCGGGCGGCCGGTCGCCTTGCCGTGCGCCTCGGCCATCATGCAGGCGCCGCCCTCCTGGCGGCAGATGGTGAGCGCGATCGGGCTGTCGTGGAACGCATCAAGCGCGGCGAGATAGCTCTCGCCGGGCACGCAGAACGCATGCTGCACGCCGTGGACGACGAGCTGGTCGATCAGGATTTCGCCGCCGGTCCGGGTGCCGTCATTGGCGCGCATGATGGTTCGCTCCCTGCATTTTTCTTGGCTTGTCATAGCATGCCGGTTCGGCGCGAAAAGCCCGCTCAGATGCAACCTGGTTCAGCGGAAAAAGCAGGGTCACGGCGCGGCGGGCGGCACGTTGGTCGACGTGATCGCCATGCCGGTGATCTTGAAGCGCACGATGCCGAGGAGATGGAAGTAGTCGGGCTGCCCGCCGTTGATCGGCGTCACCGCGACGGTGGTGATGGTGGAAAGCCCCTGGCCGGGCGTGACATGCGTGACGTCGACCGACTTCGCCGCGGGATACAGCCGCGGGTCGAGGCCATACCAGATCTTCTCGCGCTCGACCCAAAGGAGGAAGTGCCCGCCCTTGGGCTCGGTCGCCTCGTAGCGGTAGTGGATGATCTGAGGATACTTGAGTTGCTCCTGCGCCGCCACGGGCGACAGGGACGCGCAGACGGCGAGGCCCGCGCAAAGCGACAACGAACGGATGACACGCCCGAACATCCACAAAGCCTAACACAGGCCGAACGGAAGCCTATGACGGCTTTGCCCACCCGTGTCAGAATCGCATAATTCGTTGCGGACGATTTTCAATCGCGGGAGATGGCTATGGGCAAAATGCTGGGCGCGCTGACTGCGGTCGCCGCTTTGTTGGGCACGCTCGCAGTGCCCCTCTTAGTGCCCCTTGCGCCGGCCGAGGCCATCACCGCTGAGCTTGCCAAGAAATGCCGCCAGATGGCCGTGACGGTTCATCCGTCGGCGCGGCCGGGCACCCGCACCGGCGCGCAGAAGGCGCAGAACGAGTACTATCGCGAATGCGTCGCCAAAGACGGCAACATGGACGATAAGCCGAAGACCAACGACAAGGCGACGTGATGATCGCGCGGCTCCGCCCGATGGTGACCGCGCTTCTCATTTTGGTTGCTGCGGGCAGCATCGCGGCCGCCCTTCTCGCCCTCGCCGGCGCGCGGCACTATTTCCTCGACCGCTCCAAGCTGCGGCTGTTTCCCGACAATTCGGAATTCTATGCCGAGCAGAACCACAATCTGCCGGCCGCGGCGAAACGCATGGTGATGTTCGGCGACTCCCGCGCGGCGCAATGGGCCGACGTGTTGCAGGTGCCCGGTGTTCAGGTGGTCAATCGCGGCATATCGAGCGAGACCACCGCGCAGATGACGCTGCGCTTCGAGCGCGACGTGATCGCGCTGAAGCCGCAGATGGTCGTGATCCAGGCCGGCATCAACGATCTCGCCGCCGCGGCTGTGCTGCCGGAGTTCGAAAAGGGCGCCGTCGATGCGGCGAAGGCGCGGCTCGATCGCTTCGTTGCGGCATCGCGCGCGGCGGGCGCCACGGTGGTGCTGACCACGATCGTACGGCCGGCGTCGCCGCCGCTGTGGCGGCGGCTCGTGTGGTCGGACCGGGTGTTC
>JBFLYS010000079.1:0-6722 GCA_040756555.1 Pseudomonadota bacterium | reverse complement strand
GCTCCAGCACGCCCGCGCGCACGCGGCTCTCGACATATTCGCGGCTGCGGGATTCGAGGATGACGCAATCGATCCCCGCGCGCTGCAACAGCAGCGACAGGAACAAACCCGCGGGACCGGCTCCGATGATTCCGACTTGTGTGCGCACGCTTATTTTTCCTTCAACTCTCGACCCGTCATCCTGAGGTGGCTTCGCGCAGCGAAGCCCTCGAAGGATGAACGGCCACGATGCAACAACAGCCGGGCCGTCGACCCTTCGAGGCTCGCTTCGCTCGCACCTCAGGGTGACGGAGATAGAGCAGAGGAAGCCGCTCTAGTTCTTCTTCTTCAACAAATCCGCCAGCGCGTCCGTCTCAGCATGCGGCCCGTCGAAATCCTTCGCAAGCCGCGTGTAGAACTCGCTGATCGCCTCGTAGAGCTTCTTCGCGGCCGGGTCCTCGCCGACGAAGTCCGCGATCTCGTCCATTTCGCCGACGAAGCGATAGGCCTTCGGGAACATCGCAGGCACCGCGCGCTGAAACCACGGCAGCAGCGCCGGCTGGCTGCGCTCAAGCTCTGCGCGCAAACCTTCCGCCGCGCCGTTGCGCGTCGCGGCCAGCATCATCATCGCGCCGAGCGCGGTCGTGCCCTTGGTGATGCCGGCATAGGACATCTTCAGCGCCGAGGCCGCGCCGACCGGACCTTCCATGATGTTGACGTTGATGCCGAAGTCGCCGAGCGCGCGGAATTTCTCCGCGTCGGGACCCGACGCATGCAGCCACGGGCTTTTGCCGGCCTCGGGCGGCAGCCCGATGATGCCGACGTCGATGAACGGCGCGCCGGACTTCGTCACCGCGTTGCCGATCTCGACCTTGGTGGGCGGGCTCACCGCGTTGCAATCGACGTAGACCGGCTTTTTGTTGCTCGGCTCGATCAGCGCGGACATCTTCTTTGCCAAAGCGAGCGCATCGCTCGGCGGCACGATCGACAGGAAGTAGTCGGCCTGAGCGCATTCCTGATCGGACGCCGGGATCATGCCCACGGCCTTGGCGCGCTGGGCGCTCGCCTCGCTGCGGCCTGTGAGCGACGTGATGACGTGCAGGCCCTTCTCGATCAGGCGTCCACCGACGCCCGAACCCATAGCCCCCTGTGCAACGATCGCAACGGTCGGAGTCATAGCACCCATTCCTCGAATTCGTTTCCGGCGCCTAGTATAACGCCCGCAAAGGCAACATGCAGGCGGGAATCTCGTGAACGCGGAGCAGGATTGCGCAGTCGTCGTCATCGGCGCGGGCCCTTGCGGGCTGATCGCAGCGATTGAACTCGGCCGACGCGGCATTCCCGTCATCGTGCTGGAGGAAAAGACCTCGCCCGCGCGCTTCCCCGCCGCCAACGCCACCCAGGCGCGCACGATGGAGCACTACCGGCGGCTGGGCTTCGCGGAGAAGGTCCGCGCCCAGGGTCTGCCCGGCGATTACCCGACCGACATCGCCTACTTCACCCGCTACACCAAACATGAGCTGGCGCGGTTCAGCCTGCCGTCGGCGAAGGCGGCGCGCGAGCTGATCAAGACGATGTCCGGCTCGTGGAGCGCGGCGGAGTTGCCGCATCGTATTTCGCAGATGTTCGTCGAGGACGTGCTGCGGAAGGAGGCGGAGTCCTATCCTTCGGTTTCGCTGCGCATGGGCTGGAAGGTGACGAGCGTGCGCGACACCGGCGACGGCGTCGAGGCCGACGCCGAGCGCGTCGATGACAGCGAGCGCAAGACGGTTCGCGCGTCTTATGCGCTCGCGGCAGACGGCGGCACGAGTCCGATCCGCAAGTCGCTCGGCATCAGCTTCGCCGGCGAGAGCGGCGTCACGCGCGACTTCATGGGCGGGCGGATGTTCGCGATCTATTTCCGCAGCCCCGATCTCTACAACGTGCTGCCGCACGCGAAAGCCTGGATGTACTGGACGGTCAACGGCGACCGCCGCGCCTTCATGGCGAGCGTGAACGGCAAGGACGAGTTCACCTTCCACACGCAGTTGCGGCCGGATCAGCGCGCCGATCAGATTTCCGACGACGAAGCCAAGGCGATGTTCCACGAGGGCATGGCCACCAAGCTCGATGTCGAGATCATCGCGCGCTCGTCGTGGAATGCGGGCTATACGCTGGTTGCGGAGAAATTTTCCAAGGGCCGCATCTTCCTCGGCGGCGACGCGGTGCATCTGTTCACGCCGACCGGCGGGCTTGGCTACAACACCGCCGTTGAGGACGCGGTGAACCTGAGCTGGAAGCTTGCCGCGATGCTGAAAGGCTGGGGTGGACCGAAGCTGCTCGACAGCTATGAGCCCGAACGCAAGGCGCTCGCGACGCGCAACACGAAGTACGCGCGTGGCTTTGCCGACAATCTCGGTCTCTTCGTTCCGCCCGCGGAGTTGGAAGACGAAACACCCGCCGGCGAAGCCGCGCGCAAACTCACCGGCGATCACTTCAATCGTCACGCGCGCTTCGAATTCAACATTCCGGGCATCACCTTCGGCGGCCGCTACGACGGCTCGCCGGTCATCGCCTCCGACGGCACGTCGCCGCCGCCGGACACGATCAACGACTACGTGCCCACGGCATGTCCGGGCGGTCGCCCACCGCATGTCTGGTTGCCCGATGGGCGCTCGCTCTACGACACATTTGGGCCTGAGTTCACTCTGCTGCGGCTCGGGCCCAATCCGCCGGACGCCGAGCCGTTCGTTTCTGCCGCGCGTGAGGTGGGAATGCCGCTGACGATCCTCGAGCTGCCGTCGCGCGAGATCATGGACTTGTACGACTCCGACCTTGCGCTGATCAGGCCCGATCAGATCGTGTCGTGGCGGAGGAATGGCGAGATCAATCCCGCCTCGGTTGTCCGTCGCGTGTGCGGCTACTAGACCCGGCTCGCGGAGAACCGCCGCCAGATCGCGTTGCGATGACCGATCAATTGGTCCGCCGCTACGCGCGCTTCCATCACGGTCGTTGCGGCACAAGTGCGATATTCCAACTCCGTGCTGGAATAGCGCGGCCGCGAATTCTTCCGGAAAAACGGCCACTTGCGCACGTCATGCTGCGGCAGGATTTTCGACAGCGCCTCCGCGACATTCGCCGCGGAGCCGAAGCTCACGAGTTCGCCGGTTTCGGTGTGACAGACCTCGTAGACGCCCGGCCCGATCGGCGCTTCCAGGCTTTCGCCTTGAAATGCATTGGGAAATCGCTTCCAGGTGGTCCAACGGCCAATCATTGCCCCGCCCCCGATGCGCGAATCAAATCCGAACGCGCGTGAAAATGGTTAGGGCAAGAACGCGCGAAGGCGCGTGTTAAGCCGTGCAAACTCCGCGTTATTCACAGTTTTGGGTGAACGCGAGGTTCAGAACGAACGTCCAGGAAGCACTAAAACTTTCGGCTTTTCCGGCAGCGTTGTCTTGGAAATCACCGTCGATCCGGTCTCGCTCATCTCGACCTGAAACTTCTCGCCAACCTTGTCGAGGAAACGCCGCAGCGAGTACGTGCTGAAGTAGTGCATCGGAATCATCAGCGGCGCTTTCAGCGACACCAGCACCTCGATCATCCCGTCCATATCCAGCGTGACGCCGCCATCCACCGGCACCATCACCGCATCAATGCGGCCGATTTCGTTGAGCTGCTGCTGGTTGAGCGTGTGATGCAGATGCCCGAGGTGCGCGATGCACATGTTCGCGATCTCGAAGATGAAGATCGAGTTGCCGTGCCGTTCCGTGCCGCCATCGACCCAATTGCGGATGTTCGTCGGCACGTTCCTCACACGTACATCGCCGACGTGCAGATCGTGCCGCGCCGGCTTGTCCGGGCTCGGGCCCCAGCCGCGCAGCACGTGCTTGATCGACGGATCTGGAAAATCCGTGAAGTGCGTCGAGTGCGCGTGGTTCATCGTCGCGATGTCCGGCAGCGCGCGCGGTTTGACGTAGTCGTTGTAGTCGGTCGCGATCTTGATGCCGCCGGGGCTTTCCACCATGAAGGTCGAGTGGCCGACGTAGGAGATGCGAACCTCGTCGCCCTTGAGCGACGCCGGCATAAACCGCGGCGTGCTGTTACGCGCCACTAGACCCGGACAATTCTCCATCATTTCGGGCTTGGCGCCGGGCGCAGGCGCCGCCGGCTGCGCGCCGGATCGTACCGCCGGAAGCACAAACACCACCGCAGCGATCGTGGCCGCGAGCACGGCGATCGTCATGCGAGCGTCAGCCATTCGCCCTCCATCCGCATCAATCCGGCGCCGCAATGTGACATGGATTTTCCGGACGGACCACCGGCCGGCGATCACAGAAACGCGAAGGGCGGCGCTTTTGCAGCGCCGCCCAAAAACAGTGCGTCCGATGATCGTTTGATCAGCGATAGGGATAATACGGCGCCGGCTGCCGCCGCGGATCGAGCGCCGCCGAAATAATTCCCTTCGGCGTCACGATGACGATGCGATTGTCCTCGCGGCGGATCGTCTCGATGCGGCCGAGGCCAGGCAGGTTCGATCCGGGGCCAACTTCAAACAAGCTTCCGGTCATGCGGTTCTCGACCACGGCGCGGCCGCCGAAGAATTCATGCAGCTTCCAGCCTTCGACCACCGGCAGTTTGGCTTGCAGCTTTTCGGTCGAACCGACCGAGCCGGTGACATCCTGATGCACAGGAGGCTGAAGCGCGGCAACCGTCGTTGCCGGCGCAGACGCAGCAACTTGCCGCTTCTCCAGACGATCCAGGCTGTCGGCGATTTTCGCGATCTTCGCAGACGGCTCGGCCTGCGCCTTCTCGGCGCGATCGAGGCGTTCGCTCAGCTTGTTGAGTTGCGAACCGGAATTGCGGTTGGCTGCATCCACGCTCGCCTTGAGCGTCGCGAGCTCGCTGCTGATCCGAACGAGTGTCTCTTTCAGCGTGCGCGTGTCGTCGCCCGCAGTGCGGGTCTCGACTGCGGGCTTTGGCGTCTCGCTCGTGAGTGCCGTCGTTGCGGCGGCGCCGGCGAGCGCACCGAGGACGGCTGCGATCCCGAGCGATGCGGCGAGCGGCATGTGCTGACGCGCATTCGCGAAGTAGAGCTTCGCCGTATCGAGGCTCCAGATCGACGCAGAGGCAGTCTGTGCGTCGTGCGGCGTCTCGTCTTTCGGCAGCTCGATTTGCGGCGCGGTGAAGCTGATCTGCTCGGCCACTGGCCGATCGATCCCATGCCCTTCGAATCCATGCGCCTCGGATTGCGAAACTTCGATCTTCGGGAGCTCGGCCGCTGGCTGAGGAGCAGCAACCGCTTCGACAACCGGCATCGCCGGGGTAACGGCTTCGATCGCTGGCGTTTCGGGCGCGGCCACCGGCGTTTCAGCCGTGGCGGCTTTGATTTCAGACGTTTCGGTGGTGTTCGCAGCCTCGGTGTGCTCGGTCATGCCGAAGGTCCCCGGTTGGTGCAAATTCACCAACCGGTAACTTTATTTGGCTTACCAAACCGTTAACGGCCCGCTTTAGACCGGCAATCCGGCCTGTTCCGCCAAGGACTTGAGCGAGGTCTCGGGCCGCGCACCGATGTGCTGGATGACCTCGGCCGCGGCAAGCCCGCCAAGACGCGCCGCGGTCTTATGGTCGCGGCCACGAGCGAGCCCGAACATGAAGCCGGCCGCGAACAGGTCGCCCGCGCCGGTCGCATCGACCAGCTTGTTGATCGGCGCCGCCGGAACGGACTCGACGCCGGACTTGGAGACGACGATGCAACCCTTCTCGCTGCGCGTGACCGCCGCGAGCTTCGCATCGGCCTGCAACGCCTTCACCGCGGTGTCGAAGTCGGAGGTTTCGTAGAGGCTGAGCAGTTCGCTCTCGTTGGCGAACAACAGATCGACGGTGTCGCTGCGGATCAGATCGATGAACTCCGCGCGATAGCGGCCGACGCAGAACGCATCCGACAGCGTCAGCGCGACCTGCCGCTTGTTGTCGTGCGCGATCTTCGAAGCCTTGCGGAAGGCTTCCTTCGCTTGCGGCGGATCCCACAGATAGCCTTCGAGATAGGTGATCGAAGCGGCTGCAATCGCGTTCGCGTCGATGTCGTTCGGCGTGAGATTCTGCGCGGCGCCGAGGAAGGTGTTCATGGTGCGCTCGCCGTCCGGCGTCACCATGATGTAGCAGCGCGCGGTCGAAGGGCCGTCCTTCGCCGCCGGCGTGTCGAACGCAACGCTCGCCTTGCGGATGTCATGCGCGAAGGCCTTGCCGAGCTCGTCGTCCTTCACCTTGCCGACGAAAGCCGCGCGCGCGCCGAAACCCGCCACGCCGACGATCGTGTTGGCGGCCGAGCCGCCGGACACCTCAACCGCAGGCCCCATCGCGTCGTAGATGCCCTGTGCGCGCGGCTCGTCGATCAGCGCCATGCCGCCCTTCTGCATTTTCTGCTGGACGAGGAAATCCTCTTCCGCGCGGGCGATCACGTCGACAATGGCGTTGCCAATGCCGAGCACGTCATAACGAATATCGGCCATATCAAACTCGCTGTTGGTGAGGTGGCGCGCACTATAACGGCGAAGCCGCCGCAGCCAAGTGTTTGCGTCAATTGTTTGCGCCAAGTGTTGGGCGCAATGGGCCGCGGCCCCGTCTCGCCTCTTTTCCCGATTCACTTGTCAAACAGCCACGCCAATTCGCTCCGGGGCTGGTTCCGGCGCCCGGCCGCCGTCTTCCTGTTTCCCCCTCGGAATAGTCGAGGGGATGGAGCGCTGAGCAGCGCAACCATCTAGTCA
>JBFLYS010000078.1:0-6844 GCA_040756555.1 Pseudomonadota bacterium | reverse complement strand
GTCCTAGTGCCGCCCGACTCGATGCCCGGAGCCGCCCGGGATTGGGGTTACGAGCCCCAAGCGCAGGCTTCCGCATCCGCTCCCGCTGAAATGACGTCTCATGACAACGCCCTCGGTTGGACCGGACGGATATAGGATTATATACAGTAGGAATTAAGTCAAGAGGTGGGGCGTAATTTATTTCGGAGGCCGCAACACCAACCGCCGTCATGCCCGGCCTTGTGCCGGGCATCTCGCTTAGGGAAGCACAGTGCCCGCCTAAGCGGGATCGCCGGGACATAGGCGAGCGAAGCGACGCCGTTCTTCGAACGGCTATGCCCGGCGATGACGTGGAGGGAGTCGAGCGAACTACGAAGTTCGGCGTGCGCGGGATCAGCTCCCCGTCGGCGCGACCTGCGGCCACTGGCCGACTTCGATCTTGGCCGCGGCAATCACCGCCTGCGTACGGCTCTCGACGCCGAGCTTTTGCAGAATCGCGGAGACATGCGCCTTCACGGTCGCCTCCGAGACCGACAGCTCGTAGGCGATCTGCTTGTTGAGCAGGCCTTCCGACAGCATCATCAACACGCGCACCTGCTGCGGCGTCAGCGTCGCGAGCCGCGCAAGCAGCGCGGCGCCTTCGGCGTCCGAGCCCGCCTGAAGATCGACATCCGCCGGCGTCCACACGCCGCCCTTCAACACGCGCACGATCGCCTCGCGCATCTGTTCGATACCGAGCGTCTTGGGAATGAAGCCCGAGGCGCCGAAATCCATGCAGCGGCGGATCACCGACGGATCGTCGTTCGCGGACACGACCACCACCGGCACGCTCGGATATTGCGCGCGCATGTACATGAGGCCGGAGAAGCCGCGCACGCCCGGCATGGTGAGATCGAGCAGGATCAGATCGACGTCGCCGCCCTTGTCGAGCAGCTTGGAGGCTTCGTCGAACGAGCCAGCCTCAGCGATCTCGGCCTTGCCGAACACGCCCGACACGGCCTCGCGAAGCGCGCCGCGGAACAGCGGATGGTCGTCGGCGATGACGATACGGTAGTGGGTGTCGGTCAAAATGCGCCCTCGGACGGAAACATATCCGAATTTTACAATATTTCCGCCATGCAATGCACGCAGCACGTGCTGCGTCATTCCGGGGCACGAACCGAAAGCGCGGTTACGAGCGTCTTCGACGCGCTACGGCCCGTGCGCCCGCAATTCAGAAAAACGGGCTGACTTTGAGCAGTTTTTGCTTGGCTGGATTCCGGGTTCGACATGCCTCCGCCCTTCGGGCTGCGGCGGACGCCCCGAATGACAGCGGAGCATCGTGCTGGCACCACACCGCGTTGGGACAAATTCACACACGGCTGCCGATAAATTGCAGCGTCAATTCGCGCCGGTGCGGCCTCCGGCGGTGCTCGACCAGATAGATGCCCTGCCAGGTGCCCAGGCCCAGTGCGCCACCCTTCACCGGCACATGCAGCGTGACGCCGGTCAGCATCGTACGGATGTGCCCCGGCATATCGTCCGGCCCCTCAACGGTGTGCACCCACGGCCCATCCTCCGGCGCAAGCCGCCGCAGCGACGTCAGCAGATCGGTCTGCACGTCCGGATCGGCGTTCTCCTGGATGGTCAGCGACGCGGAGGTGTGGCGCAGGAACAGAAGCAACAGGCCGTCGCCGGCCTTGCTCTCCTTCACGAAGCGCGCGGCCTCACGCGTGATGTCGGTGAAGCCCTCGCCCGGCGTCTCGACGACAAGCTGCGCGGTCGTCACCAGATCGGGCGTGACGCTCGAGATGGCAGAGAGACGAACGGACACCTGACGCTCAGCTTTTGTCGGACTTCTCGGTCTTGCGCTCGATGTCGCGCTGGAGTCTCGCCATCATGTCGACGAGACGGCCCCAGACCTTCTCCATAAAGCCCATCACCTTGTCGAGCTCGGCATCGCTCGGCAATTTCACGCTCGGCTCCGTCTGCGGCACGTCGCGCGGCGGCACCGGACGCGGCTCCGCGTTCGATTCCGGGGCCTTTGCCATCGGACCCGGCGCAGTTCCTGGAACCGGCTCGGCCTTCATGTTGCCGGGGAGCTCGATGCCGCGGGCGAGCAGCTCCCGCTTCAGCGCGGCATTTTCGCTCTGAATGCGGGCGATCTCGCTTTCGAGGGCCGCGCGCTCGTCGGGCGCGAGCTTGCACGACCACCCCGAGCCGCCGTGGCCGCATTGCGCAACCTGGCCGGTCTGCGAATCAAGGCGGACGAAGGTGTCCTGGATCTTGAAGAAGCTGTAGCGGGCCGCCGCATCGCCGCCCGGCGTCTGAATGTCCTGAGCAGAAACGCCTTGCGCGAACGCGGAAACACCCGAAAAAACGCCAGAAACCAGCAGGATCGAAGTGAGGCGGGTCATCGTTCTCTCCCGGTCGGCTGATCGGAATCGCACCCAACACAGTAATGCGGCAGCCTCACGAAGGTGCCGCAGCGTAGCACTGTGGTGCAGTGCCGCGAAACGTGTCACATGGGCGCTGTCTTGGCCGCTGCGAACTCGCCGGAACATATTGAAAAAACAGGCGTTTCCATCGACAGACACATGGTGGCGTTTTCTTGACTCACATAAACCCAAACATTATGGTCCGCGCGGCTTCGAGGAAGGCAGGAATTATCTGGGTTTGCCGTGATCTCGTCGTGCCGGAAACATGGGTTTGAACATGTCCAACGGCACGCAGGACGAAGGCAAAAACGGAAGCCGGTCCGCCGAAGAGGCCGCTCTCTCCGCGAGGCTCCAGCGTCTCGGCGAACGGCTCAATCAGCGGAAAGCTGAGGAGCAGGCGACCGAAGCTGGTTCCGGTCCGAGAACCGATCCGTCGGCACTCGCTCGTGGCTTCCGGCTTTCGACCGAACTGGTCGCCGGTGTGCTGGTGGGCGCGTTCATCGGTTGGGCGCTCGATCGCTGGCTCGGCATCGCGCCGTGGGGGATGATCGTGTTTCTCTTGCTCGGCTTTGCCGCCGGGGTCGTGAATGTGATGCGCGCCGCGGGCGTTTCCAGCGGACCAGGCGCAAGGGGCTAATCAAGTTTTACTCTGGGAAGCACGCGGCGATGGCCGATCCGATTCATCAATTCGAAATCAAGAAGCTCGCGGTGCTCGGCAATGTCGGCGGGCACGAAATCGCCTTCACCAACTCGGCGCTGTTCATGGCGATCACCGTGGTCGGCATCTGGGCGCTGCTGGTGGCGGGAAGCTCCAAGCGTGCGCTGGTTCCGGGCCGCATGCAGTCGATCGCGGAGCTGTCCTATGAGTTTGTCGCCAACACGATACAAAGTACCGCCGGCAAGGCCGGCATGCGGTTCTTCCCGCTCGTCTTCACGCTGTTCATGTTCATCCTTGTCGCGAACATGATCGGCATCATCCCGTACACGTTCACGGTGACGAGCCACATCATCATCACCGCCGCGATGGCCCTGATGGTGTTCCTCACCGTCATCATCTACGGCTTCTACAAGAACGGCCTGCGCTTCTTTAAGCTGTTCGTCCCGAGCGGCATTCCGATCTACATCCTGCCGCTGATCGTCTTCATCGAAGTGCTGTCGTTCCTGTCCCGCCCGATCTCGCACAGCGTGCGTCTGTTCGCGAACATGCTGGCCGGACACATCACGCTCAAGGTTCTCGCCAGCTTCATCACGATGCTCGGCGGCGCGGGCTTCCTCGGCATCTTCGGCGCGGTCCTGCCGCTCGGGATGGTCGTTGCGATCACCGCACTCGAAGTTCTGGTGGCGTTCCTGCAGGCCTACGTGTTCGCGATCCTGACCTGCATCTACCTCAACGACGCCATTCACCCCGGTCACTGACCCCTTCAACCTAAACCTCAAGCTCAACAAGGAGTTTCGTTATGGATCCAGTCGCAGCGAAGTACATCGGCGCGGGCATCGCCTGCATCGGCATGGGTGGCGCGGGCGCCGGCGTGGGCATCATTTTCGGCAACTACCTCGCCGCGGCTCTCCGCAATCCGTCGGCCGCTCAGGGCCAGTTCGGCAACCTGATTTTCGGCTTCGCCGTGACCGAAGCGCTCGGCATCTTCTCGCTGCTGATCGCGCTGCTGCTGCTGTTCGCGCTCTAAGACGAACCGCGTAAGGACGAGAGAGCGATGGCGACGAACGCGCATACGGAAGTCCCGGGCCAAAAGGCCCCCTTCCCGCCATTCCAGAAGGAGACCTTCGCGTCCCAACTGGTGTGGTTCGCGATCGCTTTCATCGCGCTCTACGTCGTCATCAAGAGACTGGCGATCCCGCGGATCGGCGGGATCATCGAGGCGCGCTCCGGCAAGATCGAAGGCGATCTCGCCGAGGCCGCCAAGCTGAAGGAGCGGTCTGACGCCGCGCTGAAGGCTTACGAGACCTCGCTCGCCGACGCCCGCGGCCGCGCCCAGACGCTCGCGCAAGAGACGCGCGATCGCCTGCAGGCCGAGTCCGACGGCAAGCGCAAGACGCTGGAGAACGAGCTGAACGCGAAGCTCGCCAAGGCCGAGGAGACCATCGCCGGCACCAAGAAGGCGGCGATGGCCAACGTCGAGGGCATCGCGGTCGACACCGCGAGCGCCATCGTGCAGCGGCTGATCGGCACGGCTCCCGCAGCCGGCGCGGTTCAGAGCGCCGTGGCCGAAGTTCTCAAGCGGTAAGGAGACGGCGATGTTGGAGATCATCAAGGAGCCGGAAACCTGGGTCGCAGTCGCGTTCCTGATTTTCCTCGGCGTCCTCGCCTACGTCGGCGTCCATAAGACCGTTCTCTCCGCGCTCGATACCCGCGCCACGCGGATCAAGGCCGAACTCGAAGAGGCCAGCCGCTTGCGTGAAGAGGCCGGCAAGCTCCTTGCCGAGTACAAGCGCAAGCAGGACGAGGCCGAGCGCGAGGCTGCCGCCATCGTCGCGGAAGCCAAGGCCGAGGCCGAGCGCGTCGCCGCCGAGGCCCACGCCAAAATGGAAGAGTTCGTCGCCCGCCGCACCAAGATGGCCGAGACCAAGATCGGCCAGGCCGAGGCCCAGGCCGTCGCTGACGTCCGCGCCGCCGCGGCCGATGCCGCCGTTGCCGCCGCCGAGAAGATCCTGACGCAGACGGCCAAGGGCGCGGTTGCCGAGAGCCTGATCACGCAGGGCATCGCCGACGTGAAGGCGAAGCTGAACTAATCAGCCGTTCCAAAACCGAGTTCTGCCATCCGGGGCGTGCCGCAAGGTGCGCCCCGAAGCATTTCCACGCCGCCGCTCGGGGACGCCGCGAAGCGGCGGCCCCGGAATCCAGAGCAGCAGGCGGTTCCCATGGAAGCTTATCCACATTTCTCCCGGCCTAAGCCCATGAGACACCTGTGTAAAAGCACAGGGGCACCCGATCGACTCTTTTTGAAGCGACTCGCGGAGTCCATAATCCGGCCACGCGAATCACTTTTCGCAGAGACGCTATCGCAAGAAGAAGCGCACCAACGCGCCCAGCGGCGACCGGATCGGGGGTCCCCGTGCTGATTTTCGACTGTAACGGTGTGTTGGTGGACAGCGAGGCGATTGCCGCGACCGTGGCATCGCAGGAGCTTGCGCGCGTCGGTTTCTCGGTGTCGCCGGAGATCGTCGCCCGCTTCTTCGCGGGCCGCCGCCCCACCGACATGCTGACGGACCTGGAGACGGCGACACAGCGCAAGCTGCCGCCGAACTTCGCCGCCCTGCTCGCGGCCGCGACCTTGCAAAGGCTGCGGCAGGAGCTGCGCGCCACCGCCCATGTCGCCTACGCGCTGACCTGGCTGCGCGGGCCGAAATGCGTGGCGTCGTCGTCGCCGCTGGACCGCATCCGCGTCAGCCTGGAAAGCACGGGCCTGCTGCGGTTCTTCGACCCCTACCTGTTCTCCGCGAACGATGTGGCGCGCGGCAAGCCCGCCCCCGACCTGTTCGAGCACGTCGCGAAGAAGATGCGGGTGAAGCCTGCGGACTGCGTCGTGGTGGAGGACTCGCCGGCCGGCGTCACGGCGGCCCATGCCGCCGGCATGGTTCCGATCGGCTTCATCGGCGGCACCCACAGCGGGCCGCATCTCGGCGCGCATCTGACCGCCGCGGGTGCACGCGCTGTTATCGCGGACATGCGGGCGCTGAAAAGCACCGTCGTCGCGCTGCGCGGCTATTAGAAAAGTCTAGGTTGTCTTCCGCTGGCGCGGTCCGGCCGGCTTCGCCGGCTGCTTCTTGCGCTCCATTTCGAGGCCCTGCGGGTCGAAGCCGACATAGACGACGTAGTCGTCGATGTCGCCGCCCTTGGGCATCGGGAAGCTGATCTCGTTGTCGACCAGCGTGAAGACCGCGTTGCCGGTGTCCGGCTGGACCGTCACCGACACCCGCTCAAGCTTGGTGGTGACGGCTTTCGGATTCGTGCCCTCATGCACCACGGCGAGGCGCACCGGCACATCGATCGCGCCAGGCGCGCCCTGGGGCCCTAGGATCACGCGGCCCTGGACGCCGATCTTCATGGTCACGACGCCGCTGTTGAGCCGGCAGTCGCGCGCGGTCTGGCCGATGCCGACCTGATAGCGCAGGTTCGTCGGAGACTGATCCGCGTTGTTCGCGTAGGTCGACATCGTCGAAGCGCCGGCACGGACCGTGACGTTCGGGCATTCGAAGTTCAGCGGCTGCGACGGTGCGTCGGCCGAGGCATTGGCCTGCGCGCCCGCGCTGGTGCTGGAACCAGAGCCGAACATCGAGGAAACGGACGGCATCGACGGCACGGAGGAACAGCCCCCGAGCGCAAAGCCGAACAGCGCGACAACCGCCGCGGCGCGGCCATGCCGGCGTGTGAACTGACGCGTACCAACCCCACCCATGATCAACGCTTAGGTCCGCAGTGGCTAATGCCG
>JBFLYS010000077.1:0-7566 GCA_040756555.1 Pseudomonadota bacterium | reverse complement strand
GCCCGCCTCCGCGCTCCCCGGCGCCAAGAACGAACACTACGCCGACGAGAAGGCACTGCTGTTCGCGCTCGCCGACTGTCTGCATCAGGAATACAAGGCGATCGTCGATGCGGGCCTCACCGTGCAGATCGACGACGCGTTCCTTCCCTACATGCACGAGAAGATGGTGCCGCCGATGAGCGAGGCGCAGTACCGCGCCTGGGCGCAGCTTCGCATCGATGCGCTAAACCACGCCCTGCGCGGCATCCCCGAGGGGCGCTCGCGCTATCACATCTGCTGGGGAAGCTGGAACGGACCGCACGCCTTCGACGTGCCGTTGAAGGACATCGTCGATCTCCTCCTGCAAGTGAAGGTCGGCCACTACAGCGTCGAGCAAGCCAATCCACGTCACGAGCACGAATGGACGGTGTGGCAGAACGTGAAGCTGGCCGCTGGCCGGAAGCTCATCCCCGGTGTCATCAGCCACGCGACCAACATCGTCGAGCATCCGGAACTGGTGGCGCAACGCCTTGTGCGTCTCGCCAAGATCGTCGGGCGCGAGAATGTTCTAGGCGGCACCGATTGCGGCTTCGCGCAAAGTCCCTTTGCGCAAAGAGTGCATCCCTCGATCATGTGGGCGAAGCTGCGCTCGCTGTCGGAGGGCGCGAGGCTTGCAACACAGGAACTGTGGGGCAAGCGCAGCGCGGCATGGTCAAAACAAAAGGCCGGGCGTTGAGCCCGGCCTTTCCGTTCGCGACAACCGTCGGCGCCGGCGCCTGCTACGCAGGACAATGCGCCCCGGATTCACTCCACGCCTTGAGGAGAGCACCAAACTCGGCCTGCGTGCCGGGCGCCGGCGTCCGCCCCGCGCCGGGTTTCCAAGCCCAGCCCACCAGTGTGTCTTCGCTCATGTGATGAAGGAGCGCGGCCATATCGCGGTTTCCGTTGCGGTTCTTGTCTTTGATCTGCTCGCAAATCTGACCAAGCGTTTTACCCTGCCAAGCCATCGACAGCGGAGCCAGGTGCCATTCCGCGTGACCAGGAACGCGCGCTGGATCGAAATTCGCACCGTGATGACATGTCGCGCATTGCAAACCGGGCGCGCCGTGGTTGTCGGCGCCGCGAACGACCAGCGGCTCATGCGGACGCATCCGGTCGGTCTGCGTCGGCCGATCACCGGCCGGATGGCAGTTCATGCAGCGCGGACTCTCGATCACCCTGCCCGCTTCGCGGAACAAGGCCATCGAGCGTTCGCGCTGGTTGGCGATACTCGCGAAACTCGACACCGGGCGAAGTTTTGCAGGATCGGAAGCCTGCTGCGCCTCGCTTTCCGAACGACCGGCGATCAGGAGGAAGGCAGCGGTTGCAAAGACGGCAGCCGTCGCTGCGGCGATTGCGATCATGTTGCGCATCACACTGCCCCCTTCACCATCGGAAGGTGCCGTGGCCGCTCGCGGCCAAGACGCGCCAGCGCGTTTGCAACCGCCGGGCCGATCGGTGGCACGCCGGGCTCGCCTACGCCGGTCGGCTTTTCCGCCGAGCGAACGATGGTGACTTCGACCTCCGGCATCTCGTGGATGCGTAGCGAGCGGTAGGTGTCGAAATTGCCTGGCACCACGCGGCCGTCGTCGAGCGGCACTTCGGCGAACAGAATATGGCCAAGGCCAAAGCCGATGCCGCCCTCCATTTGCGCGCGGATGACATCCGGATTCACGGCAGTCCCGCAGTCGACCGCGCACCAAACCTTGTGGACGCGCGGCACATCGCCGTCACCGATCGACACCTCGGCGATCTGCGCGATGTAGGAATCGAAACTTTCGACGACGGCGACGCCCCGAGCCCGGCCACCGGCCACGGCGGGGCCGTTCCATTTGGCCAATTCCGCGACGGCACGCAGAGCACCCGCCGCGCGCGGCGCGTTGCTCATCATCTCCAGGCGTCCCGCAACCGGATCCTTACCGGCCGCCTGCAGCAGCTCGTCAACAAAGCATTCGACGGCGTAGCCGGTGTGGGTGTGACCGACGGAACGCCACCACAAGGTCGGAACGCCGACATCCGTGGTGTGGAGTTCGCAGCGGAAATCCGGAATGCCGCTATACGGCAGTTCGTTGGAGCCCTCCACCGATGTCGGATCGATGCCGTCCTTGATCAAGCCCTCGAACGGCGAGCCCTTCAGGAACGACTGGCCGACAATGGTGTTCGCCCATGCGACGATCTTGCCGTCCCGCACGGCGCCACGCAGGCGATGCACAAACAGCGGCCGGTAATAGCCACCGCGGATGTCATCCTCGCGAGTCCACACGAGCTTGACGGCGCGGCCGGGACCGGCCGCCTTGGCCACCTGTGCAAGCTCGGCCGCGAAGTGCGCATTCGCCTGCGCGCGGCGGCCAAAGCTGCCGCCGGCGAGCAAGGTCTCGATTTGCACCTGCTCAGGCTTGATGCCGAGCACGGCGGCAATCGTGCCTTGATCGACGGTCTGGATCTGGCTGCCGAAGCGCGCGGACGCCTTGTCGCCATCCCAGCGCAGGAAGCCATCGAGCGGCTCCATCGGGGCATGGGCGAGA
The DNA here is from genome assembly GCA_040756555.1 of Pseudomonadota bacterium. Classification (GTDB taxonomy): domain Bacteria; phylum Pseudomonadota; class Alphaproteobacteria; order Rhizobiales; family Xanthobacteraceae; genus Z2-YC6860. The sequence goes on along the minus strand of JBFLYS010000077.1, from coordinate 5,023 downwards.
TAGGGAAAGACAAACTCCGCTTCGATCACCTTGTCCGCTTTGGCGAGTGCAGCCTCAGCGTCGCCATGCTGACTGACAACTTTGCCCGGTTGCCGCGCCAGCGCACGGTACTCCTCGATCAGTTGAGGCGTGCCGCGCTTTTCGGCAACGGATTCATCCCACGTCACGCGCAACGCCTCTCGGCCTTTGAGCGCGGGCCACATCCCATTGGCATAGACGGCAACGCCGCTCGGCAATTGCTTGACGTCGACCACACCCGGAATCTTCCGCGTCTCGGTGTCGTCGAAGCTCGCAGGCTTGCCGCCGAAGCGCGGCGGATGCAGGACCACCGCGGTCAGCATGCCCGGTTCGTGAATATCGATGGTGAATTGCGCGGTGCCTTTGGTCTTGGCCGGAACGTCGAGCTTCTTCACCGCGCCTTCGCGGCCAATCAGCTTGAAATTGGCCGGATCCTTGAGCGGCGCGTTGTCGGGAACGGGTAACTTGGCCGCCGCCTCCGCAAACTGTCCGAACCGTCCTTCGCGGCCCGATTTCGCATGACGCAGAACACCGCGTTCGACCGTGATTTCGCCTGCCGGTACGGACCACGCATTCGCCGCCGCCTGCACCAGCAGGGCGCGCGCCGTGGCGCCGGCCTTGCGAAGTTGGTCGTAGGAATTGGCAATGGCGGTCGAACCACCGGTGCCCTGCACCGGCCCGAACAGGAGATTGTTGTAAAGCTTGGCATCGGCCGGCGCGCTTTCGGCGCGCATCTGCGACCAATCTGCGTCGAGTTCTTCAGCCACGATGGTCGTGAGCCCGGTGTATGGCCCCTGCCCCATTTCGATGTGCTTGCTCAGCACCGTCACCGTGTTGTCGGCGCCAACCCGCAGAAATGCGTTCGGCGCAAATGATGCAGCGGCGCCATCAGGGCGAAAAACCTGGGCCGCTCCGGACTGTGCAAGCGCGGAGCGCGGCATGTGGAACGCGATCAAAAGCCCTGCGGTGCCTTTAAGGATCGAACGGCGCGAGAGCATGCGGTCATGAATGGTCATGTTCAGCCCTCCAGCGTCTTCGAGGCGTCATGGATGGCCGCGCGGATGCGCACGTAGGTGGCGCAGCGGCAGATGTTGCCGTTCATCGCGAGGTCAATGTCGCGGTCGGTGGGCTTCTTGTTTTCCTTGAGCAGCGCGATCGCGCTCATGACCTGGCCGGACTGACAGTATCCGCATTGCGGCACGTCGTGCGCGATCCAGGCCTTCTGAACCGCATCGGCTTCACGCCCGGCAAGACCCTCGATGGTGGTGATCTCACCGCCCTTCAGTTCGGACACCGGCAGGGAGCAGGACCGTAGCGCCTTACCGTCAAGAAACACCGTGCACGCGCCGCACTGTGCGACGCCGCAACCGAATTTGGTACCGACCAAGCCAAGCTGGTCGCGCAACACCCACAAAAGAGGACTATCCGGAAGCGCATCAACGGTTTGCGTCTTGCCGTTCACCTTGACCTGGAAGGCTGCCATTCCCCGCTCCTCTCCGTGGTTTGGAACCCATCTAGAGAGGGAACAACGACAAACAAGAGAAACAGTTGCTGATTTTACGTGCAAAAAATCACGGGCTTGCTTGCGCAAGCCCGTGATCGTTTCAGCCTGAAATAGTGAAGAGGCTTAGTGCTGTTGACCGGCAGCACCGAGCTGCAAGGTCGCCATATCAATCTTCAGACCCGGTCCCATCGTCGAAGAGAGCGAGACGCGGTTGATGTAGTGGCCCTTGGCGCCCGAGGGCTTGGCCCGGTTCACCGCCTCGGCGAAGGCACGGACGTTCTCGACCAGCTTCTCGGCGGAGAACGACGCCTTGCCGACGCCGGCCTGAACGATGCCAGCGGACTCGACACGGAATTCCACCGAGCCGCCCTTGGCGCCCTTCACAGCGTTGGTGATGTCCATCGTGACGGTGCCGACGCGCGGGTTCGGCATCATGCCGCGCGGGCCGAGCACCTTACCGAGACGGCCGACCAGGCCCATCATGTCGGGGGTCGCGATGCAGCGGTCGAAGTCGATAGTGCCGCCGTTGACCTTCTCGAACAGGTCCTCCGCGCCGACCACGTCGGCGCCAGCGGCCTTCGCCTCGTCGGCCTTCGGACCACGCGCGAACACGCCGACGCGGACCGTGCGGCCCGTGCCGTTCGGCAGCGTCACCACGCCGCGAACCATCTGGTCCGCGTGCTTGGGATCGACGCCGAGGTTCATCGCGATCTCGATGGTCTCGTCGAACTTCGCCTTGGCGCGGTCCTTAATCAGCTTCACGGCCTCTTCAAGCGAATAGGCCTTGGCCGGATCGATACCCTCGCGCGACTTCACAGTGCGCTTTCCTGCTTTTGCCATGACCGATTACCCCTTCACCTGCAGGCCCATCGAACGGGCGGAGCCTTCGACCATCTTCATGGCCGCTTCGATGGTCGTCGCGTTGAGATCCTTCATCTTGGCTTCGGCGATTTCCTTGACCTGAGCGCGGGTCACGGTGCCGGCGCTGTCGCGGCCGGGGGTCTTCGAGCCGCTTTCGATCTTCGCCGCCTTCTTGAGGAAGTGCGACATCGGCGGCGTCTTCATCTCGAAGGTGAAGGAACGGTCGGCGTAGATGGTGATGACGACCGGGATCGGCGCGCCCTTCTCCATCTTCTGGCTCTGCGCGTTGAAGGCCTTGCAGAACTCCATAATGTTCAGACCGCGCTGGCCGAGCGCGGGACCGATCGGCGGCGCGGGGTTCGCGGCGCCGGCCGGAACCTGCAATTTCAGGAATCCGGTGACTTTCTTTGCCATGACTCTCTCCTGGCATTGGCCCCACCGGGGCCGGTTTCAGGGTCCGTGGTGCGGATCTCGACGGTTGGCAACCGCCTCACCTTCCACGTGCTCACTCAATTCACTTCAGGCACTTTGCTATGGCCGGAAAACGATCCGGCCACCTCGTAAAACTAAAGCTTTTCGGCCCTAGAGTTTCTCCACTTGGCCGAACTCAAGCTCGACCGGCGTGGCGCGGCCGAAGATCGACACCGCGACCTTCACGCGCGAACGCGCATCGTCGACTTCCTCGACGGTGCCGTTGAACGACGCGAACGGGCCATCCGATACGCGGACCTGCTCGCCCACCTCGAACGAAATCGACGGCTTGGGACGATCCACGCCCTCCTGCACCTGCTGAAGGATGCGCTCGGCCTCGGAGTCCGAGATCGGCATCGGCTTCTTGTCGGTGCCGAGGAATCCTGTGACCTTCGGCGTGTTCTTGATGAGGTGGTAGACCTCGTCGGTGAGGTCCATCTTCACCAGGACGTAGCCCGGGAAGAACTTGCGCTCGGCGTCGATCTTGCGGCCGCGGCGCACCTCGGTGACCTTCTCGGTCGGAACCATGATCTGCTCGAAGTGGCCTTCGAGATCGCGTTGCTTCGCTTGGTCGCGAATGGATTCAGCGACCTTCTTCTCGAAGTTCGAGTAGGCGTGAACGATGTACCAGCGCTTGGCCATGAATTTGTCTCTAGCTGCCGATGCCGAGCACGAAGGTGATCAGGACGCGGATGATCTGATCCGAGACCAGAAAGAAGATCGACGCAGCCGCCGCCATCACGAACACCATGATCGTGGTGATCATGGTTTCGCGGCGCGTCGGCCAAGTGACCTTGTCGGCCTCGGCGCGCACCTCTTGCAGAAACTTGAACGGACTGATCTTGGCCATCGCGCGTTTCAAATAGGCAATATCGGCCCAACCGAGAAGGATGAGACCGACAAAGCGGTTCCTTTTGGGAGTTAAGATCGCCGCGGAAGTCCGTCGCCGGGCCGCTTGCGATGGCGCATGATCTACTGGGGCTGCGGCGCGCCGTCAAGCCGAAGCGAAATATTTCAGGAAAAACAGGTGCTTGGATGGTGGTTTAAAGGCCGAACCTAAGGCGCCTTACCCAGAATATTGGCAGGAGTGGAGGGACTCGAACCCCCAACCCTCGGTTTTGGAGACCGATGCTCTAGCCATTGAGCTACACTCCTACGGGTCGGCGACGCTTCTCTAGCAAAGAAATTCCGCGACGACAAAGCCGCCTGTCAAACCACACTGAAATTGTGGTTAGGCGCCGCCGGATCAAACCGGCTCAACGATCACGGCGGTTCCGTAAGCCAACACCTCGGTGATGCCGTCGGTGATCTCGTTGGCGTCATAGCGCATGCCGACGATGGCGTTGGCGCCGGCGCTCGCCGCGTGCTCGCACATCAGGTCGAAGGCGTCTGCGCGGGCCTTCTCGGCGAGGTCGGTGTAGATCGTGATGTTGCCACCGAAGATCGACTGAATGCCGGCACCGATATTGCCGATGACGCTGCGCGAGCGGACGATGACGCCGCGTACAACGCCGAGATGCCGGACGATACGATGGCCTGCGATGTCGAAGGTGGTCGAGACGATCATGGAAACCTCCCGTTTGCCGGACGCAACGGCCGGCGATCCAATCTCATCGGCGAAACAATACAGAAAGAAAAAAGCCCCGGACTTTCGTCCGGGGCTTCGTAGCCGTTAGTTACTCAATGATGCTTGCGACGACGCCTGCACCGCCCCAAGTGCGGTTTACCGCACTTGGGTACTTTTGAGTGGGTTGGCGCTTTCGGAGCATTGCTTCGATCATTCAATGATCGAAGCAACGACTCCGGCGCCAACCGTGCGGCCGCCCTCACGGATGGCGAAGCGGAGCTTCTCTTCCATCGCGATCGGCACGATCAGCGTGACCTCCATCGCGATGTTGTCGCCCGGCATCACCATCTCGGTGCCCTCAGGCAGCGTCACCACGCCCGTCACGTCGGTCGTGCGGAAGTAGAACTGCGGACGGTAGTTCGTGAAGAACGGCGTGTGGCGGCCGCCCTCCTCCTTGGTCAGGATGTAGGCCTCGGCCTTGAACTTCGTGTGCGGCTTCACCGAACCCGGCTTGCAGATCACCTGGCCGCGCTCGATCGCCTCGCGGTCGATGCCGCGCAGCAGCGCGCCGATGTTGTCGCCGGCCTGGCCCTGGTCCAGCA
>JBFLYS010000076.1:0-7603 GCA_040756555.1 Pseudomonadota bacterium | reverse complement strand
TATGAGCTGCGTGCCGCAGGGGCCGGCGCCGAACGAGCCGAGGGGGGCGTTGGCGCGTGGGGGGCCGGCGCGGCCCTGCCGCGCCATCTGATAGCCGTCGATACAGGTGACGACCGCCGACGTCTCACCCGGCAAATTGACGAGAATAGCCGTGGTCGAGCCGCCGTACTGCGCGCCGTAATAGATGCCGGCGAGCATGATCAACGCGCCGACCGGCGCCACGTTGAACGTGATCGGCAGCAGCATTGCGATGGTCGCGAGCGGGCCGATGCCCGGCAGAACGCCGATCAGCGTGCCGACCGACACGCCGATCATGCAATAGAGCAGGTTCTGCCACGACAGCGCGACGCCGAAGCCGAAGATCAGGTTTTGAAACAGTTCCATGATCTATTGCAGTCCCATCAGCAGCGGGTAGGGCAGTCCAAGGCCCCAGATGAAGAGAACGACAGAGAAGGCGGTGAGTCCGACTGCGAGCAACAGCACCTCGACGAGCCGGAATTCCTTACCGGCAAGCGCGGAGCCGACGATCAGCACCATCAATGCGGGCACGAAGCCCGCGTATTCCATCAGCAGGCCGAACAGCACGAGCGACAGCGGAAGCACGATCAAGCCGCGCAGCGACCAGCTTCCCTCGATCTGCTCGTTGCTGCGCAGTCCCGACGCGATGCAGTAGAGGCCGAACAGGATCAGCATCGCGCCGAGCACGACCGGGAAATAGCCGGGCCCCATGCGAAGCGTGGTGCCCATCGCGTAGTCGCGAGCCATGAACAGCGCGAGCCCGCCGACGCCGATCAGCATTACGCCGCACCAGACGTCTCTATTTTTACGAAGTTCGAATTGCATGAACGCTTAGTCTCCCCGGAACGCGGCGGTTATTCCGCCTTGATCCCGCCCTCCTTGACCACGCGCTCCCACTTCTTCATCTCGCTCTCGATGAACTTGCCGAATTCCTCCGGCTCCATCTTGCGGGTGGCGGCGCCTTCCTTCTCGAATTGTGACTGGATCTCCGGCGTGTCCTGAGCCTCGCTGAGCGCCTTGTGCAGCCGGGCGATGATCGGCTGCGGCGTTCCGACGGGCGCGAGCAAGCCCCACCAATTCAATGCCTCGTAGCCGGGAACGCCAGCCTCGGAGATCGTCGGCACATCGGCCAGCGCCGGGATGCGCTCCTTGCCGCCAGTGCCGAGCGCGCGCAGGCGACCGCTCTTGATGTGCGGCACCGCCTGCACGAGCGAGGAGAACATGATCTTGTTGTGGCCGCCGAGCACGTCGGTGAGGGCAGGGCCGCCGCCGCGGAACGGCACGTGCATCAGGTTCACCTTGGCTTCGAGCTTGAACAGCTCCGCACCGAGATGCTGGAACGTGCCGATGCCGGCCGAGGCATAGCTCAACTCGCCCGGCTTTTCCTTCGCCATCGTGAGCAAGTCTTTCAGCGAATTCGCCGGCAGGCTCGGATGCACGGTCAGCACGTTGGTGCCGACGCCCATCAGGCCGATCGGCGTGAACGCCTTGATCGGATCGTAGGGCAGCTTGTAGAGCCATGGATTGACCGAATGCGCGATCGAGATGACCAAGATCGTGTAACCGTCCGGCTTCTCTTTCGTCGCGAGCTCGGTGCCGATCACGCCGCCGGCGCCGGTGCGGTTGTCCACCACCACCTGCTTGCCGAGCTTCTCGCTCATTTGTGTGGCGATGGCGCGGCCGACGATATCGTTGCTGCCGCCTGCCGGGAACGGAATGATCAGGCGGATCGGCCGGTTCGGATAGTCGGATTGCGCGAAAGCTGTGGTCGAAAATGCAACCAACAGTCCCGCGGCCGCGAGAAGAAGTGAGCGCGATTTGCGCATAGCATTACCCCACGAACAAAAAAGCCGGATCAAAGCTACTCGGCTTTGATGTTGCCCTTCTTCACCACCTGCTCCCACTTCTTCATTTCGCTTTCCATGAAAGCGCCGAATTCAGCGGGAGACTTCTTCACCACGATCGCGCCTTCGGCCGCAAACTGTTTCTCGACCTCGGGCGTGTCTTGCGAGGCTGTGAGCGCCGCATGCAGCCTGTCGATGATCGGTTGCGGCGTGCCGGCGGGCGCGACGATGCCCCACCAGTTGACGGCCTCATAGGTTGGCACGCCCGCTTCGGCGACCGACGGCACGTCTGGCAGCACCTTGCTGCGTTCCTTGGAGCCGACGCCGATGGCGCGGAGCTTGCCGGTCTTGATGTGCGGCGTGGTTTGCACCAGCGACGAGAACATCACCTTGGTATGGCCGCCGACGACGTCGATCATCGCCGGTCCACCGCCCTTGAACGGGACGTGCAGGATGTCGACGCCAGCCTCGAGCTTGAACAGCTCGCCGCCGAGATGCTGGAAGCTGCCGATGCCGGCGGAGGCGTACTGGATGTCGCCCGGCTTCTGCTTGGCGAGCGCGACCAGTTCCTTGATCGAGTGAACCGGCAGATCGGGGTGGACCACCACGACGTTCGGACCGGAGCCCATCACGCCGATGGGCGCAAAGGCTTTGATCGGGTCATAGGGCAGCTTGTAGAGCCACGGGTTCACCGCGTGCGCGAGCGAGATCACCAGCAGCGTGTAGCCGTCCGGCTTCTCCTTCGAGGCGAGTTCGGTTCCGATCACGCCGCCGGCGCCGGCGCGATTATCGATGATGACCTGCTTGCCGAGCTGCTTGGAGAGCTGGTCGCCGATCATACGGCCGACCACGTCGTTGCTGCCGCCGGGCGGGAAGGGGATGATGAGGCGGACGGGGCGGTTCGGATAGTCGGACTGCGCGAAGGCCGGGCTCGCGAACGCGAGCACGAGGCCCGCCGCTGCCATCAGCATCGCGCGCGTGTTGAAGCGCGTCATTGTTTCCCTCCCCATTTCCTCAGCGAACGGCCAGCTCGATCGTGGTCATCGTGTCGAGATCGTCGCCAAACCAGGCCTTCATTGCTGCCTCGCGCTTGGCGAGATATTCCGGCCGCCCCTCTTTCAGAACCATCGGTATATCATGTCCGGGGATCACGACATTGCCCGGACGCGATTTCCAGAGGGTCCAAATTGCCGCAATCGACTTGCTGCTGACGGCTTGGTCGTAGGTTCCGTCGGCCTTGCCGCTTAACAATTCGGCGCGATTTTTCGCCGCGTCGCCGGTGAAGATCACGTCGTGGTCCTTGCCCTTGAGCAGATAGATGAAATGGCCGGGCGTATGCCCCGGCATGGTGTGAGCGGTGATGCCGGGCAGCACCTCTTCGCCCTCGTCGGCGGCGTGGAGCGTATTCCAGGTCTGGAGCTTCTCGACGTAAAGCTCCGGCACCGGCCCGATGCCCCACTGCACCTTCGAGGCCCATTCCATCTCCTGCTTGCCCAGCACGATGCGGGCGTGGCTGAACAACGTCCAGTTGATGCAATGGTCGTGATGCGCGTGGGTGAGGAGAAGGTCGGTCACATCCTTCGGCGTCAGGCCGCGATGCTTGAGCCGCTCGACCAGTGGCACGCGGATGTTGAAGCCGCCGACATCGACGAGTGCGACCTTGCCGTGGCCGCGCAGCAGCACGATCGTGCTCCAGCCGAGACCGCCGTGGCAGACCGATTTGCCCGGATAGCCCTGGACCACCACGTCGATGTCGTAACCTTGGACCTGCATTGTTCCTCCTCACGCCCCAAATCTCATGCGCCAATGGGACGATCCGATACCACGAGCGGCTGGATGCCCGCCTTCTTTGCTTCGTCCTGCAACGCCGCGACTTCGCTTGCGGCATAAGGGATGCCCGACTTGCGGCGCTCGGCTTCATAGCGGTCTTCCGGCTCGCCGGGCACTAAAATTTCGGAGACGCCGTGTGCTTTCGGCGCGCCATGCACACGCTCAATGAGTGTGTCCATGCGCGCGCGATACTCTTCGGCGGACACAAACAGGTTCGGCTTCATCGCCAGGAAGAAGTGTCCGACGTTCTGCGGCGTGCCGGCCTTATACTGGTCGCCGACCTCGCCGCCGAAATTGGCACCGGAAATTACCCCGCCGAAAATGTCCATGAACATCGACAAGCCAGAACCCTTGTGCTCGCCGATTGGGAGCACCACGCCGCCGAGCGCGGCGGTGGGGTCGGTGGTCGGGCGGCCCGCGCCATCGAGCGCGTAGCCGAGCGGGATTTTCTCGCCGCGCCGCTCCGCGCGGCGGATCTTTCCGCGCGCGGCGACGGCAGGCGACATGTCGAGGATCACGGCGGGATGCTTGCCGGCAGGCGCTGCGAGGCAGAACGGATTGGTGCCGAGCATCATGTCCTTGCCGCCCCACGGCGGCATCGCGGGCGAGGCGTTGGAGAACACCATCGCCATCATGCCGGCCTCGACTGCGGGCAGGGCGTAGGACGCAGCCATGCCGAAATGCGTGCTGTGCTTCACCGACACGACGCCGATGCCGTAGGTCTTCGCCATGTCGATGGCTTCGTTGATTGCGCGCATGCCGACCACGAAGCCGAAGCCGTTGTCGCCGTCGAGTGAAGCGGCAACAGGCGTCACACGATTGGGCTTCAGCGTCGGGTGGACGTTGATCAGTTTCTTCCGCACCCTGTCGAGATAGATCGGGATGCGGCAGAGCCCGTGCGTATCGACGCCGCGCAGGTCGGCGTGGACGAGACAGCCCGCGACGATCGCAGCATCCTCGTCGGACAAATCGTAAGCTCGTAGCAGCGAGCGCGCGAAGGCGTCCGCTGAAGCTGCGCTGGCATAGACCATTCCGGCGCTGGATTGTGGCGAGGCCATCAGAGCTTGATCTCTTTCACCTGTTTCGCGGTGTCGGTGGCGGCGCGCATCAGGAACGCCACGTCCGTGCCCGATGACACGTAGCGCGCTCCGAGCTTCACATACTCCGCGATCAGATCGGGCCGCGATGCGAGCCCGCCGACACCACAATGCTTGCCGTGCTTGCGGCAGGCCTCGATCACGCGCGAATAGCACTCGCGCACCTTCGGGTGATCGTATTGGCCGGTGAGGCCGATGTCAGCGAGATAGTCGTTCAGTCCGATCAACACGATATCGACGCCATCAACCGCAACGATTTCTTCCGCGTTCTCGACCGCCTGCGCGGATTCGAATTGCACGATCACCATTGTGGCGTCGTTCACCACGGCGTTCGCCTCCGCAGCGGGGAAGGAGCGGTAGTGGAAATGCGGCATCGGCGCGACGTTGCCGCGATCGCCTTTTGGCGCGAACTTCGCGGCCTTCACCACCTCGCGAGCCTCGGCGGCCGAGCGGATGTGTGGCGCGATAATGCCGAGTGCGCCGCCGTCAAGCACGCGGCAGATGTATTCCGGGGTATTCGCCGGCACACGCACCGCCGGAAACAACCCGAGGTCGAGCGCCGCCATGCAGATCTGACCGGTGGCGTCGAGCGACAGGCTCGAATGCTCAAGGTCGATATAAAGCATGTCAAAGCCCGCGGTCTTGGCGATGCGGGCGATTTCGGTCGTGCGGATCAGCCGCACGGTCATCGAGGACACGACCTCGCCGCGCTTGAGCTTGTCTTTGAAGTTGTTGCGGAGAACGTCGGCGGCGCCCATCAAAACCCCTCCCGGAACCGGCCAATGGGGAGCTGGTTGCGAGCCCTTGGCCTAACTCGTTGGCCAAGGGTATGCTGCCGCCCCACATAAAGACACGGCCCACTCGGCGAAGGCTCGCATAGTCATGAACTACGGAACCGACTTCAAGTCAGTCAAAGACCAGGTTTCTTCTGAGGAATGGAACGCGCGGTGCGAGCTCGCCGCGTGCTACCGGCTGGTCGATCAGTACGGCATGACCGATCTGATCTACAACCACATCACATCGCGCATTCCCGGTACCGAGCACCTGCTGATCAATCTCTACGGTCTTCTCTACAAGGAGATTACCGCGTCGAGCCTGGTGAAGATCGACGTCGAGGGCAACATCATCTCCAAGCCCGACACCGACTACGGCATCAACAAGTCCGGTTACGTGATCCACGGCGCGATCCACACCGCGCGGCCGGACGTCAAATGCGTGCTGCACACCCACACCCGCGCGGGCATCGCGGTGTCGGCGATGAACTGCGGGCTCTTGCCGCTGTCGCAGACCTCGATCCGCTTCCACAATCATATCGGTTATCACGATTTTGAAGGCCCGGCGGTCAATCTCGAAGAGCGCGAGCAGATCGTGAAGGATCTCGGCGAGCACAATGCGCTGGTGATGAAGAACCACGGCCTTCTCACCTGCGGTCCGTCGGTGCCGGAGGCGTTCAACCTGATGTACCAGCTTGAGCAGTCCTGCCGCTCGCAGGTCGACGCGATGGCTGCGCGCACCGAGCTGAATGTGCCCGGCGAAAACGTGCTGGCCCACACGGCGCACCTGTACCAGCCCGGCACCCGCCGGCCTTATGGCGTGCTGGAATGGCCGGCCATGCTGCGGCTTCTCGACGCTGAGCAGAAGAACTCGGCCTATCCGCCGTACTGGCACTAGGTCCGGAATACCTGCCCACGAAAAAGGCGGCCTCTGCCGGGCTTGAGCCCGGCGGCGCGGACCTTTACTGAGACGGGCGTGAAACCCGCCCCGTTCGAATACTCACGGCCGGCCACTGTCGACGAAGCTTGCGCGATGCTGGCTGCGGATGATGGCGCGCGCCTCATTGCCGGCGGGCAGACGCTGGTTCCGCTGATGGCGATGCGGCTGGCGCGGCCCACGCGCCTCGTGGACATCGCCCGAATTCGGGAACTGACCTACATTCGCGATGAAGGCGATGCGGTTGCCATCGGCGCGGCCACACGTCAGGCCTCGGTCGAGACCGACAAGACCGTCCGCGCCAAGGTGCCACTTCTTGCCAGAGGCATCCAGTTCGTCGGCCACACCGCGACGCGGGCGAGGGGCACGGTCGGCGGCTCGATTGCGAACGCGGATTCCGCCGCTGAGATCGCGCTGGTCGCGGTGACGCTCGGCGCGACGCTCAGCTACCGCGACGGCGGCGAGACAACGGAGGTTCTCGCCAACGAGTTCTTTATCGGTCCGATGACGACAGTGCTGCCGTTCACCGCGGTTCTGACCGAGGCACGCATTCCGGTCTGGAAGGACGCGAAGATCGGCATCGGCTTTCAGGAGGTCAATGCGCGTGCGAGCGACTTCGCTTTCGCATCGGCTGCTGCACAGATCGCAGTCGATAAAGACGGCCGCTGCACGCGCATCGCGCTCGGCGTGGGCGGCGCTTACGCGTTCCCGCTTCAGCTCGACGTGTCCGCGCTCGTGGGCACCAAAGTGGAAGATAAAGCCGTGCGCGATGTCGTGACTGATGCGCTATCGGCACACGAAGCCATCGGCGACGCCCACGCGTCCGCCGATTATCGCCGCCGCGCTGCTCTCACCATGTGCGTTCGTGCCATTGCGGAGGCTTACGCGAATGCGCGTTGAGCTCGACATCAACAAACAGAAACGCGAGGTCGAGGTCGAGCCGCGCACCACGCTGCTCGATTGCCTGCGCGACAAGCTTCAGCTCAACGGCGCGCACGCGGGTTGCGAGCACGGCGTCTGCGGCGCCTGCACGGTGCTGGTCGACGGCGTCGCGATGCGCTCGTGCCTGATGTTCGCGGTGCAGGCCGATGGCTACCAGATCAC
>JBFLYS010000075.1:0-8133 GCA_040756555.1 Pseudomonadota bacterium | reverse complement strand
GTAGTGTTGCGGATCTGATCGACGGCGAAATAGACCACCACGCCGCCGAGCAGGACGACGAGCAGCTCCAGCACCAGCATGCGCGCGCTGGTGAGGTTGTCGAACAGTTCGCGGAAGAACACGACGTCGAGCCCTTGCCAGGGAGAACCTTCACGCTGCTTCATTGCGCGCTCCCTGATCCTGGAAGTAGCGGTTGTAGATGGCGTCGAGGCTCGGCTCTTCGACCGAGAGACGGGTGAGCGCCCCACCCGCGTTGACCACCGCGGCCGCCGCCTGCGGGCGAACGTCGCCTTCGGCCAGCAGCCGGAAGCGGCCGGGCGCCACGGTTTCGACGCTACGGACACCCGGCACGGATTGCAGCCGCTCCGCGAGGCCGTTGCCGCTGGCTTCGACCTCGACGGCATAACCGCCACCGAGCACCTGTTTCGCCAGTTCCGGCACGGTCCCCAACAAAGCAATGTGCCCGCGATTGAACAGCGCAACCCGATCGCAAATGCTCTGCACGCGTTCGAGCAAGTGCGAGGACAGCAGCACAGCCACGCCCTCGCTCTTCAACGAACGGATGTTGTCGAGCAACTCCGTCGTCGCCTGCGGATCAAGGCCGGAGGTCGGCTCGTCCAGGATCGCGACCGAGACGTTCTTCATCAGGATCTCGGCAAGCCCCAAACGCTGGCGCATGCCGCGAGAGAAGGTCCCCACCCGCTTGTTCGCCACGTTCTGAAGACCGACGCGCTCCAGCGCACGCATGATGCGCGGACCGCGCTCCGCCGACGGAATACCGATGAGCGCCGCGGTGTAGCGCAGGTTGTCGGTGGCGGTCATGTAGTCGTAAAAGCCGACCGTGTCCGGCATGTAGCCGACCAGGCGCTTCACTTGCAGCGGCTCGCGCACCGGATCGTGGCCCATCACGCGAACCGTGCCGGCCGTGATGTCGGTCAAGCCGAGCATCATCAAGATGGTCGTGGTCTTGCCGGCGCCGTTGGGCCCCAGCAGACCGAAGATCTCCCCGCGATTGACCGAGAACGAAATGCCGTTGACGGCTGTTGCTGCGCCGTAGCGTTTCGTCAGATCGTGGGCTTCGACGACGATGTCGCTCATCGGCGGCCGAACCTCGCAACCGCGCCCACCATGATGAGAAGCGCGATGGCGATGATGCCAGCGCCAACAATGCCCCACATGGTCGAGGTCGAAACCGCGACGCGGAACTGCGTCGAAGCATTCTCACCACGAGCGGCGACGTTGAAGGTCGGCGCGTAGTCGCCGGCGATCGCCTTCTCTGGCGGCGTCACCTGCACCTGCACTTCCTTGTTGGCGCCCGGTGCGATGCGATCGACCGACTTCGGCTCGAAGTTGATCTTCCAGCCATTCGGCGCGGTCGAAGTCAGTTCGATCTCGTCGGCCGCCGCGGTGCCGGTGTTGGTGATGATGAGCGGAATGGTCGTTTCCTTGCCGGCTTCGGCGCGGCCACTGACAATGCCGTCGCGGCCCGCGAGTGTGAGTCGCGGTGCGCCGCTGATCTCCAGCGCCACATTTGCTTCCGCGCTCGCGTCTTCTGCCGACGCCTTCACGGCGACCGGATAACGGCCCGCGCCAACCGTGGACGGCGGACGCACCTTCAGCTTCACGGTTTTGGATTGCCCTGCCTCGACCGGGATCGACGACAGCTCCTGGCTGCCATACTGCTCGGTGAAGCTCGTCTCGTAGTTCTGCGGCGCCTGCGCCGCGAGGCTCACGACCAGATTGCGGCCGGAGTCGTTCTTGACGTTGAGCTGATACTCGAAGTTCGACTTCGCCGTGCCGCGCAGCGAGGGAAGCTGCGGCTCGAGGGTCAGCTTCGCCGGCAGGTCCTTCGCGAGCGTCACAGCAACCGGAAGCGTCACCTCCGTCGTCGGGCCCTTGGCCGTAACCGTGATCGTCTGCGTGCCCATCGCCGCGCTGGCAGGGATTTCAAGGCGAAGCTGGAGCGAGGTGCTCTGGTTCGCAGTTGCCATCGCGGCCTGCGCCGGCTGGCCGCCGCCGAGCAGCGTCGCGGTCCATCCTTGCGGCACGCCGGACAGCGAAAGCGCCATCCGCTCAGGCGGGAGCTGATAGTTCTGAAGGCGAAGATTGACCGTGGACGTGGTGCCGGGCCGCACCGTGACCGCCGGGTAGTCGGTCAAAAGGAACATGCCCTTGATCGGCGGCTCGTCGGCGGCGCGTGCCGACATGGCAGACGCCACGGCGAGAAGAGCAAGGGACAGAAAAACGGAACGAAGGCGCATGGCGATGGCTCCCGGCCAAAAAAGTTAGGTCCGTCACATCGCCCCCGTCCGTCGCCGCACCGAAGACCGGAGCGAGTCGGAACGTGGGCATTGTTTCCCGGATCGTGACCAAATCCGGGCGGTAAAGTTTAGACTTTTGGGGAACTTGGCAAGGCCCCTGCCAAAGATCGCAACCGCGACGATATGTCTTGCACGCGGAGGGACTATTGGAGCTTCGGCACGTTCGGCCACTCGGGCTCGTCGTGCGGCAGAACCCATGGCTCCTTGAGCGCGGCCGCACGCCATTCCTTCCACGCCGGCAACGCCATCACCGCGTCCATGTAGGCACGCGCTTCGAGGCTGACGTCGATGCCGTAGGTCTGAAAGCGCGACACAACCGGCGCGTACATCGCATCGGCGGCACCGAACGCTCCGAACAGGAACGGGCCCCCTGCCCCGAAGCGTTTGCGGCTGTCGGTCCACATCGCGTCAATGCGGCGGACGTTCTCCATCACGTCGTCGGCCTGCGGGTACTTCTTAGGTGGGTGCCAGAAGTTCATCGGGCATGCCTTGCGCAACGGCTGGAAGCCAGCGTGCATCTCAGAGGCGACCGCCCGCGCATGCGCGCGCGCCGCGGGATCGGCGGGCCAGAGCTTTGCGTTCGGGAACTTCTCCGCGAGATATTCCATGATCGCGAGCGACTCCCAGACATGCACGTCGCCATCGATCAGCACCGGGACCTTGCCGGTCCCGGACACCTTGAGAACCCGCTCCTTAAAGTCCTTGGCTTCGAGCGAGATCAAAATCTCCTCGAAGGTGATGCCGGTCGCCTTCATCGCGATCCAGGGCCGGAACGACCAGGACGAATAGTTCTTGTTGCCAATAACCAGCGTGAGCGCCAAGGCGGTTCCCCTTCCTGTTTCGGCCAAGCTTCAGAACGAAGCGCGGCCCGACGCAAGCAAATTTCGGTCATCGGTCCGATCAACCACACTGAACAGCCGACACACGCGCCGGTTGCCGGGCGGGTATGCCGGACGGACGTTTGCGCGCCAAAATCCCGTTCTCTATTCTGATCGGGCCTCACGCGACGGCCGCATCTTACGATGGCCGCGGGGCGGGTCGGTCTTAGGGAGACTTCTGGAATGTCGAAACGACAACTGCACCTCGCCGTTTTCGTCGCCGGCACCGGCAACCACTCGGCCGGATGGCGCTACGACGGCGCCTTCGACAGCAACTGTTCGCTGGAGGTGTCGAAGTCGATCGCGGAGACCGCCGAGCGGGGCAAGTTCGACCTGTTCTTCGTCTCCGACGGCCTCACCACCGACATCGGCGACCAGCCCTCCTTCGTCTCGCGCTTCGAGCCGACCACATTGCTCGGCGCCATTAGCCTGCTCACCAAGCATGTCGGCCTCGGCGCCACGGTCTCCACCAGCTTCAGTGAGCCTTATCACGTCGCCCGCGTGTTCTCCTCGCTCGATCATCTGAGCAAGGGCCGCGTCGCCTGGAACGTCGTCACCACCATCAACGAGAAGGCCGCGCTCAACTTCAGCAAGGAGCCGATCCCGCACGATCAGCGTTACGAGATCGCGGAAGAGTTCGTGAACGTGGTGCGCGGACTGTGGGACTGCTGGGATGACGGCGCGATCATCGCCGACCGCAAGACCGGCGAGTATGTCGACCCAAACAAGCTGCGCCGCCTCGATCACAAGGGCCGCTTCTTTTCGGTGCGCGGCCCGGTCAACATCGAGCGCGGCCCGCAGGGACAGCCGGTCATCATCCATGCCGGCGGCTCGCCGCCCGGACAGGCGCTGGCCGCACGCATCGCGGACATCGTGTTCAGCGTCGTCGCCGAGCCGGTCTCGGCGAAGAAGGCCTACGACGACTTCAAAGCCCTCGTCGCCAAGCAGGGCCGCGATCCTGACGACGTGAAGGTGCTCTCGGGCGTCATGCCGATCGTCGGCAAGACCAGCGAGGACGCCAAAGCCAAGCTCGACAAGCTGCAAAGCTTCCTGACCGACACCAGCGCGCTGCATCTCGTGCAACAACGTCTCGGGCACGACATCTCGGGCTATCCGATGGACGGGCCGGTACCAGACTTCCCAGTGAGCGAGCGCGGTCAGGCGTTCTCAAAGACGCTGCTCGAGATGGCGCGCCGCGAGAACATGACGCTGCGCGATCTCTACAACATCATCGCAGCCGCGCACGGCCACTGGGTGATCTACGGCACGCCGCAGAAGATCGCCGACACGCTGGAGGAATGGTTCGTCGAACGCCGCACCGACGGCTACATCGTCATGCCGCCCTACTTCCCAGGCGCGTTCGACGATTTCGTCGACCTCGTCGTACCGGAACTTCAGAAGCGCGGCATCTTCCGCAAGGAATACACGGGCGCGACGCTGCTCGATCACCTCGGCATCAAGCGCCGGCCGCGGCTCACACAAGCCGCCGAGTAGTCACGCCTTCTTCGGTGCATCGCCCGCCTCGACCGGGCCGCCGGCCTTCTTCCATGCGCCGAAGCCGCCGCGAATGTGCGCGACCGGCTTGAGCCCCATGCGGTGCGCGGTCTGCGCCGCAAGCGCCGAGCGCATCCCGCCGGCGCAGAAGAACACGTACTTCTTGTCCTCGCCGAACTGCGGCTTGTAGTACGGGCTCTCCGGATCGATCCAGAACTCCAGCATGCCGCGCGTGCAATGGAATGCGCCGGGCACCTTGCCGTCGCGGCTCAACTCCCGCGGATCGCGGATATCCACCAGCAACACATCGCCGCGGCCGTGCAGCTTGATGGCATCCTCGATCGCAAGCGTCTCGATCTCGCGCTCGGCGGCCTCGCACATCGCCTTGCTGCTCAGCGTGATGGTCTGCGGCATTGTCCTCTCCGGTTCGGTCGGATCGTGGCAGAGCCGCCGGTCGCGTCAAGCACACCTGAAACGGCGACGGCGCGGCCGAAGCCGCGCCGCCTTCATCAAACCGGTGCATTTCGCTTCAGGGCATGTTGAACCACGTCACGAATCCGGCCAGCCCGAGCAACACGATCACGGCTGCTATCGTCTGCCAGGTGGTGGTATCGAAATCGTACCAGTGAGGATGATGATCGCTATGCATTGACATAGGACACCTCCATGTCGCCCGCCCGTTGCCGGCCGCAATGGCCGGATCCGGGCCTATCTATCAAACGTTGTGCATGCTCCCCGGTTCCCTTGAAGTAACTTACGGTAGCTGCAATAGTTTTCCGATCGCGGAGCGCTCATGCCGCTGTTCTCGACCCTCGACTTGATCGCGCTGGCCTGGTTTCTCGGCTGCTGGATGGCTTACGGCGCGATGCTGGCCTACACCGAAAAACGAAAGCGCGGCCTCAACTCCGAAATGCACATCTACCGCGACGTCTGGATGTTCCAGATGTTGGGGCGCGAAATGCGCATGGTGGACGCCCAGATCGTCGCGGCGTTGCAGAACGGCACCGCGTTCTTCGCCTCCACCTCACTGATCGCCGTCGGCGGCGCACTGACGCTGCTGCGGTCCACCACCGAAATTCTCGAAGTGATCGCGGCTCTGCCCTTCGGCGTCAAAAGCACGGCCGTGCAGTGGGAAGCGAAGACATTGGGGCTCGCCGTCATCTTCGTCTACGCATTCTTCAAGTTCGGCTGGGCCTATCGCCTCTACAACTACGTCGCGATCCTGGTCGGAGCGGCGCCGCCCGCGAAAGAAAAGGACACGCCGGAAGCCAAGCTGCACGCGCGCAAGGTCGGCCATCTCTGCGAGGTCGCAGGCCGGCATTTCAACCGCGGCCAGCGCGCGTTCTTCTTCGCGCTCGGCTATCTCGGCTGGTTTATCAGCCCGTGGCTGTTGATGATCACGAGCGTCGGCGTCGCCTTCATCTTATGGCAACGTCAATTCATGTCGGACTCGCGGCGTGCCCTGCTCGGCCCGTGGGACGAGTCACGCGAAATACATCAAGACCGCGACTGACGACACGAAGAGAACCGCGAACGCAGCGCCTACGAAGGCCGTGGCGTTCTCGGCCCAAAGCACTTCGAGCTCGGGCTCCGGTTCGGTTTCGGGCAAGCGGTCCGCAAACGCACGCGCATCGATATCGAGCGCCATCGGACGATCCTTTGCTTGAGCGGCTTTCGCCGCCGTCTTGTCCGACCGAGCACGCTTACTCGGGGAAATCGAATCGTCCGGACGCGCGTACCTTAAATCCGCAGACGGCCGTGTACAAACTTCTGCTTGTGCCAGAAATATTTCTGCGGCACGCAAAGCCAGATGCCATCTGAGGATTCGCCGTGCCCGCCGAGCCTGCTGAAGTCGAAGCGACGATCCTGCGTCTGCTCGCCGACGCGGGCGACGGCAAGACCATCAGCCCGACCGACGTCGCTCTGGTGTTCGAGCCGGGCGCGAACTGGAATCTCTTGATGACGCCCGTGCGCCGCGCTGCGGTGAAGCTCGCGCTCGCCGGCCAGATCGTGATCTACCGCAAGGGCAAGCCGGCCGATCCGGAGAACTTCAAAGGCGTCTATCGGCTCGGCCTGCCGCGGCACGACTGACGCGTCACGCGGCGATCGCGCGCTCCCACGGCGGCTCGGGACCAAACCGCTCCGCAACGAAATCGATGAAGGCGCGCACCTTCGCCGCCGGATTGCGATCCGGCAGATAGACCGCATAAACGCCGCCGAGCTCCATGGTCGGATGATCGAGTGTCACCGCAACCAACGAGCCGGCACGCAGATCGTCCGCCACGAAGAATGTCGGGTGATAGAGCAGCCCCTGCCCCGCGATCGCGGCCGCCCTCAGCGCATCGCCGTTGTTCGAGCGCAGATTGCCCGACACCTTCACGGAGACGTCGGCTTTTACGCCGAAGGTCCATTGGTCGGCGCCAGCCAACCGCGAGAGCGTGTAGCCGAGACAGTTGTGATCGGCGAGGCTTGCGACCGTCTTCGGCGTGCCGCGCGCCGCGAGATAGGACGGCGCGGCGCAGACGGTCGTGCTGCACGGCGCAAGACGACGCGCGATCAGGCTGGAGTCGCTCAGCATGCCGATGCGGATCGCCAGATCCCAGCCTTCGTCAGCGAGATCGACGTAGCGGTCGTTCAACCCCAATTCGACGGAGACCAGCGGATAGCGCCGCGCAAACTCCGATAGCAGCGGAGCGATCTGCCGCACGCCGAACCCGACCGGCGTATTGAGGCGAAGCACGCCTCGCGGCTCGAAACGGTCGGCAGCGACCGCGGCATCGGCGGCCTCCATATCGGCAAGGATGCGTTCGGAGGCTTCGAGATACCGGCGCCCCTCCTCGGTGAGAGCGAGCTTCCGCGTGGTGCGATGAAACAGCTTCACACCCAGCCGCGTTTCCAGCGCGGCGATGTGCTTGGTCACCATCGTCTGCGACAGGCCCAGCGCGCGGCCGGCGGCGGAAAAGCTGCCCGTTGCGGAGACTTTGGCGAAGACCTCCATGCCTGTCAGGCGGTCCAGCATGACCTCACTCTAGCGGTGTGAAGTATCATTATAACAATGGATATTATCACACCAAAGGGAATAGGCCAAATTGGGGCACCAAAACAGAGGAGATCGCCATGATCGACACCCGCACCGCCCCTTACGCCGCCCTGCTCCTTCGCGTCAGCCTCGGCGTCATGTTTCTGGCCCACGGTCTTTTGCTGAAGGTGTTCACCTTCACGGTCCCGGGCACCGTCGGCTTCTTTCAAAGCATCGGCTATCCGGCCACCTTCGCTTATCTCGTCATCTTCGGTGAGATCGCCGGAGGCCTTGCGCTCCTGCTCGGCGTCTGGACCCGCACCGCCTCGCTGCTTCTGCTGCCGGTCATGATCGGCGCCACCCTGCAACACACCGGCAACGGCTGGCTGTTCAACAACCAGGGCGGCGGCTGGGAATTCCC
>JBFLYS010000074.1:0-8155 GCA_040756555.1 Pseudomonadota bacterium | reverse complement strand
GCCTTGACCTGATCTGCGCGCGCCATCCCTGCAACGCCACCGTCGGGGCGCAGAGATGTCCTCGGCCGAACCTGCAGCTATGCCCACTTGACGCGACACACCTCATGTGAGTCCGGCAATGACGCAGTGGGTGGAGCGAGCTCTGAAGATCAGTCGAACGGTCATGTTTCGGTGCCGCGCATCTTTGCGCCTTCACGGCATGCGGCTTTCTACCGCCACCGCATGTCAGTGCGATGGCGCGCGCCTGGACGAACGGCCGTTTGAAACAGCTCAGAGCCAGCCTTCCGGATCGTCGATCGGGCGGCTGTCGAGGGCGCGGATCAGGCCGCGGATGACGCGGAACAGCTGCCACAGCGCGGCGAGGCCGAGGAGGATGAAGCCGATGCCGACAAACAGCAGGAGGACGCCGGCGATGCCGGCGAGAAGGCTGATCCAGAAGGTGCGGATCGCCGAGGTCATATGGGATTCGAACGGCGTGCCGACGAGGTCGCCGCGCTTCACATAGGCGATGATGACGGCGACGATCATCGTCAGCGTGAAGGTGAAGTAGGAGGCGATGAACAGGCCCCAGACCACGAGCGCCCAGGTGCGCGGCGACGTGGTGTTGTCGGTGGTCGGCAGCGACATGATGGCATCCTCTCGCGCGCGTCCGATGGCGGCGCGCCCGTCCCCCGGTGCGGGACGCTATCGGCCGCCTGCGGCGCTGTCCAGCGCGCGGGGCGGACGATGGCCATCGGCGCCGGAGAGCCGCATGCGGGAACCCGCGGCAGGGCCGTCCGGCGATGCCCGATGCGCATGGCCGATGGACGCGGCCGGCCGGGCGGCCGCCGGCGCCCTTGTGCTGCCGGCGACGGGGGGCTATCTCGCCCTGACGATTGTCCCGGCGCTGTCGCCAGTGCCGCTGCCCGAAGGTTTTAAAACGTCTCCATGACCCCCGCCGCCCGGCTGTCCGCCGCCATCGAGGTTTTGAGCGCGATCGACGCGCAGCGCATTCCCGCCGCCAACGCGTTGAAGGACTGGGGCACCGCGCACCGTTTCGCCGGCTCCGGCGACCGCGCGGCGATCGCGGGCCTCGTGTTCGACGTGCTGCGCCGCCGTGCCTCCAGCGCCTTCCTGCTCGATGCCGACACGCCGCGGGCGCGGGTGCTCGGCATGCTGCGGCTGGAGCGGGGGCTCGATGACGCCGCGATCGCGGCGCTGTGCGACGGTGCGCGTTTTGCCCCCGAGCCGCTGACCGAGGCCGAGCGCACGGCGCTCGCCACGCGCTCGCTCGCCGGCGCGCCGGCGCATATCGCCGGCGATTATCCGGAGTGGCTCGATGCCTCGCTGGCGCGCGTGTTCGGTGACGCGCGAGCTGAGGAAGCCGCCGCCATGGCGCGGCGCGCGCCGCTCGACCTGCGCGTCAACACGCTGAAGTCGACGCCGGACAAGGCGCTGGCGGCGCTCAAGCATCTCGGCGCGGCGCGGGCGCCGTGGTCGCCGCTGGCGTTGCGCATCGCGCTCGGCGCCGATGCGCGCAATCCCGGGGTGCAGGCGGAAGAAGCCTTCATCAAGGGCGGCGTCGAGGTGCAGGACGAGGGCTCGCAGATCGCGGCGCTGCTGACCGGGGCAAAACCCGGCGAGCAGGTCATCGACCTCTGCGCCGGCGCCGGCGGCAAGACGCTGGCGCTGGCAGCGATGATGCAGGGGCGGGGGCGGTTGATCGCCACCGACCACGACAAGCGCCAGCTCGCGCCGATCCACGAGCGGCTGTCGCGCGCCGGCGTGCACAATGCCGAGGTGCGCGCGCCCAAGGGCGCCGCCGATCCGCTCGCCGACATCAGCGCCTCCGCCGATCTCGTGGTGATCGATGCTCCGTGCACCGGCACCGGCACCTGGCGGCGCAATCCCGACGCCAAGTGGCGGATGCGCCCCGGCGCTCTTGAAGTTCGGCTGAAGGGCCAGGCCGAGGTGCTCGACCGCGCCGCCGCGCTGGTGCGCCCCGGCGGGAGGATCGCTTACATCACCTGCTCGGTGCTCGCCGAGGAGAACGGCGACCAGGTGCGCGCGTTCGTCGCGCGCCAGCCGTCGTTCACCGTGATCCCGCCGGCGCAGGTGGCGTCCGCGC
Organism: Pseudomonadota bacterium; assembly: GCA_040756555.1. Taxonomy (GTDB): domain Bacteria; phylum Pseudomonadota; class Alphaproteobacteria; order Rhizobiales; family Xanthobacteraceae; genus Z2-YC6860. The sequence goes on along the minus strand of JBFLYS010000074.1, from coordinate 6,048 downwards.
TCGGCGACAAGGCCCACGATTTCCTCGCCGCGACCTATGTCTCGGACGAAGGCCTCCTGATGACGCCGCGCCGCACCGGCACCGACGGCTTCTTCGTCTCGGTGCTGCGGGCGGCGTGAGGGGGGCGGCGCTCGTCGTCCGCTTGTAGCCCGCATGAGCGAAGCGACATGCGGGGCGCGCGTCCCCGGTGATCCCGGATATCGCTGCGCTCATCCGGGCTACGGGAGAGCGGAGCGCGTGCGACTGAGCGTACGCGCTACATATTCAGCGTCATGCGCGGGCAGCGCGATCCGTCTTCGACGGATCGCCAGGACTAAGGTCACCCGCGCATCCAGCTAGCGCGCCATTCGACGTGCCGCTGTGAAGCTGGATCACCGGGGCACGGCGCGGAGCCTGCCATCGGGCCGCGCTTCGCGCGGACCCGTTGGCGCCGGCCCGGTGATGACGCAGAGTGTGTAGAGGCGTCGTGCTCTTAGGCATGGACTGACCGAGCGCCAGCCTCAATGCCCAGACCGCCCCCTCAATGCCCCAGATGGTTCGCCGAGCCCTGCACGATGAGCCCCGCCGCGTTGAGGCGCAGGTATTCGCAGATCTTGTGGCCGCGCTCGTTGGTGTAGAACACGATGAGGCTGTCCGGGCTGACGAAGATGTCGATCAGCGTGAAGTGCAGGCCGCTGATCAGGGTAAGGGCGTGGGCCCAGTAGCGGCGCAGCGCGTCCTTGCCGCGGACGACGCCGTCGGCGGCGGCGCCGAGGCGGATGGCGACGACCGAGCTCATGTCGCAGTCGTCGGCGTAGAGCTTGAGCACGCGCTCGAGGTCGTGCGCGTTCCAGGCAGCGACCCATTCGCGGCCGAGGGCTTCGAGGTCGGCGGTGGGGAAGGGCGAGGGCATGGGGTTCTCCCTGAACAGTTTCTAATTAGGTCAGTATTGCTTACCTATGTGGCGCCGTCCATAGCCTTCTGAGGGCCATCCACGGCCTTGGCAGCCTAGGCTTTCGGCCACCCCATGCCCTGCCAGGGGGCCTCCGTGCCCGCCAAACCATGTGGGCACCGCATTTGCCCGGTTGCCGGATCGCCGCGGGTCGCGTATTTGCTGTCCATGACAGCACACAGCCAAGCCTCCCGCCCGGCCGCCTTCACGGCGCCGGAACATGACAAGATTCTGATTGTCGATTTCGGCAGCCAGGTGACGCAGCTCATCGCGCGGCGTGTCCGCGAGGAGGGCGTGTATTCGGAGATCGTGCCGTTCCAGAAGGCCGAAGCCGCCTTCCAGGAGATGAAGCCCAAGGCCGTGATCCTGTCCGGCGGGCCGGCCTCTGTGCTCGACGACAATGCTCCCGCAGCTCCCATGTCGATCCTCACCGCGGGCATCCCGGTGCTCGGCATCTGCTATGGCGAGCAGACCATGGCGCAGCAGCTCGGCGGCACGGTGGAGGCCGGGCATCACCGCGAGTTCGGCCGCGCCACCATCGAGGTCACCGACGATTGCGCGCTGTTCGACGGCGTGTGGCAGAAGGGCGGCCAGTACGACGTGTGGATGAGCCACGGCGACCGCGTCACCAAGCTGCCCGAGGGTTTTCGCGGCGTCGCCAAGGCGGCGGGTTCGCCGATCTCGGTGATCGCCGACGATGCGCGCAAGTTCTACGCCATGCAATTCCACCCCGAGGTGGTGCATACCCCGGATGGCGCCAAGCTGCTGCGCAACTTCGTGCGCAAGGTCGCGGGGCTGACCGGCGACTGGACCATGCGCGCCTTCCGCGAGGAGGCGATCGAGAAGATCCGCGCCCAGGTCGGCAAGGGCCGGGTGATTTGCGGCCTGTCGGGCGGCGTCGATTCCGCGGTGGCCGCGGTGCTGATTCATGAAGCGATCGGCGACCAGCTCACCTGCGTGTTCGTCGACCATGGCCTGCTGCGCCTCGCCGAGGCCGAGACGGTGGTGGACATGTTCCGCGACCACTACAACATCCCGCTGGTGCATGTGGATGCGTCAAAACAGTTCCTCGGCGAGCTGGAAGGCGTCACCGACCCCGAGGTGAAGCGCAAGACCATCGGGCGGCTGTTCATCGACGTGTTCGAGGCCGAGGCGAAGAAGATCGGCGGCGCCGATTTCCTGGCGCAGGGCACGCTCTATCCCGACGTCATCGAGAGCGTGTCGTTCACCGGCGGCCCGTCGGTGACCATCAAGTCGCACCACAATGTCGGCGGCCTGCCGGCGCGCATGAACATGAAGCTGGTCGAGCCGCTGCGCGAACTGTTCAAGGACGAGGTGCGCGCGCTCGGCCGTGAGCTCGGCCTGCCGGATGTGTTCGTCGGCCGCCACCCGTTCCCGGGCCCGGGCCTCGCCATCCGCTGCCCCGGCGAGATCACCCGCGACAAGCTCGACATCCTGCGGAAAGCGGACGCGATCTACATCGAGGAAATCCGCCGCGCCGGCCTCTACGACACCATCTGGCAGGCGTTTGCCGTGCTGCTGCCGGTGAAGACCGTGGGCGTGATGGGCGACGGCCGCACCTACGACTATGTCGTTGGCCTGCGCGCCGTGACCTCGACCGACGGCATGACCGCCGACTTCTATCCCTTCGACATGCGTTTCTTAGGGGCCACCGCGACGCGCATCATCAACGAGGTGAAGGGTGTCAACCGCGTGGTCTACGATGTGACGTCGAAGCCGCCGGGGACGATTGAGTGGGAGTGAGATTGCCGATCTGATATTTGTCCGATAGCTCCTGGAAAGAAGCGTAAATGAGCGGACTGCAGCTAAGGCATTTTGAGCGAGCGGTAGCCGATATAGCGGCGCATGGTGACAATGATACGCTGCCTTTTGACGTCGATAATCGATTTTTAGCGGAGCGTCGTGAAGCGCTTGTTAAGATCGCGTTCGCCTTCAGTCAGGAACTGGCAAAAAACACGAAAGCAGGGGCGAAGAATCTAATTGAAGAGCTGCAGGTATTCTCAGAGAGATTGCTTGTCCCCGCTGGGACTGCGGGCTTCAGAATATCAACTAAGATACGTCCTTTTTGGAATTTCTATTTTAATGGGCTCGGCATTGCTGTTGCGGAGAATCTTGAACCCATTCGTAGTGATCGTGTTCACTCTTACCGATTTTTGAATGAGGGGGATGGATTATTTGATCCTGTGGCCTCTTGGCGTAGTTTTCGCGAAGCTAGTATTCAGGATGCTGAGAATGTATCCGACGGGAATGGCTTCGTTGTTCAGACTGATATATCGAGTTTTTATGAACATGTTTCGCATCATAGAATTGAGAATTGCGTAGACGATCTGTTCCCATCAGATCCTACGATCTCTGTGCAAATTGATCGATTTTTGAGTAAGTTTGCGGCGGGCCGCTCTTTTGGCCTCCCAGTTGGAGGGCAAGGCTCACGTATCTTGGCAGAACTTATTCTGTCCTCTATCGATCGACGGCTCTCGGAGACCAATATCGTCTGGCGACGTTTTGTAGACGATTTTGTTATTGTTGCCCAAACTCAAGCTGCCGCGTATCGAGCGCTCTCGATTTTATCTCATGCTCTCGCGGATTACGGCCTCACATTAAACAGAACGAAGACCATTTTTCTTTCAACAAAGCATTTTGTCGATTACGTCAGAACCCAGCTAGGAGGCTCGGGTGATGAAGCGACAAAATTGTCTGAGATAGATGTTCACTTCAATCCATACTCAGACGATGCAAAAATAGAATACGAAGATTTGCGGGGGATTGTTGAAAGTCTGGATATTCGGGCGCTCTTGGATGGGGAGCTTCGAAAATCGCAGCCTGACTCGTTTTTGGTTGCCCAGATTGGGCGTACACTGAAACTCCATGGTCCGTCGGAGGCGCTGCAAATCTGCTCTGTGCTTTTGGCGGAGAAAAATCTCCATGCCTTCCGTGCCTCATGGTCGACGATCATGAGGGGGGGTTGCTTCCGTATGTGGGGATCTCCGTTTTTCGTCAATCGCTGATTCATTAGATGCGCTTCTAGATATGGTGCCACTGCATTCTCCGCACTTGCTGCTGCCTGAGGCTAGCTGTCTGCACTATCTAAGAGCCATCCGCTTTCGACGGACCGAAGCTCGGGCCCAGTTTGTTTCCCACGTTTTCAGTGCAACTTCGTCAATCACAGTGCGGCGGGGCTGCATTGATTGTTGGCGTTTGTGGAAAGATCGTTCGAGCTTTACGAGAGAGCGGAACAGATGGAGTTCTCTTTCTGCCGAAGAGCAGCGTATGCTTTGGTATGCTGCTGGTGATTTCGGAGATGAGGGTGCTAAGTTCAGGTCCCAGGTCCAGAAGAGTCTGGCGAGTGCGTGGCGTTTGGGTGTCGAGCGGAAAGATGGGCCGCCGGGATTTGCTTCCGTGTTTTGCGCCTGGGCCTCCAAATGAGCGCTGTTCGCCTTCCGGCTAATGATCCGAGGACGCTCGCTCGAGATATTCCTGGCTTCTTTGACGCTCTTTTCCCGCAACTCGTTCCTGGGATCGTTGCGCATCTCAATCGAAAGTCGATTGCTCTCGTGGGTCTGGAGCCTGTTTCTCAGGAGATGATCAGTGCGAGTGGTTTACAGCATGCGATGTTGTTTGAGTTGGCTGTTGCTGTTTCTGAACAACTGATCAATGGGCGGAGCGTAAATTGGCCTGATGCCTTATCCGTTGCTTGGGAAAGGCAGCGGCGACATTTTGATGCTAGGCATCCCTTAGATTTGACGGTGCCGGACAAGCAGATTGCGCAACGTGTTGCGGATAACCTTTATAGAATGCTGCTGGCAATCAAGGCTGATTCTGGTGGTGGAGCGCTTGAGATGTCTCCACAGGTTCCAGGCTACGAATGGATCGCGTCAAGCGTAGGGGATTTTGCTGTCGGAAGAACGCTGATCGAGGTCAAATGCACGAATAAGCGATTTTCTTCGTCTGATTATCGGCAGGTCGTTATCTATTGGCTTTTGAGCTATTTTGGCGCGATTGAGGGTGGTAAAGCCGAGTGGTTAAGAGGAGTGCTCGTAAATCCTCGCCTTAATTCTATTGTGAGTTTTTCTTTTGACGAGCTAATTCGGATTATTGCTGCCGATAGGTCGAAGGCCGAATTGCTTGAATTGTTTTCGGCAATGATTGCTAGCCGAAAGAACAACTAGGTCTGCGTGGGTGGTCTTTCGGTCCCGCTCTTTATGGATGATCCGACATGTAGATCAACGAGGCTGGTATTTTGCCGAACTTTCGTATTGAAACTCATGAAGATCGCGAGCGGCAGCTTGCTGAGTGGAAGGGCTATTTTCCAGGAGCTCGGTTTGGGACGCTTCGCGATATTACCAGGGCTACATATCAAGAGTTGCGCCGGGCGCTGGAAGAAGGTCGCGAGGAGTCTATTCAGAACTTTCTGACCGCAAATCCATATGTGATTCAGTATGCCATTCCGCATTCTGGTCATCACGGCGTTTGGGTCTTTCCGAAGCAGATGATCAAGCCGAGCGCTAAAAATGGAGTTGCTGGTCTTATTCCAGACTACCTCGTAGTTAGCCGGTCGTCGCTTGGCTTTTTTTGGCACGTGGTCGAACTGAAGCGATTTGATCGTCAGTTCGCGAACCGAAAGGGTGATGACCTCAGCATCGATGGAAGTCGCGGTGTCATCCAATGTCAAAAATACCTTAGCCATTTTAACGATTATATCGACGCCATCCGAATTAACATTCAAGCGCCGGAACTCGTGCAGCCAATGGGGGCGATCTTGCTAATCGGAGATTCCGAGGCGGAGAGCTGGCAGCAGAATGAGTTGCGGGGGAATTTCGAAAAGAGCGGTTCGAAAATTTCTATCGTGAGCTACCGGCGCCTCATCTACAGCTTAGCTAGTGATTTGCGCTTGAAATCTTAGCGTCGCGGCCACCGGCAAGGAGGCATTGTTGCGCAAGCGAACGGAGGGCAGCGATGAGCGGGCATACGGTGACCTGCCCCTGAGTAATTCCTCCAGATGGGGTTAGAGTCCGGCCTGACGAAGGACGGACAGATGAAGCGAGCACGTTTTACGGAAGAGCAGATTATTGCGGTGCTGAAGGAGCACGAGGCCGGAG
>JBFLYS010000073.1:0-8669 GCA_040756555.1 Pseudomonadota bacterium | reverse complement strand
GTCGCAGCGGCGCTCTCTTCCTCTGTGCGGTTCACGGCATTCCACAACACCGCAACGCCGATGACGGCCGACAGCACCGAGGCCGCGAACACGGCGATCTTCGCCGCAGCGAAATCCGCCCCTGCCGGAAATGCCTGACCTGCGATGAACAGCGACATGGTGAAGCCGATGCCCGCGAGCGCGCCTGCGCCCCAGAGCTGCCGCCACGAATAGGCATCCGGCTTGACGGCGATGCGGAGCCACACGGCCAGGGCCGACACCGAAACCATGCCGAGCGGCTTGCCCACTGTCAGTCCGATCAGGACTGCAAACATCAGCGGTTCATGGCCGCGCAAGACGTCGGCGTTGATGGCGACGCCGGCGTTGGCGAGCGCGAACAGCGGCAGCACGAAATAGCTCGACCGCGCGCCGGCATGACGCAGCAGACGATCCGCCGGCGATTCCAGCCGGTCGTGGATCGCATCGAGCGCGCGCAGGGCCGGCAATGACGGCCCGTGCCGCAGCACTTCATTGCCGTGGCGTGCTTCGGCCGCGAGGATGGTGTTGGCTTGGGCCGTCAGGCCCTGCAGATTGGGCGGCGGCCGTGTCGGGACGAACAGCGCCAGGATCACGCCGGCGAGGGTGGCGTGCAGGCCGCTCGCATAGACGCAGGCCCAGAGCACGGTCCCGAGCAGGATGTACGGCGCGACGCTGTAGACACGCGACCTGTTGAGCAGTGCCAGCGCCGCGACGATGGCGAGGCCCGCAACGAGATACGAAAGCTGCAATGAGCCGGAGTAGAAGGCCGCCACCACCACGATCGCACCGATGTCGTCAACGATCGCGGCCGCGGTCAGAAAGATGCGCAGCTCGACCGGTACGCGGTTTCCCATCATCACGATGAGCGCGACGGCGAAGGCGGTGTCCGTCGCCATCGGCACGCCCCAGCCGTACGACCAGGGACCCACGGGAATCAGCAAGGCGTACAGACCGGCCGGCACCGCCATGCCGCCGATGGCGCCCGCGATCGGCAATGCTGCGGAGCGGAGACTGGCCAAATGGCCCACGGTGAACTCGCGCTTGATCTCAAGGCCGACGACCAGAAAGAAGATGGTCAACAGATAGTCGTTGATCCAGTGCAGCAGCGACATTTTGAAACTGGCGTCGCCGAGCGTGAAGCCGAAATACTGCTTCCACAGCCCTTCGAACTCGGGCCCGAGCGTCGTGTTGGTGAACGCCACGGCCATGATCGTCGCGATCAGCAGCAACACGCCCGCGGAAGGCGCCCAACCGGCAAAGTCGAGAGCCGCCGCGCGCATGCGATGTCCCAGCGTGCCGAGCATCGCGTCCTTAAACGAGCTTTCGTCCCACGCGCCGTCGTAGCGGCGGCCGTTGATGAAGAACGTCGGCGTGATGATGACGCCGCTTGCCCGCGAGCTGGCGATATCGGCATCGACGCGGGCTTTGGCGTGCTCCGCGTCGTCCTGGTTTTCCTCGGTGCCTTCCTCGGGCAAGCCCAGCTTGCGGGCGACGGCGACCAGATCGTCCTCGGTCAGCGTTTCGGATCGCGTCATCAGCGTGACGTGAGCATCCCAGAACTCGTCGGGATCGCTGGCGCGCTCGACCAATTCGGCGGCGCGGCGGGCGATATCGCTGCCGGTCAGCGGACGATGCCGGAAGACGTAACGCATGCGTTCGCCGAGATCGTCGCGCGCTTCCGCGATGCGATCGTTGGCTGCTCTGCAGTGGGGGCAGGCGTAGCTGCCGTACTCGACAAGTGTGACGGCCGCGCCGGCCGAGCCGAGGACGTGATCGTGCCGATCGTCCACCGGGCGATCGAGCCGATTGTTCAACCCAGCTTGTGCCATGCAGATGGTCTCGTTGTCTTGCGCCGGTCTTGTATAGCGCCGCCGTGCCGCGGCGGGCGATACAGGCTACGGATTGTGACGATTCCAAGCCGCGAATGGTTCGCGATTTTTTGTCACGGGGCGGGCAATCATGCGGTATGTGGGCCCTCGTATCCAAAATTGGAATGGCGAGGCATGATAGATTGCCTGCAAATGCTGCATCCAACGCCAATGGGTACGACATGACCGAAATTGACGGCGAGGGCGGTCCGGAACGCCGCGCGCGGCTGACCGAAGAGATCACCTCGCAGACCGGCATCGACGAGGCGATGATCGAGCGCCTCGTCAGGACATTCTACAGCCGCGTTCAACTGGACCCGCTGCTGGCGCCGGTCTTCGCCGCGAAGGTCGATGACTGGGACACGCATTTCCAGAAGCTCGATGCGTTCTGGTCGTCGGTCGCGCTGATGACCGGGCGTTACCATGGCCGGCCAATGCAGGTGCACATGGATTTGCCGGTCGAGGGCGCGCATTTCGATCGCTGGCTCGCGTTGTTCGAGCAGACGGCTGCGGACATCTGTCCGCCGGTCGCGGCGGAGCATTTCATCGAGCGCGCGCGCCGGATCGCCGACAGCCTGGAGATGGGCGTCGCCATGCGCCAGGGCCGTATCCACACGCCGCGGCATCAACGCCCGGCTGCATCTACGATCTGATGGCTATTGCGGCGGTTCAATTTTCGCCGCTTTCACGGCAGCGAGGAGCGCCTCGCGGTCCTTCTTGAAGAAGGCTTCGTTCTCGTCCCTGGAGAGTCCGCCGGGAACGATGCCGAGATTGGTGAGGCGCTCGGAGACCGCGGGCGACTGCACCAGAGCGGCAACCTCGCTCCTGATCGCGGCGATGACGCTGTCCGGTGTTCCGGCGGGCGCCGAGAATCCGTTCCAGGATGACATCTCGAATCCGGGAATCGTTTCGCCCACGGTCGGCAGATCGGGCGCGGCGGCAAGCCGTTGCGCCGCACCGGTGGCGATGAGCCTGATCTGGTCGCTGTTCTTGTGCGGCAGCAGCTCGGACGAGTTGCCGAAATAGACCTCGACTTGCCCGCTCACGATGTCCGACACCGCCTGCGGGCCGGACTTCGCCGGTACGTAGACGAGGTCAATGCCGGCGCGCGCGAACAGCAGAATCGGCGCGAGATGGCTGATGTTCTGTGTGCCCGCGCTCGTGAAGTTCAACTTGCCGGGATTGGCTTTGGCGTAGGCGATCAACTCCGGCAGCGTCGTCACCGGAAGCTTCCGGTTGACCGCAAGGATTTGCGTTCCAGTGCCGACATTCGTAATCGGCGTGAGCTGCTTCACTGGATCGAAGCTCAGCTTCTGAAGCTGTGGCACCAGATTGATGTTGGATGCGGCGGAGAACAGCAGTGTGTAGCCGTCCGGCGCCGCCGTTGCGACCTGGCCGGTGCCGAGCGCGCCGCCCGCGCTCGGGCGGTTTTCGACGATGAATGGCTGGTTGAATTTTGCCGACAGATGCTGCGTGGCAAGCCGCGCCATCATGTCGGTGTTGCCGCCCGCGCCGAACGGCACGATGACCGTCACCGGCCGCAGAGGCCAATCCGAAGCTTGAACCGGCGCAGCGAGTGCCGTTGCGAGCAGCGCGAGCGCGGCTGGCAGCGACCAGAAACGAGTCATGTGAGCCTCCGAACGGCCCGGCACGACAAGAGGCTCGCGTACCTGCGATCGAGTGGCAAGACGAACAGTAAGGCACGCGTGCCGAGGGACGAGGCAGTCTTTGGTCGCGTTGGTGCCGACTTTCCGAAGCGCGATCTCGGCCGCGCCTGTTTTCGCTTCACTCTTGTAACGGTTGGTCGGAGCGGCGCTCCAGATGCGCAGCGGAATACCGCCACGCGAGGTCTGCACCCGCGCAGTCGGTCGGCTATCACGCCCCAAAATGACCCATTGCTGCTGCGGTCGCGCCAGCGTGCATCTGGCATTGCCACAATTGAGTAGCCACGTGAGGAAACGGAACGGACGCCTCCCGCGCGCGTTGAGTGATTGCACTCGGGAATGTTCATGCCAGTTTTTGCGTATTTCGCGGTTGTAGCGCCGGCCCTGCTGGGCCTGCTGTGTCTCGCGGAAGCGGTCATGGGCCCACCAGGTCCGATGCCGCTGACCTCGAGTGCAACGGGACTGCCGGTGGCTTACGTCGCGCCCAAGGCGAACCCGATCCTCACAGTCCAAGAGGGAATAGTTGCGGAGGTCCCGAAGGGGTCGGAGAGCTATGCGCAGGGGTCAACTGGCTCCGTCGCGCCGGCGAAGCCTGATGCGAAGCAGCCGGTGAAGACCAAGGTTGCGAAGGCGTCGAAGAAGAAGGCCCCGCAACAGCAGCAGTTCGCGCAGTTTGGCTGGCAGCAAAATCAACCGTTCGGCGGTGGCTGGGAGCAGCAGCGCGGCGGCTGGGACCAGCAGCAGCAGCAAAAACGCTCAGGCCGCAACGCTTCGAATCGCAACGGTCAGGGCGGCCGCTACGCGATGTCCGGCCAGCAGAATTTCTTCTCGCCGTTCGGCACTGTCCGCTAAAACCTGACGACTATTGAGGCTCCACGCCAAGCTCCTGCGCGAGCGCGCGCCAGCGCTCCTGCTCGCGCTTGATGAACGCGGCGGTGTTTTGCGGTGTGTCCGCACCGCTGGTCGCAAGCCCGAACGCGATCAGCCGTTGGCGGATGTCCGGGCTTTTCAGAAACTCTTCGACGCTTTGGTTGACCTTGTTCACGATGTCCACAGGTGTGTTCGCGGGCGCGACCACGACGAACCAGCCGTCCATGATGACGCCCGGCACGGACTCATTCGCGGTCGGCAGATCGGGCAAGCCAGGGAACCGCTTGGTCGAGGTGACGGCGATGCGGCGGATCTTCCCCGCTTGCACCATCGCGGTTGCCGCCGCGATCGAGGAGACCAGCACCGGATTGACGCCGCTCGCCACGTCCTGCGTCATCTGCGCGGCGGAGCGGTAAGGCACCTCGATCATGTTGAGGTTGGCGCGTTTGTTGAGGAGGCGCGCCGCAAAGGGCGCGGCGCCCGCAGTCACGTCCACCGCATAGCTCAGCCCTTCCGGCTTTGTTTTCGCGTAGGCGATCAGCTCGGGCAGCGTCTTCGCCGGCACTTCGGCGTTCACCGACACCGACTGCGGGCCGAGATCGCAGACCATCGCGACCGGCGTGAAATCCTTCGCGGCGTCGTAGGGCAGCGACTTGAACGAGATCAGGTTCGACGCGAGGCCTGACGTGTTGGAGAACAGGAAGGTGTAGCCGTCGGGCGCCGCGCGCGCCGCGGTCTGATGCGCGACGATGCCTGCCGCGCCCGGCATGTTCTCGACCACGACCGGCTGGCCGAGCGAGCGCGACATGCCGTCGGCGAGCAAACGCGCCATCACGTCGGTCGCGGCTCCGGGGCCGGTCGGGACGATCAGCTTGATCGGGCGAGTGGGCCAAGCGGATTGCGCGAAGGCGCCGGAGCCAATGACGGCAGCGAGCAGCACGCCCGCAAGCAAACGGATGATCCCGGTCATGCTGTTCACTCCGGCACGCTGATGCTCAGGTCGCGCACCGCGCGGCCGAACTTCTCGCGCTCGCCCTCGAGGAACTTGCGCACGTCCTGCGTCTGGCTCGGCTCGACGCCTTGCGTTGCAAGATGTTCGCGCACCTTGGGGTCGTTGAGCGCCGCCATCGTTTCCCTCTTGAGCACGTCGACGACAGCTTTGGGCGTGCCTTTCGGCGCCAGAAACACGTTCCAGCTTCCGAGATCGAACTCCGGCACGCCGGCTTCGGCAAATGTCGGCACGTTCGGCAGCGCCGACGAGCGCACGTCGCCGGTGACGGCGATGGCCTTCACGCTGCCGGATTCGACGGCGGCTTTCGCGGGCGCGACACCCGCATAGAACATATCGATGTGGCCGCCGACCACGTCGGACACCGCCTGTGCGCCGCCGCGATAGGGAATGTGCGTGACGTTCAGGCCCTTCAGGCGATTCATCCACGAGCCCATGATGTGCGACGGGCTGCCGACCCCGCCGCCGAAGGTGTATTTGCCGGGGCTCTGGCGGAGTTCCTCGATGAGATCGCGGAGATTGTTCGCGCGCACATTCTTCGAGACGATCAGCACGACCGGCACGATGCCGGTCACCGCGATCGGCTCGAACGCGTCGATCGAGTATTTCGGATTCTTGGACAGGAGCGGCGCCACCACCGTTTCGGAGGTGAAGCCGACGAACAGCGTGTGCCCGTCAGGCTCGGCACGCGCGACCGAGATCGGGCCGAGCGTGCCGCCGCCGCCCGGGCGGTTGATCACAACGAAAGAGTGACCGAGCTTTTCCTGAAACTTCTGCGCCAGCGTGCGCGCCACGAGGTCCGTCGAGCCGCCGGCCGCGTAAGACACGACGATCTCGACGTTGCGGGACGGGTAGGACTGCGCCGAGGCAACACTTGTCACGGCCGCAAGAGCGGCGATGCAACAGAGTCCTCGAACGAAGTCCCACATCGTCCGCCCCTCCTATGGTCCCTCCGGCTACAGCGGAGGGAAGCCGAATATCTCCGCCGGATTATCGACGAAAATCATCTTCCGTGTCTTCTCGTCCGGCACCCAATCCAACATCTGGTCGAGCAGTTTGATGTCGTTGGGCATCGGCTTGAAGTATTGCGGATGCGGCCAGTCCGAGCCCCACAGCAGACGGTTCGGCGCATGCTCGACGAGCTTTTTCACGAGCGGGTCGCAGTCCGAGAACGGGAAGTCGTCCTGCTTGGAGACGCGCGGCGACAACTTCAGCCAGCAGCGGCCGGTGTCGAGAGCTTGCAACACGAACTTGAAGCCTTCGCCGTTGATGCCCTTGCTCGGATCGACGCCGCCCATGTGCTCCAGCACGAACTTGCCCGGCGTCTTGAGGATGTGCGGCTTCCAGCCGTCCATGTGCGCCTCGTCGGCGCGGTGCAGGTAGTGCATCGACCAGCCGCGTTCGCAGGTGCGCGCCACCATCTTCTGGTCGATCTCCTTGGTGAGACGCCAGGTGATGCGGTAGCCGACCACGCCCGACTTGGTGAGGATGTCGAGCTCGCCGTCGGTGATGTGCGGCCACGGCACGATCACCGAGCGGATGCGGTCGCCGAGCCGGTTCTGCGCATGCAGCGCGATCTCGTAGTTGTGCTCGTACATCATCGAGAGCACGTGCAGGCCGCGCGAGAGGCCGAGCGCCTCCTGCATCTTCAGCCAGTCGTCGATCGTGGTGTCTTCGAACTGAAGATGGCTGAAGACGTGACCCGGCTTCAGCGTGAATTGCTTCTGCGGTCCGATGAAGTGGAAGTGGCAGTCGCAGGCGCCGGGCGGCAGCTTCAGCTTGGGTTTCGGGTAGTTGCGGTCGATCTTCGGCGAAAACGGAAGTTCAGCGCTGCTCACTCGGTCACCTTGATGTTGGCTTGCTTCATGACGTCGGACCACTTGGCCGACTGTTGGTGAAGGAAATTGGCGAATTCCTCGGGCGTGCTGCCCGGCGCTTCGGAGCCGAGCTTCGCCAATTGCTCGATCACCTCAGGCTTGCGCAGCGCCGTGCGGATGGCGTCGCTCAGCTTGGCGACGACCTCCGGCGGCGTGCCTTTCGGCGCGAAGACGCCGTTGAAGTTCACGCCTTGTACTTCCGGAAATCCGGCTTCAACGATGCTTGGCACGTCGCCGAGCGAGGCTACGCGCTTGGGTCCGAGCACCGCGAGGGCGCGGACCTTCTTGCCCTCGATCTGGGCGTGAGAATCGGAAAGCTGCTGGAAGCTGGTGTCGACGTGGCCCGCCATCAGGTCGTTGATGATCTGCGAATTGCCGCGGTAGTGCACGTCGGTCCATTTGACGCCGCCCTTCAGCCGCAACAGCTCGCCCATGAAGTAGTTGATGCTGGCGACGCTGGTGGTGGCGACGGTGAGCTTCTCCGGATTCTGCCGGGCGTACTCGACCAGCTCGGAAACGGTCTTCACCGGCAGCGTGTTGCGCACGAGCAGGAGGTTGGTCGAAAGCGCCAGCGAGCTTACCGGCGCGAACACCTGATCCCACTTGTACGGTGCATTCGGCATCGTCATCGGGCCGAGCAGGATGCTGCCGGTGGAACCCACGAACAGCGTGTGGCCGTCCGGCGCCGAGCGCGCGACATAATTGCCGGCGAGCGTGCCGCCCGCGCCCGGCTTGTTCTCGATGATGATCGGCTGACCGAGAGCGTCGCCGATTCCCGATTGCAGGATGCGCGTGCTCACGTCCACGTTGCCGCCGGCCGCGAACGGCACCACCAGCGTGATCGGACGCGAGGGAAACGTCTGCGCGGACGCTTCAGTGAAACAGGCAACCGCGCAGACGGCAGCAAGGCTCAGCCAGAATCTCATTCCGTGTCTCCATACGATTCTGGCGAGCTATCACCTCCAGAACTTTAAAGCCGCGTTACGCGCGCGTGCAGGATAGCCGTGCGTCCGCCGCGCACCTCCTTCACGCAGCGTGCGAGCGCTGCCGGGATATCGTCAGGGTTGCTGACGCGCTCGCCGTGGGCGCCGAATGCTTCGCCGATTTTGGAGAAGTCGGCGTTCGGCATGAGGTTCGCCTGGAACTTGTTGTTGGCCTTGGCTTCGCCTTGCGGGAACACGCGCAGCGTCGACTCTTTGACGGCCGACCAGCCGGTGTTGTCGAGCACGATGGTGAAGATCGGCAGGTTGTATTGCTGAGCGACCGAGAAGGTCGAGCTTGGGCCGCCGAAGTAGAAGCTGCCGTCGCCGACAACCTGAATCATCATGCTCTCCGGCTTCGCGAGCTTCGCGCCGAGCGCGAA
>JBFLYS010000072.1:0-8690 GCA_040756555.1 Pseudomonadota bacterium | reverse complement strand
CTCTGCTTCGCAAATACAAAAATTGGTGGTTATGGGTCCCCGCCTTCGCGGGGACGACAGTTGAGTGTACGGCACCGCCGGAAATTCACTCCGTGACGGATTCCGCGCAATAAGCATCCCGGCCGAGTTTCAGCAGCACGATCAGCGTCAGCGCGACGAACGGCACAAGCTTCGGCGCCTCGATATCGAGCGAAAAGCCGATGCCGGCGGCGATGCGGGTGAGCAGCGCGGCCTGCCCCTCGCCCGCGTTGCGCACGATCTGGCGGCGCAGGGGTTCGTAGCGTGGCTCCTCGGTGCAGATCAGGAGATGCGCCTCGGTCTTGATCAGCGTCCAGTAGTTGTGATGCGGCGCGTTCTTGTCGGCGCCGGAGAAGCCCTCGCCCAGCATATAGCCGGTCGCTTCGACCTGATGGGCCTCGAGCGCGGACAGGCCGAGGGTCTGGCCGAAATGCTTGTCGACGAGCGCGGTCAGCTCGGCAAGGCGAAGGGTGCGAAGGAGTTCGGTGGCGAGGTCCATTGCGGCGATCATAACGCGGATTGCGGCGTTACTCAGCCGGTTCAACACGCTCGGTCGTGGCCGAGCACGACGTTGCTGGAATGGAGCGGTCGCGAGCGCATCGAGCGCCACACCGGCATCATCAAGGCGACATTCAACGCCCTGACCGTGCGTTACTTGGCCTGCTGGAGCTGGTACGACGGCCGCGCCTGATCGACGGCCACGGCCGTCTTGTCACGCCGCATGGAGCGCAGCCGGACGTAGATCTGGGCGCCGATCAGGATGACGCACAGCGCCAGGAAGAACGCGCTGATCGGCCTCTCGATAAACGTCATCAGGTCCCCGCGTGCGATCAGCATGGCCCGCCGGAAATTCTCCTCAAACCGCGGGCCCAGCACAAAGCCGAGCAGAATCGGCGCCGGCTGGAACCCGAGCCGCAGCAGCACATAGCCGAGGATACCGATCACGATCACCTCGCCGACCTGGAACATGTCGTTGTTGGCGGCATAGACGCCGATGCAGACGAAGAACAGCGCGCTCGGATAGAGATAGCGATACGGAATCATCAGCATCTTCACCCATATGCTGATCAGCGGCACGTTGAGCAGCACCAGAAGGATGTTGCCGATCCAGAAGCTCGCAATCAGGCCCCAGAAGATATCCGGATGCTCTTTGATGAGCTGCGGGCCGGGCACGATGCCCTGGATCATGAGCGCGCCGAGCAGCAGCGCCATTACGGCATCGCCCGGGATGCCGAGACTCATGGTCGGGATGAAGTCGCCCTGCACCGAGGAATGCGTCGAGGCCTCCGGCGAAGCCACGCCTCTGATCTCGCCGGAGCCGAAATCCTCCGGGTTCTTGGCGATCTTCTTTTCGGTCGCGTAGGCGACAAACGAGGCAATGGTCGGCCCCGTGCCGGGGATCAGCGAGCACAGGCTGCCGACGATGGTGCCGCGGATCATCGCCGGGAACGCCCATTTGAACTCGGCCCAGCTCGGCCGCATGTCCTTGAGCTTGACGTTGGAATAGGTCGCGTTGATAGGCGAAGACTGATTCACGCTGTTCATGAACTCGGCAACGCCGAACAGGCCCAGCGCCAACGCGACGAGCTCGATGCCGTCGGAGAGTTCGGGAAAGCCGAAGGTGAGGCGATCGGCGCCGGTCTCGAGGTCGGAACCGACCAGGCCGAAGATCAGGCCCAGCACCGTCATGGCGACGCCCTTGATCGGCGAGCCGCGCGCCAATGTCGAGCCGGCAAGAAGGCCCAACAGCATCAGAGAACAGATTTCGGTGGGACCGAACTTCAGCGCCACGGAAACGAGAAGCGGAGCGAGGAACATCATCTCCGTGATGCCCCAGGACGCGCCGATGAACGAACCGATCACCGTGATGCCGAGTGCGACGCCCCCTTTCCCTTGCTTGGTCATCGGGAAACCGTCGAGACATGTCACAGCGTGCGGCGGATGGCACGGCAGGTTGAGCAGGATGGAACAGATCGCGCCGCCATACTGCGAGCCGTAAAAAATTCCCGACAGCATCAGGATGGCGCCGACCGGCTTGATGCCGAAGGTCAGCGGCAGAAGGATCGAGATGGTCGCCAGCGGGCCCATGCCGGGCAGCACGCCGACCATGTTGCCGATCAGCACACCGAGAAAGCAGTACATCAGATTGTGCGGCTCGACGGCGACCGTAAAGCCGTACCAGAGATCGGTGAGAGCGGTTTCCATTACAGCCCCCACGCATGGGTCGGTAAATTCCACTGCAACACCGGCATCGGAATTTGCAGGAGGTAGTGGAACAGGCCGACGCCAAACACTGTCACCACAGCAGCAAGAGCAAGCGCGCTTTTCCAGTTGGCGTCGCGATCGCCGAGCGCGGACACGAACACGCAAGCGAATGTCGCCGGCGCCATGCCGCCGACACTGCCGAACACAATGAACAGGAACGGCCCGGCCAGGATGCAGAGCCAGGCGAGCCATTGGGGATGTTCGGGCAGCAGGTTCTCACCGCCCGCCTCCACGCCTGCCGCCTGCTCGACCGCTGGAAATCCGGCAATGAGAACGCCGAGGATGATGAGAACGACACCGAGGACCGTGGGCATGAAGCCCGGCCCCATGCGCGTGAGCGTTCCGATGCGATAGTTCGGCCCGCTGACCGCAGCGACCAGTCCGAACAGGATCATCAATCCGCCGGCACAGAAGTCACGCCGAAATTTAAACAGATGGGAAAATAACGCGGCGTCCCCGCGCGAGCGATTCCGGAACAAGGCGACCTCCCAACCGGCAAACGAGCCGATGCGATGACTTTGTTCTTGCATCCGTCGCCCCACTCCCCGCTGCTCCAGCCGGAGTAGCGGCACGCAACAGCGCGAGAGCCACAGTGCCCCAACGCCATTCATCGATCTTCGGTAGCAGAGAATTTCGCCCCGAAGTCATTAAATGTAATTCACGTTCCGTCCATCAGCAGAATCAGATGTCGGGCGCGAGTGTGGCGACCACGCCTTACACACACCTTACGCTTCGGGGCCAGCACGCCCCGGCGTCAAGGCTGATCCGCGCTCGTGTCCCGAACCCGAAGTTCGCAAGACTGTGCTGCGAGCACTTATGCGAACTTCGGGTTCAAGGGGACACTAGAATCATAGCGTTGCTAGTGTCGCTTCTCGCGATTGATCATCTTCTCGGGCTGGCCCGCGGCAAGCGCGGCAAGGTTCTGCTCGAACTGCTTCGCCGCATCGAGAACATACGTGTCGCAATAGCCGCCGATGTGCGGCGTGATGAACACGTTCGGCAGCGACCAGAGCGGATTGTCCTTCGGCAGCGGCTCGGTTGCGAGCGCGTCGAGCGCCGCACCTGCGATCTTCTTCTGCTCAAGCGCGCGAAGCAGCGCGTCCTCATCGAGCACGCCGCCGCGCGCCAGATTGATCAAGAAGCTCGAAGGCTTCATCGCGAACAGAACCTTCTCGTTCACGATGTTTCGGGTTTCGCTGTCGAGCGGGACGAGCAGCACGAAGTAGTCGAGCTCCGCCGCGGCCTGCACCATCTCCGCGCGCGAATAGATTTTATCGAAGCCCGGCACCGGACGATTCGTGCGCGAGATACCGACGACGCGCATGCCGAACGCCTTGAAGCGCGGCGCCATGTCTTCGGCAATCGCGCCAAGGCCGAGAATACCGACCGTCTTGTTGTGCATCAGCCCGCCGGGATAACGCTCCCATGTCTGCGAGCCGCGCTGGCGCTCGATGCGGCGCAGATCGCGCGTGAGCGAAAGCATCATCAGGAACGCCATCTCGGACATGGGAATGCCGTGGATGCCCCGCGTCGCGGTGACGACGACGTCCGGGCCGAGATGCGGCGAGTCGGTGATGCCGTCGGTGCCGGTGCCGAGCGAATGCACCCACTTCAGGTTCTTCGCGTCCTTGAAGAACTCAGGTCCGACCTGCGGACCGAAGCCCATGAAGATATCGGCCCAGCCGATGTGCTTAATCGCTTCGTCGCGCGTGCCGAAGGTCTTGATGGTGAGTTCGGGATGGCGCGGCGCGAGATATTTTTCGTAGCCGGAGCGCGTGGGCTCGGGGTGCGTGAGGAAGATAAGAAGATTCATTGGGATGACCGCTGCTTGAGGCCGTCATTCCGGGACGGCGCAAAGCGCCGGACCCGGAATCCAGATGAACATTCAGAGCAAAGAGCTGGATTCCGGGCTCGCGGGCTAACGCCCGCGCCCCGGAATGACAGCGGAGATCAAACGTCGATCTCGATGATCTCTTCGGGGAACTGGTGGATGCGATCGCCGGGGCCGTTGCCGCCGATGATGTAGTTGTCGCACAGCCAGTTCAGATAACCGTTGTAGGCGTAGGTCGGGTGGACGACGATGTTCATGTCCTTCTGGATCGTCCACGGCTCGTCGTTGCGGATCAGCGGACGCTCGACGAGGTCGTAGCCCTGGCCGTGGCAATAAAGCCGCGCCTCTTCCGGCCGGCCATGCTTGCGCATGAAGGCGTTGAACGCCTCCCAGATGTCCTTGCAGGGCGTGCCGGGCACGAGCATGTCGAGGGTCAGCTTGCGCGACTCCTTCACCATCTCGAGCTCTTCCTTCATCTGCTGCGGCACCTTGCCGAGCACGCAAGAGCGGCCGAGTTCGGTGTACATGCAGCCGGGGCCGGAATCCTCAACGAGCAGCGCGAAGGTGTCGCCCTTCTTGATAGTGCGGTTCTGCACGTGGCGCTGGCCGAACTTCGCGGCCTCGCCGGGAGGCGCCGACGCGCAAAGATAGATGCCGTTCTCCGAGCCATGCCGCTGGCTGTACTCGACGGCGATTGCCGCCACTTCGGTGTCGCGCATGCCGGGCTTGATCGCGGCAAAGGCGGCGCGCATCGCACCGTCCTGCATGATCGCCGCGCGCTTCACCAGTTCGAGCTCCTCGGGGCTCTTGATGACCTTGATGCGGTCGACCATCTCGCTCGCGTCGACGAACTTCGCGCCGGGGAACTTCTTCATGATGTAGTCGCCCATCGCGAACGACATCTGATAGATGCCGACGAAGCCGATGGTGGCCTTCGCATAGGGCTGGAGCGCCTTCGCGGCGAGCTCGGGGTCGTAATACTGCGTGTAGTGCGCGGACTCGTAGCTCGGCGTTGTGAGCATGCGCTTCACGCCGCGCCACATGTCGGACGGCGGGCGACTGTCGCCGTTGAACGGGCCCTGGCAGACGACGGTCATCTCGTCGTCTTTCGGGAAGACCACGGTTTGCGGATAGCCGTTGGTGGCCGGCATGTCGGTGAAATACTTGACGTAGCCGCCCATGTGATCGTTGTTGTTCTGCATCAGCAGAACATCGATCTTTTCGCGCGCCATTGCCGCACGGACCGCGGCCCATCGTCGCTGAAGCTCAGCCGTCGAAATCGGCGTCTGAAGACGCTCGCTCAAACCATTCGTTGCCATAATGTCCTCCCGGGGTGCCCATTATTAGCACAAGGCTTTGAAGGTCAACGACAAATCGGCCCGCGCTGCCTTCAAAAAAGCACATCGGGATGACAAGAATGTCACCTCCGTGAAATCGCCTTTCTTGTATAATCATGCTTACGAGGGAGGCCGCCCTCTAATCTCCGGTTGGAAATGGAAGCGATACTCGTCAAGGTTTTCGCCACGGCCCTTGCGTTGAGCCAGGTTGTCGCCCGGCCGGACGCCGTCAAAACCCAATTCGATCCCGAACAGGACAAGGCCGAGGTCGTTCGCGTCCTCAACGACGGCTGCACCTATATGAAGAAGGCGTTCGATATCGAGAACCTCGATATCGACGACCTCATCACGACCGCCATGACAGACACAAAGGCGGGGGACGACGAGATCAAGGCCTTCAAGGGCGTGAAGTTCTCCGACCTGTTCACGGCCTACAAGGAGATCTGCAAGAAGGAGAAGGTCGAGAAATCCGTCATCGACGCCGGCGAGGTGATCGATTTCTACAACCTGGCGATGGCCAACCTGCCGGATCACACCCGGCTGAAGGGCCTGAAGCTCCCCGGCATGAGCAACGTGACCGATGCGGGCGGCAAGCGCTTCGCGGAACTGTTCGAGCCGAACCACCGCCGCATCTCGATCCCGATCTCGCAGGTGCCGCAGCATGTGAAGGCGGCGTTCATCGCGGCGGAGGACAAGCGCTTCATGACGCACAAGGGCGTCGACGAGCGCTCGGTGATCCGCGCGTTCATGACGTCGGTCGCCGACACCGGCAAGCGGCAGGGCGGATCGACCATCACGCAGCAGGTGGTGAAGAACCTGCTCGTCGGCGACGACATCTCTTACGAGCGCAAGATGCGCGAGATCGTCATCGCCTCGCGGGTCGAACACACGCTGAGCAAGGATGAGATCCTCGAGCTTTATCTGAATGCGATCTACTTCGGCCGCGGCGCATGGGGCATCGAGATGGCCGCGCGCACCTATTTCGGGAAATCAGCCAAGGATCTGACCATCCAGGAGGGCGCCCTCCTTGCGGGTCTGACCAAAGGCCCGAACTACTACTCGCCGGATCGCCACCGCGACCGCGCCAAGGAGCGCCTCGCCTACGTGCTCGACCGCATGGAGGACGACGGCGCGATCACCACGGCGCAGCGCAAGGACGCCGAGGCCGCGCCGATCACACTCACCGCGTACCAGCGGCCGCGCCGCGACACCGGCTTCGCCTTCGTCGATCAGCTCTATCGCGAGGCGCGCACGCTGCCGAATGTCGGCAGCCTGACCGGCACCTCTTTCGTCGTCCGCTCGACCATCGAGCCGGAGCTTCAGAAAGCGGCGGAAGCCGCCATGCAGGACGGCCTCGCGAAGTACGAGCAGAGCATGGGCCGCACCTCGTTCCGGGGGCCGGAGGCCAATCTCAGCGACGCAGTGAAGAAGGTCCAGGCCGACCCGAAGGCCGACCAGACCAAGCCGGCGTGGCAACTCGCGCTGATGCAAGCGCAGCCGCCGCTCTACGACGTGCACTGGACGCCGGCGATCGTGATGGACAAGACGCCGATCAAAGGCGGCTTCGACTCAATCCGCGTCGGCCTGCGCGACGGCCGCACGCTCCCGCTCTCGACCTTCGGCAGCAACACGCGCCGCCTGATCGGCATGTACGACCTCGTTTACGTGCAGATCATCGAGGGCAAGGGCAAGGAAGGCACCCGCGTCGAACTGCGCTCGCGGCCGACCGTGCAGGGCGCGGCGATCGTGCTCGAGAACAAGACCGGCCGCATCCTCGCCATGGTCGGCGGCTTCTCCTATCCACTGAGCCAGCTCAACCGCGCGACGCAATCGCGCCGGCAGCCGGGCTCCTCGTTCAAGCCGATGAGCTATCTTGCGGCGCTCGCGTCGGGCCTTCAGCCGAACACGCTGGTGAACGACGGACCGATCACACTGCCGCCGATCGGCGATACGCGCTACGCGCAAGCAAAGGACTACTGGTCGCCAAAGAACTATGACGGCGGCGGCGGCGGCCAAACGACGCTGCGGCGCGCGCTGGAGCAGTCGAAGAACCTCGTCACCGCGCACCTGCTCGACGGCGGCATCGCGCCAACTCCGGCGGAAAGCCTCGACAAGGTCTGCCAGCTCGCGATGGAAGCGCAGATCTACCAGCAGTGCGAACGCTACTATCCGTTCATTCTCGGCGCGCAGCCGGTGCGCGTGATCGATATGGCGGCGTTCTATGCAGCCGTCGCCAACGAAGGCATGCGGCCGAACCCGCACGCCATCGAGCAAGTCGAGAAAGACGGCGAGGTCATCTACAAGAGCCCGAACCGGCTGGTGTCGATCGGATCGGCCGATCGCCCGGCGTTCTTCCAGCTCCGCACCATGCTGCAAGGCGTGGTCGCGCGCGGCACAGCGGCGCGCATCAGCGCGCTCTCGCCATTCGTGGCGGGCAAAACCGGCACCAGCGACGACGAGAACGACACCTGGTTCGCCGGCTTCAGCAACGACGTCACCATCGTGGTTTGGGTCGGCTACGACAACGCCGGCCGCGTGCGCCGCACGCTCGGCCACGGCGCGACCGGCGGCCGGGTTGCGCTGCCGATCTGGGAAAACATCATGCAGGCCGCGTGGAAGGTGCATGCGCCGCGCGTTCCGCTGCCTGGCCCCTCGCCGGAGGCCGCGAAGCAACTCATCGCGCTGCCGATCGACGTGCGCAGCGGCCAGCGCATCGAGGCGACCAGCAGCCGTTACAGCCAGTATCCGCAGTACGGCCAGTACGGCGAGCAACAGCAGCAGCCCACGCAGCGCTTCATGGAATACTTCCGGCTCGATCCGACCGGCCGCATGCAAGATTCGCAGTACAAGCTGGTTTCACGCGAGAGTCCGTTCGGCGCGCAGGGGCCGGAAGAATGGGATCAGGAGCGCGGCTTGTTCTACCGGCGCGACTCCGACACCGGGCTGTTCGGCAATCCGTCCGGACTGCCGCGCGCGCCCGAACCGCGCTTCCGCTCGCAAGGCGGCCTGTTCGGCAACGGCTTCCCGTTCCCATTCACGCCGCCGTGGGCGCAACCGCAGTACGAGTCGCAGCAGCAGCAGCAACAGGCGCCGCAGACGCGACAGCAGCCGCAAACCCGGCAGCGCACCCAAAACGAACGCTCGTCCGAGCAGCGTCCGCAGGTTCGCGGCCAGCGCACCCAGCCGGACTATCTCGCGCCGCAGCGTTACTGATTTAGCCCGCTCTCAAGCTGAGGAAG
>JBFLYS010000071.1:0-9023 GCA_040756555.1 Pseudomonadota bacterium | reverse complement strand
TGGCGAAGGGCCCAAAGTTGCCGCCGGAATACCAGTTGAATTCAAGCCGGCACTTCATGCGTGAATTGAATCGTCTCGGCGTGACCGGTGTGGTTGATGCGGGCGGCGGTTTCCAGAACTATCCCGACGACTACAAGATTATCGATCAGCTTCACCGCGACAACCAGCTCACGGTGCGCATTGCCTACAACCTGTTCACGCAGAAGCCCAAGGAGGAGTTCGAGGACTTCTCCACCTGGGCCAAGCTGACGAGGCCGGGGCAGGGCGACGACACCTACCGCGTCAATGGCGCGGGCGAAATGCTGGTCTATTCGGCCGCCGACTTCGAGGATTTCCGCGAGCCGCGTCCAGAGATGCCGGCCAACATGGAGAAGGATCTCGAGAAGGTTATTCGCCTGCTTGCGGAGAACCGCTGGCCGTGGCGGCTGCACGCGACTTACAACGAGACCATCGGGCGCTCACTCGACGTGTTCGAGAAGGTCAATCGCGACATTCCGCTCAGGGGGCTCAACTGGTTCTTCGATCACTGCGAGACCATCGACCAGCGCAACATCGACCGGATCGCTGCGCTCGGTGGTGGCATCGCGATCCAACACCGCATGGCCTACCAGGGTGACTATTTCATCGAGCGCTACGGCGCGAAGGCTGCGGAAGCGACCCCGCCGATCGTGTGGATGATGGCGGCCGGAATCCCGGTTGGCGCCGGCACCGACGCGACCCGCGTCGCGTCCTACAATCCGTGGATTTCGCTGGCGTGGCTCACGTCGGGCATGACGATCACCGGCACGCGGCTCTATCCGCCCGGCAACCGCGTCGATCGCGAAACCGCTCTGCGTCTGTGGACTGAATCCAACACCTGGTTCTCCAATGAGCAGGGCAAGAAGGGCGCCATCAAGACCGGACAGTTGGCCGACCTCGCTGTGCTGTCCGCTGACTACATGTCGGTGCCGGAGGCCGAGATCGTGGACATCACGTCGGTGCTGACGCTGCTCGGCGGCAAGGTGGTGCACGGCGAGCAGGACTACGCCGGCGAGGCGCCGGCATTGCCTCCAGCGATGCCGGACTGGTCGCCGGTGCGTACGTTCGGCGGCTATCAGCAGCGCCGGGCCGACAATGAGGCCCCGCTCAAGTTTGCTGCGGCCTGCGGATGCTCAAGTGCGTGCAATGTCCATGGCCACGCCCATGCCGCAGCCTGGACCGTTGATTCCCCATCGTCTGATGCCGCAGGGTTCTGGGGCGCGATGGGTTGCTCCTGCTGGGCTGTATAGGTGCGACATGTCCAACAACGCTCTTCATGGAATCGAATCTGGAATTGTAGGGCTACTGGACCAGCCGTGGTTCTCGCTATTGGCTCGGATCGCGCTCACGGCGGCTTTCTGGCTGAGCGGCATCAGCAAGTTGACCGACTTCTCCGGCGCTGTGGGCGAGGTTCGCGGCCTGACTGGATTGGAGCCGGTGGCGCTCGTTGCCGCGTTGGTCATCGCGGTGCAGATCGGCGGCTCGCTGCTCGTGATTTGGGGCGGACGCTGGGCGTGGCTCGGGGCGGGTGCTCTTGGTGTCTTCACGCTGCTCGCAACTCTGATGGCTCACGCATGGTGGACCAAAGCCGGGATCGACCGGTTCCGCGACTTCAACACGTTCTGGGAGCACATGGGATTGATCGGAGGTCTGATGCTCGCCGCGGTTCTTGCCAATCGGAGCGTGAAAGCCGGTCTCTAATCTGGCACGATAGCAATCCCAATCGTCCGGATCGGCATCGATGACGGAAAATCCAGCGCCACATCAAGCGGCAGGCTCCGCACCTGGCGTCGCAGGCAAACCATCCGGCGGCGCATCGTCATGGAGTCCGTTCCGTCACCGCGTGTTCGCCGTGTTGTGGATCGCGACGGTGATCTCCAATATCGGCACTTGGATGCAGAACGCCGCAGCTGGCTGGCTGATGACGGGCCTGAATCCAGACCCGCTTATCGTGGCGCTCGTTCAAGCCGCCACGACGCTGCCGATGTTCCTGTTCGGTATTCCCGCCGGGGCTCTGGCCGATATCCTCGATCGCCGCAAGCTCCTCATCGTCGTTCAAATCGCACTGACGGTTCTGATCGTTGGCTTTTCATTGCTCGTCTGGTCCAACCGCGTTTCGCCGGTCGTGCTGCTGGTGTTCACGTTTCTGACCGGAGTCGGAGCCGCGCTCATCGCGCCGGCATGGCAGTCGATTGTTCCCCAACTGGTGCCGCGCGAGGAACTGTCGCCCGCGGTCGCCGCCAATAGCGTGGGCATCAATGTCAGCCGTGCGGTTGGGCCGGCGCTGGCCGGATTGTTCATCGGTCTTCTGGGGCTGGCAGCGCCGTTCTGGATCAATGCCTTGTCCAATCTCGGCGTGATCGCGGCGCTGATCTGGTGGCGCCCCTCCGAAGGTGCGGAGCACCGTCTGCCGCCAGAGCGTTTTGGGAGCGCAATGGTTGTCGGCCTGCGCCATGCACGGCGCAATCCGCATCTTCGTTCCACGCTCATTCGCAGCGTCGGGTTCTTTGTGTTCGCAAGCGCCTACTGGGCCCTATTGCCGCTTGTTGCGCGCCTTCAGATCAACGGCGGGCCGGCGCTCTACGGCATTCTGCTCGGAGCCATCGGCGCGAGCGCCGTGGTCGGGGCCTTGATGCTGCCGGTGGTCAAGAAGCGGCTGGGCGCCGACGGACTGGCGGCCGCCGGCATCGTCGGCACAGCAGCGGCTCTCGTGCTCTTCGGCCTCGCGCGTGAACCGCTCACAGCCCTCGCGGCGAGCTTCGTTGCCGGTCTGTCATGGATCGCCGTTCTTGCGACCATCAACGTGTCGGCGCAGGTCGGTCTGCCCGCGTGGGTTCGCGGCCGCGGTCTCGCACTGTTCGTCACGGTTCAATTCGGCTCAATGAGTCTCGGCAGCATGGTGTGGGGCCAACTCGCGAGCCACATCGGCCTACCTGCAGTGCATCTCGTAGCGGCTGCCGCGCTTCTCGCTGCGTTGTTGCTATTGCGGTCCTGGAAGCTGCAGACCGGGGAGGGGGCGGACCTGACGCCCTCGATGCATTGGCCCACACCGGTGGTGGCGCATGATATCGAAGGAGATCGCGGGCCTGTGCTGGTCACCGTCGAATATCGGATCGACGCCGCTGATCGTGAACCATTCCTCCAGGCGTTGACGAAGCTTTCCGATCAAAGGCGTCGTGACGGCGCCTTCGACTGGAGTGTATTCGAAGACGCTGCGGCGCCGGGCCGTTTTGTCGAGACGTTCCTCATCGCTTCCTGGCTCGAGCATCTGCGTCAGCATGATCGCGTCACGCAGGAGGGGCGGATGCTTCAAGAGACGGTGCAGGCATTTCACCGGGGGCAGTCATCACCAAGCGTTTCTCATCTAATCATGGTAGAACGGGCTTAAATTCGCCCGATGGCCGACAATCGGTAGTTCGCGTGCGAGCTGCTCGAACAACAGGCTGCGGTTTGCCTCGTCGCCACTCCCCAGGATTAACGGGAATGCCTTGTCGAAGCCGGAGATCATTTTCAGGTCCGCCGAGATCGGCCACGTCTTCTACGATCAGGTGAATTACGCCGTTCGAATACGGATGGACAGACGATCAGGTTGGCGAAGCCGGATGCTGCGGCAGGTCTGCAGATGCTTGCGCTCGCGATAGAAGATCGAACAGCCGCGACGGCAGCAATGGTGTTTCCCCGACGACCACGCCGAACGGTTCAAGTGCGTTCTCGATCGCCGAAATGATCGCGGCAGCGGCTGGCACGCAGCCCGCCTCGCCGACGCCCTTGACGCCGAGGGGATTGAGCGTCGAAGGAAATTCCAGCATCTTGACTTCGATGCGCGGCAACTCGGTCGCCGTCAGCAGAAGATATTCACCGAAGTTGGTGGTGATCGGCTGCGCGTTGTCGTCGAAGCCCATCCACTCGTACAGTGCATTCCCGATACCGTGCGCGGCGCCGCCGACGATCTGGCCTTCCACCATCATGGGATTGACGGCGCGGCCGCAGTCGTTGGCGACGATGTAACGACAGATCTGCACATGCGCGGTCAACGGATCGACCTCGACCTCGACCGCGTGCGTTGCCATGGCATAGGTCAGGCTTTTCGCCGAGAAGTTCTGGTACGATTCAAGACCCGGCGGAAAGTCACCCGGAATGGCGTAACCGGGATCGCCCGACAGGAGCTCGGCGATCTTCTTTAACGAAAGTCCCGATCTGAGCGGCGCATTGCGACGCATCACATGGCCGTCGGCCAGATACAGTTCTTCAACCGGAGCCTGAAGGAGAAAGCCGGCGACCGCGAGCGCCTTTTCCTTGACCTCTTTCGCGGCGAGATGCGTCGATGAGCCTGCGGTCACGGTTTGGCGGCTTGCGTAGCCTCCAAGGCCCATCGGTACCGTCATCGTATCCCCGGCTATGACGCTGATACTAGCGGGATCGACGCCCAGCTCCTCGGCGCAGATCTGTGCGAGTGCGGTGTTGATTCCCTGACCCATCGGTGCGGCTCCGGTGTAGATGGAGACGCGGCCGGATCGGCCGACGCGGACGATGGCCGACTCAAACGGCCCGCGTCCGGTCCCTTTAATGCCGTTGGCGATCCCGAGACCCCGATAGCGTCCCTGCGTGCGTGCTTCCTGCTGTCGCGCGGCAAACCCTGCGTAGTCGATGTCATCCATCGCGGTCTGCATCGTCGCAGGGAAGTCGCCGCTATCATAGTAGATAGAGCCCCCCGAGCGGCTGCGCAGCGGTGTCGTATACGGGATCTGCTCCGCCTTGATGAGATTGCGCTGCCGCACGTCAGCGCGGTCGATCTGCAGATACCGTGCGATTGCATCAAGCGCGCGCTCCATCGCAAACGCGCCCTCCGGATAGCCTGCACCGCGCACCGTCACGGCCGGAACCTTGTTGGTCTCGACTACCAGCACGTCCAGGTCATAAGCGGGAAGGAGATAAGGCCCGGGAAAGGCCGTCGAGGAATTATAGGGAAGATTGACGCCCTGTGGTGTGTAGGCGCCCTGATCGTGCAGCATTTGACCGCGGACGCCGAGCAGCCGTCCGTCGTTGTCGAAGCCGACTTCGAAGTCCCAGTACTGGTCCCGCTCTTGGATGGAGCTGGTGAAATGTTCGCGTCGATCCTCGATCCATTTCACCGGCCGCTTCAGGAGGCGCGCCGCCAGCGGAACGACGATCTCTTCCGGATAGGTCAGGAACTTGGCACCGAATCCGCCACCCACGTCCGGCAGCACCACGCGCACTTGGTTCTCGTCCAGTCCGAGAACCTCCATGATGAACGCTCGCAGCTCATGCGGCTCCTGCGTCGATGACCAGACCGTGAGCTGGTCGCGCATTTCGTCGAAGTCCGCGACCACACCGCGCGTCTCGATCGGATGGGCGCCGCCGCGATGCTGCTTCAACGCGATCGTGAGCCGATGCGGCGCGCCGGCAATCGCGGCCGCCGCGTCGCCGTAGGCCTGGTGAATCCTGGTGAGGATGTTGCTTTTTGTTCCGCTGCGGACAAGCGGGGCGCCCGGTTCGACGCCCTTGCGAGGATCGGCAACCGCTGGGAGCACGTCAAAGGCCACATCCACGGCATTGGCGGCGTCTTCTGCCGCGTACCGCGAGGCGGCCAACACGATCGCGATCGCCTCGCCCACGTGGCACACCTCTCCCTTGGCGAGCGGAGTCTGCGTGCACGGCGGAAGGTTTGAACTCCGAAACTGGATCGGAAGCCGGTCCATGGTCATGTGCGCCCTGATGTCGTCGAACGTCAGGATCGCGGACACGCCGGGCATCTGGCGGGCTTGCGCCATGTCGATCCCAACCAGCCTTGCATGGGCGTGCGGACTGCGAACGAACGCGGCCTCCAGCAAGTCGGGAAGATCGATGTCGTCCACGAAGCGGCCCTTGCCCTTGACGAGAGGAGGGTCCTCGGTGCGCTTGATGGACCGGCCGAAGAAGCGCCCGCTCATGACGGCTCCTTGATCGACGAGCCGGCCGCCGCGAGCACCGCGTCAACGATACCGTTGTATCCCGTGCAGCGGCAGATGTTTCCCGACAGCCAATCGCGCACCATGTCCTCGTCGGGCGACGGAACTGTCCTCAACATTTCGATCATCGTCATCACGACGCCGGGCGTGCAGAATCCGCATTGCAAACCATGATGGTCGATCATCGCTTGTTGGAGCGGGTGCAGCGCTCCATCGGCGCCGGCGACGCCTTCGATGGTTTCGATGCGTGTGCCGTCAGCCTGTGAGGCGAGCATCAGGCAGCTGCGCGCGGAGCGGCCGTCGACCAGGATCGTGCAGGCGCCGCAGACGCCGTGCTCGCAGCCCACATGGGTGCCGGTCAGTCTCAGGTGATGCCGCAGGAAATCCACCAGCGTCAGCCGGCCGGGTACCGTGGCCTGATGGGCCTTGCCGTTGACCTCGATTTTGATGTGGTGCTCGCTCATGGTGCCGCCTTCCGCGTTGCACGCTGGAGTGCGAGGTTTATGGCCCGCGCGGCCATGACCCTCGCGAGCTGCTGCCGGTAGGCAGAAGAAGCCTGTGTGTCCGACGCGGTCTCTATCTCGCCGCAGAGCGCCGCCGCCGCTTCGATGTCAATCTCGCTGCGATCTCGTCCCGTCAACATTTGCTCGGCTGCGGCAATGCGCGTCGGCGCGATGGCAAGACCTCCAACGGTAATCGCGGCCCGCTCGATCATGGCGCCAGACACATCGACCATCACCGCCGCCAAGGCGATGGCGAAATCGCCGCGCCGGCGGGAGAATTCCATGACGGCGTAACCATGGCCTGTGGACCAGATGGGTATCCGGACTTCGGTGACCAGTTCATCGTGTTCGATGGCCGGCGTCATGTAAGCGATCGCGAACTCGGACATCGGAACGGCCCGCACGCCGCGCGCGGCGCTCTGCACCACGATCTCGGCATCCATCGTGGTGCAGGCGGCGGGAAGCTCCGCGGATGGATCAAGATGGCAGAGGCTGCCTCCGATGGTGCCCCTGTTGCGCGTCTGGACATGGCCCACGTATTGCAGCGCCTCTACGAAAAGTGGGGTGTGCTGCCGGACGAGCGGCGAGAGCTCGATATCGCGCTGGCGCGTGGTCGCGCCGATGCGAAGCTGTCCGCCATCCAAGCGGATATAGCTGAGGTCGAGCCTGCCGACGTCGATCACATGGTCCGGTTGGACGAACCGCATATTGAGCATCGGCATCAGCGACTGGCCACCCGCCAGGACCTTGGCCCCCTCAAGCGTGGAGATGAGCTGCAAAGCCTCTTCGAGGTTTTGGGGGCGTACGTAGTCGAACGCAGCTGGCTTCATGGGCGTGCGTAGTTGTCGCTCATCGGATGGATGGTTGATTCTGCGGCCGTTCGACGAGAACCGTTTTTATGGCTGTCGCGTTCGCCAGACGCGCGTTTCTGAAGCTTGACAGGTTGGGGCACCCCTCCTAACCTTTCATTTGTGTACAAACCATTTGGATAGTACACGAACGATCTGTGCTCGCGCTACTGCTTTTTGCGAAGTGAGCAGGGGACGCAACAGCGGCGTGTATCCTCGTCGGGGTGAATGAGGCCTATCGGACCGTCATCAACATTCGAGTGATTGTTATGAGCATCCTCATCAAGAACATCGGTGAGTTCTTCACGGGTGACCTGAACTGCCCGACCAGGGACGTCCAAAGCGTTCTGGTCGCTGATGGCAAGATTGCCGCGCTTAATCCCTCGGACCAAACGAAAGCCGACGGTGTGCTCGACGCCGCCGGAGGCGCCGTCATACCCGGCCTCGTGGATGGTCATGTGCACCCGATGTTCGGCGAGTGGACGCCCGCGCAAGACACCATCGGCTGGATCGGGAATTATCTGCATGGCGGCACCACTTCGATGATTTCCGCCGGCGAGCTGCATTTTCCTGGAATCGACTACGACAATCTGACGCCGGAGCTTGTCACTTCGATTGCAATCGTGGCGGCGGCGACGACCGGGCGCGTGCGGTGGAGCGACGTCAAGCTGTACGCGGGCACAGCCTTGGTGGTTTCGGGTATGACCGAAGCCCACTTCGACAGTCTGCAACGCGCCGGCGTGCGGTGGATCAAGTTTCTGTTCTATCCCTTCAAGGACGACACGACCGAGGCTCGCAACTACGTCAAATGGGCCCACGAACGTGGCATGCGGGTCAAAGTTCACACCGGCGGAGTTTCTCGTTCGGGCGCGAGCGTCGTGTGCGGCTACAAGATTTTGTCGTGGCTTCTTCCGGACGTGGCAGCGCACGTCAGCGGCGGTCCAATTCCGATGAGCGACGAAGATATCGATTCCGTCGTGGATCACACGAGCTTTGCTCTCGAAGTCTGTTCTTCGAACAACTACCGTTCAACCGCCCGTCTCGTCGAACGGATGAAACGGAAAAATCAACTTCATCGGCTCACTCTGGGAACCGACACGCCCGGCGGGACTGGCGTGATTCCGCGAGGAATGCTGCGGAATGTGCTGTTCTTTGCATCGATGTGCGATCTGACGCCCGGTCAGGCGATAGCCGTTGCGACCGGGAACACCGCCCGAGCTCATGGCCTTGATGTTGGTGTGCTTGAAGTCGGGCGTCCCGCCGATCTCGTGGTTTGCGGCTCGATCACCGGTTCTGCCGGCACCACACTGGCCGACGCTATCGCGCATGGCGATCTTCCAGGCATCACCCATGTGCTGATCGATGGAAAATTAGCGGTCACGGACCGCAGCCGGCAGACCCCGCCGCCGACAAAGCGCGCGTTCTTTTGTTGTTGCGACGCTCACGCAGGAAAATTCGAGGCCAGTGAGCAGTGAGTATCCGTCGCTGAAGGTTGGCGCGAAACTTGCGTTCGGAAGCTAGGTGAACGTGTGGGCGCATCTACGGAGTGATGAGATAGATGGAATTCGACAACACATTCGAAGTGCCGCTTCCGCCGGATCAGGCGTGGCCCGTGCTGATGAACATTCAGGGCATCGCGCCCTGCATGCCCGGCGCAAAACTCACCGAAGTGGTCGACGACAAGA
>JBFLYS010000070.1:0-10539 GCA_040756555.1 Pseudomonadota bacterium | reverse complement strand
AGATGCACAGGTGTGAAGAGATCATTTTGAAGCAATTTGACGCGCTTCTCATCGGGTGATCTTGGTTCGTCTTGGTTCAGTTTGCGTCGGAACCCGCGGACTCGAGCCTGCGGCGGTGTTTGAGAGCACTTGCCGACGAACTCGAAGTCTGAAGGAGCCGGTCGATCCCCTACGGCTCGATCGTGCGGTGCGCCGGCATCTCGGGCCTGTCCAGGAATTCCGGAATGAGGGATTCACGTGGTCACGGATCGCGCATCCCTTTGCTGCGGTCGGCATACGGCGCGCCGATGGGGGCCTTCTCGGCCGATCGTCTGCGTAGCGGTCAGGCGCGGGATTCCTGGGGACCTGGCTCACAGGAACGTTACGCGCGAATACTCAGAATCCATCTGCTCCCTGGAGGGCTTGCTAGCCTCGGGGTTCAAGGAACGCGTCGGAAACCATCATGAACTCGAACCTGCGACGACGGCTAAATGCGGTTGCTCACGATCTGCGGGGACCACTCGGACGCATTCCGCTCGATCGGGTCTTGCGAAGACATCTCGATCTGTTCGAGGAGTTGCGACGCGAGGGATGTACATGGTCGCAGCTGGCGCGGGCCCTAGCGGCGGCCGGGGTCAGGCGCGCCGACGGGGAGATGGTTTCAGTTGATCACCTGCGTGGGACGGTGTCGCGCCAGATGCGGGAAAAAGCGTCCGTGCTACAAGACCCGCCGAAGAAAGATCGTGCGCCACAGCGAACGGCGGTCTCGGTGGGCCGGACGCGTTCTACGCCCCAAATCGGCAAAACAGCCAAGCTCAGAGGGCGGAAAACGGCTCGAAGATCGCCCGTGGTTGCACTTGATCCTGCATGAGCTTCCAAAATTCGTCTGGATTCATTTTGCTTCGGGTAACGCGATGAACTCTAACTTGCAGCGACGGCTGAAGGCGCTCGTTGACAATTTCAAGGGACCGCTCGGCCCTATACCGCTCGATCGTGCGGTGCGGCGGCATCGCGGCCTGTTCGAGGAATTCCGGGATGAGGGATTCACTTGGTCACAGATCGCGCGTGCGCTTGCTGCGGCCGGCATACGGCGTGCCGATGGGAGTTCTTTCTCGGCCGATCGTCTGCGCGGTGCGGTATCGCGGCAGATCAAGGGGAATGCGTCCGCGTCAACAGGCCGGCCTGTGGAAGACAGCACGCGCCAGCGGACTGCCGCACGAGAGGAAACGGCGTCATCCCGATCCATGACCGGTGAAACAGCCGAGCCCCGGGCCGGGAGAACGGTTACCGTCAAACCGGTCGCCGTGCCGAAATCAGACCAGCCGACGGCTGGTTCGCGTTCGATCCAGGACAAGCTTTCGCGTGTGGCTAAGTTGCGAGGCGGATAGGCTCAAGGTCGCAGCTCACAGGAACGTTACCAGCCGGATACTCAGAATCCATCTTCTTGCCGATGAGCTTGTTAGCCTTTGCGGCGCCGATGACCAAGGAAACAAGCATGGCGGCAGACCTGCCGACTTCGGACATCGAAAGGAACAAGCTGCGCAAGCTGTTGCTTTCGGACACACCGTTCCAACGGTATCTCGACTTCAGCCGGCCGGTCGTCGCGGTGAGCGGGGAGGCCATACGCGAGGGAAGGGCCGCTTATCCGCCGCAGGTTCCGCTGAAGATGAAGATAGCGGCTGGCTGGCCGGCTCAAAGTCTGCAAGGGATGATTGTCGATAGCCTCGACGATCCCCTCCCGATCCAGGCAACGCCCGAGGAACGGGAACGGTTTGACCGGGGTGAGCCGCTGCTGGTTCGAGCAAATATGGTCGGCATGCGGCCTGAGCGGTCAAGCGGCGGCCAGGTTGCCGACGATATCGAGAAGCAGATCAAGGACGCCTTCGCTGTCAACGTCTTCGTGATCTTCGAGCGCCTTCGGTATCTTGTGCCGCTGCGCGATGGGAAGAATGTCCGTAACTGGGCGGATCAGGAGGCGGCGCAGAACTTCATCTTCGACAAGGAGTTACTGCCGCTTCCCTGGCCCGAGCGCGATCATCGCACCACCGGGAAGCGCCGCCGTCGCCTCATCGATACGGCCTGGCGCAACGGGCAGCGTCAGAAGTTCCTGCGATGCCTGTACCCGAGCAAACGGCTGCGCCGGGAGATCGCCGCCTGGGCGGAGGGCTTTCGCGGCCAGCGCCAGGATGTGATCGAGGAGGAAATCCGTTTTCAGAAGACTCAGTTTGTCGCGCTCAACATGTGCCGCGAGCGGGCGAAGGAGTTTCGCTTTATTGAAAGCGAAATCAGTGAGAGCATCCGGCGGGAGCCGGACGGAGATGGGTTTCTCGATCCGAAGCAAGCGGCGGTGGCCGCAGGTTTCAACCACCCGATCGATGCCGGGGCGATCTTTCCCGCGGTCTATGCCGGGGATTTCGATCCAAAGCTGATGTTCCATCGGCTGGCGAGTTTGAAGGGCTTTGAATTCGTCCGGGACATTGGGAGGATCGCTCGCAGGCAATCCGCACCGTTGTCTCCTGCGCAGTTCATCGAACGGATCGAACGCAGCCGGCAGCATCTTGAAGAGCAGCCCGAGATGTTTAGCGAACGTCGGCACCCCGAATTGATGAGCGGGCGGGAATTCCTGCTTTACGCGTACAAGAATTATGAAGATCAGTGCGCGGCGTACCTCGCGCGTTGAATTTTTTCCGGAAGCCGACTCAGAATCCGTCCGGCCTGTTCGATTCCATGGCTTCTTCCTTCGCCCCGCGATCAACCGGGACGAAGGAACAAGCCATGACAGAGACAGACAAGAGGCGCTGGGCCATCGTTGTCGCCAACGAAAAAGGCGGGGTTGGCAAATCGACGCTGGCGCTGGCCATCACTGACAAACTGACGATCGCGGGATACTCGCCGGTCGTTATTCAAATCGACCGTCAAAAGCGGTTGTCGGCGGCGCTGGGCCAGGACGTCATCACGATTGCATCCGATCCCAAGGCGGCGCGTGCGGATCCCGGCAAGGAGCTGGCGCGGTTCAGCCCGGTGCTGGACGCCGTCACGCAAGCGGAGACGGCCGCTCCGATCCTCGTCGACATTGGCGCCGGCGAGGTTGGCCGGTTCTCCGAATGGGCGGCTCTGGTCGACCTGGACGAAGAATTTGGCGAATTCGGTTTCCATCCGGTCGTCTTCATACCATTCACGGCCGAGGCAGAATCGATGCGACAGGCGCATTGGACGGTCGAACGCCTGACGACGGCCATCCCTCGCGCGGACATCATCCTTGCCGAAAACCAGCGCGATGGCCGCATCGCCGATCTGCATCCGGCCTCCTCTGCCTGGCAGGAGTGGGCCGATAAGCTCAAGCCTGCTGCGGAGAGAAATACGCTCATAGTGATGGGCGCCATTCCCGGCGGCTCATGGCGGTATTTCGAGGCGGCCGGCTCCCGGTTCATCGATGTCGTGGACCTCGAAACGCCGGCAGCCATGCAATTGAGCGGCCTGCCACGCGCGGAAGCCAAGATCGCACGCGGTGACGTTGCCCAGTGGCTGGTGGCGCTATTCGCAGAACTCGACCGTGCCTTCAAGACGACGGAGACAGTCGATGAAGAGTGAGAGTTTCAGAGCGGCGGCGTCACGCGCCATCGACGAAGGCAGCCGTGAGCGGTGGGCAACCGCACAGCGGCTGGCCTCGCAATTCGAGACGGGCGCGGACGAATTCGACCTACGCTCGCTGGAGCGCCTCGGAGAAGAGGGCCTCGCGGCGTTCCTGTCGAGCCTCGGCCATCAAAACCCGTTTCCGAATTGGCAAGAAGTAGAGCCCGCCCCGAACATCCAACCCTCCTCCGACCCGGAGGCTGGAAGGGATTACGGCTGGACGATTTTGCGATGCCGCGAACCCCGTTGGTTGGTCCGTGCTGTCGTGCGTGGATGGGCTGCGGGCTTTGCCCTTGCCGTCATCGGCTCGATCCTTCTCAAATTTGTGGAGTAACAGGACAGTGACAACCATCAAGGTCAAGAAATCCCCAAGCCCCGCACTGGCAGCCGCGCTACTCGTGGCATGCGGTGTCATGGTCTTTAGCTTCTTCATCATCACCCTTCTCGCCCCATTTGACAATCCGAACATCACCCCGGCTTATTTCTGGAGAACGGTCTGGGATGAAGGTTTCCACCGCCACTGCGGACCGGGGCCGTTGCAGGTCTTCGATTTCGATTGCCGCACAGCGAACCTTCGGGGGTGGTTGGCCTGGCCGCCGTTCTATCTCCGGCTCTGCCTGTTTTTTGGCTGCACGATAATCGCGGCAACCCTTGCGGCAATCTGGAGCTGGAAGCACACCTCGCCCAGGGAGACCGTCCGCACCATCCGGGGGCTGTGGCCGAAATTCGGCGCGGAGGGGCGAGCCTCGTTGCGGAAGGCCGTTGCCGTGACGGGGATACCGCAACCGGATTCGCTCTGGCTTGCACCTTACGTTCAGCTCACGCCTGTCGCGGAAGCTTCCAACATTCTCGTCATCGGTGACCAAGGTTCGGGCAAGAGCGCCGTGATCCGTGGCTGGGCGGAACAGATTCTGGCACGTGGGGAGCGGTCGATCATTCACGACGCCAAGGGGGACATTCTTGCCTGCGCTCCGATTGACGAGATTCTTCTGGTGGCGCCTCATGACGCAAGAGGATGGACCTGGGATATCGGCCGCGACGTAATCAATGCGCAAGGCGCGCGCGAGGTTGCGGAAAAGCTCGTGCCGTCGGGTTCAGAACTGGAATCGATGTGGTCCAATGGCGCCAAGGCCATCCTGTCGGGAGCCATCGAGGCGTTGCAACGTGAGCGCAAAACCGATTGGGGATGGGCCGATCTGTTCAAGTTCGTATTCAAAAGCCCGAAAGAGCTGCGCGCGGCTCTTGAGGCCGCGCACTCACCGAGTGTCCACCTCATCGAAATCGACGCCGATGGGGTGGCCAACAGAACCACTCTGAGCCTCATGTTGACGCTGTGGGTCGCGGCCCTGACGACGATCCGGCCGCTCGCACAGGCGGAGGCATCGAACAAGGAGTGCAGTTTCAGCGTCCGCGACTGGCTTTCCGAGCAGTCCCGTCTGCCGCGAACGATCATTCTTCAGCACAATGCCGAATATCCGCTTCTCTCGACCGCGATCAGCGGCCTTCTTGTCGATGTCGTCTGCGGCAAGTTGCTCAGCCCGTCCACGCCCAAACGGGATTGCCCGTGGTTGCACCTGATCCTGGATGAACTTCCGGTTCTGGGCCGTCTCGAACAGTTTCCCAAATTGCTCAATGTCGGCCGGGAAAAAGGCGTAGCGGCGATCGTGGCGACGCAGGACTGGGAACAGATCCTCAAGCTCTACCAGCGGTACGATGCGGCAACGCTCGAAGCGCGCTTCAAGATCAAGGTCGTCTGTAGACTCGGCACTTCCGAAACACGCGAACGCGTGGTCGGCAAATATGCGGGTCGCCGAACGATCGAAACGTGGGTTGCCACCAGCAGGGACAAACCTGAGAAAATCCGCCACGAGAATGAAATCGATGTGATCGAGCCAAACTACCTGGACGATGAGCTTGGCGTGCGCATCGTTGACGGTTTCCTTGTCGTTCGCGCCCTGGTTTTCGGTCTCGGCAATCCTGCCGTCGTCGAAACTCCGTTCACACAATGGCGAAAACGGCGCGAAGCCTACAGGGACGCCGCCTGGGCAAAGACCAGCGCGTAAGCAAGAACGAACGATCAAGCGAGTGCCGCACAATGTGGCGCTCGCTTTGTCCTGTCCGGTCGGGGCGATGCTATTTTTGGCAGCCGTGTTTTCCGAGCCGGGCGGAGCCCGGCGAGCGGTTTTTTTTACCCAGCACCTTCTTTGCCGGTCCGCGTGCGGACCGGCAAGAATTTTTCGGCACGGGGCAAAAGCCGAGAAGCCTTGTCCGGCTCCCCGGCCTTGCGGGTCAGGCCGATTTCAGGCGCTGCATGCCCTCTGCCAGCGTCCAGAGCGCGCGGTTGATGCCGACATTCTGGTCGATGCCATTGATGGCACGGGTCTGCGCGCGGCGAATACGGCCATCAGTGGTCTGGCGGCGGCCGTGAAGTCCGCCACGAATGAGGTTTTCCTGGGCTGCGTTCAGTGTCAGCCAGAGACTTTGCCCGACATCCTCGCGGCGTCGAGGCGCAATGATCTGGTCCGGACGAACGGGGCTTTCGTCCTCGCCGTAGCGGGCGACAAGTGCGGCTTCAGCAAAAACGGTCTGCTCGTCCCGCGAGAGCTTTGTTTCCTTCATCGTCTCGACGGATTCGATGAGGCGCGGAAAGTCTTCCGCAACAGTATAAACGCCCTCGATAATGTCGTGCTGGATATTGCCCTTGTGCGCCACACGAACTTCCTCGAAGCGCTCGCCCGCGACAAGGCTGTTTGTGCAAACAAACCTGAGCAACCCCGCAAACATCTGGTACGCCGAGGTTCCGTCATGCGAATTGACGATGATGACTTCGGCCGCTTCGGGCTTGCCGATGCCCCCATCACGACGCAGGCGGAGCATGTGCTTTGCGTGGCCGAGGCGGTCACCGTCGCGTGGTACGGCCTGCACGGCGAAGAACGGAAACCATCCTTCGCGGCGCACTTCCTCCACAATCTCAATGGTGGGTACGTAGACGTAACGTTCTGACCGGCTGTCATGCGCCTCGCGGGCGAAGATGGCGGGGACGTGCCGGTACAGGGTCTCGTTGTCGAGAGCTTCGCGTCCGCTGATTTGGTGGGCGTTGCGGCCGAATCGGGTGGCGAGATGGTGATGCATGATCTTGCTCCTTTGAGGCTTGGGTTGCAGCGCTGCGCTGCAGCCCTGCCTCGCGGCGAGCAGCGGGGTAGCAAGGGCAAGAGAACTCTTCGGCACCGTGGAATAAATGGAGGGGCCCCGGCTTTCGGGGAGGAGGCCGTTTATGCCGCGAAAGGCCGAAGAATTTTCTTGTCCCGCGCGAGGGCGGAGCCATTAGCAAGCCACCGGCAGGAGCATCCGGCGAATGCCGGGAAAACGACATGCACTGTTGTTCCGCGCGTTTCCGGATTCTGAGTAGAAGCACCAATCGTGGGGCCAGAATCCAAGTCCATCCTCCGAAAACACCGCATCTCGATGGTCTTGAGTTCGGAGACCATTGCGGTGGTTGCAACGCGGAATGTTGCGGCGTCCAGCGCTTATTATGTGCGCGGCAACGCCGGCTGCAGCTATTGAACTGCTTCGAGTTTCGCGCGCGCGCCTGATGCTGGAAACGACCGGCGTCCCACCGTCCGTCGTGGCATCACGATGCGGTTTTCGGACACAAGAGCAGATGCGAAGGGCGTTCCATCGCCTCTCGGCGTCACGCCGGGCTGGATCCGGGAGCACTTCGGCAAAGTCCATTGGTACGCGACATTTCTTGATGGGTTTCGCAACCGAGGCCCTGCACTGTTACGTCGACCGTGTGTCGCCGCCGATACGATGCTTGCAACAATCCGTATCAACATCCCAAAAGGCACCAATCGCAGCGTAGCGAAGAGGCGCGCAGGAGTGGGACAATCCCAGCCATGAACACATGGAACGCCGCTGCCGGACCTGCCCCCACTTCCTTCTTCATCGTTGTGGCCATGAGCGCACCAAAACCCCGCCTCCGAAGAGGCGGGGCCAGTCGATCCCTTGGGATCAATCGCCGTTGCGGCGGGACCAGATCAGCGTAAAGCTGTCGTCGCCCTCACCCTTCACCAGCGAGGCATAGATCGGAGCCGGAAAACTCGGATCGTCGAGCTTGACCGAGAGATATTCGCGATCGCTGTCCCGCGCGGTCTTCTTCCACGCAGCCCCAAACTCGACAGTGGAGCTTGCGAAGATGCGAAAATCGGGCGCCTTGTCGTTGTCCTTCTCGGTCGCGACGAACTTCGCCTTGACGTTGAGGGTGAGCGTCTTGACCGATCCGGTGTAGCCGTTTTCCGCCGCGGTAAAGGTTCCGATGGTAGCCATGGTGTCTCCGTGCTGTTGTCGGGCCGCGACCATCGCAGCCTCGATGGCGGTCCTTGGCCCGGGGAGCGATCGGCCCGCAGCCGCAAGGCCCGCAGCAACGCGGAGGACGGCGGCAGCCGGCTTTTTTGTCTTCCCGCGAGGAATGCCGCCCCTTCGCGGCAGGGGAAAAAAGCAGGCCGAGCCGTTGCGGGAAGGCGATCGAGGCGCAGCCGGCCCTCGGGCCTGATCCGTCCATTCGAGGTCGCGTGGGACGCGCCCATCAAACAGACCGATGGAGACCACCATGACTGCGGCCATCGTCGCCGCGCAAGGACACAGCAGCACCGCTCGGACAAGGACTTGCACCCGCGCATCAACGAAAGCAAAGGCGCGAAGCAGTGAACGACGGAGCATGAATGAGCATCGCGGCGCGCGATTGGCGCGCCCCGACCAAGACCGGCGAAGCCCAGTTCGCAATCTCCATGTCAGCGACGTTCGATACGCCCGTCACAGGCTACCCTCGCTGGTGAACGCCAGGGCGTCGACGCCTGCTTCACGCTGATCTGGTCCCGCCGCAACGGCGACTGATCCGACTGGATTGATGTGCCGCATCGCCTTCGGAACGGATTCACGGGCGCCGGCCACAACGCGCCTTCCCCTTATTAGTCTTGAGCGGAAAGTGTCTGGCTTTCCACAATGCGCCGGTCGTGGGCGTGAGCATCATGAGCTTGGCCGCGCGCCATCAGGCGCGCGGCCAAAAACTTTCGACATCCTTGCGATGAGAAGCCGGGACCGCGTGGCGGTCCCGGCCGTGCCGATTACTCGGCGGCGGCGGAATACGCGTCAGGGTTTGTCTCCGTGACGAGATCGGCCTGTGGCTGCTCTGTACACTCCTGCGCGGTTCGCGGTGTCCGCATCAGCACGGGCAGCCAGCCGGTTGCGATCACCAACTGTTCGGCAGCTTCCGCCATGTCCTGCTTCTTCATGTCCGCCATCCGGTCAGCGGCCTCGATACCGACGGCTTCCCGCACGGCGGCAAGAAT
Organism: Pseudomonadota bacterium; assembly: GCA_040756555.1. GTDB lineage: Bacteria > Pseudomonadota > Alphaproteobacteria > Rhizobiales > Xanthobacteraceae > Z2-YC6860. The sequence continues at coordinate 1,579 of JBFLYS010000070.1, read as the reverse complement.
GTGCGGCTTGGTGACCCGACCGAAATAGGTCCGCGCGGTCGGTATCCAATGCGCGGTCATGTCGAGCGACACGGCCTCCGCCAGCCTGTCCGCCGTTGCCATCGCCCGGCGCCTGCGCTCCGTCGGCAGTTTTACAGCGTTGACCGTGAGCGCTGCGCAATGCGCGAACAAAGCCATGCGGCTGTCAGGGTCCAACTCCACGATAAACGTCCAGAGGCCACACACGTCGCGGGGCATCTGCGCCGCCCAACGGGCGTGGTGATCCGCCCATGCCTTCCCCGCTTTGGTATCCTCGATACCATCCGCATGGGAAGCCAGCATTGTGCTTGCGGGGCGGATATCGAGAGCGTGGGCGTCCGCGCCGCGATAGAAGATTTGCGCCGACAGCGCATGGGTGACAGCGACGACGGCGATCTCCGGCTGCTCGCTCAGAGCGAGGCGAAGCCCGAGGGTGCGGAGCGCGGTGAGATCGCGGATCAGGATGTCCGACAGCGGCTTGTGATCGTCGGCGTCCTCGTCCTCCCCTTCCAAATTCCCACTCCGGGCCATACCGTTCGGGACTGTTCCGCCGTCGTCATCGAGGGTGCCATCCTCCTCGCCCTCGTCGCTCGCGTTCACTGCCTCCGTGTCTGGCTTCTCGTCCTCGGCTCTTACAAAACCGCGCTCGATGCGCACGGTGCCGTCATGATTGAGGATGACAAAGGCCCCGCAACGGGCAATGTCGGCGGGATTGTAGGCCTGACGCTTGGCCTCAAGACGCTCGATCTCGGCCTCAAGCTCGCCGAAGCGTGCATCGACCTCATCAGGCAGTTCCTCGTCGCTTTCATGCTGGGCCGTCAGGCTGTCGAACTCGCACCTGACGGCGTCCAGAGCGGCCTGATCTTCCGCCGACAGTTCTACCGCTTGCGGATAGGTCCGACGCAGCCCGTGGCTGTGGGGGAAGTCCAGAAAGACCTGCGCCCATTTCCAGCCCTCAGCCTCCATCAGGGCGTTGGCCTCGCGCCCAAGCTTCGCCACGACCAGCATATCGAGAAGCGCCACGTCCTCGAAATAGCCGCCGCGATCCTCGGTGAAGAGGTCGCGCAGGATCGTGCCGCCCACTTCTGTATACTTTTCCGCGCCGACAAAGATCGCGCGGCGATCCGTGGCGGCTACATTAGTTTCGGTCAGCAAGCGGCGGATCGTGCTGGCGTCCCGGTTATGGGATAGCCGCTCGTAGGCGGCCTCCTGCCGGGCATGGTCCTCGGTGATGGCAAAGGCCATCAACTGGTCGAGCGCCAGATCGCCGTCGCGGTAGACTTGCATCAGCTTGGGCGAGACAGCACCCAAGCGCAGGCGCTGCCGCACTACGTGAGGTGTCACGCCGAACCGGGCAGCAATCTCCTCCGCACCGAAACCGCGTTCGTCCGCGAGCTTCTTGAAGGCCTCGAACTGGTCGGCGGGATGCAGGCCTTAGGTTATGCGTCAAGTGTCCTGTTAGCTGGATTGCGTTGATTTGACGATCGTTTCCGCGACGCGGCTTGTTTCGCATGTATCTTTGATGCGGCAGCGGTTCAACGTCAGGGTTTCGGCCCGCGGG
>JBFLYS010000069.1:0-10995 GCA_040756555.1 Pseudomonadota bacterium | reverse complement strand
GCCGCGGGGGGGGGTGGCCCCCTTCCGCCCCGTCTAACAGGGGGGGGCCCGGGCCCCCCCCGGCCCCGCACTCGCCATCGCCGCCATCGGCTCGTTCGTCGCCGGCACCTTCGGCACGCTGCTCATCGCGCTGGCTGGCCCTCCCCTCGCCGAACTGGCGCTGAAGTTCGGCGCGCCGGAATACTTCTCGCTGATGTTAATGGGCCTCGTGGCCGCTGCGGTACTGGCGCAAGGCGACATGGTGAAGTCGCTGGCCATGGTCGCGATGGGGCTCCTGCTCGGCATCGTCGGCACCGACGTCAACACCGGCACGCAACGCTTCTCCTTCGGCATCACGGAGCTGACCGACGGCATCGGCTTCATCGTGGTCGCGGTCGGCGTGTTCGCCGTGGGCGAGATCGTTGCCAACCTCGGCGACCCCGAGGAGCGCAAGGTCTTCACCGACAAGGTGAAAAACCTGATGCCCAGCATGGACGATCTCAAGCGCTCGATCGCGCCGATCCTGCGCGGCACGGTGCTGGGCTCGTTCTTCGGCGTGCTGCCCGGCACGGGACCTGCCATCGCATCGTTCTCGTCCTACATGGTCGAGAAGAAGGTCGCGAAGGACCCTTCGCGCTTCGGACATGGCGCGATCGAAGGCGTCGCCGGTCCCGAGGCTGCTAACAACGCCGACGCGCAGTGCAAGTTCATCCCGATGCTGACGCTCGGCCTGCCCGCCTCCGGCGTGATGGCGCTGATGCTCGGTGCGCTCACCATCCAGGGCATCCAGCCCGGCCCAGAAGTGATGACCACGCGGCCCGAGCTGTTCTGGGGCCTCATTGCCTCGATGTGGATCGGCAATGCGCTGCTGGTGATCCTCAACTTGCCGATGATCGGGCTGTGGGTGAAGCTGCTGCGCGTGCCCTACCGCCTGCTTTTCCCCGCGATCATGGCCTTCTCGGCCATCGGCATCTACAGCGTGAACAACTCGTCGTTCGAGATTTATCTCACAGCGCTGTTCGGCGTGATCGGCTTCGCCTGGATCAAGCTCGGCTGCTCGCCTGCGCCGATGCTGCTCGGCTTCGTGCTCGGGCCGATGATGGAGGAACACCTGCGCCGCGCGATGCTGATGTCGAAGGGCGATCCGTCGGTGTTCGTGACGCGGCCGATTTCGCTGGCCTTCATCATCGCGACGGTCGCGATCCTCGTGGTGATGATCGCGCCGGTCGTGCGCAAGCGACGCGTCGATATCGCGGGCTAGTCGGCGTCGATACTCTTGAGGCGCCAAAGCGAATTGCGCCAGTACACCGCGATCAGCACCGTGAAGATCAGACCCACGACCGTGTAAATACTCACGGTCGTACGAAAGCCGATCACCTCCACGAGCGCACCGGCCGACAGTAATCCAACTGGCAGCGTGTAGATCGCAAGCATCCGCACGCCTGTGACACGGCCGCGCAATTTCTGGCCGGAGGCGCGCAGCAGGATCACGGTATGGCAGACCATCGTGATGCTCTGCGTAATCCCGGCCATCACGAGCAGCACGATACCGCTCGTCATGCCCGTCGTTTGCCCGAAGGCGAAAAGCAGAATGAACCAGCACACCGCCGAGACGATCATCACCTTCGGCAGCGGGATATGGATACTGGTGCGTGTCAGCGTGATGGCACCGATCAACGCGCCGATGCCGATGCTCGCGACGAGATAGCCAAGCCCCGTCTGATCGATGTGATAGACGTCACGCGCCACATACGGAAGCAGGCCGGCTGTGAGCGGAAACGCCGCCAGATTGAACAGGAAAGCGTACCAGACGATCGCAAGCAGCGTCGGCGTGTTCCAGACATGCACCATCCCCAACCAGAGATCGCGCCACGGTGAGACCTGCGGCTCGTCGGCCGCCTTGGGGGCAGTGAGCGGCGCACCGGTGAGCCAGGTCAGCACCGCGCTCGCCGCATAGAAGATCGTGATCGCGACATAGGCCGGTCCCATCCCGACCGCGGCGAACAACCCTGCCCCGGTTAATGCACCCGCAATGCGCGCAGTGTCGCCTGTAGTGCGCGAGATGCCCATGGCCGATGTCAGATGATCCGGCGGCATTGTTTCCGCAACGAGCGTGCCACGCAGACCCATGTCCGACGGACGCACCAGCCCCGAAAACATCGCCATGACGCACACCAGGATCGGATTGAGCAGGTGCGTGAACGCCAGGACCATGAGAATCGCAGCGATGACCGTATAGAGCGCCCGCATCGCCGACAGCATGTTGCGGTGGCCGACGCGGTCGCTCCAGACGCCGATCATCGGCGAGATCAGCGTGCCGACGTAGAGCAGCGCGCCATAAACGGTCAGCAGCAGCACCGAATTGGTCGTGACCAGCACGTACCAGCCGAGGATAAGCGTCTCCATCTCGAACGCCCACGACGTGAGCAGATCGGCAGGCCACTGGAAACGGAAGCTGCGGATGCGAAAGGGCGCGAACGCCGGAAGGCGGGACATGAGGCTCGGTTGGCGGACCGTTGCGTCCTAGGGATACCGGGAATGGCGGGCGCGGGCCAGTGGCCCAGCCGGACGGGTGGCATCCGCCGCGCACATGGCTTAAATTTTCGGGGACACCGAAACACTCACGCCACATATGGAGATTGCACCGTGCCGAAGCTGACCTGGGACCACATCCACCTGCGCACCAAGGACGTCGAGGGCATGGCGACATGGCTCCAAAACATGCTCGGCGGCGAGGTGATCCGCACCACCCAGCAGGGCGCAGCTCGCGTGGACGTGAAGCTCGGCGGCGCCAACATCTTCATCGCGCCGGTGAAGGACGGCGACGGCACCAACACCCCGCCGGCCATCCCCTATCGCGGCCTCGACCACTTCGGCCTGACCTGCACCGGCATCGACGCGATCGCCGCCGAGCTGAAGGCCAAGGGCGTGGAGTTCACCCGCGAGCCGACCACCGTACGGCCCGGCACCCGCGTCTGCTTCATCAAGGGGCCGGAGGGCATCTCGATCGAGTTGCTGGAACGCACAGGAGCGTAGTGATGGATGCGAAACAGTATCCGGTAACGCATACGGACGCCGAGTGGCGCAAGCTGCTGACGCCCGAACAGTTCCACATCATGCGCGAGCATGGCACTGAGAGGGCGGGAAGCTGCGCGCTGAACTACGAGAAGCGCGCAGGAATGTTCTCTTGCGCGGGCTGTGACCAGCCGCTGTTCGTATCGAAGCGCAAGTTCGAGAGCGGCACGGGCTGGCCGAGCTTCAACGATCCGGAGCCCGGCTCGGTCGAGACCACCAGCGACCGCAGCTACGGCATGGTGCGCACCGAGGTGCATTGCGCTCGTTGCGGCAGCCATCTTGGGCACGTGTTCCCGGATGGCCCGCCGCCCACCGGCCTGCGCTACTGCATCAACGGCGTCGCGCTGAACTTCAAGCCTGAGTGATTTCCGAAGTCGCGCGGCATACTCGACAGTACCCTCTCCCCTTGTGGGAGAGGGTAAGCAGAGCAAGCGGCTCTGTTGAGCCGAACAACTACGGCTTGATGAACGTGCCGTTCCGCAGCTCAGTGACCGCCTGCTGCAACTCGGCCTGCGTGTTCATCACGATCGGACCGTACCAGGCGACCGGCTCCTTGATCGGCTTGCCGGAGACCAGCAGGAAGCGGATGCCCTGCTCGCCGGCCTGAACCGTCACCTCGTCGCCGGAGTCGAACAGCACCAGCGAGCGGTTGCCGGTCTGCTCGCGGATTTGGACCTCCTGGCCGTCGATCTCCTTCTCGGTCAACACGCCGAACGGCTTGGACGCTGAACTGAACGAGCCGGAGCCCTCGAAGATGTAGGCAAAGGCATGCCGCTCGAGCTCCACCGGCAGCGTCTTCTTCTTGCCCGGCGGCACCCAGACGTCGAGATAGCGCGGATCGGCGGCGACGCCGTCGACCGGGCCCTTCTTGCCCCAGAAATCGCCAACCACGACCCGCACACGCGTGCCATCATCGTCGATCACCTCGGGGATCTCCTTCGCCGGGATGTCCTGATAGCGCGGCGCGGTCATCTTCAGCGACGAAGGCAGATTGGCCCAGAGCTGGAAGCCGTGCATCTGGCCCTTGGCATCGCCCTTCGGCATCTCCTGGTGGAGAATCCCGCGGCCCGCCGTCATCCATTGCACGTCGCCCGCCCCCATCAGGCCCTTGTTGCCGAGACTGTCGGCGTGCTCGACAGAGCCCGCCAGCACATAGGTGATGGTCTCGATGCCGCGGTGCGGATGCCACGGGAAGCCGGCCATGTAGTCGTTCGGATTGTCGTTGCGGAAGTCGTCAAGCAGCAAGAACGGATCGAACTCGCTGGTCTCGCCGAAGCCGAACGCGCGACGGAGCTTGACCCCCGCGCCCTCCATCGTGGGCTTGGACGTGACGATCTGCTTGACCGGACGAATGGACATGATGACCTCCCTGCCCTCCTGAATACCATCGCACGTGAACCGAACCGGCCTCAGGCGCGACCAATTGATCCGGTAGGTAATCATTATGCGGCGGTTCGTCATCATCGGCACGCTTCTGATACTCGGTATCATCGGTGTGACCGGCATCGCCGTCGTGCCGCTGGTGATGATCGGATCGACCTTCGCGCCCTCGCCGCGCCCATCCGACGACGCGATGATCACGCATTTCAACGCCAATCGCGCGGTGTTCGAGCGGCTCGTCGCAATGGCGAAGGAGGACGGGCGGTTGGAGCGCCTGGCCACCGATTTCTCCAAGCCGGAAGACCCGAGCACCGTCGGCGTCGGCGCGGAACGTCTCGCTCTGTACCGGCAGCTATTCAAGGAGGCCGGCACGCCGCTCGGTTTCTACAATTTCCCGGACTCCATCCACTTTGCCTTTCACGCGTCGGGACTCGCTGTGAGTGGGTCAGGGCGCGGCTTCGTCTATGGCAACGCACCACATGCGGCAGAAGAGATTGATGGCGACCTCGAAAAGGCAGCAGCCGGCCAAAACCGCATCTATCTGGCGCGCAAGATCGCACCGAATTGGTGGATCACGCTGGAGCGAAGCTGACTATGGGATGACGATGATCTTCCCGAAGTGCGCGTTCTTGCGCATGTGCTCGTGGGCGGCTGCGATCTCGTCCAATTTGTAGGTCTTGTCGATCGGAATCCTGATCTTGTTGCCCGCGACCGCGTCCCACAAGTCGGCGCGCATCTTCACCAGCACGTCACGCACCTCCTCAACCGTCCGCGTGCGGAATGTCACGCCGATGTAGTCAATGCGTTTTCGTGCATGGAGATCGAAGTCGAACTCGGCCTTCATGCCGGCGAGGCGGCCAATGTTGACGATACGGCCAAGGAGCGCCGTGCATTGCATGGTCTGGCTCACGGTCGGGCCTGACAGCATGTCCACCGTCAGGTTCACACCCTTGCCGCCGGTCGCGGCCAGCACCTCCTGCGGCCATTTCGGATCGCTGGTGTCGACTGCAAGATCGGCGCCGAACTCCTTAAGCCGCGCGCGACGCGCCGCGTTGCTTGACGTGCCGACCACGAGCTTGGCGCCCATAATCTTGGCGACCTGCAAACCGATGATGCCGACGCCGGAGCTTGCCCCCTGCACCATCACGTTCTCGCCGGCCTTCATGCGGCCGTTGGTGATCAGTGCGTTGTGCAGCGTGTTGAGGCCGATCGGCAGCGTCGCCGCCTGCTCGTAGCCCATGCCGTCCGGAATCTTCATGGCGCGGCCGTAGTCGCCCGCGGCATATTCGGCGTGGCTGCCCGGCGAATGGCACATCACGCGGTCGCCCGGCTTGAAGTCGCGGACCTCGCTACCGACCTCGATCACGTCGCCCGAATATTCGCTACCGATCGGCCCGCCCGCCGACGCGCCGTGGCTGGTGTCACCCTTGGCCGCGCCGAGGTCGGCGCGGTTGAGCGCGATCGCCTTCACCTTCACCAGAATGTCGGTCGGCTTGTTGATCTTGGCTTGCGGAATGTCGCGGATGACGACGCCGTTCGGAGACGCAACACCGGCTTTCATATTTTCAACCCGCCTTCTGCTTCATCTGATCCCACCAGGGGCACACGCCCTGCATCTGGTTGAAGTTGCCTTCCAGCACTTGCACCGGCTGGCGCAGGCCCGCCTCCGCGGACTCGATGCAAAGCTGGCGCGATTCCTCGCGCTTCTCCGGCGTCATCCAACGGCGGTCGTGGCCCCACAGGCTCGGCCCGTGCTTGCGCTCGAACGGCTGCCAGGTGCTGTCGTCGATCACCTGCCCGCCCCAGCCGTATTCCACGAGAAAACCGGACGGCGTGTAGGTGTAGAACGAGGTGACGTAGTCGCCCGAGTGGCGGCCCATCGTCACCGCAATCTTCTCGTCATCCTTCAGCGCCAGATCGTAGCCCTGCCCGACGTCGTCGAAAGAGAACAGCTCCATCATCATGTGATGGACCATGTTCTTGCCGCTCTCCATCATCGCAAAGCTGTGGTGGCGCGGGTTGACGTGGAAGAAATAGCCAGGGAACGGCCGCATCCAGTAGTCCGAGAGCTTGAACTCCAAAACGTCCTGATAGAACGGCATCACCTCGGCGAGCCGCTCGAAGTGCATCACCACATGGCCCATGCCGAGCGCGCCGGTGCGGAATCCGGAGATGTTGCGGCCCGGTTTGAACGCATCGGTCGAGACCGCGGCGCCGTGGAAGAACTCCAGCCGGTTACCGGCGGGATCGTTGCAGATGATTAAATCTTTCACCATCCGCTCGTCGGCCAGCGCCCGCGAGCCGCGCGCGACCTTGGTGCCGCGCGCCTCGAGCCGCGCACCGAGCGCGTCCATCGAGGCCGCGTCCGCCATCTCCCACCCGAAGAAGCCGATGCCCTGCCCGCCGTCGGCGTCGACCACGAGGCGCTGCTTGCGGTCGTCCATGCGGAACGCCATCGACGAGCGGGTCTTGTCCACACGTTGCAGGCCGAGGAGATTCTGGCCGTAGCTGGCCCAATCCTCAATATTCTTCGCGCGAACCCCGACGTAACCCAGCGCTTGCACGCTCGTCATTTCAGCCTCGTCATGCGAACCGAATTGCCCTAATTGAGCATGGTCATGCGGCAGACGAAAGGCCCCTATGCGGCTGTTCTGCCCACGTTTTCTGCTATCTGAGATACCACTGTGGTGGGCTGGGGAACCAAGGGATGAAGCGTCAAAAAATCCTGATCGCGGGCGCGGGCATCGGCGGGCTGACCGCGGCGTCCTGTCTCATGAAGGCGGGGCATCAGGTCGAGATCTACGAGCAGGCGCCGCAGCTCGGCGAGATCGGCGCGGGCATCCAGATCAGCGCCAACGCGATGCACGTCATGCGTCACATCGGTTTGGGTGAGGCGATCGACAAGATCGGCGTGCGGCCCGAGGCCTATGTGTTCCGCCTACACGATACCGGCGAGGTGATCCAGCGCTTCTCGCTCGCCGCGGAGCACGAGCGGATGCATGGCGCGCCCTATACGCAACTGCACCGCGCCGACTTGCATGAATTGCTCGCCGCGAAGGCCCGCGAGTTCGATCCCAGCGTGGTGCGGCTGAACAAGCGCATTACGAAATTCACGCAGGACGACAACGGCGTCACGCTGCATTTCGCCGACGGCACCAGCGCGACCGGCGACATGCTGATCGGCGGAGACGGACTCAAGTCCGTCGTGCGCGCGCAGATCGTCGGCAACGCGCCCGCGACCTACACCGGCGACGTGGCGTACCGCCTTGTGGTGCCGACCGACCGCCTGCCGCCCGACTTCATGGAACGCGTGATGTCGGTCTTCATGGGCCCGGGCGGACACGTCGTCGCCTACTATCTGCGCGCCGGAAAGCTGCTGAACTTCGTCGGCCTGATCGAGATCGACACGATCTCGGAAGAGTCCTGGACCGTGAAGGTCGACTGGGACGTCATCAAGAAATACTTCGAGGGCTGGCACCCGATCATTCAGGGCATCATCGACGCCTGCGACAAGGACCAGTGCTATCAGTGGTCGCTGCACAACCGGCTGCCAATCAAGAATTGGACGGATGGGCGCGCGACACTGCTCGGCGATTCCGCCCATGCGACCCTGCCCTATCTCGCGCAGGGCGCGGCAATGGCGGCGGAGGATGGCGCAGTGCTGATGCGGGCGCTCGAAATGCGAGACACGATCCCCGAGGCGCTCAACCTCTATCAGCGCAACCGAATCGACCGCACAGCAAAGGTCGTGCTGCAATCGAGCGAGAACCGGAAGCTGTTCCACCTCGGCTCGGTCGAAGCGATCCGCGCCGCCTTCGCCAAGCGCAGCGAAGGCGACGACCGCAACAAGTGGCTCTACTCGTACAACCCGCTGACGGTCGAGCTGACGTAGCCTTCACTTCACCGGCTGCGAGCGATCCACCGCCGCACCGCGCAGATACACCGCGGAAATCTTCCGCGTGTTCTTGATGTCGTCGAGCGGATTAGCGTCGAGCACGATGAAGTCCGCCGTCTTTCCGGCCTCCAGCGTGCCCGCATCGGTCATGCGCAAGAATTCCGCGCCGTTCTTGGTCGAGGACACAATCACCTGCATCGGAGTCATGCCGGCGATCACCATGTCCTCCATCTCCTCATGTGGACCCCAGGCGCGGTTGCCGTCGGTGCCCATGGTGATCTTCACCCCGGCATCGCTCATCTTTTTCAAGTTGCGGGCCTGAATTCCGTAGAACGCCTGTGCCTTCGGGCTGTCGACGTTGGCCTTCTCGAGCTTCTCGTATTCGTCGGCCGGAATGCCCTCCTTGATCCAGGAGATATCGACCTTCACGCCGCGCTCCGGGAGGTTCGGGATCAACACAATGTTCGGGCGCGCCTTGATCATCGCCAGTGTCTCGTCGTCGATGTCCTTGTCGCGGACGCCGTGCGCAAAGGAGTCAATATTCGCGCGCATCAGGCCCTTGGCGTCTTCCATGTCGAAGATGTGCGCCGTGACGCGCAGATTGTTCTTGTGCGCCTCATCAATGATCGGACCATAGAGATCGGGCGTCAGCTTCTTGAACTGATTGTCGCGCGTGTCGACCCAGATCTTCACGATATCGACCTTGTTGGCGACCGCGTCCTGCACCGCCTTGCGGCCCTCCTCCGGCGTCGTGATCCAGTGCGGCACCGTGATACGGCCGGGCTCCGGCATGGTGACGCCGCGGCCCGCCGAGAAGAAGCGCGCCGCGCCCGGAATCGTCTCGTAACGCATCGGCAAGAGCTGGAGGTTGTCGAGACCCATGCTCAACGCGGCGCTGATGCCGTATTAGCCGCGCATCTTGAGATCGCGGATCAACCGGTCCCGCATTGGGCTGAGGTGGACGTGGGTGTCGATGATCGCCGGCATGATCGTCTTGCCGGCAGTGTTCACGCGAGTCGCGCCCGCGGGCACCGTAACGCCCGCGCCGGCCAGTACGATCTTGTTGCCGTCGATGACGAGCGTGCCATTTTCGACGGTGCGCCCATCACCCAGAATGAGCCGCGCGCCTTCGAAGGCGACGACTTGCGCGCCCGCGTGTGCAGACAACGCGATAGCAGAAACTGAAACGATGGCCGCGAACGCGGCCGCATTCACCCGACGCATGGAAGCCCCCTCCCGTGTTTTCTTTCACGGGAGGGTAGCGCGTCCTTTGAGCGCCGGAAACGGCCTTAGGCGGCCTGTTTGGCGATCTGCGCCTTGAGCCGCGAGAACACCCGCATGGTGTTGTGCTCGAAGATCTTCGCCCGGTCGGCATCGGTCAGGCCGGCGGCCTTATCGATGTACCGCTTGGTGTCGTCGAAGCCGAAGCCGGTCTTTGGATCGTTGCCCTTCACCGCGCCAACCATCTCCGAAGCGAACAGGATGTTGTCGATCGGCACCACGCGAGTGAGCAGATCGATGCCCGGCTGGTGATAGACGCAGGTGTCGAAGAAGATGTTGTTCGCCATGATCTCGGCAAGCTCGGGCTTGCCGTTGTTCAGTGCGATGCCGCGGAAGCGGCCCCAGTGGAACGGCACCGCGCCGCCGCCGTGCGGGATGATGAACTTCAGCTTCGGGAAGTCCTTGAACAGGTCCGACAGGATGATCTGCATGAACGCCATCGTGTCGGCGTTCAGGTAGTACGAGCCGGTCGTGTGCATGGCCGGATTGCAGCAGCCCGAGACGTGGATCATCGCCGGCACGTCGAGCTCGACCATCTTCTCGTAGAACGGATACCACCACTTGTCGGTCAGCGGCGGCGAATTGAAATAACCACCCGACGGATCGGGGTTCAGGTTGCAGCCGACGAAACCCATCTTCACGCAGCGCTCGAGCTCGGCGATCGAGTTCTTCGGCGAGACACCCTGCGACTGCGGCAACTGGCAGACACCGATGAAGTTCTTGGGATAGAGCGTGACGACCCGGTGGATCAGGTCGTTGCAGATTTCGGTCCACTCGGTGCTGACCGCCTCGTCGCCGATGTGATGGCCCATGCCGGAGGCGCGCGGCGAGAAGATCGTGAGGTCGGTGCCGCGCTCGCGCTGGAGCTTGAGCTGGTTGCCCTCGATGCTCTCCTTGATCTCGTCGTCGGACATCTTCAGGCCCGAGCGGGCCGGCATCGCCGCCTTGTCCTTGGCATTGGCCGCGGCGGTCTGCTCCTTGCGGAAGCGGTGCAGGTCCTTCGGCTCGGTCGTGTAGTGCCCGTGGCAGTCGATAATCATGGAGTTTCCGTCATTGAGGTGGAACGCGGCCGGATGCTACGACACGGGCCGCAGCGTTTCCAGTCGGGCCGTACATCGACTAGGATGCCGCGCGCTTCAAGGGAGATTTTCGAAAATGGCCGACCGTCTGAACAACATCATCCGCGCGCTCGAAGCGGGCCAGCATGCGCTGACCTGTTTCGCACCCGCTGAGATTAACTCCGCGATCGCGATGAGTGCGTCCAAGTACGACGCCTGCGTGTTCGAGATGGAGCACAACCCATGGGACGGCCGCCTGCTGCGGGACTGCCTGCAATACATGCTCAACCGCGCACAAATTGCGAAGGCCGGGCTGGTCCCGCCGGT
>JBFLYS010000068.1:0-11025 GCA_040756555.1 Pseudomonadota bacterium | reverse complement strand
AGATCGGCAGGTTGTATTGCTGAGCGACCGAGAAGGTCGAGCTTGGGCCGCCGAAGTAGAAGCTGCCGTCGCCGACAACCTGAATCATCATGCTCTCCGGCTTCGCGAGCTTCGCGCCGAGCGCGAAGCCGCCCGACCAGCCGAGACCGCCGCCGCCCGCGCGCACGCAGGTGTTCGGCAGCGGCCGCGTGAGCTGGATCTGGCACGCGCCGGTGTTGCGGATCGCCTCGTTGAAGACGATGTCGTCGTCCTTCAAGAGCTTGTTCAGCTCCGCCATGATGTAGTGCGGATTGATCTCGTCGTGCTTGCCTTTGTTGGCGGCGAGCTTCTTGGCGTTCTCGCGCCGTGCGTCGCGCTCGGCGGTGAAGGCCGCGACACGCTTCTTCGCGGCTTCCTTGAACGCGGGCGTCGCTTTCTTCTTCATCTCTTCGAGAAGCTGTTCCAGCACACGACCGGAGTCGCCCTGCATGCGCAGGTGGCCGGGGAACGTCCACATCGGCGAGGCGGGCTTGAGGATGTCGATATCGATGTGCGCGAAGAACGCCTTTTCGTTCGGCTTCACGTCGGTCGCAAACCACGGCACATCCACATCGACGAGCAGGCCGACGTCGGTCTTCGGCAGATGTTTGTCGGCGGAGAAACCGACGAAGCACGGATGCTCGTGGTTGATGTTGAAGGTCATGTTGCCCTGGAACACGCCGACGCCGGCGAATTCGGCGAGCTCTTCGATCATCTTGCAGGTCCGTGCGTTGCGGCCCGCGTAGCCGGTGATGAGGATCGGATGCTCGGCCTTGAGCAGCTTGTCCGCGAGTTGCGCGATCGCGGCGGGGTCGGCGCCGCCTGACTGCGCGCTGGTAAACTGATCGCCGGAGTAGCTCCGCACATCGTCGGCGCTCCAGTGCTGGGTCAGCGTCTCTCGCTGTACCATCAGGTACACCGGCCCCTGCGGCTGGGTTTCCATGATGTTGTGTGCGCGGCGCAGCGCTTCCTTCACCACGACGCCGGAGGGCAGCGTCCATTCCCACTTCACGTAGGGACGCACGAGGCTGCCCTGATCGAACGGCTCCTGCACGTAGTGCACGTAGGTGTCGCGCGAGCCGGTCAGTTCGCCCGCCGCGGTGAACGGCGCCTTGCCGGCCATCAGCAGCACGGGGATGCGGCTGCGGAACAGGTTGTGCATCGCCGTGGCGGTGTTCGCGGTGCCGACATCGACATGCACGAGCACGCCCTGCGGCTTGCCGGTCACGAGCGCGTAACCGCCGGCCATGTGGGCGGCGGTGTTTTCATGCGGGCAGAGCACGACATTCGGCAGTTTCTCGCCGCGCTTCGAGCGGCTCGCCATCTCCTCGATGATCGGCGCGTGATCGGTGCCGAAGTTGCAGAAGAGATGCTCGACTCCGATCTCGTTCAGGCCTTCCAGGAAATAGTAAGCGGTGGAGTGATCGGGGGCGTTGGATGTCTGACGCGCGGCGGCCTGGGACATGGTTCCCTTACTTTCCTTGGTTGTTTGTTTCCTCGGGCGGTAATGTGCGCCGTCTAGCAACACGGATTCAAGTAGCATGGGACGTGTCCCGGGCGCCGCGCAGCGCCGCAGCTGACGCGAAGCGTCAGCATACTTACGGCTGCCGAAGGCGGCCTATGGCGGAGCGGTGCAGACCCGGGGTCCAAGCTCCCGCGCGCCGTTTGTGCTGATCGAGACAACCGTGGTTCCGCACCTGCGGTGCAACGCAATGCGCGCCCGAAGACGCGCGTGAACACGCTTGTGGCGCGCTCTACCGCTCCCGGGACAAGCGCCTTACTCCGCCGCCGCGGAGTGCGAGGGCGCCCCCCAATCCGTCGATGCAACGCCGATTTCGCGCACGTCGAACGGGGTCGTCTGGTAAATCTGATTGATCCAGTTGCCGAATAACAGATGCGCGTGGCTGCGCCAGTGGTTGAGCGGCTTCGCCTGCGGGTCGTCGTGCGGGAAATAGTTGCCCGGCAGCGCGATCGGCTTGTTCGCTGCGACGTCGCGGAAGTACTCGTCGGAGAGTGATTCGGTGTCGTACTCAATATGATTGAACATGTGCAGCGCGCGATGCTGCGGATCGTCGAGCAGGCACAGGCCCGCCTCGTCGGAATCCATCAGCACGCGCAAGTCCCTGCCGGCCGGAATGTCCGTGCGCCGCACCTCGGTCCAGCGCGATATGGGAATCGAGAAATCGTCGGAGAAGCCGCGCAGGTAGGGCGACGCGGGAAAGAGATTGCGGTGCCGATAGACGCCGAACATTTTCTGCGCCAGCGGGTACTTCTTCATGCCGTGGAAGTGATGCACGGCAGCCTGCGCAGCCCAGCAGATGTTGAAAGTGCCGTGCACGTTGGTCTGTGTCCAATCGAATATACGGCGCAACTCGTCCCAGTAACTCACGTCTTCGAACGGCAGGGTTTCGACCGGCGCGCCGGTGATGATGAAGCCGTCGAACTTCTCGGCGCGGATGTCGGCCCAATCGCGATAGAACGAGATGATGTGTTCGGTCGGCGTGTTGCGTGGGACGTGGCTGGTGATCTTGACGAGGGAGAGCTCGACCTGCAGCGGCGAGGCGCCGAGCAGCCGCGCGAACTGCGTCTCGGTCTTGATCTTGTTCGGCATCAAATTGAGCAGGCCGATGCGCATCGGCCGGATGTCCTGACGCATGGCGTCGGCCTCGGCCAGCACCATGACGCCTTCCGCCTCCAGCACGGCGCGTGCGGGTAGATTATTGGGAATTTTGATCGGCATTGTCCGGTCCTGCGCCTTGAGGCGCCAGACCGAGTGTGTGACTGAACCCGTTTGGTTGCCGGTTCGGCCACATCCTCCCTTCAGGGAGCGCCACCTTGCTCGGAAAGCAGGTTGGCGTCGGGCCGCGCCCAACTCTTGATGCTGGCGCTTTTTTACGCAGTTCCGCGCCGTTCGACAAGCCGAGAACGCTTCA
This sequence comes from Pseudomonadota bacterium, assembly GCA_040756555.1. Taxonomy (GTDB): domain Bacteria; phylum Pseudomonadota; class Alphaproteobacteria; order Rhizobiales; family Xanthobacteraceae; genus Z2-YC6860. The sequence goes on along the minus strand of JBFLYS010000068.1, from coordinate 8,074 downwards.
ACCCGCCGCCGGCACCTTCTTCACCTGATGCGCCTGCAACCGCGGCAGCACGTCCTTCCCGAACCGGCGGATCTGTTCCAGGAACACGTCGTGCGCCATGGCGCCGACGTTCATGTTGATGAGCAGGCTGTTGGCGCCCATGCGTTCCGCGCCCTCGATCAGGTTGTCCGCGACGTCCTTGGGCGAGCCCCATGACAGTTCCCCACTGTCGACCTTGCGCTCGATGTCGGCCATCGTGGTCTTCTGCATGCCTTCACGATCGACGCCGACGCCAACCCGGTTCTCGGGCTTGATGTAATCCATCGACGCCGATGACAGATAGCCGGTGCCCTTCGGCGACGACGCCTTCTCCAGCGAGCCGTGGTGCCAGAGCGTGTGCACGAAGTAGAGATAGAACGGGCTGTATTCCTTGATCGCGGTCTCGCGATCCTTGGCCACATAGGCGTCGGTGAAGAAGCAGATGTGCTCCGGCGTGATCGTGTTGCCATTTGCCTTCAGTTGCTTGGCGTAATAGCCGACGATGTCCTGCGTCAGTCCGCGGTGATGATCGGGGATGACCGCGCTGAAGTTGTGCTTGCCGGCCCACTCGATCGTCTCCTTCGAGCCGGTGAACGGCACCCACACCGGCGGATGCGGCTGCTGATAGGGCCGCGGCCAGATCGCGATGTCCTTGTACGACCAGAACTTGCCCTCATAGGAGAACGTCGGCTCGGTCCAGGCCTTCAGGATGATGTCGACCGCTTCCTCGAAGCGCGCACGCGATTCCGCCATCGGCACGCCGTAGACGTTGTATTCGCGCGGCACGCCGCGGGCGAAGCCCGAGAGGATGCGCCCGTGCGACAGCGTGTCGGCCATCGCGAGTTCTTCGGCGATGCGCAGCGGATTGTGCAGCGGCACGAGGTTGCCGAGCATCAGGAACTTCAGCTTCTTGGTTCGCTGCGCGCCGACCGCCGCCATCATGTTCGGCGAGTTCATCAGGCCGTGCGGCGTGGTGTGATGTTCGTTCAGACCCACCCCATCGAAGCCGAGCTTGTCCATCTCTTCCCAGCACTGGAGATGCTGCTCGTAAGTGAGCGCGGCAATGTCGCGGTCGTAGTGATCGCTCGGCAGCGGGTAGGGGAGATATTTCGACTCTTTGTATTGATCGAAATGTTTTCCGTAAGGGAGCAGGTCGAAAATAAAGACTTTCATTTTGCTTTTCCTGAAAACTCAGACCGCACAACCCGCTCCGCTGTCATGCCCGGCCTTGTGCCGGGCATCTCGCTTAGGCGGGCACCCTGCCTCCATAAGCGAGATGGCCGGGACAAGCCCGGCCATGACGGTGCGTGTTGCTAGCGCGGCTTCCTGATCTCATCCGCAGCGTTGATGACGGCATGCAGATTGCGCGCGTATTCGATAGCGCCCGGCGTCGACATGTCCGGCGCGGTGCGGACGTATTCCTTCGCGGCGGTGAGCGAGACGCGCGGCGCCTTCAGCATCGCGTCGGTGAGCTTGTCCACGTGCGCGTCGAGTTGTGCGGCCGGCACCACGTCGCTGACGATGCCGTAAGAGAGTGCGCGCTCGGGCGACACCTCGAACATCGAATACACGAGATACGCCATCGCCTTGCGCGGAACGCGATCGACGAACGACGACATCACCATCGTCGGCATGATCTGGTGCGCCATCTCCGGCACCGAGAAGCTCGCCTTGTCGCTCGCAATGGTGATGTCGCAGGCGGCGGCAATCGCGCAGCCGAAGCCGTGCGCACCGCCCTGCACCACGGCGATGATCGGGATCGGGCAGTTGCGCATCGCGCCGTAGGCATCGAACACCACGTCCGAGAAATTGCGCCGCGTGTAAGCGGTGGGCTCAGGGGTGGGTCGTGCGCCCATGCCGTGGCGGCCGATGCAGAAGTCCTTGCCCGCGCCGCGCAGCACGACGATGTCGGAGGTCTTGCCCGCTTCGTTGATCGTGCGCGTCAGCGTCCGCACCATGTCGTCGGTGACGGCGTTGCCGCGGTCCGGTGCGTTGATCGTGATCCGCAGGATCGGCCCGTCCTGCTTCACCAGAATTTCGTCAGCCATTTTTGTCCCTCCCAGATGCTAGCTTTGCGGCATGTCGTAGCAGGAATGCCCCTATCGGTCCGCAGACCGGAACGCATAGGTAGCATGTCTGCTGCGGGCTAACATTGAAGCGTATTCGAGCGCCCCGTATGCTCCGTGCGTATGAAGCCCGCGCCGTTTTCCTACCACGCTCCCAAGACCATTGAAGAAGCACTCGCCGTGCTGGCGAGGGTCGCGCCGGAGGATGGCCGGGTGCTGGCCGGCGGGCAGAGTTTGGTGCCCACGATGGCGTTCCGCCTCGCGCGGCCCCGGCATCTGGTCGATATCAACGGTGTTGCCGGACTGGACAGACTCGCGGTCGAGGGCGGCAGGCTCTGCGTGGGCGCGCGGGTGCGTCACGCCGCCTTCGAGACGCCGCCGGAGCCGGGCGCACTCGGCAGGCTTCTCGCGAAAGTGGTGCAGCACATCGCCCACCATCCGATCCGCACGCGCGGCACCATGTGCGGCAGCCTCGCCCACGCCGACCCGGCGTCCGAGTGGTGCGCGGTCGCTACGGCGCTTGACGCCGAGATGATCGCGAAGTCGGCACGCGGCACGCGCACGATCGCGGCGAAAGACTACTTTCAAGGCATCATGACGACCGCGCTCGCGGAGGACGAGTTGCTCGCCGAGGTGCGATTGCCGCTTCTTTCGGCAGACACACGCACGGGCTTCGTCGAGTTCAACCGCCGCGCAGGCGATTTCGCCTTCGCGATGGCGGTGGTCGCCTATCAGGTGAAGGACGGAAAGATCGCCGAGCCGCGCGTCGCGGTCGGCGGCGCGGAAGCCTCACCCCGCAGAATTGCGGCCGCTGAAAGCGCGATTGCGGGCAAGGCGCCAGGGGTGGATGCGTTCACTGCCGCCGGCGAAGCCGCCGCGAAAGCCATCGACCCGCTCGAAGACGCCAGCATTCCCCAAAATTATCGCCGCGATCTTGTGCGCACGCTCGTGATCCGCGCGCTGAGCGAGGCCGCGTGATGAACGACAATTCGGGCGCCACCAAATGGATCGGCATGCCGGTCGAGCGGCTGGAAGATCCGCCGCTGGTGACGGGCCGCGGCCGCTTCGCGGGTGACATCAACTTCCCGCGCCAGCTCCACATGCGCGTCGTGCGTTCGAACCATGCGCACGGCAAGATCGTCTCCATCGACACCAGCGCCGCGAAGGCGCTGCCCGGCGTCGTCGCGGTCTGGACCGCCGATGACATTCCCGACATCGGCCCGATCGATTTTCGCGAGGGCACGATCGAAAAGCTCGCGCCGTATCGCCAGCCTGTGCTGGCCGTCGGCAAAGTGCGCTACGTCGGCGATCCGGTGGCCGCAGTGTTCGCGGAAGACCCCTATATCGCCGAGGACGCCGCCGATCTCGTCGAGGTGACCATCGAGGAGCTTCCGCCGATCCTCGATGCACGCGATCCGCTCGGCGAGTTCTCGCCGGGCAAGCAGACCGAGGCCGCATTCCTCACGCAGGGTTACGGCGACGTCGATGCGGTGTTCAAATCCGCCCCGCACATCGTCGAATTGAAGCTCACCAGCGGCCGGCACTCCGGTGTGCCGCTTGAGACGCGCGGCTCCATCGGCCGCTACGACGCCTCACGCGATCAGCTTGAGTTGCACGGCGCGGCCAAGGTGCCGCACCGGAACAAGGACCTGATCGCGCGGATGCTCAATCGTCCGCCGTCGTCGGTGAACTGCTACGAGTCGCACGTCGGCGGCGGCTTCGGCATCCGCGGCGAAATCTATCCCGAGGACATTCTGGTCTGCGCGGCGGCGCTGCGCCTCGACCGTCCGGTGAAATGGATCGAGGACCGGCGCGAACATCTGATTGCCGCGAACCACTCGCGCAACCAGCACCACCACATCAAGGCAGCCTGCACCGACAAGGGCGAGATCCTCGCCATCGACGATGTCATCCATCACGACAACGGCGCTTACGTGCGCACCCACGCCACGCGCGTCGCGATGATGACCTGCGGCGTGCTGCCGGGGCCGTATCGCGTGCCCGGCGCCTACCGTGCACATTGCCACTTCCGCCTGACCAACAAGACGCCAGCCGCGACCTACCGCGCGCCGGGCCGCTTCGAGACGACCTTCGTGCGCGAGAAGCTGATCGACGCCATCGCGCATCAGCTCAAGCTCGACCGCATCGAGGTCCGCAAGATCAATGCGGTGACGGTCAAGGAGATGCCGTTCAAGCGCCCGCTCGAGGCGCTCGGCGAGGAAATCCACTTCGACTCCGGCGACTATCACCTGCTGCTCGACAAGCTGATGAAATATGTCGAGTGGGAGAAGCTGAACAAGGAACTCGCCGCCCGCCGTGCGAAAGGCGAGATGGTTGGCGTGGGTCTTGCAATGTTCGTCGAGAAGGCGGGCCTTGGCCCCGCCGACGGCGTGCGCATCCAGGTCGACACCGCGGGGCACGTCGAGGTCATCACCGGCGGCGCGTCGATCGGGCAGGGTTTTGAGACCGTGATGGGGCAGGTCGCCGCCGAATGTCTCGGCACCGATTACAAAAAGATGCGCGTCACCCACGGCAACACCGAGCGCATCGAGCAAGGCATCGGCGCGCACGCTTCGCGCGCCACCGTGATGACGGCGTCGGCGACGCGCGTCGCGGCGCTGAAGGTCCGCGAGAAGGCGCTCGATATGGCCGCCGAGCTGATGCAGGCGCCGGTCTCGTCGCTCGACATCGTCAACGGCGAGGTGATCCGCACCGACCGCAAGGGCGGCCCGTCGATGACGCTCGGGCAGATTTCCGCGGCGCTCCTGCCGCACTCCAAGGTGCGCGGCAACCGCGAGCCGAACCTCTCAGCCGAAGGCTGGTACTACGCCGACCATCAGGTTTACCCCTACGGCGATCATCTCGCGGTGGTGAAGGTCGATCCCGACACCGGCGGCGTGAAGGTCGAGCGCTATGTCATCGCCTATGACGTCGGCCGCGCGATCAATCCGATGCTGGTGAAGGGTCAGATCGCCGGCGGCTTCGTGCAGGGTCTCGGCGGCGCGCTGCTCGAGGAGTTCACCTACAGCGAGAACGGCGATCCGCTCGCCGTCACCTTCGCCGACTATCTGCTGCCGACCGTGAAGGAGACGCCGGACCTCGAAATCCTGCTGACCGAGGATCACCCGTCGCCGATCAATCCGCTCGGCATCAAGGGCGCGGGCGAGAGCGGCATCAACGGCGTCGGCGGCGCGATCGCCAACGCCATCGACGATGCGATCGGCATTCCCGGCGCGATCACCGCGTTGCCGGTGACGCCGCAGAAGCTGAAAGCGATCCTCGACGCCAACAAGAAGCGTTGATCGGGATGCGAGGATCGCTCCGCCGCTGTTCAGTTCGCCGCCATTCAGTTTGCGGTCGCGCAGAAGCCGTAAGCCTTGGCCTCGCCGCTGGCTTCGCAATCTGCCGAACTGGCGCCGGTGAACTTGCATGCGCCGCCTTCCGGCGCGACGCGCGCGGACACCAGGACCTCGTTGGCGTTGCACTTCACGGCGCAGGTCGCGCCCGTGCAGGTCACGACGCGGCCGGAGGCTGCGCCCGCTGGGCCTGCGGGACCCGCCGCACCGGCAGCGCCTGCGGCACCCGCATCGCCGCGCGCGCCCGCAGGGCCGGCAGGACCAGCGGGGCCGCGATCACCGGGATCGCCCTTGTCGCCCTTCGGTCCGGGGCTGCCTGCAAGGCCTGCCGGACCGGTCGGTCCCTGCTTGCCTTCGAAACAACCGCCCAGTGCGAGCGAAGCGACAAGCAACAAAGCGACTGAAACAATGCGCATGGGAGCCCCCTTCCAGAATCAAATTCGATCGAAGGCTAGCGCTGCGGTTCCGTGCTGGCGACTGCCAATTTGTCGCTTTCCCCTGGCCGCCGGGCGTATACTGCGCTTCGGCAAAACTGGAATGCCGTCATGAACAAAAACGTCGACCCGCGCGCCACCAACGCATCGAAACAGGATTTGCGTGTGTGGCTTGCCGAGATGGACGCTGCCGGCGAGATCAAGCACATCAGCGGCGCCGAGCGCGAGCGCGAGATCGGCTGCATCGTCGATATTTACCAGCGCCGTACTGGCAACCAGGCCGTGCTGTTCGATGACATTCCCGGTTATCCGAAGGGTCATCGCATCCTCGCGAACATCCTGACCTCGATCCCTCGCATCAACATGACGATGGGCAATCCGCCCACCGGCACGGAGATCGAGCTGGTGCGCCACTGGCGGCGCTACATGAAGGAAGCCAAGACCATTCCTCCGGTCGAGGTGAAGACCGGTGCGCTCTTGGAGAACGTCAAGACCGGCGCCGACATCGATCTGTTCAAGATTCCGATCCCGCGCTGGCACGAGCACGACGGCGGCTATTACATCGGCACCGGCGACATGGTCGTCATGAAGGACCCGGACACCGGCTGGATCAACTACGGCGCCTATCGCGTGCAGGCCCACGAGAAGAACGTCGCGACCGTGATGTGCTCGAAGGGCAAGCACGGCGACATGATCCAGAAGAAGTATTTCGAGCGCGGTGAGCCGTGCCCTGTCGCCGTGGTCTGCGGCATGCATCCGGCGCTGTTCATGATCGCCGGCCTCGAAATCCCGCACGGCAAGAACGAGTACGACGCGGCGGGCGGCCTGCTCGGCGAGCCGGTCGAGGTGATCTACGGACCGAAAACCGGCCTGCCGATCCCGGCCCATGCCGAGATCGCCTTCGAGGGCTTCATCCATCCGAACGACAAGCGCGACGAAGGTCCGCTCGGCGAATGGACGGGTTATTACGCCGGCGGCTTGAAGCAGGAGCCGGTGATCCGCATCGAAACGATGATGTATCGCGACAACCCGATTCTGCTCGGCGCGATCCCCGGCATTCCGCCGGATGACGACTCGTTCTATCGCGGCTCGTACCGCTCCGGCGCGGTGTGGAACCAGCTCGAGGCCGCGGGCGTGCCCGAGGTGAAGGGTGTGTGGTCGCATGCGGCCGGCGGTTCGCGGCTCTGGCTCACCGTGGCGATCAAGCAGATGTACGCCGGTCACGCCAAGCAGGCGGGCCTGATCGCCTCGCAGTGCCACGCGGGCGCCTACGTGAACCGTTTCGTCGTCGTCGTGGACGAGGACATCAATCCCGCCGACATGGACAAGGTGATCTGGGCCATGTGCACGCGCTGCGATCCGCGCGAGGGGCTGGAGATCCTGCGTGGCTGCTGGTCGTCGGCGCTTGATCCGATGGCTTACTCCGAGAAAGACCCGCGCAACGCCCGCGTCGTCATCGACGCCTGCAAGCCGTTCGGCCGCAGGGATACGTTCCCGCAGGAGGTTCGTCCCACACCGGAGGTGGAGCGGCTGGTGCGCGAGAAGTTCGGCATGCATCTGCCGAAGGGCCTGTGATGACCGAGAAGACCGACATCACGCTGACCATCAACGGCAGCAAGCACTCTATCCGTGTCGAGCCGCGCAAGACGCTGGTCGATGCGATCCGCGAGGACTGCGGGCTCACCGGCACGCACATCGGCTGCGAGCACGGCGTCTGTGGCGCCTGCACGGTGATCCTCGACGGCGAGACGGTGCGCTCGTGCCTGATGTTCGCGGTGCAGGCAAACGGCAAGTCGATCCGCACAGTGGAGGGGCTGGCCAAGAACGGCACGCTGCATCCGCTTCAGCGTGCGTTCATGGCGCACCACGGCCTGCAATGCGGCTTCTGTACGCCGGGGTTCCTGATGCTTGCGACGAACACGCTTGAGCAGCGGCCGAACATCGCCGACGACGAGTTGCTCGACGTTCTGTCGTCGAACCTCTGCCGCTGTACGGGCTATCAGAACATCATCAAGGCCGTGAAGGCCGTGCGCGACGAGATGACCGCGGCGAAGTAGCGCCGTCGCTTGCTCCGTTGTCGTCCCCGCGAAGGCGGGGACCCATAACCACCGTTCTCTCCACGTCATCGCCGGGCATAGCCGTTCGAAGAACGGCGTCGCTTCAGTCGCGCACCAAACTCCACTGTCATCGCCGGGCTTGT
>JBFLYS010000067.1:7332-11247 GCA_040756555.1 Pseudomonadota bacterium | reverse complement strand
GACGGCTACACGGTCCTTCAGGCCAACGCGAACCACGCGTTCAGCCACACGCTCTACAAGAACTTGAGCTACGACCTGGAGAAGGACTTCGTCCCGGTCGGCCGCTTTGCATCCGCGTTCTACATCATCCTTGCGCATCCCAAGGTCGGCGTGAAAACGCTGAAGGAACTGATCGCGAAAGCGAAGGCCGAGCCGGGCAAGCTGAACTATGCCTCCGGCGGCATCGGCGCTGCGACCTTCATCGTTACCGAAGTCCTGAAGGCACAGGCGCAGATCGACATGGTGCACGTGCCCTACAACGGCGGCGGGCCGGCGCTCGCCTCGATCCTTTCCGGCGTCACCGACATTTATGGTTCGCCCTACACGACCGCAAAACCCTTTGTCGACGAAGGCAAGCTCGCCGGCCTCGCCGTCTCTTCGGCGCAGCGCATTCCCTATCTCCCGGACATGCCGACGGTGGCCGAAACGCTGCCGGGCTATGAGGTCACGACGTGGCACGGGCTGATGCTGCCCGCGAACACGCCGCTCGTGATCCGCGACAGGCTGCAAGCCGCGATCGCTCAGGCGGTGAATTCGCCGGAGGTCAAACGGCGGTTCGAAGAACTTGGCTACGTCAGCATCGTCGAAACGCCGCAGGCCTTCGCGAAGTTCGTCCACGAAGACATCGACGCGATGGCGAAGCTCATCAAGCAGTACAATCTGAGGCCGGAGTGATACGATTCCGCTGCACGTCTCTACACTTGGAAGTCTCATGAACAAGAAAATCGCAGTTCTCGGCACCGGCGCGAACGGCTCCTGCCTCGCCGCCGATCTCACCAACGCGGGCCTCGACGTGGTGCTGATCGACCAGTGGCCCGCGCATGTGGAGGCGATGCGCGCCAACGGGCTGCATGTGACGCTGCGTCAAGGTGAGATCCATGCCAAGGTGCGTGCGCACCATCTCTGCGATCTCGCCTCGATGCATGAGAAGTTCGATGTCGTGTTCCTCGTCACGAAAGCCTACGACACGCGCTGGCACTGCGAACTGATCAAGCCGTATCTGAAGGACGACGGGTTCCTGATCGGCATGCAGAACGCGATGACGGCGGCGATCATCGCCGATGTGGTCGGTCCCTCGCGCACGCTCGGCTGCACGCCGGAATTGTCGTCCTATTGCTTCGTGCCGGGAGAGATCAAACGCAACACCGCGCCGGACCGCACCTGGTTCGCGCTCGGCAGCTTCCATCCCTCGACGGCAAACCGCATCGAGGAGGTGGCTTCCATCCTGCGCCACGCCGGCAAGGTCGAGATCACGCAAAACATCCTTGCCGCGAAATACATGAAGCTCGTGCTCAACTCGATGACGCTCGGCACCATCGCGATGACCGGCGGTGAATTGGCAGACAAGCAGCCCGAGGGCATGTCGGAGCTGATGATGCAACTCGGCTCGGAGTCGCTTCGGATCGGTCAGGCGCTCGGCCATCCGGTCGTGCCGATCTTCGGCCTCACCAAGCAGGAGATCGAAGGCACCAACAATCTTCTCCAGAAGCTGATCGACAAGGTGAACCACGACATCGGCCCCGGCCGCGGCGCCAACACGACGTTGCAGGACCACATGAAGGGGCGGCTCAGCGAGGTCGATCTGATCAACGGGTTCGTGGTGGAGGAGGGGAAGAAGCGTGGTATCCCGACTCCGGCGAACGAGACGATGTGTGAGGTCACGCGCCGCATTCATGCGGGCGAACTGAAGCCCGATCCGTCGAACCTGAAGATCGCGCTCGATCTGTTGCGGTCGAAGACGCGGTAGCGCGTTCTTTCTCTCAACACATCCTCCGCTCTCGTGTCCCGGGCGCGGTGCGGCGCGACCTCGGCCGAGCGAAGCGAGGGCCGGGGAAGTGACGCTCCGCAGACCGGGGACCCAGCTTTCTTCCTCTAAGCAACCGGTGACCCGGACTGAATCTCTATTCACTTTTTCTGCGAATCAGTATTCATCCTTTCCTCAATGGCCTATCGCCGCACGGAAAATGTCGTCCGCCGTCTTGCCGCCCGGCAGGACGGCATTGTCGCCGCCGCCCGCGACGCCGCGGGCGAGGGCGGCATGACCGCGGTCCAGATCGCACCCGTAGCGGCCCGCGCCGGCATCGCCGCCGGCACCGTCTATCGCTACTTCCCCGGCAAGACCGACCTCGTCGGCGCGCTGATCGCGAGCGTCTCCGAGCGCGAGATCGAGATGGTCCGCCGCGCGGCGGACGCCGCACCCGGTCCGCTGTCGGCGCTGGCCGCCGCACTCACGACATTCGCCGCCCGCGCATTGCGCCGCCGCCGTCTGTCGTGGGCCGTGATGGCCGAGCCGGTCGATGCCGAGGTCGAGAGCGTGCGGCTTCGTTACCGGAAGGAGTTCGTGGCCGAGATCGAGACGCGCATCCGCTCAGCGATCGAAGGCGGCCATCTGCCGGAGCAGGATGCGGCGCTGTCCGCACCCGCGGTGGTCGGCGCCTTGCTGGAAGGTTTGATCGGCCCGCTCGCGCCCGACGCTGGGGATGACGCGGCCCGTGCGAAGGAATCCGTGCAGGCGCTCACGCTGATCGCGCTGCGCGGCCTCGGCGTCGTCGATGCGCGGGCGCGCGGGCTTGTGGTGCAAACGGCGATGCCTGAGGAAGTCGCTTAGCTCGCTCCGCTGTCGCCCCCGCGTTCGCGGGGACGACAAAGTTTGCAAAGTCAGAGACTTGCTTACTGCAACGTCGCCACCGCGATCCAGTCCGATACCGCCTGAAGCGCCTGCGCGCGGTTCTCGCTTTTCTTGCGATGCGTCTCGTACACCGACATCTGCGCGTCGGCCGAGGTGCCGCCGCCGACGATGGTGCGGCAGCGCTTCACCGCCGCAAGACAGCCGAGCGCCTCCGCATGCTCCGCGGTTTCCTCGATCACCTGATCGAGACAGTCGGCCACTGTGACCGCGCCGTGATCGCAGACGAACGTGCCGGTGACACCATGGCGCTGCGCGCGCCACTTGTTCTCGACCACGACCGCGCGGCCCACCGCGTTGATGTCCGCGTTGAGTTGTGGATTGAAGGTGAGCCGCCGCGCCAGCGAGCGCCACAGCGCGGCGATCGCGATGGAATCGTCCACCAGCGTCGGCACGTCCGGCGCGCGAAGCTCCAGCGTCGGATGCTTCTGCGACGGCCGCATCGACCACCAGATGTAGCTCGAGTCCTTCATCACGCCGGCCTTCACCAGCGCATCGACGTAAGCCTCGTACTCGTCCTTGGTGCGGAACAGCTCCGGCACGCCCGTGCGCGGCAATTCGTCGTAGGCCGCGAGGCGATAGCCCTTCAGCCCTGTGGCCCGCGAATTCCAGAACGGCGACGACGTGCCGAGCGCCACGAACAGCGGCAGATAGGGCATCATCCGCGTCATCACGTCGACGCGGTCGTCCGGATCCGGCAGCTCCACATGCACATGCAGCCCGCACAGCATGTTGCGCTGACCGATCATTTGCAGATCGTCCATCACCTCGTCGTAGCGTTCGCCCTCGGATTGACGCGAGCGGCCCCAGTCCGCGGTCGGGTGCGTGCCGGCCGCAAGAATGGCAAGTCCGTGCTCGGCGGCGATCTTCGCGACCGTCTGCCGCAGATGCCGCAATTCCTCGCGCGCGGTCTTGATGTCGGTGTGCGGCAGCGTCCGCACCTCGATCTGCGATTGCAGGAATTCGCCCATTACTTGATCGGCCGTCGCCTTCTTGGCGGCCTCGAGGAATGCCTTCGGCATCGAGCGCGCCACCGCCTTGGTGTCCGCATCCACGAGGAAATATTCTTCTTCAATTCCGATCTTGAATGTGTGCGTCAGGGTCCACCTCTGGCGTTTGGCCTTTCCGGCCACAAAACAACGACGGAACTCAAGGGAATACGCGCGGTGCTCCCCCAAGCCCGCGCATAA
>JBFLYS010000067.1:0-7232 GCA_040756555.1 Pseudomonadota bacterium | reverse complement strand
ATTCTTCTTCAATTCCGATCTTGAATGTGTGCGTCAGGGTCCACCTCTGGCGTTTGGCCTTTCCGGCCACAAAACAACGACGGAACTCAAGGGAATACGCGCGGTGCTCCCCCAAGCCCGCGCATAAGAACGCCGAAGTCGGGAAATGGTTGCGTTCAATTTTTGTGACGGTTTGCACTGCGGGATGAATGCGGTTGGGGTGGCGCCGCCGTGCCCGCGTGTCATTAGGCTGTCATGCCGTGAAGGTGGTGGATGTGTTGCGCAAGCTCTCACAGCGTCATGCCCGGCCTTGTGCCGGGCATCCACGTCTTACTTTCTTGCTGCGTCCCAAAAACGTGGATGGCCGGGACAAGCCCGGCCATGACGCATCGATAGAGATGACAGAATAACGAGGAGAGCTACTGCGTCTTCCCGTCCGCCTTGAACTGCTTCAGATACGCCCAGAGATCGCCGATCTCCTTCTCGTTCTTGATCCCCGCGAACGCCATCTTGGTGCCGGGCACCTTCGCCGCCGGGGCCTGGATGTATTCCTTGAACGAGGCCTCGTTCCAGGTGATGTCGGCCTTCTTGTTGGCCTCGCTGTAATTGTAGTTCTCGGCGGTGCCGGACTTGCGCCCGTCGAGCCCGTTCAGGATCGGGCCGATCTTGTTGCGCGCGTCCTCGCCCACGGCGTGGCAGGGCAGGCACTTGCGGAACGACTGTTCGCCCGCGGCGAGATCCTGGGCCTTCGCCATCCCGGTTGCGGCGGCGAGAACCACCACGGCCAATGCCAGCTTTTTCATTTCCGATCGCTCCTTGTCGCGTGCCCCATAAGCCATTTTCTGCACGGATCGGGCCGATGTACAATGACCTTGGAACCATCTCAAGGTGCGAACGCCGGAGCCGCAATGTCCGTTCAAATGCCAGCCGCAGACGAGGCCGTATTGGGCCAGCGCGCCGAAATCGTGGCGGCCTTGCGCGACATTGTGCCGGGCGAGGGCGTCATCGATTCCGAGCGCGAGATGCGGCCCTATGAGTCCGACGGGCTCACCGCCTATCGCCAGCTCCCGATGGTCGTGGTGCTGCCGGAGACCACCGAGCAGGTCTCCGAGGTGCTGAAGTTCTGTCACGATAACGGCATCAAGGTGGTGCCGCGCGGGGCGGGCACCTCGCTGTCGGGCGGCGCGCTGCCGCTTGAGGACGGCGTCCTGCTCGGTATGGCCAAGTTCAACCGCATCCGCGAGATCGATTTCGACAATAGAGTGGCGGTGGTCGAGCCGGGCGTCACGAATCTCTCGGTCAGCAACGCCGTCGCGGACCAGGGCTTCTATTACGCGCCCGATCCGTCGTCGCAGATCGCCTGCACCATCGGCGGCAACGTCGCGGAGAATTCCGGCGGCGTGCATTGCCTGAAATACGGCATGACGACCAACAACATCCTCGGCATCGAGATGGTGCTGATGACCGGCGAGATTTTGCGCCTCGGCGGAAAGCATCTCGATGCGGGAGGCTATGACCTCCTCGGCATCGTCACCGGCTCCGAAGGTCTGCTCGGCGTCGTCACCGAAGTCACCGTCCGCATCCTGAAGAAGCCGGAGACCGCGCGCGCGGTGCTCGTCGGCTTTCCAAGCTCCGAAGACGCCGGCGAATGCGTCTCGCGTATCATCGGCGCGGGCATCATCCCCGGTGGCATGGAGATGATGGACAAGCCCGCGATCCACGCGACGGAGGAGTTCGTCCACGCCGGCTACCCGCTCGATGTCGAGGCGTTGCTGATCGTCGAACTGGATGGCCCCAAGGCCGAGGTCGATCATCTGATCGAGCGCGTCGACCAGATCGCGCGCTCCTGCAACGCGGTGTCCTGCAAGGTCTCGACCTCCGAGGCGGAGCGCGTGCTGTTCTGGGCCGGACGCAAGGCGGCGTTTCCGGCGGTCGGCCGCATCTCGCCGGATTACTACTGCATGGATGGCACCATCCCCCGCGCGAAGCTGCCGCTGGTGCTCAAGCGCATCCGCGAATTGTCGGAGCACTATGGCCTCAAGGTCGCCAACGTCTTCCACGCCGGCGACGGCAACCTGCACCCGCTCATTCTCTACGACGCCAACGTGCCGGGCGAACTGGAAAAGACCGAAGAGTTCGGCTCCGAGATTTTGAAACTCTGCGTCGAGGTCGGCGGCGTACTCACCGGCGAGCACGGCGTCGGCGTCGAGAAGCGCGACCTGATGCCCGCGATGTTTACCGAGATCGATCTCGATCAGCAGCAGCGATTGAAATGCGCGTTCGATTCACAAGGCCTGCTCAACCCCGGGAAGGTGTTTCCGAAGCTGCACCGCTGCGCCGAGTTGGGCCGCATGCATATCCACGCGGGTAAGGTGGCGTTCCCGGATATTCCAAGGTTCTAGGGCAGGGCCTTTGAAATAGAATCGGACTCGCTCTCAATCCGTCATCCTAAGGTGGCGTGCGAAGCACGGCCTCGAAGGATGAACGGCCCGGCTATTGCCCATTAGATCACGCTCAAACGAACATCGCGCCGATCTGCGAGCCGCGCCGCCACTTCACGCGACACTTCTTTGCGCGTCCTTCGCGGGAGAGCAGTAGGCTGAAATGCTCCGACACCGTGTGCGGCGAGTCGATGGAGATTTTAACGCCGGTGTCGGACAGATCGACGAGGGTGCAAGCCCGCACCGAAAATCCGCCGTCCGGCCGGATCCATGCCGTCGAACCCAATTTCTTGCGTGTCGCGGTGCGCGAGTCCCGCGATTTGCGCGGCGCACTGTACGAATACGCCTCTCGGCGTCCAAACGTCACCATGACAGTCCCCAGTCACTCACTTTGCTCCCCACCGACGCAGGTCCGATCGTAAGCTGCGGACCCGGACGGCGGCGTTAATCTGACGGCTCAAAATTAAGAGGACGGGAACAGGACAGGATTTTCCTGACGCGGTGTGAGCGGAGAAGGCATCGTGCCAAGCGCAACGGAAGCGATCGTGTCGCGTGGGCTGCCTCCGTACTGATACTTACATCGGCGCCGCGCCCGGTCGAATGCAGGGACTTCAATTCGGGCACCGAACCTTCGCCTGCGAGACCGATCGGACGTTGAAGATGAGGAAGCTCATGGCCGCCAACATCCAGACACCGATGCCGCCGTAGAGCATGACCCATCCGAAACCGTTGGTGAGCGCCTGATGGACGATGGCGTCCGACAACTCCGGCGCGGACGTTGCGTTGCCGGCAGCGATGCGTTCGGCGAGCACACGCAGTTGCGCCGCGCCGAGGCTCGGCAGCACGCTCTTGAGAGTGGCCAACACGCCTTCCACCAGGACGAAGCCCATCACCGCGATGTTGATCGCGAGCGCGATCAGCCTGGCGCTGGTATCGATGCCGGACGCCATGCCGGAGCGGTCGGCCGAAACCGAACCTGTCGTCGTGTCGGTCACGGGCGTGTTGGTGAGGCCGATGCCGATGCCGGAGACAAGCGCACCCGGCAACAGGGTCAGCCCGCTGGGCTCTGTCACGCCGCTGCCGAGCCGCATCAGGATGAAGCCGAGACCGATGGTGAAGAGGCCAAGGGGGATGACGCGGCGCGCGTGATAGCGCACCAGCAGATATTGTGCGATCGGCGGCATCACCAGAAACGGCAACGTATAAGCGAGCAGCACGAGGCCGGTTGTCTTGCTGTCATACCCAAGACCGATGGTGAAATAGATCGGTAGGTAGATCATGAACGGCCAGTAGCTGAAGTTCATGCCGACGCAGCCGAAGATGGCTCCGGTGAAATTGCGCACCTTGAACACCGAGAAGTCGAACATCGGATGCGCCGCGAAGCGCTCGGCCGCGACGAAGGCGACGAGGCTTGCCGCCGTCACGGCGATGATCGCGAGCGCGGTTGGGCTCGCAAAGCCGAGATCGGCGCCCTGCGTGATGGTGTAGGTGAGGCCGAAGACAGCAGCGGTGAGCGTCACGATCCCCAAGAGATCGAGCCGTTTCGCTTCCGGGTCGCGCGACTCGTTCACTCCGGCGAAGGTCAAGGCGAGGACGAGGGCCGCCAGCGGCACGTGCACCAGGAACACCCATTGCCAGGTCGAGAGTGCAACGATGAGCCCGCCGATGATGGGGCCGAAGCCGAGGCCGATGCCGGCGATGACGCCCCAGAGAGCGAAAGCGCGGGCACGCTCTGAGCCCACCTGGAACTGATGCGACAGCACCGCGATGGTGCAAATGAACATCGCCCCGCCGGCCATGCCTTGCAGGAACCGCATGATGATGAGGACGAAGGCGCTGGGCGCCAAACCGCAAATGAGCGAGGTGACGGCGAAGCCAGCGGTGGCCAGAGCGAAAACCCTCCTGCGCCCGAAGCGGTCAGCCAGGCTGCCCGTCGCCATCAGAACGGTCGTGCAGGCGATCGTGTAGGCGTTCATGATCCACTGCATGTCCTTGAAGCTGGCTCCGAGCACGGTTTCGAGCGTCGGCAGGATGACCGGGATGCTCGATATCTCGAGCCCGAACATCAGGGCCGCGATGCAAACGGCGCCGAGGGCAAGGCTGTTTTGGCGGGTTTCCGACACGGGCGCGGCAGACGGGGGCATGGCGCAAAGGTCCTATTCCGGTTTCAAATTAAAACCAGTTGCGCTATACCGAACGCGGTTTTATGTTGCAACCATATTATTTTCGGTACGATGCAACCGCGGACGCGGTTCGTGCAGCTCCGTCAGGTTTGGGAGGACGGGCCGGCTTGGTCAAACGAACGAGTCATAAAGACGCGCCCTGCGCTATTGCGCGGCCGCTCGATGCGATCGGTGACTGGTGGTCGCTGCTCATCGTTCGTGACGCGTTCAATGGGCTGCGGAGGTTCGGCGAATTCCAGAAGAGCCTCGGCCTTGCAAAGAACATCCTGTCGGCGCGGCTTCGCAATCTGGTGGAGCACGGCATCCTCGAGACCGTGCCGGCCTCGGATGACAGCGCGTACCGCGAATACGTCCTAACGGAGAAGGGGCTCGATCTTTTTCCCCTGCTTGTCGCGCTGCGCCAATGGGGTGAGCAATATTTCTTCGATCCGAAGGAAACCTATCTCCAACTGGTCGATCGCAAGACCGGAAAGCCCGTCAGAAAGCTGGAGCTTCGGTCCCAGGACGGGCGTCTGCTGCGGCCATCCGAGACACTCGTCGTGCCGCCGCCGAGTGGAAGAGGCCAGCAGCGTCCACGGTCCTGACGCATTTCCGGGCGCGATCCGTATCCGGTGAATCACTTAAGGCGTTTTGGGCTTTGCCTGCGCGTTCGCGGTCTCGACCGGCAGCAGCACCGAGTAGGCGACGTAGTATTTGTAGATGTTGCCGACGTACTGCACGGTTTCCTGGCCGACGATGGCCGCCGCGCCCGTTTCCACGTTGCCGAACCAGACGTTCGGGTTGAAGCCGTGCTTCGCTGCGTTGTCGCGGAAGCGCTTCAGGTTGCCGGGGCCTGCGTTGTAGGCCGCGAGCGCCATCAGCACGCGGTTGATCTCGTCGATCGCCGGATCGGCGATGTAAGCATCGGCGAGATAGCGCAGATATTTCGAGCCGGCGTGGATGTTGTCCTCGGCGTGCGTCACCACGTCCTTGATGCCGATCATCTTCTCGCGAGCGGTGCTCGGCTTGATCTGCATGATGCCGACCGCGCCGCTCTTCATCCGCATGTTCTGGTTTAGGCCGGACTCCTGATAGCCCTGCGCCGCGAGCAGATAGGGATCGATCGCGAAGCGGCCGCCGAAATTCTGGAAATATTTGACCAGGGCGCGGAATTTCTCCGCTTCCGGCTCGGCGAGCGCGTTGCGGATGGTCTTTCCGTCCCGGTAGTAGCGCCGCACGATGTCGTTGAAATCGGACTTGCCCGCGGTCGCGCCGACGAACTCCTCCAGCTCCTTCTTTAGCTTCGGGCTGTCCTTGCGAAACGCCCAGGCGATCTCGCCGCCTTCGTTGAACGCGATGTCCTCGCGCACGGTCAGGCCCTTGAGGATGCCGGCCCAGATTTTCGCCTTGTGGGAGTCGACCACGGTCCAGGGCAGGAGACCCGCGGAGACCATCTCCATCGTATCCTCGTCTTCGAGGTTCGCGTCGGCCGGCGTCAGCTTGATCGGCGCGCCGCCGTCCTTGGCGATCTTCTCGTTGAGCGCGGTGAGATGTTCGAAATAGCTGCTTGAGTGGCGCACCCGGATTTCCTTGCCGCGAAGATCGTCGAGCGTCGCGACGCTTGGCGCGGCCGGGCCGGTGACGAGGATTTCCTTGACGCCGCTCGCCCACGGCTTGGCGAAATCGGCGAGGGCGCTGCGCTCGGGCGTCACTGTGAGGTTCGCGGCGACGATGTCGCCCTTGCCCTGGCGCAGTTGCGACAGCAGTTCGTCGCGGCGCGTGGGGATGATCGCGACGTGAATCTTGAAAGGTTTCTTGCCGTAGCGCTTGTTGAGCCAAGTTTCGAATTCGGCCGTGAGCTCCGCTGAAATGCCGCGCACCTCGCCCTTGTCCTGGAAGAACAAGGTCCGGCTGTGCGGGATCAGGACGCGCACGATGCGGCGCTTGACCATGCCGTCGAGATCGCCGTTCCACGCGCGCACGCCCGGCAGCGCCATGATCTTAGGCGCGATGGTCTTGGGTTGCTGCTGCTGCGGTGTTGCCGATTGTGCGCGTGTGGCGCTCGGCGCGGACAAGACGGACAAGATTGCGCAGAGCAACAGCGGCGCGCATCGGTCATGCCAGCCGGTCTTGGACGATTCTTGCAACGCGTTCTCCCGTGCAAAAACACTTTGCGCGGAGGTTATGACGGCGGCTTGGCGCGGGAACCTTGGACCTAGGGCCCATATCTGGGCCGACGCTCACGCAAAGACACGGTCGGCAGCCGCATACCGGCGGCTGCCGACCGTTTGCCCCACTCGCGCGCTTCGGGCGCGAAAAACCGGCGGCCGCTGGCCGCCACCTGCGCTGAGCGTCACAGTTAAACGTCAGCGTCACTGACACAATTTCCGCGGCGAATGCGCGCGATGAGACATCAGGAAAACCCGCGAACGACTTGCGCGTTCCGTGCGCCGCGTAAATCTGCGGATGCGGATCGTGCGCAAATTTCGCTGCCCAACGAACTTGCGCACCGGAACTCGCGCGCGCTCTTGCCAGCGCCGCATTCCCTTGAGAGCATGAAGGTCCGGCGTCACCACCAGAGCGGCCGGAAGTAGCCGGTCGTGCGGCGCCGAAGGGAGGCGTCAATGACGGCTGCAAATGGAAATGGCGG
>JBFLYS010000066.1:0-11288 GCA_040756555.1 Pseudomonadota bacterium | reverse complement strand
AGCGGCATGCCGGGCACCCTGATCCCTTACAAGAGCAGCAACGAGATGATCCTGAGCGTCATTCAGGGGCAGACCCTGATTGCGATCTCGGACGGGCCACCCGCGATCCCGATGATCAAGGCGGACAAGGTGCGCGCGATTGCCGTCACGGGCTCCGAGCGCTCTCCGGAATTGCCAAACGTGCCGAGCATGGCCGAGGCTGGCTATCCGGACGTGAACACCAAGCTGTGGAGCGGTTTCTTCATCGCTCGCGGCACGCCGCAGCCGATCGTCGACAAGGTCGAGGCGGCGGTCCGCAAGGCGATCGCCGATCCGGAGGTGAACGGCAAGCTGAAGGCCATGGCTGTGAACCCGGGCGGAACTTCGTCGGCGGAATTCACCAAAATGATCGATGCCGACATTGCGAGCTACGTCGCGGTGATCAAGGCGGCGAACCTGAAGTTCGACAACTGACGTTGTCTGATAGCCGAAAACAAAACGTCCCGCTTCGGCGGGGCGTTTTTTGTTGGCAGCGTGCAGGAGTCACAGCTTCTGCATGAAGCACTCGGTCTCGATGGCGCGGCCCGGCTCGATCGGCTTACGGTTCACGCGTGTCTGCTTGTAGCCGTCCTTGGCGCAGGAGATCGCGACGTCGTCCGGATTGGTGTTCTTGCCGAACCCCGGAATCTTGTAGACGCCGAGAATGTCGGTTCGCGCGATCACCGAGCCGCGGCCTTTCAGCTCGGCGGTGACCTTGGCGTCGCCAACCAGCACACCGCGATGATCCTTCACGAAACCGTAGTAGATGGGCCCGGCTTCGGGATCTTCATCGTGCTCGTCGACCTCGCCGCCGGCGCGTGCTGCGCCGGACAGGCCGAGCGCGAGGACTGCCGCCGCGAACATGAGAACCGGTTTCGATGCACGCTTCATGGTGCGATTTTATCCCCTCGATGCATCGAATTCTACTTCGTCCAGAACGGCATTAGCGAATAGATCAGTGGCGGAACGGCCAGGATCGGAACCAGCCAGATCAGGGACAGCGGAATTTTCCGGGTGACGCCCGCGGGAAGAAGGGTTGCGAGCCCACCCAAAATGCCGGCCCCGATCAGTGTCGTCACTGTCCAGCCGTACCAATACATCACCGGGCCTTCGCCGCGCCGCGGCAACGCGTAGCCCCATTCCAGACGCCCGGTTGCCGGATGGAAGGTGAAAAGCGGCAATCCGGCGAAGTCGCAGATCACATAGAGCGCCGCGCCCGTGATCGCGAACACGACGACGAAGGTGCGGAATTTTTCCGATGAGGCGAGCGCACTCATGATCCGAACCCCCGCACGTTGTTGACCACATGGCCCACAAGGAAATTGAACCAGCAGATGGCGGCGAGAAGAACCGTCAGCCATTTGCGCACACTGTCGTATTCGGGAGCCTTCGCGTTCTTCCAGAAGAACCAGTAGGCCGGCAGCAGCACGAGACCGAGCGTTGCGACATGTTCCTTCAGTTCGAAGAAGCCCTGGGTCTTCCAGAAGCCGGCGCGTTCAATCGGAACGCGGATGTAAACGCGATACTTGATGTAGATCCATGCGCCCATGAGGAAAGTGACGATCCACAGCACGCAGATCGCAGTGGCGTAGGCCGCCGAATTCACCGCGCGGAAGCGCTCGGTGAAGCCTCCGGCGGCTTGGCGCACCGGCATCAGCACGGAAGCAGCTTGGTGCGTCAGCGCGCCGAGCAGCGCGATGGCGAGCAGGCCGTGGATGATAAGCAGAATAGTCCAGTATGTGTTGACTGAGATGTAATCGAATATGAAGTCCAAGTGTCACCCCCGTGACGCACGCGCTTCCCATCGTTTCTCGTTATTGGGCATCAATCCAGCGGCTCCAGTTTAATAATGGACGCGCTGTGATTGCTGCCGATCCAGAACGTCACCGGCGTCGTCGTGTTGTCGACGAACACGCGGCGGATGTTGGTGGTCTTTGGTAGCAAATATTCGACGTAATCGCCGGTCTTCGGATTGAGACGCGACACTCGGTCGCTCATCATCGAGCCGGTCCAGGCTTCGCCGTTCTTGTCGGTGACGACGTCATAGGGCTGGCCCCACGCCGTCGGCAGGACCCATTCCTTCACTTCCTTGGTCTTGGGATCGAACATGCCGATCGCGTTGCCGGCATATTCCGCGTACCAGAGGCGATTTTGCTCATCGACCGCCCCGCGGCGCGGCCGCGAATTTGGAAGATTGCCGCGCGCGACTGTGAACTGCTTGGTCTTGGCGTCGATCAGGCCGATGTTCGAGGTCTGGAAGTCGAGTAGATAGAGGTTGTTCTGATCGTCGGCGCGGATGCCGTAAACGCCGAAACGTTTGCCGTCCGCAGGATTGCTGAATGCGCCGAGGTTCTCCCATTGCTCGGTTTTGGGATCGAACCGCATGATCTGCGAGCCGTCCGAGTTCTTGACCCAGACCTTGCCGTCGACATGTGTGCTGGTCGGCTCGAGATGGCCGGTCTGGGCGGCGTCGGTCTGCCACTCCTTCGGCATTGACCAGACCTTGAACGTCTCGGTCTTCTTGTCGAAGCGCGCGATGCCGGCCTGGTACATCATGCCGATCCAGAGATTGCCCTCCTTGTCGGCCTGAAGGTCGAGCGTGCCGACCGGATAACCGGGCTTGATCGTCGGGATCGGGAATTCGACGTACTTGCCGGTCTTGGGATCGAACTTGCCGAGGAACTGCTCGCCGAAGTGGCTGAACCAGATGATGCCCTGATCGTCCATGATGACGTCGTGCGGCTGGATCATTTTCCGCGGCAGGTCGTATTCCGTGACGATGTAGCGATTGTTGCGGCCCTTCGGACGCGGCAGCGTCTGAAGCTGGTAGCTCCGCGTTTCCTGGCTGGCGTTGACGGAGGCGAGATACTCCGCCATCGCGCGCACGCCAGGACCCTGACCGAGCTGGCGCTGCGCATTGCCGACGAGGCGCTGCGGATGCTCCGGCATCGAGCCCGGATAGTAGCCGACCATCCGGTTGAACACGTCCATGAACTGATCGGCGTCATATTGCGAACGTACGATACGGTCGAGGTTGTGGCAGCTCACGCAGTTGAGCAGCGCCTTCTTCTGCTGATCGGTGCCGGGGAAGCTGGCGAACCATTCGGCATTGGAAAGTTGCTTGGCGAGGTTTTTGGTCGGCGCGAGCTTGAGGTCAGCGGTCGCGGTTTGCGCCGCGGGGATTTCGGCGGTCTTGGGTCCGTCGAGTTCGTAGCCGGCGGCGCGGATGCTGAGCGCGTAGGAACCGGGGTCGAGCTTGGAGGAGGGGAAGCTGAAACGGCCCTTGTCGTCGGTCGCGACGCTGATGGTGACGGTGCCGCCCGCGCGTCTCGCGCTGACGACCACGCCCTCCATCGCGCCTTCCTTGTCCGACGACACGGTGCCAGTCAGCGCAACGGGCGGCCGGCTTTGGGCCTGAAGCATCGTTGGCAGGACGAGAACAAGCCCAGCAATCAGGGCGGCACGGATCATCTGCATGGCATCACCTCGAAGTCGTCACAGTCTTCGGCAGGCGTAAGCCGCCCGCGGATTGGCGTCCGCGGGCGGAATGTTCGGCATCAGTCCAGAGGTTCGAGCTTGACGATCGAGGCGCCGTGGTTCGAGCCGACCCAGAACGTCACCGGCGTCGTGGTGTTGTCCACGAACACACGGCGGATGTTGGTCGAGCGCGGCAGGAGATAATCGACCATTTCGCCGGTCTTGCTGTCGAGCCGGGTGACCTGATCGGTCAGCATCGAACCGGTCCAGGCTTCTTCGTTCTTGTCGAGTACCACGTCATAGGGCGAGGCCCAGCGCGTGCGGAGCTGCCACACCTTGAATTGTTCGGTGTTGGTGTCGAACATCGCGATGCGGTCGCCCCGGTACATGCCGAACCAGAGCCGGTCCTTCGGGTCCATCATGCCGCGGCGCGGAGCCGAGCGCGGGATGATCGACTCGTAGAGCTTGATCTCGCCGGTCTTCGCGTCCACGCGGCCGATGTGCTGGTGGCGGAAGTCGGTGAAGTAGACGTTGTTCTTGGAGTCGGGGATCACGTCGTAGATGTTGTGCGGCTCCTTGGCGCCCTTGAAGGGCTCCCAGGTCTCGATCTTGCCGGAGGCGAGATCAAGCCGGTGAACGCCGGCAAAGCCGTTGTTCTGCGACCACACCTTGCCGTCGACGTGCGAGGATTCCGGCCGCACCATGTTGAGCTGAGCTGCGTCGATGTTGCTCTCCGGCGGCAGCTTCCAGTAGGTGAACTTCTCCACCTTCGGATCGAACTTCACGATCGTGGCCTGATACATATTGCCGAGCCACATGTTGCCATCGCGGTCGGCGCGCAGCCCGAGCCCGCCGGTCGGATAGCCCGGCTTGTTCTCGGCGATCTTGTACTCCTTCACCGCGCCGGTCTTCGGATCGAGCCGGCCGAGAGCCTGGAGGCCGAAGCTCGAATACCAGGCGATGCCGTCCTTATCGATGATGACGTCGTGCGGTTCGATCTTCTCGTCCGGTAGATCGTATTCGGTGTAGATCACGCGCGTGGCGCGGCCGCTCGGACGTGGTGTGGTCTTGATATCGAAATTCCAGCTCTCTTTGCCGCCGCTCAGATTGATCTTGGCGAGATACTCGGCCGCGGAGCGATAGACCTGCACACGGCTGTCGCCGCGTTCTTCCATCTGGCGCTCGGCTTTGCGGAGCTGCGGGTTCTGCGGAATGCTCTGGTTCACGTAGCTCTGCATCCGCGGCAACACGAGCTCGAGGAACTCGTCGGCGGTGTGATTGGAGCGCATCGGGCGCTCGAGCGTGTGGCAACCCACGCAGTTGAGAAGCTGGCCCTTCTGCGCATCGGTGCCGGGAATGCTGTTCATCCACTCGGCGTTGGTGAGCTGGGCCGCGATGTCCGCGGTCTTCTTGAGTTTTAGGTCCTGCGTGGTGCTTTTCTGCGCTGCGACCTGCACGGCGTCGCCGCTGGCGAGGTCGTAGCCGACCGCGCGGATTTTGATGCCGTACTGGCCGGGTTCGAGCTTGCCCGCCGGGAAGCTGTAGTTGCCGTCCTTATCGGTGACGACGCTGATCGTGATGGTCGAGCCGCTCTTCTTGGCGCTGACGATCACGCCTTCCATCGCGCCTTCCTCGGCGGAGGTCACTTTGCCGGTGAGCGCGATGTTGTTTTGGGCGGAGGCAGAAAACGAAAGGGTCAGCAGAAATGCAGACGCAAGGGCGCCCGCGATAGGCGGAATGCGCATGATCGTCTCCCCAGACGCAGAAAGATGGTTGCAGTGTTTTTTTGTTATCGACTCGAAGCATAGGCCCGCCGGCAACCACCGGCAACGGCACTTTGTCAGGTTCCCTTGCGCTGCGGCAGGCCGCGAATGGGCCATCGATTCCGGCATTGATCCCTTTTCCCGCGCGCGGTGTGTGGCTCTAGTGCGCCGAAACGGGAGAAGAAATGCGTACGCAAGTCGGAATCATCGGCGCTGGCCCAGCGGGATTGATGCTGTCGCATCTCCTGCATCTCGCAGGCATCGAATCCATCATTGTCGAGGACCGGAGCCGTGCCTATTGCGAGGCGCGTATCCGCGCCGGTCTGATCGAGCAATGGGCCGCCGATATGCTGGTCGAGGTCGGCGTCGGCGAACGATTGAAAAAAGAGGGGCTCCGCCACGACGGCATCTATTTGAACTTCCGCGGCGAGCTCCATCACCTCGATTTTTCGAAGCTCGTCGACAAGCGCGTGACGATCTACGGCCAGCAGGAGGTGGTGAGAGACCTGATCGCGCGGCGGCTCGCGGATGGCACGCCGATCCTGTTCGAATCTTCGAATGTCAGCGTGCATGACGTCGACAGCGGAAAGCCGAAGATCAAGTTCACCCACGGCGGCAAGGGGCAGGAAATCGACTGCGATTTCATCGGCGGCTGCGATGGTTTTCACGGCATCTGCCGTCCCAGCATTCCGGCGGGAGTGCTGACGGTCTATGAGCGCGAGTATCCGTTCGGCTGGCTCGGTATTCTGGGCGAGTGCAAGCCGGTCGCGGACGAACTGATCTACTCGTATCATCCGCGCGGTTTCTCGCTTTACTCGATGCGCTCGCCGACGCTCGTCCGCTACTACCTGCAATGTGAACCGCACGAGGATCTGAAAAAGTGGTCCGACCAGCAGATCTGGGACGAGCTTGAAGCCCGGCTTGGTGGCACGCTGCCGTTGCCGCGCGGGCCGATCGTTGAGAAGATCGTCGCGCAGATGCGTTCGTTCGTGGTCGAGCCGATGCAACACGGCCGGCTGTTCCTCGCCGGCGACAGCGCGCACATCGTGCCGCCGACTGGCGCCAAGGGCATGAACCTCGCATTTGCGGACGTGCGCGTGCTGTCCCGCGCGATCGAGGCGTTCTACCAGGGCAACCGCAGCGATCTGCTGGAACAATATTCCGCCACCTGCCTGCGCCGCATCTGGAAGGCGCAGCGCTTCTCATGGTGGATGACGAGCCTGCTGCACCTGTTCCCGGATGCTTCGCCGTTCGACCGTAAGCGACAGGAGGCCGAGCTTGACTACGTGGCAAGCTCCGAGGTTGCGGCGAAATCGCTGGCCGAGAACTACGTCGGGTTGCCGATCGATTGACTATTTCGGCGGATTCTTCATCACCACGAGTTCGCTGATCTGCGCTTTCGTCAGCGGCGCAGTGATGAATTTGGTCGCGATGGCTTCGGCCATGATGTCGTCCATGCCGGCGATCTGGTCGGGGGAGAGGGCCTCCTTCGGCACGAGGCCGGGGATTTTCTGCGCGACCGCGAGCGGCACGTTGGCGATCTCCGCAAAATGCGCGAGCGCATCCGGCGACGAATACATGTAGTCGAGCGTCTCCTTGTAAGCCGCGAGGAAGCGGTCGATCACGGCCTTCCGCTTCTCCATGGTCTGCGCGTTGGTCATGTTCACGCGCACCGTGCGATTTTGCAGGCTCTTCACATCGGCGGCGCGGGCGACGCGGCGAATGCGGCCTTCGTCCTGCTCCTTCAACCCGATGGGGATGGTGGTCCAGGCGACGTCGACCTGGCCGGTCATGCCGGCGGTGAAGCTCGGCGTCACGCCGCCGGTCGGCGTGGGCTTTGCTGCGATCTTCTCTTGAGCAAGGAGAGCAAGAAGGGCGGCGTGGCTCGACGAGCCCGCGACCGAGTAGCCGATGGTCTTGTCCTTGAAGTCCGCGGGAGACTTGATCGGCGAGGCGGAGGGCACGAACCAGTAGATGTCCGGCTGTCCGGTGGTTTCCGACGAGAAGACGCGGAGCGGCGCGCCCTTCGAGAAGCTGCCGAGCACGGTCGAGATGCCGATCGACACCGCGATGTCGAGTTGGCCCGAGATGATCGCGCCGACCGCCTCGGCGCCGCCGCCGGTGAACAGAAGCTCCACGTTGATGTTGTGCTTCTTGAAGATGCCGGCCTTGTTGCCGATCTCGGCCACCGAGGTGTCCCATGCGCCGCGCTGCGGCACCGCGATCTTTAATGTGTCTTGCGCCGATGCCGGCGTCTGTACGGCGACCAATGCGGCGGCAACAGCGGAGAGCAGGAACGAGGCGGCTTTCATGGTCGCTCCAAGGTTTGGCAGAACCGGCTCGCCATAGCCTAGCGCATATTCGCGGTTGTGAAGCCGGTCATTCGCCGATCCGGCTGCGACCATCTGCGCGTGTGGCAGACCCTTCGACCCTTGGATACGATTGCCGGAAACATGCGGGAGGAATGAATGAAGAGGCTTGTTGCCGCGCTGGCACTCGGCGCGTTTCTTGTGTGCAGCCAAGCTGCGACCGCCCAGACTTATCCGACGCGGCCGGTGCGCATCGTCGTCGGTTTCCCGCCCGGCGGCACCAACGACATTCTCGCCCGCCTGATGGCGCAATGGCTGTCCGACAAGCTCGGCCAGCCTTTCATCGTCGAGAACCGGCCGGGCGCCGCCAACAACATCGGCACCGACGCGGTCGCGAAGGCCACGCCTGACGGCTACACGCTGCTGATGGCGAACGCGCCGAACGCGATCAACCATTCGCTCTACGAGAAGCTGCCGTTCAATTTCATCCAGGACATCGTGCCGGTCGCCGGCATCATGCGCGTGCCGAACGTCATCGAGGTCAACCCGTCGTTCGAGGTGAAGACGATGGCGGAACTGATCGCCTACAGCAAGGCGAACCCAGGCAAGATGAACCTCGCGACGCCGGGCATCGGCTCGTCGCCGCATGTGTCCGGCGAGCTCCTCAAGATGATGACCGGCATGAACTACGTGCACGTGACCTACCGCGGCTCGACGCCGATGATCACCGATCTGCTCGGTGGACAGGTGATGCTCGGCTTCGACAACCTGCCGGCTTCGATTGCGCATATCCGCGCCGGGCGCCTGCGCGCGATCGCGGTGACGACAGACAAGCGCACGCCGGCGCTGCCGGACGTGCCGACCGTCGCCGAAACCGTGCCCGGATACGAAGGCAGCGCCTGGTTCGGCCTGGGCGCGCCGAAGGGCACACCGCCGGAGGTGATCGACCTCCTCAACAAGCAGGTGAACGCCGCGCTTGCCGATCCCAAGATCAAGGCGCAGCTCGTCGACATGAGCGGCATCCTCATCCCCGGCACGCCGGCCGCCCTCGGCAAGGTCTTCAACGACGAGGTGGAGAAGTGGGCCAAGGTCATCAAGTTCTCCGGCGCGAAGCCCGAATGAGCGACAAGCAACATCGCTGATCCGACTGGACTGCGCTGGCCAGCGGCGCGTCACATGCGCTATCCCAGACGCCGCAAGGAGACTGGGGATATGACGCAGCCGTTTGAGGGAATTCGCATCATCGACGCCACGCACGTGCTGGCGGGGCCGTTCGCGGCCTATCAGCTCGCATTGCTCGGCGCGGACGTGATCAAGGTCGAGGACCCGAACGATCCGGACCAGAGCCGCATGAGCGGCACCGACCGCGAGCTGAGCCGAAAGGGCATGGGCACTTATTATCTGACCCAAGGCTCGAACAAGCGCTCGATCACGCTCAACCTCAAATCGGAGGAGGGCCGCGAGATTTTCAAGAAGCTCGTCGCGGACGCCGACGTGCTGGTCGAGAACTATCGCCCCGGTGCGTTTGATGCTCTTGGCCTCGGCTACGACGTGCTGAGCAAGCTCAATCCCAAGCTGATCTATTGCTCGATCTCGGCGTTCGGTCACGGCGGGCCGCGCGGCAACCAGACGGCCTATGACTTCGTCATCCAGGCGACGACGGGCCTGATGGCGATGACTGGCACCAAGGACGTCAATCCGATCAAGTTCGGTGCGCCGGCCATCGACTATGCGACCGGCACGATGGGCGCATTCGCTCTCGCGAGCGCTTTGTTCCAGCGCGAGCGCACCAAGAAGGGCCAGCGCATCGATCTCGCGATGAACGACGTGGCGCTGACGCTCGCAAGCTCGCACGTCACCGGCTTTCTCCGCACCGGAACGCAGCCGAAGCCGAACGGCAATGATCATGCGCATGCGACCAACTGCGTCTATCCGACCAAGGACGGCTTGCTGTCGCTCGGCGCGAGCAACCTGCGCCAGCAAAAGCGGCTGTGGACCGTGCTCGGTCATCCCGAGATGGCGAAGGCGAACAACGATCAGCGTCACGATGAACGCGCGAAGGAATACAAACTGCTGACGGAGTTGCTCGCGGCGCGCACGGCGGACGAGTGGGAGACGCATCTCGAAGCGCATGGCGTTCCCGCCGCGCGCGTCCGCACGCTTCCCGAGGCGGTCGCCGATCCGCAGCTTGCCACCCGCGAATTCCTGCACAAGCACGAGGGTGCCGCGGGCGTGGAGGGCGGCTTCACCGTGCCGTCGACGCCGTTCAAGCTTGCGCATGGCGGCGGGCGCGTCACGTCGCCGCCGCCGACGGTCGGCGCGGACACCGACGCGGTGCTGAGCGAACTCGGCTACGGCAAGGATGCGATTGCAAAGTTGCGTGCGAGCCATGCGATTTAGTCACATGTGATTTAGTCTGATTGACGCGGCAAACGGGAGCGGCAGACTCCTGCGCCAAACGAAGAAAAGCGGACAGGGAGAGAGACGATGCCAAAGTGGGCCCAAGGATGGGCGATAGCGCTGCTTGCGGCGGCGCTCGGGTGCGGCAGCGCGCAAGCGCAGGACACGATCAAGTTCGTGGTGCCGTTCGCGGCGGGCGGGCCGGTCGATGCGATGGCGCGGCTGCTTGCCCAGGAAATGCAGGGACCGCTCGGCGCCAACATCGTGGTCGAGAACCGCGGCGGCGCGGGCGGCGTCACCGCGACGGATCAGGTGTCGCGCGCACCGGCCGACGGCAAGACGCTGCTGGTGGGAAGCCAGGGCTCGCACGTCATCAGCGGCGTGCTGCAAACCCACGTCAAATACGATCCGGCCAAGTCCTTCGATGCGATTGCGATGGTCGGCGCTACGCCGGTGCTGGTGGTCGCGACCCCGCAACTGCCGTTCAAGGATTTCAAGGAGCTGATCGCGCTCGCGAAGGCGAAGGACCTGAGCTACGGCTCGGCGGGCGCGGGCTCGACGATGAACATCGCGGGCGAGCTGATCAATGCCGGCGCGCAGATCAAGATAACCCATGTGCCGTATCGCGGCGTTGGACCCGCGCTGCCCGATCTGATCGGCGGGCGGCTCGATCTCATTGCGGCCGATCCGCCCGTGCTGTTGCCGCTGGTGCAGGCCAAGACCATCCGCCCGGTCGTGGTGATGGGGCTGAAGCGGCTCGCGGCGCTGCCCGACATTCCGACGACGGTGGAGCTCGGCTATCCCGACATGGTGATGGAGAATTGGTACGGCCTGCTTGCGCCCGCGGGCCTTCCGCCCGATGTCGCTTTGAGGCTCGAGAAGGCCGCGCTCGCGGCCATCGCGTCGCCGAGCATCCAGGAGCACATGAAGAAGGGCGAGCTGACCGGCACGCTGAACCGCGCGCAGTTCACCGAGCGCGTCGCGCGCGACGTGGCGCACTGGCGGCCGATGATCAAGAAGCTCGGCATCACCGACCAGGGCGATGCGGCTGCGCCTGCGCCGGGTGCGGCTCCGGCGCGGTAATGTCGCCATAGGCTCCTCTGTCGTCCCCGCGAAAGCGGGGACCCACAACCACCGCTCCTTGTATTTGCGACAAGAAAGAGCTGGATCCCCGCTTTCGCGGGGATGACAGCGGAGGTTGGTGCGGCGGCTGTGCGTCACGTCGATAAATTCCGATTCAATTTTCAAACAGCCACGACAAATCGCTCCCGGAAATCATCAGGCGCCGGGAGCGCCTTCACTTTCTTCCCCTTCGGACAAA
>JBFLYS010000065.1:0-12082 GCA_040756555.1 Pseudomonadota bacterium | reverse complement strand
TTGGTCTTGCGGTAATAGGCTTCCTCGGCCTCCGGATAATTCGAAAACAGCCGGCCGACGTTTGGTGCACCTTGCAGGAAGCATGACGGCGCCCGCGCGCTCAGCACACCGTCGATCTCACCCGCCGCGAGCATCTGCGACAGCGTGCGGTCGTCCGGCACCTGCGTCAGCTCGACATCCGGCGGCAGCGTGATCTTGGCGCGCTCCTCACGGCCTCCTTCTTCGAGGCCGCCGCGCCGCCATTTGATGTCGCTCGGCTTCACGCCGTATTCGTCTTGCAGCATGCCGCGGACCCAGACGTTCGCGGTCATCTGGTATTCCGGCAGGCCGATGACCTTGCCCTTGAGATCCGCCGGGCTTTTGATGCCGCGGTCGGTGCGAATGTAGATGCTGCTGTGGCGGAACAGCCGCGACACAAAGGCCGGGATCGCGACGTAGTGCGCATCGCCGCGCGACGTCGTCACCAGATAGCTGCTCATCGAGACTTCGGTGACGTCGAACTCCTGGAACTTGAACGCCCGGTGAAATGACTCCTCCGGCTCGAGCGGAACGGCCCGGACGTCGCAGCCCTCGATCGGCGCGCGGCCATCGAACAATGCCGCAGTGCGGTCGTAGAAGCAGACGGACATACTCAAGGGCAGGGCCATTTCACTCTCCGGAATAACGTGCGGCGGCATGCCGCCGGGTCATAGGGCGTCTGCCGTTGCCCCGCGTTGACGGGGTGAACGGCCGCAAGGATAGTAGCGATACCTTGAAGTCATTCCAGCGTGGTTCGAAGGTGCGTCACACATCATGAAACTACCCGCCTTCGAATACGCCTGCCCAAATACGCTTTCTGAAGCCGTCGCTTTGCTTGCTTCGCATGACGGCGATGCAAAGGCGCTGGCCGGTGGCCAGAGCCTGATGCCGATGATGGCATTCCGCGTGGCGCAACCGTCGCTGTTGGTCGATCTGCGGAAGATTCCGGACCTCAAGGGGATCAGGATTTCATCGGATGGCGTGCGGCTCGGCGCGTTGACGCGCTGGCGCGACATTCAGGACGATAAGGCGCTGGCAAAGGCGCAGCCGTTGCTGGCCGCAGCTATCGCGCACGTGGCACATTACCAGATCCGCAACCGTGGCACGGTCGGCGGCAGTTTGGCGCACGCCGACCCGGCGGCGGAGATGCCGGGCGTCGCGGTCACCTGCGACGCCGAGATCGTGGTGATGGGAAAGGGCGGTGCACGCACGATCAAGGCGGCAGACTTCTTTCTCGGCGCACTGACGACGGCGCTTGAGCCCGACGAGATCATCACCGAAGTGCGATTGCCATTCTGGCCGGCGGAACGCCGCTATGGCTTCCAGGAGTTCGCGCGCCGCCGTGGCGATTTCGCCATGTCCGGCGTCGCGCTGTTCTACGACCTCGATAAGAGCGGCAAGGCGGCGAATGCTCATGTCGGCGTCATCGGCGTCGGCGAACACGCGCGGCGGTTGGCGACGGTCGAGGCTACGATCAACGGAAACAAAGTCGACGACGCGGTGATCGCGAAGGCCGCTGCTGCGGCTTCCGCCGCGGTCGAGCCGAACGACGACATTCACGCCAGCGCCGCCTATCGCAAGGCGCTGACCGGCACGCTGGTCGAGCGCGCCCTCAAATCCGCGGCGGCGTAACCCATGCCCACGAAATTCGAAGTCAACGGAAAATCCGTCGAGGTGAATGTCGAGCCGCGCATGACGCTCGCGGACTGTCTCCGTCATCAGTTGCGGCTCACCGGCACGCATCTTGGCTGCGAGCACGGCGTCTGCGGCGCCTGCACGGTGCTGGTGAACGGCGATGCGGTGCGCTCGTGCCTGATGCTCGCGGTGCAGGTCGAAGGCGCGAAGATCACCACAGTCGAAGGTCTCTCCAACGACGCCGATCTCACGCCGCTGCAAAAAGCCTTCCGCAAGCACCACGCCTTGCAATGCGGCTTCTGTACGCCCGGGTTTATCACCACGGCGCACGCGCTGCTCACCGAAGAGCCGGACTGTGATGCGGACCGCATCCGCGAGGTGCTTTCCGGCAACATCTGCCGCTGTACCGGCTACATCGGCATCGTCGATGCGGTGCTCGAAGCCCGCGCCGCCTACAAGAAAGCCGCGCCATGAAGAACACGTTCATTGGCACACCGATGGAGCGCCGCGAGGACCTGCGGTTCCTGCGCGGGCGCGGCGAATATGTCGACGATCTCGCGCCGGCCAATCTTCTTCACGCGGCGATCCTGCGCAGCTCGGTGGCGCACGGGCGGCTGAAGTCGGTCGATACGTCGGCCGCGCTCAAGATCAAGGGCGTTCATGCGGTCATCACCGCGAAGGACATGCCGGGCGGCCCGCCGATCGTTCCGATGCGGCTCCAGCCGTTGCCGGAGTTCAAGCCGTACGAACAGCCGGTGATCGCGCACGACAAGGTGCGTTACGTGGGCGAGCCGATTGCAGTCGTGCTGGCGGATAGCGTCGCCATTGCCGAGGACGCGCTGGAATCGATCGCCGTCGAGATCGAGGATTTGACGCCGGTCGCGGACTGGACCGCAGCATCCAAAAACAAGAGCATCCTGTTCGAAGCAACCGGCACCAACCGATCGCTCGTGTTCGAAGCGCGCAAGGGCGATGCCGACGCCGCGTTCGCAAAGGCCCCATACAAGCGCCGGGAGTTCATGAGCACCGGCCGTCACTACGGGCTGACGATGGAGCCGCGTGGCGTGATGGCCGAATGGGACGCGGCCAAGGGCCATCTCACGGTGTCCGGTGCGGCCAAGGTGCCGTTCTTCAACCGGCGCATTCTCGCGAAGCAGATCGGTCTTGCCGAAGACCAGATCACCATGATCGAAAACGACGTCGGCGGCGGCTACGGCGCGCGCGGCGAGTTCTACCCCGAGGATTTTCTGATCCCGTTCGCGGCGCGGCATGTCAACCGTCCGGTGAAGTGGATCGAGGATCGCCGCGAAAATCTGATGGCGATGAACCACGCGCGCGAGACCTACGCCGACATCGAGATCGCCTGCGAGCGCGACGGCACCATCATCGGCCTGCGCGGTGACGTGCACACCGACATGGGCGCTTACATGCGCACCAACGGCGCGGTCGGCGCGCGCAACGCGCCGCAGTTCATGGCAGGGCCGTACCGCTGCCCGCACATCAAGACCGACTCCTCGCTCTGGATGACCAACAAGACGCCGGTCGGAACCTATCGCGGGCCGGGCCGCTTCGAGGCTTGCTTCTATATGGAGCGGTTGCTGGACTTCGCGGCGCAGGATCTGGGCCTCGATCCGGTCGAGATTCGCCGCAGGAATCTCATCACGGCGAAAGAGCAGCCCTACGAGATCGCGACGGTGCAGCCGACCGACGCGCGAGACCAGTACGACAGTGGCGACTATCTTGAGATGTTCGAGCGCACGCTGAAGGAGTTCGGCTGGGCGGAGAAATCGAAGCTGCGCGGCAAGCTGATCGACGGCCGCTATCACGGCGTTGCTGTGGGCGGCTTCGTCGAGGGCGGCGCGGCGGGTCCGAAGGAAAGCGCGCGCATCGAGGTGAACAAGGACGGCACCATTGCCGTGTTCATGGGCTCGTCCGCGGTCGGGCAAGGCGTCGAGACGGTGTTCGCGCAGATTGCCGCCGATGCGCTGGAAGTTCCCGTCGAGCGCATCTCGCACGTGGCGCACGGCTCGACCACGACGGTGAGTGACGGCTACGGCGCCTATCACTCGCGCTCGGTGGTGATGGGCGGCTCCGCGCTGCTCGATGCCGCTAACAACTTCATGAGCGCGCTGCGCGAGGACGCCGCGAAGAAGCTTGGCTGCGACCCCTCAGCCGTAAAGCTCGACGTCGACAAGGTGACCGGCGGCGGCAAGTCGATTCCGCTGAAGGATTTCGCGGGGCTGACGCGCGAGGGCGCGTTCCTCAACAAGAAACACACCTACAGCTACGGCACTCACGCGGCGCATATCACCGTCGATCCAAAGCTCGGTCAGGTGCAGATTCTCGACTATCTCGTGATCCAGGATGTCGGCCGCGCGATCAACCCGCTGACGTTGCGCGGCCAGATCATCGGCTCGCTGGTGCAAGGCCTGGGCGGCGCGATGCTGGAACACCTCCAATATGACGATCAGGGTCAGTTCCTCACCGGCTCGCTCGCCGATTACCTGCTCCCGACCGCGAGCGATTTCCCGAACCTCCGTGCCATCGTGGAAGACAAGTATCCGTCCCCGATCAACCCGCTCGGCGCCAAGGGCGCGGGCGAGGGCGGTATCGTCGCCGCGGGCGGCATTATGGCGAGCGCTGTGGCGAGTGCGTTGCAATCCTTCGGCGCGCAACCGAAGCAATTGCCGCTGACCCCGGCCTATATTTGGGAACTGGTGCAGACGGCACAGCAAAAGGCCGCGGAATAACCACCGCTGTGCGTTCTGCATTCACGGCATGTTCCCCGCGTCGTTGACGACCCGCGCGGCCGGGGCCTAGATTCCGGCCAAGACATTCAACACAAGGCATTCAGACACAGGAGCGTCTCATGGCTGCCCGTCATCCGCGTTCGAAGGAACTCGAAGGCGTTCCGCTCGAAGAGATCATGAAGAAGTACACCGGCCGCTTCCGCGAGAAGATCGGTGACTGGGCGGCGTTCGAGGATGCCAAGATCGAGGGTTACAAGCGCGCGCAGCATCGCTTCATCGGCGCGGGCGGCTCCGGCAAGCACGGCGACCCGAACGTGATCCCGGCCGGCAACTTCACGTTGTCGATCATGTATGTGCCGGTCGGCCAGGGTAACGCCGCGCACACGCACGAGGTCGAGGAGAACTTCTTCGTACTCCAGGGCTACATGACCGTGTTCGTCGAGGACGAAAGCGGCAAGCGGCTTGAGACGCGGCTTGGACCCTGGGACACGTTCTGCGCTCCTGCGGGCGTGATCCACGGCTATCAGAACGACGGCGTCGAGCCGGTTTACATGCAGGTCATGCTCGGCCGCGGCAAGCCGGAGACCATGGGCTACGCCGACGACGAATTGTTCAAGCGCAAGGACGCCCATCTGAAAGTGGTGTGAACGCTTTCGCGCAAACATAAAATGAAAGAGGCGGCCGCGAGGCCGCCTCTTTTGATTCCGGAGAAGGAGTTCTTATTCCGCCTTGGCGCCTGATACGCGGATCACCTCGGCCCACTTCTTCTGCTCCGAAGCGAAGAACGCGCGGATCTCCTGCTCGTTCGCGGTGCCGATCTCCGAACCCATCTCCTTGATGCGGCCGGTGAGGTCCGGTGACGCAATCGCTTTCGCGGCTTCGGCGCGGAGTTTGGCAAGCACGGGCGCGGGCGTCTTCGCCGGCGCGACCAGCGCGACCCACGACGACGAGTCGAAGCCGGGCAGGCCTTGCTCGGCGACAGTCGGCAGGTCCGGCAGCGAAGCAGGGCGCTTTGCGCCGGCATTCGCGATGCCGCGCACCTTGCCGGTGCTGATCTGCGGGAGGCTGCCGGGCAACAGATCGAAGAACATCTGCAAGTGACCGGCGATGAGATCGTTCATCGCGGGTGCCGTTCCGCGGTAGGGAACATGCGTGACGTCCGCCTTCGCCATGAACTTGAAGAGTTCTCCGGTGAGATGCGGGATCGAACCCATGCCCGCCGAGCCGAAGTTCACCTTGCCGGGATTGGCCTTCGAATAGTCGATCAGGTCCTTCACGTTCTTGATCGGCAGGTTCGGGTTCACCATCAGCACGATCGGCGTGGTGGCAAACAGCACGATCGGCGTGAAGTCCTTCTCCGGATCGTAGGGCAGGCCGTTCGTGAACAGCTTCTGGTTCACCACCAGCGGGCCGGGCGCGGTGAAAAGCAGCGTGTAGCCGTCCGGATCGGATTTCGCGACAGCGTCCGCGCCGGTGTTTCCGCCCGCGCCGCCGCGGTTTTCGACCACGAATTGATGGCCGGTCTGTTCCGAAAGCTTCTGCGAGAGGAGCCGCGCCGTGATGTCCACCGAGCCGCCGGCCGGGAATGGGTTGACGACCTTCACCACGCGTTCGGGATAGTTTTGGGCTTCCGCCGCGCCCGACAGCGCGAACACAGACAAGGCGACAGCAGTCAGGCGACGCAGTCCATAAGACATCGCAGGCTCCCTCAGACGTCCGGCATATCCGGCACGCAAAGCCTAGGTGATTTCGAAATCGGCTGCCAGCGCGCCATGCCTTGACAGCATGGCAGCACCCCGACACGTTGCCGCACGGACATTGCGCGGGGATCGTTATGGCCAAACTGCGTTTGAACTTCGCTTGCGGGCCTTACGACCGCACCCAGGCGTTGCGCGACGGCACCATTCAGCCCGACGGCATCGAGCTCAACTACCTGACGATGCAACCCGCTGAGATCTTCTGGCGGATGCTGCAATACAACGAGTTCGACGCCTGCGAGATGTCGCTGTCGAACACAACGTCGATGATGAGCACGCCGAACCCGCCGTTCATCGCGATCCCCGTCTATCCGTCGCGCGTGTTTCGCCACGGCTACTTCTTCATCAACACGACGAAGGGCATCAAGAGCGGCGCGGACCTGAAGGGCAAGCGCGGCGGCGTGCCGGAATATTCGATGACGGCCGCGGTGTTCATGCGCGGGCTGATGCAGCACGAGTTCGGCGTGAAGCCGGCCGATGTGGAGTGGGTGCAGGGGCGGAGCGACAGGCTCGGCCGCAAGCTTCCCTCCGACATCAAGCTCACGCAGGCGCCGCCCGGCACGGAGCTTGGCGATCTGCTGGAACGCGGCGAGATCGATTTCATGATGACGGCGAACAATCCGCTGTCGTTCCGCCGCGGTTCGAAGAATGTGGCGCGGCTGTTTCCGAACTACGCGGAAATGGAGAAGGACTACTACACGCGCACCAAGATCTATCCGATCATGCATACGGTGGTGATCCGCCGCGATGTGTACGAGAAAAATCCGTGGGTGGCACTCAATCTCTATCAGGCGCTCTGTCAGGCGAAGGAGGCTTGCTATCGCAGCGTCTCCGACGCCGGATCGCCGAAGGCGTCATTCGCCTGGCTTCAGCCGATGATCGAAGAGGAGAAGCGGATCATCGGCGAGGACTGGTACCCTTACGGGATCGAGAAGAATCGGCCAACGCTTGAGGCGCTCTTGCAATACACGCACGAGCACGGCCTGACGGACCGGCGGCTGAAGATTGAGGATTTGTTTGCGCCGAGCACCATGCGGGACATTCCGCTGGGCGATGGGCAGCACGTTTAGCCGCAAACCTCGCGAAACTGTTCTGCACAAACCTCTCCACGTCATGCCCGGCCTTGTGCCGGGCATCCACGTCTTACTTTCTTTGATGCAGTCAAAAGGAAGACGTGGATGGCCGGGACAAGCCCGGCCATGACGAACGATAGATTGGCAAGAAACTTTAGAGAGACGACTTTCCGACAATTAACGGTGCTGCGCCAATCCAGGGCTGGCCAGCGACGGAGAGTTCGACTGTCAGCACGGCGTGCTGGCCGTTCGCCAATGTGTCATTTCCCGGCATGCGTGATGACGCGACCACAGCCAGCGGATAGCTGCCGGTGCAACCTTCGGCCATCCAGTTTTTTATCGTCCCGCCGGGAAGCGCTTTGATCTTTTCCGCAAGCTGGGAGGCGATGGATTTTCCGGCCTCAAGAGAACGAGCCGTACTGGCGAACCACGCATCTGCATTTGCTGCCGAACGGTCTCTCGCAAATGTCGACGTTCTGCGCACCCAGCTTCCCTTGTAAGCAACGGATGCACGCACCGCGAAGCGATCCGCCAACACCGCCGGCTGGGAGAGGCGAATGAACCGCGTGTCGGCGGAAAGATCGGGCGCAATCGTGACGTAGATTTCCTCTGCGCCGGCCAGCCGCGCGTGCTTCTCGACCAGACCGGCAAGCGTGCCCGCGTCTGTCGTGCCGCTTCCGCCAACTTGGTCGAGCGCCGCAACCGCGATGGCGTCAGCCTTGCGCAGGAGTCCGAGTTCGACCTCGTCGGCAGTTGCTCTCAAGGCAGAAAACAACGCCGTGGCATCGACAAGCTCGACGGCGGGCGCGGCCGCTGCGATCTCGTCATAAAGTCCGCCCGGAAGCGTATCGAGTTCGAGAACGCCGACGCGCTTTATTGTGGCATCCTTTGCCAACAACGCACCCAGCGCTGATCCCGGTTTCGGCGTGTTGAGAATCTCGCTCACAGGATCGGTGGTGCGAATCCATTCCGACACGCGCTTGGACAATGCAGTCGCGAACACCGGCGGGCCGTTCTTGCCAACAAGCAGCAGCGCGTCCGACCAATAGGGCGTGAAGCCCGTCAGATAGGTCACCGCGCTCGGCCGCACGTTGTTCGTATAAACAAGGAACGAGTCGAGGCCGCCGTTCTGCATCGCCACACGCAGCCGCGTGAGGCGCGCTTCGAGCGCGGCAACCGGCAATTCGCTTTCGTCTCGCCCCATCAGTCCGCGGCGCATGGTCGTGCCTCAGGCCGGAACGCTGAACAGTTCGCGCGGTGTGCCGGTCAGCACCTCGCAGCCGTTCTTGGTGACCACCACGCCATCGCCGAGCACCATGTAACCGACCACGGGATGATAAGTGTTCGGGTGCACGATCAGCGCCATGCCGGCCGTGATCGGCGTCGTCACGTCCTCCAGGAGATGCGGCTTGGAATCCGCGAACAGGCCCATCCCATGACCGCGCACGCGGGTGTATTCGCTCGTCGTGTACTGACCCATGCCGTGTTTGCGGAACACGTCGTTCTCTGCCTTCGCGACGTCGGCGGCGGTGACCCCGTCGCGCACTGTGGCGATGCCGGCCTCCATCGACTCGCGCCAGAGCGCATGCGCGGCTCTCTGCTCGGCATTCGCTTCACCGACCACCAGCGTGCGGCAAATCTGCGCGTAGTAGCCATCGACGCAGGGCGTCAGCTCGGTCGTCACCATGTCGCCGCGCTTGAGCCGCTTGCCGCTCGGCGGCGCCATGCCCTTCACCTCGACTCCGCCGACGCCGATGATCTGGAAATTGTCATCCACGCCGTTGGCGCGGAAGAAGGCTTCGGCCTCGGCCACCAGCTCGTAGTCCGCGCGGCCAGGACGCGCCGCCTGCATGAACACCTTGTAGCCTTCGTCGGCGAGACGGGCAGCTTTTCGCAATGCCGCGATTTCGCAGTCGAGCTTGTCCATCAACAGGCGGTCAATAAAGGTCGTCTGATCGGTGAGGTTGATGTCCTTCGCTCGCGCCGCGATCCTCCGTGGGATCAGGCGATGTGGCGCCGAACCGAAGCGCTGGTTGCGCAGCCGGTTGAGGGCCTCGTCCACCTCACCGACGAGATCAGGTGCATAGACAATTTCGATATCCGGGCAATCAATCGCCGCGCGGTCGGCTTCCAGCGGATTGTCTAGGTAGAGTGTGACATGTCCGTCGCTGCGGACGATGGCGAGGCCCTGACCTTCGAGGATTCCAAAATTGGCGGCGTAGCGCAGGTAGTCGATCTGCCACGCATTGCCGTAGACCAGCAGCGCGTCGAGTCCGGCATCCGCCATAGCGGCGGTGAGCCGTGCGCGTCTTTCTTGCGCGATCATGGGTGGACTCTATTGGCCCGACGCATTCGCTTCAATCGCGTCAGAAGCCATAAAGCCGCGCGGGGTTATCGACGAAGGCTTTGTGCCGCATTGCGGCATCAGGAATCCATTCGAGCATCATGTCGAGCACCCAGGCGTCGTCCGGGATCGGCGTGTTCGGCATCGGATGCGGCCAGTTGGTCGCCCATAGCATGCGATCCGGCGCGGCATTCGTAAGCGCAGTGGCAAGACGGCCGACATCGCTGTAGTTCGGCGCGCCGGACTTCGACCAGTTGTACGGCGCCGAAAGCTTCACATAGGTGCGGCCGCTTTCGACGAGCTTCAGCAGCACGCGGAACGCCGGATGATCGACCGGCACCGGCTCCATGAACTTGCCGACGTGATCGACAACGAGTGTGCCGGGCAGGCGCTTCAGCAACGCCTCGCGCTCCGGCAGCGCGCGTCCGTCGAGCTGCAACTGAACATGCCAGCCGAAATTGCCGACGCGCGCCGCCATTGTCTCAAGGATGTCCCACGGCAGCGCGCCGCCCTCCATCATATGGAAGCGGATGCCGCGCACGCCGAGCTTCGTCATCCGCTCTAGCTCGGCGTCGCTTATGGTCTGATCGACGACGACAACGCCGCGCGTTAAAGGCCCAAGCGCCGCGATGGCGGCCAACGTGCTGCGGTTGTCGGTGCCATAGGTCGAGGGCTGCACCACCACGGTCCGCTCGATGCCGAGTCGTGCCCGCACCTTGAGATAGGCTGGGACCAAAGCATCGGGTGGAGTGAAGGCGGCCGTTCCAGCCGTCGGGTAACGGCTGTCGTAGATGTGCATGTGGGTGTCGGTCAGGCCCGGGGGTGCCTTCAGCCGTGGTGGTGTGTCGTTTGACGGCATTCTTGCTCCCCAACTCCTTACGCCGAGTGTCCCATCCAACGCCCTTCCTTCCAAGCCCGCGGCTCGGTAAGGAAAAGCGATGGCATCGCGGACCAAAGCCAATTCTTCCAAGGGCAAGTCTTCAGGTGTGCGCGGCGCGGGCCCCCGCGACCCCGAGCGCACCAGCGCGTCGATCCTTGCCGCCGCCGTCACCGAGTTCACCGAGAAGGGCTACGCGGGCGCGCGTATCGATTCGATTGCGGAAAAATCCGGCGCCAACAAGCGGATGATCTATCACTACTTCGGCGACAAGGACGGTCTCTATCTTGCCGTGCTCGAAAGCGCCTATATCGGCATCCGCTCGTCCGAAGCCGAGTTGCAACTCGCGAACCTGGAACCGGTCGAGGCCATCGAAAAGCTCGTCGCATTCACCTGGGACTACTTTATCGAGCATCCCGAGTTTCTCAGCATTCTCGCGACCGAGAACCTGCACCGCGCCAAATTTCTCAAGAAGTCGAAGAAGGTGCTCCAGCTTCATTCGCCGCAGGTGTCGATGATCTCGGATGTGCTCAAGCGCGGCGTGGCGTGTGGCGCGTTCCGGAGCGGTGTCGATCCGGTCTATGTCTACATTTCGATCGCCTCGCTCGGGATCTTCTACCTGTCGAACCGCTGGACACTCTCGACTATTTTTGCCCGCGACCTGACGGCGCAGGACGAGATCAGGGCCTGGGGAAAGCATATTTCCGCGGTGATTTTGGGCTATCTGCGGCCTTGAGAAGCCCGCTTGACGGGCCATGCCATTTGTAACTAGATAGTTACTATCGAAGTCTGCGGATCGGGAGGAAAAGTCACATGGCCCAGCAACGTCTCGGCATCATCATGAACGGCGTCACCGGACGCATGGGCATGAACCAGCATCTCATCCGGTCGATCGTCGCGATCCGCAATCAGGGCGGCGTCACTCTCAAGAACGGCGACCGCGTGATGCCCGATCCGATCCTGATCGGCCGCAACGCCGAGAAGGTGCAGGCGCTCGCTAACGCGCACGGCATCAAGCGCTGGAGCACGGACCTCGACGCGGCGCTGGAGAACGAGAACGACACGCTGTTCTTCGATGCGGCGACCACGCAGATGCGCGCCTCGCTGCTCAAGAAGGCGATGAAGGCCGGCAAGGATATCTACTGCGAGAAGCCGGTTTCCGACACGCTCAAGGATGCGATGGATCTGGTGAAGGCCGCGAAGAAGGCCGGCATCAGGCACGGCGTGGTGCAGGACAAGCTGTTCCTGCCAGGCCTGCTCAAGCTGAAGCTCCTGATCGACTCCGGCTTCTTCGGCAAGATTCTCTCGGTGCGCGGCGAGTTCGGCTACTGGGTGTTCGAGGGCGACTGGCAGCCCGCGCAGCGCCCGTCGTGGAACTACCGCAAGAAGGACGGCGGCGGCATCATCCTCGATATGGTCTGCCACTGGCGCTACGTGCTCGACAACCTGTTCGGCAATGTCGAGAGCGTGTC
Organism: Pseudomonadota bacterium; assembly: GCA_040756555.1. Classification (GTDB taxonomy): domain Bacteria; phylum Pseudomonadota; class Alphaproteobacteria; order Rhizobiales; family Xanthobacteraceae; genus Z2-YC6860. The sequence goes on along the minus strand of JBFLYS010000065.1, from coordinate 156 downwards.
GTGCCTCGGCGCGACGCACATTCCAAAGCGCTGGGACGAGAACGGCAAGCCGTACACGAACGACGTGGACGACGCGGCCTACGCGACGTTCCAGCTTGAAGGCAACGTCGTCGCGCAGATGAACATGTCCTGGTGCACGCGCGTGCGCCGCGACGA
>JBFLYS010000064.1:0-12368 GCA_040756555.1 Pseudomonadota bacterium | reverse complement strand
AGCACCGCGATGGAGCGCTGGGTGGCGAGCGTGTCTTTCGAGCGAAAAGACGCGCCACGCCGCAAGGCGTGACTAGATGGTTGCGCTGCTCAGCGCTCCATCCCCTCGGGCTTTGCCCGAAGGGAAAGACTGAAGGCGCTCCCGGCGCCTGATGATGTTCCGGGAGCGATTGGACGTGGCTGTTTGACAATTGAATCGGAAATGTCGCGAAGGCGGTGGTCTTCACCCTCCCCCTTGCGGGGAGGGTCGCGAGCGTTAGCGAGCGGGGTGGGGGTGTTGGGGTTCTCCGACAGAACCCCCACCCCGACGCTCACTGCGTTCGCGTCGACCCTCCCCGCAAGGGGGAGGGTGAGACGGAGCAAGCGGTGAAAGCTGAGCCAGCGTTACTTCTCGTCATCGTGATGATGGTGATGCCCATGATTATGCGAATGATCGTGGTCATGATGGTGATGATGATTGCCATCGCCATGATGATGATCGTGCGCATGGCCATCGTGATGATGGTGATGGTGACCATGGTGCCGAGCTTGTTGTTGCTGCGCCTGCTGATGATGCGGCGCGGTCTTGTAGTGCTGCCGCAGCAGATCGAAGCCGTAATCGTTGCCGTTCGGCGTGCGCACGATCGTATGCACGTGGAATTTCGCCGGCTCCGCGTTGGTCAGGAACACGCCGGCGTGGTGATCGAACTCGATGAACGTCACCGGGCTCTGGATGCGATAGTAGAACGGGCTTTCCTCCCCGGTGCCGCCGATCCAGCAGAAATGCGCGTCGCCCATGTGCCGTTCGAATTCGGCGAGCCGCGCTTCCATTGGTCCCTTCGGCAGCGGCAGGAGATACTTCTTCACCAACTCAACGAGATCGCGTTGCTGCGTCTTTGACAGGTCCGCCGCGCGCAGGCCCTCGTAAGGCACCACGCGATTGTCCTGGAACGCGCCGCCCATGTGCAGGTTGTCGGCAAAGTGCCTGCGGCCTTCGGGGAGATCGCCGCCCATCATCGAATGCGCGACGATCGCGCGCTTCTGTTGATCCGCCGAGAACGATTGCATCAGCGCGAGGCCAGCGCGCTCCTCGTCCTGGAACAGCTTGATGCCGTTGAACTGTCCGTGGTCGACGTAGCTCGGCTCTGCGCCCCAGAACGCTGGCGTCAGCACCATCTGTTCGCCCATCACGAAGCAATTGAGCACAAGATGATGGCCGAACAGTTGCCAGCCCCACGGCGCGCTCGCCGACGGCGTGCCGAACAAACAGAACAGATAGCTCCACTCGTTCATCACCGCCGGGCCGCCGACGATGTCGCCGAGGAAGCGGTTGAGCCGCATCGTATCGCGCGACAGCTCGTAGCCGTGTTGGCTCATGCTGACGCGCAGCACGTTCATCACCGCGTCACGCACATTCTGCGGCACGTCCTCGAGCCGCAGGCCGTAGTGCTCGACATAAAGCTCGGTGTTCTGCCAGTGCCGCCACTGCGGCGAGTCGATGGGGAAGCACGATGCTTTCTTGTGCTCGTCGGTCATCAGCCCGAGCAGCGCGAAGACCGCGTCGATCATCGCGAGCGTCGGGGCGCCTTCCGGCCGCGGCTTGTAGAGATCGGGAATAACCGTGCCGTTCGTGGTGATCCCGGTGAAGGGCTCCGCGAACATCCGTTCCCAGTTCGCGAACAGGCTCTGGGCTCGCGGGATTTTCAGCCGCGCCTCGGCGTGCGCCCGCGCTGTCGGCCCTGCGATCTTCGCGCCCAAGGGCTGCGGGATGAAGGGGCGATAGTCGTATCCGCTCATTCTCTATTCCGCCGCGACAGCGACGCTCTCCCGCAGGCCCGGCATGACGTGGCGCTGGAACAGCTCCAGCGAACGCTGCGAGTCGCCGAGCGCCATGGTGCCGAAGGCGAAGCGGCAGACCAAGTAGTTCGCGCCGGATTCCTCCATCTGCCTGCGGAGAATCTCCAGCGCCTTGGCGGGGGTCGTTGCGAGCGCACGGCCGTCGGCGAGCTGGCCGTCGATCTCCGGCGGATAGTTCACGTTGGTCGGCGGGATGCCGTGACGCTTCCACAGCATCATGAAGGACTCGTGCCAGCGGCGGTAGGCCGGCCGTGCGATCTCCAGCGCCTTCTCCTCGGTGTCGGCGATCACCATGTAGCGGTTGATGCCCATGCGCGTCTGCGGCGCGCCACCGTGCTTCTCCGCGTAGGCCTTGCGGTAGCTGGCGGACATGGCGGTGAATACGGAGGCTGGCACGTTGGCGATGATGTTCATCTTCTGCGCCGCCGCGCGGGCCGCGCTGTCGGGTGAGACGACGCCGTACCACAGCGGCGGGTGCGGCTTCTGATAAGGCTGAAGCTCCATCGGCACGTCTTTGAAGTCGAAGAACTCACCCTTGAACGTCACCGACTTCTGCGTCAGCGCCTGCATGATGACGGTCATCGCCTCGCCGAAGATCTTGTCGGTCTTGGTCGGGTCGACGCCGTAGTAGCCCACCTCAATGGGTGAGATGCCCTTGCCGACACCGAGATCGAACCGCCCGCGGCTCATCTGGTCGAGCATGCAGATTTCTTCGGCGAGCCGCAGCGGATGGTAGAGCGCCAGCGTATAGACCAGCGGGCCGAAGCGGAGCCGCGTGGTGCGCTGCGCGACCGCAGAGAGATAGACGCTCGGCGAGGGCGACATGCCGAGCGGTGTCGAATGATGCTCGGCGCAGTGATAGGTGCGGAAGCCTGCCTGGTCGTAGCCCTCGATCAGCTTCAGCCGCGCCTCATAGAAGTCCGTCATCGGCAGGTCGCTGCGATCGACGTGGTCGAAAATCCCGAAGTCGAGGGCCATGCTTTGTTCCTGTGGTTCGATTGCTCAGGCGGCCTTGCCGTTCTGCATCGCCTGCCAGATGCGGGCCGATGTCGCCGGCATCGGGATGTCGATCACGCCGTAGTCCTTCAGCGCATCGACGATGGCGCCGATGATCGCAGGCGGCGCGCCGACGGTGCCGGATTCGCCCGCGCCTTTGACGCCGAGCGGGTTGCTCTTCTCGGCGGTGCCGAGCTCTTCGAGGTTGAAGTGCGGCACGTCCTCCGCACGCGGCATCGCGTAGTCCTGGAAGGAACCGGAAAGGAGTTGGCCCGTCGAAGGATCGAAGGCGATGTTCTCCATCAGCGCCTGACCGAGCCCTTGCACAATGCCGCCGTGGATTTGGCCTTCAAAGAGCAAGGGATTGATGATGGTCCCGGAATCATCGACGGCGGTGAACTTCACGATCTCCACCTTGCCGGTTTCAGGATCGACCTCCACTTCGACGATGTGACAGCCGTTCGGGAAGTTCGACCGCGTCGGCGTGAACGTGCCGACGGCTTCAAGGCCGACACCGAGCTCGGACGGCCAACCGACCGGCGCGAACGAGCGCTTCGCAAGGTCCACGAGACCGATCTTCTTGTCGGTGCCCGCGACGGTCAGCGTGCCGTCCTTGAACACGATGTCGCTTGCAGCGGCTTCGAGCACATGGCCTGCCATCTTCTTGGCCTTCTCGATCATCACCTCGGAGGCGTGCTTCAGCGCCGAGCCGCCGATGGTCATGCTGCGCGAACCATAGGTGCCGCGGCCAAAGCCGACCTGATCGGTGTCGCCCTGGATCATGCGGATGGTGTGGAAATCGACACCGAGCCATTCCGTGACCATCTGCGCATAGACGGTCTCGTGGCCTTGGCCGTGGTTGTGCGTGCCGGAGACGATGGTGACGGTGCCGTTTTCGTCGAAACGGATTTCCATGCGGTCGTTGAACGGGGCCGCGATCTCCATGAAGTAGGAGATGCCGCGGCCGCGCAGCTTTCCGTTGCGCTTGGACTCGGAGCGCCGCTTGTTGAAGCCCTCGTAGTCGGCGGCGTGCAGCGCCTTGTCCATCACCGCTTCGTAGTTCGCGCTGTCGTGCACCGCGGTGAACGGTGTCTTGTAGGGAAGCGCCGATGCCTTGATGTAGTTGCGGCGGCGAAGCTCCGCCGGATCGATATTCATCTGCCGCGCGGCGGTGTCGACGAGCCGCTCCATCAGATAGACGGCCTCTGGCTTGCCTGCGCCGCGATAAGGCCCGATCGGCGTCGTGTTGGTGTAGACCGCGCGATAGCTGCAATAGGCCGCCGGAATGTCGTAGCAGTTCGTATAGGCCAGCGAGCCAAGGCCGGATGGCACGCCCGCGCTTGCAGTGAGATAGGCGCCCTGATTGAAATCGGTGTCGATCTTGAGCCCGATGAACTTTCCCTTGGCGTCGAGCGCGAGCGAGGCCGTGCTGATGCAGTCGCGGCCGTGGGCGTCGCTCTGCAAACCCTCGGAACGCTCGGCGACCCATTTCACCGGCCGGCCGATTTTCCGGGCGGCCCACGTCACGAGCACATCCTCGGGATAAACACCGCCCTTCATGCCGAAGCCGCCGCCGACGTCCGGCGCGACCACGCGAAAATTCGTCTCCGGTTCATGAAACACGGCAGCCGCGAGGCCTGCGCGCACCTTGTGCGGCATCTGCGAAGAGGTGTGTAGCGTCGTGCGATGCGAGGTCGGATCGTGCTCGCCGAGCGCGGTGCGGCCTTCCATCGAGTTGGCCGAGATGCGGTTGTTGACGATCCGCAGCGTCACAGTGTGAGCAGCATTCTTGAATGCTGCTTCGGTCGCGGCCTTGTCGCCGCGCTCAAGCGCGTACCAGATGTTGTTCGGCGCGCCGTCCCAGACCAGCGGCATGCCTTGCTTGGCCGCGGCATCGGTCGCGATCACGGCGGGAAGGGTTTCGTACTCGACCTCGATCAATTCGGCCGCATCACGCGCCTGATGCAACGTCTCGGCGACAACGAACGCGACCGGATCGCCGACGTGGCGCACACGCTCGCGTGCGACTACCTGATGCAGTGCCGCGAAAGCCTTCAACGGGCCTCCAAAGGCGACGGCAGGCGCGGCCGGCAGAATGCCGATCTTCTCGGCGTCCGCGTCCTTGCCGGTCAGCACCAGCAGAACGCCCGGCGTGGCCTTCGCCTTGCTCACGTCGATGGATTTGATCTTCGCGTGGGCATGGGGCGAGCGCAGAACATAGCCGTGAGTCTGCCCATAGGGAGCGATGTCTGAGACGTATCGCCCGCGCCCCTTGAGAAAACGCGGGTCCTCATTGCGAGGCACCGGCTGCCCGACACCGAACTTCATGGAGGCTCTCCCCAGAGCGTTTCTTTTGCCGGCCTAATTGTGCTCGCGTAAAATCTCCCGCGCCAGCACCATTCGCATGACCTCGACCGGGCCTTCGGTGATCATAAAGCTCCGGGCGTCCCGCCACATCTTGGAAATCGGCATTTCGGTCGCAAGACCCATGCCGCCGTAGATCTGCATACAGCGGTCGGCGACGCGGAAACCAAGCTCGGTCCCCGCGATCTTGGTCATGAAGCTTTCGTGCCGGCCGGCGGCGCCCGCGTCGGTGCGGGCGGCAAGCTGATGGACCATGAGCTGCACCATGTGGTGCTCGGTGTAGCTGTCCGCGATCTTGAACTGGACCGCCTGGCGGTCAGCGAGTGGCGCGCCGAAGGTCACGCGCTGCTTGGCATAATCGATCATCAGCTCCATCGAGCGCTTGGCGACGCCAAGCCCGCGGCAGGCCTGATAGAGCCGTCCGGCCGTGATCCAAGCCTGCGCGGCCTTCATGCCGTCGCCCTCCTTGCCGATCAGGTTCTCGGCGGGGACGACGACATCGTCGAGCGCAATCTCCGCTGGCGCATCGCCCATCATGGTCTCGGTGCGGCGGACGATCTTGAAGCCGGGCGTGTTCGTATCGACCAGGAACATGCTCAGGCCGCCGCGGCTGCCCTTGCTGCGGTCGGTGGCGGCGACAAGCTGGACGAAGTCCGCGCCATGCGCGCTGGTGATCCAGCGCTTGTAGCCGTTGATGACGTAGGTGTCGCCCTTGCGCACGGCGGTGGTGCGCATCGCGCCGGGATCGGAGCCGGCGTCGGGCTCCGATTGCGCGAAGGCGGTCTTCTTCTCGCCGCGCAACACGGGAAAGAGATACTTCTCCTTCTGTTTGTCGTTCAGCGTGTAGAGGATCGGCTTCACGTCCGGCCCAAACACGTAGGGTCCGCGCGGCGGCAGCGCGACGGTGCGGGCCATCTCCTGCCAAACCACGGTCATGCCGAGCAGGTTCAATCCCTGACCGCCGTATTCGACCGGCACGTCGAGATTCCACAGGCCCAGCTTCTTCGCTTTGGCTTCGAGATCGGCGCGGATCTCCGGCCGCATGTTCGGCCCGTCCATCGCATGCATCTCGACGGGGATCAGCTCCCGATCGACGAAGTTGCGCATCGTTTGTTGGAGAAGCCGCAGCTCTTCCGGCAGTTCGAAATCCATTACGTTCTCCGGGCCATTTGTCGCGGGCATGTTGAACCAAGCATTTTGCCGTGTCACGCTTTGACAGCCGGTCGCGCTTGGAGGTCTCCTATGCGTTCGCTTCTTGCCGCCGTCCTTGCCGGACTCGTTGTGCTGTTATCGCCCGCGCACGGGCAGGATTGGCCACAGCGTCAGGTCACCATTGTGGTGCCGTTCGGCGCCGGCGGCTCTGCCGATCTTCTCGCTCGGATCCTCGCGACGCACTTGCAGGTGAAATACGGCGTGCCGGTTGTGGTCGAGAACCGCGCCGGAGCGGGCGGCAGCATCGGCACGGGCTATGTCGCGAAGGCCGCACCCGACGGCTACACATTGCTGCTTGGAACCGTCAGCTCGATTGCGGTGAATGCCGCGCTCTACACCAAGCTGCCGTTCGACGTGGACAAGGATTTGCAGCCGGTCGCGCAGCTGGTCAGCTTTCCGAATCTGCTGATCATCAATCCCAAGCTGCCGGTGAAGACGCTGCCGGAACTGATCGCGTATCTGAAGGCGAACGAGGGCAAGGTGAACTACGGCTCGTCGGGCCTCGGCACCTCATCGCATCTTTCGGTGGTGATGCTGGAGCAGGCCATCGGCACCAAGATGACCCATGTGCCGTTCAAATCGACCGGCGACGTGGTCAACACCATGCTCGGGGGCAACATCGACCTCGCCTTCGACAGCATGACCACGGTGTGGCCGCACGCGGAGAAGGGCACAGTGCGCGCGATCGCGGTGAGCACACCGACGCGCAGCAGCTCTGCGCCGGATGTTCCGGCGATTGCCGAGACGATCAAGGGTTTCGAAGCGACCGCATGGCAGGGCCTGTTCGCGCCGGCCGGCACGCCGAGGCCGATCGTGAATGCCATCGCGGCAGAGACCAAGCGCATCTGGAATCTGCCGGAGGTGGTGGCTACGCTGAAGAAGGTCGGCGCCGATCCTGCGATTTCGACGCCGGACGAGTTCACCGCGTTCGCCCGGGCGGAACGGGTGAAGTGGGCAGAGGTGGTGAAAGCCGCCGGTGTGAAGATCGACTGACGGTTTTTGTTCTATCTGCACTATCCACGTCATGGCCGGGCATAGCCGTCGAAGACGGCGTTGCTTCGCAACACCTTGTGTCCCGGCCATCCACGTCTTTAGTGTGCGCGCATGGACGTTGCGCACAAGAAGCCCGGCAATCGTCTCGTCGGCAGCCCCATCGAACGGCTGGAAGACCTGCGCTTCCTGCGCGGCCGCGGACAATACGTCGATGACGTGCCGCCCGAGGGCGCGCTTTACGCGGCGATCCTGCGAAGCTCCATCGCACATGGACGCATCCGCTCCATCGATACGTCCGCGGCGAAGAGGAAACCCGGCGTGCGCGGCGTGTTCACCGCCGCCGATGTGGGATCGGTGCCAGTCATCACCATGCGGCAGGAGCTGCTCGCGGATTTCAAACCGTATCAGCAGCCGGTGATCGCAGACCGCAAGGTGCGCTACGTCGGAGAGCCGATTGCGGTCGTTGTGGCGGATGCGGCTGCGCTGGCGGAAGACGCGCTGGAGGCGATTGAACTCGACATCGAAGCGCTGCCCGTCGTCGCGGGCCGCGCGGACTCGCGGACGAACGCGAGCCTGCTGTTCGACGACACTGGGCGCAATCTCGTCAGCACGCTCTCTGCGTTGAAGGGCGATGCGGAGGCTGCGTTCAAGGATGCCCCTTACGTCCGCAAGGAGCGCTTTCAGGTGCAGCGCTTCAGCGCGATCCCGATGGAGCCGCGCGGACTTCTCGCTTCGTGGGACGCCGACAATCAGCACATGACGGTGACCGGCGCCTGCAAAGTGCCGTTCCACAACCGCCGCATCCTCGCGAAGCACCTCGGTCTCGCCGAAGACGCGATCTCGATGATCGAGGCCGATGTCGGCGGCGGCTTCGGCGTGCGCGGCGAATACTACCCGGAAGACTTCCTGATCCCGTTCGCAGCGAAACAGCTCGGCCGTCCGGTGAAATGGATCGAGGATCGTAGAGAGCATCTGATCGCGACGAATCACGCGCGTGACGCCGAATGCGAACTCGAAATCGCCTGCGAGCGCGACGGCACGATCCGCGGGTTGCGCGGCAAAGGCGCGGTCGATCTCGGCGCGTATATCAGGACCAACGGCATCACCGCCGCGCGCAATATCGCCCAGGTGCTGTCCGGACCGTATCGCATTCCGCATATCCACTTCGATGTGGAGCTGCTTCTCACCAACAAGACGCCGTCCGGCACCTATCGCGGGCCAGGGCGTTTCGAGGCCGACTTCTTCCGCGAGCGGCTGTTCGATATCGCCGCGCGCGAGCTTGGTATCGATCGTGTCGAATTCCGCCGCCGCAATCTCGTCTCCAACGCCGAGATGCCATGGCAGCTCGCGACCGTGATGCCGCTCGACGTCGGCAGCGAGACCGACAACGGCGAGTATCAGGTGACACTCGACCGCTGCCTCAAGGAGTTCGGTTGGGATGAGAAGGCAAAGTTGCAAGGAAAGCTGATCAACGGACGCTATCACGGCATCGCGGTCGGCTGCTATTTCGAGGGCGGCGGCTCCGGTCCGCGCGAGAACGTGCGAATGGTGTTGGAGACCGATGGCGCGGTGACGCTCTACGTTGGCTCGTCATCGGTCGGGCAGGGCGTCGAGACGGTGTTCTCGCAGATCGCCGGTGATGCGCTCGACATGCCGATGGACCGCATCCGCGAGGTGCGGCACGGCTCGACCACACTTCTCAAACAAGGCTACGGCTCGTATTCGTCGCGCTCGATCGTGATGGGCGGCTCGGCCATCGTCGAAGCAGCGGGGAAGCTTAAGACGGCAATCCGCGAAGCAGCGGCGAAGCACCTCAATTGTGGCGCCGACGATATCTCCATCGATGGCGACAAGGCGGTCGGACCGAACAAGACCTCGGTTTCGCTAGGCGCGTTGGCGGGCGTCAGTTCCGAAGGCACCTACGCCAGCAAGAACCGCACCTACAGCTACGGCGCGCACGCCGCGCACATCACCGTCGACCCGGGCACCGGCCAGATCGCGTTGCTCGACTACGTCGCCGTCGAGGATGTCGGCCGCATCATCAATCCGTTGACGCTGCACGGCCAGACCATCGGTGCGATCGTCCAGGGCCTCGGCGGCGCGCTGCTTGAGAACCTCGTCTATGACGAGGAGGGCCAATTCCTCGCAGGCTCTCTTGCGGACTATCTCCTGCCGACCTGCGGGGACTTTCCGGTGATCCGCGCCTTCGCCATGGAGATCAAACCCGCGCCGCACAATCCGCTCGGCGCCAAGGGCGCTGGCGAGGGCGGCATCATCCCGGTCGGTGGGGTGATCGCGAATGCTGTGGCCAATGCGCTGTCGTCGCTCGGCGTTGAGCCGTGTGTGCTACCACTCTCCCCGTCACGGATCTGGGAACTGGTGCAGGCGGCACGGAAATGAATTGGCTGGTGTTTGCGCTGTGTGGCCCGATCCTCTGGGCCGTCTCGACGCATTTGGACAAGTATCTGGTCGAGCGTTACTTCAAGAACGCCGATGTCGTCGTGTTGACGCTGTTCACCGCGCTGATGGGCCTCGTTCTGATGCCGATCATCGCGTTCCTCGATCCCGCCGTATTCCAGCGCGATTGGCTCAGCATCGTTCTGATGGCGGTCTCCGGCATTCTCTACATGGGCGCGATCGTCTTCTACCTGAATGCGCTGCAAGGCCATGAGGCCTCGGTGGTCGCGCCGTTCTTCCAGTCGTCGCCGCTGTTCGGCTACACCCTCGCCTATTTCATTTTGGGCGAGACGCTGTCGGGCACGCAGATGCTCGGTGGTCTTCTGATCATCGGCGGGGTGCTGTTTGTGTCGGTAGGCTCGGGCAAGCGGCGCGAAGGCTTCCGCTGGCAACTCGCGGCGCTGATGCTGTGCTGCGGCTTCGTGATGTCGCTATCGACGCTGATCTTCAAGGCCTTCGCGGTGAAGGACGAATTCTGGGCAACGACGTTCTGGATGTTCGCGGGCGAAGCGTTGTTCGGGATCGCGTTCCTCTGCATTCCGCACTATCGGCGGCAGTTCTTTGCGCTCTTCCGTTCGAACCCCATCGCGATGATCGCGATCAACGGCTCGAACGAGCTGATCAATCTCGGCGGCGGCCTGAGCAACCGTTATGCGTTGCTGTTCGCTCCGCTCTCCGTGGTGCAGGCCATCGGTTCGACCACGACGCTGTTCGTGTTTGCCATCGGGGTGGCGTTGACGCTCCTGTTCCCGAAATGGAGCAAGGAAGACCTTTCTCCACGCGAACTGCTTGTGAAAGGCGCGGCGGCCCTGCTGGTGGCTGCCGGCGTTGCGCTGGTCAGCCGCTGATATAAAGTCGCTCGGATGAACGTCCGGGTTGCAGACGCCGCCAATCCCGCTGTGCTGATCGAGCGCGCCCGCTCGCTTATTCCTGCGCTGCGCGAGCGCGCCAAGCAGGCCAATAACGACCGGCGGCTGCCACAGGAAACCATCGACGACTTTCGCCGCCTCGAGTTGACGCGCTGCCTCCAGCCCGCGGCGTTTGGCGGATACGGCGCGGACTATCGGGTGTTCTCGAAAATTCTCCGCGCGCTGGCGCTGGGCTGCGGCTCGACCGCATGGGTTTGTGGCGTTCACGGCGAGCACAATTGGGTGGTCGGGAATTTTTCCGAAGCCGCTCAGCGCGACGTCTGGGGCGACAATCCGCTCGCAGTGGCGTCGGCGAGTTTTCCGCCGACAGGCGCTGCTGAAACAGCGCCTGGCGGCCACACGCTGAACGGCAAGTGGAGCTTCGCCAGCGGCTCGGACTACGCGCACTGGTTCCTGCTCGCGGCGATCGTCAGGGACAACGGCAAGCCCGAGGAGCGCATGTTCCTCGTTCCCGCCGGCAAGGTCGAGTTGGTCGATGACTGGCACGTCATGGGTCTTGCCGGCACGGGCAGCAAATCGGTCGTGCTGAAGGATGTGCATGTCGCAGCGACCCATTCGGTGAGCCTGCACGAACTGAAGACCGGGACTGCGCCGGGCGCGCAGGTCCATCGCGACAATCCTCTCTATCGCACGCCGCGCAGCCTCACGGCCTCGTTCTCGCTCAGCTCGGTCGCGGTCGGTCTTGCCGAGCGTGCGGTCGAGGAGTTCACCTCGATCACCCGCGAGCGCCGCTCACGCGGTTTGCGTGTTTCGGACTTCGAATACATCCAGCTCACGGTCGCTGAGGCCGCGGCGCAGGTCGAAGCCGCGGTGCTGCTGGTCGAAAACACCATCGAGCGCAACGTCGCGCTGATGGCGAGCGGTCAGCCGGTCGAGACTGATCATCTCGCCTGGACGCGGCGCAACTCGGCCTACGCGACAAAGCTCGCGCATTCGGCGGTGAAGGGAATCTTCGAAGCCGCCGGCGGCACGGCGCTTTATGCGTCGAACCCGTTGCAGGAAATCTTCCGCGACTCGACCGCGGCCGCATCGCATCTCTCGCTGACCTGGCAGCGCGCCGCGCCGCCGTATGGTCAGCTCAAGCTTGGGCAGTCGGTCGACTACGACGTGATTTAGATTTTCGTCAGCTCGTAGGTCGACTTCGCAAACATCTCATCGACGCTGACGCGCCGCACCGACAACCCCTGTTCGAACGAATAACGCGCCAGAGTGTCGAGCGCGTGGCGGTTCGCATGCGCGCCGTAAGGCCAGTAATCCTCACCCATGATCTTCTGCGCGCGCTCGTATTCGTACACCGGCCACGGCAGCGTCGTGGCGAGATGGCCGATCTGTCCCATCTCGTGCATGCAGAGTGCCTTGGCCTTCAGATACGCCTTGTAGATGCTCACCGGCAGCCACGGGTTCGCTTCCACCAGCGACTTACGGATGCCGATGGCGTGCATGATCGGGAACAGCTTGGTCTTGCGGTAATAGGCTTCCTCGGCCTCCGGATAATTCGAAAACAGCCGGCCGACGTTTGGTGCACCTTGCAGGAAGCATGACGGCGCCCGCGCGCTCAGCACACCGTCGATCTCACCCGCCG
>JBFLYS010000063.1:0-13020 GCA_040756555.1 Pseudomonadota bacterium | reverse complement strand
TGCTGACCCATCCGCGCTGCACGAACTGTCATCCGGCGAGCGACCGCCCGCGCCAGGGCGACGACCGGCGTTTGCATCAGCCGCCGGTTACGCGCGGCGCCGACGGCCACGGTGTCGCAGCGATGCGCTGCCCAATCTGCCACGGCAAGGAAAACTTCGAGCCCGGCCGCGTGCCCGGTCATCCGGAATGGCATCTCGCGCCGGCGTCGATGGCGTGGGAGGGCAAAACGGTCGGCGAGATCTGCGAGCAGATCAAGGATCCCGCGCGCAACGGCAACCGCAAGGTCGAAGAGATGATCCACCACATCGGCGAGGACACGCTGGTGGGTTGGGCCTGGGCGCCGGGCCACGGACGCGAGCCCGCGCCCGGCACGCAGAAGCAGGCGAAGGCGCTCGTCGAAGCCTGGGTGCAGACCGGCGCGGCGTGCCCCGCGAAATAAGCGGCGAGCTTACGACGGCCCTTGCTCTTCCGGCGGCTTGGTATGCCGGAACGACACCAGCAGCGCGACGTCATAGACGATTTTCAGCACGCCGCAGATCACCAGCGGCAATCCGGGAAACGGCGACGCCAGCAGCGCGCCCGCGAAAGCTGGACTGATCGCCGAGGCGAGCGAACGCGGCACGGCGGTAAAGCTCGCTGCCGCCGCGCGCTCCGGCGGCGTCACCACAGCCATGACGTAGGAGGTTCGCGTCGGTACATCCATCTGCGACAGTGCGGCGCGCACCAGCAGCAGGCCGAGCGTCAGATAAAGGTCCGGCGAGAATGCCGCGAGGATCAGCAGCACGCTCGACGGGACGTGCGTGAACACCATCGTGTTGATGAGGCCGATGTGTTTCGCGAGCCACGCCGCGACCGGATAAGAGAACGCGCTTGCTGTGCTGGCCCAGAAGAAGAACACGCTGGCGGTTGAGAGCGAGAGATCGAAGCGTTCGAACAGCCACAGCGCCAGCAGCGATTGCACGACGAAGCCGCCGGCAAACGCATCGAGGCTGAACAACGCTGACAGCTTGTAGACCGTGCCGCGTGACGGCCCGAGCGGCGCGCTCGGCTGAGCGTCCATCTGCGCATGTGGCAGACGGCGGTAGAGGAGCGCGCTCAGCACGCCGAACGCCGCGTAAGCATAGAACATCAGTTTGAACGACGTGATGCTCTCGATCCCTGCGCGCACCAGAAAATCCGGCGCGGCCGCGGCAAGCGAGCCCGCTGCCATCGACAGCGCGCCGATCAGGCTGTAGCGCGCAAGCGTCCGCGTCCGCTCCTGGCCGGAGACGCCGTGCGCGAGCATCGCGTGCTCGATCGGCACCAGCACACCGAGATCGCCGGTCGCCGGATTGATCGTGCCGACGAAAGCCACCATCGCCACGAAGATGAAATGTTCCGCGTTCGGAAACGCGAGCCCCGTCGCGGCCATCAGACCCGCGCCTGCGATCAGCAACGTGCGCAGGTCGTAGCGCGTGGCCATCATGCCGGTGCTGAGTGTCAGCAGCGCCGTGCCGAGCAGCGCGACAGTCGCCACGATCCCGATTTGCACGGGATTGTAGCCGATGGCCGTGAGGTACGCGGGCAGGATGATGATGGCGAAGCCGTCGCTGAACCCGCGCAAGCCGCGCGCTGCGTAGAGCAGGAGGATGCTCGAACGCAGCGCAGCGGGTTGGCTGTCGTCAGCTTTCGCGGCTGTAACGGTCATACAGTTTCACCGCGTTGTCCCAGCGAATCGCTTCCATGAAGACGTCGACATATTTGGTCGCCGCCGCGCCGTAGTCCATGTGATAGGCGTGCTCATACATGTCGAGCACCAGCACCGGCCGTCCGCCTGCTAGGGTCGTGGTGTGGTCGGCGGCCCATTGGTTGACGAGGCGCTTGTCGCGGGGCGAATAGGCAAGGATCACCCAGCCCGAGCCGCCACCCTCGGCCTTTCCCATCGCTGAGAATTCGGTGCGCCATTTCTCGACGCTGCCGAAGTCGCGCGCGATGGCGTCCGCCAGCGCGCCCGTCAGGCCGCCGCCGCCCATGCTGTCGAAATAGACCTCGTGCAGGATCATCGAATTGGCCGCGATCAGCTCCTCGCGCTTCAATCCGTTGATGAGGAAGTTCGGCGCCTTGGCGAAATCGAGCTCGGCGAGCTTCTCGCCGATCGCGTTCAGCCGCTTCACCGCGCCGACATAGTTGTTCTCGTAGTGACTGACGATCACCTTCTCGGAAATCCCCTTGATGGATTTCGGATCGAGCGAGAGGGGCTTGGGTTGATAGGTCATCGGTTTGGCTCCTGTCTGTGGTGTGCCTTCGGCGGCAGCGGCTTGCTCCATCAAGGTCGCAGCCGCGGCGCTCGTGGCGAGAAGGCCTGCGTTTTGAATGAAGTCTCGGCGTTCCAGATCGATCATCGTCGCTCTCCTGGTGTGTTGGCCCCCCGAAAAGCGTCAAAGGGTTCTCATCACGGCAACGGTTTGATCTCGATGCGGTCGAAGCGCGTCACGCTGTCGGCCTTGGTCCAGAGCGCTACCTTGCCCCCGGCGTCGAATGTGCGGTCCGTCGCCATGAACAGCTCCTTGCCGTCGTAAGTGATGGTGAAGCGTTCACCTTCGGCCTTGAGCGCGAGCGTGTGCCACTCGTTCGCCGTGACCTTGATATTCGCGCCTTCAAGCTGCTCGCGCCGGCCTTGCACGACACGATAGAAGCGCACGTTGTCTTCCAGTGCGTTGGCGCGCACGACATAGTAATTGTCGGGATCGGTGAGCCGCACCGCGATGCCACCCGCGCGGTCAACGGTGCCCGCGACCGCCTTGAAGCGCAGCGTCACCTCCACGTTGCGCGCCGACACCGGCTTGTAGATCGCGAGCGGAAACCGGTAGTCGGTCTTGTCCGTGCTGGTCTGCTCGATGGCGACGCCGTTCGTGGCGGTGGCGTCCGTCACGACGCTCCATTGCGCGGGGGCGCCTTCGCCCGTGCGCCAGGAGTCGAAATCGGCCGGTGGCGCGCCGGCATTGGCCTTGTCGATCGTGATCATGGTGACACCTGTTTGGGCAAGCGCCGCCGCGCCGGCGCACGCAATTGCGCCCGCGGTCAAAACGGCGACTGCGAGGAAACAAATGAATCGAAGAAGGGAGAGCTTGGGTCCGTCCACGCGCAATCACCTCGGCAAGCGAGTGTTGCGCAGAGCTTGGACGGAGACCGTCTGATGGGGAGCCTGCGTTTCCCCAGTGCGCAAAAGCTAGGTCGGTCGGCTGGCGCACGCAAGTCTTGGATCGAGAGATTCCGGTGCCAAAGCTTGCCGAGGGCAACTTTTCGGAACTCTTGTCACGCGATTGCGGTATCCTCCTCGTCGCAGGTTCTGTTCCGTTGGGGGCGAGCGATGAAGCGATTTCTATTTCTTGTGACTGCTGTCTTGGCGTTCCTGCCGTTTGCAGCATCCGCGCAGGATCTCGTCTATCCCAAGACGTTCCGCATCCAGAACATCGCCACGAATGGCACCACGCTGAATGTCCGCATCGGCGGTTCGGGGCCCGCGGTCGTGCTGCTGCACGGCTATGGCGAGACTGGCGATATGTGGGTGCCGCTCGCGAAGGATTTGATCCGCGATCACACCGTCATCATCCCCGACCTTCGCGGCATGGGCCGCTCGGCGATCCCCGAGGTCGGCTACGACAAGCGGACGCAATCGAGCGACATCGCGGGCGTTCTCGACGCGTTGAAGATCGACCGCGCGGCGCTCGTGACCCACGACATCGGCAACATGGTCGGCTTTGCTTTCGCTGCTGGCTATCGCGATCGTGTGACGCGCTTCGTGCTGATCGATGCGCCGGTGCCGGGCGTCGGCCCGTGGGAGGAGATCCTCAAGAACCCGCTGCTCTGGCATTTCCGCTTCGGCGGTCCCGACATGGAGCGTCTGGTGAAGGGACGCGAGCGCATCTACCTCGACCGCTTCTGGAACGAGTTCTCCGCCAGTCCGAAGCGCTTCAGCGAAGCCGCGCGGCAGCACTACGCGAGGCTCTATGCGCGCCCCGGCGCGATGCGCGCGGGCTTCGCGCAGTTCGCGGCCTTCGATCAGGACGCGATCGACAACAAGGCCTTCCTCGCCAAGGGCAAGCTCGACGTGCCGGTGCTCGCGCTCGGCGGCGAGAAGTCGTTCGGCTTGCAGATGGCGGCGGTGATGCGCTTTGCGGCGAACAACGTGGAGGAGGGCGTCGTTCCGGATTCCGGTCACTGGATCATGGAAGAGAATCCCAAGGCCACGGTCGCGCTGGTTCGCGCCTTTCTGGACAAGGCCAAGTAAGCGTCCCAGGTAAGGGTCCCAAGTAGGGGCCACGAGCAAAGGCCTGGTAGCAGAGCTCTAGCTGCGCGGTTGGGCTCGGCGCGCTGCGCAGAGTTCCGATTGCTTCCAACTCCACATACAACAAACGCGAATTGCGACGCGGGACTTAACGTTGTGTTTGGCAGACTTATACACCGCTTCTTCCGAAAGCTTGTCGTACACCGTGCCTTCCAGTCTCTAGACGCTTCGACGTCTGAGTTGGGGGATGGCCGCAGTGCTTCGCGTACTGACCTGTTTGACGGCCCAACACGACTATCGGCTCGTTGCGCTCGCGTTCGCGATTTGCGCTGTCGCCGCTCTGGCTTCCTTCAAAATCTATTCTCACGTCCCTGTCAGCGACGGCCTCCGGCGGTCGATTCTGCTGGTGTTGACGGGCATTTGCAGCGCCTCGGGAATCTGGGCGACGCATTTCATCGCCATGCTGGCTTACGATTCGGGTTTCCCGGTCGCGTATGAGCCGTTCGCCACGGCGGGCTCTTTCTTCATCGCCGTCGCTGTGACCACACTCGGATTTGTCGTCGCGGCGGGCGGCGTTCCGTGGCTCGCGGCCTTGGGTGGCGGCGTCATCGGCATCGGTATCGGGGTCATGCATTTCATCGGTATGCACGCCCTCATTGTTCCCGGCGTGCTGCATTGGGACGGCGGACTCGTGGCGTCGTCGATCGCAATCGGCGTGGTGCTCGCATCCGCCGCGATGATTGCGTTCCAGCGCATCGGAGGCCGCCGCGCGGTTGTGTTGGCGGCCGGGCTGTTCACGCTCGCTGTTTGCGGCCTGCACTTCACGGCGATGGCTGCGGCCACGATCATTCCCGATCCCACTGTCGTCGTTCCGCCGTCACCGGTCGGCAATCCGCTAATGGTGCTCGCGGTCTCGGGCGCGACGCTGGTGATCATGCTGTCGGGCATCGCCTCCACCGCGCTGATGGAAAATCACATGCGCCGGCAGCGCGAGGAGGAGCTTCGCATTCAGAACCAGCGCTTCGACCTCGCGCTGGGCCACATGGGCGAGGGCCTGTGCATGTTCGACGCCGAGAAACGCCTCGTCGTGTGCAACGACCGCTACGCCAAGATGTACCGCCTGCCGCCGGAACTGCTGAAATCCGGCACGCCGCACCGGCTCATCATCCGGCATCGCGTGCTGTCCGGCATCCTCAAGTGCGAAGCGAATCACGACGCGGCGGAGCAGGTGGTCGCCGCGCTCCGCGCGTTGCCCGAAGACGTGACGTCGAGCCGCATCGACGAACTGGCCGACGGCCGCCTGATCCGCGTCACGCGGCAGCCGCTGGCCGGTGGTGGCTGGGTCGCGACCCACCTCGACGTCACCGAGCAGCAGCGCTCGGCCGCGAAGATCGCCTACATGGCGCAGCACGACGCACTGACCGATCTGCCGAACCGCGTGCTGCTGCACGAGCATCTTGATCAGGCGCTCGACGCGGCGCGCACGGGATGCCGCCGTCTTGCGGTGTTCATGCTCGATCTCGACCGCTTCAAGGACGTCAATGACACGCTCGGCCATCCGGTCGGCGATCTTCTGTTGAAGGGCGTGGCCGCGCGCCTGCGGTCTTGTCTCCGCGAGAACGATACGATCGCCCGGCTCGGCGGCGACGAATTCGCGATCGTGCAAGACCTCACCGAACCGGCTGTCACCGAGCCGGCCGCCGACGCCTCAGCTCTCGCCGAAGCGATCCAGAAGGCGTTCCGAGCGCCATTCGATCTCGGCGGGCATCAGGTGAGCACCGGCACCAGTGTCGGCATCGCCATCGCGCCGGCGCACGGCCGCGATTCCGACGAGATCCTGAAAAGCGCCGACCTCGCGCTCTATCGCGCCAAGACCGCCGGCCGTGGCACCCATCGTTTCTTCGAACCGGAGCTCGACCGCCTGATGCAGCACCGGCGTGAGCTGGAGCACGATCTGCGCTGCGCGCTCGCGAAGGGCGAGTTCGAGCTGCACTACCAGCCGTTCGCCAATCTGAAGAGCGGTGAGATCGCGGGCTGCGAGGCGCTGCTGCGCTGGCGTCATCCCCAGCGCGGATTGATACCGCCGGCGGACTTCATCCCGCTCGCGGAGGAAACCGGGCTCATCGTGCCGCTCGGCGAATGGGTGCTGCGCACCGCCTGCGCGGAAGCGGCGCGCTGGCCCTCCGGTCTCAAGATCGCGGTCAATCTCTCGGTCGCCCAATTCAGGAGCCGGGAGCTGACCCCCGCGGTGGTGCATGCGCTTGCGGCCTCCGGCGTCGCGCCATCGCGGCTCGAGCTTGAGGTCACCGAGTCGCTCGTCATGCACGACAGCGAGCTTGTCTTCGCAACGCTCCGCCGCTTGCAGGAGCTTGGCGTGCGGATCGCGCTCGACGATTTCGGCACCGGCTATTCGTCGTTGAGCTTCCTGCGCAAGTTTGCCTTCGACAAGATCAAGATCGACCGCAGCTTTGTCAGCGAGCTTCGGCACGCCGACGAGGAAGCGCGCGCGACCGCGCGCGCGGTCGTGCGTTTCGCCGTGAGCCTCGGCAAGACCACGACGGCGGAGGGCGTCGAGACCGGCGATCAGCTCGAAGTGTTGAGCGCTGCGAACTGCACCGAGATGCAGGGCTACTATTTCTGTCGCCCGAAACCCGCGTCGGAGATCGCACCGATTCTGTTCGCGCGCGCATCGAAGGCGGCCGTCAGCGCTGCGTGACGTGCAGTAGCGAAATACCGTCGTACGAAAAGTCGAAACGCGTCGAATTCATCGCATTGTTTCGATACCGATTACCGAATTACCGTTTCCGCGCATTGATTGTGTTCGCCCGGTCACACCCGCGCGGGAATGTATCTGCGATACGCAGTTTTCACCCTCCTTGGCTATTGTGAGCGTGTTCGCAGGGGAGCAGCGTGATTGCTCCAAGCGACACCCCTATCGGGAGAAACAGTTCGTCAAGTCAATAGGAAGGGGAAGGACAATGATGCGCACCATCGCTCTAACACTTCTCACAGCCGGCACGGCTCTCGCCGCGTCTCAGGCTGTTCTGGCGGCGGACTTGCCGCGCAAGGCCCCGCCCGCGCCGGTGATGGCGCCGATGCCCACATGGACCGGATGCTACATCGGCGGCAACGTCGGAGGAGCCTTCGGCCGCGCTGATATCAACGCAGCAACGGGCGGCGGAATCTCCGGCACCAACACCGGCTTCATCGGCGGCGGCCAGATCGGCTGCGACTATCAGTTCGTCGGCACCGGTTGGGTCGTCGGCATTCGCGACATGTTCGACGGCACCAGCGTCGGCAGCAGCGGCCTCATCGGCGTGGGTCCGCTCACCGGCGCCATTGGCGACAGCAAGACGCGTTGGATCAACACGCTGACCGGTCGCGTCGGTTACGCGGTGGTTCCGGCCGGCTTGCTCTACGTGCAAGGCGGCGGCGCCTGGGCGCGCACCGATCAGACCGTCACGCTCGCCGGCGTGCAGATCGGACAGTTCGGCAGCACCAAGGGCGGCTACACCGTCGGCGGCGGCTGGGAATACAAGTTCCTCCCGAACTGGTCGGCCTTCGTCGAGTACAACTACTCGAACTTCGGCACGAGCAGCGGCGTGACCACGACGGGTGTGGGCGTCAACCTCAAGCGCGACTTGCAGACTGTGCTGGTCGGCCTCAACTGGCGCTTCGGCGGTCCTTACTAGGGGCACTGGGCTGGTGACGCGCGCCGGGAGGGGCACGCGTTACGGAATGCGAAAGCCCCGGGCGGAGAGCCCGGGGCTTTTGCTTTGCGCGCCCACGGGCCGGTATTGGACCTCAGTCCAACTCGATTGTGCGGCTCCACGCTCTTTAATCTCCGATCGCGCCAACGCAGGTGCGAGAGGAGTATCCCATGACCGATCACGATACGCGCCATCAGGACACTCGCGACCGCAAGCTCAATCGTCGCAATATTCTTCTCGGCGGGACGACCCTGGCTGCCGCGTCGGCGCTGACATCGGGCGCATCGACGCAGATCGCACAAGCCCAGCAGCGTCCCGCACCAGCCCCGGCTCCTTCCGGTCAGAAGCCGAACATCCTCGTCATCTTCGGCGACGACATCGGCATTGCGAACGTCAGCGCCTATTCGAGCGGGCTCATGGGTTACGAGACCCCGAACATCGACCGCATCGCGCGCGAGGGGATCAAGTTCCAGCACTACTACGGCGAACAGTCCTGCACCGCAGGGCGTTCGGCGTTCCTCACCGGCCAGCACATCATCCGCACCGGCCTCAGCAAGGTCGGCTTCCCCGGCGCGCCGATGGGCATGAACCAGCTCGATCCGTCCATCGGCGGGCTCCTGAAGAACCTTGGCTACGCCAGCGGTCAGTTCGGCAAGAACCACGTCGGCGACCGCAACGAGTCGCTGCCGACGGTGAACGGCTTCGATGAGTTCTTCGGCAATCTCTACCACCTCAACGCCGAGGAGGAGCCGGAGTTGCCGGACTATCCGAAAGACCCGGCGTATCGCGCCAAGTTCGGGCCGCGCGGCGTGCTCCGTTGCCGCGCCACCGACCGCGACGACCCGACCGTCGATCCGCGTTTCGGTAGGGTAGGCAAGCAGACCATCGAGGACACCGGCGCGCTCACCAAGAAGCGCATGGAGACCATCGACGATGAAACGTCGACGGCAGCCATCGACTTCATGAAGCGCCAGCAGGCGGCCAACAAGCCGTTCTTCTGCTGGTTCAACTCGACGCGCATGCACCTGCGCACCCACGTCCGCGCCGAAAACCGCGGCAAGTACCCGTACGGCGACAGCGAATACATCGACGGCATGATCGAGCACGATGGCATCATCGGCAATTTGCTCAAGGCGCTCGACGACATGGGCGTCACCAACAACACCATCGTCGTCTATTCGTCCGACAACGGCCCGCACATGAACACTTGGCCGGACGGCGCCATGACCTGGTTCCGCTCCGAGAAGAACACCAACTGGGAGGGCGCGTTCCGCGTGCCGTGCCTGGTGCGCTGGCCGGGCACCATCCGGCCAGGCACCATCACCAACGAGATGATGAGCCACAACGACTGGATTCCGACGTTATGCTCGATCGCTGGCGAGCCCGACATCGTCAACAAGTTGAAGGCGGGCTACACGGCCAACGGCATCAACTACAAGGTCCACCTCGACGGCTTCGACCAGTCGGCGTTCCTGCGCAACGTCAGCGGAACTGTCGGCAACAACAACGGCACCAAGAGCGCGCGCAATATCTTCTTCTATTCCGATGATGACGGCCTGCTCGTCGCCCTGCGAAAGGCCGAATACAAATATGTTTTCTCCGAACAACGCTCGCAAGGAACGATGCAGGTGTGGGCCGAGCCGTTCACCACGCTGCGCCTGCAAAAGATCTACAACATTATGCAGGACCCGTTCGAGCGGGCCGATATCACCTCAAACACCTTCTGGGACTGGCAGCTCAATCACGTCGCCTCGATGTATGGCATCATGGACGATGTGTTCGTCTTTGCCGGGTCGTTCAAGGATTTCCCGCCTCGTTCGAATCCGCCAAGCTTCAACCCGGCCAATATCCTGGGAGAGACGATCGATGGCATCAAGCGGCGCCAACAGGTGATCCGCAGCATCGACCGTATCCGCCCCGGATCGGGGGAGACCATCGAGCGCATTCTGCGCGACCGCGCTGCCCAGTAGTCGCAAAGTCAAACCGGCCCGCTTGTTGTGGGCCGGGTTTTTTCCGATCGAACGCCGGGGAGACGTGATGCCGCTCGTTCGCGGCGCATTGCTGGTAACCGCACTGGCCGTCGCGTCGCTTCTTCTTCCGCGCGGGTTTGCGCTTGCCCAAACCGATCCGCTTCCGTCCTGGAACGACGGCGCGGTGAAGACGGCGATCGTCGATTTCGTCGCCCGCGTGACGCGCGAGGGCGGCGCGGACTTCGTACCCGTCGCGGAGCGCATAGCGACCTTCGACAATGACGGCACTTTGTGGTGCGAGCAGCCGGTCTATTTCCAGGTTGCCTTCGCGTTCGACCGCATCGCCGCGATGGAGCCGCAGCATCCGGAATGGAAAACCAAGCAGCCGTTCAAGGGCGTGCTCGATCGCGACATGAAGGCGCTCGCGGCGGCGGGCGAAAAGGGCGTCTTGCAGATTATCGCCGCCACGCACACCGGCATGACCACCGCGGAATTCTCCAAAACCGTGCTGGACTGGACCGCGAGCGCGCGGCATCCGCGCTTCAACCGGCCCTACACCGAGCTGGTCTATCAGCCGATGCTGGAGCTGCTCGCTTACCTGCGCGCCAACGGCTTCAAGACGTTCATCGTCTCCGGCGGTGGTGTCGAGTTCATGCGGCCATGGGCCGAGAGGGTTTACGGCATTCCGCCAGAGCAGGTGGTTGGCTCGTCGGGCGCCGTGAAATTCCAAACGGCCAAGGACGGCAAGCCGGAGCTGATGAAGCTGCCGAAGGTCGAGTTCATCGATGACGGCCCCGGCAAGCCCGCCGGCATCAATCGCTTCATCGGCCGCCGCCCGATCTTTGCGTTCGGCAACTCCGATGGCGATCTCCAGATGCTGCAATGGACCGCGGCGGGCGGCGGCGCGCGATTCCTGGGGATCGTCCACCACACCGACACCGAGCGCGAATACGCCTACGACCGGCAATCGCACATCGGCAGGCTCGACAAGGCGCTCGACGAGGGCACGGCCAAGGGCTGGACCATCGTGGACATGAAACGGGATTGGAGAAGGGTGTTCGCATTCGAGAGGTAGTCTGAGAGGCATTCCGCGCCGTACCGTTGCGGCCGTGCCGCAATATCTCAGCGCGCTGGCGTGAGTTCGGTTCATTCAACCTTCATGATGTTCAGCCGATGGCCGTCGCGGATCATGTATTCGGAATAGCATTCGCGAACATCCGCCAATGTTGCGGCTACGGCTGCTTTGCTTGAATTGGTCAATTCCACGAGCGGCAACCGGACGCTTGGCAGCATGAGGCCGAGAAGGTTGAGCGCGTACTTCAGTGGTGTGGGGCTGGACTCGCGAAATAGCACGGCGGTCAGTTGTGCAACCGGGGCTGCGAGCTTTTGCGCTGTTGCCATATGGGCTTGCTTGCAAGCCAGGAACATATTTCGACACAAACCAGGGACGAGATTGGACGTGACCGAAATGCAGCCATGACCGCCTTGCGTGATGAAGGCGAATGCGGTCGCGTCGTCACCTGAAAGAAAGCGGAAATTTTCCGGAAGTTGCTGCTTCAAACGAATAGGCCGGGTGACATCTCCTGTTGCATCCTTCAGGCCGATGAACTGTGGAATCTCCGCCAAGCGTATGATCGTCTCATCGGCGACGCCACAGGCTGTGCGAGAGGGCACGTCGTACAAGATGATTGGAAGGCCGGTCGACTGCGCGACGGCGTGAAAATGTGCGTACAAGCCGGCTTGTGTCGGCTTGTTATAATATGGTGCGATCGACAAGATCGCATCGGCGTCCGCGGCCTCGGCCTCTTTGGCGAGCTCGATGGCGCGGGCGGTCGAATTCGAACCTGCGCCCGCGATGACCGGAACGCGCCGCGCAGCCACGCGTACGGCCATACGCACGAGAGCGCTTTGCTCATCTGCGTTTAAGGTCGGCGCTTCCCCCGTCGTGCCGCAGACGACAAGTGCCGCGGCTCCATGATCGATCTGGAGGCCACAGAATTTTTCGAATGCGGCATTGTCGATATGCCCCTCCGCATTGAAGGGCGTTGGAATTGCAGGCGCGTAGCCCGAAAGCTTCGAAACGTGCCGCTCGATACTGCCCATGTTTTATTTGACTCAAAGCGGCCGGCGAATGCCAGCCTCGGCGCCGCGCAAAATGATCATGAGCTCATAAGGAGGCCATATGGATTCGCGGTCGAGCTTGTAAAGAGCGCATAAAAGTGCGGCCTCAATTTCTTTATGTGTCGCTTATGCGAAAGATCTCATTTCCATATCGAATTTCTATGCGCTCGCGAGCACATTCCCGGCCGAGCAGGCGTTGTCTGAAGTGATGCTCCAAGGAGAAGTGTCATGAGAACATTGCCGTCGGACTGTTGCTTGATCGGTCGAGACAGTCGCGGCCGCTGGGTTGTCCGCGGACCGCACAATCTTTACGGCGGTTTCTTCATCAGCCGCGCAGCAGCACTTCGATTTGCGATGTTCGAGTACGGAACCAAGCCGCAAGCGGTCGTTATGGTCCCGGGAACTCTCGAATTGGCATGTGGGCATTGAGCCATGCACAACTCAGCGACTTGGACATTGTTGCTCAGGATCTGGCGCGCGATTGTGGTTTGCAATGAGAACTACTCTCCTGAGCGCTACTACATGCGTGGCCCTGGCCCAAAGTGGCGTGAGAAGTACTCCGCACTGGACACAGATGAGGTGCGGCGTTAGCGACTCGCCCGCTTTCTGATGCAGGCGCTTCGATTGCCCGGTGACGAAAGCATTCCTGCGCGTAAGATCGCGCTATGCCGACTCACCTCCTCGCCATCGACCAGGGCACCACCTCCTCGCGCGCGATTGTGTTCGACGCGTCGCTGAAACCCGTCGCCGTGGCGCAGCAGGAAATCCGACAGATCTACCCGGCGCCGGGCCACGTCGAGCACGATCCGGAGGACATTTGGTCGAGCGTGGTCGCGACCGTGCGCGGCGCGATGGCGAAGGCGGGCGTCGCGGCGAAAGATATTGCCGGCATCGGGATCACCAATCAGCGCGAGACCACGATCGTGTGGGACCGCGCGACCGGCAAGCCGA
>JBFLYS010000062.1:0-15617 GCA_040756555.1 Pseudomonadota bacterium | reverse complement strand
TCGACAACGAATTCATGATGCGCTCGTCGGACTGCACGCTGCTCAAGCGCAAGCCGAGCGATTACATGCGCGAGATGTTCTACACCTCGCAGCCGATGGAGATGGTGGACAACGCCAAGGCGCTCGAACTGACGTTCGAGATGATCAAGGCGGATACGCAGCTCTTGTGGTCGTCCGACTATCCGCACTGGGACATGGACTTGCCATCGACGATCTACGACCTGCCGTTCCTGAACGAGCAGGCCAAGCGCAACATCCTCGGCGGTAACGCACAGCGGCTGTTCAACCTTGAGCCGGTGTATTCGCCGGTGAAGATGGCAAGGAAGGCGGCAAGGGCGGGGGCGGGTGGCGCGGTGGAGAGGGCGATGGTGCCGGCGGCTCCGGCGAGGGATTGAGGGGAGGAGGCTGGGTAGGCCTCAAGCGTCTTTATCTAAGAGTGAACGGGGCGAGCGTTAGCTCGCCCCGATGCATTTAAGCGTCATGGTGACGCAAATGAGGGCCTTCAGTATGCTCTCATTGATTTTGCCGGTTTCGTTTCTGTGTTCCATGCGACCGTAATTTCGTATCATTGCGGGTGCCGCTGCATTGAGGGAGGCTTGGGTGTCTAACGACGAGCCACCAAAAAACGATAAACTGCGACTTGTTGCCGACAACGATCCGGCAGGAATTGCCGAACGTCAGAAGCAGATCGCTGCGAGCGATACTCGCGACAAAGCCGCCGCGTCACTGGCAAAGCTGATCACCAATCTGCTTCGGGTGCTCGCTGGGGGCGGTGAACCATATGCCCTGTCGGTCGATCTGCTTAAGGCTGCGGGACACTATCGTGACGCCTACAATGCTGGAAATCGGGGCGACATGCCGGGGCTCGAAGATTTGGTTCTCGATCACCTTTTCCGTGAGAGCGAGGAACGTGAGGGGCCGCAGACCGAAGAGGAATGGCGGCGCTGGGCCGTTGACAATCCTCGGCGCGACTATGAAGAAGAACGCCGCTCACTCTTGCATGAGTTGCGCCGCCACGTCTTGCGCGAAATCGCATCTACAATCACGGAGAGCGATCTGCAAATCGGCAGAGAGGAGCGAGAGATCGACAATATACTGCGACGGATCGAGGAGGTACGGGAGCGTTATTTTAATAGGCCAAGGAACGTCCCTAGTACTTACCGGCGCAACATCGCAGAACGTGAGATAGCGAAGATTCGTGGCGCGAACACCGAACTGCAACGCACTGCTAAGCAGGAGATCGCGAAGATTCGCGGCCGAAGACCAAATCTGAACTCTCGCCAGGAAATTGCCGGCGTTGAGATAGAGAATCTGAAAGCGCGCAAGCGCGATGAAATGATCGCTGGTTTGCAGCAGCACCAATGGTTCGCTTTACACGCCGTTCATTCAGGGGGCCCCCAAGCATTCGATGCGACTGATGCTTTCACTTTTGATGTGCTCGCTAGCATGAAGCTGCTGGAACGCAAGCCTGGTCGTGGCAAGACCAAGAGAGACTGGCAATTGACTGAGCTAGGCGTGCTGGCAATGTCCCGCGCCCCAAGCTTCATTTTGAATTCATCACAGCAATAGCGTCGCCTGGATGGTTCCAGCGCGTAAGGGGGAGCGCCGAAGGCGTAACCACCGCCGAGTACGCCGCGAGTCCAAGGTCGATGCGGCCCCTTTCATGAGAGATCGGAGGGAGAACTACCCGCCATGCAACCTTGGCCCAGGATACCAGATGATGTCATCGGATGGTTCCGCGGAGTCTTTGCCGAAGCGAACAAACGCGTTTGCGAAAGACTAGCGAATCTTCCGAATGTACGTGAAACTTCTCTAGATGATGGTCTTATTGAAGCGCTGATTCCGGATAGTGCGCCAACATTACTTCCTTCCGGAGCTATCGTCCGTATGGACACTCATAATATTGGCGGTTTGCGGCGACTCGGCGGACCTCGCTGGGATTTGGATTACCCGCGCCATCGCCGTTGGGAGACCGCGGACATTGCAATTCTCGTCTTTATCTACAGGGGTGATCGCCTTGTCGCGAAGAAGATTGGATTGCTTCAATCCAAGCGTCTCTATCCGCTCAATAACGATGTAGAGGATGAGGATGAAGTCGGCTTTCTCTATGGCATGAACGCATTTCTAAGGCGAGAAGATCAACAAGCTGCCGCATCTCTGCATCGGAAATTCGAGTTCAACAGAGACTGCATCTACGGATCAATCCATGCCGGTGCACGTCAGATTAAATTAATCGACGATCTCAATAAAGAGTTTGGCAAAGCCGTTTACTATCTGCTCTATCATCCGCACCAGTTGCCATTTTCGATCGAATACCCATTACGGCAACGCATCAAAGTCATGAATGCAGCCGTGGGCTGTCGCGTTATAGACGCAGATGCCGTTCACGGTGTTCTAGCTGGCCTCGAAGAAGGAAAATCACCTTCATATTCCATGGTCAGGGGAGCGAGCCAAGATAGAGACTGGCCGTTGGAGGTGTGGGCTGCGGATTTGCTTCTCACTTGTAAGGTTGGTGAGCAGTTCGACGATACACGAGATGATCGCGTTCGCTACTTCCTTGAGCGGCGCTCCGGGCCGATTGGAGCCGCTTTAGCAGCGTCAATTACACTACCTGACTGACGCTCTCCCAGGCTACTTGCTAGCGGCTTCGCCGGCTTGCACATTTTCCGTTCGGCAAACGATACCCCGCACCTCCGCGCGATCCGCAGCCCCCACGCGCGCGCCGAACCTGGGTGGGCTGTGTGACGGTTGTTCTAAGAACACCCGAGGATGGTGCTCGTGATGACGGTGGCGTTTGTGACGCGAACCCCGGGGCTGGCGGTTGTTCGAACACAACGTCACCCTGTCTATTGTCCGATAGCGATACGACGCCGCGTAAATCGTTTGCCTTTATCACCGTCAGGACACCTGTCAGTTCATCGCCGCATGTAACGTCGACAGAAACGGAAGCCGGCAATTTGCCCGAAGGATAACGCCCCGAACATGAAAGGCCGCTGGTGTGGGTGAGCAGGAACCCAACACCTTGACCCGCCAAATCCAGCGTACCAACGAACGCAAGGCGTTCAGGTTGGGCAGACGTGACAAGGCCGCCTGTGCTGCAACTGGCACACGCTATTGCGACTGTAAAAGCAGCGATGGTCCGCATCTAGTCCACTTCAAGGAATAATGACGGCGCGAGGCGACAAGCCTGATGCGTCTGCGACCCATGCCGCAATCGGCCTTCCTCTGCTTTCTTCTTAGCGAGCGTAGCGCGGGTGAGTTGCAGTGCAACCCGGGCTTGTGGATGATGTGATCCAGGCCTGCTGCGCTCGCCCGGGATACCCGCTGCTTCGATTGCGTTGGAATTTTCTCAAAAGAAGCGGACCTCAATCGAGGTCCGCTTTGCGCCAATAGCTGGTCTGCGCAGCCGTGCAGGCGCGGACGTATCCGATCCTTTTAGAAGTGGTTTAAGGTACGGACCTCGGCCCGTTACTTTCCGCTTCGGCATGCGCGCTGCGCACACTCTGGAGGATCGAACATGGATCGACGGCATGTGTTGAAGGTTGGCGGCGCGACGTTGCTGACCGCCGCTGCGGCACCTCTCTTCGATCCACGCATAGCACGCGCGCAAGGCGCCCCGTTCAAGGTGCTGTCCGCCGCCGAGGTCGCGACGATCGATACGCTCTCGAATGCGATCGTTCCCGGGGCGCGTGACGCCGGCGTTTCGCACTACATCGACCACGAACTTTCCAGCCCATCGCCCCGTCTCCTGCTGCGCTTCGCGCAACTTCGCGGGCCGTTGCTGCCGTACTATCGCGGCGCGCTCGCGGCATTCGCGGCTTCCATGAAGGAGCAGGGCAAGGGCGAGTTCTCTTCGCTCGCGCCCGATGCGCAGGGCGCACTGCTCGAGGCGATGCGGACCGGAAAATTCACACCGTGGGACGCGAAGGCGGTCCCAACGCCGGTCTTCTTCGGAATGATGCGCAATGACGGTGTCGATGTCGTTTACGGCTCTGCCGAGGGCTTCAAGAACCTCGATATGCCGTACATGCCCCATATCATGCCGAAAACGACGTGGTGACGACCATGGCAACAGCACAGAACACGGCTTCCAACACACGCGTCGATGCGGTCGTCGTCGGTTCAGGCGCCGCAGGCGCGCTCGTTGCGGCGAAGCTCGCCGCGAAGGGAAAGAAGGTCGTCATTCTCGAGAGCGGGCGCTCGGTGCAGCCGAGCGACATGATCAGCTCCGATATTTACGCGCGAACGCTGCATTGGGGCTCCGAAATGGGCGAGCTTCAGCTCGCGCCAGGCGGCACCATTCGCACCTATTTCTCATCCGGTTCGCAGACCGGCGGCACCGCGGCGCATCACTATGCGGCGTGGTTCCGCCTGCACGAGGAGGACTTCAACATGAAGTCCACCTTCGGCCAAGGCAACGATTGGCCGATTTCCTATGCGGATCTGCGCCCGTTCTACGACCGCATCCAGGAAGAGGTCGGGATGGCGGGCGATGCGGAGGCCGAGGTCTGGCGTCCGGCCGGTGCGCCTTATCCGATGCCGGGCCTGCCGATGTTTCCGGCGGCACAGACTCTCAAGCGCGGCTTCGACAAGATGGGATTGCGCACGGCGCCGCTGCCGGTCGCGATCAACACGCAGGAGTACAAGGGGCGGGCTGCTTGCATCTACGACGGCTGGTGCGACGCGGGCTGCCCGATCGGGGCGCTGGCGAATCCCCAGACGATCTACCTGCGTGATGCGTTCGCGCACGGCGCAACCATCGTGAACCACGCCCGCGTGACGCGGGTGCTGACCACGAACGACGGCAAGCGCGCGACGGGCGTCGAATACGTCGATGCCAATGGCGCCAAGCAGGTGCAGCAAGCCGATCTCGTGGTGCTGGCCGCGCTGACGCAGGTTCCGCGCATCATGTTCAACTCGGCGACGAGCGCGCATCCCAACGGGCTCTCGAACCGCAACGGAATGGTCGGGAAGTACATCACGGTCCATCCGACGCTGAACGTCTACGGGCTCTTCAATGAGGAGACCGAGCCGCACCAGGGCGTGAGCATCGGCCTGATGGTTTCGCAGGACGACTACGCCAAGGACCCGAAGAAGGGCTATCTCGCGAGCTATCAATGGCTGCTTGCGCCTGCGGTGAAGCCCAACGGCGTCACAGGCATGGCGTCGTCGCGGCCTGACATCTACGGCGCGGCGCTCGACCCATGGATGAAGCGCGCGGCGAAGCACTTCACCTATATCCAGATGGTCGGCGAAATGATCGCCCGGCCGGAGAACCGGATCGAGTTGTCGAGCGACAAGGACGAGTTCGGCGTGCCGGTCTCACGGATGACCATCGCGTTCAGCGATAACGAGCGGGCGCTCTACAACCACGCCTCGGGAGTCGGCAAATCGATCCTGTCGGCCGCGGCAGCCAATGAAGTCTGGACGACACCGCTGCTCAACCAGCACTTCATGGGCGGCACGATCATGGGCAAGGACCCGGCCACATCAGTCACCGACAGCTACGGCATGACGCACGAGGTTGCGAACGTGATGATCGCCGGAAACACGCTGTTCCCGACCTCCGCGGGGGTCAACCCGACATTCACGACGCACGCGGTGACGTTGCGCGCGGTCGAGCATGTCCTGTCGCAATGGCCGACGTAACCAGCGGTGCCGGGGTTCGCTGCGCCCACCCGGGCTACGAACGCACCTTGCGATCCGCCCGGCCATCCAACCGCTTCCCGAGCGCGACGCAATCCTGATCGCCGTATCCGAGCCTCTCGTAGAAACGGACCACGCCCTCGTTCTCACGCCGGACCAGAAGATTGAGCTTCCAGACCCCGCGGCCGCGCAGCCAGTCCTCCACGGCTGTCATCAGCGCGCGGCCGGCGCCGCTCCGCTGAAGTTTTGGCTCCACGCCGACGTAATAGGCCGAGCCCCGGTGGCCGTCGTGCCCAGCGAGCGCCGCGCCGACGAGGGTGCCGTCCGCTTCCAATACGATCACGGTGGACGACGGGCCGGAGAGCGCGAAATCGAAATCCTGCGATGGATCGTTCCAAGGGCGCGTGAGACTGCAGCGCTCCCAGAGGCCGATGATGGCAAGCTTGTCGCTCGGGTTGGCTTCTCGCGTTTTCATCGGCATCACCAAATCAGAATAGCGACCGTAGCTCGGGTGAAGCGTAGCGCAACCCGGGATTCGCGGATGCTGCGGTCCCGGGTTCGCTGCGCTCACCCGGGCTACATTCCGTCACTTCTCCGCAAATCTCTTGCCCGCATCGAGCGCAAGGCCGGTGGCAACGCTGCCGAATGCATCACCGGCAATCAGGCGCGCGGTCGGGACCGCGGCGGCGATGGCGTTCCGCACGGACGGCATCCGCGTCGCGCCGCCGGTGAGAAACACCGCCGACACCTGGTCCGGCGTCAAGGCGGCCATCCGCAGCACATCGCCGATGCGCGACCGGATGCGCTGGAGGCTCTCGGCGACGGCCTTCTCAAGCTGTGTCCGCGTGATCTTCAGCGAGACACCGGCGCCGCTGTCGTCGAGATCAAGCATGGTGAGATCGGCGTTCGACAGCTCGATCTTGGCGGCTTCGATGCCGGCCAACAGCTCGTGGCCCTTGCGATGCTCCAGCACGCGGAGCAGCCGTTCGATTTTCTTCGGCTCGGCTGAATCCCGCAGCACACCGCGGACCTGGGTCAGCACCTTCGGCTCGTAGAGAAAGCCGATCCGGTGCCAGGTCGCGAGGTCGATGAAATACCACGCCGGTGCCTCAAGTCCCTTGCGCTGAAGACGGCTGTGCAGGCCCAGAGCCGGCATCACGGTCGCCAGCGCCAACTGCCTGTCGAAATCCGTGCCGCCGATGTGGACGCCGGTGAAGCCGAGAATGTCGTCGCGCCGGTCGCTCGCGCGTGCGCGTTCGGGGGAGACGCGCACCACCGAGAAGTCCGAGGTGCCGCCGCCGATGTCGGCCACGAGCGCGATCTCTTCCGCCTTGACGCTCTGCTCGTAGTCGAGGGCGGCCGCGATCGGCTCGAACTGGAAGGCAATGCTCTCGAAGCCTGCCGCCCGCGCGGCCGCCTCGAGCTGGCGCTGCGCTGCGGCGTCGGCCTCGGCGTCATCGTCGACGAAGAACGCCGGACGGCCGAGCACCACGCTCGTGGGCGGCGCGCCGAGGCTTTTGCCGGCGGAGATGCGCAGGAACCGGAGAAACGTCGCGATGATCTCGCCGAAGGAATGGCGCGTCCGTTTGACCTGCGTGGTCTCCTCAAAGAGCTTGGTGCCGAGCACGCTCTTGATGGCGCGCAGATAGCGCCCGGGTTCGCGCGAGAAATAGCGCTCCAGCGCTTCGTGGCCGAACGTTGTCGAAAGATCGTCGAGGCTAAAGAAAAGAGCGGTCGGCACCGACGTTGCGCCGTTCTGAATGGGCAACAGGCGCGGGCCGTTCGTGCCGCTGACGCCAACGGACGAGTTCGACGTGCCGAAGTCGATGCCACAGGCCAATGGATGGGCGGCGCGTGTGATGCGCGATGGGCTGGAGGTCATGTTGTCGGGTTGGTGAGAGCGAAGCGGCGAATGTAGCCCGGGTGGAGCGAAGCGCAACCCGGGATTTATGGATGGCGCGGCCCCGCATTCCGCGGCGCTCCATGCGGGCTACGCATGTTTCACTCGACGAGGCGGAGCGGCGCGCGGCTGTGCTCGTTGTTCAGATGCACGAGCTTCTTCAGCATCCGCATCAGCGCCGTGCGCTCGCTCGCCGCGAGCGGCTCGAGGATTCGCGTCTGGGTGGATTCGACGAAGGGCTCGATCTCGCCGATCAGCTTTTTGCCCGCGGGCGTGATGAAGAGCACCTTCGTCCGGCGGTCCTCCGAGCCCGCGGTTCGCTTGATCAGCTTCTTGCGCTCCAGGCGGGTCACGACGTCGCCGACCGTCGAGCGGTCGATGGCGATAAGGTTGCAAAGCGCGGTCTGATCGAGGCCGGGATTGATGTCGATGGCGACCAGCGCCGAATACTGCACCGGCGTGATGTCGAATGCTTTCGTCTCGTCCATGAAGAGCGCGAGGGCGATCTGCTGGAGACGGCGGATCAGATGGCCAGGCTTCTCGTAGATCCGGGGATCATTGTTCGGCATTGCTCTTGTCCTGGCGGGAACCCGGCTTGTGGTGGGCGATGGGGCGTTGCTTTAACATGCAGTCTGCGCGAGCCGCAGAGCAGGGAAGGCGTTCCGAGACGGCCTGCCGCGTTGACTCTCCGGAAATCGTCAGTATGCTGAACATATTCGTCAGTATACTGAGTAATTAGGTCCCGGCAAGGGGCGGGGTTAAGAGAAAAGCTTGGAGGAAGGCGCGATGCAGTTCCATCTCAACGGCTTCAGGCCCGGCGATCCGGAGATCCCGGAGCCTTCCGAGCATTACATTCCTTATAAGAGCGCGGACGCGGTGGCCGCCGAGGTGGACGTGCTCATTGTCGGCTGCGGCCCGGCCGGTCTGACGCTGGCGGCACAGCTTGCGGCGTTTCCGGACATCAAGACGCGGATCGTCGAGCAGAAGGACGGCCCGCTCCTGCGCGGGCAGGCCGACGGCGTCGCCTGCCGCACAGTGGAGATGTTCGAGGCCTTCGGCTTCAGCGAGAAGGCACTGAAGGAGTCTTACTGGGTCAACGAGACGACGTTCTGGAAGCCGGACGAGAAGCGCCGCGAGAACATCGTCCAGAACGGCCGCGTGCAGGACGTCGAGGACGGGCTATCGGAGTTCCCGCACGTCATCCTCAATCAGGCGCGCGTGCACGACTTCTATCTTCAAGTCATGCGCAATTCGCCGAGCCGGCTGGAGCCGCACTATTCCAGGCGTCTTGCCGATCTTCAGATCGACACCGCGCCGGGCGTCACGCATCCGGTGACGGTGAAGCTCGAGCGCATCGACGACGCGCATCGGGGGCAGATCGAGACGGTCAAGGCCAAGTACGTCGTCGGCTGCGACGGCGCGCGCAGCGCCGTGCGAAAATCTCTTGGCCGTGCCTTGCATGGCGACTCGGCCAATCACGCCTGGGGCGTGATGGACGTGCTCGCGGTGACGGACTTTCCGGCGATCCGCTTGAAGTCGCTGATCCAGTCCGACAAGCACGGCACCATCATCATCATCCCGCGCGAGGGCGGCTATCTCGACCGCATCTATGTCGAGATGGACGAACTGGCCGAGAACGAGCGCGCCGCCAACCGCAACATCACGCTCGATCATCTGGTCAAGGCGACGCAGCGTATTTTTCATCCCTACAAATTCGACGTGAAGGAATGCGCGTGGTGGTCGGTCTACGAGATCGGCCAGCGGCTGTGCGACAAGTTCGACGACGTGCCGGAGGCGGAGCTCGCGACGCGTCTGCCGCATGTGTTCATCGCGGGCGACGCCTGCCACACCCACAGCCCGAAGGCGGGGCAGGGCATGAACGTCTCGATGCAGGATGCGTTCAATCTCGGCTGGAAGCTGATGTCGGTGCTGCGCGGACGGAGCGGGCCCGAGCTGCTGCACAGCTATTCAAAGGAGCGCCAGGCGATCGCCAAGGAGCTGATCGACTTCGATCGCGAATGGGCCAATATGTTGGCGACGTCGGAGGGCACCGATCCGGCGACGGTGCGCGATTATTTTGTTCGCTTCGGCCACTACACCGCGGGGACCGCGACGCACTACAAGCCGTCGACGTTGACCGGCGAGTCAAAGCATCAGAAGCTGGCGGATGGGCTGACCATCGGAAAACGCTTCCATTCAGCGCCGGTCATTCGCCTCGCCGACGCCAAACCGATGCAGCTCGGCCATACGGTGAAGGCGGACGGCCGCTGGCGGATCTTCGCATTCTCGGATGCGACCGATCCGGCGGATAAGTCATCGCGCGTTCGAGCGCTGTGCGAATTCCTCAGCGGAGCGCCGAATTCTCCGGTTCGCAAATACACGCCGACGGAGGCGGACATCGACTCGGTGATCGACGTGCGCGCCGTGTTCCAGCAGGGGCACCGCGATCTCGCTCTGGAAAAGATGCCGGCATTCCTATTGCCGCCGAAGGGCAAGTACGGCCTGCGCGACTACGAGAAGATGTTCTGCCCGGACCTCAAGAGCGGTAACGACATCTTCGACATGCGCGGCGTAGACCGGAAGCAGGGCTGCATGGTCGTCGTGCGGCCCGACCAGTACGTCGCACACGTCCTGCCGCTCGATGCCTATAAGGAGCTGTCGGCGTTCTTCGCCGGCTTCATGCGGCAGAGGAACTGAACGCCCGTCACTGCGTCGTCTTGATCGCCTGACCGATCATCTCGCGAAGTTCGGGGCCGTCCTTGTGGCCGTGCACCGCGATGGCGTGCTGCACAGCCGCTTCCAGCAGCTCCGCCTTGGTGTCGGCGGAGATGGCGATGGTGCACTTCATCTCGCTGGGAAATTCCCGGCAATCGATGATCATGCGTTGCATGGCTGCCTCCCTTGCAAGGGCCTGCAGGATCAGTCTGCGCCCGACCCGTAACGGGTGGCAAGGGAGCGGCCGGTGACGGCTCCGCAGCCGGGTGTCGCTCTCGTTACGCGCGGTGCGGTATTACAGCAGGAACGGCGTGGTCGGTGCACTTGAAACCATCGGCACGGCGATGGCGGCGGTTTCGCTGCCGGCGTGAAGCGGCGCAATCTTGCGTGGCGCCGCGGCCAGGCGTCTCACGCCCTGGCCGTTCAGCACGAACAGCGGATCGAACTGCGCGACTTCGGCGTCGTCCTGGATCGCGAGTGTGCGGTTGTCGAGCACGAGCCAGCGTTCGTTGTGGCGGACCGAGGCCACGGCGTGATGCTCGTGCGTGTTGCGGTCGTAGACCACGACGAGACGCACATCGTCCTCGGAGATTCCGATCAGCCGCAGCGCGACGTATTTCGCGATCGCGTAGTCCTCGCAGTCGCCCGCACCGTTGGCGAAGGTCGTGAGCGGCGTCGCCCAGAACTCGTTCACGCCATAGAGCGTGAGGTCGTCGATCGGCCGGATGTTGAGATTGATCGAGCGGTTGATCTCGGCGATCTGCGCGAAGCCTTCGCGGGCCAGGGCCTTGTCGAGGACGGCGATGAAGCGCTTCGCCTCGGCCGGGCAGGCGTCCATGTCCTCGCGGCACTGCGCGACGATTGCGATCTCGCCCGGCAGCGCCTGTGTGATCGAACGCCATTTGTCGAACAGGCTGCCCTGCTTCAATTCGGAGGCGCCGATGCCGAACGGCTCGGCCATGGCCCTGAATGCGGAAAAGGTCGCGGTGCCCAGCGGGGCCGCGTTCGCGCTGCCGCAGAAGAAACCGACGCACAGTGCAAGCGCGATCGCGAGGATCGACAGCAATTGCCGGCAATAGAGTTCGTTCGACATTTGACGCCCTGGCAGTCCGGGCGTCCGTTGGTCTCAAGCGACCAATCTTGTCCCGTTCTGCGGGGGCGTTTGTAGGCCTCAAGTTTCTTCGATCGGGCTAACGCGGCGGTAAGGATGGCGCGATTTCCCGCGCGCTGGTGAAGTTGCGCGAAAACGGAATGCTACAATTTTAGTGAAGTGCGAAAACTCACACCTTTGAGCGCAAATACGCGGCGCGGGATGGCAAACGAACGGTTAAAGGCCGGCTCAGTAGCGGATCAGCGCGCCGGTGAAGACGCGGTCGCCGTTGAGCGTGGAGGTGGAGAACGGCGCGCCCAAGTCGTTGGTGGCGTGGCGGCGGCTGTATTCGACGAAAGCGTAGCCGTCGGGCTGGTCGGCGTTCCACGGCGTGAGATTGAAGCGCATACCGGCGCCATAGTTGGTGGCGTGCACGCTCGCAACCTCGAGCCCGGTCGGGT
Organism: Pseudomonadota bacterium; assembly: GCA_040756555.1. Classification (GTDB taxonomy): domain Bacteria; phylum Pseudomonadota; class Alphaproteobacteria; order Rhizobiales; family Xanthobacteraceae; genus Z2-YC6860. The sequence continues at coordinate 3,805 of JBFLYS010000062.1, read as the reverse complement.
TCTCGTAGATGCGCTCGCCGTAGGAGCTGAACACATAAGGTGTCGTTGTCAGGCCGCCGGTCTCGATCGGGAAAGAGAACGGCTTGCCGAACTCGCCACGCACGACCCAGGCGCGGTCGCCGGGCATGGCTCCGGCGGTGAAGCCGGAGAGCGCCTTCACGCCGGTGATGTCGTACTGCTCAGACTTCAAAAGCGGATTCCTGAAGCCGGTCTGGCCGGATAGTGCGATGGACGTGAAGAAGTCCTGCGGCAGCGCCTGATAGACCTCGAACCGGCCATCGAGCTTGCTAAAGACGGCGTCGGCACCTATCCGCGACAGGCCGGTGTCAGTTTGGGCTGCCTCAGCGGCGGTGCGCGCGCCGAGCGCGTTCATGCCGCGTGAATAGTTCGCACCGAAGCTGAAATTGGTTCCGGTCTCGCGCAGGCGCCAGATCGCGTCGAAGCCGGTGCGCACCACGCGCACCCGGTCGCTAGTGAAGGTGAGCCCGATCAGATCGACGCGCTCGTCCGTGGCATCGAGGCGGCCGTTGGCGGTCAGTTCGAAGTTGCGCGATTTGATGACGTCATAGGAGAGCCGGATGTGTCCGTGCGCAAGAACGCCTTGCGAGAAGCTGTTCTGCGGCACACGCGGCGTGGTGATGCCGTTGCTGCCGCCGAGTTCGAGCTTCCAGCCGTCGATGCCGAGCGGCACGACGTAGGTGCCGGTGAGATAACGGCGGGTCGGATCGGCGGTGGTGAAGTCGCGGTCGGGGAGGCCAGCGACCGACATGATGAGCTGCTCGCCGAAGCCCATCAGGCTGTTCAGGCTTCCGGTTGCGACAAGCTGTCCGGTGCCGAACACCTGCGGCATCGCGTTGTCGCCATAGAGGCTCGCGGACACCGGACGATAGCGGCCGGTCAGAACCAAGAGCGAGCCGCCGACCTCGCGGCCGCCCGCGAACGTCGCGTTAAGGATCACGCCTGGAGTGTCACCTGCGATCAGCAACGCACGCTCAAGCTCCGATTGCTTCAGATGCGTCTTGCGCAGCAGCGGGGTGAGCACCGCGAGCACACGCTGGCGCGCCCGCTCCGGGATCGCGTCGAGATTCATCTTCTCGACGAAGCCGTCGATGACGCGCAGCTTGATCTGTGCGCTCTGCTCGAACTCCTGCGGCAGGATGACGATGCGGGCCAGCGGATAGCCGGCGCGCACGTAAAGCTGCTGAAGCTTGTCGGCGAACTCGAAGACGTCGGCGACGGTGACGCGCTTGCCGATTAGCGGCGCTTCGATTTCCTTGCGCTGGGCCGAGAGTTCTTCGAACTCGCCTTGCACCTCGAATCCGAGCAGCCGAAAGGAAAGTTTCTTGGCTTGGGCGGGCACGGTGGCGCCGGCCGGAACCTGCGGCAGCGCGATGCGCGCGCCGCCGGGCGCGGGTGGAATGACGGGCGGGGCGACCTGGCTGGGCGATGGAATCGATTGCTGCGCGAGCGCGGCCGAACACGGCAGCAGCGTCGCGGCACACAGACATATGGCCCGCAGCCAACTCACTCTTCTTACAGTCCCTTCCCGGGCGGCGTTTTCGCCTTGTCCCACGCCAATAGATACCGAACGGCCAATCGCATGTGAAAGCGAAAGTTGCCGCGCGTCACCATTAATCTGTGTGGTGTGACTTTTGGCCAGTGCGTTTTCGCACAGCGTTTGCACGCATCCGGAATTATCGCTGATCGGCCTGTGTCAGCATGCACTTAGGGACAGGCGGGTGCGGCGAGAGCTCTCCGCACGCGATGAGAGACGCGTTTTGCGCTGAGCGGGATGCGTTTGTTCGAAATGCTGGCGTCAACATTAATGCCGCACGCATTTCCCAAGCAAAATCAAAGGCTCTGCGGACGTCATCAGCGGCGCCGCGGTTAGGTCGATGGTTTTGCGCTTGATAGGTTGAAACTGAAACTAGCACGGACTTTTCTCGTTCAATCGCGAGCGAAGAGAGAACGGGTTCTATCGACCGGAAAGGGAGGCCGCTGAGCATCGGATCAAGGTGCCGGCGAGCGGATAACGGGAATGAAGGGCGACGAATTCGAAATTGCGCGGCCGTCTCGTCTTCTGGGATGCGCTGCTCTCCTGTCCGGTATCTCGCACCGGGCCTTGGCCGCGGCCCTGATCGGGCTGATGGCAGGCTTTCCCGTCCGCGCGCAGCAGTTGCCGTCCGGCGGCACGGTGACGGCAGGTAGCGCGACGATCACCACGCCGAACACCACCACGCTCAACGTCAATCAATCCACCAATCAGGCGATCATCAACTGGCAGTCGTTCTCGATTGGCCAGGGCTACACCGTCAACTTCAACCAGCCCGGCGCGTCGTCGTCGACACTGAACCGCGTCACGGGGCCGACAGCCTCGCTGATCGCCGGCATGATGAACGCGCCCGGAACGGTGCTCCTCGTCAATCCGAACGGCATCGCGATCACCAAGACCGGCATTATCAACGTCGGCTCGTTCGCGGCTTCGACGCTCGATATCAAGGATTCGGATTATCTCGCGGGCCGCTACAAGTTCACCGGCAACGGTGGATCGGCCGGCGTCACCAACGCGGGCCGCATCAACGTGTCGGACGGCGGCTTCGCCGCGCTGCTCGGCGGGCAGGTGTCGAACAGCGGCACGATCACGGCGCGGCTGGGCAAGGTCGGGCTTGGCGCGGGTGAGCTGATCACGCTCGACTTCGCGGGCGACGGATTCCTCTCGGTCGCGGTGCCGTCGAGCCAGCTCGGCAATCTGGTCGATCCGAACGGCGCGCTGGTCACCAACTCCGGCAAGATCCGCGCGAACGGCGGCACCGTGATGCTGAGCGCCGCGACCGCGGCGAACGTGCTGCGCGACGCGGTGAACGTGCCGGGCTCGATCCGCGCCAACAGCGTGGGTACGCACAACGGCAAGATCGTCATCGGCGGCGGCGCGGGCGGCAAGGTCAACGTCAGCGGCAAGCTCGCGGCGAAGTCGAAGACCGGCAAGGGCGGCGATATCGCCGTCACCGGCAAGGACATCAAACTCGCCGGCGCTCAGATCGACGCGTCGGGCAAGACCGGCGGCGGCAACATCAATATCGGCGGCGGCCGTCAGGGTGAGGGCCCGCTCCAGCGCGCGGAGACCCTCACGGTCGATGCGGCGACGACGATCAAGGCGGACGCGAAGGACATCGGCAAGGGCGGCAACGTTGTCCTGTGGTCGGATGTTCAGACTACGTTCGAAGGCAACATCAGCGCCCGGGGCGGCGCGAACGGCGGCAACGGCGGCGAAGCCGAAGTCTCCGGCAAGCAGAGGCTCAGCTACGGCGGCTCCGTCGATCTCAGGGCGGTGAACGGCCAGACCGGCACGCTGCTGCTCGATCCGACCGATTTCAAGATCGCCGCGGCAGGCGGCGACGCGACCGGCGCAAGCATCGCGGCGACTCTGGCCACCGCGAACGTCGCTATCAACAGCAACAGCGGCGCCACCGGCACCAACGGCGATATCCTCGTCAACGACACGATCACGTGGACGTCGGCCAATTCGCTGACGCTCAACGCGGTCCGCAGCATCGCGGTCAACGCGGCGATCACGGGTACGAACGGCGCCCTGAATCTGAACGCGGGTCAGGGGAACGCGGCTGGAACGATCACCCAGACCGCCGCCATCTCCGTCAACACGCTGACGCTGTCGAGCAGCGGCGGAAACGCCACGCTTTCGTCGTTCGACAATTCGATCACGAACCTTGGAACGACGTCCCTGGGAACGGGCGCGCTATCCCTGAGCAACAACAAGAGCCTGACGGTGTCCGGCGCGGTCTCCGCC
>JBFLYS010000061.1:0-18671 GCA_040756555.1 Pseudomonadota bacterium | reverse complement strand
CACTTGTTGTCGCATGCATCGCAAATGTCCCCGCTTTCCTGCTTGCGGTGGCGTTGGCCCGCTCGGCCTCGTGCTGGTCAATCGCGCGCACTGACTTTTGGAAACGACCGCGATGTTTTTTGCTGTCGTCCCCGCGAAGGCGGGGACCCATAACCACCAATCTGTGTATTTGCGAAACAGAGCTGGATCCCCGCTTTCGCGGGGATGACAGCGGAGTTTTACGCTGAAAGTGGCCTATCCAATCACCTTCAATGACCGGCTCTTGACTTTATTCCCAAGGATTATATTCTTTTGTTGCCCTGCTCGTTGAGGGCGTCGTCGATCGCGGCGTTTGATGACGGAGCAGGGTGGGATGCCCGACAACGGCATCTCGGTGGAGCGTCGGGAGGCGCAGGGCTTCGCAAGAAGCTCGTGCGTCCTCACCAGACGCACAGACCGCCCTCACCAAGCGGTCTAAGGGGACCCGTAGCGCAGGTCCCCGAGGCGCCTCTCGGCGCTCCACTCCCCTCAAGATGGGGAGAAGGAAAACAGAGACGGGCGCGCCGGGCGTCCGAAAACAAAGCCCCGGCCAGCGGAGCCTTGCCTACAAACGAAGCGTTGGCTGTTGTCGGAATTCACAACAATTGCCTTGCATGGTCTCGCGCCCCAAACTGCCGTCAACGAGGAAGAAAATGGCCGAAACCAACACCATCGACGGCAATTACGACTACATCATCGTGGGCGCGGGCTCGGCGGGCTGCGTGCTGGCCAACCGCCTCTCCGCCGATCCGCACAACCGCGTGCTGCTGCTCGAAGCCGGCGGCCGCGACAACTGGATCTGGTTTCACATCCCGGTCGGCTACCTGTTCGCAATCGGTAATCCGCGTTCGGACTGGATGTTCAAGACGGAGCCGGTGCCGGGCCTCAATGGCCGCAGCTTGGCCTATCCGCGCGGCAAGGTGATCGGCGGCTGCTCCGCGATCAACGCGATGATCTACATGCGCGGCCAGGCGCAGGATTACGACCATTGGCGCCAACTCGGCCTCGCCGGCTGGGGCTGGGACGACGTGCTGCCTTACTTCAAGAAGCACGAGAACCATTTCCTCGGCGACAGCGAGCATCACGCGAGCGGCGGTGAATGGCGGATCGAGCAGCCGCGCGTGCGCTGGGATCTGCTCGACGCCTTCACCGCGGCGGCGGAGCAGGCCGGCATCAAGCGCGTCACCGATTTCAACACCGGCGACAACGAAGGCTCCAGCGCTTATCACGTCAACCAGAAGCGCGGACGGCGCTGGTCGTCGGCACGCGGCTTCCTCAAACCGGTGCTGAACCGCAGCAACCTACGACTCGAGACCGGATGTCTCGTCGAGGGTATCGCGATCAAGGATAAGCGCGCGGTCGGCGTGCGCTTCCGCCAGAACGGCGAAGAGAAGTTCGCGCGCTGCACCGGCGAGGTCATTCTCTCCGCGGGTTCGATCGGCACGGCGCAGACGCTGCTTCTCTCCGGCATCGGGCCGGGCGCACAGTTGCAGCAGCACGGCATTCCGGTGGTGCTGGAGAAGCCCGGCGTCGGCGAAGGCATGCAGGACCATCTGCAACTGCGGATGATCTACAAGGTCACAGGCGTGCAGACGCTGAACGAGATCTATGCGACGTTCGGCGGCAAGGTGAAAATGGCGTTCGACTATGCCTTCTTCCGGCGCGGGCCGCTGACGATGGCGCCGTCGCAGCTCGGCGTGTTCACGCGCTCCGACACGACGCGCGACCGCGCCAACATCCAGTATCACGTGCAGCCGCTGTCGCTCGACAAGTTCGGCGATCCGCTCCATGCGTTCCCGGCCTTCACCGCAAGCGTCGCTAACGTGCAGCCGACCAGCCGCGGCTGGGTGCGGCTCACCTCACCTGATCCGACGGCGAAGCCCGCGATCCAGCCGAATTATCTGTCCACCGAGGAAGATCGTCGCGTTGCCGCCGACTCGATCCGCGTCACGCGCAAGATCGTCGCGCAGCCCGCGCTCGCCCCCTACAGGCCCGAAGAATATCTGCCCGGCCCGCAGATTTCCGACAGCGATCCCGCTGCGCTCGCCAAGGCCGCGGGCGACATTGGTACAACGATCTTCCATCCGGTCGGCACCGCAAGGATGGGCCGCAGCGGCGATCCGATGGCGGTGGTGGACGGGCGGCTGCGCGTGGTTGGGATCGAGCGCCTGCGCGTGGTCGATGCATCAATCATGCCCTCGATCACGTCGGGCAACACGGCCGCGCCGACGATGATGATCGCGGAGAAGGGCGCCGCGATGATTCTTGCGGATGCGAAGGCGCACTACGAAAAGGCGAATGACGACGTCAGAGAAAAAGTGCTGCGACGCTGATTACCACATCGCTAAGGGCGGACTTTTTCTTCAAATTCTCCGTTGGAACCAAACCCGGCCAGCATCGTTGACGCGTTCGGGCGCTGGTGCGGCGATCCTTCTGGTCGCTCGCCGTTCGTTTCCTGTACCGTGTTTCGAATCAGGTTTTGAGCGAGGGGCCATTGAATGACCGCCGAATTCTTCATGCTGCTGGCGATCGGCTTTGTTGCACAGATGATCGACGGCGCGTTGGGTATGGCATTCGGCGTCATTTCCACAACAGCCATGCTGGCTATTGGCCTCCCGCCCGCGCAGGCGAGCGCGCTGGTGCACACCGCCGAGATTTTCACCACCGGCGCTTCGGCGGCCTCGCACATTTACAACCGTAACGTCGACTGGCGGCTGGTGACGCGGCTCGGCGTCGCGGGTGTGCTCGGTGCGATCCTCGGCGCCTGGATTCTCTCGAACGTCGATTCGACGGCGATGCGCTCGCTTGTCTCCGGCTACCTGTTCTTCATGGGCATCTACATCTTGCTGCGCGCTGCGCAGATGATGCCGATGCGCGACGCGCCGGCCGGTTGGGTGCCGCCAGTCGGCTTTGTTGCCGGTTTTCTGGATGCATCGGGCGGTGGTGGTTGGGGGCCGGTATCGACGTCGACACTGATCGGTTCGGGCCACGCGCCGCGGCAGACCATCGGCTCGGTCAACACCACGGAGTTCTTCGTCACTGTCGCGGCCGCGACGACGTTCTTCGTCGAGCTCGGCATGTCGCCGCTGCAAAATCTCATTCCGCTGGTGATCGGCGGGTTGCTGGCCGCGCCGCTCGGGGGCTGGATGGTCAAGCGCATTCCCGTGCGCAGCCTGATGGTCGCAGTCGGTCTTCTGATCCTGGTGCTGTCAGGCTGGCAGATCTTGCGCGGGCTTAAATTCGTCTGACGGGTGCGCGCTCACGGCGCGGCGAGCACCTGCTTGCAGGCGGCGGGCAGCGCCGACATCAGGAGCGGCTTCCGCTCGCCGCCCGGCGTCGGGTTGGGATTCTTCTTGAACCACGCGGCCAGATCCGCGCCGCAGCCTTCGTCATGCGGCGTCGCCGGCTGCGTCTTGCAGTCCGGGCTGCCGTCCGGGCAACTGATGCGGATATGGAAGTGGTAGTTGTGCCCGTACACCGGCCGGATCTTGTGCAGCCATGAACGGTCGCCTTTGACGTCGCGGCACAGCGCTTTCTTGATCGCGGGATTTGCCAGCACGCGCTCGACGCCAGGCTCGTTCGCGACCAGCTTGTAGAGCGCGATGTATTTCGACGACCAGATCTTCGGGTTCACGTCTTTCCAGTCGTCGGCGACCACGTTGGTGGCGAACATCTCCTCGCGCTCCTCGCGCGTCAGTTCGCGGTCCGGCATTGGTGTGAGCCACACGTCGGCATCGAGGCCGACCTGATGACTCCAGTGGCCGTTCATCATCGGGCCGCCGCGTGGCTGCGCCATGTCGCCGACGAGCAAACCGGGCCAGCCGATCGACGGTACCTTCTTGGCGATGCTTTCCAGCGTCTTGATGAGCTCGGGATGGCCCCAGTTGCGGTTGCGCGACAGGCGCATCACTTGCCACGTCGGTCCGTTGATCGGCAGCGCGACACCGCCCGCGAGACAGCCGTGCGTGTAGTAACCGATCGACCTCGTCTCCAGCTTGGCAGGCTGAGGCTTTCGTCCGAACAGATCCCTCGCGGGTGTTTTCGGATCGTCAGGGTGCGCGAGCGGCGGCAGCGGCTTCGGATTGAGCGTGCCGCGGTCCTGCGCGGCTGCGGTGAGGCAGCCAGCGAGCAGAAGGGCAAACGCGGGAATCAGACGCTTCGCCATGGCGCAAATTTCTAGCCGATCGCGGGGTGCGCGAAAACGCCGCTGCTGCAATGTCCTGTGGGAGGCTTAACCGGCCAGCCAAGGGTGCCGACAAGGCCCTGAAAGCCTTTGACAAATGGCCCCCGGATACGGCACGTTAACCATCAGATGCGGCGAGTAACCTGGGGCCCGGGAGGGTTCTGATGCGTTGTCTCGCCTTTATTTTTTGCCTGGCCCTGGCTTGCCTGAGCACGGTCGCCGCCAAGGCCGAAATCCTCATCAGCGTGAACAAGTCGGCCCAGCGCCTCGCCGTCTACGTCGATGGCGCTCCGCGCTACAACTGGGCGATCTCCAGCGGCTTGGCGGGCGGTCCGCCTTCGGGCAGCTACCGGCCGGAGCGGCTCGAGCGCAAATGGTACTCGCGCAAGTACGACTGGGCGCCGATGCCGCACGCGATCTTTTTCCATCACGGCTATGCGATCCACGGCACCAACGTGATCTCGCGCCTTGGCCGCCGTGCGTCGCACGGCTGCGTGCGCCTGCATCCGCAGCACGCGGCGATCCTGTTCGATCTCGTGCAGAGCCGCAAAAGCAGCACGCGGATCATCGTCTCCGACTCGAGCATGATGGCGCGCCGCTAGGCTCTGCGATTCTGGAAGCCCTGCACTGCGGCGCGCTGCCAGTGGGCGGCGCGTCTCGTCCGCGCTAGAGTTTTTGCAGACACGGTCAGGGAGACAAGCCAATGGCGGAGTATCTGGGAAAGTCCGAGCAGCAGAAGAAACGCGCCTATTCGCCCGCGGTGATCACGCAGGGCGGCAAGACCGTGTGGCTGGCCGGTCAAACCGCAACGGTGGACGAGCAGGGCAACGACATCTCGGGCAACTTCGAAGCGCAGGTGAAGACGATCTTCAGCTTGCTCGACAAGACGTTGAAGCAGTGCGGCGGCAGCCTCGCCAACATGGTGACGATGACGGTGTTCATCGTCGACCCACGGCACGGCGACAAGTTCGTCGACATGCGCGCCGGCTTTTTCCCGAGTGGTAATTTCCCGGCGAGCGCGCTGATCACCGTGTCGAACTTCGCGCGGCCCGGCATGTTGATCGAGATCCAGGGCGTCGCTGTCATCGGCGGATAGCGCTTTCGCAAGCGTTCCTTAACCGTCACACGCGTTGTCGATCATTTGCGCAGGCGTGCCGCTTTCGCGGGCGGCGCGTTGCAAATGCGTGAAAACATGCGTGCGCGCGAGGACATATTCGCGCGTTACGCATCGTTCGCGATGAAAAATTTTCTCGTCAGCGCGAACTCCATTTCTCCTTTGCGCAAATTATTGGCAGCGTTGCGGAACATCCCCGCGCAACTCTGTGAAATGTCACCGCCTCTTAAGCGTCACAACTGTAACCATCGCACGAAGATGCGTGGGGCAGTCATGTCAGTTTTTGGGGAAGCGTCGCAGAAGCGGAAGAGTGGTCCGGGAAAGCTCGCAATCGTCGCCGCAAAACTGCGGCTCCTGTTTGGGCGCAATCCGGACGCCTTGCGCGCGGAAGCGGAGGCCGCTGTGGCCGTGCTCGATGCTCGTCGCGCGGCGACGCGCCTGCGCGACGCCATCGACATTCTTCCTGAAGGCATCGTCTTTCTGGATTCCGAGGGCCGCTACATCCTCTGGAACCAGCAATACGCCAAGATCTATCAGCGCAGCGCGGACCTGTTTCAGCCCGGCGTGAAGTTGGAAGACACGCTGCGGGTCGGTGTTGCGCGCGGCGACTATCCCGAGGCGGCAGGCTGCGAGGAGGAGTGGATCAAGGAGCGCGTGGGCCGCCTCTTCAATCCGGTCGGCCGCCACGAGCAAGTGCTGGCCGACGGCCGCACGATCTTGATCGAGGAACGGCTCACGTCCGACGGTGGCGTCATCGGCCTGCGCGTCGACATCACCGAGATGAAGAGGCGCGAGGCGTCGTTCCGCTTGCTGTTCGACGGCAATCCGGTGCCGATGTTCGTCTACGCGCTCGACGATCTGCGTATCCTCTCGATCAACGAGGCTGCGGTCGATCATTACGGCTATGACCGCAAGCGCGCGTTGGAAATGACGCTGCGCGACATCCACCATGCCAGCGATCTGTTCGATCTCGCGAGCCTCGCCGACATGCCGACCGAGGATCAGGCCGGCCGCACCTGGAAGCATCGCAAGGCCGACGGCGAGCTGATCGACGTCGCCGTCTTCGTGCGCCAGCTCACCTACGAGAATCGCAACGCCGCGCTGATCGCGGCGGTCGATATCACCGAGCGCAAGCGCGCCGAAGCTCATGTCGCCTTCATGGCGCACCATGACGCGTTGACGCAGTTGCCGAACCGCGTGCTGCTGCGCCAGCGCATGGACGAGATGCTCGGCCGCTTGCATCGCGACGGCAAGAGCTTCGCAGTGCTTTGCCTCGACCTCGATAATTTCAAATCGGTGAACGACACGCTTGGTCATCCGTTCGGTGACCGGCTGTTGCAGTCCGTCGCGGATCGCCTGCGCCTTGATCTCAACGAGCAGGATACCATCGCGCGGCTCGGCGGCGACGAATTCGCGGTCCTGCGCGCCGAGGTCGAGCGACCGGAGGATATCAGCCATTTGCTGCAACGCCTGCTGACGGTGCTGAACGAGGCCTACGACATCGACGGCCATCACGTCAGCATCGGGGCCAGCATCGGTGCATCGCTTGCACCGAGCGACGGCGACGATCCGGATCGTCTGCTCAAGAACGCCGACATGGCGCTCTACCGCGCCAAGGCCGAGGGCAAGGGCTCGTTCCGTTTCTTCGAGCCGGAGATGGATGCGCGCGTGCAGGCGCGCCGCAAGCTCGAAATGGACCTGCGTGCCGCGATCCGCAACAAGGCCTTCGAGGTGCACTATCAGCCGCTCGTCAATCTTGCGACCGGTGAGGTGCGCACGCTCGAAGCGTTGGTGCGCTGGCCGCATCCGGAGCGCGGCATGATCCCGCCGTCCGAGTTCATTCCCGTTGCGGAAGAGACCGGCCTGATCGGCGCGCTCGGCACTTTCGTGCTGCGCCGCGCATGTACGGACGCGGCCGCATGGCCGGTGGATGTGAAGGTCGCGGTCAATCTCTCGCCGCTTCAGTTCAAGACCGGCACGCTGTTCCAGGCGGTGCGCGACGCGCTCTCCGATTCCGGCCTGCCGCCGACGCGGCTGGAGCTGGAGATCACCGAAACGCTCCTGCTCGACAAGAGCGATCAGGTGCTTGCGACGCTGCACGCGCTGCGGGCGCTTGGCGTGTGCATCTCGATGGACGATTTCGGCACCGGCTATTCGTCGCTGAGCTATCTGCGCAGCTTCCCGTTCGACAAGATCAAGATCGACCGCTCGTTCGTGCACGATATCGGCGCCAACGCGGACTCGCGCGCCATCGTGCGCGCGATCGTCAGCCTCGGATCGAGCCTCGGCATCACCATCACGGCGGAAGGCGTCGAGACGGAGAATGATCTCGCTTATCTGAAGGCCGAAGGTTGCACCGAAGGGCAGGGCTTCCTGTTCAGCAAGGCCAAGCCGCAGCAGGAAATCGTGCAGCTTCTGGCAAAGCAGAAGTCGAAGGCGGCGTAGGGGTTAGACGCCCATCTGCAGCGCCGCGATTGCGGCTCGGCGGCTATTCAATCTCAATGCCGATGGTCTTGATGAGATCGCCCCAATGTCTGTAATCCGTGGCAATCATTTCATTGAACTGTTGCGGTGTGAGCATCATGCGTTCGCAGCTATTGGCTTTGAAGTATTCGGAGGCCCTGTCGGACTCGAGTGCGGTCTCTACCCCGTCGCGAATTTTCGCGATCAGATCGGGCGACATTCCGGCGGGTCCGAAAATTCCGAACCATGTGCTCACTGAAAAACCCGGAACACCGTCTTCGCTTGCCGTTGGAATATCTGGCCGGGCATTGCTGCGGCGATCGCCGGCAGCGGCGACGATGATGACATCGCCTGATCGCTCATATGGAGCAACAGTCGAATAGTTGGTGATGAGCGCCGCGACGTCTCCGCGAAGAAGTCCTTCGAGCGCCGGTGCGCCTCCGCGGTAGGGCACGTGGAGCATATCGATGCCGGCGCGCCGTTTGAAATCTTCCATACCGAGATGACCGTATGTGCCGACGCCCTGAGATGAAAAACCCAGGGCCCCTGGCCGAGCCTTCGCGAGAGCAATGAATTCCTTCAAGGTTTTAACCCCCAGCGACGCTTTGACCGCGAACACCGGAATGGGCCGGCAAATCACCGCGAGAGGCGTGAATTCGGAAAGGCTGAAGTTCAAATTCTTCGCGAGAAACGGTGTCGCCGTGAAAGGGGCGTCCGCGGTGACCAGAAGCGTATGTCCGTCAGCCTTTGCAGAGGCAACGGCCTTGGCTGCGATGCTCGAGTTGCCACCGACAAGGTTCTCGACAACGACTGGCTTGCCCCATTTTTCATTGAGGCCGTGTCCAACAAGACGCGCCAATGCGTCTGTCACGCCACCGGCGGCCACGTTGACGATGAGCCGTATATTTCTCGACGGGAATTCTTGGCCGTAGGCCGGTGCGAACGGAAGGATACAAGCGGCAAACGCGCAAACGATGGCGGCCCGACATTTCGCGCGGCTGCTCAGCATTCTGTTGCTGCTCATTGCTTCCTCCGAGTTTTCTTATTTCTGTTTGTCGAAACAATGCCGGCTCATGCCGGTTGCGTCATTGCATCCAAACGCGTTGCGATCTCATTTGTCGTGATCGCCGGCAACCCGAATACGAGAAGTTCCAGTGTGTCATTGCAAACGACGTGTCCATCTTCTCCGGCGTCGAGTTGAATCGCGGAATGATGCGTGATCTCCGTTCCGTCAACGGTGCCTGAGCCTGACAACACGAAAAGCAGCCGCCGTGCGTCGGCACGATGCGGGGTCAAGCTTGTGCCTGGTCGCAAACGCAGGATTTCGGCCCAAACGCCGCGCTCCGTAAAAGTGCCCAAATGTCTGCCGTCAACACCGGGCGCATCGACATTTGGAATCCAGCGGAATGATTTCGGGTCCATGATGATGGGCCCCGGATATCTTGGCTTCGGATATTCCAATTTCGATCCGAATGCATGCTGCCAGACTGCATCAAGACCGTTTTGAGTCTTCCCATCATGGCGACGGTAGAAAACGTCCTCGAACTCGCCTTCACGGCGCAGTTCATCGCGGCAAGCACGCAAGCGTTTCGGGCCGAGATACCCGTACCCAGTTGCGCCGCCAAATTGCAAAGTCAGATGAGTCCGTTCGCCCGGTTTTGACGGTTCAAGCGGGTCGTTCTGCGGGCCGTAGGGTGCGCCTTCCGTAAAGTATCCGAGTTGCCCCTCACGCAATCGAACGCCATCACCGACGTCCATGTCTCCGCGAATGGGGAAACGGAATTGATCGAAGTTGTGGCGATGGCGCTCGGTGGCGAAGTGCTTGTCTTGCCGTGCGAGCAGCAAAACGAAATTGTCAGGAGAGGCGTCGTCGCCCGAAAGAAGATACTTGAACGCGAGCGCGCCGGTCGGGTGGTCCTTTTCCCACTCAACGGTTTCGACCTGAACGACCTTCATGCGGACCTCCGTTGATTTGCGAGGTCAATTTTAGTGACGGCGGCGATGACAGGATTATAGAAAGATGACATAGTGTGATAACGTATGGTTATCGCAGAGTGCGCCCATGAAGCTCCATCAACTGGCCGCCCTCGTCAGCGCATCCGAGAGCGGGAGCCTGCGGCAAGCGGCTGAAAGGCTGCATCTTTCCCAGCCGGCATTGAGCCGAAGCATTCGCGAGCTGGAAAACGAGTTGGGCGTCAAACTTCTTGAGCGTACGCCTCTTGGCGTCGAACCCACCGCTTACGGCAAGGCGGTGATCCTGCGCAGCAAGATCGTCGATTCGGAACTCAGACAGGCGAAGGACGACATCGCGCATTTGCGGGCCGCCACGCGCGGGGATCTTCGCATCGGAGCGACGCCGGTTGCCGCTTTCAGCCTTCTGCCTGCTGTTTTGGCGCGGCTCAAGAAATCGCGGCCGCAGCTCCAGGTTTCTGTTACCGACGGAATGGGAAGCAGTCTCTTCCAACAGCTTCGGCAAGGCGATTTTGATTTCGTCTTCGGTCGTATCGATGAAGACATCGATCCCCATGAATTCAGTGTCGATGTTCTATTCAATGACAGCCTTGTTGTGGTTGCCAGGCGGGATCATCCTCTCGCTCGAGCGCGATCGGCCCAGAAAATAAACTGGGACGATACCGAGTGGATACTTCCAAGTGGCGACAATCCGGCAAGAGCAGCGTTCCAGCGAACATTCTACGCACGAACCGGAAAGGCGCCGAGGTGCACGATCGACAGCAACAGCTTTGTAACAATGCTGACGATCATTTCGCAGACGCATCTTCTTGGAATTGCGCCGCACCAGATATTTAACGTTGCATGGCTGCAACACGAGTTCATCGTATTGGATTTGGGACTTAAATTTCCGGTCCAGCCGACGGGCATCATACGGCGTGCCCGGAGCGCTCCCTCGGCAATCGCGCAATATGCCATCAACGAGCTGCGTCATGCGGCCCGTCAGGTGAGCCTCGTCAAATCCAGGTCCGGAAACGACAACAAGAAAACGAAGGCATTCAAAGACCGCGTCAGCGAATAATCGCTACACATCCACCTTGAGCGCCGCGATGAACGCTTCCTGCGGGATGTCCACCTTCCCGAACTGGCGCATCTTCTTTTTACCCTTCTTCTGCTTGTCGAGCAGCTTGCGCTTGCGGGTGGCGTCGCCGCCGTAGCACTTCGCGGTGACGTCCTTGCGGAATGCGCGCACGGTTTCGCGGGCGATAATCTTGCCGCCGATGGCGGCCTGGATCGGCACCTGGAACATGTGCGGCGGGATCAGCTCTTTGAGCTTCTCGACCATCGCGCGGCCGCGCTGCTCGGCGCGGGTCCGGTGCACCAGCATGGACAGCGCGTCGACCGGTTCTTCGTTGACCAGGATCGACATCTTTACGAGGTCGGCTTCCTTATAGTCGGTCAGGTGATAGTCGAACGAGGCGTAGCCCTTCGAGATCGACTTCAGCCGGTCATAGAAATCGAACACCACTTCGTTGAGCGGCAGATTGTATTTCGCCATCGCGCGGGAGCCGACGTAGGTCAGTTCTTTCTGCACGCCGCGGCGGTCCTGACACAGCTTCAGCACCGCGCCGAGGTAGTCGTCGGGCGTCAGGATCGTCGCCTCGATCCACGGTTCCTCGATGGTGAGAATCTTCATGACGTCCGGCATGTCGACCGGGTTGTGAATCTCGATTTGGCTGCCGTCGCGCAGGTTCATCTTGTAGATGACCGATGGCGCGGTCGCGATCAGGTCGAGGTTGAACTCGCGTTCGAGCCGCTCCTGGATGATCTCCAAATGGAGCAGGCCGAGGAAGCCGCAGCGGAAGCCGAAGCCGAGCGCGGCGCTGGTCTCCATCTCGAACGAGAAGCTCGCGTCGTTGAGGCGCAGCTTGCCCATCGCCGCGCGCAGATCCTCGAACTGCGCGGCATCGACCGGGAACAGGCCGCAGAAAACCACTGGGATCGCCGGTTTGAAGCCTGGCAGCATCTCCAACACCGGCTTGCGGTCGTCGGTGATGGTGTCGCCGACGCGGGTGTCGGCGACTTCCTTGATCGAAGCGGTGATGGCGCCGATCTCGCCGGGGCCGAGCTCATCGACCGGTGTCAGCTTCGGTGTGAAAACACCGCAGCGCTCCACGTCGTAGCTCGCGTTGGTGCCCATCATCTTGATGCGCTGACCCTTCTTGAGGGTGCCATCGACAATGCGAACAAGCACGACGACGCCGAGATAGGCGTCGTACCAGCTATCGACCAGCAAAGCCTTCAGGGTCGCGTTGCGGTCGCCTTTGGGCGCCGGCAGGCGCGTCACAATCGCTTCGAGCACGTCGGGAATGCCGATGCCGGTCTTGGCGGAGATCATGAGCGCGTTCGAAGCGTCGAGGCCGATGACGTCCTCGATCTGCTGCTTCACTTTCTCGGGCTCGGCGGCGGGCAGATCCACCTTGTTGAGCACCGGCACGATCTCGTGCCCGGCATCGAGCGCGTGATAGACGTTGGCGAGCGTCTGCGCCTCGACGCCCTGGCTGGCGTCGACCACAAGCAGCGAGCCCTCGCACGCGGCGAGCGAGCGGTTCACCTCATAAGCGAAGTCAACGTGGCCGGGTGTGTCGATGAGGTTGAGGATGTAGGTCTGGCCGTCGTTCGCCTTGTAGGTCAGGCGGACGGTCTGGGCCTTGATCGTGATGCCGCGCTCCTTCTCGATTTCCATCGAGTCGAGCACCTGCTCCTGACCCGCCATCTCGCGGTCGGTCAGTCCGCCGGTAAGCTGGATCAGCCGGTCGGCGAGCGTCGATTTGCCGTGATCGATATGCGCGACAATCGAAAAATTGCGGATGTTTGCGAGCGGGGTGGCCGTCATGGCGGCGAGATAACACCGCCGCTGCGGCGCGGCAAGGACGGTTTGGCCCGTTAGGCCGGGCGTTTTCCCTTATTCCAGCAAGGCCTTGGCGCGGGCCGCGACCGTCTTGGGCGTCGCCAGCACCTTTTCCACCGTCGCCTGCATTTTTATGCCGGGAACGGGATCGACCTCGAAGCCGAGCTGCTGCGCCTCGGCGAGGAATTCCGGGTCTTTCATCGTGGCGTCAAAGGCGGCCCGGAGCGTCGCGACCCGGTCGGCCGGCGCCGCATTGGTTGCGAACGGCCGGCCGAACTGGGTGCCGGACACCGCAAGCTCCATGAGCTGGCGGTCCTCTGGCGACTTGGTGAGGTCCTCGATGGACGGTGCGGCGAGATCGCGGGCGCGCGGGCCGGCCTGAGCGATGACGAACAGCTTCTGCTCCTTGAGCCAGTGCGGCTTGGTCGCCTTCCAGCTCGACCAGGTGTTGTTGCGCGACTGCACCTCGCCGCGCTCCATCGCGATGTTGATCTCGTTGCCGCCCTGGTAGCCGGTGACGATCTTGAACTTGGTGCCGAGGAGCTCGTTCATCACCGCCGGATAGGTGAAGCTGATGGCGCCGCGCGCGGAAGCGCCGGCAACCACCTCGCGGCTTCTTACGTCGTCGATGCTGCGAACGGGGGAGGTGTGCCACACCGCCATGGTTTCGACCGCAGGCGCGATCGAGCCGAGCCAATTCATCTTGCCCGCATCGAACTGCACGCCGGACGCGCCGATCGCTTGCAGCGCTGGGAACTGGTTCGCGATCATGCCGATGGCGGTGCCGTCCTTCGGCGCGACGCTGTAGAGAAAGTTGATCATCTTGAGGCCGCCCGCGCCGGTCATGTTCTGCGGCACGACCGAAGGATTGCCGGGAATGTGCTTGCCGATGTGGCGTGCGACGAGGCGGGCCTGGATGTCGTATTCGCCGCCCGCGCCGACACCGATGTAAACATTCACCGTCTTGCCGCGGTAGAAGTCGGCGGCGGTCTGAGCTTGCGCGCCCGATGCAGCGATGAACAGCGCGGACAGAAAAACGCCCGAGCGCATCATCGAACAGCCGTTCTCCAGCCTCATGGCGTCCTCACCCGATAGATCGTGTTCTAGATCGTGTTTTTCTTGCAGTCTTACGGCTTGCTCTCACTCGCCGGTAGCTCCTCGCGCTGCGGCGCATCGTCCCGCGCCCGATCTTCATCCCGTGCCCAAGCCATATGCTTGTAGTCGAATCCGGTCTCGATGGTCGGCTTCACGATGGAGAAGAACGGCGAGATGTCGAAGTCGCGCGGTGCGTAGAGCGAATGATGGCGGATGTGGAGAATCTCGCTGCGGCTCTCGTCGTCGACGCGCGTGACCTCCGGCAGGATCGGGTAGTCAACCGCGTGGAAGGCCTGCGCAATCAACGTCGAGCAGATCGCGCGCGTCGGCTCGCCCGATCCAAGCGCGATCAGGCGGCGGCGCCAGCGCTCCGGCACCGGCGGGCGCGGCAGGAAAAAGCGCATCAGGTCGAGGATGTTCTTCAGATCGTAGTCGTAACCGATGCGCTCGACCACGTATTGCACCACGGCCCGGCGATCCTCCGGTGTGAGTCCGACCGGGCGGCAGATGCGGGTGTTGTAGGTCGCGTACTTTGACAGCGGCGAGGCGATCACGCCCTTGCCGAGCTCGGCCTCAACAAGCACCAGCGGTTCGCCGTCTCGTTCGCCGAGTCCGGCTCCAAGCCCGACATAGAGCGCTGAATGGGACCACATCGACTGGGTGAGATAGCGGATCGCGGAATTGATCTTCGACCGTTGCCCCTCGACCAGCAGCACGTCGGCGGGGCGGATCGTCATGGCCAGCAGTTCAGGGCGCGCGGCGGCATAGGGTTCATAGCCGCTGGTCGGTTTTGCCAGATGGTGAGCAACGACCGACCCGACCCAGTCCAGAAATCTGGTTGTGGCCGCCATGACGCCGAAACTCCGCCCAGCGTTATTGCCATCCGCCGTGCATTTTCGTCATTCGGTCAACGATATGACCGGCCGGGCTTGCAGCAAACCTGATTTTGGAGATGGCAAACCTGATTTTGGAGATGATATGACCCGCACATGACCCCGGCACGCTTTCCCGATCGCCTCCTTGGCCCTGCCGAGCGCCTCGTCGCTGCGTTGACCGATCCGGCGCGGCGCGAGCGGACTGTCATCGGCGTGTTGATCGCCTATGTGCTGATCTGGACGGTCTACGGGGCGATCGCGAAGGCGAGCCAGGGCGTTCACTTCGACATGGCCGAGAGCTTCGCGCTCTGGCACGAGCCGGGCTTCGGCTACGAGAAGCATCCGCCGCTGGCCGCCATCGTGTCAGGCCTCTGGTTCTCGGTGTTCCCGGTCACCGACTGGTCGTTCTATCTCTTGTCGATGTCGGTGATCGGCGTCGCGCTCTGGGTCATCTGGAAGCTTTGCGGCGACTATCTTGACGGCGAGAAGCGCGTAATCGCGCTGGCGCTGCTGATGCTGGTGCCGTTCTTCAATTTCCACGCACTGAAATACAACAACAACACGATCCTCATTCCGCTGTGGGCGGCGACCACGCTGTTCTTCCTGCGCTCCTATGAGAATCGCCGTGTGCTTGACGCGGCGCTCGCCGGTGTCGCTGCGGCCGGTGCGATGTACGGCAAATACTGGTCGGTGATGCTGCTCGCCGGGCTCGGCATTGCCGCGCTCGTGGATCGCCGGCGGATGGACTATTTCCGCTCGGCCGCGCCGTGGGTGACGGTGGTCGTCGGTGCGCTGCTGATGGCGCCCAACGTCTATCTCGTGGTTGCCAGCAACTTCGCGCCGATGGAATACGCCTACGGCATCCACGGCGCGCGTTCGATGGCGAGAACGCTCTCGTCCGCGGGCGGCTATCTGGCTTCGAGCTTCGGCTATGTGGCGGTGGCGCTGATCGTCACGTTCCTTGCGACGCGCCCGAGCCGCGCCGCGATCCGGGATTCGCTTTGGCCGTCCGACGATCATCGTCGTCTCGCGGTCATCGCATTCTGGGCTGCGCTGCTGGTTCCGGTGCCGTTTGCCATCGCGGCGCATCTCGAGCTGACCGGGCTTTGGAGCATGGCGTCATGGTCGTTGCTGCCGGTCATCGTTCTGTCGTCGCCGCTGGTGACGCTGCCGCGTCTCGACGCTGTTCGTGTCGTCAGCTTTGCGGTGATTTTCCCCATCGTCATGGTGATCGCGGCGCCCGCTGTCGCCTTCTTTACCCATCGTGCCGGCGTGACGCCTTCGATGCTCCACTCCTCGCTGCTCGCACCTGCGGTCGACAAGCTCTGGCGCGAGACGACGCCGAAGCCGCTGCGGCTGTTCTCAGGCTACGTCGATTTCGCCTACGGTGTTGCGTTCTATCTGCCGACCCATCCGCCCGTGGTGCACATTCTTGACGGCATCCCCGCACGCGACTTCGACGCGCGGCTGGCGCGCGAGGGCATCGCGCTGGTGTGCCCGGCGGAAGAGGTGGCGTGCGTGAGCAAGATCGATGCGCTGG
The DNA here is from genome assembly GCA_040756555.1 of Pseudomonadota bacterium. GTDB lineage: Bacteria > Pseudomonadota > Alphaproteobacteria > Rhizobiales > Xanthobacteraceae > Z2-YC6860. Next base: position 2,522 of record JBFLYS010000061.1, on the reverse strand, counting down.
TCGCGCGTGTGCCGGGCAGCAAGCGCGAGACGGTCGAAGTGGCGCGCATGTTCCTCGGCACGCCGAGCGCGTCCGGCCGCTACGCCATCGCGGCGGTCCCTCCGAGGCAATAAAAAACTCCCCGCCGAAGCGGGGAGTTTCCATTTCCGAAATTGCAGCAGCGCTCAGTAGCGATAGTGATCGCTCTTGAACGGCCCCTGCTGAGGCACGCCGATGTAGTCGGCCTGATCCTTGCGCAGCTCGGTGAGCTTCACGCCGATCTTGGCGAGGTGCAGCCGCGCGACCTTCTCGTCGAGCGACTTCGGCAGCACGTAGACTTCCTTCTTGAACTTGCCGTCCTTGTTGTTGGCGTAGAGCTCGATCTGCGCCAGCGTCTGGTTGGTGAACGACGCCGACATCACGAAGCTCGGATGCCCCATCGCGTTGCCGAGGTTCACGAGGCGGCCTTCCGACAGCATGATGATGCGGTGACCGTCCGGGAAGGTGATTTCGTCCACCTGTGGCTTGATATTGTCCCACTTCAGGTTCTTCAGCGAGGCGATCTGGATCTCGTTGTCGAAGTGGCCGATGTTGCAGACGATCGCGCGGTCTTTCATCTTCCGCATGTGATCGAGCGTGATGATGTCCTTGTTGCCCGTCGCGGTGACGAAGATGTCGGCGATCGGAGCTGCATCTTCCATCGTCACGACCTGATAGCCTTCCATCGCGGCCTGCAGCGCGCAGATCGGATCAATTTCCGACACCATCACGCGGCAGCCGGCCTGGCGGAGCGAGGCCGCCGAGCCCTTGCCGACGTCGCCGAAGCCCGCGACCATCGCGACCTTGCCCGACATCATCACGTCCGTGCCGCGGCGGATGCCGTCGACGAGCGATTCGCGGCAGCCGTAAAGGTTGTCGAACTTCGACTTGGTGACCGAGTCGTTGACGTTGATGGCGGGCCACAGCAGCGTGCCGGCCTTCTGCATGTCGTAGAGGCGATGCACGCCCGTGGTGGTCTCTTCCGAGACGCCCTTGATGCTCTTGGCGATCTCGTTGAAGTAGCCCTTCGGCTTCTCCTTGAGCTGCTTCTTGAGCAGCGCAAAGAACACTTCCTCTTCCTCGGAGCCCGGCTTGTCGAGGAACGCGGTGTCGCCGTTCTCGGCGCGCACGCCGAGGTGCACGTACATGGTGGCGTCGCCGCCGTCATCCAGGATCATGTTCGGGTAGCCGCCGCCGTGCCAGTCGAACAGCTTGGCGGTGTAGTCCCAGTAGTCCTTCAGCGTCTCGCCCTTGATCGCGAACACCGGAACGCCAGCCGCCGCGATCGCAGCTGCGGCGTGATCCTGCGTCGAATAGATGTTGCACGAGACCCAGCGCACGTCGGCGCCGAGAGCGGTAAGCGTCTCGATCAGCACACCGGTCTGAATCGTCATGTGCAGGGAGCCTGCGATGCGCGCGCCCTTGAGCGGCTTCTTCGGGCCGTATTCCTCGCGCGTCGCCATCAGGCCCGGCATTTCGGTTTCGGCGAGCGAGAGTTCCTTGCGGCCGAAGTCGGCGAGCCCGATGTCCTTGACGATGTATTCCGATGCGACGGCCATGACGGTCCTTGCTGGTTGGAAATGGAGAAAAGGATTGGCGCGCGGACGGGAGGCCCGGCGCCGTCGCGGGTGCCTATAGCAGGGTCGGTCGGGGAGGGCAATGCGCATATAAAGAATTCTTTATATGTGTTCCGGGGGCCAAGCCGGCCGGTTTTCCGGCGTTTTCCAGGGTGTGAGGTCGGAATGGCGCATCAGTCAGCGCTGCTACGCCTCTGCAAGAGAGACGAGCACGCGGCGCAATACATCTGTTCGTGGCTGATCTCCGCCGAGCTTCGGCAGAACTGCGGAAGAAAGCGGCCTGATTATTCTTCTTCGCCGAAGCGCGATTCGACGAGCTGGGCGATGGCATCCATTGCCGCTGTCGCTTCGTTGCCGGTGCATTCGACGGTGATCGTCGTGCCGGTGCCGGCGGCGAGCATCATCAGGCCCATGATCGAGGTACCGCCGACGGTTTCGCCCGCGCGCGTGACCTTCACGTTGGCGTCGAATTTCTCGACGGTTTGCACGAACTTCGCGGATGCTCGCGCGTGCAGGCCCTTCTTGTTGACGATCTCGAGCGAGCGGACGACCGCGTCGGAGGGTTCGCGGCGATCCGGGAGGTCGCCCTCAAGGTCTTCGATGCCGCTCATTTCCCGGCGAGCACGCGGCTGGCGATGGTGACGTATTTGCGGCCGGCAGCCTGGCCCGCTGCGACCGCGTCGGCGAGCGAGCTTTCCTCGCGAACTTTGGCGAGCTTCACGAGCATCGGCATATTGATGCCCGCGAGCACCTCGACGTTCGGGCGTCCCATACAAGAAATCGCGAGGTTCGACGGTGTCCCGCCGAACATGTCGGTGAGGATCGCGACGCCTTCGCCCGTATCGACGCGCTTCACCGCTTCGATGATGTCTTTGCGGCGTTGCTCGACGTCGTCATCGGGGCCGATGGTGATCGACTCGATTTGCT
>JBFLYS010000060.1:0-18699 GCA_040756555.1 Pseudomonadota bacterium | reverse complement strand
TTCACCGCCGCGCAGCTGAAACGCGAAGGCGCGACCGAAACTCCGCAAGCGCCTTTTCCTGCCGATCGAGCTTGCGCGTGAGAGCGTCGATCTCGCCATGACGGGCCAGCGTGAGACCCGCGACGTGTTCCTGCAACAGCCGTTCATCGGCGGTCGTCCAGCTCGATGCGCTGCGGCCATGCTGGCGACGTTTCGCCCGTTCAGTGACCGTCAGCCGTTCGGCGCGCGCTGCGATCTGACGCTCGATGATGCCGAGATGACGCTGGGTCTCGGCTTGCGCGACTTCCATGCGCGCGAGCAGGATGCTCCTTTCTGAAGGCTCGATCATCGCACCACCCCCATGGGCCATAACGGGAAGGCCGATTCGTCCGGCATGTAGTCGTCCGGGAGAGAGACGGCGGCGATGGATGACGCGATGTCGTCACCGGCGATCGCCCAGTCGAGCAGCGCCGAATTGCTGCCGGCGTGCTTGCGCATATCGGGTGTCAGGATGCCGTTAAGCGCGTCGGCGATGGCGCTCTCGGGACGATGATGCGCCTGCACGAGGAGATTCACGGCGACAAGGTAGGCCTTCATGACTGACTTTCCTTTCCGTCGGCGTTAACCGGATAGGGTAGCGGCGCGTGGATGGAGAGACGCACGGCGCGCTTCCAGGCTTCGGAGCCGGTGAAATGCCGTCTGAGGCGCGGGTGCCAGACGACGAGGGTCGGGGTTTCGGCGTCCTCGTCCGTGGCCGTGCGCCAGCCGAAGGCTTTGGCGATGAGCCGCCAGGGCATGATTCACCTCCATCCTGCGAAATTGGAGGGGCCGGCGTAGAGCTGGTGGCGCGCGGCATCGATCACGAAGCCGAAGCGGCCGACGTGATATTCGTTGGACGGCACGAGGTACCGGCGCTGCTCGGCCGCGCAGCGATCACCACCGAGCGTAGCGACGCATTCCGTCATGCCGGGACAATGATCGGAGCGAATGGCCGAGATCACGACCCAGTCGCTGGCGTGATCGCGCTCGAAGGTGCGTTGGTCCTTCTCGTGCGATTCGCCGGGCAGGAGGCGGCGGGCATGAATCGCTTCCCACGCGTCGGGATACCAGTTGCGGATCGTTTGATCCGCGCAGCGCCTCTCGTAATCCGTGAACAATTCGGGAAGCGCCTGCGCGACAGCCGCCCACGCGCAATCCTCTTCATACCAGCCGCCACGAGCGCGAAGGGCTGGGTGGACCTTTGCGTTGTGCGCGGCGTCGAGATGAAAGCCGCCGTGGCCCGCGGTTGAGTGCGAGACGACGCCGTCGGCATAGACGGTCGCGCACTGCGAGGCGCCCCAAGGCGTATGCGCGCCGGAGCGGATCTCCCGGCGCCCGAGGGCCGCGCGCTGGTGCTGGTGCTCGGCATTCTCATGGACACGGGCGCGGAACGCGGCTTCGTCCGCGAGTTCGCCGTCGTAACCGCAGAAATCACGCCGTGACCATTCTTCCATCGGCCGCGACATGAGCCAGGCGGAGGCGAGATAGTACCGGCCGTCTGTGGCCGGCATCATTGCGAAGGCGTTGTCGCGCACCTTCGCGACAAGAAGGCCGTCGCTGGTGCGGGCAAACAAGATTCCCGGCTCGGCGGGGGTGGGATTGTTGGCCTGGTCTGTGGGTCCCGGCGCTGTCATGCTGTCCTCCCTTCGCCAGAGGCTGCCGCCGCATCGTCATCGGCGATCACGTCGAGGATAGCTTCGGAATAGCGATGCGAAGCGAGCCAGGATTGCGCCGCGCTACGATCGGCGGCGAGATGCAGCAGCTCGGCATCTTGGCCGGCCCGATCAAGAACCCGCACCATGCCAGGCCTCGGTCGTTCGACGATGGTGAACGTTAGCCGCGACCCCACGGAAAAGGTCTTGAAGACCTTGAGCACTACGACGCCGGCGCTGCCGAAGTCGCCCTGGTGCAGTGTGAAGCTCGCGGGCGTCGTGTGGTTGCCGATCGTACGGGATCCGACTTTGCGGACGAAACGCCCGACGTTGTTGTTGTTCTCCCAAGCTGCAAGCTTGTGCTTGAAACGCTGCGGCGGCCGCGGCGTGCCGTCCGAATAGCGGATGAGTGCGCCGATCGGCGCTTGGTCGTAGATCGATTGTGCGGACATCATGTCCTCCTCTGCGGATGGTGAAAATGAGCCGCCGCCGGAATGGACCGGCGGCGGCTGTGGTTCGGGAGGCGAGAAAGCCGGTCTATTCCGCGGCTTCGCGGAAGGCTTCGTCGTGCGCGGCTTCGCCGCCATCCTCGCTGTCTTCCACCGGCTCGTCGGACTCGTCGTCGTCGACGACGGCGTTGGACGCGATCCAGCTCAGAAGCGCGGTCTTGTCCGGCGTGAACAACGCGGCCGGATGCACGAAGCGGCCCTCCTTGAAGTGCTCGACCAAGGCGGTGCGCGTGTCCTTCACCTTCTGGCGCGGCAGGACCGGCGTGTCCTTGCACGAGCCCTCCAGTGCGCTGCGAGACAGGCACGACAGGAAGTCATCACTGCCCATATTCGGCAGGAAGTTGTCGGCGCCGACGACATCGCCGGCGACGCGCGCGACAATGCCGCTGTCGGTGCGGTTCTCGCGGCACGACAGCACCTCGGCAAGGATCGACCGTGCCGCGACGCGGAGTGCGTCGTTATCGAGGACGAGCTGGCCCTCCTGATCGAACAGGTTCACCGCATGGCGAGCGATCCGGCGATTGCCGTAATAGGTCCCGCCGCTGGCTGATGCGACGGAGACGTTTTGGCCGGCGAAGGCGAGGATCAGCAGCGCCATCAGCGCGTCGTCCTCGATCGGCGCGCGGGCGAGCGCCTCGTGCAGCGCGTCCGTGCGGAAGTCGCCGATCATCTCGACGCCCTTGCGCGTCACGTCAGGACGCGGCTTCGAGATCGCGCCAGTCTCATCCGCCGCATCATTGCCGACGGATGCACCCTTGTCCTTCGACTTCTTCGCTGCGGGCATGCGGTAATGCACGGTCTGCACCCGACCGTCGCGGTCGAGATACATGGCCGTGCAGTCGCTCTTCGACGGCTTGCCATAGACGCGCTCGGCCTTCGGCGGCAGCTTGACCTCGCCATAGTTCGTCGCTTCGGCGATGATGCCCTTCTTCGGCAGGTTCGCGGTCATCCACTCCTGCTGGGCGCCAAGGAACGCATCGACGTCCGTGGTGTAACGGCTGTCCTCGTCGGCCGGCGCGAACAAGTCCTCGACCCACTGGATGCCGTAGGCCTGGGCAAGGTCGTCGCCGAAGCTCGCATGGCGTGCGTACATGCGCGCCTTGGTCAGCGCCTGCGCGACGCTCCACCACGACACCTGCGGATCGGCCTTGGACGGCTTGTGCTTCTTCCAGACCTCCTTCTGCTCATCGGGCGACGCAGATGCGATCGTGCGGAGCTGGCGCTCGTCGGGCATGTCGCCCTTGGCCATGTGATCGAGCATTGCCGGCAGCACATTCGCGAGCAGGCGGAGCTTCCTGACCTGGCGGACCGGCAGCGTCAGCGTGACGCCGATCGCCTCCTCCGTCCAGCCGAGCGCAACCAGCCGTTCGATCGCGCGCCACTGATCGACCGGGTTCAGCGGCTCGCGCGCTATATTCTCGACAAACGAGCGCATGGCGCCGTTGTCGTTCGTCGCGTCATCGACGAGCACGTCGATTTCCTCGAGCCCCGCCGCGATGGCAAGGCGGACGCGGCGCCGGCCGGCGTTGATTAGGAAGCCGTTGCCGCCATCGGCCTGCTGCGACACGACGGGCGGCTGCACGATGCCGACGGCCTTGATCGACGCCAGCAAGAGCGCGTCGGCCTGCGGCGCCGACTTGGTCTGGCGCGAATGATCGGGACTCTCCACGAGCGCGCGCGGATCGACTTTCAAGAGATACATGGGATGCTCCTTTTCGGGGTTGGCGGACCGCGCCTCGCGATCCTTCCTCGTCTTCTTTCCGAAGACATCCCCCGGCCCGCGGAGCGGTCGGGCCGGCACAACTGCGGCCGAGCAGCCCTGCCCGACCGGACGAGCGGGGCTAACAGCCCTGCGAAGGACGACGGGCCGGGCTCGCGCAGGCGGCGGTTGAGCTCAAGCGTTGCCGGCCTGGCCGATCTGCGAGCGGGCTTTCCTCATCACCTTTTTTATCTTCACGCCGCGGCGGCCTGTTCGCCGCGTCCCTCGACATCGCTCGCCAGGGCTTTCTCCACCTCAGCCAATTGTCGGCGCTTTTCCGCCAGCTCGCAGCCGAAGGCGAAGTCGCCGTCATCGCGCGACCGGTACGAGGCGAGCCTTCGGTGGGCATCGGCGAGGCGCTGGCGGTACCGCTCGCGCTCGCCCTCGAAATCGTCGAGCGCGTGCTCGAGACGCGAGATCGCGCCGAGCGGCGTGACCGTGACCGGAAGTTCAATCTCGCATTCCGAGCCGGTGCGGACCAGCATGGTGCTGAAGCGATAGCCGTCGCGGCCGAAGCGCTCGCCGCAATATTCGAGATCGAAGCCGCCGGTCGACGCGATGATGCTCTCGCCCTCCTGCTGAAGCTGGACGAGGGTCAGGATTTCTTTCATCAGCGCGCGGCCGGCCTCCTTGCGCTCGGTATAGCGCTTGCCGGCGACGCTCGCGGCGAAGGCGTCGCCCGACGTCGGCGCCAGGCGCTGCATATCCTGGCCGATCTCGGCGACGCGACGGGTGCAGAATTCGATGTCGCGCTCGGCGTCGCGAAGCTGGCGGCGCACCGCATGTTGATCGTCGATATGGGCGGCGCGGAGCCGTTCGAGCCGCGCGATGTCGGCTTCGAGCCCGGCCTTGAGCATCAGGCGCTGGTCACCCGATGCGATCGCCTTCGCCATCGCGAACTGGTTGGCCTGGCCTTCGCCGAGATCCTCCAGGCGGCGGATCGAGGTGTCGCCGGACAGCGCGGCCGCGATGAAGCGGGCCTTGCGCTCATTGTTCTGCCACATCGTGGCATCGAGCGAGCCTTCGGTCGCATAGGCGAAGATGTCGATGACGTCGTGCTGATTTCCCTGACGCTCGATCCGCCCTTCGCGTTGAGCGATCTGCGAGGGGAGCCAGGGCACGTCGAGGTGATGCAACGCCTTCAGGCGGAGCTGCGCGTTGACGCCGGTGCCCATCGTGTCGGAGGAGCCGATCAGGAAGCGAACCTTGCCGGCGCGCACGTCGCCGAACAGGCGCTGCTTCGCCTCCGACTTCTTGTAGTCCTGCATGAAGGCGATTTCGCCGGGCGGCACACCCATACGGACAAGCTCGTCCCTGATCCAGCGATAGGCCGAGAAGCCGCGGCTTTTCTCCACGCTGATCGTCCCCAGATCGGAGAAAATCATCTGCGCGGCGCCGGGCAGCTCATAGGGCTTGCCGTCGGCACGCACATAGGCATTCGCTGCTGTTTCGCGCCAGATGCGAAGCGCATTGCCGATCATCAGGTTCAGCTTGTTTTCCGCCTCGTTGTCGTTGTCCGGATCGACCAGGCGAAGGTCGATCGCGGCATGACGGCCGTCGGTGATCACGGAGAGCAGGATGTCGTCGCCGGGTTCCGGCGGACGGTCGCGCATCTCGATCGCCTTGATGCGCGCATCGAGCTGGAGCTGGTAGCGCCTGAAGGCGGCCGTCGGCTTCGCCGTCATGATCTGGCGCTTGCCGGTCGAGATCGCTGGAATCTTCACATATCGACGCAGGTCCTCCGGCATCACCACGTCGGCGAAGGACCGGAACATGGCGATCAGCTCGGGGACGTTGACGAAGGTCGCGAAGCGCGTGACCGGCTTGTATTTGCCGGACGGCTGAAGCTCGAGCTCGGTCGAGACATCGCCGAAGGTCGAGGCCCAGGCGTCGAACTCGTGCAAGCCGCGCTCGAGGAGGGCGGCGTAGCCGAGATAACGCTGCACCGAATACATTTCGCCGAGCGTGTTGGTGATCGGCGTGCCGGATGCCAAGATGAGCGCGCGGCCCGGATTCCTCGTCTCGATGAAGCGAGATTTGACGAACAAGTCCCAGGCGCGCTGCGAACCATTGGGATCGACGCCCTTCAACGTCGACATATTGGTCGCGAAGGACAGCTTGCGAAACTCCTGCGCCTCGTCGACGATGATCTGGTCGACACCGATCTCGGAGATGGTGAGAAGATCGTCCTTGCGGGTGGCGAGCGACTCCAGCCGCTCCTTCAATCCCTCCTTCAGCCGCTCGAGGCGCTTGCGCGAGACGCGATCGTCACTTTCGACCTTGGTCAGCAGCGTCTCATAGAGCTCCAGTTCGTCCTGGATCATCTCCTGCTCGAACGCGGAGGGTACGCCGATGAACCGGAAGGCCGAGTGCGTGATGATGATTGCGTCCCAGGTCGCCGTGGCCGCCCGCGAAAGGAAGCGTTGCCGCTTGTCCTTGATAAAGTTGGTCTCGTCGGCGACGAGGATGCGGGCGTTCGGATAGAGCGCGAGAAATTCGCGCGCGGCCTGCGCCAGGCAATGACCGGGCACCACGAGCATCGCCTTAGCGATCAGGCCGAGACGCCGCTGTTCCATGATGGCAGCCGCCATCGTCATGGTCTTGCCGGCGCCGACGGCGTGGGCGAGATAGGTCGCGCCTGCCGCGATGATGCGCCAGATGCCGCGCTTCTGGTGATCGTAGAGGACGAAGGCGCCAGACGCGCCCGGCAGTTTCAGATGCGAGCCATCGAAGGCGCGCGGCACGATGTTGTTGAACTTGTCGTTGTAGATGCGGGCGAGCCGATCGGTCCGGTCCGGATCGCTCCAGATCCAGTTTTGGAATGCGGTCTTGATCCTCGAGAGCTTTTCCTTCGCCGCCTCGGTGTCGACGACGTTGAGGACGCGGCGCTCGCTGTCGCCGTCCCTGATCGTGTCGAAGATCTGCGGCACGGACGAATTGAGCGCATCGGAGAGAAGCTGGCCCGCATGCCGCCGCTCGGTCCCCCATTCCGACGTGCCGGCGGCGATCCAGCCGAGTTGGCGGGCCTCGACCGTCCACGACGCCAGTTCCGGCATGTGGTGGATCTTGATGTCCGCGCCCATCGTCTCCTTGACGAAGGCGACGATGTCGTCGGCCGGGATCCACGGCGCGCCGAGCCGCGCCGTAATGTCCGAGGGCCGAAGATCGGCGGGCAGCACATCGCGCAGCGCGGCGACGTTACGCTCATAGGCGGGATCGAGCGCCGCTGCGGCCTCGGCCGCGGCGAGTTTTGCGCGGACGGCGCCGGAGAGATAGGCGTCGGCGCACTGCCAGGAGCCGTCCGTAGGATTGCGGAAGATGGCGCTGCCGAGCTCGGCGATCACGTCCTCGACATCGCGATGCAGAAGCTCCGCGATATGGTCGGGATCGACATGGCCGCGCTCGTTGAGCACGACAGCCAGCGCGTCGACCGCGCTGGTGATGACCGGCGGCGCCGGCGGCGCGATCACGCGTTCGGTGAAGATCGGACCTGGCCGCGCCGTATCGGATTCGAGATCGTAATCCTCGATCGAGGCCACGAGCCAGCAATCGGGGTCGTCAAGGAAGGGCTGAAAGTTGGGACGACGATGCGTCTCGCGGACCTCTCCGGTCTCAGGGTCCTCCGTCGTCGAGACGACGGTCGTGTTGATCGGGCCGAAGCTGCGAACGAAATTCGACCACGCGATCCGCAGCCTGACCTGCGCATCCTTCCATGGCCGGTCGAGCTCCTGGCACTTCAACACCTCCCGCACGACCTCGCGGATCGGGATCAGCTTGCTGATAATCCGGACGTGCTTTTCCGGAACGCCGTCGGCGCTGCGGCCCTTGCGGACCCCGACGGGGACGGGAGCACCATCGATGACCTGCATCAGGCCATGGCGGTTATCGAGGAGGTAGCTCCCTTCGCGCGCCGTGAGACCCGCAGCGCCGGTCGCATGCGTGGGCGAGGCGTCCTCTTCCGCGTCGAAGTCGATCGCCTCCGGCTCGCCGTCATAGAGAGCTTCCGGAAGGCGAGTGATCGCGTCGGAGAGCGCGGTTTCGAAGTCGCTGTCGTCATTCAGCAGACAGGTGTAGGTCTCGCCGAACGGGCCGGAGGTCAGCGCGTGTGTGCCAAGCACCATATCGGGATGGCGGGCGAACCAGCGATTGACGCGAATGGCGCCCTCGCCCGCGGTCGCGGGGCGCACCTCCTCGAGATCGAGCCACGCCAGGTCGCCTTCCGCTTCGCCATGCTTGCGCCGGCGGAAGAACAGGATGTCGACGACGACGTCGGTGCCGGCGTCGGCGCGGAAGCTGCCCTCGGGCAGCCGCACCGCGCCGACGAGATCGGCGTGCTTTGCGATTTCCTCGCGCGCGCCGCTGTCGGCCTTGTCCATCGTACCGTGCGAGGTGACGAAGGCGGCCAGCGCGCCGGGCTTCAGCAGCCGGATTGCCTTGACGATGAAATAATCGTGGAGCCGCAGGCCGAGCGAGCGCAGCGCGCGATCCGAGCGCACGGTGCGATCGGAGAACGGCGGATTGCCGACGACAAGATCGAACCGCGCCGGCAGCTCCGTGCGCGCGAAATCGCCCGTGACGATGCGCGCCCGCGGCTGCAGCAGCCGGGCGATGCGCGCGGTGACGGGATCGAGCTCGACGCCCGTGACATGGCTGGCATCGCGCAGGCCTTCCGGCATCAGCGCGGGAAACAGGCCGGTGCCGATGCCCGGCTCGAGCACGCGGCCGCCGCGCCAGCCGAGCCGCTGCACCCCCGCCCAGATTGCTCGGACGATGAACTCTGGCGTGAAATGGGCGTATTGGGTGCAACGCGCCAGCGAGGCGTAGTCGGCATCGTCGACGGCGTCCTGCAGCTCGGCGCCGATCTTGTCCCAACCTTTCGCAAAGGCGGTCTCGCCCGGGCGGCGGAAGACGCCATTGGCGAGCTCCGAGGCGCCGAAGCCGGTGAAGCGGATCAGCCGCTCCTGCTCGTCGCGCGTGGCGGGCCGTTCATCGGCCTCGATCTGCGCCGCGAGCCTTATCGCCGCGATGCTGTCGCGGGCGCGCTGCTTCCAGCCTTTGGCGAGGCCGCGGTCGCCGGCAAGATGAAAATCGACGGCACGCTTGCGTGAACCTGATGGAGTGGGCCGCGGCGATGCGGTCGTCGACGCCGAGGGGGACGGCGTCGACGACGGCGGATCATCATGAGGATCGTCATCGCCGGTTGCGTCAGCGGCGAAGGCGGTGACGCCGAGGCCGAGACCGGACGAAAGCGCCGTATTGCCGAAGAGGTCGAGGGTGAAAGGATCGTCTTGCGCCATTGGAGAAGTCCTTCTGCTGGGCGCGCGCGACCGCGCCGCCGCCGCGGAGAGCGGTGGTCGGCACGGCGTTGCGGGATTGACGGGAGGGCCGGCGCGACCGGCCGGCTGCGGAAATGCGGAGCCCGGCGCGTGGCCGGGCTGTTCGCGGGTTGAGGCTGACGGAGCGCGGTTAGGCCGCGATCGTCTGGGGCAGATGCCGGAGCTGAACCGGCAGCTTCGCCGCGATCTCGGCGTCGCTGAGCTCGTCAAGCAGCTTCAGCACGGTGCCGTGCCGGCCGGCATAGACGAGCACGGTGCGCCGGCCGCGCATGGAGGCGGGCCAGCGTTCGCCGGCATAGCCGCGGTATTCGTCATGGGTGCTCGACCAGATGTGCTCGAGCCGTTCCTGGCGCGTCATGGCGCGGACCGGGCGGGACTCGCGCTCGATGATCGCGGCCTTCATCCGGTCGGGCGATGCGCGGTCGGAGAGGTCGCAATAGCCGTGAAACCAGCGATGGCGACCGTCGATGACGAGCGCGAAGAAGATGCTGGTCACGCTGTCCGTCATGAACTCGCGCATTGCGAACAGATCGCCGCGCATGAACAGCGGCGGCAGGATCTCAAGCATGTGATCATGCTCGGCCTCGGCGATCTCGAACCACTCTCCCGCGAAGAGAGGAGCGGCGTCGCCTGCGCCATAGCTGGGATCGCCGCGATGGCGGTTGAACATGCGGTACATTTCGTGGCGCGTGGCGACGCCCTGGAAGACCTTGCGGATTGTCGGGACGGCGTGCATGGCGGCTCCTTTCAGCCTTGCGGGCCGAAGCGCGAGCGATCTCGTGATCCCTCATCATTTCAGCCCTTCATCACGCCTTCCGGCGGGCCGCCTCTCCGGTCCGGCGGGTCAAGGGCCGCGGCACGCGGGCGAAGCCTCCCTTGACGCGCCGGCCGGGCATGCGGCATCGCGCCTTCATTCCTTTTCTCTCCTCCCTTCTTTTCCCTCCTCGGCGAGACGCCGCGCGGCATTGCCGATCGCGCCGAGCGCCGCCTTGAACAGCGCCGAGCCGCGCTCCTCCGTGAGATCCGTGGCGGCCACGACGGCGAGGCACGCGGCATGGATGTCGTCGCAGCTCACCGCGTCCGGCGACAGTCTCGTGAGCGCGCCGTCGCAGGCGACGACCTCGCCGATCATCGTTCCCATCTTTGCTTCGTCGAAGCGCAAGAGAACGTGACTGCGCGGCGCGGTGGTCGCGGCGGCCCCCTCGCGGAATTGCGCGATCATCTCGTCGGTCGCGCAGGATCGGATCGCGTCGGCGGTGATCAGGGTCGCCATGCCTCCGAACCCGTCCCGTAGCATCCGCGAGCACGTGAAGGCGGCGGCGACGGCGACCTCCTTGAGGGTCGGCGATCGCCGAACGACGTCCTGGAAGATGGTCGCCCACGACGTCACGGTCAGGTCGAGCTCGATGTGGGTGTCGGCAGCGGCGCTCTCCGCCAAGCGCTCCGCGACGATGGAGTCGAGAGAGCTGTCGAAGCCGACGGAGTCCTGGTGCGCGGCGCGCAGCTCGACAGCGTCGACCTCGATGCACTCGTCCGGGCTTTCCTCGGCGAAGAAATAGAGCCCGTCGCCGTCTGGCTCGGCGTCGAAGATGTGCGAGAGCACCAGCCGCTCGAGCGGCGTCATGTCGGTGTTGGGAATCGTCGTCTGCACGACGGTCGGCACGAAGTAGCTGGCCATGTCGGCCTCCTGAAAATGACAAAGCCCGGCGGCGCCGGGCGGGATTGCGGGGATGGTGGCTGCGGGCGCCAGATCAGTCGGGATCGCGGACGCCGGCGAGGATGGCCTCGGCCTTGGCAATCGCGGATACGGCGCGGTCCTGCCAATAGGAACGATCCGACGCCTCGGCGGCGCCGCTCAACACTTTGACAAGGCCGAGCAGCACCTCGAAATGATCGGCCTTGCGTTGCACGGTCTCGCGACAGTGCGAGGGGACCGGCACGGACGGGCCGCTATAGGCGGTGTCGCGGCCTTCCCAGACCCCGGTGACATAGGTCTCGCCGGCGCTCTCATAGTCGCGCTTCTCGTTGTCCCGGTCGTCGTCCTCGACGGCGAGCCGGCAGACCTCGTCGAGGCTTTCCGCCTCGTAGCTGCGCTGCCGATAGACTGGCAGGCGATAGGTGGTTTCGATCGTGAAGATGGGCATCGGAGTCGTCCTTCCCTTCGGGTGTTGAAAACACTCTCGGGGCGGCCGCCTCTCCGGTCCGGCGGGTCAAGGGCCGCGGCACGCGGGCGAAACGTACCCTTGACGCGTCGGCCGGGCATGCGGCAGCGGATTTCCCTTCATCTCTTGTTTCCTCCGCTCTCTGCACGTCACCACCAATCGTGCTCGCCAAGTCTTCGACAAAATCGCCATCACAATCGAAGAGGATGTCAAAGACGGGCTTACATCCGACCGGCGATCGGGACGTCCTGGATCATGGCACTCTAAGGGACCTCAACGAATTCAGGTTACGAAGCCGAAATGAAGAGCGGCAACATAGATTCCAGATCCGGCGGAGAGCGCCCAGAGAGGATTACGCTTGCTCAAAACGACAAACGCAGCCGCAAACAGACTAACTAGAGCCGCTAGAACATCATGATCCGCAGTTCGCATCATGGATACGCCGCTCGCCAAAATAAGACCGAGAGCCACGGGAATGACGCCTTCCTTGGTCAGAGCGAGCCAACGCCTGTCAGACCATCGGGCGACAGCGCGGCTGGCGAGGAAGGCAAGGGAGCACGAGGGGACCATGATCGCCAGCGTGGCCACTAGCAAACCAGCGAAACCCGCTAGCTGCCACCCGATGAGGCTCACCATGATGATGTTAGGGCCGGGCGCCGCATGGGATATCGCAAAGAGATTGGAGAACGAGGTATCGTTCATCCCTCCCTGAACATCAACGACTTGCCGTCGAATTTCGGGAAGCACGGCGTTCGCACCGCCGATCGAGACAAGAGAAAGAACTCCGAAAACACGTGCGATCTGGATGAGCAATCCTAAGCTCATGGGCGCTGATCCAGCACGGCCGCCGCGATGCTTAGTGGCATGACCACCAACACCACCGGCACAAGCGGCCATCCCAGTAGGCCGATCAAGATGAAGGCGATGACTGCGATCAACAGCGCGATCGGAGAGGGCCGTATCTTCTGGGTCATTTTCAGTGCGGTTCCCATCACCAGCCCTGCGGCGCCCGCAGCCGCGCCGATCAAGGCGCCTCGAACCTCTGGAACCGATGCGAAACGCTCATAGACCATCGCTAGCGAGGTGACGATTACAAGCGGCATAATCATCTGACCGAGAAGACAGAGCAGCACCCCAATAACGCCTTGAAAGCGGTCGCCGAGCATGACAGCCGCATTCATCGTATTCGGGCCCGGCAATATCTGGCCAACTCCAAGGATCGCGGCAAACTCCTTGTCCGTTACCCACTGTCTTTCCTCAACGATTATGTGTCGTGCCCAGGGCGCGATACCACCGAAACCAAGTAGCCCAATTTTTAGAAAGCCGAGGAAAAGCTCGCGCTTACTCACAGCACGGCTTCCAATTTCCTCCTTGCTCTCCTTCCGGTCAGTCGTATCCAATTAGTATGCCTTTCAGTCGCCGCACGCCGACAGCGAACGTTGTCCGCTTGGACAAAGCATACGAACCGAACGAAGACCCGCTTTCAAAAGCAGGCCATAATATTCTATAATTGGGCCATGGCCCGAAATATGCGCGCGCAAGAAATTGAAGGGGTCCGCAGACCGATCACGGCTGTCGGCAACGACTATCCGGTGGGGCACATACATCCCCCACATCGGCATCGCCGTTCGCAGCTTCTATTCGCCGAGATCGGGACAATGTTGGTACGGACTGACGAAGGAACTTGGTTGGTGCCCGCCCAGCAGGGAATCTGGATTCCTGCAGGTATTGCACACAGCATCACCATGTTGTCCCAAGTAGCTACACGAAGTGTCTACCTGAACAACGAAGCTGCAGATGGCATGGCACCGCTGTGCCAGGTTGTTGGGGTAGCACCCCTAATGCGGCAACTTCTGATCGAAGCGGTAGATCTCCCATCGGAATATGACCCGGCGGGCCGCGCCGGCAAGATTATGTCGCTATTGATTGACGAGATTCATGCGGCACCGGTGCTTCCTCTCGGACTTCCTGTACCCAATGACGCAAGGCTTGCGAAGCGATGCCAGTTATTTCTCAGCCGCCCGACGGCGCAAGACACGGTTGATCTCTGGTCCCGGGACCTCGGATTAAGCCGCCGGACATTCACACGCCTGTTCAGGCTCGAAACCGGTCTGACGTTTTCCGCGTGGCAGCGGCGCGCTTGTCTAATGTGGGCCTTGCCGCACCTGTTATCGGGAGAGCGAGTGACCACGATCGCCTTCGATCTTAGCTATTCAACTCCTGCCGCATTTACAGCCATGTTCAAACAACAAATGGGCGAACCGCCCGACTTGTATCGGAGAAAGCATGGCCGGACCGTGCGGTGATCTTGGTTGAAGTAACCAAGTCGCACTCGCGGCAGGTCTGGCGAGGAGGGGGATAATTACCCGGTAGCCGCCAGCAGCTCTGCCGCAAACCTAGCAAGTAGAAACCTGAGATCCTCATTCCAATCGCCGGCGCGCGGACAGGATCGCGCGTAGAGTGCGGTTGCTTCCGCTGCGATTTCGCGAATGCGATCAGCATAGACGTCGCCCTGGCGATTATTGTCGGTCGCCGCAACAAGCCTTGTATTGTCGCGCCTGACCAAACTGCGGATGGCCTCGTCGGTGGCTGGTGACCAGCCCCCTCCGGTGCTGACATACAGCGTATCAGGCCGCAGCACCTCGATCGCCGCGAGGCTCATGGCATCGATCGCCGCCTCGGTGATGCAGACCCGAGGTGCCGCCGACGGACCCAGCCGAAAGAGCTCCTTCGCCCCACCGGACGCAAACCCACGCCATCGCGGGCCGCGCTCTTCCCATCCGAGCAGGGCGCCGTCAGTACGGCGATGCGCAGCCCACATGCTGCCGTGGGGACCTTCGCGCAGGACGTCCTGCCGGACTGCCACTTCGATGATCGTCTCGGGAATACCGCGCTCCTCCGCCAGGTATCGCCACGTCGCCGAACCGGGCCTCGGAGCTGTCCGGTACGCCCAGCGATCAGCGATGGAGACCGCCGCCGGCTTGGCCTCCCGCTTCCAGACCGGCATCGTCGGAACGAAACCGACAAGGGCGGCGACGCGATTGCAGGCCTCTGGAAATCCACGCGCACCAAGATGCTCGGCAAGATCGAACACATCGCCCTTGGCGGGCGATAATGGATCGAACCAGCCGCGCCCGTCATGGATGACGATGATGATATTGGCATCGCGGCGATACTTGAGCGCTCGGCGCGTGCTCTCCTTCAGGTCGATTTTCCAAGCTTCCTTTTCGAGTACAGCCGCGCAGCCCACCTTGGCGCGCAGCTCTTCAATATCCTTCTTTTCCATCTGTGCGTACCGAGCGCGCTCCACGCGCCACCCGGCCCTTTCTTCGGTTATCTTCTTCGTCCCGCAAGCTTCGGAACTGGATCGACCGGCCGCGAAGCCTGCCGGATGCAAGGGCGCGCTGACAAGCCGTCCAAGGTGTCGGACTTCGGGCGCGGCGAAGCTTCCCTTGCGACCGGCACGGCGCCAGCGGCACTCCGTTCACCCGGCTCAATGAGCCGGGGACCATGGGTCGTATTCGTGCACGATGGCTTCCTCTTCGCCGTCGTATTCGCTGGAAACCATGACGCCGAATTCGTCGTCGACCTGAAAGAGAACGACCGGCACCATCAAAGTGCGGGCGAGATCGAAGGCGTGATCCTGTGCGAGGGTGAGATTCTGCGACATCGTGAGGCTCCCGTCTTGGGGCGGGGACCATCCCCGCTCGACAGGCGCCGATGTGTTCGGACGTGGCCGCGGTCACCTCGCAGGCGAAGCCGAAGAGGTCGCACGCTTGCGTAGCGAACCCCTTGCGGGTTGATCGTGGAAGGCTGCGGCTGAACCAAGGAAAGCCCATTCGAGAGCGGGGTGGTCCTTCCCCGGAAGCCGGATGCTGAATGTCAAAGTCTCAGCGACGCCTCATGCAACATTATGCGCGACCAGGGCCGACCTGATCGGACGACGGAGGATGCCGTTTGACGGGGCGAATATGCTGGGCCACGTTCTCAGCGCGCCACAAATCGATGCCCGGTCGTGGCGAGCTATTCCCGCCGCGACGATGCTTGATCGTGGTTCGCTAGATCGAAGAAGCGGGTGAATTCACCCTGAAAGGTCATGGCGACTGTTCCTGTCGGACCGTGCCGCTGCTTCGCGATGATGACTTCCGCTTTGCCGCGCGCGTCTTTCATCTCCGATTCCCACGCGAGATGGTCTTCGGTGCCAGGCCGGGGCTCCTTGTTCTTCAAATAATATTCTTCGCGATAGACGAACATGACGACGTCGGCATCTTGTTCGATCGACCCGGACTCACGCAGGTCGGCGAGCTGCGGCCGCTTTTCGTCGCGGTTTTCCACCCCGCGCGAGAGCTGGGAAAGCGCGATGACCGGGACGTTGAGTTCTTTCGCCAGCGCTTTCAGGCCGGTTGTGATCTCGGTGATTTCCTGCACGCGGTTCTGCGCGGCGCGCTGGGTCTTTCCCTGCATGAGCTGAATATAGTCGACGACGATGAGGTGCAGGCCGCGCTGTCGCTTCAACCGGCGGGCGCGGGCTGCGAGCTGGGCGATGGAGAGCGCGCCGGTCTGGTCGATGTACAGCGGCAGACGCCGCATTCTCTGGCGATGCTGGATAAGCCTCTCGAAGTCGGTCTCGGCGATCTCGCCGCGCCGGATATTGGAGGAGGCGACCTCAGCCTGCTCCGAGAGCACACGCGTGGCAAGCTGCTCCGACGACATTTCCAGCGAGAAGAAGGCGACGATGCCGCCGGCGTCTGGCCGAGACGAACCGTCAACTTGTTGGGTCGGATCGTAAATGCTTGCGACGTTGAACGCGATGTTGGTGGCGAGCGACGTCTTCCCCATGCCGGGACGGCCGGCGATGATAATCAGGTCGGTTGGTTGCAGACCGCCCATCTTGCCGTCGAGGTCCCTGAGCCCGGTTGCGAGACCCGAGAGCCTGCCGTCCGACTGATAGGCCTGCGCTGCCCGGTCGATGGCGCTGTCGAGCGCGGTCTCGAACGTCTCGAAGCCGCCGCCGTAGCGTCCGGTTTCCGCGATGTCGTAGAGCAGTTGCTCGGCCTGCTCGATCTGATCTTGAGGCGCGCAATCGATCGCCGAGTCATAGGCGGTGCTGAGCATGTCCTCAGCGACCTTGATGAGTTCGCGGCGCACGGCGAGATCATAGACAGTGCGGCCGTAATCCGGTGCGTTGATGACGGTGGTCGCTTCCGCGGCGAGACGCGCAAGATATTGCGCGACAGATAGTCCGGCAATGTCGAGCGTCGCGGGAAGGAAGGTCTTCAGCGTGATCGGACTGGCAATTCTGTTCGAGCGGATCAGCTCGCCCATGAGCTCGAAGATGTGACCGTGCAGGGGCTCGAAGAAATGATTCGGCTTCAGAAAATCGGCGACGCGGTAGAAGGCGTCATTGTTGATGAAAATTGCGCCGAGCAGCGCCTGCTCGGCCTCGATGTTCTGCGGAAGCTCCCGGTGGGACGGAGCGTCCAACGCTGCTAGTGTCCTGATTCACAAGTTCGCAATCGCAGATTCGCAGTAGATTCGCGTCGCCGTGGCAAGGATAGAGGCTGCAGCAGCGACGGAGGATCTGATGGCGGTCCAGCAACTTGCGCCCCTGACATTGAGCAATGAAGAGCGTGCCGAACTGAAGTCGCTGACGATGCGGCGGAAGACGGCGCAGGCGCTGGCTCTGAGAGCCCGGATCGTGCTGACCTGTGCGGAAGGCGGTCAGAACAAGGAAGTGGCGGCCAAGCTGGGCCTGGATCGGTCGACGGTAGGCAAGTGGCGGCGGCGCTTTGTGGAGCGGCGCGTGGATGGGCTGCATGACGAGCCGCGCTCCGGGGCGCCACGTACGGTTGACGATGCCCGCATCGAAGCCGTGATCGTGAGGACGTTGGAGAGTTGCCCGGAGAACGCCACCCATTGGAGTTCCCGCGAGATGGCAAAAGCCAGTGGCCTATCGGTGTCGACGGTGCAACGCATCTGGCGGGCCTTCGGGCTCCAGCCGCACCGGATGGAGACGTTCAAGCTCTCGACCGATCCAAACTTCGTGGCCAAAGTGCGCGACGTTGTGGGCCTCTACGTCTCGCCACCGGAGCACGCCATCGTTCTATGTGTGGATGAGAAATCCCAAATCCAGGCGCTGGACCGCAGTCAGCCGATGCTGCCGATGCGTCCCGGCCAGCCGGCCCGAAGAAGCCATGACTACACGAGGCACGGCACCACATCGCTGTTCGCCGCCCTCGACATTGCGACCGGACGGGTCATCGGCAAGTGCTACGGACGCCACCGTGCTGCCGAGTTCCGCAAGTTCCTCGACGAGATCGAGGCTGCCGTGCCGCGTGAACTCGACGTCCATCTCGTCATGGACAATTACGCCACGCACAAGACCCCCTTGATCCGAAAATGGCTGGCTAAACGGCCGCGTTGGCAAGTGCACCTGACCCCGACCAGTTCGTCATGGCTCAACCAGGTCGAGCGCTTCTTCGCGCTCCTCACCGATAAGAAGATCAGGCGCGGCATCTATCGCAGCGTCGCCGCTCTCAGGGCTGACATCACTTCGTTCATCGACCGACACAACGCCGATCCAAAACCGTTCCGATGGACCAAGTCCGCCGATGACATACTTGCTTCCATCGAACGCTTCTGCCGATACAATGCCCCGGCAAAACACGACCCGATGTCGCGAACTTCTGGTTCAGGACACTAGTTTGAATGCCGCTTCTGCCACGTGTATCCGTCCGCCGACACCAATGTTGACGTGCAGGATCTACGAGCAACAAGTGATCATGCGGGTGAGGACGACGAATCGCCCCGCGATGACGGAGTTTAACGTCACACCCCATATATCCAATGGCCAAGCTGACCGCGATGCTGCCGGAAGCCGCGCGCCTGCCAGTAATGAGCTAGGCCAATTTGACCTGAGTATAAGGGGCACCCGGCGCTTGGCCGCCCGCTTGCGTCAGGGATGGCCGCCCGCAAGGGGGAAGACCCGCCGGCGGGGCTTCAGCGCAGCCGCCAGCCCGGCCCCGCAGGGGCGACGCCCAAGCCCTTTCTCGAATCACGATGGCCTCGCCCTAGGGGCCAGAAATTTACGGCAATCAGTCATTTACCGATCAGACCTAGAAGGCGGACCGCCAAACGGTTATGAATCGGGCGGGGCGGTACGCGCTGCCCTGGGGCGTGGAAACCCCTACGAACGGTTTGGTGCCGGCCGTTACGGCGCCGCACTCCTTGACCTTATGGTCGGGGAGCCTGTGGCGTATGCAA
>JBFLYS010000059.1:0-18798 GCA_040756555.1 Pseudomonadota bacterium | reverse complement strand
TCAGCGCGCCAGCACCCACTCCGGAGGAAATCGCCTATTTGCGCCGCGCAGTCGCGCAATATTTCCGGGAAGAGATCGGCGAGACGGTCTGGGCCTTCGCCGGCGTGCGCTCGCTGCACGACGACGGTGAGGGCGAGCCGGAAAATATCACACGCGAATATCACCTCGTGCTCGACAACAAGTTCCGCGAGGCACCGCTGCTCACGATCTACGGCGGCAAGATCACGACGTATCGGAGACTTGCCGAAGCCGCGCTCGGCAAGCTCGCGCCGTTCTTTCGCATGCATGCGCCGTGGACCGCGGCTGCGCCGCTGCCCGGCGGTGATTTTCTCTGGGACGGTGTCGAGGCGCGCGTGACACAAGCCCAGCACACATGGCCGTTTCTATCGCGAAACGAAGCGCGCCGCCTCGTCTCGGCTTACGGCACGCGGCTCGAGCAGGTTCTCGGCGCGGCTGCAAGCGAGGATGACCTTGGGCCGCGTTTCGGCCCGCTCAGCGCGATCGAGGTGCTTTATCTCGTGAAGAACGAATGGGCGCGCACGGCGGAAGACGTGATCTGGCGGCGAAGCAAGCTCGGGCTGCGCATGACGAAGGACGAGACAGAATCTCTGGAAAGATTTATCGCCGGGGCTGCTTCACCCTCTCCCGGTGCGGGAGAAGCGGACGAGCACAGCGTCACGTCTTGATATGCGCCGCCTTGCGATACGTTCCGGTCACGTCGCCTCCCATCGGCAGGATCGCTGCGATATGGTCGTCCGGCCGCACCAGAAGCACCGTGTTGGTCTCGCATCCCGCGCGCGCGCGGAACCTGTCACCGACATCGAAGAACGAGCGGTCGCGTAAGCCACTGTCGAGCGGTGCGTCGCGGCGCGAGACGATGCGGTGCTTCAGCCCCGGCGTATCGGGCGGAATCTCCGGCCGGCGCCGCACGTCGGTGAAATAAAGCGCGACGAAACTATCGTCGATCACGTTCTGCAAGCGCACGGGATTGCCATCCGGTCCATGCAGTTCTACGTCCGGCAAGCGATCGCCGACGCGCAACGGCCCGCGTTCGGTCTTCACCATCGACCAATCGCCCGAACCGTCCACGTCGAGCCGCACGCCGAGCATCATGCGCGTCAGTGCATTCGCCCATGCGCTCCCCGACATCGCGCGCACCGTGTCGTTCTGCCCGGCCATGTAGGCCCGCGCAGCCTCCGCCATTTCGCCGGAGCCCTTCGCCGCGACCGGATGCTGCTCGCGGCCGTAGCCGTCGAGCAGCGTGTCGTTCGACCAGCCGCGAGACACCCACGCGAGCCGCCACGGCAGGTTCACCGCGTCGAGCACGCCTGTATTCAATCCCAACGCCCACATCGGCGTGATGAGATGCGCCGCGTCGCCCATCAGGAACACGCGGCCGTTTCGCCATTGCGAGGCGACGCGATGGTGGATGCGGTAGTTCACCGTGTTGAGGATTTCGAGGTTCTTCACCGGGCCGATGAACCGCAGCACCTTCGCCTTGAACTCCTCGCGCGTCGGCTCCGGCTTGTTGGCGGGCAACGGGAACAGGAAGCGCCAGCAGTGCGGCTGGCGCACCAGGATCATCCATTCTTCCGGGTCGGCGAAATAGGCGAGGTAGGGATAGTCGCGCGGATTCTCGACATCGAGATCGACCTTCACGTCCACCAGCAGCACGCGCGCGTTCGGCGACTCGCCTTCGACCGGAATCCCAAGCTGGCTGCGGATCGTGCTGCGCCCGCCGTCGCAGGCCAGGAGATACGAGCCCTCGATCTCCTTCACGCCGTCCGGCGTCTCGAAGGTCGCGACAACGCCATCGCCGGTCTGCCGGAACTCCAGCAGCTTGTGCCGCAGCCGCGCCGCGCCGGGGTGCTTGTCCTCCAGCGCATGATGCAGGATCGGCTCCAGATGACGCTGCGGCATGTTGATGACGAAGGGATAGCGCGTCTCCTCCGTCATCAGGTCGGCGCGCACCGAAGGCCGCGCAATGTTGGTCGCGCGCTCGACGTCGCCGATCTCGTCCACGCGCAGCGCTTTCGCCAGCACGCGGTCGGCGACGCCGTAGCGGCGGAACGCCTCCAGCGTCCGCGTCAGGATCGTGCCGGCTTTCGTGTCGCTCGAAAGGTTGGCGTCCTCCTCGAACAGTTGGAACGGCAGGCCGTAGAAATGCAGGCCGAGCGCGGTGGTGAGCCCGACGGGCCCCGCGCCGACAACAAGAATCGGTTTCATTCGTCGTCCACGGAATAGGCGAGGTCGCGGCTCAGGATCGAGGCGGTCATGGTGGCGGCATCGGAGAGCAGGAACAGCAGCGGTCCCGCCACATCCTCTGGCGTGCCGACGCCGGTCGAAGCCTTCCAGCGCTCATGATCCGCGCCTTCGTTGGCTGCGCGATATTGCGGCGTGTCGATCACGCCCGGGGCGATCAGGTTGAATCGCACGCGGTGCTTCGCCACCTCTTTCGCCACGCTCTTCACAAACGAAATGAGTGCGCCCTTGGTCGCCGCATAGGCGGAGGCCTCAGGCCAGCCTTGCGACGCGAGCCCCGAGGTGAACGCGACGATGCTGCCACGCCGCCGCGCAATCATGCCCTTGATCGCGGCCTGATAGCACCACACCACGCCATCGAGGTTGATCCCGATGACGCGCCTCCATTCCTCCGGCGGCATGTCGGCAACAGCGGTGCGCGGCTGGATCGCGGCGGCGCAGACGAGGCCGTCGATCTTGCCGTGCTCCTTCTCAATCTTGTCGAACGCCTCGAACACCGCCGCACGGTCGCTCACGTCGAGTACAACCGCCGAAATGTTCGGATGCGCCGTCTTCGCCGCGTCAATCGCCGCGCGGTCCACGTCGCAGATCACGACGCGGGCGCCCGCCTGCGCCGCGGCTTTCGCCAGCCCACGGCCGATGCCATTGCCGCCGCCGGTGATGACGATCACATCGCCGGCGGCCTCGAAGCGCGCTTTCACTTTTTGGCGTTCTCGTAAGGATAGATCAGCTTGCCGTCCGCGTACTCCGGCGGGTCAAGGACGGTCATGGTGCTCATGTCCTTGAACTGCATGATGTCGTTCGGCTTGATGTCATGATGCTGCACCATCAGCATGCGGTTCTTGTCCCACTCGCCGCCGGACCCGAACTTCACGTCGCCAACCATCGTCTTGAACGTGGTCTTGCTGATGTAGTCGGCAAGCTTGGTGTCGTCGATCGAGTTGGTGCTGACGATCGACTGCTCCAGGATCTGAGCGACGGAATAGGCCCACGGCGGCACGTAGATGCCGATCGGGTCGACGCCGCCTTCAATCTTTGCCTTCTCTTGATAGCGCTTGATGAGGTCCATGACGCCGGGTCCGACCAGTTTCGCCGTCGGCACCCAGAACTCATAGTTGATGACGCCGTTGAGCAGCGGGCCGAGCTGCGCCTTGAGCACAGGAGCGGGCAAACCGTTGAGCACGCCGCCGATCATCTTCGGCTTGAACCCGACTTCGTTCACCGAACGCAGTATGCCGACGGAATCAAGCGGATAGGAGCTGATGAAGAAGATGTCCGGGTTAGCCGCCTGCGCTGCGCGCACAACGGGTGAGAAGTCGGTGGTGCTGAGCGGATAGCGGCGGTCGAAAACGACTTTCAAGCCGTTCTTGGCGACGTGCTCCATCACGCCGTCGGTGACGAGACGGGTCGCTTCGCCGTCGGCTGTCACGATGGCAATCGTCTGCGGCTTCGGATTTTGCGCCATAGCGATGCGGAAAAAGCCTTCGCTGTAGCCGGGCTTCGGGTTCGGGCCGGTCGGCATCATCGAGAAGTAGCGCGCGTATTTGAACTCGGTGTTTATGCCCACGGCGAACAGCGACACGAACACTTTGTTTCGCTGCATCACGACCGGCATCGCCGGCGCGATCACGTTGGTGCCGTAGCTCGAGATGACGAGATTGACTTTGTCGACGTCGAGCAGCTTGGTGTAGATGCCGGGAACGGTCGAGCCGTTCGACTGGTCGTCGTAATAGACGAGTTGCACCGGGCGGCCGAGCAGCCCGCCGCGCGCGTTGACCTCTTCCTCCCACATTTTCAGCGTGATCAGCATCACCTTGCCGCCGGAGGCGAGCGCGCCGGTCAACGGCACACTGAAGCCGATCTTGATCGGATCGGCGGCGCTCGCGGGCGCAGCCGCGATCATCAACGCGATGAATGGCGCCAGCAGCAGCCGGCCAAGAAACTGGCCGAGAAACCGGCCAGTGAATGACAACAATGCAGACATGAATGGCCCCCTCGCTTGCCTCTCCGGATTATCGAAAATCTTGTCATTCCCGACAGAAGGGGGCAAGGAATGTCATGATCGCCACTGATCATTGTCAAAAATGCCATCTGTCGGCTACAACGTCCGTAAGCCATTTTCCGCTCCGTCAACAACACGGAGACATTGCTATGAAGCGTTTTGTGATCGAACGGAATTTGCCGGGCGTCGACGACCTCAACCGCGAGCAGCTCAAGGGCGCTGCGGCGAAATCCAACGAGGCGCTCGATAAGCTCGGCGGCAAGGTTCAGTGGGTGCAGTCCTTTGTCGTCGAGGACAAGACCTTCTGCATCTATCTAGCCGAGAGCGAGGCTGCGGTGCATGAGCACGCGCGCCTTAGCGGGTTCCCGGCCAACAAGGTTTCCGAGGTCCGCAGCGTCATCGATCCGATGACGGCGGTTGGCTGATCAGATGGCGCCGCCGTGCCCTCGGGCCGGCGGCGCTTCGCCGTTCGAGGAAGGAGCACGATGCATGGCATCGAAAACCAAGGGCCGTGCAAAGGTCCGGCCTGAACCGCGCAACAGCGACGGCGTGCTCGACGTCACCATCGTGCTGCTCGAAGGCGGCTATGCCTCCACCGCGATCGCGCCGATCGAGATCTTCCATTCCGCGGGCCTGCTCTGGAACTGGCTGCACGGCGAACAGGTCGCGCCGCGCTTTCGCGTGCGCGTCGCATCCGTCGATGGACGTTCCGTCAACGTGCTTTGCTCGCTTGGGCTGACGCCGAATTGCGGTCTGAAAGACATCAAGCAGACCGACATCATCATCGTCCCGGCCTCCGGCTGGAACATTGTGGAGCAGATCGCCAAGACCTCGTCGCTGGTTCCCTGGCTTCGCAAGTGGCACGCGCGGGGCGCGACCATCGCCGGCGTTTGCAGCGGGGTCTCCTTCCTCGCGGAGGCCGGCATCCTCGACGGCAAGCGCGCGACCACGCACTGGGGCGTCGCAGAAATCCTGCGGCAACGCTATCCAAAGGTGCGTTGGCAGCCCGAGCAGTTCGTCACCGAGGACGGCTGCACCTTGTGTTCCGGCGGTGTCTACGCCTCGATCGATCTCAGCCTCTATCTTGTTGAGAAGTTCTGCGGGCATGAGATCGCGCTGCGCTGCGCGAAGTCGCTGTTGCTCAGCATGCCGCGCAGCCGTCAGTCCGGTTATGCGGTCACGGCGCTGTCGCGTCCGCACACCGACGAACGCATCGCTGAGATCGAGGAATATCTGCGCGCGCATTTCCATCGCGACGTGCCGATCGACAGCCTCGCGGAGCGCGTGGGCATGGGTCCGCGCAACTTCATTCGCCGTTTCAAGGCGGCAACCGGCCGCGTACCGGGCGCCTACATTCAGATGCTGCGTATCACCGCGGCCAAGGAAATGCTGGAGCAGGGCGCAGGCTCGATCCAGGCGGTGTGCTCGAAGATCGGCTACGAGGATATCGCCTTCTTCCGTAATCTGTTCAAACGTCACACCGGCATGACGCCGGCGGAATACCGCGCCAATTTCGCGAAGCTCTCCTTCGATCGCGGAGAGCTCGCGGTCGCCTGAACCCGTGCAGTCAGGTCAGGTGCCGGCCCAGGAAAGCCAGTGTGCGCTCGAGCGCCAGCGTCGCGCTCGGTTTGTGGAAGTCGTCGCGGTCGTTGCAGTCGAAGCCGTGGCCGCTCGGATAGATTTGCAGCTCCAGCACCGCGCCATGCCGCGCCCGCAGAGCGCCAGCCATGGACAGTGGTGTGATGTGATCGCGCTCGCCGAGGTGAATGAGCACCGGGCAGCGCGGTTCCTCCTCGACCATTCCGGTGAGGTGCGTCGGATAATAAGACACCGAGGCCTTGATCCCGGAGAGGCGGGACGCCGCGAGCCACGCGGCCGTGCCGCCCCAGCAGAAACCCACCGTCGCGACGCCGCCTGGCGTGCCGCCGAGATAGGCGATGGCCGCCGCGGTGTCGGCCAACACCTGGTCGAACGGCACCTTGTTGCGCAATTCGCGCGCCTTGGACGCGTCGTCTTTGTAGTCCATCACGATGCCACGGCTGACGCGGTCGTAGAGCGAAGGTGCCACGGCGCGATAGCCGTAACTCGCGAAGCGGTCGCAGACGAAGCGGATGTGCGGCGTAACGCCGTAGATCTCTTGAAGCACGACGAGCCCGCCCTTCGGGGTCGCCTCCGGTTTCGCTTCATAGGCCGAGAATGTGTGGCCGTCCTGTGCAGTGAGTTCGATGGCTTGTCCTGGCACGTCGTTGTCCTTCCGTTGAGATCAGTCGAGCTTGCCGATTTTCCGGATCACCGGGGCGAGCAGCTTGCTGTCCGTTTCCACCAGCGTGCCAAACGCCGGCGCGTCGAGATAGGCGGCCTCCGTGCCGGCCTTCTCGAACACGGACGTGACCGTGGGATTCTTCAGCGCGTCCTGCATCGCGCTGCGCAGCCGCTTCACCACGGCGTCCGGCGTTCCCTTCGGTGCGAACAATCCGGCCCAGACGTTGAATTCGAGCGGATAGCCGCTTTCGCGCAAGGTCGGCACGTTCGGAAAGCGCGGCAGCCGGTCGTGGCTCATGCTCGCGAGGAACCGAACCGCACCGGCTTCTACTTGCGCGGCCAGCGTGCCGGGAGCCGTCGAGGTGAGTCCGACCTGATCGCCGAGCAGGCCGGTGATGGCGGGCCCCGCGCCGCGGTAGGCGATGTGCAGCAGCTTGATGCCGGCGGTGTCGGCGAACATTTCCACGGACACATGCGCGGCTCCGTAGTTGCCGGACGAACTGAACGTGATTTGTCCCGGCCGCGCTTTCGCGTCGTCGACGAGATCGCGGATCGTCTTCCACGGCGCAGTGGCCTTCACCGCAATGACATTGGGATCGGAAAGGACGCGCGCGACCGGAACGAACTGGTTCAGTTCGTAGGCCGGCGCGCGGTCTTGCAGCCGCTCCGCCTCGGGCGAGATGACGAGCGAGTTCAGCGTCAGCAGCAGCGTGTGTCCGTCGGGTTCGGCCTTGGCGACGCTCGCCGCGCCGATGGCGCCGCCGGCGCCGGCCTTGTTCTCGACGATCACCGGGCGGCCGAGCGATTTCTCCAGCACTGCCGCGACCGGGCGTGCAGCGAGATCGGCCTGACCGCCCGGCGGAAATGGAACGACCAGCGTAACGGTGCGCGATGGCCACGTGCTTTGCGCGCGAAGCGGAGTTGAGCCGAAGGCGGCTGCGGCGGACACGCCGATCGCTCCGCTCAGAAGTTGACGGCGGTTCACAGCTAATGATTTGGCAAACGAGTCCCTCATGGCGCACCCCATCGGCGACGCGCGTCATCAGCCCCACGCTGTTCCGCGCCGGAATATCTTAGGCAGAAAGGGTGCCAGCGGAACGCGATCGGGCTTATGGGAAGCAGTAGATTTGCTTATGAAGCGCCCGGTTAGGCGAGCGCCATCGCGGCGGCTTCTGCGTCCGGCACCACGTCGTGAGAGTAGAGTTTGGCGCGGAAGTCGGCGTGGGCCTTGATCTCGGCGTCACGCACGGAGAGATCCGCGTAGGCGTTGGCGGAGTCGTAGCGCAATCCGTTCCGCCGCGCGCCGCTCTGCACCTCGGCGACGCGCCCACGCCGCAGCTTCTCGTAGGCGAGCAGGGCCTGCGGCGCGCTTTTCTTGTCGGCGTGCGACAGGATCGTCGCCAGTGCCATGCCGTCTTCGATCGACTGGTTCGCGCCCTGGCCGAGATGCGGCAGCATTGGATGCGCGGCGTCGCCGAGCAGCGTCAGTCGGCCTTTGGTCCAGGTCGGCAGCGGCTCGCGGTCGTACAGGCCCCAGCGGAATGTCTTGTCGACGTGTTTGAGCAGGTTTTCGATCTGCGGGTCCCAGCCCTTGAACTCGGCGCGCAGCGCGTCGGGGTCGCCCGGCAACGACCATGACTCTTTCATCTCGGCGTCCGCCGGCACGAAGCCGACGTAGTTGATGATGGTGCCGTGGCGCACCGGGAAGACCAGGAAGTGCTTCGACGGGCCGAGCCACATCTGCCAGCGGTCCATCGGCCAGTCCGGATAGCGTTCGAGCGGCACGAGCCCGCGATAGGCAATCGTACCGTGAAACACCGGCTTCGCCGGTGGAACCACAAACTTCTGCAATTCGGAGTGGATGCCGTCGGTGGCGATGACGATGTCGCCCTCCGCCGTGTTGCCGTTGTCGAATGTGACGCGCGCCTTGTCGGAGGTCTGCTCGAAACCCACGCCGCGATGGCCGGTGTTGATCACGCCCGGCGGCAGGGACTTCGCCAAGAACTCGATCAGGTCGGCGCGGTGCATTCCGAAGGTGGCATTCCAGCCCGACAGGTCCGCCACCTGCACCGGCGCGATCGGCGAGCCGTCGTTGCGGAAGAAGTGTGATTTCGTGCCGACGCGCGCACCCCACCGCTCGACCTCGCCAAGGAGGCCCAGGCGCTGCAAGTGCCGCACGCTGTTCGGGGTCAGATAGACACCTGCGCCGATCTCGCCGAGCGCGGGGGCCTGCTCGTACACGGATACCTTGTGTCCCGTCTCGATCAGCGCCTTGGCCGTGAACAGCCCGGCAATGCCGCCGCCGACGATCACAACATCCGGTCGCGCACCCGCCATTGCTCACACCCCTGGACGCTCGGTCCGCAAATAATCCGGCCCGCGGCGTCCAAAATGCGTCGGAACGGCTGTGGTTTCAAGGTACGCTTTGCGGCAACCGGGCGCGGCCGTGGATTCTAGAAAAAGCGGCGCGAACGGGTTAGGAAAGTTTCAATCCGATTCGCGTCGAATGCGTGTCCCGCCTTGTGGGCGGTTGTTTCTTGCGTCCTCTTCATCCGAACCAACGCTCTGATGAGAGCGCTGATCCAGAGGTGCGCGCATGCGGCCATCGCGACGTGAGTTTGTGAAGTGGGTGACCGCGACCGGCATCACGCTCACCATGTCGCGCTTGGGCGCGGCGCAGGACGCTGAATTCCCCGCGCGCGCGGTCCTTCCGGGAAAGCAGAGCTGGAATCCGGCGGCGAAGGGCGCGGGCCGCATCGACGGCGTCGCCAAGGTCACCGGCGCCAAGCTCTACGCCTCCGATTTCCGCGCCTCCGATCTTCCCGGCTGGCCGTCGGCCACTTCGCACGCAATCCTCGTCCGTGCCCCTGACGCGACGCATGTTTACACCGGCATGGATCTCGCGCGCCTGACCGGCGCGGCGAAGCCGTCCGTCGTCGTCACCGCCGATGATCTCGCCAAGGCCGGCACGCGCGTTCCCGAGTTCTACACGGGCGACCTGTTCTGCCCGCCGGGTAAGACGCCGATCTACATGGGGCAGCCGGTCGCGCTGCTGATCTTCGAGACATTCGACGCTTACGATCAGGCGCGGCTGCTCCTGCGCGACAACACCTTCGTGAAGTTCGGCGAGGAGACCGGTCCGGTCGCGTTGCCGCACTACGGCGCCAACCGCTTCACGCGTGTCGCCGGTGCGTCGCCCGACGTGCCCGACGTCTATTCGCCGCTCCAGGAAGGCTGGGTCAGCCCCGGAAAATTCCAGATGTCCCCGTTGCCGGTGTGGTCGCCGCTCGCGAAGGAGAACGCAGCGGACTACAGCAAGGCCGCGGTGCATGGCGAGAAGATCCGCGCCGAGCTTGACGCGAAGAACGACTCGCTCCTCGTGCTCGACCGCGAATTCGAGACACAATCCGTCGATCCGATGTTCCTCGAGCCTGAGGCCGGTCTTGGCTGGTTTAGCAAGACCGGCAACAAGCTCGAACTCGTCCTCGGCGTGCAATCGCCATTCGAGGTCACCGAGTCCGTCGCGCATATGCTCGGCAAGGCGAGTCCGGCCTTGAAGCCCGCGCGCATCAACACGCAGTTCACCTATATCGGCGGCGGATTCGGCGGCCGCGACCACACGCCGTTCGTGCTCTATGTCGCGCTGGCCGCGATGTTCTTTCCGGGCAAGCCGGTCCGCCTCGCGCACGACCGCTATCAGCAGTTCCAGGGCGGCATCAAACGCCATCCGTTCAAGATGCGCTCGCGCATCGGCATCGACCGCGCGTCCGGCAAGATCACCGCCTTCGCCGCCGACCACGTGCTCGACGGCGGCGGCCTCGCCAATTTCTCGGCCAACGTCGCGACGGTCGGCGCGACCGCGGCCATCGGCATCTACGACGTGCCGAAGGTGGACGTGACGACCGTGGCGCTGCATTCGCGCGGCGTCACCGCGGGCTCGATGCGCGGCTATGGCACCATCCAGACCATGTCGGCGCTGGAGACACTGATCGACGAGGCGGCGGCGGCGCTGCCGCTCGACCCGATCGAATTCCGGCGGCGCAACGCGCTGAAGTCCGGTGGCCGCACCATGACCGGCAATCCTTATATTGTCTCGGTCCGCACGCCGGAGCTTCTCGACAAGCTGGAGAAGCACGCGATCTGGCGCGACCGCGCGCGGGAGAAGGCGCGCGGCGGAGAGGGCGGCGTGCTGGTCGGCACCGGCGTCGCCTGCGTGACCAAGGACTACGGCACCGGCGCGGACTGCACGCAGGCGCGCGTCACGATCGGCCCGGACGGCCGCGTTTCGATCGATTGCGATCACGTCGAGATGGGCAACGGCATCGGCACCGCGCTCGCCAACCGCGTCGCGCTTCACATCGGCGCCGTTGCCGACGAAGTCTCGGTCGCGCGCGTCGACACCTATGACGCGCTCGGCCTTGTCACCTCGGGCGATCCCTACACGATGGATCAGAAGGCGCAGGACGCGGCCGAGAAGAATCCGCGCTGGGTGCCTGCGATCTCGTCCGCCACCAGCGCCTCGATCGGCGCCCATGTCGGCACGCACGCCGCCGCGGAAGCCGCGCGCGTCATCTTCCGCTTCGGCCTGTGGCCCGCGGCGCTGGAGCTGTGGCGTATTGGCGCGCGGGATTCTCGCGCCAAGGATTTCGCGAAGGCCTATTGGAAGGACGGCCATCTGCACCTGGACGGCGTCGCGCCGCTTCCGATTTCCACGCTGGCCGCGGCGGCGCATGCGCGCGGCCATGTCACCGGCGCGATGACGCACGGCTTCTCGCGCTGGACCTGGGCGCGGGCGCGCTTCCCGATCGGCACCGAGCAATGGGTTTCGGAGATTGACGCGCTCGCCATCCGCAAGGGCGGCGGCAAGTTCGAGCGCATCAACCGCATCAGCGTGAAATTCCCGCCGGCGGAATACGAGCGGATCGGCGTCGCGCTCACCTCGATGTGCGGCACGCTTGTCCGCGTCGAGATCGACAAGAAGTCCGGCGCGCTCCGCATCGCCAAGGCCTACAGCGTGTTCGAATGCGGCCAGGCGCTGGTGCCTGAGGTGGTGATGGGCCAGGCGCAGGGTGGCTTCGCGATGGGCGTCGGCTACGCGCTTCTGGAACACTTGCCGCCGTTCGAGGGCGGTCCCGGCAACGGCCAATGGAATCTCGGCCAGTATCTCGTCGCGCGCGGCTCGGACCTGCCGCTGCGCGATCTCGAGATCGAGATGCTGCCGCCGTTGCCGAACGAGGCGCCGAAGGGCATGGCGGAGGTCGTGATGATCCCGATCGTGCCCGCGCTGCTCAACGCCATCCACGACGCCACCGGCAAGCGCTTCCAGTCGCTGCCGGTGACGCAAGCCATGATCAAGGGAGCGCTCGCGTGACGACACTCTCCATCACCATCAACGGCCGCGCCGTCGGACCCGTCGAGGTCCGCGACGAACTGACCATGAACGACTTCCTGCGCGAGCATCTCGGCATGACCGGCACCAAGTTCGGCTGCGGTGCCGCGCAGTGCCTGAGCTGCGCGATCATCGTCGATAACGCGGACGGCACCAGCCACACCACGCCGACCTGCGTGATGCCCGCCGTCGCCTTCAACGGCCAGAAAATCCGCACGGTCGAGGGCCACGCCAAGGGCGCCGAACTGACGCCGCTGCAAAAGGCCTTCATCGACCACTTCGCATTCCAGTGCGGCTATTGCACCGCGGGCTTCCTCAACGAGGGGCAGGTTTTGCTGGAGCGGCTGGCCAAGACGCCGGTGGCGCGCCCCGAGCTTGAGAAGACCATTGCCGAAGCGCTCGACGGGCATCTGTGCCGCTGCACCGGTTACATCAAGTATCACGAGGCGGTGCGCGACGTGATCCTCGCTGATTCCAAGCGCTATCTGGCTGCGGGCTGATGATGGACGGAGCGGGGCGCACCATGAAATCCGAAACGCGGTTCCGGATTGCCGTATCCGTCGCGGCCGTCGCGATGAGCCTGCTCACCGGCTACGCAATCTCGCAGCCGTCGATGCAGCCGAAGAACACGCTCGCGTCGCCGGAAAGCTTCGCCACGATCGCCGACACCGAGAAGCGCTCCGCCGCGATGTTCACCGAGCTCGGCAAGGTGCTGACCCATCCGCGCTGCACGAACTGTCATCCGGCGAGCGACCGCCCGCGCCAGGGCGACGACCGGCGTTTGCATCAGCCGCCGGTTACGCGCGGCGCCGACGGCCACGGTGTCGCAGCGATGCGTTGTCCCATCTGTCACGGCCCGGCGAACTTCGATCCCGGCCGCGTGCCCGGTCATCCGGAGTGGCATCTCGCGCCGGCGTCGATGGCGTGGGAGGGCAAGACGGTCGGTGAGATCTGCGAGCAGATCAAGGACCCCGCGCGCAACGGCAACCGCAAGGTCGAGGAGTTGATCCACCACATCGGCGACGACACGCTGGTCGGCTGGGCTTGGGCGCCGGGTTACGGACGCGAGCCCGCGCCCGGCACGCAGAAGCAGGCAAAGGCGCTGGTCGACGAGTGGGTGAAGACCGGAGCCGCCTGTCCGGCGAAATAAGCGGCGAACCTACGACGGTCCTTGCTCTTCGGGCGGCTTGGTGTGCCGGAACGACACCAGCAGCGCCACGTCATAGACGATCTTCAGCACGCCGCAGATCACCAGCGGCAATCCAGGAAACGGCGACGCCAGCATCGCGCCTGCAAAGGCCGGACTGATGGCCGACGCAAGACTGCGAGGCACGGCGGTAAAACTCGCCGCCGCCGCGCGCTCCGGCGGCGTCACCACGGCCATGACGTAGGAGGTGCGCGTCGGCACGTCCATCTGCGATAGCGCGGCACGAACGAGTAGCAATCCCAGCGTCAGATAAAGGTCCGGCGAGAACGCCGCGATAATGAGCAGCACGCTCGATGGGATATGCGTGAACACCATCGTGTTGATGAGTCCGATGTGTTTCGCAAGCCACGCCGCGACCGGATAGGAGAATGCGCTCGCCGTGCTCGCCCAAAAGAAGAACACGCTTGCGGTTGAAAGCGAGAGATCGAAACGCTCGAACAGCCACAGCACCAGCAGCGATTGCACGACGAAGCCGCCGGCGAAAGCATCGAGGCTGAACAATGCCGACAGCTTGTAGACCGTGCCGCGCGACGGCCCGAGCGGCGCGCTCGGCTGCGCATCCATCTGTGCGTGCGGCAAGCGGCGGTAGAGCAGGGCGCTCAGCACGCCGAACGCTGCATAAGCGTAGAACATCAGCTTGAACGACGTGATGCTCTCGATCCCGGCGCGCATCAGGAAATCCGGCGCGGCGGCGGCAAGCGACCCCGCCGCCATCGACAACGCGCCGATCAGGCTGTAGCGCGCAAAGGTCCGCGTCCGCTCCTGGCCGGAGACGCCGTGCGCGAGCATCGCGTGCTCGATCGGCACCAGCACGCCGAGATCGCCGGTCGCCGGATTGATTGTGCCGACGAATGCGACCATCGCCACGAAGATAAAATGCTCTGCGTTGGGAAACGCCAAGCCCGTCGCCGCCATCAGTCCCGCGCCCACGATCAGCAGGGTGCGTAGGTCGTAGCGCGCGGCCACCATGCCGGTGCCGAGCGTGAGGAGCGCCGTGCCGAGCAGCGCGACGGTGGCCACGATGCCGATCTGCACGGGATCGTAGCCGATGGCCGTCAGATAAGCGGGCAGGATGATGATGGCGAAGCCATCGCCGAACCCGCGCAAGCCGCGCGCTGCGTAGAGCAGAGCGATGCTCGAACGCAGCGCGGTGGTTTGGCTTGCGTCAGCTTTCGCGGCTGTAACGGTCATACAGTTTCACCGCGTTGTCCCAGCGGATCGCTTCCATGAAGACGTCCACATATTTGGCCGCCGCCGCGCCGTAGTCGATAGGTCATGGTCCGATTCCTCACGGCAGCGGTTTGATCTCGATCCGGTCGAAGCGCGTCACGCTGTCGGCCTTGGTCCAGAGCGCCATCTTGCCCGCGACGTCGAAGGTGCGGTCCATCGCCATGAACAACTCCTTGCCGTCGTAGCTGATGGTGAAGCGCTCGCCCTCCGCTTTGATCGAGAGCGTGTGCCACTCGTTCGCGGTGACCTTGATGTTCGCGCCTTCGAGCTGCTCGCGGCGGCCCTGTACCATGCGATAGAAGCGCACGTTGTCTTCCAGCGCGTTGGCGCGCACGACGTAGTAATTATCGGGATCGGTGAGCCGCACCGCGATGCCGCCTGCACGGTCCACAGTGCCCGCGATCGGCTTGAAGCGAAGCGTCACCTCGACGTTGCGGGCCGACACCGGCTTGTAGATCGCGAGCGGAAACCGATAGTCGGTCTTGTCCGTGCTGGTCTGCTCGATGGCGGCGCCGTTCGTCGCGGTCGTGTCTGCCACCACCGTCCATTGCGCGGGGCCACCCTGGCCTGTGCGCCAGGAGTCGAAGTCGGCTGGCGGTGCGCCGGCATTGGCCTTGTCGATCGTGATCATGATTGCACCTGATTGGGTAAGCGCCGCTGTGCCGGCGCACGCAAGTGCGCCCGCGGTCAAAGCGGCGACAGCGAGGAAACGAATGAATCGAAGAAGGGAGAATTCTGGTCCGTCCACGCGCAATCTCCTCGGCAAGCGAGTGTTGCGCAGAGCTTGGACGGAGCCCGTCTGATGGGGAGTCTGCTTGTCCCCGGTGGCGTTGAGGCTATGCCGCGCGTCGGAGCGCCGCAAGCCTCATTGTTTGAGATATTTCAGGACGTCCGCGCTGTCGCGCTTGATGGCCTCCTGTTCTTTCGGTTCGGCAAAATTACAGAGCGCGGCCCATTGGATCGCTTCGGTGTCCTTGCCTTCCTTGGCCTTCTGCCGCGCGATCCGGATGATCGCGGCAGCGGTGTCGCTGCCGCGCGGCTCGCCATTCGGCATCAGCGTGAGTCGTGCCGTGTCTTCTGGCCGCTCGGTGTCGGCTTCGCAGGCTTTTACTGCTGACACGCCGTCGGCGCGGGCGTCCGATGGCGCCGCAAGAACGCACACGGCCGCCAACGCCGACGCGATCAACGCTTTCATGGTCTGCACTCCCTGTCGCTATTCTAGTTCGTCTTGCTCGCGGTCTTGTCGAGCGCGGCGCGAAGCCCGCGCGCGAGCTTGATCGCGTCGTCGTTAGCCCAGAAGTGCATGAAGATCAGCCGGGGCTGTTCGGTCAGCATGTGACTGTGGATCGCCGTGACCTCGATGCCGTTCTCGCGCAGCGCCTTGACGACGGGATTGACCTCGGTCCCGGCCAATACGAAATCGCCGGTGATCGCGGCCTTGCCGCCGCCGGTCGGCTGGAAGTTGATCGCGGTCGCGACACCCATCGGCCCGACGGGTGAGATCTCCATTCCGTTCTCCATGATTTTGTCGCGGCGCGGCACGCCCATCTGGTAGACGCCGCCGTTGGCCTGTCCCTTCACGCCGATGATCTGATCGAGTTGCGCGGTGTCGAGATCGACTGGCGGAGGCGGGGCGGCCGGCGCGGACGCCATGAGCGGCGTCTTGCTTTCGGCGAGCGCACTGCGGATCGCAGCCGCGATCTTGACCGGATCGCCTTGCCCGCCGACGTGCATGTAGAACGTCGCAGGGCTGCCGCGCAGCACATGATTGTGGATCGCCGTCACCTCAAGCCCGTTTGCGATCAGCTTGCTCATCACCGGATTGATTTCGGTTTCCAGCAGCACCAGATCGCCCATCACCATGACGCCGCCGTGCATCGGCTTGAACGCCGTCCAGCCGCCGAGCGCGAGCGTGGGCTTGATGGTGACGCCGTCGAGCGTCACTTGCAGGTCGGTGCGCGGAAAGCCATAGCGATGCACGTCGCCTGACACAGCCGCGCTTCGGCCGATGGCTTCGTCGACCTTCTTCCAGTCGATCTCCTGCGCGTTCGCGGCCTGCGCCAGCATCAGGGCAAGACCGCAGCTCAGGATCGGCAGATTCAAACGCATGATGTCCTCCAGTCGCCGGACATTTCGTGCGGCGTTGATCCCGCGGCCGAAGCGGTGCGCGTGGCGGACTGAACGGATCGATGAAGGGAGAACTTTGGTCCGTCCATGCGCAATCGCCTCGACAAGCGAGTGTTGCGCAGAGCTTGGACGAGGACCGTCTGATGGGGAGCCTGCGTTTCCCCAGTGCGCAAAAGCTAGGTCGGTCGGCTGGCGCACGCAAGCCTTCGGTGGAGAGATTCCAGTGTCGAAGCTTGCCGAGGGCAACTTTCCGGAACTCTTGTCACGCGATTGCGGTATCCTCTTCGCCGCCGGTTCTGTTCCGTTGGGGGCGAGCGATGAAGCGATTTCTATTTCTTGTGGCTGCTGCCTTGGCGTTCCTGCCGTTCGCGGCATCCGCGCAGGACCTCATCTATCCCAAGACGTTCCGCATCCAGAGCATCGCCACCAATGGCACCACGCTCCATGTCCGCATCGGCGGCTCAGGCCCCGCGGTCGTTCTGTTGCACGGCTACGGCGAGACCGGCGACATGTGGGTCCCGCTCGCCAAGGATCTGATCCGCGATCACACCGTCATCATCCCTGACCTTCGCGGCATGGGCCGCTCGGCGATTCCCGAAGTCGGCTACGACAAGCGGACGCAATCGAGCGACATTGCGGGCGTTCTCGACGCGCTGAAGATCGACCGCGCCGCGCTCGTCACCCACGACATCGGCAACATGGTCGGCTTCGCCTTCGCCGCGGGCTATCGCGATCGCGTGACGCGCTTCGTGCTGATCGACGCGCCGGTGCCGGGCGTCGGCCCGTGGGAGGAAATCCTCAAGAACCCGCTGCTCTGGCATTTCCGCTTCGGCGGCCCCGACATGGAGCGGCTCGTGAAGGGACGCGAGCGCATCTATCTCGACCGCTTCTGGAACGAGTTTTCCGCCAGTCCGAAGCGCTTCAGCGAAGCTGCGCGGCAGCACTATGCGAAACTCTATGCGCGGCCGGGCGCGATGCGCGCGGGCTTCGCGCAGTTCGCGGCCTTTGATCAGGACGCGATCGACAACAAGGCCTTCCTCGCCAAGGGCAAACTCGATGTGCCGGTGCTCGCACTCGGCGGCGAGAAGTCGTTCGGTCTCCAGATGGCCGCGGTGATGCGCTTCGCTGCGAACAACGTGGAAGAGGGCGTCGTTCCGGATTCCGGCCACTGGATCATGGAAGAGAATCCCAAGGCCACGATCGTGCTGGTTCGCGCTTTTCTGGACAAGGCCAAATAGCGAAGCTCCAACCGTGCGGTTGCGCCCAGTGCGCGGCGTGCCCGGGCAGAGTTCCCGTTGCTTTCAACTCCACACACAACAATCGCGAATTGCGATGCGCGGCTTAACATTGTGTTTGGCAGACTTATACACCGCTTCTTCCGAAAGCTTGTCGTACACCATGCCTTCCAGTCTCTAGGCGTTTCCAACGTCTGAGTTCGGAGGGCGCCGCGGTGGATCGCGTGCTGACCTGTTTGACGGCGCAACACGACTATCGGCTCGTTGCGCTTGCGTTTGTGATTTGCGCTGTCGCCGCTCTGGCTTCCTTCAAGATCTATTCTCACGTCGCGGTCAGCGATGGTCTCCGGCGTTCGATTCTGCTGGTGCTGACGGGCATTTGCAGCGCCTCGGGAATCTGGGCGACGCATTTCATCGCCATGCTGGCTTATGATGCGGGTTTCCCGGTCGCGTATGAGCCGTTCGCCACCACGGGCTCCTTCTTCATCGCCATCGCTGTGACCACGCTCGGATTTGTCATCGCGGCGGGCGGCGTTCCGTGGCGCGCGGCCTTGGGTGGCGGCGTTATCGGCACCGGCATCGGAGTCATGCATTTCATCGGCATGCATGCCCTCATTGTTCCCGGCGCGCTGCATTGGGACGGCGGACTCGCGGCGTCGTCAATTGCAATTGGCGTGGTGCTTGCATCTGCGGCGATGATAGCGTTCCAGCGCATCGGTGGCCGCCGCGCGCTTGTGATAGCGGCCGGGCTGTTCACGCTTGCGGTCTGCGGCCTGCACTTCACGGCGATGGCTGCGGCCACGATCATTCCCGATCCCACGGTCGTCGTTCCGCCGTCACCGGTCGGCAATCCGCTGATGGTGCTTGCCGTCTCGGGCGCGACGCTGGTGATCATGCTGTCGGGCATCGCCTCCACCGCGCTGATGGAAAATCACATGCGCCGGCAACGCGAGGAGGAGCTTCGCATCCAGAACCAGCGCTTCGACCTCGCGCTGGGCCACATGGGCGAGGGCCTGTGCATGTTCGATGCCGAGAAGCGCCTCGTCGTGTGCAACGACCGCTACGCCAAGATGTACCGCCTGCC
>JBFLYS010000058.1:3350-21731 GCA_040756555.1 Pseudomonadota bacterium | reverse complement strand
GGGGGGGGGGGCGCCCACGCCTTGTGCTTTGAAGTGGCCCCCTCCCGGCTCACTCCGTTCGCCGACCTCCCCCGCAAGCGGGGGAGGTGAAAACAAAAACTAGTCTTCCGCCGGTCCGCCTTCCCAGCGTTTCACCAGCTTGGTCTCGATGCCGAACAGATCGAGCATGCGCCCGACCGTGTGGTTGATGATGTCATCGACCGACTTCGGCTTGTTGTAGAATGCCGGAACGATCGGTGCGACGATCGCGCCGATGTCGGCGAGCGTCGTCATGGTGCGGAGGTGGCCGCCGTGCAGCGGCGTCTCGCGGATGCCGAGCACGAGGCGGCGCTTCTCCTTCAGCACCACGTCGGCGGCGCGGGAGACGAGCGACGAGGTCACGCCGGTTGCGATCTCGCTCATGGTCTTGATCGAGCACGGCACGATGATCATGCCCATCGTCGCGAACGAACCCGACGAGATCGAGGCGCCGATGTCGGCGGCCGGATGCGCGACCGTGGCCAGCGCCTTGACGTCCTTCGGCTTGAAGTCCGTCTCGTAGACCATCGTCATCTCGGCCGACTTCGACATCACGAGGTGGGTCTCGATGTCGGTTTTTTGCAGCAGCTCCAGAATGCGGACGCCGTAGATCGTTCCGGACGCGCCGGAAATGCCCACGATCAGCCGCCGCGGAGTCTTATTACTCATCGAACGCTCTCCCCCGGTCGAATTGACCGAATTCCGCCCTATCCCTAGCGAGGGGGATCGAAATTGGCAAAGGCTGCGAGAATGGTCTCCAGCGGACCGGCCGGGAACGGCCGCAACACGGCTTGATACGCGGAAACGCTGGTTTTTGCGGCCTCCACGGATGAGGCGGCGGGGTCACCGATGCCGCGTTCCGCTATCTGAAACAAAGCCTCCTGCTGGAGCCGTTCAGCCTCAAGCTCCACCGCCTTGATGCGGGTGCGGAAACCTTCCGCTGTCTCGGCGGACAAGACCGGCGGCGGCGATTTCAGCGCGCGCCGCACGTTGCGGATCGGAACCACGGCCATCTCGCGCCACGGGCCGACGCTGCGCTCTACCTCCGCGACCTGCTCCTTGTTCAGCGCGCGGTTCTGCGTCGCCAGCCAGAGGAGAAAGAAGAGGACGTTCACGTCCACGCCCGCCTGATCCTGCAACTCGATGCAGGACGGCGCCACGCCGGGCACCTGATAAAATTTCACCGAGAACCGCCAGAACGGCGATTTGCTCTCCGGGATTTTTGGCGCGTCGGTCATGTTGCGTCTCTTATGCGGCGGACAGCTTCTCATAAGCACCGGCCGCGCGCAGCGCGGCGACGATGCGTTGCGGCGTCAGCGGCATCTCGACGAAGTGCACGCCGAACGGCGACAGCGCATTCTCGATCGCGGAGACGATCGCGGCAGGCGCCGGAATCGTGCCGCCTTCGCCCGCGCCCTTCACGCCAATCGGATTGAGCGGGTTCGGCGTCTCGACGTGGATGATCGTGCAGTTGGGCACCTCGGGAGCGGATGGCAGCAGGTAGTCCTGGAACGTCGTGGTCAGCGGATTGGCGTCGGCGTCGTAGCGCATGTGCTCGAACAGAGCGTTGCCGATGCCGTGCGCGACACCGCCCTGCACCTGCCCGTCGACGATCATCGGGTTGATGACGTTGCCGCTGTCGTGCCCGACCGTGTAGTTGAGGATGTTGACGGCCCCTGTCATCGGATCGACTTCGACCTCGACCACATGGGTGCCGTTGCAATAGGACGCCTGCGGCGGCCCGAAAAACGCGGTGTGCTCGAGACCCGCGCTTTGGCCTGGCGCAAACGCCGAGCCTGGAACGCCCTGGGCCATGCGTGCAAGCTCCGCGAACGTCAGCTTTGGCCGGTTGCCGCTGCGCGCGACGGCTTC
Organism: Pseudomonadota bacterium; assembly: GCA_040756555.1. Taxonomy (GTDB): domain Bacteria; phylum Pseudomonadota; class Alphaproteobacteria; order Rhizobiales; family Xanthobacteraceae; genus Z2-YC6860. The sequence goes on along the minus strand of JBFLYS010000058.1, from coordinate 19,841 downwards.
GCTCTCTTCGAGGTCGATCTCGCTTTCGGCGACGCCGAGCGCGCGCGCCGCGAGTGAAACGATCTGCTGGCGGACAGCGGTTCCCGCGATCAGCGCGGACGATCCCGCGTTGACGGCCTGACGGCTGGCGAAACCGCCGACGCCTTGCGAGATCGCGCCGGTGTCGCCGATGGTCATGACAATGTCGTCGATCCGGCAGCCGATTTGATCGGCGACGATCTGCGACAGCGTGGTGCGCGTGCCCTGGCCCTGATTGGTCGCGCCGGTTGCGACGGCGACCTTGCCGTTGGTCATGACGCGGACGGTGACGCCTTCGAACGGTCCGAGCCCGGTGCCTTCCACGTAATTCGCGATGCCGATGCCGATGAAGCGCTCCTGCTTCAGCGCATCGGCCTGCCGCGCGCGGAACGTCTCGTACCGCGAAACCTCGACCGCCTTGGTCTGGCTCTTCGGGAAATCGCCGCCGTGATAGACGATCGGCTTGCCGTCCCGGAAGATCATGGGGATTTCGTAAGGCATCTGCTCCGGCTGGATCATGTTGCGGCGGCGAACCTCCAGGCGGTCGAGCTTCAACTCGCGCGCGATGCGGTCCATCAGCCGTTCCATGACGAAGACCGCCTGCGGCCTCCCCGCGCCGCGCACCGGGGCCGTCGGCACCTTGTTGGTGAGAACGACGGTGACCTCCAGGCTGTACGCCGGCATGACGTAGGGTCCGGGTACGGTCACCGCCGCGATGTACGGCATGACGATGCCCCACGGCGTGAACGCGCCGGTGTCGTGCAGCATGTTTCCACGGAAGGCGAGCAGCTTGCCGTCGGCGTCGACCGCGACGGCGACCTTCCAGTACTGGTCGCGCTCCTGGATCGCGCACATGAAATGCTCGCGGCGGTCCTCGAACCACTTCACCGGCCGGCCGAGCTTGATCGCCGCCGCCGGGATCACCGCCTCCTCGGCGTAGAACGGCGCTTTCGGGCCGAACCCGCCGCCGACGTCCGGCGCGATCATGCGGATCGATTCAGGGTCGCGAGAAAGCATGTCGGCCAGCGTGCGGCGGCCGAGGTGCGGCGTTTGCGTCGAGGACCAAACGGTCAGCATGCCGGTCGCGGGCTCCATGCTCGCGAGCACGGCGCGCGCCTCCATCGCCATACCGCCGCCGCGGTGGGCCCAGATTTCCTCCTCGAACACGTGGGCCGCGTGCGAGAAGGCTCCCTTAACGTCGCCGTAGGTGGTCGGCACCACCAACGCGACGTTGCTTGGAATGTCAGTGTGTACCAGCGGTGCGCCCGGCTTTATCGCATCGCGCACATCGCTCGCCGACGGCAACACGTCGTAGTCCACCGCGACCATCGCGGCGGCATCCTCCGCGATAGAGCGCGTATCGGCGATCACCACGGCAACCGCCTGACCGACGTAATTCACCTCGTCGTGCGCCAGACAATGTTGGGTCCGCATTGTCTTGTTGTTTGCGACCGGCAGCATCATGGGGATGCGCTCGCTGCGCATCGGCTCCGGCAGATCGGCCGCGGTCAGAACCGCGTGCACGCCGGGCAGCGCGAGCGCCGCCTGCGCGTCGATCGATTTGATCTTGGCGTGGCCGTAGGGACTGCGGACGAAACAGGCGTTCAGCGCACCCGGCAGGTTGATGTCGTCGGTGAAGCGCCCGCGCCCGGAGAGGAGCGCCGGATCCTCGAGCCGCGTTACCCTTGCGCCGAAGTGCTTCGCACCCATGTCCGGGCTTCCTCCTGAGCGTCGTGCTCGACGCCATTGTAGGAGGAGGAAACGGGCGCCGTCACGCTCCGCAGTGCGCCTTTCGCCGCATGCACGGCGAACTTGGCCCAGCGTTTCGCAACCCAGGGGAGCGACGTGTCGGTGCAGAACGAACGCAGTTGAAACGCCTTGTTGGTGGAATAGGCGTCGTTCGCGACCTTGACCTCATCGGCGTAGAACGACGCGATTTTCGCCTCGCCCATGCCGGGCGTCGCGAGCCATTGCGGGATATGGGCGTTGCAGAGGCGCTCGACGTCCACCAGCACCTTGCGCGCGCCGGTTCCGCCGGCGGGGCAGCCGGTCGAAAACGCATCGCCGACGAGAACAATGCCGTCCTGCCGGTGGCCCTTGGTGACGTAGAGATCGATCGGGCGGATCTTGACGAAGTCGGTGACGGTGAAATCGCCCATCAGCTTCTTCAGGCCCGGCCACGTCGCATAGAGCGTCTCCTGCGGCGCGTCGCGGAACTGCTTCAGCCACGGATCGTTCAGCTCGGTGTAGCGGAACAGGTTGGCGCGCATCGCCGCCCCGATCGGGAACAGCGTAATGTAGGCCATCCGGTTGCTCGGGTTGTCATTGTAGTAAGTGAGCGCCGGGAAGCGGAATGTCTTGCCGTCCGCAGGCTTCGCGTCGAAGCCGATCGAGATCGAGTGGCTGGCGCTGATCACCTCGCGATCCATGCCGAGCTTCTTGATCAGGCCGATGTTGAGGCCGCTCGCCAGCACGACGAGCCGCGCGGAAATCTCGCCGCCGTTGGACAGCACGACAGTCTGCCGCTCGGGGCCGGTCTTGATGTCGGTGACCTTGGCGTGGATGACCTCGGTGCGAGCGGGGATCTGCGAGCGCATCGTGTTGACCAGCGTGTCGTACATGATGCCTTGCTGGTCGCCGGGCCGCTTCTCCACCACGCGGCCCATGCGCGCGACCCAGGATTCGCGGTCATGTGTCGAGTTGCGGAGAACAGCGTCCGTGAGGCCGGTCTTCCTAAGTGTTGCCATCTGAACGCCGTCGAGCTTCTCGCAGCGGAAGTCGGCGGGATAGACCGCGTGCGGGTCGATCATCACCGCGTCGATGCCGGCGCGGCCCAACATCGCGGCCGCCAGCGAACCTGCCAGTCCACCACCTGCAATCACGACATCGGTGTGTCGCATGGCCGTGCTCCCGTGATTATTTCTTCCGTGGCTTGCGCCAGTTCAAATACGCATCCTTCGCTGTGGCGCGCAGATTGCGATAGGTCCTCTGCAATGTGCTGAGTATGCGGAATTCGAGCGAGCCGCCGCGCCGTGCGTCGATCCAGAGATCGGCGACCGCCTGCCGGTCGGTCCAGGCCGACATAAATCCGGTATCGTCAAGCGAGCAAGAATCGACAGCAGCGATTGTCTTGTCCGCGAGGAACGCCGCCGTGTAGTCCTCAAGTAGCAGCATGCCCGGCGAGAAATCCTGGAACTGTTCATCGTATGCGGTCTTCCACGTGAAGGCCGCGCCGCCCGCGCGCCCGACGATCTGCATGCTGACCGGCTTGCCGTCGAGATAGAGCGAGTGGATTGCCGCGCTGTGGTGATCCGCGAGGGCCGCAACAGCGCCGCGCATGAAGGCCGCTTCGGCAGGATTGCTCAACAGCGCCGTGCCGTTCTTGCCCTTCCAGCCCGCGGCTTCCATCGCGAGGAATTCTTCAAAAGCGTTCCGTACCGCGTCCGGTTCGGCAGTGACGACAGAGGTGAGGACGCCCTTTTCCGAAAGGCGGCGGCGATGCTGGCGCAGCTTCTTGCGCGTCGAACTGGAGAGCGCCTTTTCGAGGTAGGTCTTGCCGTCGAGGTCGGACACGAGCTTGGGCCGTTTGGACTGCTCGAACACGCAAGGCGCGCTGTCGCGCTGCTCCAGCACGCGCATCAGCGCGTCGTAGGTCGCGCCGTCCACGCCCATGGTATCGAGAGCGATAATCTTGGGGATGTTCGCGTCGCCCGCGATGGCGTCGAGCATCGCGTCGAGTGTCTCATCGAGACAATGGCGATCGATCACCGGCGTTGCGAGGTAGCCGTGCGCGAACGCTGGAGCTGACAGGAAGCGCGCGGGCAGCGGCGACTTCCGCGCGCGGGCGATGGCGAACGTCCAGATGCCGGCGAGCTGGCGGCGGCCGTCGATGTGTTTCCACGCCAGCAGCGCGCGATGCTGCGTCGAAGGATCGGCGGCGTCGGCCACTGCGACGAGCGCAGGGTCCATGAAGACGTTCGGCGCGTCCGCGCGCGCAAGCAATTCGCTCCACGCAACGTGCAGATCGTCGAGACGCGCCGCATCCACGATCTCGACTGCGACGCTTTGCGCCACGCGCTGAAAGATTGCACTCGCTCGCGCGACTGCTGAAACGTCGTGAGATCGGTAAACGGAAACGTCGCTCATGGCCCGCATTCTTACTCGAGATCACTTCATAACCCGTTACGGCGCCTCGCTTATGGCGGATCGTCGCAGCTCATCGTTATGGTTAATGGTCGCGTCCGCGTCCTTTACGAATGGGCCGCAGAACACACACGACAATCCGGTTGCGTGTTTGGTTGAGTTAAGACTTCGTCCATGCATCTCGAAAGATTTTGCGAAACGACGCGGTAATTCACCCTTTCGTCGGCAATCCCTCTGATACTGAAGCGGGCGATAACGCCCCAAAGATCGGACTGAAATGGCTCAGGCGACACACGCCGCATTCAACGCGCCTGTCGATGACATCGACGCCGAGTCGGTGCCGGGCCCCGTGCGCGCGTTAACCAGCGCGCCGGGCCCCGATGTCCATATTTCGATCCACGGCGACCTCGCCGACGTCGAGCGCGAGTGGCGCGCCTTCCAGCAGGTCGCGGACTGCACCGTCTTCCAGAGTTACGAGTGGCTCTCGGCTTGGCTGCGCAACATCGGCGTGCACACCGGCGCGGCGCCTGTGATCGTTGTGGGCCGCGACAACGCGGGCGCGCTGCTCTTCATTGCGCCGCTCGCGGTTGAGTCGCGCGAGTTGACGTGGCTGGGCTCCGATCTGTGCGACTACAACGCGCCGCTGCTCGCGCCGGACTTCTCGCAGAAGATCGATGCCGCGCGCTTCAAGGCGCTGTGGCGCGAGATCGCCGCGCGCCTGCAAGGCGATCCGCGCACCGCCCACGATATTGTCCGCTTCGGCAAGATGCCGGAGAAGATCGGCGGTCAGGCCCATCCGTTCTTCGCGCTCGGCGTCGGCACCAATCCGAGCGGCGCTTATCTGACGCATCTGGCCGACGACTGGGAGAAGTTCTACGCCGAGAAGCGTTCGTCACAGACACGCCGCCGCGACCGCACCAAGCGCAAGAAGCTCGCCGAAATGGGCGAGGTCGTTTTCGTCAATCCGCCGGCGGCCGACATTCCCGACACGCTCGAAATCCTGTTCGTGCAGAAGGCCGCGTCCTTCGCGCATATGGGTGTCGCCAATCTGTTCGCGAAGCCGGGCCATTCGGAATTCTTCCGCGAGATCGCGGCGAACCGCGACATGGTTCACATCAGCCGTCTCGATGTCGGTGCGGTGAAAGCGGCGTGCAATCTCGGCCTGATCTTCCGCGGCTGCTACTCCCATGTCCTGGCGAGCTACGACGCCGGCGAGGTGTCGAAATACGGCCCCGGCGCCGCGCATCTGCACGATCTGATGGCCTATGCGATCGAGCGCAAATGCAACGTGTTCGACTTCACCATCGGCGATGAGCGTTACAAGCGCGACTGGTCCGACACCGAATTGAAGCTGTTCGACCACGTCTCGGCCGCGACGCTGCGCGGCTGGCCGGTGGTCCTCATGTCGGTCGGCTTCACCAAGCTGAAGCGCTTCATCAAGCAGACGCCGGCGGTGTGGGACGCTTTCCAGAAGGCACGCGCCTTCGTCGGCTCGCTCAAGCCGAAGGCTTAACGCTTAAAGCTCAACGTTTGCCCCAGACGAACAAATGCAGGCCCAGCCTGCGTTTGGCGATCCAGAATAGCAGCGCCGATTCCACGACGAACGCCGCCGATGTGGCCACGGCAACTCCCATGCCGCCATAGGGCTTCGCCAAGGTGAAGCATCCGATCAGATTGACGGCGAGCGCGGCTGCGTAAGCGACCGCGCAAATGCGCTGCTGTCCGACCATCGTGATCAGCCGTTCGGCAGGCCCGACCGCGGCGCGGGCAAGCAGGCCGACCGCCAAGACGAACATCACCGGATAGGCGTCCGTGAATGTCGGGCCGAACAGCCAGAGCATCGGCTTGCCGAGCGCGAGAATAAGAAGGATCGCGGCAAGCGACGGCCAGAAAATCCACTTGATGGTCTGCGTCACGAATTTCGCGAGGCCGTCGTGGTCGCCCGCGACGTGATAGGCGGTAAAGCGGTGGCCGGCCGAGGCCGCGACCGCGAAATAGACGAAGGTGACGAGCGTCAGCGTCTTCGACGCCGCATAGTAGTGCGCGACCTCGTCGGACGGCCGGAACTGCTGGAGCACCAGCACGTCGGTGGTGGTGAGCAGCGTATAGATGCCCCACACCGCGATCATCGGCAGGGACGTCGCGAACCAGTCCTTGAGGTCGTAGGCCTTCGCCCCCGGCGCAACCGTTTTGGCAAGATGCCGGTTGAGCACAAGGAGTTGGCCGAGCGCTGTGACCCAAACCGCGATGGCGGTCACCAGCATCGCGCCGGTGGCGTCGAACGAATAGCCCAGCGCGAAGCCCCCGCCGATCATCCCAAGGATCAGCAGCGGCCGCAGCAGCGAATGCGGCATCACGGCGAGGCTGATCCAGTTGTTGGAGCGCGCGATGCCGTCGAGCATGAACGAGAAGGCGTAGAACGGCAGCGCCACGCAGGCCAGATAAAGCGGCATCACCACGTTGCGGTCGAGCGCGCCCTCGATCAGACGCACAAGCCCTGCGCCTGCGAGCGCGATCAGCGTGCCGATCGTGAAGGTCAGCCAGCGGCTGCCGGAGATATAGCCGCGCAGCAGGTCCATCGCGCCGCGCTGGGTGTATTCCGGGATGTACTTCTGGGCCGTCAGCGGCAGGCCGATATGGACGAGGTCGCCGATCAGCAGCAGCCACGTCCACACATAGACGTAGGAGCCGTATTCGAAGCTGCCCATCCAGCGCGCGAGCAGGATTTGCGAAATGAAGACGACGCCGGCGCTCGCGACACGGATGGCGAAGGCCGTTCCAGCCATCCGCTGCGCTGCCGCGTGCTCGCCGGTCAGGAACGCCTTCACACGCGCCGGCACCCGCAGAAACGGGCGCCGCGCGGGGATTTCATTGGTGTCGGTGAGGGCCATCGGGCGTCAGCTACGCCCGATGGGGGTTAACGGGTGCTTAAACTCAGCCCGCGATTGCGATCTCAAATGGAAATTGATCGACGATCTCGTGGCCGGTCTCGGTGATGATGTAGGTGTGGCCGAGGAAGATGCCGAACAGGCCGTCCGCCGTGATCGGGTTCGGTTCGGCCATGATGACCATGCCAGGCTTCAGGATCATATCGTCCGGGGTGCCGCCGATATGCTCCGACGCGATGTGCGGGTTGTCGGTGACGATGTCGATGCCGTGGCACTGGGTCGGGCGCGATTGCACGCCCTTCTGCCGGAAGAACTGGCTCGCGAGCCGCATCGCCTCGGCGTTCTTGCCGGGCATCATCTCCTTCATGATGAGCTTGTAGCCGGGCAGCGTGATCTCCTCCCAGAACTTGCGCACCATGTCGGTCGGCGGGCCGATTGTGATCGGCGAGCCGATCTGCGCGGTGTAGTTCCGGTAGCCCGCCGCCAATTCCATATTGATGAGGTCGCCCTTCTTCAGCACGCGGCCGGAGGGGCGCGGATTGCCGAAGATCAGCGCCGGATTGTCCATCGGCGTCGAGCCGATGATGAGGAAGTCAATGTCGCCGCCGCCCTCCATGATGGCGTTGGCGGCCGCGGCCTTGAGTTCATATTCCTTCACGCCGGGCTTGGCGCGCGCGACCATCGCCTCCATCGCGCGCTGGCAGAGCACGCCGGCCTTGCGCACGCAGTCGAGCTCTTCCTTGGAATGGACGACGACGAGTTCGTGCAGGAAGTTCTTGGTGAACACCAGCTCGACGTCCGGAAGCTCCTTGCGCAGCGTGTTGTACTGGTTGACCGGCATGTAGTCGCCGTGGCGCGGATCAATCTCCATCAGGCCGACGCGGCCCTTCGTGAGCTTCAGTTCGCGCAGGCGCTCGACCATCACTTGTGCGTACTGGCCGTTGCGGCTGTGCCGCACGTCCTTCACCGCGACCTCGACCTGGCGGCGCACGGCTTCCGCATGCGTGCCGCCCATCGAGTAGATCATCGTCGGCTCGCCATCGAGCGGCACGAGGACGTAGCAGCACAGCGCGTGCCATTCCCAGTGGCCGGTTAGCCAGCCCATGGCGCCCTGGAAGCTCCAGTGGCTCGGCCCGCCGGCCGCGATGATGGCGTCGAGCTTGTGCTCCTTCATCTTGGCGCGCAGCGAGTCATAACGGCGCTTGTATTCGGCCGCGGAGAACTGCTCCCACACGCAGTCGCGGTAGTACGGCGTGTCCCGCATGTTCGCGAACGGCAGCGACTGGTCGAGCTTGTGGCGGACGATCTCCCAGGGCTGCGGGCCCAGCGGACGGCGCGGCTGTTCGTTCATTTCAGGTACTCCCCAGACTTTGAATTCGCGCAGTCGAAAGCCGCGCGTTATTCGGTGCAATTACCAATCTTCACGCGGCCGCCGGCAAGCTCAACCGCTTCTGTGGCGAGCGACATGGCGACGACCTGATCGAAGCCCGGCTTCTTGTCCTTCTCGATGTCGCCGGTCTCCGCGCTGTTGTCGATCGACCACAGCGTGCGCTCCTTGGAGAAGCCCTCGTTCACCGACCAGATGCAGTTCTTGGTGAGGATGTCCCAGGCGTACTCGACCGCTTCCTTTGGCTTCTCGGTCGCCCTTGCGATGATCGGAACCACCTTGTCCTTCTCGCGGTAGATCGTGCGGTTGGCTTCGATCATCGCGGCGACGGTGTCGCGGAGCAGCGGGCGGTCGCGCCCGATCCACTCGGTCGAGGCGCCGTAGGCGTTGAACATATAGAGCGGCATCAGATCGACGAGCTGCACCAAGAGGTTGAGCGTCGGCTTCTGCTTCTTGGCGAGATAGACGTCTTCCGGATGAAGCGCGACGCCGTCGACCTGACCGGCGATCAGGCCGGGCAGGCGACCAGCGGTCGCGGCGGATACGAACTGCGCGTCATCCACCGTGAGCTTGGCCGAGCGCAGCACCTCGCGGCCCATGCGCCAGTTGAAGCCGCCGACGCCGCCGCCGGTGGCGGAAAGGCGCTTTCCTTTGAGGTCGGCTGCGGTCTTCACGTCCGGCGACACCATGTAGGCCTGCGGCATCCGGGGTGCGAGGCCCCAGATCTGCTGCACCTTCATGCCGCGGCCGATCGCGACATCCGACACGCTGACGATCGCCGTGCCTTGCACCGCGGCGGCGGCTGAGGTCGCCGACTGGCCGCCCTCGAACTGCACAATGGTGGCGTCGATGCAGCGCTTGGCGAAGAAGCCCAGCTCCTTCGCGACGTAGGGTGCGGTGTGCACCACGTTCGGCGGCGCGACCGACACGCCGATGTTGATCTTGCGCATCGTGGCGCATTGCTGCGCGGAGGCGTCCAGGCTGGTGGTCGCGAGAAGTGCGCCGGCCGCAGCCAGCAGGGTGAGGTGAGAGCGTCGGAACGGCGCGGTCATCCAAGTCCTCCCAGTTTCGTTCGTTGGCGCGGGACTTCCGCCCGCGTTCGACAGAGACTCAATCCTGATCCTGTACCGCCGTCCACGGCGCGACCTTGATCTCGACCACGCGCAGCAGCCACGTCAGCGTGACGCCGAGCAGGCCGAGCGTGACGATCGGCACGAACATCTTGTCGACCTGGAAGGTCGAGGCGGTGCGCACGATCAGATAGCCGATGCCGGAGATCGCGGTGTAGAGGTCCGCGAGCACCATGCCGATCAGGCCGCGGCCGAGCGCGAGCCGGATGCCGGTGACGATGAAGGGGAGCGCCGCGGGCAGAACGATGTTGGCCCAAAGCTGCCGCTCAGAGCAGCGGAACGCGCGGCCCACCTCAAGCAGCTTGGTGTCCACGTTGCGCACGCCCTGGTACGTGTTGATGACCATCGGGAAGAACGCGAACATGAACAGGATGATGATCTTCGCGGTCATCTCGAAGCCAGCCCACAGCACGATCAGCGGGACCAGTGCGACGCTCGGGATCGAGTAAAGGAACGTGATGTAGGAGCCGAAGGCGACGTCCAGCAGCCGGAAGCGCGCCAACAGCAGGCCGATCGCAATGCCAATGATTGCAGCGAGTGTCAGTCCGACAGCGAGCACGACCAGCGAGGGCCAGAGGTAGTTCCACAGCTCGCCGCTTGCGATCATGCTGACCGCCGCGACTGCGATCTTCGACGGTACCGTGAACAGCACCGGATCGATCATGCCGCCGAAGATCTGCCAAATTCCCAGAACGCAGATGAGCGACAGCAGGCGGATGCCGAGGTTCTGAAGCTGCGTCTTGCGGCGGCGCCGGCCGGCGATCTCTTTCGCGCGGGCCTTGTCACGTGCTTCATCTTGGGCCTCGCCGGCGAGGACGCCCATGCTCTGAACGGTGTCGCTCATGCTGCGCGTGTCCCCTTCGGCTTCGCCGTGTGAAGCTGATGCCAGATGTGCGTGCGCAGTTCCGCGAAGCGCGGATCGGCGCGCATCGCATCGACGTCGCGCGGCCGTGCGAACGGCACGTCGAGGATTTCCTTGATGCGTCCCGGCCGCGCGCTCATGATCGCGACGCGGTCGCCCAGCAGAACAGCTTCGTCGATGGAGTGGGTGATGAACACCATCGTCTTGCGCTCCTCCGGCCGCTCCATGAGCTGGAGCAATTCTTCCTGGAGGATTTCGCGCGTCTGCGCGTCGAGCGCGGCGAACGGCTCGTCCATCAGCAACACGGACGGGTTCATCGCGAGCGCGCGCACGAGGCCGACGCGCTGCTGCATGCCGCCGGAGAGCTGATAGGGGTAGTGCTTCTCGAAGCCCGCGAGGCCGACCAGCTCGAGATAGTGGTTCACGCGCTCCTTGATCTTGTCGGCGGGCGTGTTCGCCATCGCGAGGCCGAAGGCCGCGTTCTCGTACACCGTCTTCCACGGCAGCAGGCCGAAGTGCTGGAACACCATCGCGACGCCGTCGGGCGGACCGCTGACCGGTTTGCCGTCGACGAGCAGTTGCCCGCTGCTGATGTCGGTCAGGCCCGCGATGCAGCGCAGGAAGGTGGTCTTGCCGCAACCGGAAGGGCCGACGATGCACATGATCTCGTTGCGGTTGATCGCGAACGAGAGCTGGCGGAACGCGACGACGGCGCCGTCCAGAAATAGTTTCGACGCATTGTCAGCAACGATGACGGAATTTGAACTCAACGCCACTCCTCCCAAACGTATTTTGTTTTTCTTGGCTGATCCTTCTCACGCCTGAGCGAGATCAGCAAGTGGTTACGCGCGGGAGCATGTTTCCGCGATGACGCAGCAACGGCAGCGTTGCCCTCGCCCAACAAAAGGGCATTCACGCCCGTCTTCGACGGGCTACGGGGAGAGGGCTACGGAGCAAACGGCGAAAAACCGCCGTCTGTCCTCATTCAAAGAGTTTCAGTGCCGTCGCCCGAACGGCTGCTATCGTGCCGGTCGTCAGGCTTTACTTTCTGACCCTGCCGGAACGCGAAAATGACGAACGCCAGCAGCGCGGCACCGCCGGCAATCGCAAGCCATCCGTGCAGGCTCATCGTTTACCGTCCGGCAGCATAACCCTGCATGCCGCGCGGGTTGGCTGCGGCTTTGCGGCGCACGCCGTCCTTGGAGGCGGCGGTCAGGCGGCCTTCCGACCACTCCGGCTCGACCTCGACGATGTGGCCGCGGCGCTTGAGTTCGTCGCGCGTCGCCTTCGGCACGCGGGACTCGATCTGCAACACACCCGGACGCGAGGTGCGCGGCCAGAACGAGATCGGGAAGTGTTCCGAGTGCCAGGCCGGCGCGTCGATCGCCTCCTGAAGGTTCATCTTGGCGTGGACGTGGCGCAGGAAGAACTGCGTGATCCACTGGTCCTGCTGGTCGCCGCCCGGCGAACCCCAGGCGAGGTAGGCGTCGCCGTCGCGCAGCGCCATCGTCGGCGACAGCGTGGTGCGCGGACGCTTGCCCGGCGCGAGCGAGGCCGGGTGGCCTTCCTCCAGCCAGAACATCTGCGCGCGGGTGCCGAGGCAGAAGCCCAGCTCCGGAATGACCGGCGAGGATTGCAGCCAGCCGCCGGACGGCGTCGCCGTCACCATGTTGCCGGCCTTATCCACGATGTCGAAGTGAACGGTGTCGCCGATCACTTCGCCCATGCGGCCGACGGTCGGTTCGCCCGCGCCCATGCCGGCGACGAGCTTGGCGCCTTCCTTGATCTTCACCAGTGCGCCAAAGCCTTCGACCGAGCCGGGGCGCAGCTCCAGCGACGCCTTGTCGGTGACGAGCTTGCGGCGCTCGTTGTTGTAGGCGTCCGAGAGCAGCGTCTCGAACGGCACATCGACGAATTTCGGGTCGCCGTAGAACTTCTCGCGGTCGGCGTAGGCGAGCTTCGAGCACTCCACTACGGTGTGGATGAAGTCCGGCCCGACGACGTCGGCGCCATCGAGGTTGAAGCCTTTCAGCAGCGCGAGCTGTTGCAGCGTCACCGGGCCCTGGCTCCACGGCGCCTTGCAGACGGTGTAGCGGCCGTAATCGTAAGTGAGCGGCGCTTCGACCTGCGCCTGCCACTTGGCCATGTCGTCACCGGTGAGAACGCCCTTGTGCGGATTTCCGCTGGTGTCCATCACGTCCTGCGTGCGGCAGAACCTGTCGATGGCTTCGGCGACGAAGCCCTGCGACCAGACTTTCCGCGCCTTCTCAATTTGAGCGACGCGATCGCCGCCAACGCTTTCCGCTTCCTTCAACACGCGCGCGTAGGTCGCCGCGAGCGTCTTGTTGGTGAACAGCGTGCCGGTCTCGGGGATCTTGCCGCCCGGCAGATACACCGCGGCCGATGTCGGCCAGTGCTTCTTGAACAGGTTCTCGACGGTGGCGATGGTCGCGTTGGCGCGCTCGACCAGCGGATGGCCTTGATCGGCGTAATGGATCGCCGCCGCGAGCACATCGGCAACCTTCATCGTGCCGTAGTCGCGAAGGAGCAGCATCCACGAGTCGAACATGCCGGGGATGCAGGTGGCGAGCAGGCCGGTGCCCGGCACCATGTCGAGGCCTTCGCTCTTGTAGTGCGCGATGGTGGCCTTCGCGGGCGCGGGCCCCTGGCCGCAGATGATCTCCGGCTTGCCCTTCTTCACGTCATAGAGAATGACCGGCACGTCGCCGCCTGGGCCGTTCAGATGCGGCTCGACGATCTGCAACGTGAAGGCGGTGGCGACCGCCGCGTCGAAGGCGTTGCCGCCGCGCTCGAGAATCCCCATGCCGACCGCGGTCGCGATCCAGTGTGTCGATGTGACGACGCCAAAGGTGCCGTCGATCTCGGGCCGGGTCGTGAACGGATTGGGATTGATATTGCCTGCCATGATCACCTCGTGAAGGGGCCATTCATAGCGGCAAACCGGGGCCGCCGGTAGGCACCGGGAACATGGCAGAGCGGTCCGCCGCGCGGACGTTTCCACAGGCCACGTTCCGCGCTGCGGCAAGCGGGGCTCGGAACGGCTAGGCTTCCTTCAGCGCGATTCCGCGCGGGCCGAGTGTTCCGTCCCGGGTGTTCCGTCCCATGCGCTTCCACGCCGATCTGCACATCCACTCGAAATACTCGCGGGCGACCAGCCGCGATCTCGATCTGGAACATCTCGCCTATTGGGGTGCGCGCAAGGGCATCGGCGTGGTGGCGACCGGCGACTTCACCCATCCGGCGTGGCGCGCCGAGCTGGGCGAGAAGTTGGTGCCGGCCGAGCCCGGCCTGTTCCGCTTGCGCGAGGACATCGAGAAGGCGGTGCTGGAAACGTTGCCGCCGTCGTGCCGCAACCCGGTGCGCTTCCTGCTCGAGGTCGAGATTTCGACGATCTACAAGAAGGGCGACAAGACGCGGAAGGTGCATCACCTGATCTACGCGCCCGATCTCGCGACGGTGGACCGCATGTCGGCGTCGCTGGCGAAGATCGGCAACATCGCCTCCGACGGGCGGCCGATCCTTGGCCTCGACTCGCGCAACCTTCTGGAAATCACATTGCAGTCGGGCCCCGACGCCTATCTCGTGCCCGCACACATCTGGACGCCGTGGTTCGCCGCGCTCGGCTCGATGTCGGGCTTTGACTCGATCACCGATTGTTACGGCGATCTTTCGGACCACATCTTTGCCGTCGAGACCGGGCTGTCGTCCGATCCGGCGATGAACTGGCGGCTTTCGATGCTCGACCGTTATCGATTGACGTCGAACTCCGACGCGCATTCGCCCGGCAAGCTCGGCCGTGAGGCGACGACGTTCGATTGCGACATGGATTATTTCGCGATCAAGCGCGCGCTGGAAACCGGCAACGGCTACGTCGGCACCGTCGAGTTCTTCCCGGAGGAGGGGAAGTACCATCTCGACGGCCACCGCAAATGCGGCGTGCGGCTGACGCCGAAGGAGACGCTGGCGCACGGCGGCATCTGTCCGGTCTGCGGCTCGCCGGTGACGGTCGGCGTCGAGCATCGCATCGAGGTGCTGGCGGATCGCGACGAGAGCGAGGTGAAGCCGCCGGAGACGGCGGGCGCGGTGTCGAACCTGGTGCCGCTGCCCGAGATGTTGTCGGAGATCGCCGCGAGTGGGCCTACGTCGAAGGCGGTCGAGCACAGCTACGGGCAGGCGCTGGCGCGGCTCGGTGCCGAGCTCGACATTCTTCAGAATGTTCCGGTCGAGGATATTTCGCGCGCGGGTTCGTCTTTGCTCGCCGAAGCAATCTCTCGTTTGCGTAAAGGCGAGGTGATCCGCGACGCGGGCTACGACGGCGAATATGGCGTCATCCGGTTGTTCGAAGACGACGAACTGAAACGGCTGACCACCGGCGGCATGCTGTTCGACGCGCCGATTGTCAGGCGCAAGAAGCCGGAGCGCACGGCGAAGGCGGTGCAGGAAGATGAGGCACCTGCCGCGCCGTCGCGGAATACGCAGGCTCCCGCGCAAACCAACGCAACAGGCGTTCTTGCCGGTCTCGACGACGATCAGTTCGCTGCGGCGTCATCCGTCGGCGGACCTGTGCTCATCATGGCGGGCCCTGGCTCGGGCAAGACGCGGACGCTGACGCACCGCATCGCGCATCTCGTCGCCGAGCGCGGTGTGCCCGCGGAGAACTGCCTCGCCATCACCTTCACCCGCCGGGCGGCGGACGAAATGCGCGAACGGCTCGCGCATTTGTTGCCGGAACATTCCGACAAAGTTGCAATCCACACCTTCCATTCGTTCGGGCTTTCGATCCTGCGCGACCATGCCGACGCGGTGGGTCTGCATCGCGGCTTCCGGATCGCCAACGAGGCCGAGTGCGTGGCGGCACTGGTCGAAGCAGGTGTCGCCGGGAGCAAGGCCGGTGCGACGCTGCGTGCGATCTCCAAGGCCAAGCGCACGGGGATCGCAGCCGATCTCGCGGAGACAATGGCGGCTTACGAGCGCGCGATGTCGGTGCGCGGCCTGATCGACTTTGACGATCTGATCGGTCTCCCGGTGCGGATGCTGGAGAGCGATCCGGCGCTGGCCGCGCAACTTCAGGCGCGCTGGCGTTCGATATCGGCCGATGAATTCCAGGATGTCGACGAGCAGCAGTACCGCCTGCTGCGGCTTCTTGCGCCATCTCACGCAGACCTTTGCGTGATCGGCGATCCGAACCAGGCGATCTACGGCTTCCGTGGCGCCGACGCCGCCTGCTTCGAGCGCTTCGGCAAGGATTATCCCGACGCGAAGGAGATCGCGCTGAAGCGCAACTACCGCTCCAGCGGCACCATCGTCACGGCGTCGTCGCAGGTGATCGGCGGTCCGGCCATCGCCGAAGTGATGCGCGAGATGCAGGCGCGCATCACGATCCACGCCACGCCGAGCGATAAGGCCGAGGCCGAGCATGTCGTGCAGTCGATCGAGCAGATGATCGGCGGCCACAACTTCTTCTCTATCGACACCGGCCGTGCCGAGGGCGCGGGCGAGAAGGGGCTGTCGTTCGCCGACATCGCGGTGCTGTACCGCACCGATGCACAAGCTGGTGCGCTGTGCGAGGCGCTGACACGCTCGGGCATTCCGTTCAAACGTCACACCCACGCGGCGTTTTCCGACGAGTCTGCCGTTCGCATGCTGTTGGAAGAGTTGAAGAGCGAGAGCGATGAGACGCCGCTTGTGGTACAACTGCGCAACGCTGTGGAGCGCGCGAAAGCACGACTCGATGCGCCGGATCAGGCGTCAATCGTTACGGCCTGGCAGCGGTTGATGATCTTGGCTGAATCTTCCGGCAATGATCGTGCGCGTCTGATTGATGCCGTGGCGGTCGCGACGGAATCCGATTTCTTCGATTCTCGCGCCGACCGTGTGTCGCTGCTGACGCTGCACGCCTCGAAGGGTCTCGAATTCCGCGCCGTCTTTATCGTCGGGCTCGAAGACGGCCTGCTGCCGCTTGCCTTCGGCGAACGCACGGAAGCGCAAATGGCGGAGGAACGCCGCCTGTTCTACGTCGGCATGACGCGCGCGAAGGACCGC
>JBFLYS010000058.1:0-3250 GCA_040756555.1 Pseudomonadota bacterium | reverse complement strand
GATCTTCTCGTCCGCGCCGAAGCCGTAGAGCGCCGCCGGGTTGTCGACGAGAATGCGTTTCTTCGTCGCCGCGTCCGGAATCCACTGGTCGAGCAGATCGGTCATGTCGCCGTCGTTTGCCATCGGCTTCTTCTTCATGACGTGCGGCCAGTCGGTGCCCCAGATCATGCGGTGCGGCGCGTGCGCGATCAGTTTTCGCGCGGGCTCCACAACGTCACCGTAGGGCATGTCAGCTTCGCTGGTGATGCGATAGGGGCCGGTCAGCTTGATCCAGCACTGGCCGCCGTCGAGCAGCTTGAGCAGTTCGGCAAACGCCTTGGTCTGCGTCCAGGTCTTCGCCAGCGCCTTCGGATAACCAAGATGGCCGATCACGACTGGCACGCCGAGCGTTCCGAGCAGCGGCGCAAAGTCGCCCGCCTCATCGAGTTGCACCAGCATCTCGATGTGCCAGCCGCGCGCCGCAATGCGCTTCGCCACGCCGCGCAGCATGTCGGCTGGAACCTGATTCTTGTTTTCGCGGCGGTCGACGACGTTGAAGCGCAGGCCGCGCACGCCGGCGCGATGCAGCTTGTCGATCTCCGCGTCCGATATGTCCGGCTGTGTCACCGCGACCGCGCGGAAACCCGGCCCGCCGTTCGCGAGCGCGTCGAGCATCGCGGCGTTGTCGTCGCCGTACACGCTTGGCTGCACCAGAACGGCGCGCTCGCAACCCAGCGTCCTTAGAAGATGCTTGTAGTCGGCGAGCGTCGAATCCGGCGGCGTGTAGATGCGCTCCTTCGAGTACGGAAACCGCGCTTCGAAGATGTGCGCATGGGTGTCGCAGGCGAGCGCCGGAAACTTGGTCTTCGGCGCGCGCGGATTGCGGTCGGGCGCCTTGCAGAGCGGCGCGTAATCAGGAATCTCGACCATCAGTCGAGGCTCGCGCCGGACGCCTTCACCACGGCGGTCCACTTCGGGATTTCCGCTTTGATGTAGGCCGAAAACTCCTGCGGCGAGTTGCCGACGATGTCGACGCCGAGGTCCGCAAGCTGTTTCTGTACGCCGGGGTCGGCGAGCGTCTTCTTGGTCGCGTCGTAGAGCGTCGCGATGATCTCCTTCGGCGTGTTCGCCGGCGCGACGAGGCCATGCCAGGTCGTGGCGTCAAAACCCTTGAGGCCGAGTTCGTCCACGGTCGCGATCTCCGGCAGCACCGCGGTGCGCTTCGGCGTCGTGACCGCGAGCGCGCGGACCTGTCCGCTCTTGATGTGGCCGACGACGGACGCCGCCGTGGCGAACATCATGTCGACGTGACCGGCGATGACGTCCTGGAGAGCAGGGGCCGCGCCCTTGTAGGCGACGTGGACGATATCGACCTTGGCCTCCGACTTGAACAGCTCGCCCGACAGATGCGCGGCGGCGCCGTGGCCGGACGAGGCGAAGTTCATCTTGCCCGGCTCTTTCTTCGCGAGCGCGATCAGCTCGGCCATCGTGCTGGCCTGCACCTTCGGATTGACCACCAGAATGTTGGCCTGCGTGCCGATCAGGCTGATCGGGATGAAGTCCTTCTCCGGATCGAAGTTGATCTTCTTGTAGAGCGCGGCGTTGGTCGCGAGGATCGAGTTGTTGCCCATCAGCAGCGTCAGGCCGTCCGGCGCGGAGCGCGCGACCTGCTCGGCGGCGATGTTGCCGCCAGCGCCGGGCCGGTTCTCGATGATGAACGGCTGGCCGAGGATTTCCTGCATCTTTTTGCCGACGATGCGGGCGAGCACGTCGCTCGGGCCGCCGGGCGTGAAGGCGACGACCAGCGTGACCGGCTTGTTCGGGTAGTTCTGCGCGCCCGCGGCGTTCAGTGACAGCGTGAGCGCGAACAGCGCGACGAAAGCGAGTGAAATCTTCTTCAGCATTGTTCTCTCCGATTACAGCCGCGCTGATACACCACCATCGACAGCCCATAGGCTGCCGGCGACGAAGCTCGCTTTTTCCGAGCACATGAATGCGACGACGCTTGCGATTTCCTCCGACGTGCCCATGCGGCCGAGCGGGATCTTCGCCACGCGGGGCTTCAGCACTTCGGCCTCCGACTGGCCGGTCTTGGCCATCGTGTCCTTGATGTTCTGGTCGTGACGCTCGGTGCGCACGGCGGTCGGCACGATGCAGTTCACCAGGATGCCGTCCTTCGCGAGTTCATTGGCGAGCGCAATGGTGAGGTTCTGCACTGCCGCGTTGTTCATGCCGGTGGCGATGGCGCCGAGCTGCGGCGTCCAGGCCGCGCCGCCGGAGATGTTGACGATGCGGCCCCACTTGCGCTCGCGCATCGCGGGGACGGCGAGGCGGATGCAGCGCACGGTGCCGCGCAGCTTGTTCTCGAAGGCGCGATCCCATGCCGCTTCGTCCATCGCGAAGAAGCTGCCCTGCACGACGTTGGTGGCGTTGTTGACGAGAATGTCGAGGCGGCCGAATTCGGCGAGAGTCTTCTTGAAGAGATTCTCGATTGCCCCCGGATCAGTGAGATCGGTCGGCACGCCGATGACCTTGCCTTTGCCGATTGCTTTCAGTTTCTCGACCGCCTGCGCGTTGCGCGCCGGATCTAGGCTCGCGACGACGACACTCGCGCCTTCGTTCAGAAGTTCGGCCGAGATCGCGTAGCCGATGCCGCGGTTGCCGCCGGTGACGATGGCGACGCGGTCCTTGAGGCCGAGGTCCATTATTTCAATCCTTGCTCAGGTGTCATGGCCGGGCTTGTCCCGGCCATCCCGCTTGGGCGGGTACGGTGCCTCCCTAAGCGGGATCACCGGGACTCGCGCCTGCGGCGCGGCCCGGTGATGACAGCCGCGTAGGGCTTCGGCTGTCAGCCCGTGTATTCCAGAATGTGCATGCCCGCGCCGGCGCGGTCGATCAGGTAGAGCAATCCGCGATCGTCAGTGCCGATGTCATTGCTCTGCACCGCCGGACGTCCTTCCTCCAGCGCCGGAACGAAGCAGCCGACCTCCTTGGGATTGAACGGATCGGCGACATTCACCGCGCGCAGACCTGCGTTGAAGTAGGTTAGGAACACGATGTCCTTCCAGGGGCCTTCCGCCGGAAGGTTCTCCAGGATGTTGTGCGCGCCGTAGCGGCCGGGACGGTTAAAGTATTTCTCGCGATCCGGCATGAAGGTCGCGACCGGCGTGAGCTTGTCTTCCTTGCGCATGTCGATGACCCACATGAACTGCGCGTCCCAGTACTTCTGCTTGGCGCGCGCCTCGTCGGTGCAGATCAGATACGGCCGGTC
>JBFLYS010000057.1:0-22416 GCA_040756555.1 Pseudomonadota bacterium | reverse complement strand
TTCCCCCTCGGAATAGTCGAGGGGATGGAGCGCTGAGCAGCGCAACCATCTAGTCACGCCTTGCGGCGTGGCGCGTCTTTTCGCTCGAAAGACACGCTCGCCACCCAGCGCTCCATCGCGGTGCTCGCTGCGATCCGTGGACCGCAACTCAGCTCCGGGCCGGGTTTCCTGGGACGCGGGCTTCGTCACCCTGTCCCAGTCCAGCGAGCACCTCGCAGAGCGGTCCTAGTGCCGCCCGACTCGATGCCCGGAGCCGCCCGGGATTGGGGTTACGAGCCCCAAGCGCAGGCTTCCGCATCCGATCCCGCTGAAATGACGTCTCATGACAACGCCCTCGGTTGGACCGGACATTCATAGGATTATATACAGTAGGAATTAAGTCAAGAGGTGGGGCGTAATTTATTTCGGAGGCCACCACACACACCGCCGTCATGCCGGCAGGCGCATGAGCGGCTCGCCCATGCGAATTCTGCGGCCTTCCTCAATCCCGTCGCAGAGCGAGAAGCCGTCCGGCGCGAACACGATGATGGTCGAGCCGTGCTCGAACCAACCCATCTCCTGCCCCTTCTCCAGTACCGCGTCGCAGCGCATGACGTTCGGCCCGCCATACTTCATGTTCAGCAGCACATCGAGGAAGTGCAGACGGATGCTGGCGACGAGGATCGCGGCAACCGGAACCAGCGTCAGCGTGTGACCGGTCGAAAGCGTCATCGGGATCAGCGCCCGCTCGTTCTTGCAGAACAGCTTCTCGATGCGCTTGAGCGCCACCGGATTGACGTTCCAGGTGTCGCCCGAGATGTAGGTCACCTCGCCGACGTGGCCGTCGAACGGCGCGTGGAAGCGGTGATACATGCTCGATGTCAGGCGCAGCGTGACGTAGCGGCCGTTGCGGTTGGCATCGACCAGCGGCGACCGGCCCATCAGGTCTTCCAGCGTGTAAGGAAAGCCCTTCACCTGAAACACCTTGGTCCCTTCGACCACGCCGCATGCACCAACGATGGCGTCGCACGGGCTCGTCAACACCGAAGGATCGGGGTCGACCGTCCGCGCGCCGTCCTTGAGCTCGCGTGTGAAGCAGTCATGCATGCTGCGGAAGTCGGTCCGCTTGGCATCGCTCAGATCGAGATCGGAGAACAGCTTCCAGGTCGAAATGGAGAGATCGCGAACGAGCGGGTTCTCGATCTTGCTGAACCAGCCCACGAATTGAGTCGCGAGGCGGCGCGGGATGCGATTCGTCAGCAGGAAGTTGATTTCCTCCTGCTGGCTGAGTTTTCCGATCAAAGCACGGGCTGTCATGGTTCTGTTGCGTTGCTCCGCTAGCGCTTGAGTCGATGGATTCGACGCACACCACATACGCGCTGTACGCACTCGGTGCTGCCGCGTTCACGACCTCGGTCATCAAGCTTAAAACCCGCCTGGAATTGTCCCGCGCGAAGCACCGCTCGCTGTCGGGCCACTCCAAGATGTCCCGGCGTATTGCCGGTCTGATACCGTTTTATGAATACAGCGGGGACAAGTTCTTCACGTCCGACGACGCGCCCGCCAACGTCGCCGAACGCCGCCGGGTCGGCTTCGAGCAGCTCTCCGCGCTCTACACGCAGCGCTACCCCAAAACGGTGCAACTGACCGAAGAAACGTCGGACAGCATCTCCGATATGCAGTTCACCGAGCACTATCGCGTGCCGTTCCAGTACAGCCGCATGGTCCGCAAGAACCTGCGTGTCGGCTCGTTCCTGCAATCGTCGGCCGGCGTGATGGTCACGGACCTCGACGGCAATGAATTCTACGACCTGACCGGCTCCTACGGCGTCAACGTCTTCGGCTACGACTTCTACAAGGATTGCATGGCGAACGGGTTCCAGAGCGCCAGCGCGCTTGGCCCGGTGCTCGGCTCCTACCACCCCGCGGTCGCTACGAACGCGACACGGCTGAAAGCCATATCCGGCCTCGACGAAGTGTCGTTCCACATGTCCGGCACCGAAGCCGTCATGCAAGCCGTCCGCCTCGCCCGCTATCACACCAAGAAGTCGCATCTGGTGCGCTTCTGCGGCGCCTACCACGGCTGGTGGGGCGATGTGCAGCCGGGCGTCGGCAATCCGGTGCCGGCGCACGAGACTTATACGCTCAACGACATGTCCGACTCGGCCCTGCGCGTGCTGCGCACCCGCAACGACATCGCGTGCGTTCTGGTCAATCCGCTGCAAGCGCTGCACCCGAACGCGAACGCGCCGGGCGATTCGTCGCTGGTCGACTCGTCCCGCGGCGGCCATTTCGACAAGGACGCCTACGCCGACTGGCTGCGCCGTCTGCGCGCGGTCTGCACCGAGAAGAAGATCGTCCTGATTTTCGACGAGGTCTTCGTCGGCTTCCGCATCGCCTTCGGCGGCGCGCAGGAATACTTCGGCGTCAAGGCCGACATGGTGACCTACGGCAAGACGCTCGGCGGCGGCCTGCCGGTCGGCGTCGTTTGCGGCCGCAAGGACCTGATGAAGCGCTTCCGCGACGACCGGCCGGCGGACATCTGCTTCGCGCGCGGGACGTTCAACTCGCATCCTTACGTGATGACCGCGATGGACGAATTCCTGCGACGCATCGAACAGCCCGAGGTCCGCGCGCTCTACGACAACCTCGACGCCACCTGGAACGGCCGCGCCGCGACGCTGAACGAACGGCTGCGCGCGAAGAACCTGCCGGTGCAGGTCGCGAACCTGTCGTCGATCTGGACGGTGTTCTACACCCGCCCCTGCCGCTACAACTGGATGCTTCAGTACTACCTGCGCGCCGAGGGCCTTGCGCTGAGCTGGATCGGCACCGGGCGTCTGATCTTCAGCCTGAACTACACCGAGGCGGAGTTCGCCGCCGTCGCGGACCGCTTCGTCGCAGCCGCCGAGGCGATGGAGCGCGACGGCTGGTGGTGGGCAGATCCCAAGACCACCAACAAGTCCATCAAGCGCAAGCTGCTCCGCGAACTGCTCGCGCATCGTTTCTGAAACTGCTGCCCTCAAAATGAAACGTCCGCCGGGATGACCGGCGGACGTCTTTTTGTATCGTCTGCGGATCAAGCGCCGCGCGGCTCGGTTTCCACGAACAGCTCTTCTTCCTCTTCGTCGCGGTTGTGCTTGCCGATGCCCGGATCGATCAGCTCGCCACGCAGCAGCGCCAGCGGCGCCTTGTAGTAGAGCTTCACGTCATGGAACGGGTCGGTGAGGATCTTCGTCATCCACACCAGGCCGGCTTGAACGTCATAGATGAAGAACAGATGGATGGTGCGGAACAGCAGCCCGCCGAGGCCGAGCGCCAGCCAGATCTTCGCCGTGCTGCGGATGAATTCCGCGACGCCGGTGTACGGCTCAAGCAGGCCGAACACCGTCGGATCGACGAAGAGATAAAGCGGCGACAGCGCCCAGATCGACATCAGCACGACCTTGCGCTGAAGGTTGTAGCCGACCTTGATCTCTTCCTTGTGCTCGTGCGTCGCCTGGTTGACGTGATCATACGTCTTCGGCTCGAAGAAGAAGTGACCCGCCTGACGCGACGTCATCGACACCAGCCAGCCGACCAGCGCCGAAACCACCGGATCGAAGAACAGCATCACGTAAGCGAACAGAAACGACAGCGCGCTGACGAGGTGAAGGCTCTGGTTGATCCGGCTGTGGTGATAGAACCGGTGATCGTCCCAGCGCTGCACCCGCAGCGTTTCGAAAAATCCGCTCATTCGAATTCCCCTTGAAAGATTTATGTCTTGGCTGAAGTGATGACGGGGCGTGCTGTCACAATCAACCGGCGAGCTTGGCCGTCATGGCGTTTACGCTGTCACAATCGACTTTCCGGAAGCGGATCAGCGAGAAATGCCCGAACGGAGGCATCGCGCGGCGCTCGACCAGCGCTATCGAAGGCGTGCGGGCGGTCCATTCGGAATAGCGCTCCCAGGCGAATTCGGTGCGCCAGCCGAGCTTGCGCGCCGCCGGCTGGAACCAGCGCTCGAGCGATTTTCGCAAGCCTGCTTCGGCGCCGACGCGGCTGACCAGGATGATCTCGCCACCGGGCTTCAGCACGCGGGCGAACTCGTCGAGCGTGCCTTCCGGGTCCGGCACGGTCGTCACGACATACTGCGCGACCACCACGTCGAACGAGTTGTCCTCGAATTGCAGGTCGGCGGCGTCCATCACCGCGAGCCCTTCGACGTGCTTCAGGCCCAGCTCTTTGACGCGATCCTGCGCCTTGCGCAGCATGGTCGGCGAGATGTCGACGCCGTACAGGCGGTTCTTGTTGGAATAGTCCGGCAGCGAGATCCCGGTGCCGACACCGACTTCGAGGATGCGGCCGCCGACGCGCTCTGCCGCTGCGATCGCAGCCTGCCGGCCGCGCTCGAACACCGGTCCGAACACGAGATCGTAAACGGGAGCCCAACGATCATAGGCGCGCGCGACCGCGTCCTTGTCGATGTCGTGGCCCAATGTGGTTTGCATTTCGATGGCTTGCATCGTTCTCCTCCTGAAAGATCGGATAGCGCTAGCGATTGGCTGCCGCGGGGACCGTCGAGGCGGCGCCGGATGTCCGTGCGCGGCTGACACTGATGGGCTTGAGATTGGAGGCGAACTGCCGCGCGCTGTTCTCCCACGAGAAGCCAAGCGCGAATTCGCGGCACGCCTTGCGGGACAGCGAGAGCGCACGCAGGCACGCGAGCCGAAGGTCTTCGCTGAGCGCACCGACGGGATGATCGGCGATCACGTCCTTCGGACCCATGACGGGGAATGCTGCAACCGGGACGCCACACGCGAGCGCTTCGAGCTGCACCACGCCGAAGGTGTCGGTGAGACTCGGGAAGACAAACACGTCGGCCGCGGCGATGTGGGCAGCGAGCGCCTTGCCTTCCTTCAATCCGAGGAAATGTGCGTCGGGGAAGCGCCGCTTGAGCTCCGCCTCCTGTGGCCCCTCGCCGACCACGACTTTGGAGCCGGGCAGATCGAGTGACAAGAACGCTTCGAGATTCTTCTCGACCGCGACACGGCCGGCGCACAAAAAGATCGGGCGCGGCAGATCGAGGACGGCAGGATTGTCCGGAGAGAACGTCTCGGTGTCGACGCCGCGCGTCCAGGTGCCGAGGTTCTTGAAGCCCTGCACGGTCAGCTCATCCCAGAGCGATGGCGTCGCGACCATCGTCACGGCGCTCGCTGCATGAAACCAGCGGAGCGCCGCGTAGGTCCACGATTCAGGGATCGCGAAGCGCGCCGAAATGTATTCCGGGTAACGCGTCGTGTAGGAGGTTGTGAAGCGCAGGCCTTTTCTCAGGCAATAGGCTCGCACCGCGAGTCCGATCGTGCCCTCAGTCGCGATGTGAATCGCGTCGGGCTCCGCCTTCTCGATCCGCCGTGCGATCTCGCGCCGATTCGGTAGCGCCAACCGCAAGCTCGGATAGGTCGGAACCGGAAGCGAGGAGAACCCCTCGGGCGAAAGAAATTCGACGTCCATCCCGACATTCGGCGCACTGCGCGCCAAAGATGTTAACGTGCGAACGACGCCGTTAACCTGTGGCCGCCACGCATCCGTCGCGATGAGAACGCGCATCAGGCCGCTCCCGACGTCCTGAGAACGCACGATCCGCCTGCTGTTTCGTCATTCGCGAGGCCGGCCGTGGTGTCGATTGCGAATCGCATGCCGGGAATGTCGTGGATTTGCGTCTCAGTTGTGTGACAGAGCCACAAAAGATTCGCGTCAGCGCAATCGAACAGTCGTGATCGTTAATTGCGGCACTCTGTTTTCGTCATCGAACCGCAACAGGAATCAGCGATACACCCCGCATGAATTTCGATCCACGATCGACGCCGGAACGGGGCGACGACGGATTGGTGCGGGTCCGATCCCTGTTCCTGTCCGACTTCCATCTCGGCACGCGCGGATGCCAGGCGGCGAAGCTGCTCGAATTCCTGCGCTGCTACGACGCCGACAACATCTATCTCGTCGGCGACATCGTCGACGGCTGGCAGCTCAAATCCGGCTGGTACTGGCCGCAGAGCCACAACGACGTCGTTCAAAAGCTGCTGCGAAAGGCTCGCAAGGGCGCGCGCGTCATCTACGTGCCCGGCAACCACGACGAATTCCTGCGCGACTACTGCGGCACGCATTTCGGCGGCATCGATGTGATGGAAAGCACCACGCACGTCGCCGCCGACGGGAAACGCTATCTCGTCATTCACGGTGATCTATTCGATCTCGTGATTCGCCACGCGCGTTGGCTCGCGCTGCTTGGCAATCACGCCTACGACTTCGCGATTCGTCTCAACACGACGTTCAACGCGATCCGCCGCATGCTCGGCCTGAAATACTGGTCGCTCTCGCAGTGGGCCAAGCTGAAGGTCAAGAACGCCGTCAATTTCATCGGCGAATACGAGGACACGCTGTCACGCGAAGCGCGCCGCCATCAGGTGGACGGCGTGATCTGCGGTCACATCCACCACGCCGTGATCCGCCAGAGCGAAGACCTCACCTACATCAATTGCGGCGACTGGGTCGAAAGCTGCACCGCCGTCGTCGAGCACTTCGACGGGCGGATGGAGCTGATTGAGTGGATCAACCACGAAGAAACCGTTTCAGCCCGTTCGCAGGTTGCCGCTTAGCCCTGCTCAATGGCTGTGTTGATCGCGCCGACCAGCGACGCCTGATGGAGCGGCTTGAGCAAGAATGCCGACGCGCCGGCCGATTGGCAGCGCTCGCGAAGTCCCGGTTCGTTATGGGCGGTGACGATGATGGTCGGGATGTTGATACCGGCTCGGCGAAGCTGATGCTGGAGATCGAGCCCGCTCAATTCCGGCATATGCAGATCGAGCACAAGGCACTGCGGCGGCCTGACGGTTCCCGAGGCCATGAACTCGCGAGCCGAACCATAGGTCCTGGTATCGAATGAGGACGCGGTCAGCAGCCGCGCCAGCGCTTTGCGCACCGACGCGTCGTCGTCCACAACCGCAATTCGGATGGCGGACCTCGGCATGGTCCATCTTGTCGGCACATCGCCCGGTCCGTCGAGTTGCCCAAAGGGCCAATATGGAACGGGCCGAAACAGTCGAAATATCAGTGGTGCGCCGCGATCCCCGCTCGCCCGGCCAGCCGGACCAGCTCCGCGACACTGCGGATACCGAGCTTGGCCATCATCCGGCCGCGGTGAACCTTAACCGTTTTCTCGACCGTGCCGAGCGCGGCCGCGATCTGCTTGTTCAGCTTGCCGTCGATGACGTGCTCCAGCACCTCGCGCTCCCGCGGAGTGAGTTTGACGAGCTTGTCCTCGATCGTTTGCAGCTCCGACCGGTCGTGACGCACCCGCGCATCGCGCTCCTCGGCCCGGGCAATCGCCGTCAGGAGATCCTCACGCTTCACCGGCTTGGTGAGAAAGTCGACCGCGCCCGCCTTCATGGCGCGGACGCTGCTCGGCACATCCGCGTTCCCCGTCAGAAAGATGATCGGCCGTTCGATGCTGTCTTCCGAGAGCTTTTGCTGAAGCGCCAGGCCGTCGATGTCCGGCATCGTGAGATCGAGAATGGCGCAGCCGGGCACACTCGGATCGTGGTCACGCAGGAAATCCTGTGGCGATAGATAGCCCCGGCTTTCGTAACCCGCCAATCGGATCAGCCGCGATAGCGCCTTGAGCACGCCTGGATCGTCGTCCACCAGGAAGGTTGTAAACCGCATCGCACGCCCCTTTCCTACTCACTCGTCCGTCACTCTACGCTCACTCACTCCTCGACTATTTGGCCGCCACCATCATCGTGTTGAGACGCGGCAGCGTGAATCTGGCGGTCGCGCCACCCTGCGCGTTGTTTTCGAGAACGAGCTCGCCGCCATGCAGCTTGATGATCGATGAACTGAGCGACAATCCGAGCCCAAGCCCGCGCTCTTTGGTGGTGAAGAACGGCTGGAACGCACGCATCTGATCGGATTGCGACAGGCCGATCCCGCTGTCGGCAACACTCACCTCGATCTCCTCCCCGTTCAGCGCCCGCGTGCTGACGGCGATCTTACGGCTCGATGGTACCATTTCATTCATGGCATCCATCGCGTTTAGCAAAAGATTGAGCAAGACTTGCTGCAACTGAATGGCATCTCCGGACACCAGCGGTATGTCGGGCGTCAATTCGACGGAGACCCGGACCCTGCGATTGATCTGCTCGTTGTGCAGGAGTCGAAGAGTCGACATCACGAGGTCGTTGAGGTCGGCCGGCTCGAACTTCGCTTCGCTTTTCTTGAGCAACCCTCGGAGCCGGCGGATCACCTCACCGGCTCGATTGTCTTCGCCGATGATGTCGTCCAGGACCTCCACCACTTCGGCGAGATTCGGATTCTTCTGCGTCAGGAGGATGCGCGCCGCTTCGGCGTTCGACAGGATGGCGGAGAGCGGCTGTGTGAGCTCGTGCGCGATCCCGCCGGACAACTCGCCGAGCATCGACACGCGCATCAGATGCGCCAGTTCATGGCGTTGGTGAGCGACTTCGCTTTCCGCCGCCTTGCGTTCGGAAATATCCACGAACGTGCCGCTGATCTGCGCGGGCGCGCCGCGATAGTCGCCGTGGACGCCGGCCCGGCAGAGAATCCAGCGAACTTTCCCATCAGGCAAGACGATGCGAAATTCGCAAACCGCCAGCTTTCCGGCGGCCGTCGCGGCCTGCATCGCATCGATCGCGGCTTGCCGATCCTCGGGATGGACCCTGCTCATCACCGCGTAGCGCGTGACCGTCTCGTCCGGAGCAAAACCAAACATTTTGCGGCCGTGATCGGTGAGCCAGAAGCTCTCGGACTCGAAGTTGAAATGCCACATCGAAATGTTCGCCGCGACGGCGGCGGCCTTCATCCGCTCCTCGCTTTCGCGGACGGCTTGTTCGGCATGACGTGTTTCATCGATTGAAGCGCCGAGCAGGAGAACCGGGATCGCCAGACCGATCAGAAACGCCTGGATGGCGAAAACACTCGTCTCGGAGTCGCCCGCGAGAAAGATGCTCGGCCCGTTGAGAGCCTTCCAGATCAGAACGATGGTCACGACCAGAATCGCGCCGCTGGCGCCTTTGACGCCGAAGCGCACCGCAGCCCACAACACCAGCGGCAAAGGCAGATACAGCAGCGCCGGAAGAAAGCCGCTTGCCGTGTTGCCGAGACTGGCTTCAAAAACGACGGTGCAAACGGCGATCAGCGCGACGCCCAGAAACGTCACTTCAACGAAGGCATGCTTCGGAACGGCCGCAAGCGACCACCGGCGCGCGCTCAGCGCCATCAAGGCGATCGGCCCCAGCGTCATGCTTCCGAGCGCGTTGGACATGAACCAGTCGGCCCAGAACAGCGGATATTTTTCAATCGCCCCATCGCCGAGAAGTCGCATAAAGGCGCCGCCGAGCGCCGCCACCATGGGACTCCCAATCGCCGCGATGAGGACGTAGAGCCACGTCTTCCGCAGAGTGTCGAACCACGGTGGGCCGCCCAGCACGCGCCGCAACGCCAGTGCAGCGATGATGGCGAAGGCGCAATTGGTCGCGAAGGCCGCCAGCATCTGCAGCAACGGCATCCCGACGCCGTATTCGGCGAGCGCATGCGCGGGAAATGCCGCGAGGATGGGAAGCCACCATCGTCTCGCCGGCGTGAGCAGCAACACACACAGCAGCACGATGTTCGGCGGCCAGAACGGCGCGAAAATCCTGTCCGACAGCGTGCCAATAAAAAACGCCGCTTGCGCGGCGAGGTAATAGGCAATGGCGACCAGTGCGAGCTTCCGAGCTTCGCGCCCGAATTCGTCTATTCGCCAAGCGTTGGATTGTATCGCAGCCACGCTCATCGGCGATCTCCGCGGCGGAGATACCGTTCGCGCGCGCGCGCGTGAATCTTCAACGACTCCGAGCAACGAGCCCGATTGCAATCAAAGGTGTGGGACTTCGCGACCGGTGCACGCGAAGAGCTGATCAGCCGACGAATCCGCCCCGATTGGCCCATTACACCGCACCGACAACAAGCACTTGCACGAACACGCGAATGAGCGTCCGGCAGTTTCCTATCGCAGCATGACAGCAGGGTAACACATGCAACGAGCAGCATCTATTGGTTGCCCACGTCGCCCATTATAATGGTATTATAATACGGTTATTGCGTTGAACTCGGACCCAATCGCGGGTTGGAACGCATCGCCGCCGGGCTGACGGCCGGCAAAACGTCGGCCGAGAGCGCAACATTCGCCGTGCTCCGCCGCCTTGTTTGCGATGGCGAGGACGATCCCCCGCACCGCCTCTCCGGCAGAACGGCCCCGCCCCGCCGGGTTTTTTTGCAGGTGTTGGACCACGGTCCAACTCGATCCGAACCGCCCGGCGCGCGTAGCGTTTGCTTATGAGCATGCAAGCGCACACGCATACGCAGCCTGACTTGCGGCCGCCCCGCGCTTCGATTCCTTCGAACATGATCTGGATTCCCGGCGGCACGTTCCGCATGGGCTCCGACAAGCACTACCCGGAGGAAGCACCGGTCCACCGCGTCACCGTCGACGGCTTTTCGATGGACCGCACGCCGGTGACCAACGAACAATTTCGCCGCTTCGTTGAAGCCACCGGCCACGTCACCTTCGCCGAGATTGCGCCCGATCCGAAGGACTATCCCGGCGCGTTGCCGCACATGCTTCGCGCGGGCTCGCTGGTGTTCAAACCGCCCAAGGAGCGCGTCGACCTGCGCAATTGGGCGGCGTGGTGGTCGTTCGAATTCGGCGCGAACTGGCGCGAGCCTTACGGGCCGGGCAGCTCGATCGTGGGACTCGAGAACCATCCCGTCGTCCATGTCGCCTACCGCGACGCGGAGGCTTACGCCGCATGGGCCGGCAAGGAGTTGCCCACGGAAGCCGAGTGGGAGTTCGCCGCGCGCGGCGGCCTCGACGGTGCGGACTACGCATGGGGCGATCAGTTCACGCCCGGCGGAAAGCATCTGGCGAACACCTGGCAGGGTGAGTTTCCGCGCCAGAATCTCGCGGAGGACGGCTACGAGCGCACCTCACCGGTCACGGCATTTCCGCCGAACGGCTACGGCCTGCACGACATGATCGGCAACGTGTGGGAATGGACGAGCGATTGGTACGCCACCAAGCACGAGGCCGATGCGCCGAAGGCGTGCTGCATTCCGGAGAACCCACGCGGCGGGCGCGAAGACCAGAGCTACGACGCCCGTCAGCCGAACATCAGAATTCCCCGCAAGGTCTTGAAGGGCGGTTCGCACCTCTGCGCGCCGAACTACTGCCGCCGCTACCGCCCGGCCGCACGCCATCCCGAGCCGGTCGACACCTCGACAAGCCACGTCGGATTCCGCTGCGTCATTCGAGGGGAGAGCAATTCATGAGCGGCAACGGCGGCCGCACAACGGACAGAGGATCAATCCTGCCGGTCTGATCGCCGCTGCACGATGAAGGGAGGCCATCATGACAAACCTGCACGTCGCCGGCCCGCATGATCTTCAGCATTCCATGCTGCATGCGCTTGCGAAGAACTGGTGGCTCGTTCTGCTGCGCGGGCTATGCGCCATCACTTTCGGCATCCTGGCCTTCGCGTGGCCCGGAATCACGCTGGTGACCCTGGTGCTGCTCTACGGCGGTTTCGCCCTGGCCGACGGCATCCTTGCCATCGCCGCGGCGGTCATAGGCGGCCATCCAGCGCCGCGCTGGTGGCTTGCGGTGATGGGGCTGCTCGGCATCTCCGCCGGCATCCTGACATTCGCATGGCCCGCCATCACGGCGCTGGTTCTGCTCATGCTCATCGCGTTCTGGGCGATTGCGACCGGCGTGATGCAGATCATCGGCGCGATCAAGCTGCGCAAGGTGATCGACAACGAGCTGTTCCTGATCTTCGGCGGCATCCTCTCCGTCATATTCGGCATCGTGATGCTGGCACAGCCGGGCGCCGGGGCTCTTGCGCTGGTGCTCGTGATCGGCGGCTACGCCATCGTCTATGGCGTGTTGCTGATCGCGTTCGCGCTTCGGCTGCATCGCAACGCTGATTGAACCACCGATCGGCCACGATATGCTCGACATCTTCGCCTGGATCGTCCTGGTCGTGCTTGTGGCGAGCACGGTCGCCGTCGTCGTCTTCCTCGCCATGCTTCCAGGGATGATCGCGAAGAAGCGGCAGCATCCCTGGGCACAGGCGGTCACCGTCGGCGGCTGGGTGACGCTCTTCCTCGGCTTCGTGCTGTGGCCGGTCGTGCTGATCTGGGCCTATGTCGATATCCCGCCGGCCGAACGGCATGAGGCGACGCGATGATCGTCGTCCTCCTGAACGTCTACCTCGTCCTTCTCTTCATTCTGGTGAAGCTGAAGGTCGTTCCCTGGAACCTGTTCTGGAAGATATCGCCGGTCATCGTCTTCGTGCTGCTTCTGGTGGGATTGTTCATCCCGATGAACTGGGGCGCGCCGCAGGGTAAGGCGCTGGTGATCCGCCATTCGGTCGCCATCGTGCCGGACGTGGCCGGCGAGGTGGCCGAGGTGCCGGTCACCGCCAACGCGCCGCTCAAGGCGGGCGATGTGCTGTTCCGCATCGACCCGCTTCCCTATCAGTCGCAACTCGGTGCGCTCCAGGCGCAGCTCAAGCTCCAGGAGCAGCGGCTCGCGCAGATGACGCAACTGCAAACCAGCGGCACCGGCCGCACCTTCGACGTCGAGCAGCGGCAAGCCGAAGTGGATCAGCTCAAGGCGCAGGTCGAGGGCGCGCAATGGAATCTGGACAAGACCGTCGTGCGTGCGCCTGCCGACGGCTATGTCACCAACCTCGCGCTCCGCAAGGGCGCACGGGTGACGAACCTGCCGCTATCTCCGGTGATGGCCTTCATCGACACGTCGGAGACGATCATCGGCGTCGAGATTCCACAGATCGACGCGCGCTACATCGAGCCCGGCCAGCCGGTCGAGGCCACGTTCAAGTTCATGCCGGGCACGATCTACAGCGGCAAGGTCGAGACCGTGCTGCAGGCGCTCTCGACGGGGCAGACGCAAACATCAGGCACGGCGGTCGCGCCGCGCGCGGTTCAGGCCGCGCCGTTCGTCGTGCGGATCAAGCTCGACGATACCGAATTCGCCAATCGTCTGCCTGCGGGCTCGACCGGCGAGGTCGCCATCTTCACGGAGCACGTGAAGATGGCGCACGTTATCCGCAAAGTGCTGCTGCGGCAGATCGCGATCCTGAACTACGTCAATCCGTTCTGATGCGCTGAGCAAGGGAACCATCCGGACAGGCGAGTTCCCTGGCTGTCATGTTGGACCTCGGTCCAATCGATTTCCCACCCGTCCCCTTCCTAAGCTGACGGCAAGTTCCCGCGTCAGGCCGGCACTCGGCGCTGACGCGACAACCGGAAGGCGGCGACCATGACGTCCTATCTGATGCGGCTGTTGCTGATCGGCCTCTTCGTCGCACTCGCGCCGGCGGCCGACGCACAAACCCAACCGGCGCAAAGTTCGCCGGCACCCACATCGGCAGCGCCGCTCAAGGCCGAGGAGCTCGATCAGCTCGTTGCGCCGATCGCGCTCTATCCGGACGCGCTGCTCGCCAACGTGCTGATGGCTTCGACCTACCCGCTTGAGGTCGTCGAAGCCTCGCGCTGGGCCGACGCGAACAAGAATCTCAAAGGGGAAGCGCTCAAAAGCGCGGCGGACAAGCAGACTTGGGACGACAGCATCAAGCAGCTCACCGCGACTCCGACCGTGTTGAGCATGATGAGCACCAAACTCTCCTGGACGCAGAAACTCGGCGACGCCGTGCTGGCGCAGCAGCCCGATGTGATGGACGCGGTGCAGCGGCTTCGCACCAAGGCGCAGGCCAACAACAAGCTGCAAAGCACCAAGGAGCAGAAGGTCTCTGTGAAGACGGAATCGAACAGGCAGGTGATCGTGATCGAGCCGACCGAGCCGAACACGATCTACGTGCCCTACTACGATCCGGGCGTGGTCTACGGCGCTTGGCCCTACGCTGCCTATCCGCCGTACTACTTCCCGCCCTATCCCGGCTGGGTTGCCGGCGGCGTCATTGCCACGGGACTCGCGTTCGGCGCGGGTGTTGCCGTGGGAGTCTGGGGCTCCAATCACGGCTGGTGGGGTGGCGGCTTCAATTGGGGCAACAACAACATCAACGTGAACCGCAACATCAACGTCAACAACATCAACAACAACTGGCAGCACAATCCCGATCACCGCCACGGCGTCCGCTACAACAACGCCAACGTCGCGCAGAAATTCGGTCGCGGTGGCGAAGCGCGTGCGAA
Source organism: Pseudomonadota bacterium (assembly GCA_040756555.1). GTDB lineage: Bacteria > Pseudomonadota > Alphaproteobacteria > Rhizobiales > Xanthobacteraceae > Z2-YC6860. The sequence continues at coordinate 8,163 of JBFLYS010000057.1, read as the reverse complement.
CGCCCAAGGGCGGATGGATTTCCGCGGCCGGAGCGGCAACCAGGTTCTGCGTCCCGATGCCGGCAATCGGCCCGGCGCAGGCGGTGCCGGCGAACGGCGCGATATCGGCGATCGCGCGGGCAACCGGCCGGGTGCAGGCGGCGGTGGCGAGCGACGCGACGCCGGCAATCGTGCTGGCAATCGGCCCGGAGCTGGCGGTGGCGGTGAGCGGCGCGACGTCGCCAATCGCGGCGGCGGCAATCGTCCCAGCCCCGCAGCCCGCGGAGGCGGACGCGGTTCAGCGTTCTCCGGCGCAGGCGGCGGCGGACGCGCCGCCATGGCGCAAAGCGCGCGTGGGCACGCCAGCATGGGCGGCAGAAGCTTCGGTGGCGGCGGAGGAGGAATGCGAGCGGGCGGCGGCGGAGGCTTCCACGGTGGTGGCGGCCGCGGCGGTGGCCGGCGCTCCGACATCCAGTTGAAACACGACATCGTGCGGCTGGGCACGCTCGACAACGGTCTTGGCTTCTACCGCTTCGCCTACAACGGCAGCAACAAGGCCTATGTCGGCGTCATGGCGCAAGAAGTGCAGACCGTCAGACCTGATGCGGTCAGCTCAGGCTCGGACGGTTATCTGCGCGTGCGCTACGACCGGCTCGGTGTGAAATTCCAGACCTATCACCAGTGGATGGAATCCGGTTCGCGCATTCCATCCACCCGAACCCACTGAGGCGGAGGCTTCCATGATCAGAAGCAAAGCAACGGCCGCGTTCCGCTTCCTCTGTCTCGTCGGCGTGGCCACGATGGCGCTCGCGCTGTCCGAAGCGCGCGCGCAACAGACGTTCAACAATGCCGAGGCTGCGGCCGACGCTCTCGCCGCGGCGGCGCGGACCGGAGACCGCAAGCAGATCGTTACCGTGCTCGGCCCCGGCTCTGCCGACATCGTCTCCTCCGGTGACGATGTGCAGGACGACGAAACGCGCAAGGCGTTCGTCACCGCATACGACGCCAAGCACAGCATCAAGCAGGAGAGCGGCAAGCCTGCCACCTTGCTCATCGGGCAGGGCGACTTTCCGTTCCCCATCCCGCTCGTCGAGAAGAACGGTTCGTGGTCGTTCGACACCAAAGCGGGCCGCGAGGAAATTCTGTTCCGCCGCATCGGACGGAATGAACTTGCCGCGATCCAGGCGTCTCTCGCTTATGTCGACGCGCAGAACGAATACGCCGACATGACCAAGACGCCCGACGGCATGGCGGTCTACGCGCAGAAGATCGTCAGCAGTCCGGGCAAGAAGGACGGATTGTATTGGCCCGCCGCGCAGGGCGAGCCGGAGAGCCCGCTCGGCGAAGCGGTCGCCGAGGCGACGACGCAGGGCTATCGGGTCGGCACTACGCCCATACCCTTCCACGGCTACTACTACAAAATCCTGACGCGGCAGGGCCCCACCGCGCCAGGCGGCGCTGTGAACTACGTCGTTGGGGGAAACATGGTCGGGGGATTTGCGCTCGTTGCCTACCCGGCGGAGTATGGCAACTCAGGTGTGATGACGTTCGTCGTCAACCACAACGGCAACGTCTTCCAGAAGGATCTCGGCCCCAACACACGACAGATCGCGCAGCGAATGACCGCGTTCAATCCGGACCACACCTGGAAGAAGGTCGTCGAGACCGAAGAGGTCAAATAGCGCACAGCGGGTGACGCCATCGCGTGGGGGGATGAATGAGAGTATGGGGCACGACGAAGGCCATTCGCGGCCATCTGCTGGCATCGCTGCTGGTCGCCGGCGCGATCTTTCTCACACCGCAAACCTCGCGCGCCGATCAGGGTGGCGTCAGCTTCTGGCTGCCAGGTTCGTTCGGAAGTCTCGCAGCGACCCCGCTCCAGCCCGGATGGGCGATGGGCGCGATCTATCTCCATTCGGATGTGAAAGCCGGCGGCGACGTGGCCGCATCGCGCACCATTCGTTTCCCCAATCGAACCACGAACCTGACAGTCAACCTGAACGCCGATCTCCATGCGAAAGTGGATATCGGCGTTCTCGTGCCGTCATACGTCTTCGCGACGCCTGTGCTCGGCGGGCAATTCGCCATCAACGTGCTCGCGATCTACGGACGCCAGCAGGCGAATGTGGACGCGAACGTCACGGGCGCGCTGGGGCCCATCGGCTTCGCCACGTCACGCAGCGTCAGCGATGCGCTGACGGCTTTCGGCGATATTTTCGTGCAGCCGACGCTGCGCTGGAACCACGGCGTTCACAACACGATGGTCTACGGCATGTTCAATCTGCCGGTCGGCGCCTACGATCCGTCGCGCCTCGTCAATCTCGGTCTCGGGCATTATGGAATCGATGCGGGCGCCGGCTACACCTACTTCAATCCGCAAAGCGGATGGGAGTTCTCCGCCGTCGGCGGGCTCACCTACAACTTCAACAATCCGTATCTCGACTATCAGAACGGCATCAGCTCCCACCTCGATTGGGGCTGGTCGAAGTTTGTGACCAAGCAGGTTCAAGTTGGCCTGGTCGGCTACGCCTACCAGCAGCTCACCGCCGACAGCGGCAGCGGCGCGACGCTCGGCGATTTCAAGTCGCGCGTGTTCAGCGTCGGGCCGCAGATCGGCTACTTGTTCCCGGTGGGCGACATGCAGGGCTATGTGAATCTCAAGGGCTACAAGGAGTTCGGCGCCGAGAATCGCCCCGAGGGCTGGAACGTATGGCTCACGTTCTCCGTGTCGCCAGCGGCGCCCGTGCACGCCGCGCCGTCCTCCGCGCTTGTGCGGAAGTGATCGCGGGCGCGTAGCGGCGGCTAGCTCTTCGGCCCAGCCGGCGTCACGAACACCATCAGGTTTGCGACCACGATGGTGCCGGCGAGGAAATAGAACGCCGCCATGATCCCATAGTGATCGGCGAGGACACCCGCGGCCACCGGCCCGATGGCGGCGCCAAGCGCCTGCGCACAGAACAGCAGACCGATCGCGCTGCCGCCCATGCCGGCGGGCGCGGCGTCCATCGCCCAGGCCTGCATCACAGCGCGCACGGCGAACAGGAAAAAGCCGAGCACCGACACCAGCATCACGAACCAGATGGTGCCGCCGACAAACGTCATCGCGGCCAAAACCACCGCCGTCATCGCCATCGCCGATGTCACGATCTGGCGGCGGCCGATGGTGTCGGACAGATGCCCGGCGATCGGCGCTGCAATGAAGCCCGCGGCCTGGAGAACGAACATGCACGCCCCAATCCAGAGCGGCGAGTAACCCATATCGCGCGCGAGATAGACCGGCAGGAATGTCAGCAGCGCGCTTTGCGTCATGGTGCGGAACGCGGAGCTGACCGAGAGCGTCACCAGTGCGCGGTCGGCAAGCAGCTTGAGGAACGCGCGCAGATGTTCGCCGCTGCTTTTCTCGACCGGCTTGCTCAGCGTATCCGCGGCCTTCTCGGCGTTCTGGATGCGGCCGATGTAGATGAGGATGAACGCCGCCACCGCGATGCCTGGCATCACATTCATGAGCACGACATCGCGCCAACTGAACACCGCGAGCAGTGCGCCGACCACAAGCGGCGCGAACGCATCGCCGACGTTGCCGCCCATGCTGTGGAACGACATCACAAGGCCCTTCCGCTCCGGGAAACGGTCGGCGAGCCACGGGATCGCGGTCGGATGCCAGAGGTTGTTGCCGATGCCGACGAAGGTCGCGCACAGCAGCATCATCCAATAGACGTGCGTGAAGCCCATCACGAGATAGGGAAAGCCGATCCAGAACAGCGACACCGCCATCAGCAGGCCCTTGCGGCCGACCGTGTCGACGAAGATGCCGCCGGGGATGTTGGCGATCGCGCCCGCCGCATACTGGAACGTCAGGATCGCGCCGATCTGGCCGTAGCTCAGCCCAAGCTCGGTGCCGATCAGCGGCAACAGCAGATAGAACGTCGCCGGATACCAATGGGTCAGCGCGTGTCCGGTGCTGACAACCCAGACCTCCTGAAGCGAACGGCGCGCCTTAACGCTCGCGTCGACCGGCGTCACCGTCATTTCGAAGTCCTTAGGCCCTGCCCAGACAGATTGCCCTTCCTTTGACGCCTGCCGGAATCGGCGGCGGAGGGCTCGTGGTGTTTACGGTTTGGGAGTCCGGCGAGCAATCGCCCTGACGCAACAAGGCCATGCCAAATTATGCGGCAAGGTTAGCGCGCGGCACGCGGCGTTCGCGCCGACGGAACATTCGATTGTCAGGGACTGGCGGGCGGAGAGCGATGAAACGGAGAACTACGTTTACACTATAGCCCTCTAAATTTGAGGCACGGCCAAATGGCAACGATGGGGTGGATAGCGGCGGTCAGCCCCAGGGTGAAATGCAGAAAGCAGACCGGCCCTCGAAAATGGGCATGTCGGTAGCCAGAACGAGCAAGGTTCATGTCACTTTGCTCAGTTCACGGACTGGGAGATGGCTGATGCTGTGTCCTGTGGCTGCTTCAGCAGCGCGGCGCAGCATGGCCGGGTCCGATACGCCCTGACGGTCGAGCCGCGGCGTATAGGGTGCCTCCAGCCTTGCCGCCTCCTCGTCGGTGAGGCTGATCGAGAGGGAGGCCACGGCGTCGTCAATATGCTCCGCCTTCAGCGCACCCACGATCGGCGCTGCCACCACGGGATTGCGACGCAACCAGGCCAGCGCAATCATTGCCCGGCCGACGCCCCGTGCTTCGGCAATGGCCCCCACCGTATCGATAACCAGCTTGTCGCTGTCGGCGGTGGCGGCCCCCAGCTTGTAGACCGCTTCGGTTTCCGCCCTTGCAGTGATCGCTCCCCACGGTCGGGCTAGCCGGCCACGGTTGAGAGGGCTGTAGATAACGGTCTGCACCCCTTCGTCGATACAAAGCGCATGCATCTCGCGCTCTTCCTCGCGGTCCAGCAGACTATAGGTATCCTGCATCGACACAAAGCGGGCCCAGCCGTTGGATTTCTGCAGGTGGAGCGCCTTGCCGAATTCCCAGGCCATCATGGACGATGCGCCGAGGTACCGGACCTTGCCGGCCTTGACGACATCGTTCAGGGCCTCGAGCGTTTCTTCCCAAGGGGTCGTCCGATCACGGCGATGGATCTGGTAGAGGTCGATATAGTCCGTGCCCAGGCGCCTGAGACTCATATCGACTTCGGTCATGATGGCCTTGCGCGATAGCCCTATAGCATTGGGTCCGTCGCGCATTGGCGCGCTGATTTTGGTGGCGATCACGACGTTTTCGCGATGCGCAAAGTCCTTCAGTGCCCGCCCGAGGATCTCCTCGCTGGAACCGTTTGAATATAAATTGGCGGTGTCGAAGAAATTGATGCCCGCCTCAAGCGCGTGGCGAATGAGGCGCCGGCTTGCGTCCTCGTCCAGTGACCAGGAGGGGTAACCTCGCGAGGGGTCCCCGAACCCCATGCAGCCAATACAGATCGGCGAAATATCGAGGCCCGTCCGGCCGAGCTTGGCATATTGCATGTCCATCTCCACAGTCGCTATATTCGGACAAGTGTCCGCTTGCTGCTACGTAACGGACAATTGTCCGTTTAGTCAAGAGATGACATGGCTGTAGAAGAGGACGGACTGCGAGCTGACGCCCGCGCCAACCGTGATCGCATCCTCGAGGTGGCGCGGGAGGCTCTGACCGCTGATCCCGAAACGCCGCTCAGCGCTATCGGCAAGGCAGCCGGAGTTGGGCAAGGCACGCTTTATCGCCACTTCCCGACGCGGGAAGCTCTAGCCTTGGCCATTTATCGCAAGGAGATCAGCGCCCTTGCGGCTCTCGCCTCCACGCTTTTGCAAAAGCATCCTCCGCTTGAGGCGTTTCGTCTGTGGTGTGCTCAGCTAGCCGATTCCAGTGCGATGAAACGCGGAGTGGCAAAACTTCTGCAAGGGGCCACTTCTGAGGCTGATGAACGCGACGCCTATCAGCAAATGGTGTTGGCGGTGCGTTCACTCATCGCTGCATGTCAGGCCGCGGGCGCCATTGATCACGGTGCAAATGCCGACGATGTTTTGATGCTTCTCGGAGTACTTTGGCAAATTCCATCCCATCCCGGAAGGGATGCTCAGGCAGCGAGGATCATAGCGCTCATCTTCAGTGGGTTGGGAGCCAAAGACGAACTGGGCGGCGTTGCTGGACCATGAAGCTCGCTCTTGTGTTGGAGCGCTTGTCGGGAGTGACCGGTTCGTCGGGGTCTGCATGTACTGCGAACGCATAGTTGCGGTGCAAGCCCGTAATGCCTGTTTTCACGCCTTCGTTTTCCGGTGGCTGACAGCGGAAACGGGGTCGCTTGCTGCTATCGCCGCTCTCAAGACTTATCGGGCTGTAGCGCAGAATCGGCGGTTCAGCGTCGCTTGATGGCAATGCGGCCATCGTCGGCTATATCGCACTATAGAGAGCTATCGGCGGCCAATGGCGGAGGGGGAGGGATTCGAACCCCCGATACGGTTGCCCGTATGCCGCATTTCGAGTGCGGTGCTTTCAACCACTCAGCCACCCCTCCGGAACCAGCAAACGGCGCTGAGGCGGCCTTATCTATCGGGTGTCGCCGCAGCAAACAAGGGCGGCTTATTCGGTGCCCTGAAGGCCCGCTTTTTTGACGATTTCGCCCCAGCGGACGATCTCGGACCGCACGAAAGCCTTGAGTTCTCCGGGCGGCGGCGAGGCCACCGGAACGAGCCCGAACCGGACGAATGCCGCCCGCACCTCGGGATCGCCGGTGATGGTCCGCACCTCGCGGTGGAGCAGGTCCACGATCTCCGGCGGCGTGCGCGCGCCCGCCACCAGCATGAACCAGGACACGGCGTCGAAATCCTTCACGCCGATCTCGGTGAGCGGCGGCACATCGGGGATCGCCTCGAGCCGCTCCGTGGTCGTGACGCCCAGCATCCGCAACTTGCCGGCCTGCGCGAGCGGCAGCGCGAACGGGATCGGGCTGAACATGAGCGGCAGGTGACCGCCGGCGACGTCGTTGATCGCGGGCTGCATTCCTTTATAGGGCACATGCGTCATCGGGATGCCGAGCGCGCTCGCGAGCAGCACACCGCTGAAGTGCTGCGCGGTCCCCGCCCCCGCCGATCCATAGGTGAGACCGCCCGGCGTCGCCTTGCCGAGCTTGGCGATGTCGGCCACCGAATGAACCGGCAGCGCCGCGTTCACCACCAGCACTTCGGGAATGCGGACGATCAATGCGACCGGCACGAAGTCGTTCACGGGATCGTAGGGCAGTTCCTTCCGCAGCGTGACGTTCACCGCCATGCCGGTGTTGTTCGCCACCATCAACGTATAGCCGTCGTGCGGCGCGCGGATCACCGACATCGAGCCAACGATGGCGCTGGCACCCGGACGGTTCTCGACGATGAAAGGCTTGCCGAAACGCTGCTCCAGCTTGTTGCCGATGATGCGCGCGAACAGCGAATAGAGCCCGCCGGGCGCTGCGGGCGCGACGATGGTGACGGCGCGGTTGGGATAGTCCTGCGCGACGGCATTGTTTGGTAGCGCCAATGCCACAAGCAGAACGCCGATGCGAAACATACGCTTCATTCCGATCCCGCGAGCCCGGCCTGGATCACCACCTTGCTCCACCGCGCGGCCTCAGAGTTCACCAGCCGCGTCAGCTCCTCAATCGGCGGGCTGACGACCGGCACCACGCCGGTCCGGTTGACCACCTGCTGAACGTCGGGCGATCCGAGAACCGCTTTGAGATCGGCGTGCAGGCGATTCACAATCGTCTTCGGCGTGCCGGCGGGAGCGGACACGAAGAACCAGCCGGCCGCTTCGAACCCGGGCAGGCCGGCCTCGTCCAGCGTCGGGATCTCAGGAGCGATGGACCAGCGCGTCAGCGTGGTGACGCCGATCGCCCGCACCTTGCCTTCACGAACGAGCGGCAAGGCCGGAGCCGGATCGCAGAACATCAGCGGCACATGGCCCGCGACCACATCGGTGATGGCCGGCGCGCTGCCCTTATAAGGAACATGCGTCATCTGGATGCCGGTCATGGTCTTGAACAGCTCGGCGTAGAGATGATGCGGCGAGCCCGCGCCGCCTGACGCAAACGACAGCGGCTTTTCTTTTGCGTACTTGATCAGATCGGGCAGCGATTGCACCGGCAGCGCCGGATTGACCACGAGCACGAACGGCACCCGGCCGATCAGCGCGATGTGCTCGAAATCCTTCAGCGGGTCGT
>JBFLYS010000056.1:0-22419 GCA_040756555.1 Pseudomonadota bacterium | reverse complement strand
TTGTAGCTGCCGGTGATCGTGTTGTTCATGACATGCGTGTCATAGACCGAAGCGGTCGTGCTCGCGGTCCAGGGCGCGCGGTAATAACTGTCGTAAGCGATGCCGCTGATCTTGACCTCGTGACCCTGCGCGGGCCGGAAGGTCGCCTTGCCAATGCCCGTGCGGGTGTCGTTGTAGGTGTTGCGGACGGTCACGCCGTCGGCCGGCATGTTCGCGATGGGAGAGCCGATCTCGCCGGTCGAATAGTTGTCGCTCTTGCGGCCGACGTAACCGCCGAACAGGTCGGCGTAAGGCGTGCGCGCGGCGAGGAACGTCGAGCCCAAACCGCCCGCGAAGCTGCCCATCTGTCCATGCATCAGCGCGCCGAAACGCTGGCCGGGCTTGAGCACGTCATCGACGTCCTTGGTCTGGAACGAGACCACGCCGCCGATCGCGCCGGAGCCGTAGATGTTGGCGACCGGGCCGCGCACCACGTCGACGCCGGAGAGGATTTCCGGCTCGAGATAGAACATGCCGTTGGCGTTGTGGCCGGAGCGCTGGAAGTTCTGGCGCGCACCGTCAATCAGGACGTTGACGCGACCGAAGTCCTGCAAGCCGCGGATGTTGATCGCCGTCGCCGGATCGTCGCCGCGCTCGGACATCCAGACGCCGGGCATGCCCTGGAAAATCTCCGAGACACGGTTCGGCATAAATTGATCGATCTGCTCCTGACGCACGGAGCTGACAGCCGCCAGCGCCTCGGTGGTTTTTTCCGAGGTCTTGGTTGCGAGCACCGTGACCGGATCGAGCGTCATCGCGCTCTGCGCATTCGCCCCCGACAACACGCCGCTTGCACACAACGCGAGCGACGAAACACCCAACAGGAGCGCACGCGCGCTCCGATCCCAAACAGACATAAAGCCCCCACCGCGATTGGCTGATTTTTTTCGGCGGGCTGGCTTCGGCCGCGTAACCGCGGTGCGTGCTGGCTGGCTTCCTTTGGGCGGCGAGCGTTGTGCTCCACCGCTCCAATATTGCCTTTGTAAAAGACATGTATTACTCAAGTCAAGACAAGGAGTTACAAGTTATAACTGCTCTAAACTATGTATTACTTCAAGTAATACAGTTTAAAACCGCTCAAAACTAAGAAGTAAATTCAAGAAATACATCGAATACAGAGCACGTGAATCGAGATGAATGCCGCTTCCTCCGATGACAATGCGAGCAACGCCGCACCAACAAACAGTTCAGCCGCAGCGGCGCGCAGCATTGCCGTTCAAGACAACCAGATCGACAGCCGCAATCTCTTCGTCGGCACGCGCGAAATCACGATCGCGCACGGCAGCGATGTCTACCGGCTGCGGCTCACCGCGCAGAACAAACTCATCCTCACGAAGTGAGTGACAGGCCGATGCGTCATATTTTTCACAGACAGGCGTTGTGTGCGGCAATCTGCCTCGCACTGACATGCGCGGCGGTTGCGGACGCCGTCGTCGTGAAGGATGCCACCGGCCGCGAGGTTGTGGTGAAGGACGGAAGCCGCATCGTCTCGATCGGCGGCGCGGTGACCGAGATCCTCTACGCGCTCGGCTTGCAGGACCGCATCGCCGCGGTCGACACCACCAGCGCCTACCCTCCGGCGGCGCTGAAGGAAAAGCCGAACGTCGGCTACATGCGCGCGCTCTCGCCGGAAGGCGTTCTGGGGATTGCGCCGACACTGATCCTCTCCATCGAAGGCGCGGGCCCCAAGCAGGCGATGTCGGTCATCGAAGCGGCCGGCATTCCGCTCGTGACGATTCCCGATTCTTTCTCGGGCGAAGGCATTCTCGAAAAGGTCCGCATGGTCGCGCAAGCAACCGGCGTCGAATCGCGCGGCCGCTGCCTCGCCGACAAGGTGCACGCCGATCTCGATGCGCTCGCGCATGTCCGCAAACGTGTCGACAAGCCGATGCGCGTGATGTTCGTCCTGTCGTTTGTCGGCGGGCGGGCAATGGTGGCGGGCAACAAAACGGCAGCAGACGGAATCATCAAGCTGGCCGGAGCGGTCAACGCCATCAACGAATACGAGGGTTACAAGGCGATCAACGACGAAGCCGTGGTGGCCGCAAAGCCCGACGCGGTGCTGGTGATGAGCCGCAGCAGCGCGGAGCAGCTCACCGCCGAAACGATCTTCTCCCATCCGGCCTTCACGACAACGCCGGCCGCCGCGAACAAGGCTTACGTCTTCATGGATGCGCTCTATCTCCTCGGCTTCGGTCCGCGCACCGCGCTTGCGGCGCGCGATCTCGCCTTCAAGCTCTATCCGGACCTGAAGCCGGAGGCGTTGCCTTCCGAAAGCAAGGCGGGTTCTGCCGAAGCCTGCGTAAAATGAGCAGCATCGCGTCCACACCGACGGCGCTCGCCGGCTCGTGGTGGCGGACCGCTACCGCCGGCACGCTGGTGCTCGGCGGGCTCGCGATTCTGCTGATCGCCGCCGCTGCGGTTGCCGCAAGCATTGGAGCTGCCGGCATTCCGGTGTCGCGCCTGCCGGCGGCACTCGGCATCGCGCAAAGCACGACGGACGCTGCGATGCTCGCGCGCGATCAACTCATCCTGTGGTCGATCCGCCTGCCCCGCATCGTGATGGCGGCGATCATCGGCGGATTGCTCGCGACCGCAGGCGCCATCATGCAGGGCCTGTTCCGCAATCCGCTGGCCGATCCGGGCCTTGTCGGCGTCTCGAGCGGCGGCGCGCTCGCGGCGGCGGCGACCATAGTTCTGGGCGACAGGCTGCTCGCGGGCGGCGTCATGAAGCTGCCGTCCGAGTTCTTGCCGATTGCCGCGTTCTTCGGATCGCTCGCCGCGACCGTCGTACTTTATCGAATCGCCACGCGCGAGAACCGAACCTCGATTGCGATCTTCCTCCTCGGCGGCATCGCCATCGCCGCGCTGGCGGGCGCGGGCCTCGGGCTTCTGGTGTTCGTCGCCGACGACCGGCAACTGCGTGACATCACCTTCTGGATGCTCGGCTCGCTCTCCGGCGCGACGTGGGCGCGCGTCGGCACGCTTGCGCCGTTCTTCCTCGTGATGCTGCTGTGCATTCCGCTGCTTGCGCATGGCCTCGATCTGCTGGCCCTCGGCGAGGCGGAAGCGTTCCACATGGGGGTCGAGGTCGAGCGGTTGAAGCGCATCTCCATCGTGCTGGTGTCGGCGATCACCGGCGCGGCGGTCGCCTTCACCGGCGTGATCGGTTTCGTCGGCATTGTGGTGCCGCATCTCCTTCGGCTCGTGATCGGGCCGGGGCATCGCCTCCTGTTGCCCGCATCGGTTTTGCTCGGCGCGGTGATGCTTCTCATCGGCGACACCTTCGCGCGCACCATCGCGGCTCCTGCCGAAGTGCCGATCGGCATTCTCACCGCGCTCGTCGGCGCGCCGTTCTTCCTCGCCGTGCTGCTGCGGCAGCGCTCGCTGACCAGCCTATGACCGCCGCACTCGAAAGCTTAGGACTCTCGATCCGTATCGGCGCGAAGGCGCTGGTGGATGACGTGTCGCTGGCGATTGAGCCGGGCGAGACCGTCGCGCTGGTCGGTCCGAACGGTGCGGGCAAATCGACCTTGCTTCGCGCGCTGTCGGGCGAGATCGCCGCGAGCGCGGGCGCGATCAAGCTCAAGGGCCGCAATCCGCGCGACTACCGGCCGCGCGTGCTGGCGCAGCTTCGCGCGATGCTGTCGCAGAGCATCAGCGTGGCGTTTCCGTTTTCCGTCGTCGAGGTGGTGCGCATGGGCGCCGGTGACCGGCGCGGTGCGGCGATCGACCGGCGGGTCGATGCGGCGTTGGAAGAACTCGACCTTGAGCCGTTCCGCCACCGCATCATCGGCACGCTGTCCGGCGGCGAGCAGCAGCGTGCGCATCTCGCGCGCGTGCTGGTGCAGCTTTCCTGCGGCGAGGAAATCCACGGACCGGGCGTGCTCCTCCTCGACGAGCCGACCGCGGCGCTGGATCTCCGCCACCAGCTTGACGTGCTCGCGGTGACGAAGCGCTGCGCCGAGCGCGGCGTCACCGTCATCACCGTCATGCACGACCTCAACCTCGCGACGCTGTTCGCCAGGCGCGTCGTGGTGCTCGGCAACGGCCGCCTGCTCAACGATGGCCCGCCGTCCGAGACCATCACCGACGACATGCTGGAGCGCGGCTTCGGCGTGGCTTCAGTGGTCGGCCGGGTGCCCGAGCCGGGCACACCGTTCCTGCTGCCGCACAGCGCGCGGAAGGCCGCCCACAATTAGCTGAGCAGGGCTGCCCCGCTTCCAACGCGGCCGGCATTCCGTTGCCGCTGTGGCAGTGCTCCTCTATGGCTCAGAGCATGTCCGCAACGGAAGCAAGACCGCGAAAGCCGAGCCCCGCATTCACTGTCGCGCTCGGCCTGGTCGCACTGATCACGCCGCTCGCGGTCCACCTGTTCTTTCCGGTCATTCCCGCCGTGAAGATGGCGCTCGGGCTCACCGACGCCCATGCGCAGTTCACCTTCAGCATCGCCCTGTTCGGCATGGCCTTCGCCACCTTGTTCTATGGCTCGCTGTCGGACCGCTATGGCCGCCGCCCGGTGCTGCTCTCCGGCCTGGGACTGTTTCTGATCGGCAGCGCCATCTCGTTTGTCGCAGAAACCGCGAACATGCTGGTGCTGGGCCGCCTCGTCCAAGCCATCGGCGCTGGCTGCGCACTGACGCTGGTGCGCGCCATCGCCCGCGATGCCTATCGCGCCGAGCAACTGGTGAAGGCCATCGCCTATCTCACCATGTTCGGGACGCTCGGGCCGATGATCTCGCCCTTCATCGGCGGCGTGCTGATCGACACGTTCGGCTGGCGCAGCGTGTTCGGCTTCGCGCTGCTCGCAGGCGGCGCGATCACACTCACCGCCTACATCGTGATGGCCGAAACGCACCCGCCCGCCAAACGAAACAACAGCGGCGAAAGCGTCGCCCAGAGCTATGCCGCCCTGTTCAGCCGCCTGCGCTTCAACGCCTTCGTCTTTCAGAGCGGCCTCACGACCGGCGCGTTCATGGTGATGGCGACGGCTTCGGCGTCGCTGATGACGGAATTGCTCAAACGTCCGGCCACCGAGTTCGGACTCTACTTCCTGCTGTTTCCGGTCGGATTCTTCGCCGGAAATCTGATCTCGACGCGCGTCGGCAATCGCGCGTCCACCGAGACCATGGTGCTGCTGGGCTCGCTCCTCGCGCTGGCGTCCGTCACGATCCAGGCATTCGTGCTCGGCTCCGGTTGGATCACGCCGCTCGCGTTCTTCATCCCCGGCACGTTCGTCACGATGGCGCAGGGCATCGCCATGCCTTACGCGCAGGTCGGCGCGATGGCGGAGGTGCCGCGCTTCGCCGGCACCGCGGCCGGCGTCGGCGTGTTCATGCAGCACTTCTGCTCGGCGATCTTCGCCCAGTTCTACGGATTCCTCGCCGACGGCACGCCGCGCCCCATGATCACGATCGCGGTGCTGTGCGGAATTCTGGTTTTGATCGCCGGCGCGATCCCCACCCTGCAAAAGCGATTTGGCGCGGCTCCGCCTCCGGACAACCGCTGAACCATCGGAATCGCGTTGAAGAAGCTTTAAGTGAGCGGCGGGTCGGCCAATGACCCAACGAAGGCGCGGCGCAGCATCTCTTCACACTCGCGAGCACGTTCTCTCGCGACGTCCGAACCCCAGCGTGCCTGGATTTCCCGAAGATCACGGATCGCCGCATCGACGGCGGTGGCGAGGTCAATGTCCTCATCCGCCTCACAAGACGCACACGCAACGCGGTAATCGCTCAAACGCACTATCTCAGCCGTCACGCAAATCACTCCCCCGAATCGTTGGGTGCAGGATGCGATTCGTCAGTTAACGAGCAGTATTCGCGTGGCATGGACCGAATCGCGAACCACTGGACCCGGTTCGCGTCTTTATTTTTCCTTGATACCTCCCGTCTGCAATTCGCATCGTTTCCTTACGCGGCGGCGCCTAACTGATTGACGATTCGGCAACAGAAAGGGAGCGCCCCATGCTCGACCTCGTTTTGCTGGCCTCCGGTCTCGCGTTTTTCGCCCTCTCGATCGGCTACGCCGCCGTCTGCGACCGGCTCTGAGGAGACGGCCATGACCATCGACTATTCCCTGGCCGGCCTCGTGACCGTGGGCCTCCTCATCTACCTCACCTACGCGCTGCTGCGCCCCGAGCGCTTCTGAAAGGCGTGTCATGACCCTCGTTGGATGGCTTCAAATCGTTCTGTTCTGCGCGATCATCATTGCGCTGACGCCGTTGCTCGGCGCCTACATGACGCGCGTGTTCAACGGCGAGCGCACCTGGCTCACGCCGGTGCTCAAACCGGTCGAAACCGCGCTCTACCGCATCAGCGGCGTCGACGAGACGCGCGAGCAGCACTGGTTCACCTACACGGTGGCGATGCTACTGTTCCATGCGGCAGGCTTCGTCTTTCTCTATCTCCTGATGCGCCTGCAAGCGCTGCTGCCGTTTAATCCGGCGGAGCAATCGGCGGTCGCCCCTGATCTCTCGTTCAACACCGCCATCAGCTTCATCACCAACACCAACTGGCAGAACTACGGCGGCGAAAGCACGATGTCCTACCTCGTGCAGATGCTGGGCCTGACGCACCAGAACTTCCTGTCGGCGGCAACCGGCATCGCGCTCGCTCTCGCGCTGATCCGCGGCTTCTCGCGTGCCTCGGCCAAGACCGTCGGCAACTTCTGGGTCGATCTGACCCGCTGCACGCTCTACGTGCTGCTACCCATCTGCATTGTCTACGCGCTGTTCCTGGTGTGGCAGGGGATGCCGCAGACGCTCGGCGCCTATGTCGATGCCACCACGATCGAAGGCGCGAAGCAGACCATCGCGCTCGGCCCGGTCGCCTCGCAGGTCGCGATCAAGATGCTCGGCACCAACGGCGGCGGCTTCTTCAACGCCAACGCCGCGCATCCGTTCGAGAACCCGACCGCGCTGTCGAACTTCATCCAGATGATCTCGATCTTCGCCATCGGCGCGGGCCTCACCAATGTGTTCGGCCGCATGGTCGGCAACCAGAAACAGGGCTGGGCGCTGTTTGCCGCGATGGGCGTGCTGTTCCTCGCCGGCGTCATCGTCACCTACTGGGCGGAGGCTTACGGTACCAACACACTCCAGGCGTTGGGCCTCACCGGCGGCAACATGGAGGGCAAGGAGATCCGCTTCGGCATCGTCGCCTCCGCACTCTTTGCAGTGGTCACCACCGCAGCCTCCTGCGGCGCAGTCAACGCGATGCACGACTCGTTCACCGCGCTCGGCGGCATGATCCCGCTGATCAACATGCAACTCGGCGAGATCATCGTCGGCGGCGTCGGCGCGGGGCTCTACGGTATGCTGCTGTTCGTCATCGTCACAGTCTTCGTCGCGGGCCTGATGGTCGGCCGCACGCCGGAGTATGTCGGCAAGAAGATCGAGGCGAAGGAAGTGAAGATGGCGATGCTCGCCATCCTGATCCTGCCGCTGATGTATCTCGGCTGGACTGCCGTGGCCGTGGTCTACCCGACAGCGGCCGCTTCGATGGCCAACGCCGGCCCGCACGGCTTCACCGAGGTTCTCTACGCCTACACCTCGCAGACCGCGAACAACGGCTCGGCGTTCGGCGGCCTCACCGGCAACATCCCGTTCTACAACATCACCGGCGCGATCTCGATGCTGGTCGGCCGGTTCTGGATGATCATTCCCGCGATGGCCATTGCCGGCTCGCTCGCCGCCAAGAAATCCGTCGCCGCGTCGAGCGGCACGTTCCCCACCACCGGCGCGCTGTTCGTCGGCCTGCTGGTCGGCGTCATCCTGATCGTCGGCGGCCTCACCTTCTTCCCCGCGCTCGCACTCGGACCCATCGTCGAACATCTCGCGATGCAGGCCGGCAACGTGTTCTGAGCGAACAGGAGTCCACCATGGAAGCCTCCAAACTCCGCAAACGCACTCCCGCGACGACGCTGTTCGATCCGGCCATCGTCCTGCCCGCGATCGGCCAGGCGTTCGTGAAGCTCGACCCGCGCACGCTGGTGAAGAATCCGGTGATGTTCGTGCTCGAGATCGTCACCGCGCTGACCACGCTCCTGCTGGTTCGTGACATCATCACCGGCGCGCAAAACATCGCGTTCGAACTCCAGATCGTCATCTGGCTGTGGTTCACCGTGCTGTTCGCGAACTTCGCGGAAGCCGTGGCGGAAGGCCGTGGCAAGGCGCAGGCCGACACGCTGCGCCGGACCCGCACCGAGACGCGCGCCAAGCGCGTCGTGCTGCCTGACAACTATGAGGTCTACGAGGGTGTGCCGGCGGAGGATCTGGAAGCCGGTGACATCGTGGTCTGCGAACCGGGCGACATCATTCCCGGCGACGGCGAAGTCATCGAAGGCATCGCCTCGGTCAACGAAGCGGCCATCACCGGCGAATCCGCGCCGGTCATCCGCGAATCCGGCGGCGACCGCTCGGCGGTGACCGGCGGCACCACCGTGCTCTCCGACCGCATCGTCGTCCGCATCACGTCGTCGCCCGGCACCTCGTTCCTCGACCGTATGATCAAGCTGGTCGAGGGCGCGGAGCGCCAGAAAACGCCGAACGAGATCGCGCTGAACATCCTGCTCGTCGGCCTCACCATCATCTTCGTGTTCGCGACCGCGACTATTCCGAGCTACGCGGCTTACGCGGGCGGCGCGATCTCCGTGGTCGTTCTGGTGGCCCTGTTCGTCACGCTCATTCCGACCACCATCGGCGCGCTGCTCTCGGCCATCGGCATCGCCGGCATGGACCGCCTGGTGCGCTTCAACGTGCTCGCGATGTCCGGCCGCGCCGTCGAGGCCGCGGGCGACGTCGACACGCTCCTGCTCGACAAGACGGGCACCGTGACCTTTGGCAATCGATTGGCGACCGAGATCATTCCGGTTCCAGGCGTGACCGAACGCGAGGCGGCGGAAGCGGCTCTGCTGGCGAGCGATGCGGACGAAACCGCCGAAGGCCGCTCGATCATCACGCTGGTGCAGGAGAAGTACGGCGTGCAGCGTCAGCCCGCTCTCGAAAGCGCGAAGTTCATCGAGTTCTCCGCGATGACCCGCCTCTCCGGCGTCGACATCTGCGGTCAGCGAAAGCTCCGCAAGGGCGCCATCGACTCCGTGCTCAAGTTCGCGCGCGAACAGGGCATGTCGACACCCGAGCCACAGGCGTTCCGCGCCGCGGTGGACAAGATCGCCCGCGCGGGCGGCACGCCGCTCGGACTTTGCGACGGCAACCGGCTTCTCGGCGTCATCCACCTCAAGGACGTGGTGAAACCCGATGTGAAGGAGCGCTTCGCTGAATTGCGCCGCATGGGCATCAAGACCGTGATGATCACCGGCGACAATCCGGTCACCGCCGCCGCCATCGCTTCGGAGGCCGGCGTCGATGACTTCATCGCGCAGGCGACTCCCGAGGACAAGCTCCGCTACATCCGCGACGAGCAGGCCCACGGCCGCCTGATCGCGATGTGCGGCGACGGCACCAACGACGCGCCTGCGCTGGCGCAAGCCGACGTCGGCGTCGCGATGCAGAGCGGTACGCAGGCCGCCCGCGAGGCCGGCAACATGGTCGATCTCGACTCCAGCCCCACCAAGCTCATCGAGGTGGTCGAGATCGGCAAGCAGCTCCTGATGACGCGCGGTGCGCTCACCACGTTCTCCATCGCCAACGACGTCGCGAAATATTTCGCGATCATCCCGGCGATGTTCGCGGCGTTCTATCCGCAGCTTCAAGTCCTCAACATCATGGGTCTCTCGACGCCGCAGAGCGCGATCCTGTCAGCGATCATCTTCAACGCGCTGATCATCATCGCGCTCATTCCGCTGGCGCTGAAGGGCGTGAAGTATCGCCCGATCGGAGCCGCCCCCTTGCTGCGCCGCAATCTCCTGATTTACGGCCTGGGCGGCATCATCCTGCCGTTCATCGGCATCAAGGCGATCGACCTCGCCGTCACCGCCTTGCACCTCTCGTAAAGGAGCGCCCCATGCTGAAGGAAATCCGGCCCGCCCTCGTGATGCTCACAGGCCTCGTGCTCATCACTGGCCTCGTCTATCCCCTAGCCATGACCGGAATCGCCGGTGTGGTGTTTCCGCAGCAGGCGAGCGGCAGCCTGATCGAGCAGAACGGTAAGGTGATCGGCTCGGCGCTGATCGGCCAGGTGTTCACAGAAGACAAGTATTTTCACGGCCGCCTGTCCGCGACCTCGGCACCCGATCCGAAGGATTCGACCAAGACCGTCGAGGCGCCCTACAACGCCGCAAACTCGGCAGGCTCGAACCTCGGCCCGACCAGCAAGGCGCTGGCCGAGCGCCTCAAGGGCGACGTGGACAAGCTGAAGCAGGAGAACCCGTCCGCCAACGTGCCGGTCGATCTCGTGACCACATCCGGCAGCGGTCTCGACCCAGACATCTCGCCGGACGCGGCCTATTTCCAGGCGCCGCGTGTGGCCAAGGCGCGCAACCTGCCGGAGGCGCGGGTACGGTCGCTGGTGGACGGCCAGATCAAGGGCCGGACGTTCGGCCTCCTGGGCGAACCCCGCGTGAACGTGCTCGAACTCAATCTCGCGCTCGACAAGCTGCGGTCGTAAACTGGGCGGATGGCCAGCGATCAGCTTCAAAGAGGTTCGCCCGACGCGCTGCTCGCCCGCGCCAACAAGGAATCGCGCGGCCATCTGAAGATCTTCCTCGGCGCCGCACCCGGCGTCGGCAAGACCTACGCAATGCTCACGGCCGCCCGCAGCGAAAAGGCAGGCGGCCGCGATGTTGTGGCAGGGCTGGTCGAGACCCACGGCCGCGCCGAGACCGAGCAGCTTGTCGGCGGCCTCGAAATCCTGCCGCGCCGGCCGGTCGTCTACCGCAATCAGGTGATGAAGGAGTTCGATCTCGACGCTGCGCTGGCGCGGCGGCCGAGCCTGCTGCTCGTCGACGAATACGCGCACACCAACGTCCCCGGCAGCCGCCATCCGAAGCGCTGGCAGGACATCGACGAACTTCTGAACGCCGGTATCGACGTCTGGACCACACTCAACATTCAGCACCTCGAAAGCCTGAATGACGTCGTCCAAAAGATCACCAAGGTACGCGTGCGGGAGACCGTGCCCGACACCGTGTTCGACAAGGCCAACGAGATCGTGCTGGTGGATTTTCCGCCGGACGAGCTGCTGAAGCGCCTCGCCGAGGGCAAGATCTACGTTCAGGACACCGCGGCCCGCGCGGTCGACAATTTCTTCCGCCCGCAGAATCTTACCGCACTGCGCGAGCTGGCGCTGCGCCGCGCCGCCGAGCGGATCGACGCCGATCTCGTCGAGCGCATGCAGGCGCAGGCGATCGAAGGCCCCTGGGCCGCAGGCGAGCGCATTCTCGCCTGCATCGGACCTGATCCGATTTCGCCGACGGTCGTGCGCACGGCCAAGCGCCTCGCCGATCTGATGAACGCGCCGTGGATGGCCGTCACAGTCGAGCGGCAAGACGCCAACCTCGACGCCACATCCCGCCAGCGGCTCGACGACGCGATGAAGCTCGCCGAAAGCCTCGGCGCGGAAACGCAAACCCTGACGGGCAACGATCTTCCCGCCGAGCTTTTGCGATTTGCGAAATTCGAGAACGTCACCCAGATCGTCGTCGGGCGCTCGCGCGGCGGATTCATGAATGAATTGCTGCGCCGCTCGCTGCCGCACGAGCTGGTGCGGCGCACGCCGGACATCGCGATCCATCTCGTCACGCGCGAGGCCGAAGAGACTCAAGGAAAGCCGGCGAAACGGCGTATCGCCTGGCCGATCAAGCCGCTGCCGTTTGCCTATGCAACGCTTGCGGTTGCAGCAGCGCTCGGCATCGGCAAGGCGCTGACCGAACTAACGCCGATCCCCAACCTTTCGGTCATCTTCCTGCTCGCGGTTCTGCTCACCGCCGTCAGCGTCGGCGTCTGGCCCGCGATCTATGCCTCCGTCCTGTCGTTCCTTGTGTTCAATTTCTTCTTCATCGAGCCGATCTACACCTTCACAATCGCCGAACCTTACGAGCTGTTGGCGCTGCTGACGTTTCTCATCGTCGCGGTCGTCACCTCAGCGCTCGCGGGCCGCGTGCGCCAGCAAGCCAGCATCTCCGCCGGCCGCATGCGCGCGACGCGGCGGCTCTACGAATTCACGCGCAGGCTGTCGGGGCTCGCCGAGCTCGACGCCGTAGCGGAAGGCGCGGCGAGCGAAATCCACGCCAGCCTCGGGCGGCCCGTCGTGGTCATGCTGGCGCACGACGACGATCTCGCGCTCACCGCCGCATGGCCGCCGGAGGATGCGCTCGACGCGGCAGCGATGACCGCGGCGCGCTGGGCCTACAGCCACGATGAACCCGCCGGCGCCGACACCGCGACACTGCCGATCATTCCGTGGTTTTTCGCGCCGCTGCGGATCGGCGAAAAGCGACTGGGTGTGATCGGCATCGCCAAGGACAAGGACACGCCGCCGCTCGATTCCGAGGCACGGGCTCTCCTCGACACGCTGTCGGAGCAGACGGCGGCGGCGCTCGACCGGGCGTCGCTGACACGCGAGATGGTCAGTGCGCGAACCGCGACCGAGACCGAGCGGGTGCGCAACACTCTGCTCGCGTCGATCTCCCACGATTTCCGCACGCCGCTGTCGTCCATTCTCGGCGCCGCGACCAGCCTGATCGACTATGGCGACAAGCTCGACCGCCCGGCGACCAAGGACCTGCTCGGCCAGATCAAGATCGAGGCTGAAGACCTCGACGGCATGGTGCGCAATCTTCTCGCCATCGCGCGCATCGATTCCGGTGCGCTGGAATTGCGGCTTGATTGGCTCGATCTTCGAGAAATCGCCGATCGCGTGGTGAGCGCCGCGCGGCGCCGCGGCTCCAAGCAATCGTTCGAGGTAAGCTTGCCTGCCGATCTTCCCCTCGTTCGCGCCGACGCCACGCTCGCAGAACAAGCCATCGGCAACATCGTCGCCAATGCGGTTGCGCACACGCCCGCGGGCACGCGTGTTGCGATCTCCGCCGATGTCGCGCCGACGCAGGTCTCGATCCATGTCAGCGATGAAGGTCCCGGCATCGCGCCGGAGGCGCTGCCGCGCATCTTCGACAAATTCGTCAAGGCGCAAGGCGCTGCATCCTCGGCAGACGGCGGCGAAGGCACTGGGCTTGGCCTTGCCATTGCCAAAGGCATCATGGAAGCGCATGGCGGTTCGATCGCGGCGGAGAGCCCGGTCGCGAATGGACACGGAACGCGGATGACGCTCACCTTTCCCCGGGAGACGCCGGCATGACGAAAACCCGCGTACTGGTGGTGGACGACGAGGCCGCGATCCTACGGTTTCTCAAACCCGCGCTCGAGGCCAACAACTACGAGATGACGAGCGCCGGCACCGTCGCTGAGGCGCTGAAGCGCGTCGCTGCCGAATCGCCCGACATCGTTCTGCTCGATCTCGGCCTGCCCGATGGCGACGGCAAGGACGTGATCCGCCGCGCCCGCGAATGGTCCGACCTGCCGATCGTCGTGCTCTCGGCGCGCGAGCGCGAGGCCGAGAAGATCGAGGCGCTCGATCTCGGCGCCGACGACTACGTCAACAAGCCGTTCAACGTCGGCGAGCTGATGGCGCGCATGCGGACGGCGCTGCGCCACCGGCTGCAACGAAAGTCGGAAGTCCCCGTGCTGCGCGTCGGCGGCATCGAGGTCGACGCGGTCCGCCATCGCGTGACGCGCAGCGGCGCGGACATCAAGCTGACGCCGAAGGAATTCGAGCTGCTGTCATTCCTCGCGCGGCACGCCGGGCGTGTCGTGACCCACAAGCAGATTCTCACCGCCGTCTGGGGACCAGCACACACCGAGGACACGCAATATCTGCGCGTCTACGTCGGCCAGCTCCGCCAGAAGATCGAAGAGCATCCGGACGATCCGAAGATCGTCCTCACCGAGCCCGGCATCGGATACCGGATCGCAGACGCCTGACGGCTTGTTATGCCGCTTCGATCCGGATGTGCTGAGCGCCTTCCCACAGCGTCATCTTCCCGAGCTTGGGCAGATCGTCGAGCGCCGAAGTGATCGTAATGAAGTGGTTGCCGGCGAGCTGCCCCATCTTGCTCGCGAAGTGCACGCCGCCGTAGGCGAGCAGGATTTCCGTCTCGCTGATCCCGCCCGGATAAAGCAGCATCTGGCCCGGCGCCGGATAGCTGGTCTGGTTCTCGGCCGGGACGCCCATGTTGGTGTCGCCGAGCGGAATCCAGACCGCCTCGCCGCTCCAGCGCACATGGATCACGCGTTCGGTGTAGGGCAGAAGCCGCTTGAAGATGGCGCAGGTTTTCGGCGCGAGGCCGGTTTCGAAACGCGCCTGAAATTTGAAGGGGCCTGCGGTGATGAGAAGATCAGACATTTGTGCTCGCTCTCAATTCGATAGCTGGACAATAGACGGGTCCGCGTGCGCGCGCTCCTAAAAAGTGTGCCGGCGGAAAAGGCGCGCCGCCGCTGCAAACTGGCGTGTGCTGAGGGCTAAAATGAATGCCGTCGCCGCCGAACCCCTTTGAATCCAAACAATCGATAAACAACCGGAAAGCCGGACGTGACGCTTGAGCGCAGTGGGTGACAGCGCGAGTCCGAGCTGTGCTAGAACCCCGCCGACTCAACGAAAAGAAAGCGCGAGAGGAATGATGCCCAAGAACACTGCGAACAAGAACGCGACCAAGACGAGCTTCTACGCCCATGCGGTCCGATGCGCGGCTGCCGTTGCGTTGCTGCTGGCCATTCCGTTCTCGCAACCAAAAGCCGCGGACTACCCGCAGCGCAACGTCAAATTCATTATTCCGTTCTCCGCCGGCGGCGGCGCCGACGTGCTGCTGAGAATCGTCGCCAATGCATTGGCGGATCACTGGCGTCATCCGACGCTCGTCGAGAACCGCGTCGGCGGCAACACCATCGTCGGCACACTCGCCGCGATCAACAGCCCGGCCGATGGCTACACGCTGCTGTTCGCAGGCGATCAGAGCATCACGATCAACCCCGCGATGACGACTGTCCCCTACAACGTCCAGAAGGACCTGATCCCGATCACGCTGGTGGCAAAGAATCCGATGCTGCTGGTGGTCACGAACAGCACCCCGGCCAAGAACCTCAAGGAGTTCATCGCACTCGCCAAGGCGAAGCCGGATGGCATCATGTTCGGCTCGTCCGGCGCGGGCAGCATTCAACGTCTGGTCATGGAGCTGACGGCGCAAAGCGCAGGCATCAAATTGCTGCACGTTCCCTACAAGGGATCGAACGAAGCGGTCACCGCCATGTTGAGCGGCGAGATCCAGTCGATCTACAACGGCGTCGCGAACTTCGTGCAGCTCGTGGGCGCCGGCAAACTGCGTGCGCTCGCAGTCGCCACCGACGTGCGGTCGTCGCAAATGCCGGATGTTCCAACCGTCAAGGAAGCGACGGACGGCCAGATCGCCAATCTCGATACCGGCTCGTGGTTCGGCCTGTTCGCGCCGGCCGGAACGCCGCCGGCCATCGTCGAGCAGGTGCAGAAGGATGTCGCCACGGTGCTGGCCAAACCGGAGGTCCGCAAGACCGTGGAGGAGCGCGGCTTCATTCCGGTCGCCAGCACGGCCGCGCAGTTTACCGAGACGATCAAGACGGACACCGCGGCGTGGGCCAAGGTGATCAAAGAAGGCAACATCAAGCCGGAGTGAAGTCCGTCAGTCATGTGCGGGCCGGAATTCGCGATATTCCGGCCCGGATTTCCACCGGTTGCCGCCAAAGGCAACGGCACATGAGGGGCCGCACCAAATGAGCTGGCCCGCGCTTCCGCGCCGATACCGCAATCATGAAATTGCGCGATGGCGCCGCAAGTTGGCACCGTCACCGTTGTGCACCCATATGAGCTGTGAGCAGGAGCAAACAACGCCTTGAACAATCCATGATGCGTTGCCCATATCCGCACCCTGACGCGACAATCGAATCTCGCAGATGAGGTGTGTTCTTGATGGCTTCTATACAGGCGCGCATTGCCGAGGAAATCGGCGTCAAGGCGGAACAGGTCCAGGCCGCGGTCGAACTTCTCGACGGCGGCGCAACAGTCCCGTTCATCGCGCGCTATCGCAAGGAAGCCACTGGATCGCTCGACGACACGCAGCTTCGGACTCTTGAAGAGCGGCTGCGATACCTGCGCGAGCTCGAAGAGCGACGCAAAGTCATCCTCGATTCCATCCGCGAGCAGGGCAAGCTCGATGCGACGCTGGAGGCCGCCATCCTTGCGGCCGACAGCAAAGGCCGGCTCGAGGACATCTATCTGCCTTATAAGCCGAAGCGCCGCACCAAGGCCGAGATCGCCAAGGAAGCGGGCCTTGAGCCACTTGCCGATCTGCTGCTGAAGGAGCCACAAAACGTGCCGGCCGTCAGCGCCGAGCCGTTCGTCTCCGCCGACAAGAACGTTGCCGACGTGGCGGCGGCGCTGGACGGCGCGCGCGCCATCCTGGTCGAGCGCTTCGCCGAGAACGCCGATCTGATCGGGGCGCTGCGCGAGGAGTTGTGGAGCAACGGACGACTCAAATCCGCGGTGCTGGAAGGCAAGAAGACAGCCGGCGCGAAGTTCAGCGACTATTTCGATTTTTCCGAACCGCTCAGCAAGATGCCGTCGCATCGTGTGCTGGCGCTGCTTCGCGGCGAACGCGAAGAGGTGCTGGGCCTCAAAGTCGAACCGGACGACGGCACAACGCAGAGCACCGTCAGCACCTATGAGCTTCGGATCATGCGCGCCTACGGAATCGCTAATCAGGGCCGGCCCGGCGACACATGGCTCAGCGAAACCGTGCGCTGGGCTTGGCGCACGAGGATCCTGGGCGGCCTGTCGGTTGATGTCCGGGTGCGGCTCTGGACCGCGGCCGAAGAGGAAGCTGTGCGCATCTTCGCCGCAAACCTGCGCGACCTCCTGCTCGCGGCGCCAGCGGGCACCCGCGCAACGCTCGGGCTCGACCCGGGATTCCGGACCGGCGTAAAGGTCGCGGTGGTGGATGCCACCGGCAAGGTGGTGGACACCACCGCGATCTTTCCGCATGAACCGCAGCGGCGCTGGGACGAAGCGCTCGCGATCCTCAGCAAGCTCGTGCGCGCGCATAACGTGGAGCTGATCGCGATCGGCAACGGCACGGCGTCGCGCGAAACCGAGAAGCTCGCGATGGAGCTGGTCAAGGGCCTCGCGGATCTCAAACTGCACAAGGTCGTGGTGTCGGAAGCGGGCGCCTCGGTCTACTCAGCTTCGGCCTATGCGGCCGAAGAGCTGCCAGGGCTCGACGTTACGCTGCGTGGCGCCGTGTCGATCGCGCGCCGCTTGCAGGACCCCTTGGCGGAGCTGGTGAAGATCGATCCGAAGTCGATCGGCGTCGGCCAGTACCAGCACGATCTCAGCGAATTCAAGCTGTCGCGGTCGCTCGGCGCCGTGGTCGAGGATTGCGTCAATCGCGTGGGCGTGGACTTGAACACGGCGTCGGCACCGCTGCTGGCGCGGGTCTCAGGGATCGGCCAGGGGCTCGCTCAAAGCATCGTGTCCCATCGCGACATGCACGGCCCGTTCCGGACTCGTAAGGCGCTGAAGGACGTGACGCGGCTCGGCCCCAAGGCATTCGAGCAGTGCGCCGGCTTCCTGCGGATCACCGGCGGCGACGATCCGCTCGACGCCTCGGCCGTGCATCCGGAATCCTATCCGGTGGTGCGCCGGATCCTTGAGGCAACCAAGAGCGACATCAAGGTGCTGATTGGCAACACGACGGCGCTGCGCGCGCTGGCGCCCAAGTCCTTCGTCGACGAGAAGTTCGGCCTGCCGACCGTCACGGACATCCTGCGCGAGCTGGAGAAGCCGGGACGCGATCCGCGGCCGGCCTTCAAGACGGCTGAGTTCAAGGAAGGGATCGAGACGCTGAATGATCTCAAGCCCGGCATGGTGCTCGAGGGTGCCGTCACCAACGTGGCGGCGTTCGGCGCGTTCGTCGATATCGGCGTGCACCAGGATGGGCTCGTGCATGTCTCGGCCATGTCCAAGAGCTTCGTGAAGGATCCGCGTGAGGTGGTGAAGCCCGGCGATATCGTGCGTGTGAAGGTGCTCGACGTCGACAAGCCGCGCAAACGCATCAGCCTGTCGCTGCGGCTTGATGACGAGGCGGGCAGCCAGCCCACGCGCTCTGCCGGCGCCGAGCGTGGCGACTCCGGGAAACGCAGTTATGCCGGCCCTCAGACCGCTAAAAGCGGCTCTTCGGGCGGCGCGATGGCGGACGCCCTGCGGCGGGCCGGCTTCGGCGGACGCAACACACCGAATTGAGCATCGCTCGCTGGTCTTGCTCAGGCTGTCGATGGTAGGGCGACCACGCGGCGATAGAGCGCTGACTCGCGCGTGATCCATACCCTCAAATCCCGCTGAAAATCCCTCCCGTTGCCGGCCCGGCCCGTTTCGGGTATTCAGAGCCGAACGCACCCGCAGTTCAGCTGGACAGAGCGCTGCCCTCCGACAGACTGAGGAGAGGGCACGCTGGCGCGCGGATTGCACTCATCCATATTTATCCCTCGGCCCAAGTTACTCAGCCCAAGTCAGTCGGAAGCACACCTGTGATCCCCTGGTCGTTACTCGACACAGCGCCGATACCCGGCGGAAGCGGTGAGCTTCGCCTCATGCGGCGTGGCAGCGAATTTTCGATCAAGCTGGGGCAAAACGAGTTGATGAACAGCCGCCTCAGCGGCTCCGAGGAGGCACTCGCTACAATCGTTTGTGAAAAAATCCGAGACCGCAAAGAGCAGCGCGTATTAATCGGCGGATTGGGCATGGGCTTTACGCTCCGTGCCGCACTTGCCGCTCTCGGATCCGGAGCCCAGATCACTGTCGCCGAACTCGTCCCGGCAGTCTTGGCATGGGCCCACGGCCCAATGGCGGAAGTTTTCGGTACGAGTCTGACCGATCCGCGTGTCAGCCTCCGTGAAACGGACGTTGGCCACCTCATCAGGTCCAAGACTGCAAGCTACGATGCAATCCTGCTCGACGTCGACAATGGCCCAGAGGGGCTAACGAGAGAAACCAACGATGCGCTTTACGACTCGAAGGGTTTGAACGCGACCCACGCCGCGCTGTGTCCTGGAGGGATACTGGCTGTGTGGTCCTCCGGGCCGAGCCCGAAGTTCACCTCGCGCCTTCACAAGGCTGGCTTTGAAGTCGAAGAGGTCAAGGTGCGCGCAAATGGGTCCCGCGGTGGCGCTCGGCACGTCATCTGGATCGCGACCCGCGCAAAATCGCGAGCGTCATAAAAATTCAGTCAGTTCATCACGCTCAACAACGCCGGGCGTAGGAACTGGGTCAAATGCAGGACTTGTTTCAGTTTGCGACGCGAGTCCGCATGCAACGCGCCGTCTCTGGTGAGGATATGCAGCGCCTTTAAAAGCGCGGCGGATTTCTAGCTATGTTGGCTCGGCCAAAGTTCAGACGAGGCAGCCGCCGATCCTGCCGCCTGACTCGTTTTCGCTTTGGATTTCCCGGTTAAGGGCATCCAATCACAATGCGCTCCGACTGCTTCGAGAGCTTGTTTCCAGGCCGCATTTCAACCGGGCCGTCATTTTGCATAGCCTTGCGATCTCAACCAATCGATCCGGCGCGTTCCATTCAACCATTCGTCCGCGTCGGCCTTGCTTTTAAGACCCTTGATGTACTTGGTCTCGACGCCTTCACATTCGGCCGAGATCTGCCAATCGCCTTCCGCAATACGCTTCATTTTGAAAGTCACCCGAGGCTTTTTCTTCATCGCCGCGCATCTCCAATTCCGAATGCCCTATCAGACTGCGATCCTGAATTTTATTTCAAAACCGATTTTACGCCACGCTGGCACAATCCGTTCACGCCGTTGAGCCACGCTGCTTGTTCTTCTTCCGCTTCTTGCCAAATGCGCGGTGAGCGGATGGGTTTGCGTCTTCACGTCGTGGCTGCCCGGAATAGGCCGGCTTGTTCTCGGGCCGTTCCCTCTTATCGAATCTCCGCTTTTTATCGAATTTGGGCCGCTCTTCGCCAGACCGCTCGGCATGCCGCTCGCCATCACGCTTGAAGCCGCCTTTGGGACGACCCTGGTAACGGGAGTTGTCGCCCTGACGTACCTTGTCGTCGCGCGCCGTGCCCGTGCTTTCCACCTGATCGGCAGACCTCCCGGATGGCGCTTCGCCTTGCGCACCATCCAGCAACGGCTCGATACGGATATTCTGTTCCTTGTCGGGGCGCTTTATTCTAAGTGAGAATTGGTCCGCAGCCTGCCCTGCGATCTCGAATTCAGTGTGGGCGTCATAAATTCGAATGGCACCGATGTCATTCTTGCCGATACCCCCTCGACGGCAAATCATCGGCAGCAGCCAGCGCGCTTCCGCATTCTTCTGGCGTCCAATGCTGGCACGAAACCAGACGCTGCCCTCCGCCATACTGTGGCGAAACCCCGGCTTCTTTCTCCTCGATTCAGTGTCAGTGCCACTCGCAGCGTCGCGCATATTGCCGCGGTCCCGTCTCTCACCGCGACCGTCACGCAATCGTTCGCCGCCATAGCCGGGATTGAGGATGTCTTCGGGCGCGGGAAGCCGAGAGCGATACATCCGCGCCAGGGCTGCCGCGATATCCTCGGGCGACCGCTCGGCAAGCAACGCACGCGCCAGTGTCAGATCGTCCTCGGTGGACACCTCCGTGAAGAGATCGTCCTGCAGCAGACGCTGCTGGTCGAGTTTGCGGATCTCGTCGGCTTGGGGCGCCACGCCCCAGATGGCGTCGATGCCGGCGCGGTCGAGCATCAATTCCGCACGCCGGCGACGCGCGGGCGGTACGAGGAGGGCACTCACGCCTTTCCGGCCCGCACGGCCGGTCCGGCCGGAACGATGCTGCATAACCTCCGGGTCGCTCGGCAAATCGGCATGAATGACGAGACCAAGGTTTGGCAGGTCGATGCCGCGCGCCGCCACATCGGTGGCGACACAAACGCGCGCACGCCCGTCCCGGAGAGATTGCAGCGCGTGCGTTCGCTGGCTCTGAGACAACTCGCCGGACAGGGCGACCACGGAAAACCCGCGCTCCAGCAGCATCGCCTGCAAATGGCCGACGGCGTTTCTCGTGTTGCAAAAAACGATCGTGCCGGGCGACTCGAAATATCGCAGCAGGTTGACGATCGCGTGTTCGACATCATGCGCGGCAACCCTGATCGCGCGATATTCGATGTCGGCATGACCGCCGTCACCCGCGGCGACTTCGATCCGAAATGCCTCTTTTTGATATTGCCTTGCCAGCGCGACAATGCCGCGCGGCAACGTCGCCGAGAAAAGCAACGTGCGCCGTTCGTCCGGCGTGGTTTTCAGGATGAATTCCAAATCCTCACGAAAGCCCATATCGAGCATCTCATCGGCCTCGTCCAGCACGACGGCTTTCAGGCCCGACACATCGAGACGGCCACGCCGCAGGTGATCGCACAGCCGCCCCGGCGTTCCGACCACGATATGCGCACCTTCGGCAAGCGCTCGCTGCTCAACGCGCGGATCCATGCCGCCAACGCACGAAACAACACGCGCGCCCGTGTATTGATAGAGCCACGAGAGTTCGCGCTGCACCTGCAAGGCCAGCTCTCGCGTTGGTGCGACAACCAGCGCCAAAGGCTTCGTGCTTTTTTCGAAACGCTCTGCGTCGCCCAAAAGATCGGCCGCAATCGCCAGTCCGTATGCAACGGTTTTGCCCGAGCCTGTTTGCGCCGAAACCAACAAATCACGACCAACCGCCCCCTCGGCAAGCACCGCGGCCTGCACCGGCGTTGG
This sequence comes from Pseudomonadota bacterium, assembly GCA_040756555.1. GTDB lineage: Bacteria > Pseudomonadota > Alphaproteobacteria > Rhizobiales > Xanthobacteraceae > Z2-YC6860. The sequence continues at coordinate 605 of JBFLYS010000056.1, read as the reverse complement.
CTCAATGAAGCTACGCTCAGCCAAGGCACGGGCAATCGGCGGACTTGTGGGGAGGGATTTCACGAGTTGTCAGACCTTGGCTGGTTGCCGCAAAGAATGGCACATCGAACCGAATGGATCGTCGGTGCACGGCAGCGATTCATTGCTACCGAATAGGTCCACGGGTTGAGTGATGTGGGTGCTTTAAGCCAAGACGGCAAAAGTGCCAACCGATTTTGCGGTTTCAGGCTGAATTGGGGCCTCGGAAATACACGCGTTTAAATCGCGCAGTTCGCACGCTTCCGCGTCAACCGTACCGCCACACCCTCGGCACATCTTTTCCGGTGCGCCCGACAAGATTCGAACTTGTGACCTCTGGCTTCGGAGCCTTGCGCCACACCCCCACCCTCAAATCCGCCGAAAATCCCACCCGTTGCCGCCCCGGCCCGCTTCGGGTATTCAGAGCCGAACGCACCCGTAGCTCAGCTGGATAGAGCGCTGCCCTCCGAAGGCGGATGTCAAGGGGTTTCGGCCTGAAAGGAAGCGGAAAAAGGTAACGAGTTTCAGTAGGTTAGGAGCCTGTCGACAAGCTGGCCAATTTCGAAAATTCTTCGCGTAAGCACCGC
>JBFLYS010000055.1:0-23559 GCA_040756555.1 Pseudomonadota bacterium | reverse complement strand
CCCACGTCCCAGGAAACCCGGCCCGGAGCTGAGTTGCGGTCCACGATCGCAACGAGCACCGCGATGGAGCGCTGGGTGGCGAGCGTGTCTTTCGAGCGAAAAGACGCGCCACGCCGCAAGGCGTGAATTGATGGTTGCGCTGCTCAGCGCTCCATCCCCTCGGGCTTGCCCGAAGGGAAAAGGGAAGACGGCGGCCGGGCGCCGGAACTAGCCCCGGTGTGAATGGTCGTGCGTGCTTGAGACCGGGCTGTTTGAAAATTGAATCTGAATATTTGACGTGACGCACAATCGTCGCGCCAACCTCCGCTGTCATCCCCGCGAAAGCGGGGATCCAACTCTTCCTTGTCGCAAATACAAAGAATGGTGGCACTGGGTCCCCGCTTTCGCGGGGACGACAGGGGAGTTGGTGGCCATCATCAAGGCGGAGCGACCACTACGCCCGGCTCGCCAAGAAATCCGCCAGCCGGTCGATGCTGTCGTTCCAGCCGATGCTGAAGCCGCCGGCGATCGCGGCTTCCTTGTCTGCTACCGTCTGAAGCAGCGAGTGGACCACGATCTTCGTCCTCTTCGCGCCTTCCTCGGTGAAACGCATCGTCACGGTCGAGCGGGGCGGAATGCCGCCGCCGCACGGATGGCCTTCGTTCGCCGTGCCCGAATAGACGATCTGCTCCGGCGGCGTGACCTCTTCATAAACGCCCATCGCCGGATAGCTGTTGCCGTCCGGGCCGCGCATCAGAATGCTGAACGTGCCGCCGACGCGCAGGTCCACCTTGCAGTCGGTGCAGTCGAAGCCCTTCGGACCCCAGAACCGTGTGAGATGCTTCGGGTTCGTGAATGCCTCGAACACGAGATCGCGCGGCGCATCGACCACGCGGCTAATGAGAATAACGCGCTCGCCCGGCGCGAGATCGGCAATGCTTGTCATGGATGTTGAAATAGCACCACGTTGAGGTGTTGGCCAAGGGAGGCGTTGAGCGAGCATTGTCGCAGTCATCCTTTCGGGAACAGATGGAAATACGGCTTGGATTCTTCAAGGGTGCGAGCGAACGAAGGCCGCTTCAAAAGCCGGTGGTAATAGGCGGCGAGGTTCTTGTGCGTGTCCTCGAACGGCGTCGCCTTGTTTCCGTAGTAGAGCGCGGGGCACGCTGAGCAATCCGCGAGCGTGAACGTTTCGCCGACCGCCCACGTCCGCGTCGCCATCGTCTTGTCCATGATGTCGTAAGCGGTGCGCATCCGGTTGCGCGCCTGCTCGACGCCATAGGGGTCCTTCTTGTCGGCCGGACGCAGGCGGTCGCCGATCACCTTCTGCATCTCCATGTGAATGTAGAGGTCGTAGAGCCGGTCGGCCTGCCGCACCTCCAACGCAAGAGCCTTGTCGTCGGGAATGAATTTCGTTTTTCCCGGATAGTGCTGGTCGAGATACTCGATGACGGTGGTGGACTCCGGAACGATCTCGTTGCGTGCGTCGTCCTGCAAGACCGGAAACTTCCCGATCGCCCAGACCTTCAAGAACGCCTCGCGCGATTCCTTTTCGCCGAGATTGACCAGCAGCGGTTTGAAAGCGGTTCCGTTCTCGTAAAGCGCGACCAGCGTCTTCATGCAGAACGACGACAGCGGGTGATAGTGCAGGGTGAGGGACATGATGAACGCCTTTATGAATGCATTTGTGCGGTGAGCTCGGCGAGCTTCTCGAGGCTCTGACGCCAGCCTTCGTCCATGCCGGCGAGCATCTGCGGCGCAAGCGGCGAAATGCCGACGGCGCGGGCTTCGACCGTGACCTTGGTCTTCCCGCCTGGTTGCTCTTCGAAAGTCACCGTGGTGTGCGAGCGAAGCAGGGGATTGCCTTCTTTGTCTTCGGCAACCGCGGTGAAGACCAGGCGCTCCGGCTCCACGATCTCGTGGAAGGTCCCCGACATCGGGAAGTCGGCATCGTACGGCGTGTCCTTCGGTCCGCGCATCACGACCCAGATGCGGCCGCCGGGACGCACGTCCATCTCGCAGACCGGATTGGTGAAACCCTTCGGTCCCCACCACTTTGCAAGGTGCTGGGGCTCGACCCAGCATTTCCAGACGAGTGACCGTGGCGCGTCGAACACGCGGGTGAGCGTGACGTCGCGGGTGGCGGTCGGTTGAGCGGTTGCGGACATGCGTTACCCCTGCACAGCTTCTTCGATGTAATCGTCCATGCGGTCGAACGAGCTGTTCCAGCCCATCCCATGGCCGTCGCATTCGACGTCGGACTGGAACGGCGATTGCCGGAACAGCATCCGTGTCTTCCTGCCTTCGTCCTTGAAGTCGATGGTGACGATGGTCTCGAGCCCGCGCTCGCCTTCCTCCTCCCACGCGAAGGTGAAGACGAGCCGCTCCGGCGGCACGATCTCGCGGAACGTGCCGTAGAGCCACAGGGTCATGTCGCCGGCTGACGAGATAAGGCTGTGCCGGTACCTGCCGCCCGGCCGCACGTCGGCATTGATCTCGCCCGCCGGGTAATCGCGCGGACCCCACCACCTCGCCATATGCTTCGGCTCGGTCCACATCTTGAACACCAGCTCGCGCGGCGCATCGAACACGCGGTCGATGACGAGTTCACGCTGGCGCGGTCTGTCGTCGGTGAGGGACATGATGGTCTCCGGCGAAAAGCGTGGCTCAGCGTTCGGTGAGGGACTTGAGCTTCGCGAGCCCCTCGTCGAACTGCGCTTGGCACATTTTTTCGCAGTTGATGAAGGTGCTCATGAGCTTGGCCATGTACGGCTGCTTGCCGCTCATCGCCCAGGTCACATGCGTGCCCGAACCATTCGGCACCAGCGTGAACTGCACCGAGTTGTCGCAGGCGAACGGCTTGGTCATCTTCAGCCGCATGGACACGGCCTCGTTCGGCACTTCGGCGAGCACGGAGCAGTCGCCTGCGCAGCTCTTGTCGGAGAATACATAGAGCTGGCCGGGACCGGCCTCCGGGCCGGAGAACTCGCGCTTCATGGTCGGGTCTTTTTCGAACGGCGACCAGGTCGTGAAGGCTTTGAGGCTGTTGATCAGCGGAAAGATCTTTTCCGCCGGCGCATTGATCGTCGTGCTGCGCTGGTAAGCGAACGTGTCGGGCTTGGTTGCCGCATAGATCAGGATCGCGGCGATGACGAGTGCGATTGCAATCAGAATAATGGTCAACATGGTTTGTTCCTTTGAGACGCGGGTTTACTGACGGAAAGGGATAAGCGCGCGAAGGAGGGGATCGCGCAGATAGAGGCCGCCCCAGATCAGCAGGGCGAGATAGACGCCGAACAGCGTGTGACTGAACAGCGGGCTGCCGGCGCGGACATGCACGTAGATCGCGCCGCCGATGTATCCGGTGAGCACGATCGCGCCGAGCACGGACGTGCGCGGGAACGCGTAGAGCGCGGTGCCGAGCAGGGTGAGGACGCCGAGCGTGGGCGCGAGATGCTCCGGGATGCCGAGCTGGCGTGATGTCTCGATCACGATATCGAGCGGGAACAGCTTGATGCCGCCGTCGAAAATCAGGAAGAGGATGACGATGCCGCTCATGATGCGGCCCGTCCAGAGCGCGGTTTTGGAAACCGGCATGACATCAATTGTACCCATGAATCGCCCCATTCAAATTAGTGCGGATCATTCGCCGCCGGCCCGATGCCGGCGGCGTGTTGCTTGTGATCGATCAGAATTCAACGATGGTCTTGAAGCCGCCGTAGATCATGCGCTTGCCATCGAACGGTGCCTTGCTGCCCATCATCTTGGCGATGCGCTCGTCCTTCATGACCAGCTTGTTCACCTTGTCGCGCTGCGCGCGCGACTTGTAGGTGATCCACGAGAACATCACGGTCTCGTCCTTCTTCTGCTTCACGCTGCGCGGAAACGATGTGACCTTTCCGACGCTGACGTCATCGGCCACGGCCTCGAAGAAGCCGGTCGCGCCGTACTCCATCCAGACTTTGCCCGCGGCCTTGGCCATCTTGCGGTAGTCGCCGATCCGCTTCTTCGGAACCGGCACCACGAATCCATCGACGTACATGAAACTCTCCTTGGTTTTGTCGGCGTCAGTGCGTCTGTGTCACTTTGCCTTGGTGAAATAGGCCTCGAGCTTGTCGAGTGTGCCGCCCCAGCCGCCGCGCATGGACTCGTGGCCGGCGTCGAAGGTCTTCTGCTCCTCGGCGGTGGCGTTGTATGGCCGCCAGAGAACGGTGAACTTGGTCTTGCCGCCCGGTAGCTCTTCGAGGGTGTAGACCGAGTACATCTCGATCGGCCATGTCGGCGCCATCGGGTGACGGCTCAGTCCGCCGTGTTCGTCGGAGAACGAGTTGATGAAGACAAGCCGCGACGGCGGCGTGATCTCGCGATAGACCTGACGGCCCCACATCACCGAACCGTCCGGGTTCTTCATCCCGTAGAGGTAAGTGCCGCCGACGCGCAGATCCATTTTCGAATGGACGACGGTGACGCCTTTCGGTCCCCACCATTCCTTCATGCGCTCGGGTTTTGTGAAGCACTCCCAAACGAGCTCGCGCGGTGCGTCGAAGGTGCGGGAGATGACGAAATCGGCGCCGGTTGTTGCGTCACTCATGACTGTATGCCCTTGGGTGTGATGTTGTTCACTGCGGGTTCTTGGGAGCGGCGAGGAACATCCAGCCGACGCCAAACTTGTCGGAGACCATGCCGAAGCCTTCAGCGAAGAAGGTGTCGATCAGCGGCTGTGTCACCTGACCGCCTTCGGCCAGCGCGTCGAACGTCTTCTTGGCTTCGGCCAGGGTCTTGAAGTCGAGCGAGAGCGAGAAGCCCGAGAAGCTCATTTTGCCGGTGCAATGACCGTCCGACATCATGACCGGTGCGCCGTTGATGGTGACGCAGGCGTGCATGATCTTGTTCTCTGTGCCGGGTGGCGGCGTGTGGCCGGGCGCTTCCTTGAAGCGCATCAGCATCTCGACCTTGGCGCCGAGGTTCTTCTTGTAGAACTCGATCGCCTCGTCGCAGCGGCCGTCGATGAAGAGGTAGGGGGTAACTGCCATGACACGGTCCTTTTGGTTTGATCGTTATTGGTGAGGGAAGGGGAAATCAGCCGGCGTAGGCTTTCTCGATCGCGGCGATGTCCAGCTTCTTCATTTGCATCATCGCGTTCATCGCGCGCTGGATGTTCGGCGCTTTCTTGCTCTGAAGGATTTTCATCATCGGGGCGGGAAAGATCTGCCAGGACAGGCCGTACTTGTCCTTGAGCCAGCCGCACGGGCCTTCCGAGCCGCCTTCGGTGAGCGTGTTCCAGAAGTAGTCGACCTCGGCCTGGGTCTCGCAAACAATCTGGAACGAGACGGCTTCGTCGAACTTGAACTGCGGCCCGCCGTTCAGCGCGGTGAATTTATGGCCTTCGATCTCGAACTCGACGATCAGCACGGAGCCGGGCTTCTTGCCGTGCATTTTTGCCTCTTCGCCGTAGTGGGCGATGCTGTTGATCTTCGAATTCTTGAACACCGAGCAATAGTAGTTGGCCGCGTCTTCGGCCTCAGTGTCGAACCAGAGGCACGGCATGATCGTCTTGGTGGACATCTTCATCGGGTACTCCTCTCGGCTACAAATGGCTCAGGCGGATTGCTTCGATGGTGTGCGGCTCGCGACATAGTCGGCGAGGCGGGCCAGCGTCTGCTGCGCGCCCTCGGCGGCGCCGTATTCCTTGATCACGCGGTCGCGTTCGGCGGCGGACGGGAACGTCGCGTGCAGCGTGACGCGCGTCAGGCTCCGCTCTAGCTCCTCGAATGTGACGGTGGTGCGAAACTGCACCGGTTCCACGTCATCGCCGCCGCCGTGGTGGTAACGGATGAGGTCGGGCGGAACGATTTCGTCGAAGGTGATGCGGTTCTCGTAGTCGCGGCCGTCCGGCCCGTGCATCACGAAACGCCACATACCGCCGGCCTTCATTTCGAAGCGAGAGGTCGTGGTGGTAAAGCCGTTCGGGCCCCACCATTTCGCCAGGTGCTTGGGATCGGTCCATACCTCGAACACCAATGCACGCGGTGCGTCGAATTCGCGTGTGGCGATGATCGCCTTCGGGTCGCGGCGAAGATCGATGCTGCTATTTCTTGCGGCCACGTTTCGTCTCCTTGGTCTTCTCTTTTTCTTTGCCGTGACCCTGCGCCTGAAGTTCGCGCAGGTAGTCGTCGAGCCGATCGAAGCGCTCTTCCCAGAGCTTGCGATAGTTCTCGAGCCACTCGTCGACGCTGCGCAGCGCCTGCGTCTCGATCTTGCAGGGCCGCCATTGGGCCTCGCGGCCGCGGGTGATCAGGCCCGCGTTCTCCAGAACCTTCAGGTGCTTGGAGACGGCCGGCAGGCTCATCTCGAAGGGTTTTGCGAGCTCGTTCACCGAGGTCTCGCCGAGCGTCAGCCGCGCCAGGATCGCCCGGCGGGTCGGGTCGGCGAGGGCTGCGAAGGTGGCGCTGAGGCGATCCGTGGCCATGTATTTAACCAATCAGCTAATTAACTTGTAGGTTAAATACACAAGCCAAGGGCTGCCGTCAAGTGCGAAAAAATCGCGATTTCTCAGTCGTTTTTCGCGGGAGGCCGCTGTTACAGTTTGACTGTGACGTCTCCGCGAGGGGGCTCGCGGGGCGTTCGAGGGGGAACGCCAATGACAATTCAACGCCGGAAATTTCTGCGCCTGGGTGCTGCCGCCCTGGCGATGCCTGCGCTGCCGAATCTGTCGCTCGCGCAAGGCTCGCAATGGCCGACGCGCATCGTGCGTCTCGTCGTCGGTTTTCCGCCGGGCGGCGGCGCGGATTCCGCGACGCGCATCATCGCGAACCGCTTGTCGGAAATCTGGGGTCAGCAGGTCGTCGTCGAGAACAAGGCCGGTGCGGGCGGCAATCTCGCGCATGACACGGTCGCGCATGCGCCGCCCGACGGCTACACGATGCTGTTCAGCCCCGGCTCGCTGCCGATCATGCCGCTGCTGTTCACGGCGCTGAGCTACGATCCGATCGCGGATTTCGCGCCGGTGTCGCTGATCGGAAATTATCCGAATCTTGTCGTGGTCTCGCCTGTGTCTCCAATCAAGACACTGCAAGATTATCTAAACGCCGCGAAGACCAATCCCGGCAAGGTGACATTCGCGACACCCGGCATCGGCACGACGCCTCACTTTGCCGCCGAGCTTCTGAAGAGGATGGCGAATGTCGACATCACGCATGTGCCTTATCGAGGCGTCGCGGCCGGCGCGATGACGGACCTCATCACCGGCCGGATCGATTCAATGTTCAACACCACCGGCTCGCTGCTTCAGGCCGTGCGTTCAGGACAGGTGCGCGGGCTCGCACAGTCGACGCCGAAGCGTTCCACGCTCGCGCCTGAGCTTCCGACCTACGCGGAAGCCGGCGTGCCAGGTTACGGCGTCACCTCATGGTACGGCCTGTTCGCACCCGCCAAGACTCCACCGGAGATTCTGAGAAAGATGAACGACGGCATGGCGCAGATGCTCGCCGAGCCTGCGATCAAGCAGAGGTTCGAGGTGCTCGGCGTCGAGTCCGCAAGCTCGACGCCGCAGCAACTCGCAGCCTTGATGCAGGACGAGATCAAGCTTTGGACGCCGATCATCAAGGCGGCGAACATCAGGGGCGAATGATCGCTTCCGGTTTAATCAATTGCCGCTGATCGCAGCCTTGGTTTCGGCGATAACGTCCTTCGGCGTGGCGTAAAGCTCGGCGAGCAACTTATCGAGCGCCGCGCCGCTCACCGGATTGACCTCCTGTCCGCGCAGCTTTGCCTCCGTCAGGAATTCCGGGTCCTTCGTCGTTGCGTCGAACGCCTTGCGCAGCGCTGCCGCGCGGTCTGCCGGGACGCCCGGTGGCGCCATGAACGGACGGCCCATCGTCTGCCGGCTCAGCACCAGTTTCATGATCTGGCGCTGCCGTTCGTTCGCCGCGAACTCGCCGAGCAGCGGCACGTTTGGCAGGTCGGGACTCTTCGTCAGGTTGAGTTGCACCGGCAGGCTCACCTTGTTGCCGCTGATCCAATCCGGCTTCAGCGATTTCAGGCTCGACCATGACCAGCTCGCGCGGCCGTCCACCTCGCCGCGTTCGATCGCGAGCGCCATCTCCGCGGTGCCGGGATAGCCGCTGACGAGCTTCAGCTTCACGCCGAACACATTCTTCAGCATCAGCGCATAAACGTCGGGATCGGAGCCGGTGCCCTCGCCGCCGACAGTGAACGGCTTTCCCGTCATATCGGCCCAGGTCTTGATGCCTTTTGCGGCCGATACGACAACGACGGCGGCCTCTTCGGTGCCGCTGCCGAGCCAGGTGAATTTCTGCGCCTCGAACTGTGCCGGGCTGGTGCCGATCAGCGGTTCAAGCGCGATGCCCCGGCCGAACATGCCGATCGCGGTGCCGTCCTTGGGTGCCACGTTGTAGATCGCGTTGGCTGCACGCATGGAGCCGGCGCCGGGCGCGTTCTGCACCACGATCTGCGGATTGCCGGGAATGTGCTTGCCCAAGTGGCGGGCCAGGATGCGGGCGTAGGTGTCGTACCCCCCGCCGGAGCTGTAGCCGACCGTCAGCGTGACGGTTTTGCCGCGGTAGAAATCCGCAACGGTGTTCTGCGCCCGCACGGGTTGCGTTCCGCCCGTGAGAACCGCGACAATAATGACGATCAACCAGCGACACATCGGGCCGTTGCTCAATCTCACGACGGTTTCCTATAATCGATCCAACATGAAACCACCGCCCTTCCAATACCACGATCCCAAGACCGTTGCCGAGGCTGTCGGTCTCCTGAGCACGCTGGACAACGCCAAGCTTCTCGCCGGCGGCCAGTCGCTCATGCCGATGCTCAACATGCGCTTCGTGCTGCCGGACCATGTCATCGATCTCAATCAAGTCGATGGCCTGTCCTACATCAGGGAAGCAAACGGCGTGCTGGAGATCGGCGCCATGACGCGCCAGCGCGACATCGAATTCTCTGACCTGGTGAAGGCGAAGGTTCCGCTGCTCAACCACGCCATCACCCAGATCGGCCACCGACAGACCCGCAACCGCGGCACCATCGGCGGCTCGCTCTGCCATCTCGATCCGGCAGCGGAACTGGTTGCGGTTTCAGCCGCGCACGATGCGACAGTTGTTGTCGAGGGGCCGAACGGACGGCGCGAGATTCCCTTTGCGGAATTCCCGGTGGCGTTCATGACACCTTCCATCGAATTGAACGAGATCGTGACTGCGATCCGCTTTCCGATCTGGTCGAAGGATCACAAGTCGGCTTTCGTCGAGTTCGCGCGCCGGCATGGCGATTTCGCCATCGTTTCAGCGGCCGTGCTGCTCGAAGTCGGCGGCGGCAAGATCACCAAGGCTTCGGTCACGGTCGGCGGTGTCGGCGTGGCTCCTGTGCGCTGCACCGAGGCCGAACAGGCGATTGCTGGCCAGGCGCCAAGCTCCGATCTGTTCCGCGCGGCCTGTGAAAGCTGCCGCTCGATCGACGCGACGGAAGACATCCACGCGACCGCCGAATATCGCCAGCATCTTGCCGCGGTGCTGTCGCGCCGCGCGCTGGAGAAGGCATGCGGTTTGAAATCCATGCCGGTGGTGCACTGATGAGCGAGAAACGAAGCATCAGTGTAAAGGTCAACGGAAAGACCTACGAGCGCGAAGTGCCGGTCCGCATTACGCTCGCGGATTTCATCCGCTACGAGCTGGGCCTCACGGGAACGCATCTTGGCTGCGAGCACGGCGTCTGCGGCGCCTGCACGATCCTGCTCGACGGGCGCTCCGCGCGCTCGTGCTTGATGCTCGCGGTGCAGGCAAACGGTCACGACATCCTCACCGTCGAGGGCATCGCGCCAAGCGCTGACAAGCTGCATCCGCTTCAGGAGGCGTTCCGCGACAACCACGGCCTCCAGTGTGGCTTCTGCACGCCGGGCATGCTGACGACGCTGCTCGAATTCCTCAAAGACAATCCGGACCCGACGGAGCAGGAGGTTCGCATCGCGATCTCCGGCAATCTCTGTCGCTGCACGGGCTATCAAGGCATCGTCAATGCGGCCCTCGACGCGGCCAAGCGCATGAAGGCCACTGCGCCGGCCTGACGCAGGCTTGCCCCGAGCGCGTCATCCTTTTGCTCGAAAGGAGCGGTAGGTACCGACTGTGCGGTGCGGGGATCTTCTCGCGGCAGAGGGCGCGATTTAACCAAGACAGAGATGAAACCGTGAGTTTTCAACGGTTTGGCATGGTTAAGCCGTAATTAATCTTACTTTGCGAGTAGAACCGCTCGCGTAACGGAAGGCGTCGGGGGAAGCGTGACGTTGTTCAGGAAAGCCGCCCGGTTTCTGGTTCTTTTCACTTGCACCGCTGGCACCTCCGCAGCCGCCGTGGTCGGCTGGAGTGCTTATTCCACAGAACCGAGCGAAGCGGCCTTCGAGCCCGCCGTCCTCCAGCAGTCCAATCACACCGCCAAAGCAGATCGCCTCCCGGTCACTCAAGCATCGGCGCAAGCCTTCGCTCCGGCGTTTCAGCTCGCGTCAGTCGACTCCGGTCACATCCCTGCGGAATTGCCGTCCGGCTTCCGCATGACGCCCGCCGAACAGCCCGCTCCGATGGCGCTTGCTCCCACGACGCCTGATGTCGTGACGGCCCAGCCGCCGGCCGTTGCACCGGAAAAAACGAAGCGCGCCGCAATTCCGTTGCCGCCTTCGCCGCCGGAACACAAGAACGCTATTCTCGACGAATCGCAGATCGCAAGCATCAAGACCCGCTTGCGCCTCACCGAATCGCAGATGGAATACTGGCCTGCAGTCGAAGCCGCGCTGCTCGACGTGGTGCGCAAGCATGCGCGCGGCGTCCGCAACAAGAGCACGTACGCGGCTGCGTCCAAGATCGATGTGAATAGCCCCGAGGTTCAGAGCCTTGTGTGGGCGGCGATGCCTCTCCTGATGCGGCTTCGCGAGGACCAGAAGAAGGAAGTGCGCCAACTCGCGCGCGTCCTTGGTCTCGAAAGCGTCGCTTCCCAGATTTAACGCTCTGGCAGATTCAACGTCGCGCTAGTCCAGACTGACGCCGCTGGCCTTGATCGTCGTCGCCCACTGCGCGACCTCCTTTTCGACGAACGTCTTGAGATAGGCCGGCGAACGGCGATCTGGCCCGACGACGGTTGTGCCGGCCTTCTTGAGCCGCTCTTGAGTCGAAGGCGTATCCAGCGTCGCGACGCCGGCATCATGCAGCTTCTTCACGATGTCTGGCGGCGTGCCCTTCGGCAGGAACAAAGCACTCCAGAAATAAGAATCGAAATCTTTCAAGCCCTGCTCGTGAGCACTGGCGAGCTCCGGGAACAGGGACGAGCGCTCTTTTGTGAGGATTGCAATCGCCTTCACGGTCTTGCTTTCGAGCGGCCCGATGGCCGCAGCGCCGAGCGCACAGAAATAGTCGATGCGTCCGGCGATCATGTCCTGAAAGGCCTGCGCCGATCCACGGTAGGGCACGTGGGTTGTTTCGGCGCCGATGGCGGCGTTCAGCCGCGCGCAGGCGAGGTGCGAGCCTGAACCCAAGCCCGCCGAACCGTACTGCATCTTGTCCTTGTTGGCCTTCGCGTATTCGATGAAGCCCTTCATGTCGTTGGCTGGAAGGTCATTGCGTGCGATCAGAACGATCGGCTGCTCGACCATCAGGGCCACGGGCTCGAAATCGGTCGCCGCGTTATAGAGCGGCTTCTTGTAGAGCGTCTGGTTGATCGCGAAGGTGTCGACGCCGCCGATCACGAACGTGTAGCCGTCAGGCTCTGCTTTTGCCACGCGCGATGTACCGGTCATGCCGCCGGCGCCGCCGACGTTCTCGATAACGACCTGTTGGCCCAAAACCTCGGATAGCCGCGCGGCGAGGATGCGGCTGACCGTGTCCAACGCGCTGCCGGCCGCGAAAGGCACCACCATGCTGAGAGGCCGCGATGGCCACGTTTGCGCAGAGGCAGGAGCGGCGGAGAGCAGCGCCAGCGCGGCGGCGGTACGGACTGCTTTGAACATGGCTTCGATCCTTGTTGTCGTTCAGGCCAAAACTTTCAAAAAGCAAAAGCCGTGCCGCGTCAGCGATCCTTTCGGTGGCCGATGTAGCGGCTGAATTCGAGCGGAACATCCCAGGCCGCGCGATTGGCGGCGAGAATGGGTGTTGCGAGATCGGCGTTGCGTCCGGCCAGCGCTTCGGCATCCTTGCGGAACGCAGGCGCGATTTCGGCCACTTCGGCCGCGAGCGCCGCTTCGTCGATGGTGGTGAGCTTGCCGCCGCGCACGACCGGCTTGCCGGCGACGTAGACGCTTTCGACCGCGCGTCCGGTTTCAGCGAAGACAACCTGCCGCGCGGCGCTGTTGAGCGGCACGAACGACGGCTCGTTGAGATCGAGGATCATGAAGTCCGCGGCCATGCCGGGCTTAAGCGCGCCGATCTTGCCGCCGAGGCGGACGGCCTGAGCGCCTGACAGCGTCGCTGATTTCAGCGCATAGGCTGCGTTGATCGGTCCTGGCTCGGGATGGGTTACGGCAGGCAGGAGGCAGAGCATCCGCATCGCGACGAAGATGTTCTGCGTTTCCGCGCACGAATAATTATCGCAGCCGAGCGCCACATCGACACCCGCCTTGTGGAGATCGAGGATCGGCGCGACGCCGCTCTTGAGCTTCAGATTGCTGATCGGGTTGTGCACCACGCGGGCGCCAGCTTCAGCAATCGTCGCGATGTCGGCGGCGGTGAGCCATACGCCATGCACGATGCTGAGCCGGTCGTTCATCAGCCCGGCGCGCGAAAGGACATTGAGCAGGAGCGCGTCAGGATCGGACGTCAGCCTTGCGGCTGCCGCTTGGATGCGTGTCTCGTAGACGTGTGTAAACACCGGAAGATCGTATGTGCGCGACAGTGCTGCGATGCCTTCGAGCAGTTCCGCCGAGCAGCGCTGCGGCGCCGACGGCGCCAGCGCCCAGGTCATGCGCGGCCATGGATTCTTGCCGAGCCGCTTGATCTGGCCTTCGACGAAGTCGAGTTCGGCCTTGGCAGAGCGGTTCTCGCCGGCGATGCGCTTGCGGATCGCCTCCGGCATGTCCTTCGGGATGAACGGCGCAATGTCGAGGGCCGCGAGATCGCGCGCCGCGACCGCGAACACCACGCGGATGCCGGCTTCTTCGTAGGCGGACAACACAGTGTCCAGATACTCTTCGTCCTGTGGCACCAGTGTCAGGAAATCCTGCACGGTGGTGATGCCGTTCTTCAGCATCTCAGCCGCGCCGATCAGCGTGCGCAGCCGCACTTCCTTGTGCGAGCGCTTGCCGTACTGGCTGGGGTTGGAATGCAGCGTCCAGATATCGAAGGGCATTTCCTCGAACAGGCCCTTCGCCATCACGTCGTGCGAATGATAATGCGCGTTGACGAAGCCCGGCACGATCAGCTTCCCGCTGGCGTCGATGACTTCTGCGCCGTCCGGCGCTGCAATGTTCGGCGCGATGCGCTCGATATTCTCGCCGCGGATCAGCAGATCTGCGACCGCGGGCTGATGCACGTCCCCGTCGTGATCGTAGACGCGCGCGCCGCGGATCAGGGTGGGGCGGGCGGTCATGACGCGGCGTGTCCGTTTCGGATCATCCGCACCAGTTTCATCGGTGAGATCGGCGTGTCGCCGATGCGCACGTTGAACGGCGACAGCGCGTCTTCGACGGCGGAGATCAGAGCGGCCGCGGCCGGGATCGTCCCAGCTTCGCCGACGCCCTTCACACCGAGCGGGTTGAGCGGCGAGGGCGTCTCTTTGTAGAGCGTCTCCATCATCGGCACTTCGGTCGCCGTCGGCAGGAGATAGTCGGCCAGCGTCGTCGTCACCGGCTGACCCGCGTCATCGTAACCCATCCATTCATAGAAGGCGTTGCCGATGCCGTGCGCGACGCCGCCCTGCACCTGACCATCGACCATCATCGGATTGATGAGAATGCCGGAGTCCTGGAGCGCGATATAACGCAGGACTTTGACTTCGCCGGTCTCCGGATCGACCTCGACCTCCGCCGCGTGGCAGGCGTTGGCGTAGGCGAGAGCGTCGGTGCGGTGCATCACGTTGGCCTCGAGGCCGGGATCGACGCCCGGCGGAAAGCCGTAGCCCGGCGCGCCTTGCAAAATGCGCGCGATCTCCGAGAGCTTCATGTTGAGTTGCGGCGCGCCGACCACGCGCACCACGCCGTCAGCAACTTCGAGATCGTGTTCCGCAGCCTCCAGCACATGCGAGGCGACCTTCTTTGCCTTGTCGGCGACGGCCTTTGCCGCAAGCATGACGGAGGAGCCCGCAGTGACCGTCTGCCGGCTCGCGAAGCCGCCGAGACCCAGCGACACACCAGCAGTGTCGCCTGCGACCACCCGTACATCTTCGACCGGCACGCCGAGTTGGCTTGCGGTGATCTGCGCCAGCGCCGTGCCGAGCCCCTGGCCCATCGCCGAAGCACCGGTGAACACCGTGATCTTGCCGGTGCGCGAGATCCGCACGAGGCCGGACTCGAACGGCCCGCGCCCCGAGCCCTTCACGCCATGCGACAACCCGATGCCGATATAGCGGCCTTGCTTGCGCGCCTCGGCCTGGCGCTTCGGAAAGTCATCCCAGCCCGCGACCTTGAGGACTTCCGCCTGGCAGGCGGGATAGTCACCACTGTCGTACTGGATCGTGACGCCGGAGCGCGCCTTGATCGGCTTCTGGTACGGCATCTTCGATGCTGGAATGAGATTGCGCCGCCGCACCTCGGCGCGATCGAGCTTCATTTCGTGGGCGACGAGATCGAGCATCCGCTCCATCGCAAAGGCGGCTTGCGGATAGCCTGCGCCGCGCACCGACGAGACCGGCGTCTTGTTGCTGAGCGCGATCGTCACATCGATCCCGAGTGCAGGGATGATGTATGGCCCGCTCATCGTCGAAGTCGAGTTGTATGGAATATTCGGGTCCTGCAGCGTGTAGGCGCCTGTGTCGTGCAGGACCTTGCCGCGGATGCCGAGCACCTTGGCGTCGGCATCGACCGCGATCTCCAGTGTCCAGTATTGATCGCGCTCGTGCACCGCGTTGGTGAAATATTCGCGCCGGTCCTCGGTCCATTTGAGTGAGCGCTTCAGCAGCTTTGACGCGGCTACCAGCGCCACATCCTCGGAATAGACGCAGAGCTTGGCGCCAAAGCCGCCGCCGATATCCGGGGCAACCACACGGAGGCTTTCGTCGAAATCCATCAGCGACGTCAGCGTCTGCTGAAGATCGTGCGCCTTCTGCGTCGAGGAATGGACCGTGATGCCGCCGTCCGAGCCGCGATACTCGACAATGGTGCCGCGCGCCTCGATCGAATGTGCGCCGCCGCGGTGCTGCCAGAGGTCGCGCGTAAAGACATGCGCGGCCTTCTTGAACGCGGCGTCGATGTCGCCAAAGCCCACCTTGTAGGTGGTGATGACGTTCGTGGAAAGTTCCTTCCGGATCGGTGCAGACTTCGCCGCTTGCCGCACGTCGGCAACAAAATCCTGAATCTCGTAGTCGACGTTGATCAGCGCTGCGGCATCCTCGGCGATGTAGCGCGAATCCGCGATCACCATCGCCACCGGCTCGCCGACATAGGACACCTCGCCGTTGGCGAGCGCAAAGGCCCAGGCCTTGTCGAGCGCAAAGCCCGAGTTCGAGTGCCGCACCATACGGCGATGGACCATCACCTTGGCGATGTCGTCGAGCGTGAATACGGCATGGACGCCGGGGACGGCGAGCGCCGCTTCCTTATCGATGCCCTTGATGATGGCGTGCGGATGCGGACTCCGCAGGAACGAGACGTGATGCGCTCCCGCGACATTGATGTCATCGACGAAACGCCCTGCGCCGCGGAGCAGCGGTTCGTCTTCGAGGCGAAGGGTGCGGGAGCCGATGATCGGGTTGGAAGTCACGATAGGTCCATCAGTTCGTCATGGCCGGGCTTAGCCGTCCCAAGAACGGCGTCGCTTGCCTGTGTCCCGGCCCTCCACGTCTTACCTGCTTTTGCGTCGCGAGGAAGGAAGACGTGCATGCCCGGCGCGAGACCGGGCATGCGCGGAGAGCGACACTCACTTCACGACCGCCTGCGCGGCCTTTTGCAGCACAGCTTTCGGCGTCGCGTAGAGTTCGGCCAGCATCTTGTCCAGATGCGACGCGGTGACAGGCGCCACGTCGAGGCTCAGCTTCTGTGCCTCGGCGAGAAACTCCGGATCTTTCATCGTCGCTTCGAACGCGGTGATCAGCGCCGCCTTGCGGTCTTCCGGGATGCCGGGTGGCGCCGCAAACGGCCGCGCCATTTCTTGCGCTGTCAGAAACAGCTTCATGATCTGAAGCGTTTCCTGGTCCTTGGTAAGATCGACGATGAGCGGCACGTCGCCCATCTCGGGCTCTTTCTTGAACGCAGCCTGCACGAAGATGGTCATTTTCTTGTCTTTGAGCCATTGCGCGTGGCGCGTCTTGATCGTGCTCCATGAAATCCCGCACACGCCGTCGACCTCGCCGCGCTCCGTCGCGAGCATGATCTCGTTGGTGCCGGGATAGCCCGCGACGAGCTTCACCTTGGCGCCGTAGAGGTTCTTGTAGAGGTTGGCAAAGATGTCGGGCTCCGAGCTCGGGCCCTGGCCACCGAGCGTGATCGGCTTCTCCAGGAAGTCCTTCCAGGTCTTCACCGGCGAGGTGTGCCAGGAGACGCAAGCGCTGGTGTCGTCGGTTACGCTGCCGAGCCAGGAGAACTTGGTGCCGTCGAAGGTCGCGCCGCTTTCAAGAAGAGGATTGATGCCGGTGGTGCGCGCGAAGGTGCCGAAGGCGGTGCCGTCCTTCGGCGCCGCCGAGAAGATATAATTTGCCGCGCGGAGCGAGCCTGCGCCCGCCATGTTCTGCGGCACGATGGTGGGCTTGCCGGGGATGTGCTTGCCCATGTGCCGCGCGAGGTGCCGGGCGTATAGGTCGTAGCCGCCGCCGACCGAGAAGCCGATCATCAGGCTGATCGTCTTGCCGCGATAGAACTCCTCGACGCTCTGGGCTCGCGCGGCTGTTCCTGCCGCGAGCAATGCCGCCAATCCCGCGACGGCGGGCGCCCAAACTCGACGCATGCGCTTCGGCTGCACGGCCTGCACCCTCGCTCCTGTGTCGCGCGCCTCCGCGGACGGCACAGTCTATCGTTACATCGGCGGGAAGATGTGCGGAAATTTCGCCCGCAGCTTGGCGCGCATATCGCCACTCACATCCACCACGACTGGGAAGGTCTTCTTCAGTTTCATCTCGTAGGGGATGCAGGCATCGATCAGCACGCGATTGTTGAAGTTGCCAGGCAGATAAAGCGGATCGCGCTTCGAGGCCCAGGCTTTCTGGATCAGGTCGATGTCGACGTTCGGATCGAAGCGGGTGCACATTGCCCATAGCACCTGGTCGAGCTCGCCGGCGTCGATGTCGTCGTCCACAACGATCGTCCACTTGCCGGCGTAGGCGCCGCCTTGGCACGCCGCCGCAATGTGCAACGCCTGCCGCGCGTGGCCTGGATAGCGCTGGTTGATCTGGATGACGGTGAAGCGTGTCGCCGGGCCTGCTTCGTGGTTCCACACGCCGAGCACCTCCGGCACGCCGGACGCATCGAGTGCGCGCCAGATTTGCGCTGCGCCCGCGATGCCCTTGAGCAAGCCGGTCTCGTCCACTGGCTTGTGCTGCGGCGCGCAGCACAGGATCGGATCGTTGCGGTAGAGGATCGTTTTGATGTTCACGTAGGGACGCGGCTGCGTGTCGTCGGAGTAGTAGCCCATCCATTCGCCGAACGGGCCTTCCGGCCGTACCTGACCCGGCACCGTTTCGCCTTCCAGAACGATCTCGGCATTCGCCGGAATCGGAAAGCCGGTGTAGGGACCGCGCACCACGTCGATCGGCTCGCCGCGCAGTCCGCCCGCGATATCCATCTCGCCGATCTCCGGCAGCGGCGACGACGACAGCATGAACAGCAGCGGATCCTGTCCGCAGATGATCGCGACCTTCATCGGTTGGCCGCGCTCGAAATACTTGTCGCGGTGGATGCGGCCGTGCTTGCCCTCGGTGATCTGGCAGCCGACCGTGTTGCGGTCATAGACCTGCGAGCGATAGGCGCCGAGATTGTACCAGCCTGCGTCCGGGTCTTGCGTCATCACGCAGCATGCGGTGCCGATGTAACGCGCCGTGTCTTTCTCGTGATGGCGCGGCACCGGGAATTTCAGGACGTCGACCTTGTCGCCTTCGAGCACGTTCTGAAGGATTGGTCCGTCCTTCACGAAGCGCGGGGGGATCGTCTTCATGTTCTGCATGCGCGCGTGATAGCGCTGCACGATATCGACCTTGCGGTCATTCTGAAGCGGCAAGCCGAGCGTCAGCGCGACGCGCTTGATGGTCGAGAAATGTCCGTAGAGCGTGCGGAAGCCCTTCGAGTATCCGGGAATTTCATCGAACAGGATCGCAGGTGCGGTGTTGTTGCTGCTCTCAGTCAGCATCTGGGTGAGGCTGCCCATCTCGGCGTCCCAGTGCGCGCCCTTCACATCGAGAAGTTCGCCCATCTGCCGGACCTGGTCGAGCCAGCCGCGCAGACCGTCCTGATACCAGCCGCGGGTTTCGGTTGCGCTGTCGAGAAGGGCCATGTGCCTCTCCTTAAAAAAGTGGGCCGCACCACGGGCGCCGGATGGCGCCAGTATAAGGAGAGGCGCCGCCGTGCCGCTCCATCACCTGCGTAGATTGTATTCTGTTGTATACAACTGTAAAGATCAACGTGGATCGCTATTCCAGGCGGGTAGGGAACCCCATGAGCCAGCCGGCAGCAGGACATCTTCGGGCCTATGACGCGGACGCGCTGCGAACACAGTCGCGCGCCGACTTCGTCTACGGCAGCTTGCGCGATGCGATCTGGGAAGGCCGCTTCGCGCACGGCGAACGCATTCGCGAGGAAGAAATCGCAGGTGTGCTTGGCGTAAGCCGCACGCCGGTTCGCGAGGCGCTGCAACGGTTGCAGCAACGTGGCCTGCTGGTCGTCGGACCTGGCCGTGGATTAATGGTCGCGCAGCTCTCGAAGCAGCAGGTGTTCGAGCTTTACGCGATGCGCGAGATCCTCGAAGGCTCGGCGGCGCGTTTCGCCGCGCGCCACGCCAACGAGGCCGAGATCGAAATTCTCTACCGCTTGCAGCGCGAGCTTGCGGGAGCCGATGATGATGCATTGGCGTTGATCAATCTCAACCGGCGCTTTCATCAGTCGATCTACGAAGCTGCGCACAATCAGTACCTGTTGCAAACGCTCGATACGCTGAACGACTCGCTTGCGCTCCTGCACAGCACGACGTTCCGCGTGCCGAACCGCCGCCCTGAGACCGACGAAGAGCACCGGCGCATCGTTGCTGCGATCGAGAAGCGCGATCCGGATGCGGCCGAGGAGGCCGCGCGCGAACACATCCGTCAGGCGCAGCGCACGCGTTTTGAGACGTTCGTTTCGGAGCGCTAACGCGCCGGCTCGCGCAGTGTGGCGACAATCTCGGCCGCCGCGCTTTGCAGGTCGCGAAAATGCATCGCTGCAAAATCCTCGATCGAATGCGCGGTCCTGATCCAGAGGATGTTGATCGCGCCATGGACCTGTTTGCCGTCGCGAAGCGGAACGGCGATCGCGGAGACGCCTTCATCGATGGGTTCGCGTCCATAGGGGCCGCCGCCGAATGATGGGTCGCGCAAGCCGTAGCCTCGCTTGCGCGTTTCCTCGAGAATTCGCTCGAAGCGTTTCGGGTCGCGTGCGAGTCTGTCCACGAGTTTGCGGGACTTGCGGAGCCTGCGGAGGATTTCCTCGCGTTCCTTGTCCGGACAGTACGCGAGATAGGCGCGCCCAACCGCGCTCATCAGATAGTTTACATGTGCGCCGATGGGACTGACCTTGAGATTGAACGGCGTCACCGCTTGGCTCGTTTCTGCGATCTGTAGGTGATCGCCCGCCGGCAACATCAGATCGGAGGGCCAAAGCACCTTCCGGCACAGCCGGTCGAGCACCGGCCCGGCGATCTCGGTGACGCGGCTGTAGCGCGCACTGCGCGGCGCAATCTGAAGAAAGTCGGAACTGATGCGATAGCGGCCGTCACCCAAACGCCGCGTCACCATTCCGGCGCGCTGCAGGGTTTCGAGAATACGCAGCAGGGTCGCCTTTGGAATCTTCGTCGAGCGGTGAAGGTCTTGCAGCGCGCAGTTCGGTTGACTTTGGAACGATTTCAAGACCCGCAGACCGCGTTCCAGGGATCTGATGGTCTTGATTCGAGGCATTGCGCGATTCGCCTGACAGCGCTGTCACGCTAGGCGATTTTCCGGCGTTTCACCAGGTGAAACGCTGGCTATTTCCGATGGCGGTTCGCCCGGCGGGCTTCAAACATGCGACAGCCAGACGCGGCGATTCGAAACAGACGTCAGGCAGGTTAGGGTTGGCCATTGGCTGAACCCTAGGGAGATTTCGAATGGTCTATACGCCGCGCTGTTCTTTTCGCTTTGGTATTGCGCTAGCCGCGCTTTTGTCGGCTGGCTGCCTGCAGGAAGCGGCCGCCCAATCCTATCCGGCCAATCCGATCCGCATCGTTGTTCCGACTGCACCGAGCACGCCGCCCGACATCATCAGCCGTGTGATCGCGACAGAGCTGACGAACGCCGAGGGCTGGCGCGTTGTCGTGGAGAACAAACCTGGCGCCGTACAGACGATCGGCGGCAGCGACGTTCTGAAGCAGCCCGCCGACGGCACCTCGATCTTCGCACTGTCGCTTCCGGTCAGCGCAGCGCCCGCGTTCCTGCCGAACATGCCGTTCAACGTCGGCAACGACTTCGCGCCGGTGGCGAAGATCTCGACCTCGTACAACGTGCTGGTCGCCAATCCGAACGTGCCGGCGAAATCCGTTTCTGAATTGGTCGCGCTGCTCAAGAGCCAGCCGGACAAGCTGACGTTCTCTTCTGGCGGCTTCGGAACGCCCGCGCACCTCATCGGTGAAATGTTCAAGCTGCAAACCGGCACGCGCGCAACGCATGTGCCCTATCAGCAGTTCCCACAGGCAATCGCTGATCTCATCAATGGCACCAACCAGTTCCAGTTCATCGCTTCGCTCCCAGTGGTCGATCTGATCAAGACGGGCAAGCTGAGGGGGCTCGCCGTCACCGCGCCAAAGCGTCTCGCGGCACTCCCCGAGGTGCCGACCATCGTGGAGCAGGGCTTCCCCACCCTTGTGGTCGAGGATTGGGTCGGCTTTGCCGTGAAGAGCGGCACGTCGCCCGAGATCGTCACGCGCCTCAACACCGCGATCAACAAGGCGCTCGCGACGCCCAGCGTAAAGCAGGCGTTCATGAATGTCGGCGCTGAAACCGCAGGCGGCACGCCGGCCGAATTCGGAAGTCTGGTCAATGCGCAGGTCGCGCAATGGACCAAAGTGATCAAAGACTCTGGAATCAAACTGCCGCAATGAAAAATGGAAATGACTTCACGGTGACGCTGCTCGGGACTGGAACACCGATCCCAAGTCCCGAGCGATTCGGTTCCGCCACGCTGGTCGAAGCCGGCGATCAAAAGCTTCTGATCGATGCGGGCCGTGGGGCATCGATCAGACTCTATCAGCTCGGAGTGCCGATGGGGCGGCTCGATGCGCTGCTGCTGACGCACTATCATTCCGATCACACTGTGGGCGTGCCGGACGTCTGGCTCACCGGCTGGCTGGAGTCGCATTTCGGCACCCGCAAGATGCCGCTGCACGTGATCGGCCCGACCGGTGCGAAGTGTTTGATGGAGAATCTCGAGCGCGCCTACGCAGCCGACATCAAGATCCGCATCGCCGACGAAAAGCTGCCGCCGACCGGCATCGCCACCTGCGTCACCGAATACGACAAGGATGGCGTGGTTTACGACAAGGGCGGCGTGCGGGTGACCGCCTTTGAGGTAGATCATGGCGATCTCATCAAGCCGTGCTACGGCTACCGCGTCGAGTACCGCGGCCGCTCCGCGGTGTTCTCCAGCGACACGCGCTACAACGAGAACGTCATCAAATACGGTCTCGGATGCGACCTTCTCGTCCACGAGGTTGCCATCGCGCCGGATGAGCTGATGAAGGAAGCCTACATCCAGCGCATCATGGCGCATCACACCACCGCGCATGATGCCGGCCGGGTGTTCGCGCAGGCCAAGCCCAAGCTCGCCGCTTACACGCACCTCGTGTTTCTGGCGAGTCCGGCCATCCCTGCGATGACGGTCGACGACATCCTCGCCCAGACGCGTGAGACCTACGACGGCCCCCTGGAGGTCGGCGAAGACCTGATGGCCTTCGATATCGGCGAGACAGTGACAGTCAGGCGCTATTCGCCGCCAGAAAAATCCTGACGCTCAATCTCACCACGATTTGCGCTAAGGTTAGACCGGTCCCCGGTTTATGGGACTTCGGAATGACCGGCCATGCATTGCGCCCGCAGGTTCTTTGAATTCCGCTTGGCACGCGTTCTGTCTCTGCTCTGTTTGGTGTTGTTGGCCGGCTGCAAGATCGGCGATCCGGGTTCCTTCTTCGATGAGGACAAGGCGGTCGAGCAGGCCTTCGCCATGCTCAAGGAGCGCATGGGCGACAGCAAGCTCCGTGCGCTCAGCATCGTCGTGACGCCGGATCAAGTCGCCCTTCGCGCGCAAGACCCCAAGGACAAGCGCCACGTCGATGAATGGCGCGTCTCGCGTGTCAGCATGGCCGGCATCAGTTGGGAGCGGCAGTCCGGCCCCGACCCGGTGAAGCTCGATCTGATCAATCCCAATCTTGAGGATAATCTGTTCGATCTCGACTCCGTCGATATCGCCGCGACGAACAAGCTTGCACGCGCGGCCATCGAGCGCGCGAAGCTCGAAGATACCGCCCGCGTCTCGCGCATGGAAATCGTGCGGCAGGTCTACATCATCCCGGCGCCGGCAAGCGGCCCGGTGCGCTGGAGTGTCAGCGTCACCAGCGACCGCGAGGCGGCGCAGATCTTCGCTGATGCCAGCGGCGCGATCATTCGCGCCGACCTCACAAACACCAATCGAGCGAAGAATCTCGATCTTCTCCAGGAGATCGATCAGGTTGCCGAGGCCGGCCGCGCGTTTCGCGCGGTGCTGGGTGAGGGGCCGGTGCTGCTCAAGGTCAACGTTACTTCGAGGTCCGTGGGTTTCGAGACCAACCGGCCGGACAAGTCCTATCCGATTCCGTTGTCCGGCAGCCTGAGTGCGCGCGAGGTCTACACCTGGAATCTCAACGGGCTCGCGCGCGCAATGGGGTCGGTGAACGCCGACGTTGCCATTGGCAGCGCGCCATACGCGCCGTTCGGCGTCGAGGAGATCGACTGGGCGATCCTGCCGAAGCTCGTTACCGCCGCAAAAGAGAAACTCGGCATGCCGAAGGGCCAGGTCACCGACATCGGCCTGAGCAAGCCGACGGACGGCGCCGGCCAGCCTCTGCTGTTGTGGAAGATCGAGATCACCGACCAGAACCGCGAGCGCGGCTTTGTCCTCGCGGACACCGCCGGGGCGATCAAGCAGACCATGCTGCCCGAGAGCCGGCGGAAGCCGACCGATTGGTACGATCC
>JBFLYS010000054.1:0-23751 GCA_040756555.1 Pseudomonadota bacterium | reverse complement strand
AAACCCGGCAGCGCACCCAAAACGAACGCTCGTCCGAGCAGCGTCCGCAGGTTCGCGGCCAGCGCACCCAGCCGGACTATCTCGCGCCGCAGCGTTACTGATTTAGCCCGCTCTCAAGCTGAGGAAGGCCGCAACCGTTCGTTCCTGCGGAACGGCGGAGCGCGCTTCAACGGACGCGTGGCGTTCCCTAATATCACCTCTCCCTTCCTTTGCCCGCCCTTCCCGTTTCGAGGACAACATGAGCAAACTCAGGCTCACCATCGCCACCACCGACTACGACCACTTCCGCGACTTCCGGCTCGGCACCGTGCAAGCCGAAGGCATCGACACGATCTGGTCGATGCTCGGGCATCACGAGATTTTCGCCCGCATGACGTTCAACCGCGAATGGGACGCGAGCGAATTGTCGTTCGCGAAATTCTGCGCGCAGGTGACCCGGAAGGACTCCGACCTAATCGGATTGCCGATCGTGTGCTCGCGCTTGTTCCGGTTCTCGTCGTTCTACGTCAACAAGAAGAGCAAGATCCGCACGGCGAAGGATTTGAAGGGCAAGACCATCGGTTCGCCGGAATGGGCGCACACCGCCGCGGTCTACATGCGCGGCTGGCTCAACGACGAGCACGGCGTCGGATTGAAGGACGTACACTGGTACCAAGCCGGCACCAACGAGCCGGGCCGCATCGAAAAGGTCGAACTCAATCTTCCGAAGGGCGTGAAGCTCACGCGCGTGAGCGACAAGTCGCTCAGCGACATGCTGGCGTCGAACGAGATCGACTGCGCGCTGATCGCGCGGCCGCCGGACTGCTTCCGTCAGGGCCATCCCGACGTGGTGCGCCTGTTCCCGGATTTCTGGGAGATGGAGGAGACATACTACAAGGCCCACAAGGTGTGGCCGATCATGCACATCATCTCGATGCAGAAGAAGGTGCTCGACGCGAACCCGTGGGTCGCGCGCAACATGCTCAACGCCTTCAACGAGTCGAAGCGCCGCAGCATCGAGCGGCTGATGGACCCCGCCGTGTCGCGCTATCCGGTCGCGTGGCTGCCGACCTACATGCGCAAGATGAGCGACCTGTTCGGCGGCGACACGTTCCCTTATGGCATCGAGGAGAACCGCCCGACCTGGGAGCAGATGCTGCGCTACACCTACGAGCAGGGCATCGCGAAGCGGCACGCCAAGCCGGAGGAGATTTTCCCGAAAGGGATCATGACGAGCGTGAGGGTGTGAGCGCACTCAAACTTTGTTTGACGCTCCGCTCCATCAACGTCATGCCCGGCCTTGTGCCGGGCATCCACGTCTTCCTTCCCTTAGCTTCAAAAAAGTAAGACGTGGATGGCCGGGACAAGCCCGGCCATGACGCGGAGGGAAGGGAGCATCTCTCTACCCTCCCGCCTTGATTCCCGCCGCCTTGATGATCGGCCACCACTTCTCGATGTCGGCCTTGATGAACCGCGCAAAATAGTCCGGCGAAAGATTTTCGCGCGGTGTGAGCTCGTAGCTCTGGTCGGCGAACTTCTGGCGCAGCGCCGGATCGCTGAGCGCGCCCCGCACCGCCTCATTGAGCTTGAGCACGATCTCGCGCGGCGTGCCCTTTGGCGCCCACATGCCCTGCCACGGCTCGGTGTACACGCCGGGGGCGCCGCTCTCGTCGCCCAGCGGAATGTCCTGCGAGCCGCGGCCATGCTTCTTGCCCATCACCGCGAGGATCTTGATTTTTCCCGCGCGAAACTGCGGCAGCGACGTGATCGGATCGAGGATCGCCATGTCGATCTGGCCCGACACGAGGTCCGGCACCACCGGCGCCGTGCCGCGATAGGGAATGAACTGAAAGCGCGTACCGGTGACGTTCTGGAACATCACACCGCCGATGTGCGAGGGGCTGCCTTGCCCTGCCGTGCCGAACGTCGCCTTGTCCGGATTGGCCTTGAGCCAGGCGATCAATGCCTTCAGGTCCTTCACCGGCAGATCGTTCTTCACCGCGAACAGCCACGGCGTATTACCGATCAGCGCGATGGGCTCGAAGTCGGTCACCGGGTCGTAGCTGACATTGAGCACCGCCGGATTGAGGACGTGCGTGACGTTCGCGCCGTAAAGGAGGTTGTAACCGTCGGGTGTCGCCCGCGCGATGCGGGTTGCCCCGGTGGAGCCCCCGGCGCCCGTGACGTTCTCGATCACCACGACCTGGCCGAGCGCCGCGCGCATGCCTTCGGCAACGAGCCGAGCATTGGTGTCGAGTGCGCCGCCCGCCGGCACCGGAACAACCATCGTGATGGAACGCGACGGAAAGACCTGCGCGGTTGCCGTCCGTGACAGAATGGGCAGCGCGGCCGCCCCGGCGGCCAGATGCAAGAAATCGCGGCGGCGAAACACGTTTGCCCTCCCGGAATCGGATTTATCGTTTTCGCTGAGTGTAGCCGAATATTCCCGCGCGTACTCGAACCTTTATGCCGTCTTTATGCCGGTGGCCCAACATCAACATCGATTTCCTATGCGCCGGCGGCCCATTCACAGCCGGACGATGCGCGCCTGTTCAGACGGCGCGAGAAACATACTGTGGTGGGGCGCCGCTGAACGCATCCGAACGGCCGCAGCGACACACGGCTTGCAGCGACGACGCGCTGCGGGACGAGTGGCTTTCCAATCATCCGCCCATCACCGGCGCGCAGATGCGGGCCGCCCGCGCGCTGCTGCAATGGTCGGCGCGCGATCTCTCGAAACATTCGGGCGTGTCGCACTCCGCAATCGCGCGGGCGGAAAAGTTCGATCACGTTCCGCCCATGCAATGGCGCAACCTGCGGGCGATCCGGTGCGCCTTCGAAATCCATCGCGTTGAATTTCTCGATCGCAATGGCGTCCGGCTTCGCCAAACGGTGGCCTAGGCCGCATCGCGCCGGTCCGCACACCACCCATGCCGAGCCAAAGGAGCGGTGCGAAGCGGCGTCCATCCGTGCTATAAAGCAGCCCTCGATTTGAGGGAGATGGAAATGCCGCGCCACAAGAATTACGTCCCGCACGGAGTGATCCCGGCCGTCCTGCTGCCGTTCCACGACGACCTGTCGATCGACGAGGCGGGCTTCCGCAAGCACCTGCGCGACGTGGCCGCCACCGACGGCATCTCCGCCATCACCATCAATGCGCACTCGACCGAAGTCGCCTCCTGCACCTTCGAGGAGCAGCAGCGCATTCACGCCATCACGCAGGACGAGGTTGGCGCCAAGCTGCCGATCGTGCACGGCATCTGGGCCGACGGCTCGGTCGAAGCGGCGCGCATCGCCAAGGCCGCGACCGAAGGCGGCGCTTCCGCGCTTCTCGTGTTCCCGCCCGCGCCGTTCACGATGGGCCAGAACGTCGCCATGGCGCTCGCGCACTTCAAGCGTATCGCGGACGCGAGCGACCTGCCGCTGATCGCGTTCCAGTATCCGCTCGCGACCGGCCAGGGCTATCCGAACGACACGATCCTCAAGATGATCGAGGAAATCCCGACCCTGATGGCGATCAAGGATTGGGCCGGCACGCCGCAGCAGCACGAGTGGCATGTTCGCACGCTGCAGAACCTGTCGCGGCCGTTCAACGTGCTCTCGACGCAAAGCTCGTGGCTGATGGCGTCGCTGACGTTCGGCTGCAAGGGCCTGCTCTCGGGCAGCGGCAGCGTCATTCCCGACCTTCAGGCCAACCTGTTCAAGGCGGTGCAGGCCGGCGACCTCAAGACCGCGCAGGCAATCAACGACCGCATCTATCCGCTCGCGAGCGTGTTCTACGCGCAGCCGTGGGTCGACATGCACAACCGCATGAAGGAAGCCCTCGTCCTTATGGGCAAGATGCAGAAGGCCGTGGTGCGGCCGCCGCTGGTGAAGATCGAGCGCGCGGAGATCGAGCGGATTCGGAAGGCGCTGGTGCAGGCGGGTCTGCTGTCGGCGTCGAAGGCGCAGGCGGCATAACTCTCTCGCTTCACTCCAAGCGAGTCCCACACGCCGCTGTCATCCCCGCGAAAGCGGGAATCCAGCTCTGTATCTCAAATACAAAGATTGGTGGTTATGGGTCCCCGCGTGCGCGGGGACGACAGTGGAGAATTAGGCGAAAGGTCGCCGCCCGCCCTCGGGCGGCATCTCGAAGGCGTTCAGCGTCATCGAGATCATGGCGAAGAAGCCCATGCCGGTGACCAGCTCCAGCAGCCATTCCCGGCCCATCGCGTCGACGGCGCGCTGATAGAGCGCGTCGGGCAGCCGATTGGTCGTGAGCAGCGTGGTCGCGACCTCGTAGACCAGCCTCTCGTCGTCCTTCACGAAGTTCGGCTTTTCCTGCTTGCGGATCGCCTCGACGGTTTCCGGCGCGAGGCCCATTTTCACGCCGACCTTCTCGTGGGTGACGAAGGCGAACTCGGCAGAGAAATGCCGCGCGACGATTAGCGTCGCGAGCTCGTCGAGCCGCCGGTCGACCTTGCCGCGCTTGCGGAAGCCTTCGAACATCTCGGTCGTGCCGACACCCACATGCGGCACGCCGAGCCACAGCGCGAACGGCCCGCGGATCGGCTGACCGATCACACGCTGGAACGTATCGGCCATACGCTTCTGATCGGCGTTGTAGGTTTCGGGCGCGATATCGGCGAGACGGTTCATTTCGATTTCCTGGCGGTTCACCCTGGCGGAACGGAGCGTGCGAAGTCTATTGACGGCGCAAAGCTTTCGCCAGCAAAGTCGCGGCGATTTTCCCTGACGGACCGCACGTATGGCCAATTCCGACCGCTTCCTTCTTGCCGCTGTAATGGGCTGGCCGATCGCACAATCGCGCTCGCCGGCGCTTCATAACTATTGGTTCGAGAAGCACGGTCTTGCCGGGAGCTACGTGCCGCTGGCGATCCGGCCCGAGGGCCTGAAAGACGCGCTGCGCGCGCTGCCGTCGCTCCTGTTCGCGGGATGCAACCTCACGATCCCGCACAAACAAGAAGCGTTCAAGATCGTCGACGAGTCGGACGACACCGCGAAGAAGATCGGCGCGATCTCCTGCGTGATCGTGCGGCGGGACGGCACGCTCGCCGGCACCAACAACGACCACTATGGCTTCGTGCACAACATCCTCGACTTCGTGCCGGACTGGCGCGCGGACGCGGGCCCCGTGGCGGTGATGGGCGCGGGCGGTGGCGCACGGGCGGTCGTCTATGGACTGATGAGCCGCGGTGCACGCGAGATCCGGCTGTGCAACCGCACGAAGGCGCGGGCCGAAACTTTGGCGAAGGAATTCGGCGGGCCGATCACGGTCGTGCCGTGGGAGGAGCGTCACAACGGCCTCGACGGCTGTGCGATGCTGGTGAACGCGACGAGCCAGGGCATGATCGGCCACGGCCAGGCGCCGCTCGACTTGCGGCTCGACAAACTACCGAAGAGCGCGCTGGTCGCCGACATCATCTACATCCCGCGCGAGACGCCTCTGATCCAGATGGCGCGCGAGCGCGGCCACCGCACGGTGACCGGCCTTGGGATGCTTCTGCATCAAGGCATCCCGGCGTGGAAGGCGTGGTTCGGAATCGAGCCGAAGGTGACTGCGGAACTGCGCGCGAAGATCGAAGCGACGCTTTAGCGCGCCGCGGCGACTTTCACTTTCTTCGCGGGAGCAGACTTCGCTTTAGAGACGGTGGCCTTCTTTGCAGGCACAGCCTTCGCAGCAACCTTCGTCTTCTCCGGCGCGACGAGCTTCAGCGCAGGCTTCGCGACAACCTTGCCAGCAATCTTGATCTTACCGCCGGGCGCAACTTTCGCCGCTGCCTTCAACTGCGCGAGCGACACGGCGCCGTCGGCGGACGCAAGCTTGATCTTGCCGAAGGCCTTCGCGGCAGTCTTTGCGACGCCGGACTTCTTCTCGTCCGCATAAGCGAGTGCCGCAGTCTTCTGGGACTTCGCCGGAAGCTTGACCGGCGTCGACTCCGCGCTGGCGAGCGCGAAACCACCCTTGCCCTTCCCGAACTTGGTCTGTGCGAGCTTGGTCTGCGCCTTCGTCTCCGCTTCGGCGACGAGTGCCTCCTGAACCTCGACACACGGCGCCTGGCGCGGTGTACGGAAGTCCGCGGCCTTGGCCTTCATGCCGGCCCATCGCTCGGCGGGCGCTCCGGTGATGTTGCGAACGTAATTGCGCGTCTCCGTGGGCAGCCCGCGCTTCCTGGTCATGAAATCGTTCACGCGCTTGGGGCCGGCGTTGTAGGCCGCTGCGGCGAGACCGAGATTGCCGAACTGCGCCAACAGCTCATTGAGGAACTTCGCCGACGTCGCGAGCGCGTGGATCGGATCGAACGGATTGTCGAGGCCGTAAGCCTGTGCGGTTGGCGGCATGAATTGCGCAATGCCCTGCGCACCCGCGCGGCTCACCACATGCGGCTTGAATCCGCTCTCCTGCCAAATGAGATTCGCGAAGAACGGAACCGGCAGATTGTTGGCCTCCGCGAAGCTTGCGGCGGCGCTGCACAGCTCACGACGCGTATAGGCGCGCGGCGGCGTGGGTGGGGCGGGAGGAACTTCCTCAAGCGCTTGCGAAACCGGCGGGATGTCCGGCGGCGTCATCGCAAGCGCCGTGACGGTATCGGCCTCCGGCGCCGCGTCGTGACGCGCCTTATAGGCAAACGACACCGCAGCCGGCGCGAACGCGTCAGCAGCCGAGGAACCCGTTGACGAAAAAGCGCAAAGCGCCGCAGCAGCGGCGAGCAGCAGCCTCATCCCCGAAGACACCCACGATTTATGCTGGCACGCGTGTCCGCGTGCCGGCCCCTGTCACCATTTTTATTGTCGAGGTGTTCTCCCCCTCGCAGGTGCGTCAATGCCGGTGAATCGGGACCGGAATGTGGAGAGATCGCGGTCCGCTCGCGGCATTGTCAGGAAATTACTGACGCGACAGGAACAATTTGAAGGATCGCGGAGCGCGCGGAATTCCGCTCACACGATTTTCGAGCGGTAATGATCCCACGTCTTTTTGTAGAGGCTCGGCGAGCGGAGCTTGATGCGGCACGCCTCCTGCTCTTCCGCGCTGAATTCGTAAGGATCGCCAACCTGCATCGCCATGTACTGGCGGCGCGCGTTCTCTTCGACATAGGCGGCGTAGGCGAACGTCTCGAGGATATTCTCGCCGGCGGCGACGACACCGTGAGCCTTGAGCAGCACCACCGGGTTCACGCCCATGATGCTGATCATCTTCTCGCCCATCTCGCGCGTGTTCACCGACATCGGCGAGTTCATCACCGGCATGTCGCCCAACACCGACGCCTGCGCGTAGACAACCTTCTGCTTCACGCCGCACATGGTCAGATACGTCGACCACTGCGGATGGGTGTGGAACACCGCGTTGACCTTCGGCCGTGCGCGATAGACCTCGGCGTGGATCGGGAATTCCAGCGGCGGCTTGACGTTCGAGCCGTCGACCGGCTTGCCGTCGAGATCGACGGTGACGATGTCCTCGACCGTCAGCGAGCCGCGCATCGACGCGCCGGAGTTGATGTAGAACGTGTTGGCGTCGCGCCGCGCGCTGCAATGGCCGTTGTGGTCGATGTATTCCGCGCGCTCCAGCATGCGGATGGCATCGACGAGGTCTTGTTTGATTTTCTGCTGCGACATTCTTCCGCTCCCGCCACTCATTCTGCTGTCATTCCGGGGCGCTCGCCTGAAGCGCGTTCACGCGCGTCTGCGACGCGCTACGGCGAGCGAACCCGGAATCCAGATGCATATTCAGGCCGTGTTTCTGGATTCCGGGTTCGCCACTTCGTGGCGCCCCGGAATGACACCGCCTCTATTACCGTCAACTGACCCGCTTCTTCCACAAATCCCACGAACGGCCAACCGTTTGCACGTTGACCACGTCGGCGATCGCGCCCTCCTCCGCGTCGAGCGCAGCGATGCGGCCTCCCAGTGCAATGGTCTGGTGCTGGATATTGGCGCTCGTCACCGTGAAGATCGCACGGAAGATCGCAACCGGCAGCGACGGCCCGACCACGACCATGCCATGGGCGCGCAGCAGCGCCACCGGCTTGTCGGCCAGCGTCTCGGCCAATGCCGCGCCCTTCTCCGGCGTCGAGATCACAATGTCGGTCGCGCCGAACTTCTCGCGGATGTCGAACACCGGAACGCCCGCCGCGAGGAACGCCGCGTTGTGATACATCGCACGCATCGGCACATCCGACAGGCCGAAGGCGATGACTGACGGCGAATGGCTGTGCGCGATCGCCATCACGTCCGGCTGCTTCTTGTAGATCTCGCCGTGCAGATAGCGCTCAAGGAAGCCGCTGCGGCCTTTAGGGTCGACTGCGTTGCAATCGAGATCGAACTCCATGATGTCGTCGGCGGTGGTCGATTCCGGCGCGAGCGAACGCGACATCAGGAAGCGTGCCGCGTTCCCTGGATGGCGCATCGACGTATGGCCCGCGGCGTCGAACACGCCCTGATCGACCAGGATGCGGCTTGCCGCCGCAAGATCTTCCAGCACCGATCGCTCGACCGGCCCGCCCGAAACACTCACTTACCTGCTCCCTTGCGCGCTTCCTTCAACGGTTCCGCGTCGACGAGAACGAACGCCACGGTCGCCGTGTGATTGGTGCGGTTGCTCCAGGCATGGTTGGTGCCGCGCTGGATCAGCACGTCCCCCTGCTGGAGCACCACCTCGCCTTCGTCCATCATCGCGACAATCTCTCCTTGCAGAACGATGGCATAGTCCACCGAATTGGTCTTGTGAAAGCCCGGGTGACGCGGATTGTCCGTATCCGTCGCGGCGTGGCGGCCCGAGCCGTTCTCGCCCATCGCCTGCTCCTTCTTGAGTGCGGCGAGCCGCACCTTGTCCGGCGGGTAGTGGATGATGCGGAAGACGGTGCCGTTCTTCGGCGGGTGAAGCTGGAACGGCCGGTTGGTCGTCTCGTCGTTGCCCTTGTTGCTTGCGGGCGCCGAACGCGTCTCCCACAACTCAGTAATGACGGCGCTGCCGGCGGTCCGGCTGTAGACATGCGGTGCGCGACCGTCCTTGACGAAGATGGATTTGCCTTGCTCGTTATGGCCGGTCACCACACGGCGGATCGGCTTCGAGTGCATGGACGCCTCCTGAAACACCTTATGGCCTAGTCTCCTCCCGCGGCACCGCCGTAGCCATCCTCGTCGGTGTTCACGAACAGCTCATCGACTGTCATTGGCCTGCTGATGAGGCCTTGCTGATGGGTGTAACGCAGGGCGGTCTCGAGATTGTGTCGGTTCGTTGGGCCGAGACCGTACTGCCAAGGGTCGTCGCCCAGGAGTTCGTTCTGCTCATCCCAATAGGACGAGAACCAGGCGAGCGGCACCATGCGCGGATTGCGGACGCGGGCATAAGCCAACGCCTTGGCCTGATCGAAGGCACGCGCGAGGCTCGGCCCGACCCAGGGATATTGCTTCACGATGTCCTCGCGGATGATCGTGACGTGCATGATCGGGAAGATCTTGGTCTTGTTCCAGTAGTCGATCTCGACCTGCCGATAGTTGTCGAACAGCCGCTTAATGTTTGGATTACCCGCCATGAAGGGCTTCGGCAGCGTCGGCGTCAGCAACCCGTCGAACTCGCCGGACACCACGCGGTCCTCCAGCGACGGTCCACCGGGCGGAACAAGTTCGATCTTGAGCCCCGGCGGCGGGGTGAAGTCGATATCCTCGGCACGCTCCGTCATCCAGGTGACCGAGCGGTGCGGCAGGCCCCAGAACTCTTCCAGGATGCCGCGCATCCAGATGTTCGAGGCCGGCGAATAGTTGGTGCCGGCGATCCGCTTGCCGATCAGATCCTTGGGCTCCTTGAAGCCCTTGTGGCTGTTCACGAACAGGAAGCCGTGGCGGAAACGGCGGTGCAAATAGATGGGCAGGCCGATGTAGGGCAGCCCACGGTCGCGGCCCATGAAATAGGCTGGCGTGTTGAATTCGCAGATGTCGTAGGCGTGGTCGCGCGCGACGCGCCAGTGCCGCTCGCGGGATTCCGGCGTGATGACGGTGAGATCGATCCCGGCGGGCTTCACGCGGCCGTCGATCAGCGGACGGGTGATTTCGTAATCGCCGCAGGCGAGCGACAGACGCAGCTTGGTTGACATGCTGTTAAAAACCCTTGCCCTAAACCCCAGACCGGGACGAGTTGTTATGACGGCGTATCCCGATGCCTCTAGGGCTAGCATTGCCAACGGGCTTGCGCCAAGGTGGCAATGGGCGAGCGGGGTCGGGCCACACGTTCGAAGCAAATGGCCGCGAATAAAACCTACGATTACATCATTATCGGCGCGGGTTCGGCCGGTTGCGTCCTTGCCAACAGGCTGACCGAGGACGGCGAGACACGCGTGCTGCTGCTCGAAGCGGGCGGCTGGGATCGAGACCCGTGGATTCACATCCCGCTTGCCTGGGGCAAGATCCTCACGGGCCGCCTGCATGACTGGATGTACTTCACCGAGCCCGAACCGCAGATGGCCGGGCGCCGCATCGAATGCGCACGCGGCAAGGTGATCGGCGGCTCGTCCTCGATCAACGCCATGACCTATTCGCGCGGCCACCGTGGTGACTACGACCGCTGGGCCGCGAACGGATTGCCAACGTGGTCCTACGCGCATGCGCTGCCGTATTTTAAAAAACAGGAGACGTGGGAGGGCGGCGCGAGCGCGCATCGCGGCAGCAACGGGCCTCTCAGCACGGTGTGGTCGACGTTCACCGACCCGCTGGCGGACGCCTTCACCGACGCGACGAAAGCCGCGGGCGTGCCGTGGAACGACGACCTCAACAGCGCGCAGAACGACGGCATCGGCCGCAACCAGAACACCATCCGCAACGGCAAGCGATGCAGCGCGGCGGTCGCCTATCTGCGCCCCGCCCTGTCGCGGAAGAATCTGACCGTCGAAGTGGATG
This sequence comes from Pseudomonadota bacterium, assembly GCA_040756555.1. GTDB lineage: Bacteria > Pseudomonadota > Alphaproteobacteria > Rhizobiales > Xanthobacteraceae > Z2-YC6860. The sequence continues at coordinate 12,882 of JBFLYS010000054.1, read as the reverse complement.
CGATGGTCGCGAAGATCGTTCTGCAAGGCGACCGCGCGACGGGCGTCGAGTATCGCTACGACGGCAAGAAGACGATCGCGAACGCGAGCCGCGAGGTGATCTTAAGCGGCGGCGTCATCAACTCACCGCAAGTGCTGATGCTGTCCGGCATCGGCGACCCCGACGAGCTGAAGCAACACGGCATCAAGACGCAGGTGGCGTTGCGAGGCGTCGGCAAGAATTTGCAGGACCACGTCACAGTGATGTGCGGCTATTCGCGCAAGGGGCCGCAAGGCACGATCCACCGCGCGATGCGCGCGGATCGTATCGTCGTGGAGCTGATGAAAGATTGGTTCTTCGGCACGGGCGCAGCGAACGATATTCCCGGCGGCATGGCGGCGTTCACCCGCGTGATGCCGGATTCCAAGGTGCCGGACACGCAATTGCTGCTTGCAGGCGCGCCGCTGACGGCAGGGCCTTACTTCAGGCCATTCAAGAAGCCGTATCAGGACGCCTTCGGCGGCCGCATCATCATGCTGCATCCGGAAAGCCGCGGAACGGTCACGCTTGCAAGCGCCAATCCCGGTGCGCTGGCGCGTATTCAGCAGAACTTCATGTCCACCGACCGCGAATGGAAAAACGTGCGCGCAGCGCTGCGCCTGATGCAGGACATCATGAGCCAGCCTGCGATGGCACCTTTCGTGGACAAGCCGATCGCGCCGGTGTCCGCGAAATCGTCGGACGCCGAACTCGACGAGCACATCCGCAACACCGCGATCACCCTCCACCACCCGCTCGGCACCTGCAAGATGGGCGCGGAGAATGATGAGAGCGCCGTGGTCGACCCGACGCTTCAGGTGCGCGGCGTGCAGTCGCTGCGCGTGGTCGACGCGTCGGTGATGCCGGACGCGATCAGCGGCAACATCAATGCGCCGGTGATGATGATCGCGGAGAAGGCCGCGGACCTCATCCGCGGCCGCATGACCCTCGCGCCGCTTAACGTCTAGGATCGCACCATGTCTCGCCTGCCGCCGCTCGACCCTGCCTGCATGACCGCGGAGCAACAACGCGTGCACGATGAGATCGCGGGCGCGCGCAAGACCGTGCGCGGGCCGTTCCCGATGTGGCTGCGGAACCCGAGGCTCGCCGAGCACGCCAATGAATTCGGCGTGGCGCTGCGCGACAGCAGCATCGGACGGCGGATTTTCGAGCTTGTGGTCATCACGGTGTGCCGCGCGTGGTCGGTGCAATACGCCTGGTCGTCGCACGCGCCGCAGGCGGAATTGGCGGGCGTATCGCCGGAGGTGATCGCCGCGATCCAGGAGAACCGGACGCCGCATTTCACCCGCAATGACGAGCGGGTGGCCCATACGGTCGCCACCGAGATCATGGCGACCAAGGAACTCAGTAAGAAAACCTACGACATGGCGATCAAACAGTTCGGCGAGCAAGGCACGGTCGAACTCATCAGCACGGTCGGCTATTACGCGATGGTTGGAATCTTTCTGAAGTCGTTTGACGTGCCGACACCGACCGGCGACAAGCCGCTGAAATAGGAAAACCCATGTTCGTGAAACTCGCCGCCGATGGCCACGTATCCCTCGAAGAGCGCGACAACTTCCGCGCCTTCAAGCTGGTGGTCGAGGGGGACGCAGCGCAACTCGACAACGCGCGCGCGAAATTAAAGGGCGCGGCGGACGTTCCGGATCAAGGAACGGCATGGATTTTCGAAAGTTGGCTGCGCGCCAACGTGTCAGATTCAGCGTGGCAGCAATCGCTCGGCGCGATGATCGAGAAGGCCAAACCGCACGGCTGGATCGACGAACAGCGCAAGGCGATCAAGGCGCATATCGAGTGGCGCGCCGTCTGAATTTGCGCGACAAGCATAGCTGAAAATTTTTCCCATGCATTTGCGTGGGATGTGTTGTGGCGTGGGGTGCATCCCACCTCTATGAGTGCGTCATCCTTCAACCGGGAAACGCCGGCACATTCATGGACACGCAAGCTCTCATCGTTGGCGCGGGCCCCGTCGGCCTGACGCTCGCTCTCGATCTCGGCCGCCGCGGCATCCGCTGCACGCTGATCGAGCAGAAATCCGAGCCGCACATGTGGCCGAAAATGGAGCGCTGCAACGCGCGCTCGATGGAATTCTACCGGCGCCTGGGCATCTCGGAGAAAATCCGCGCCGCCGGATTGCCGGGCTGGGTTCCGATGGACGTATTCATCGTCACATCGCTGATCGAGCCGCCGCTGCTGCACCTGCCCTATCCTTCCGTTGATGCGGCGAAGAAGGAGATCGCGGAGACAAACAACGGTACGCTGCCGTTGGAATCCTATCAGCTCATCTCGCAATACACGCTCGAGCCGTTGCTCAAGTCCGTGGTCGAGACGATCCCGAACGTCACGGTTCGCTATGGATGCGAATTCGTGTCGTTCGAGCAAGACGCGGGCTCCGTCACCGCGACGATGAACGAGGGCGGGCGGACCAAAACAATCACTGCGGAATATCTCGTCGGCTGCGACGGCGGCACCTCGAATGTCCGCCGGCAGCTCGGCATCAAGCTCGCGGGCGAAGGCAACATCCTCCAGCTTCGCCAGGCGCTCTATCACTGCGAAGACCTGTTCGAGCGCATCCCGATCGGCAAGGGCCGCCACTACCACCGCGCCGACACCCAATCGACGCAGCTCATCGTGCAGGATTCGACCAAGCACTTCACGGTCCATTCGGTCGTCGAGAAGGACGAGGACATGAAGACGGTGTTCGAGGAGACCGTCGCCATGCCGGTGAAATACGAGATGCTCTACGTCGGCGAATGGCGGCAGAACCTGCTGGTGGCCGACCGCTATCGGGATGGCCGCGTCATCCTCGCCGGCGACGCGGTGCATTTGGTGATCCCAACCGGCGGACTTGGCATGAACACCGGCGTCGGCGATGCCATCGACCTCGGATGGAAGCTCGCGGGCACGCTGCAAGGCTGGGGCGGGCCGAAGCTGCTCGACTCCTACGAGGTTGACCGCCGCCAGATCGGCGAACGCAACGTCGGCGCCTCACGCTACGCCTCGCTCGGCCGCCGCAAGTGGCGCGCGGCCTATACACCCACCGTGCGCGAGAAAGGTCCGGCGGGCGACAAGGCGCGCGCCGAGCTTGCCGCGCTCGCCGACAAGGAACAGCGCAAGACCAACGAGATGACCGGCGCTGAATTGGGATACCGCTACCGCAACTCGCCGATCATCGTGGAGGAGCCGGGCGACGGGCCGCCGGACGACTACATCGATTACGTGTCGTCGACCTGGCCGGGCGCACGGCTGCCACACGTCTGGCTGAAGGGGAACGTCGCGGTGCAGGACCTGATCGGCAGCGGCTACACGCTGCTGCGCGTCGGCCCCACAGCGCAGGGCGACACGTCCGCGCTCGCCAAGGCGTTCGCGGCGATCGGCGCGCCGTTCCAGACGCTCGACGTGCCGGATCAGATCGCGCGCGACATCTATGGTTACGACTACCTGCTGCTGCGCCCCGACATGCATGTCGTCTGGCGTGGACAGAAACCGCCAGAGAATCCGGAACGGCTTGCCGCCATCGCAACCGGACACAACACTCACTAACCGCCGAATCAGAGGGAACGATCCATGGCAAAACTGAAAGACGTCATCGAAGAGCTCGTCACCGCGAACCGCATCCTCGCCAACCTTGGCATCGTCGACTCGTTCGGCCACGTCAGCGTGCGGCACCCGGACAACAAGAATCGCTATTTCATCTCGCGCGCCCGCGCGCCGGAGCGGATCGAGGCTTCCGACATTCAGGAGTACACGCTCGAAGGCGAGCCCCTCGACAAGAAGAAGGCCGCCAAGTTCGCGCCCTACACCGAGCGCCATATCCACGGCGCGATCTATGAGATGCGGCCGGACGTGATGTCGGTGGTGCACAACCACTCGCCGAGCACGATTCCATTCGGCGTGACCGGCCTGAAGATGAAGCCGCTGCTGCACATGTGCGCCTCGATCGGCCACGACGTGCCGCTGTGGGATTCGCACGACAAATTCGGCGACACGGCGCTGCTGGTGAACTCGATGCAGATGGGCCGCGATCTGGCGAAGAAGCTCGGCAAGGGCCGCACCTCACTGATGCGGGGCCACGGCGCGGTTGTCGCGGGCTTCTCGATCCGCCACGCGGTGTTCGTCTCGAACTATCTCGAGCTGAACGCCAAGCTCCAGATGCAGGCGATGCAGATGGGCAAGATCAAGTTCCTGTACAAGGGCGAGGTCGATGCCGTCATCGCACGCACCAGCGATTACACGCTGAACCGCGCGTGGGAGAACTGGGCGCGGGCCGCGGGCCGCAACGTCCAGAAGATGGACTAGGCTGTCACGAAAACAGGATTGCGAAATAACAAGGGAGCGGTGCAAGCCGCTCCCTTTTCCGTTGTTCGCTGTACCTGGGCTGCGCCTAGCCTTTCTTGCACTCGCTCCTGAATTTCTTGCGCTCCTTGCCGTGCAGCCCTTTTGCATCGGCCTGCTTGGAGCAATCCAGCGATTTCGCCGTGCGCTCGGGCTTGGCCTTCGCTGCCGCGGCGGGCTTATCCGGGCTTGCCATTTGTGCATGAGCCACGCCACCACCCAACAACGCGAGCGTGCCGACAGCGGCGAGAAGCATCTTGATGGTCATAGCGAAGTTCTCCTGTGTGAGACCCCCGAAAGACTATAGCGATTTCTTATCGATCTGGCCCGTGCCTCGGACGTACCAGTGCTCGTTCGGGAACGGCTTGCCCGCGGCACGGTCGGCAAGCCAGTCCGCCACCAGAATCGTCGGGAACGGACCCATGTTCGCCGCTGGGACGTTGCCGACCGAGTGGCGCGACTCCTGATAGACCACCATGCGCTTCGGGCCTTTCACAGCCGCAACGAGACGCTCGGAGTGCTCGATCGGCGACAGCTCGTCGAACTCGCCCGCAACGCAGAGAAACGGCACCTTGATCTTGTCGGCGTGGCCTTCCCAGGTCATGCCCTGGCGCATCTTGTCGAACTGATCCTCGTCGGTGATCCCCGACATGTACATGAAGCGCTTCTTGAAGGTCGGCGACGCCTCCTGGAAGATCGTGTGGAAACCCGGCTCGTGGCAAACCGACATCACGGACGCCGCCGAAATTCGCGGTTCATGTGCCGTCGCGATGGTGCCGAAGAACGTGCCGAAGCTGGTGCCCGACAGCATTACCTTGTTCATGTCCACCTCAGGGCGCTTGGCGAGCCAGTCGCACACCGCCTTGCCGGTCGCAACCCAGTTGTCCATCGAGAAGTAGATGCCGAGCATCGGCGACTCGTACTGGCCCGGCCCATCGATGTTGAGCACGGCGAAGCCGCGGTTGAGGAAGCGGTCGCCGTAAAGCCAGGTCTGGATCTCCTTGTAGGAGTCCATGCCCGGCACGTTGATGATCACCGGGATCTTGCCGCCCGCGTAGTTCGGCGGCAGGTGGAACCACGCCGGTAACGCCGTGTCCTTGAAGGGAATCCACGCGGCCTCGACCTTGTGGTCGGCCAATCCGGCGTACTTGGTGTAGTTCTCGCGCTTCTTCAGATGGCAGGCGACGTTCGCCTCGTCGTTCTGGTCGTAGGGCCATTGCGCCGCGCCCCAATAGACCGACGCCATGAAGTAGTTATCGCGCGCAGTCACCATGGAGCCGGCGTCTTCCGCAGCCTTGGCCTTCGCCTCGCGGCGGCGCGCCACCGCTTCGAACGCGGGCGCGATGTCGGCCATCTTCTTGACGCGCTCGCGCACGCCGACGATGTCCGCGGTGCCCTCGGGGCCGCAGGGCGAGCTGATGTAGATCGACCGCGGCTGATCCCAATCGACGCCGTTGGCGCGGACGATGTTGTCGAGCAGCCAGCGCTGCTCCTCGAACCGCTTCATATGCGGCTCGCCGCGCTTGTCCATGATCGGTTGCGGGATGCGCTCCATGAAATCCTCCCTGAATTTCTGCGCCGGCTCGGCGGGCCTGGCTTCAAGAGAGTCATACAACAGAGCCGGACCGGAGGGGAGCGGGAGCAGGCGGACTGCGACCGCACGCCCTGCATCTCCGGGTTGCGGATTCGCTGTGGGCTACATCAGCGCCGAGACGCCCATTGCGATCACCGCGAGCGCCATCACGCCGGTGCCGATCCAGCCGAAGAATTTGAGCCCGGAGTTCGCGGTGAAACGTTTCATGATCGTCCGATTGCTGACAACCAGCATCATCGCGGCCATGATCGGCACGGCGACCACTCCGTTCAGAACCGCACTCCAGATCAGCATCTTGATCGGATCGAGCGGCGTGAAGCCGAGGATAAGCCCCACGATCGTCGCCGCCGCGATGATGGTGTAGAAGCCACGCGCCTCCGGCGCTTTCGCCTCCAGCGTTGCGTGCCAGCCGAACACATCGGCGACACCATAGGCCGCGGAGCCCGCGAGCACCGGGATCGCCAGCAGGCCGGTTCCGATGATGCCGAGTGCGAACAGGAAGAACGCGAGATCGCCTGCCAGCGGCTTCAAGGCATTCGCCGCATCGGCCGCAGTCCTCACCTCGGTGATGCCGTTGGCGTGCAGCACAGCGGCGGTCGTCAAGATGATGAAGAAGGCGATGCCATTCGATAGGAGCATTCCGGCCGTGGTGTCGAACGCCATCCGCTGCACTTCGCCATCGCCGCCGCGCGGCAGATCACGCAAGGGGCGGCGAACCTTGCCCTGATTCATCTCCTCGACCTCCTGCGCCGCCTGCCAAAAGAAGAGGTATGGGCTGATGGTGGTGCCGAGCACCGCGACGACCATCATGAAATAGTCGGCATTGATTTCGGCTTTTGGCCAGACCATCGACAGCAGTGCCTCACCCCACGGGATTTTCACCGTGAAGGCCGTCGCGACATAGAAAAACAAGACCAGCGTAAGGAATTTCAGGAGCGGCGCGTAACGCCGGTACGGCACGAACACCTGAAGGAGCACCGAAGCCGCGGCGAAGATCAGCGCGTGCTCGTGCTTCAAGCCACCGACGACAAGCCACAGCGCCTCGCCCATCGCGGCGATGTCGGCCGCTATGTTGAACGTATTGGCGATCACGAGCAGCGCGATAAGGCCGGTCACGATAGGGCGAGGCACCACCTCTTTCAGGTTTGACGCGATGCCCTTCCCCGTGACGCGACCAATCTTGGCGCTCACAAGCTGAATCGCGATCATGAACGGCGTTGTCAGAAACACCGTCCAAAGCAGGCCGAAACCGAACTGCGCACCCGCTTGGGAATAGGTGGCAATGCCGGAGGGGTCGTCGTCCGCGGCGCCGGTCACGAGACCCGGCCCGAGCAGGCGCAGCAGCATGTTGCCGGGTTTGCGTTGCTTCGGCGCGGGCTGAAGCTTTGGCGGAGTTGAGCGATTGATGTCCAGCATTTCAACGGCCCTGTGGTCGTCCGTGCAGCCACCCCTTGAACGGGCTTATACGGCATCGGTTCCAAAGTGCCCGTCAGGAAAATCCGCGTGTTGGGTCTGCGCAACCGGCAGCACCTTCACGGGCCCAGGCGGCGCAATGCTATACTCGCCTCATGAACGACAGCCGCAACGTCACCGCCCGCATCGCCTACGACAATCTGCGCGACTGGCTCGCCCGCGCCGAATTGCTTGGCGAAGTGCGCGAGGTGAAAGGCGCGAGCTGGCAGGAAGACATCGGGCTTGCGGCCGAAGCGATCCTGCGCGCGGAGAACGGCCCCTGTGTGGTGTTCGACGAGATCCCCGGCTGCCCGAAGGGTTACCGGCTCCTGCTCAACATGTTCGCCGGCACACGCCGCAACATGACGCTCGGCTTCCCCGACCACCTGACCAAGTGGGAGCTGAGCGACTCCTTCCGCGAGACTTTCTTAAAGGAGCAGCGGACCATCCCGCACGAGATCGTCGAGACCGGACCGATCCTCGAAAACGTCGTCACCGGCGACGCCATCGACGTTACCCAATTCCCCTCGCCGGTCTGGCACGAGAAGGACGGCGGCCGCTACATCGGCACCGGCACCTACAGCATCACGCGCGACCCGGAGGAAGGCTGGCTGAACGCCGGCGCCTATCGCGCGCAGGTGTTCGACAAGAACACGGTCGGCATCCTGATGGCCGCGGGCCATCACGGCGCGATCCACTGCGACAAGTATTTCAAACGCGGCGAGCCGATGCCGGTCGTGATGGTGGTCGGCGGGGACCCGCTGGCGTTCTTCTACGGCGGTCTCGAAGTGCCCTATGGCACATTCGAATTCGACGTGGTCGGCGGACTGCGCGGACGGGCGGAGAAGATGGTGCGCGGCAAGGTCACCGGCCTGCCGATCCCCGCGGGCGCGGAGATCGCGCTCGAGGGCTACGTGTATCCGGACAGAAAAATCGTCGAGGGGCCGTTCGGCGAATGGAGCGGCCACTATGCGGGCGGCGCGAAACCCTGCACGGTGCTCGACATCAAGGCGATCTACCATCGCAACGATCCCATTCTGGTGGGCGTGCCGCCGATGGGCGCCGGCCCCGACGAGATGGCGCGCTATCGCGCCGTGATGCGCTCGGCGACGATCAAGCAGAACATGACGAACGCCGGCGTGCCTGGGGTTCAACAAGTGTGGTGTCACGAGATCGGCGGCGCGCGCATGTTCCACGGCATCGCGATCAAGCAGCGCTATCCGGGCCACGCGGTGCAAGCCGGGCACATCGCGGCGCAGTGCGGCGCGTCCGCTTACGCATCGAAGTACATCGTGGTGGTGGACGAGGACGTGGACGTAACGAACCTCGACCACCTGATCTGGGCGATGCTGACGCGCTCGGACCCGAAAGAGTCGATCCAGTTCATCGAAGGTTCGTGGGACTCGCCCGCCGATCCTCGCCTGCCGCCGGACAAGCGCGCCAAGGGCGACATGACGCATTCGGTCGCGATCATCGACGCCTGCCGCCCATGGGCCTGGCGGGACCAATTCCCGCCGACCAATACGCCGAGCCCCGAGGTGGCGCGGAAGGCGCGGGAGAAATTCGGTTGGCTGCTGGAGGGGAAACCAAAGATCTGACGGGAGCTTCTTCACAAACCTACGTCACCGTTGCCAGCGCCTTTACTCTGCTGTCATTCCGGGGCGCCGCGAAGCGGCGAGCCCGGAATCCAGACACGCAGACGAATCTAACGGCTCACCTCATCATACAAATCGCGCCAGTCGGCGTTCATCTCTTCGATCAATCGGATTTTCCACGCGCGCCGCCACTTCTTCAGTTCTTTCTCGCGCGTGATCGCATGGATGGAATCGTCATAGACCTCGTACCGGACAAGTCGTGTGACGCCGTAGCGGGAGGTGAAACCGAGCTTTACTTTGGTCTTGTGCTGATACGTGCGGCCGACGAGATCCCGCGTAACGCCGGTGTACAGCGTCCCATTCTTCCGACTGGCCAGGAGATAAACGTAGTACGGCAAGCAGTTCACCGTAGCTCTGGATTCCGGGCTCGCCGCTTCGCGGCGCCCCGGAATGACAGCGGAGTTAAACGCTGGCAGCGTAGCAAGCCATTCAAAGCTCAAATTTACGACTTCACCGCCTTCGACGCGCGCATGATCCATTTGCGGAAGGCGCCGAAACCGGGTTCGTCTTTGCGGAATTCGCGATAGACCAGATACCAGTGGCCCTTGGGCACCGCGAGCGCGAAGGGCGTGACCAACCGCCCCGTCCTCAAATCCTCATCGATATAGGGCCGGATGCCGAGCGCGACGCCAACGCCATCGGCAGCCGCCTGCATCGACTGGCCGTAGTAATCGAACTCCGGTCCCTTAGCGGGCACCTTGGCGACGCCGGTTTCCTTGAACCACTGTGGCCAATCGTCCGGCGAATGCGCGACGCGCAGGAGCGCGAAGCCGTGGATGTCCTCCGGCTTCTTCAGCTTCTTGGCAATCGTAGGCGAGCAGATCGGCACCAGATCGGCAGCGAACATGCGCTCTGCCACAAGCCCCGGCCAGTTGCCGTCGCCCAATTTGATGCCACAGGTCCAGGTGTCGCTGAACGGCGCCGCCTCGCCACCGGTGACGAAATGCACGTCGATGTCCGGCTCCTTCTTCTGGAAATCCGCGAGGCGCGGAATGAGCCAACGGATCGCGAATGTCGGACCGACGCCGACGGTGAGCGCGCCGGACGCGCCCATCTCCATCACCTGCGCGGTGAGATAAGCCATCGAGTCGAAAATCTGCGTGAGACCGGCCTGATACATCTGTCCCACAGGCGTCGGCGCAAGCCGGTTGGCCTTCCGCTCGAACAGCACGACGCCGAGGCGGTCCTCCAAGAGATGCACCATGCGGCTGATCGCAGCCGGCGTGACGTTCAGTTCCTCCGCAGCCTTCGCGAAGCTGCCGGTGCGGGCCGATGCCTCGAAGGCCTTGGTGCCGTTGAGATAGGGCAGCTTGCGCATGATCTCATACCATCAGGAAAAGTCATGCTGAGCCTATCATAACTCAGTTTGTTTTGAACGCCTCCAGCGATCAAAAAGACTACGGAGGGTGACCCATGATTCCGTCCACGATTGCGATTCTCGTTGCCGCGATGGTCGGAACGGCCTTCTTGTCGGGCATCTTCGGCATGGCCGGCGGGCTTATCCTAGTGGGCATTTTGCTCGCAATCATGCCTCTTCCCGAGGCCATGATGCTCCACGGCATCACCCAGCTCGCCTCCAACGGCTGGCGCGGGGCGATGTGGCTCAAGTACGTCCATTGGCGACCAGTCGCCGCCTACATCACTGGCTGCGTGTTGGCGATGGTCGTCTGGTCGTTCACACGCTATGTGCCGGACAAGCCACTAGCCCTGCTTTTACTGGGGGTGACGCCGTTTACGATCCGCCTCCTGCCTGCACGATTCAAGCCGAACCCCGAGAGCAACGTGCAGACCGCAACCTGCGGCACCGTCTGCATGAGCCTGATCCTGCTCACGGGCGTTTCCGGGCCACTGGTCGATACGTTCTTCCTCGGCGGCAAGATGGATCGCCGCGAGATCGTCGCGACCAAGGCGATCTGCCAGATGTTCGGTCATCTGGCCAAGATCCTCTATTTCGGCGCACTCATCGATCAAACCGCGAGCGTCGACCCCATGATCGCAGCGCTTGCGATCGCAGCCTCGATGGTCGGGACCACGCTTGCAGGCCGGGTGCTGCAAGCGATGACCGACAAGCAGTTCCGTGCATGGGCAAACGGACTCATCACTGTCATCGCGAGCTATTACATTCTGCAAAGCGCCTACCTGTTCGTCGTGTCCTAGCTCGAAGCCATGGAGACCCGCATGAACGAACATCTCGACCCGCTGGTGCTCGATCTCGTCGAATGGATTGCGCAGAAGCCGCAACCCTATGCGCATGTCATCGACGTGTGGCGCACGTCCTGCCCGCGCCTGACGGTGTGGGAGGACGCCTGCGATCGCGGGTATGTGAAGCGGAAGACCATCGCCGGCAACGGCATGGTGGTGGTCGCGACGCCGGCGGGAAAGTCGTTCCTGAAGAAGCACGGACGGATGCCTCAGGTGCATTGAACAGCCCGCCATCCCGAGGTGCGAGCCGCGATGCGGTGAACCTCGAAGCACGACGGAACGGCCACCGACCCGGGCCGTCGGACTTCGAAGTCCTCCGGTCCTCTAGCCGGAGTTCGCACCTCTGGATGGCGGGTTGAAGAACGCGCAAAAAAGAAGCGGCCCGAACGGGCCGCTTCGGCATTTCGGAACTGCGAAGCTCGCTTACTTCACGACCTCGTAGTTGTGCGCGAAGTCCTCCGGCGGGTTCGGACCCCAGACATAGAAGGAGTCTTCCGGCGGATGGTCACCCGCCTGCCAGTCGTGCGTGACCGGCACGTAATCGATGTCCGAGGAGTATTCCGAATAGCTGCCCCACGGATCACGGATGTAGTGGAAAAAGTTCGAGCCCAGCACGTGGCGGCCGAGGCCCCAGCCCTTCTGGAAGCCCTTTTCGGCCATGTGGCTCGCGCCGAGACCGATATCGTTGATGCAGGGCACGTCCCACGACAGATGGTGCAGGCCCGGACCTTCCGACTTCACGAAGGCGATCATGTGATGGTCGCTGCCGTGGATACCGTGCATGAAACAGATCATGTCGCCGGAGCGGTCCGACAGGCGCATGCCGAGCACATCGCGATAGAACGCGATGGTCTTCGGAATATCGCGGGCGAAAATGAGAATGTGCGCGAGGCGGCGCGGATAGACGCGCGGGGCCTTGCTGCGGTTCGGTGCGTTCTGCCGCGACGGCGCGCCGCCGTAGGTTTCAACAGGGGATTTCTCGTTCGGCGAGGACTTTTCGGCGACGCGGATTTCGAGCAGCACGCCGTTCGGATCGCGGAACCAGAGGCCGTTCGACTCAAAGCCCTTCGGCGCGTCGAGCTGCTCGATCCGCATGTCCTCAAGGCGCTTGCGGAATCCCGGCATGTCGTCTTCGAAGCAGGCGAAGGAGATGAAGTTGAGCGCCTTGCGTGGACCTTCGGAGACGCTGCCCCACTTGTGGGGGTTGCCGTGGGTGTAGAGTGCGATCGCGCCGTTCTCTTCCTTCAGGTTGAGACCAAACTCGCCGTAGAATTTTTCGGCCTGCTTCAGGTCCGGGACCATGAAATTGAAGCGGTCGAGCGAATGAACGCCAAGCTCGCCGGGGCGGCGCTGCACGGGCTGGGCCATCGAGCGGATTGAGGTCATGTCACGTTTCCTCGGTATTTCTTTGGGCTTTTCACGCCGACGTCCGGCGCGTGTTCTGACTTCAAAAATAAGGGGTATTCGGTCCGAGTACAAACCCCCGCTTGCGCGGCAATTATGCAGAAATGGCGTCCGTCAGGGTTTGCCCACCACCAGACGCCGCTCCAGTGGGAAGACCTGCCAGCCGTAACGGTCGGCGATGAAGCCCCAGATGCCCTTGGG
>JBFLYS010000053.1:0-24363 GCA_040756555.1 Pseudomonadota bacterium | reverse complement strand
TCGAGCGCCTTGGCGTTGTCCACCATCTCCATCGGCTGCGAGGTGTAGAACATCTCGCGCATGTAATCGCTCGGCTTGCGCTTGAGCAGCGTGCAGTCCGACGAGCGCATCATGAATTCGTTGTCGAGGCGCTGCATCAGGAACGGAATCCAGGCGAGGCCGCTCTCGATCCAGATCGTCTTCAGCTTCGGGAAACGCTCCGGCATGCCGTTGGTGACCCAGTTGGTCATGTGCAGCATGTTGCACCACGAGAAGCCGAGCGCGTGCACGCCGATGAAGCGGTTGCAGAGCTGGAGGCTCTGGTCCGACCAGGTGAACGCCGCGTGGAAGCCGAGCGGCAGGTTCGCCTCCTGGATCGCGTGATAGGTCTTCATATAGGCGTTGTCGTAATTCGCGCGGTAGTGCGTCGAGGTCAGCATGAAGCCGATCACGCCCTTGCGGCCGATGAACTCCTTGACGATCTCGTAGCTCGCCTCCGGGTCGTGGAACGGCAGATAGAGCATCGACTTGATGCGCGGATCGGCGTCGAGGATCTTGTCGCAGAGCCAGCGGTTGTAGGCCTTCGCCAGCGCGACCTCGATCTGGACGCGCGGGCAGCTCGACAGGTTGAGCATCGGCGTCGGGAACATCACCGCCATGTCGACGCCCATCGGGTCCATCCAGCGCTCCATCAGCGTGATGTCGCGATGCGGGGTCGCCGGCGTCTTCTCGAGCTTGCGGCCGGGGTAGCGCGTGATGCGGCCGCCAATCTCCTGATAGAGGCCGGTCTCCGACGTGAGGCCGCCGCGCGAGACGCCCTGATAGCGCGCCTCGTGGCGCAGCACCGGGTCGTCGATGTATTCGGCGATCTCCTTGAACGCCTCCGTCTCGTAGTGATGCGAGTCGGTGTCGACGATCAGGAAGTCCTCGTACTTGCGCGCGATCGCCTGCTCCTCGGCGTTGTGCAGCAGCGTACGGGTGTCGAACTCATCGCTCGCCAGATCGCGGAAATCCGCGTTGGCCTTGTTCTGCATGTCCTGCTGATTGCCAAGCATGTGCGCCTGCCTATTTTCTGTTGTCTGTGAGACGGCCGATGCCCGACATGGTCTGCCAGGCGCCCAATTCGAAAACCTCGATGCCCGCCCCTTCGAGAAGCGCGGTGCATCCGATCGCGACGTCCGTCACCGTGACGCCGCTGTTGCGGCCGAACGGCCGCGGCGCGTTGCCCATCTGCGCCTTCGCGGCGTAGAGGCGCACGATCGCGCCGAACGCCTGACCGAGCGAGTCGTCCGGAACGTCGTCCAGGCGATTGGCGTCGATCGCCTCGGCGCAGGCCGCGGCGAGGTCGCTCGCCAATTCCGGGAACGATGCGACGCGGTCAGACTGCGACATAGATTTCGCCGCCGCGTTCGACCACGTCGTACTTCTTCAGGCGATGGCGGTTGTCGATGACGTGGCAGCCGTCCTTCAAGTGGAACTCCCAACCGTGCCAGGGGCAGACGATGTGCATGTCGGTTTCGTCGAAATCCATTCCGAGGTGCACGCCCTTGTCGCCGATCTTCTCGACCACCTGCGGCATCTTCAGGCCCTCGCAGGCCGGGCCGCCCTGGTGCGGGCAGACGTTCCGGTAGGCGTAATACTGACCCTTGCTGAAGATGACCCCGATCTCGACCCGCCCAGCCTTCACGAGGCGCGTGCCGCCATCGGGGATTTCGCCTGTCTTGCAGACGCGGACTTCAGCCATGGAACCTCCACCAGACTCGGATTGGACTTAATCGAAGGGAGCATATTCGCTTCGGATGATGCTACGCGAGTGCTCTGTCGGTATGGACGTATACGGAAAGCGCGGACGTCCTTGCACGCGACGGTTTAACGGTCCGCCATTGCGCGCCGAACATCGCTTGTTGCACTGCGGAGATCGCCGATCGCGCATCGATGCGCGCAGATGTTTCACGCGCACCCCGTCTGCGTTGTGCGCGTCATCTTCGGGTTCTTGAAATACGAACACGCATCGCCCGAAGATCCGCCAGCGCCGCGTTGCCTGCACCCGCGTCCATAAGGTCAAATCGATCAAGACAGCACTCATGGGGGGCGCCGGAGATGCCGGGGCCCGGACGCCTCATTTTGCAAGAATAAAGCGTGGTGTCCGTCACTCCCGCGGGTGACAGCGGCGGACCAAATCGATGACAGTTAAAACACTGATATTACAAGGCTATTTTTGATGGCTTTGGACCGAAAATAGCTCTCACAAAGCCGCCGGAACGCCCTATATAGGCGGCAGGGCCGTCGTGCCGTTTGGAGCTGCCCTCCTAGCGGTTAGAGGCAACTTACGGCGGTCCACTTTCCTTTTCTCGCGCGGATGTCAGCCCCGGCCGACGATCAGGGCCACAGGCCCTCCTCCGTCCGGCCCCTGATGCTCCGCGCCGCCCGAGACATAGATCTCCGCGTGCCCGACGAGGCCCCCCAGCGCGCCACAGACGAAGGCGCGGGCGTGGCGCGTGGATGAGATATCCGAGTCATCCAACATCGTATGGCGATAGCCGCGGATCTTTCCGTTGTGGCTCGCCTCGGCCTTGCCGAGCACGGCGACGAGTTGCTTCTGCTGCGCGGGCTTGAGCTGGCCCGGCGTGTCGAGGCCGAGCCGCGAAAGCGCCGCGCGCACCGGCTCGATGTCGATCGCGTCCGCCATCACCGCGTGATCGATCGCGAGCGGGCCGGACCACGACGATGACATGCCCATCACGACGATCTCATGATTGAGAAGCTCGATGCCGGCGGACGCGCTGGCCCGGCCGGAGTAAAGCGACCAGTCGCTGCCGATGTCGCCGTCCTTGATCTTGTTGAGATCAAGTTCGCCGAGCGCAACCGCCGCGCCGAGTGAACTGGCGGCTCGCGAAAGCCCCATCGATTTGAGCGTGTCGCGCGTGGCCACGGTCTGATTGCGGGCGTCGGCGTCCTCGATGCGTTGTGCGGTTAGCAGCGGGCATTTGATCTGGACGAAATGAACGTCGGCAGGATCGGCGATGTTCGCATCCTGCATCGCGGCGCGGACACCCGTTGCCACTTGCTCGATCTGCTGAGTGCGGCCGAGATGCTCGAACGGCAGCGGCGGCGTGTGCGCGCGTCCGATCGCGAGTGCGGGGCTCTTGCCTCCCGCGCCCGCGCCGCGCTCGAACACAACCCAATGCGGAGCCATACCGCCTTCGGTCCCGCCGGACATGACGAAGCAGATTTTCGCGGCTTCCGCTTTCGGCATATGGCGCTCGAACAGCGCGGTCAACGTCGCAGTCGCGTATCCACGACTGAAATCGTTGACGAGGCCGTTGCCCTCGGTCTTCGCGAGAATGGCGATAACGCCATTCGGATCGATGCGACCAGATGCGATTGCGGCTTCGATGCCGGCCACATCGTCAGGCGCGGACGCGGAGATGCGATGAACTTTTGCGATTGGCATGGATGACCCCGGTCAGCAGCAAGGCGCGTCGGATTGATAGTGCTTGGTAACGGCGCTCTCCAACTCGCGGAGTGCCCCGGGCAGCGCGGCATTCTGCGCCATGCTGGAACGCAGCCGCGCCAAAAGTTCGTCGCGCATCGCCGGATAATCGACGCCGAGCACCTTGCCGTCGCGGGTCACAGTGCGGCCGCCGACGATCAATTCTTTGATGTGGCCCATCGCCGAACGCGAGAACAGGAGATCGCGCGGATCGAGATCGGAGCGCAGTTGTTCGGTGTCGACGGCATCCCAATCGAGCAGCAGCAGATCGGCGGGCGCACCGGGCGCGATGACGCCACCGTCGTCCTTGTTCATCACCGACAAGCGCCCGGTCTGGAACGCCATCTTGAGCATCGCCGCGCGATCCACATCGACACGGAACGCCACGCCATGATGCAGCATGTGCGCGAGCCGCATCTCGCGCAGCGCATCGTCGTCCTCGTCGAGCGTCATGCCGTCGAGGCCGAGCGCGACGCGGCAGCCGCGCTTGACCATTTCTCGCACCGGCGCGATGCCGGAACGAAGGCTGAGATTGGAGCTGGTGTTCACCGCGATGGTGACGCCACGGGCGGCGAGGAGTTCAAGCTCGTCCGGCCGCGCCCAGGTGCAATGAGCCAGCGTCAGGCGCGGGCTGAGGAAGCCGATTTTGTCGAGGAACGGCACAATTCCGTCCGGATAATTCGCATCGAGCCAGGTGCGCTGCGTGCTCGTTTCCAGAAGGTGCATGTGGATGCGCCGCCCGGTGCGCTGCGACGCTTCGGCAATCGCCTCCAGCATATCGTGGGTGCACCACTGCACCGCCTGCGGGCCGTATTGCACGTCGAATGTCGGGCTCGCGGCTGCATCCGCCACAGCGTCGACCAAAGTCATCTGATCTCTGGTGGAGAGTGGTGCGCGGAGATAGCTCTTCTCGACCTCCGCCTTCGCTTCTGATGACAGCGCCGCAAGGATCAGCTCCGACGGCCCATAGACCAGCGGATTGCGGTTTCGCATCGCCACCGCGAAACCAACACGCACGCCAACGTCACGCGCAGCGCGCGCCACTTGGGCAACCTCAGTCGGCAGATCGGTCAGCCCCTGCACCCGCGTGTAGTGCACCATGACGGTGCCCACGCCACCGAGAGCGCTGCGCGAGAGCGACACGGCCGACGCGAGATAGGGATCGATCGACGGCAGGAACGCGAGATAGTAGATCCATGTCTCCAGCGGCTTGCCGCCTGCGCCGTAGGACGTAGAGGACACTGTCCGCGCGTGGTCATGCGCGTTGACGAGCGCGGGGAGCGCGAACAAACGCTCCCCCGCCCGCGCCGCCGCGGCCCCCACCGCAGCGACCTTGTTGCCATCAATCCGAATTGTTTGCGCACCACTGACGGCGGCGTCCGCCGCCGTCAGCACATGCGCGCAGTGGATGTCCCTCATCGGTCAGTTCGAGACCGGCGACAGCGTGCGCTCCGCCTTGGGCGGCAGGAACGCGCGGCTGTAAACGTCGGCCGCGGCCGGCACCTTCGGCAGTTCGAACGATTCCGCGATGGTGGCGGAGGCCCCCGCCATGCGGGCGTCGCTCACGTCGCCGATGCCGAGCTCGCGCGCCTCGGCGGTGTCGATCAGCGTCTTGTAGACATAGACCAGACGGCGCTTCTCGATGTCCTTGTTGATCAGCGCCTCACGCTTGGCGAGCAACTCGATGGCCGCATCGGGGTTGGCCACGACCTCCTTGATCGCCTTGTTGATCGCGCGCACGAGCCCCTTCACCGCCTCAGGCTTCTCCTTGGCGAGCTTCTGCGAGACCATCACGCCATTGGAATAGAGATCGACGCCGCTGTCCGCGTAATAGATCCAGCGGAAGTCCTTGTCCGGATCGAGCTTGAGCGCGACGAGGTTCATGTAGCTCGTCGCGGTGAAGATTGCGATGGTGTCGACCTGTCCTTGCAGCAGCATCTGCTCCTGAAGATTCGGCGCGACCTGCATCACCTCGATCTTGGAATAATCGACACCGTTCTTCTTCGCCATCAGCGGCAGCAGCTTGAACGACGCGCCGCCGGGCGGCGTGCCGAGCTTCTTGCCGGCGAGGTCCTTGAACGAATTGATCGGCGTCGCGGTTTTCGTCAGCAGCGCGAACGGCGCGCGGCTGTAGATCATGTAGACCATGAGCGGCGCGTCGGCGGGCTTGGTCGCCGCATTCTGGATCACCGCGTTCATATCGCCGAAGCCCGCGTCATAGGCGCCGGACATGATGCGCGTCACCGTCGCGGCCGAGCCCTCGCCCTGATCGATGGTGACGTCGAGCTTCTCGGCGGCGAAATAGCCCTTCTCCTGCGCCCAGTAGTACCAGGCATGGATGCCTTGCAGCTTCCAATCCAGGGTGAACTTGATCTTGGTGACCTCCTGCGCGAAGCCGGTGGTCGTACACAGAACAAATCCCAGCGTCGCCGCTGCCAATTTGAGTTTGGAAAACATCTTACGCTCCTGTTGCGACCGGCCCGGCAGCCAGCCTGTTAAATCAGCCCATGGCGAATTGATCATCGCGGCGCGCCCAGCCTGTGACTCGCGCCTCGATCAGCGAGAAAATGACGTAGAGCCCGACGCCGAGCGCCCCGAGAATGAGAAGCCCCGCGAACACCAGCGGCACATCGAAGCTCGAGCTTGCGATCATCATCAGATTGCCGATGCCGCGGTTCGACGCGACAGTCTCGGCGATCACCGTGCCGACGAAGGCCTGCGTCACCGCGACCTTCAGCGAGGCGAAGAAGTACGGCATGGTGCGCGGCAGACCGACATTGAACAGAATGTCGAGCTTGCTCGCCTTCATCGCCTTCATCACGTCTTCAAGCTCGGGCTCCGTGGTGGCGAGCCCGGTCGCGACGTTCACGACAATCGGGAAGAACGCGAGCGTGACGGCGGTGAGGATCGCAGGCACCGTGCCGGCGCCGAACCAGAGCACGAAGATGGGAACGACCGCGACCTTCGGAATACTCGAGAATCCGATCAGCAGCGGATAGGTCACGTCGTAAGCGAGCCGTGACGAACCGACGAGAACGCCGAGCGCGACGCCCAGAACGATGCCGAAGGCAAACGCGACCAGCGTCTCGTAAAGCGTTTGGATCGCGTGCGGCCAGATCGCCGGGAAGCGCGTAACGAGGGTATAAATGATTTGCGTCGGGCGGGGCAGGACGATGTCCTTGATGCCGAAGCCGACACAGATGATTTCCCAGAGGACAAAGAACCCGAGGATGAGCGCCGCCGAGGCGATCCGCCGTTTGAGCTGCGAGTTCATTTCGTGCCTCCTTTTGGCGGCTGCGCGTGGACAATCATCTCGCGGAGCTTCTGGGTGAGCGACACGAAATCCGGCTCATAGGTCATCGAGACGGTGCGCGGCCGCGGGAACGGCACGATACTGTCGTCGATGATGCGGCCCGGCCGCGCCGCCATCACGCAGATGCGGTTGGCGAGGAAGGCCGCCTCCTTCAGATCATGCGTGACCAGCAGCACCGTCGGCCGGTGCGTGGTCCAGAGATCCTGCATCACGCCCCAAAGCTCTTCGCGCGTGAACTGATCGAGCGCGCCGAACGGCTCGTCGAGCATCAGAAGCTGCGGCTCGTGGATCAGCGCCCGGCAGAGCGACGCGCGCTGCATCATCCCGCCGGAGAGCTGCCACGGATACTTGTTGCTGAAACCCGCAAGCCCGACCTGTGCCAGCAGCGCCTCGATCTTGTCGCGGAACTCGCCCTTGCGCTTGGCCCGATACTGCTGGCGGTACGGCGGCACGATCTTGAGCGGCAGCATCACGTTGTCGAGCAGCGTCAGCCACGGCAGCAGCGTCGGATTCTGGAACGCCATGCCGACGCGCACCGGCTCGGCGCCGATCTGGCGCCCCGCCACGAACACATAACCGGACGATGGAGTGATGAGGCCGGTGACGAGCTTCATGATCGTCGATTTGCCGCAACCGGACGGTCCTACGAGCGCGACGAAATCGCCCTGCTCGATCCGCAGCGTGGTCTCGGTGAGCGCGTGAACCTGCCGCTCGCCCTGACCATAGGTGTGCGTCACGTTCTCCAGCTCGACGAAGGCATGCCGGCGATCGGGGACGGATTCGCTCGGTGGCGTTGCGGCCACGGCGGCGAGGCTCATGCGGCATTCTCCCGTTTCGCGTTCGCCCCGGCGCGAACGATGGCTTCCATCGTGTTGTCTATGTTCTTCAGTTGCGGTGCGGGAAGGTTCTGCAGCGTGTGGACCGACCGGCCCCAGCCGCGCGCATCCTTCATCAGCGAGCGGTCCTTCATGACGAACCGCCCGCGCACCAGCGTGTGGATCGGCAGCCCCTTCACCTTGCGGCCGTGAAATGGCGTAATGCGCGACAGCGATTGCAGCTTCGCGTCGTCGATCGCCCACTCGCGATCGAGATCGACAATCGCGATGTCTGCGTGCGCACCGGCCTGGATGACGCCCTTGTGCGGATAGAGACCCCAGATCTTGGCCGGATTCGCCGAACTCCAGCGCACATAGTCCGAGACCGAATAGCGGCCACGCGCCACCTCGTTCAGCATCAGCGGCATCTGCGTCTCGACGCCGGGGAAGCCGCAATCGACGGTCCAGATGTCGTTGCGCGTCTTCTCCTCGACGGAGTGCGGCGCGTGGTCGGTTGCGATGCAGTCGATGGTGCCGTCGCCGAGCGCCGCGAACAGCGGCTCCTGGTTGCGGGCCTCGCGCACCGGCGGGTTGACGCGGATCACGCCGGCAAAGCGCGCGTAGTCGTCGGTCGAGAGCAGGACGTAGTGCGGACACGTCTCACCAGTGATGTCGACGCCCCGCGCCTTGGCCTCGCGCAGCGGGCGCAATTCCTCGGCGGACGAGATGTGCAGGATGTGGATGCGCGCGCCGGTCCATTCGGCGAGGATCGCCGCGCGGCTCACCGCCTCGACCGCCACCACCGCGGGCCGCGACGCGATATGCGCCAGCGGGTCGGTGCGGCCGGCCTCGCGCATCCGCAGCTCGCGCCGGACCATGATCTCGTTGGTCTCGGCATGGAGT
The DNA here is from genome assembly GCA_040756555.1 of Pseudomonadota bacterium. Taxonomy (GTDB): domain Bacteria; phylum Pseudomonadota; class Alphaproteobacteria; order Rhizobiales; family Xanthobacteraceae; genus Z2-YC6860. The sequence continues at coordinate 15,860 of JBFLYS010000053.1, read as the reverse complement.
GACACGCGCTTGCCGGTTGGAGCTACGACCTCAAAAGCCTCCAGCATCGCGCCGGTGTCGGGCGACGGGATCGCGCCGAAGGTGTTGCCCATGTAGAGCTTGAAGCCGATGGCGGTCTTCGCCATCTCGGCCGCATGCTTGATGGTGTCCTCACCGAGCAATGCATAGAGACCGAAATCGACATGCGCCTTCTCCGCCGCCATCTTGTGCTTGGCGGCGAGCAGTTCCGGCGTGCCGACCGGCGGGATCGTGTTCGGCATGTCGAACACGGTCGTCACGCCGCCGAAGGCTGCGGCGGCGGTGCCGCTTGCGAAATCCTCCTTATGCGGATAGCCGGGATCGCGGAAGTGGACGTGCACGTCGATGGCGCCGGGAAGGATGTGCAACCCCTTCGCATCGAGCGTCTCGCGCGCGGGCGGCATCGCGGACGGCTCGCCAACGGACAGGATCGTGCCCTCCTTGATCGCGACGCTGGCGTCGATGACGGAGTCCGGCGAGACAACCTTGCCGTTATGGATCACGAGATCGGCGGTGACGCTCATCGTTCCCTCCTCACAAAGCCGCCCAGCCGCCATCGACCGGAAGATCGACGCCGGTGATCTGCCGCGACGCATCGCTCGCCAAAAACAGGCAGGCGTTGGCGACGTCTTCATCGACGGTGACGCGCTTGAGCGCATAGTCCGCGGCGTGCTTCTCCATCGCCTGCTCGAGCGTGATGCCGAGCTTCTGCGCCATATCGGCGCAAACCTTGTCGCGGAAGCGCGGCCCATCGACCATGCCGGGCGCAACGCAGTTGACGTTGACGTTGTAAGGACCGACCTCGAGCGCGAAGCTCTTGGTGATGCCGCGCAGCCCCCACTTCGACGCCGAATAGGCCATGCGACCCGCGCGCCCGCGCATCCCGAAGGTGCCGCCGACGTTGACGATCTTGCCGTATCGCTGCGCCATCATGGTCGGCAGCACACCGCGCATGGTATGGAAGCAGCCGTTCATGTTGAGCGTGACGATGGAGTCGAATTCATCGGGCGTGGTCTCGACGCCGGTCTTGCCGATCGGGCCCGAGCCGCCGGCGACGTTCACCAGCACATCGATGCGCCCGCCGTAAGCGGCCTTTGCCTTCGTTACGGCCCGTTCGCATTGCGCCGCGTCCGTCAGATCGCAGGCGATGACAATGGCCTCGGCGCCGATCGAGCGCGCCTCCTCCGCCACCGGCTCGATCGCCGCGACATCGCGTCCGATGAGAGCGAGCCGCGAGCCTTCGACCGCGAAGGCCTTGGTGATCGCCGCTCCCATCCCCTTGGCAGGGCCGGTGATCAGAACGACCTTCCCTCTCAGCATCAAATCCATGTTCGTTTTCGCCTTCTTATTGCCCGGCAGCATCCGCGTCCGCCCGCACGAGCGGACGCGGCCTCGCGTATTCTCAGAACAGCTTCTTCGGCAGGTCGGCGACCGGCGGCAGGAACTGCGGCGTGAAGATTTCCGAAACAGCCGGCGTGCGCGGAAGCTGGTTCGCATCGACGAGAATGTCGATCGACCGCTTGAGCCGCTCCGGATCGACATTGCCAAGACCGATCTTGGCGATCTCCGGATGGTTCATCTCTTCCTTGAGCGTGGCGTCGAAGCGCTCGCGCTCAACCGCTGGCTTGATCAGCGGCTCACGCTTGGCAACGGCAGCGACCGAACCATCGAGGTCCTTCAGCGAGTCGATCAGGCCCTTGTTGATCGCGCGAACGAGACCTTCGACTGCCTTCGGGTTCTCCTTGACCAGCTTCTTGGAAACGATGATGGCGTTGGAATAGAGGTCCATGCCGTAGTCGCCGAAATTGATGTAGCGGAGCTTGTCGTCGCCGACGCCCATCAGCTTGGCGGAGAAGCGGATCGTGTTGACGTAGCCGAACACGCCATCGACCTGCCCCTGCATCAGCATCTGCTCACGCAGATTCGGCTGCATGTTGGTGATGTTGACCTTGGTGCAGTCGATCTTGGCGAGCTTGCACAGCGCCGGGAACAGCTTCAGCGCGCCGTCGTTCGCGGCGCCACCGAGTGTCTTGCCCTCGAAATCCTTCGGCGACTTGATCGGGCTGTCGGCCTTCACCGCCACCGTGAACGGCGGCTGGTTGAACATCACGTAGACCGCGATCGGCGCGTCGTCCGGCTTGCGCGCGGCGAGCTCGATCAGCGCGTTGATGTCGCCGAACGCCGCATCATAGGTGCCGTTCGCGACGAGCGGCACGCCGGCACCCGAGCCGTTGCCCTGGTCGAGCGTCACTTCGAGGCCTTCGGCTTTGAAGTAGCCCTTGTCCTCGGCCATGAAGAACATGCCCTGCGGCCCCTGGTACTTCCAGTTCAGCACCAGCTTGAGCTTGGTGGTCTGCGCGCTTGCCGGCGTCGCTGGCGGCAGCGCAAAGCCGATCGCGGCGGCGGCCGCGAGCAGCATCATTCGGCGAAACGGATTCATGTCGCACTCCTGTCAGGGGTTTGGGCTGAGAGTCGCGGCGACGAATCCGGCATTCCGATCGCCGAGAGGATGGCGTCGCTCGAAGCAACGGCGCCGTGGAGAAGACGGACGAGGTAGAGCACCGCGTCGGTGACGAATTGCGGAGAGACGGTCGCACAGGCGTCCTCGACCAGCAGGCAGTCGTAGCCGAGGAAGTTCGCGTCCTGGAGCGTGGAGAACACGCAGCGATCGATATTGATCCCTGCGAACATCAGCGCGGTAACGCCGCGGCGGCGCAGCACCGAGTCCAGCTCGTTATCCCAGAAGCCGGACAGGCGATGCTTGTGAACGAGGATGTCAGCGGGGTCCATCGGCAGTTCGTCGATGGTCGCGGCGCCCCAATCGCCGGTGACGAGGATGCGCCCGCGGCCGGATGGCGACGGATCGGAATAGGTCGGCGAGCCGAAGGCGCGGCCCTTCGCCACCGTCGTCGCGGGAAGATTGGCGCGGTCGGCGCGCACGCCCCAGTTCAGCCAGATCACCGGCATGCCCGCCGCGCGGGATGCTTCAACGAGGCGCTTCACTGAGGGGATCACCGCCTTCACCGCGGTGCCATCCACGCCCTTCTTGGCGAACCAGCCGTCGGGGTGGAGGAAGTCGTTCTGCATGTCGACGACCACCAGGGCGGTCGCGGACAGATCAAGTTCCACAGGCTGCGGCGTTGCTGGAATGGCCACGATCCGCTGCTGCTTTCGCGGGCGGACGAAGCTCAATTTCTGTCCATCGAACGGCGCGCTCATGAATTCCCGCAGCTTTTCGTGCCCGCAAGAGCGGCGCGCGATGCCTTCGCACGCGCCTTGCAGCAGCGTCGGACCCTGAACTTGCAATCGGCGTGCCTTCCCCCGGCAGGGCGGCACAGGCAAAACGCTACCGCGGACGAGTGAGCACTTCTGCCGCTGATTTTTTGCTATTGTGGTGCCGAAAAGGCATCACTCGAAAAGGGCCCGTTATGAAGCATTTGCGGATCATGCGTTACGTCGACGAAGTCGCGCGCACCGGCTCGATCCGGAAGGCCGCGGACCATCTGAACGTGACGGCGTCTGCGGTGAACCGCCGCATCATGGACCTTGAGGAGGAGTTGGGCGCCGCGCTGTTCGAGCGGCGGCCGCGCGGCGTGCGGCTCACCGCCGCAGGCGAGATCTTCGTCGGCTATCTGCGCGAGCAGAACAGCGACGTGGACCGCATGAAGTCCCAGATCGAGGATTTGAAGGGCATGCGGCGCGGCACCGTGCGGATCGCGTGCAGCCAGGCGCTGGCACTGGACTTCCTGCCGCGGCAGATCGGTGAATTTCGTAAGAAGCATCCGTTCGTGTCGTTCGACGTGAAGGTGCTCGACCACGAGCAGGCTATGGAGTCGCTCGCGGACTACGACGTCGATCTCGTTCTTGTGTTCCGGCCGCCGTTCCTCGCCAACTTCCGGCCCCTGATGACGCTCGAGCAGCGCATCGTTGCAATCATGGCCTCCACGCATCCGCTCGCCGCCAAGAAGACGATCCGCCTGCGCGACTGCACGCAATATCCGGTGGCTCTTGCGGAGCGCAGCCTTGGCGGACGTCAGTTGCTCGATGAGGTGTCGGCGCGGAGCGGCCTCACGTTCCAGATCGCCGCGGAATCCAATTCGTTCGAGTTCCTGCGCGGGCTGGTGCTGCAAGCCAACCTGATCTCGTTCCAGATCCGCATCGGCACCCTTCCCGACAGAAACCGGCTCGGTCTCGTCGCCCGCGACATCGACGACCGCGATGTGCCGCGCGCCAATCTCGTGTTCGGGCAGTTGCGCGCGCGCAACCTGCCGATCCCGGCGGCGGTGTTCGCGGAGCGGATGGTGCGCGAACTGGAAGCGATGCGCAGCGCGCGCTAGCGGAATCCAAGCGTTCGCACCGCGAGCGCCGCGGCCGATGTGCGGTTCTCGACGCCGAGCTTGGTGAAAATCTGCTCCAAATGCTTGTTCACCGTGCGCGGGCTGAGCGTGAGGATATCCGCGATGTCGCGGTTGGATTTTCCGCGCGCGACCCAGAGCAGCACTTCGGCCTCGCGTTGTGTCAGCTTCAGCTTCTGCCGGAGTACAGCCTGATCGTCATTCGCCTCGCCTTCGACAAGACGCAAAAGAACCTCGTCCGCCCCGAACTGGCTGATGAAGGACAGTTCGAGCTTCAGCGGTGCACCATCTTCCGTGAGGCTGACCGTCTCCGTCACCGCGGGCTTTCCGCTCGTGCAATGCTTCAGCCAGTCGCGAACATGCGCTGGCAGAATCTGCCCTTCCGCGCCGCCCTTCAGGGCGATGCCAAGGAGCTTCGACGCCTGTGGCGTGCTCCAGAGCACGCGCCCGGCGCGGTTCGCAGCGAGAAGAAACCGCCCCGAAGCGTCGAGCGCGGCGCGCGCACTGTTCGCCATCCGCGCGTTGGCGAGATGCACGCGGATGCGCGCCAGCAACACGTCCGGCTCGATCGGCTTCGTCACATAGTCCACGCCGCCGGCATCGAGCCCCTTGATGACATCTTCGGTGTCGCTCAGTCCCGTCATGAAGATGACCGGCACGTGGCGCATCGCGCCGTCCTGCTTGAGCTTGCGGCAGATCTCAAAACCGTCCATGCCGGGCATCACCGCATCCATCAGGATCACGTCCGGCGTCACGCGCTCGATCAGCGACAACGCCTGATTGCCCTCAAGCGCGACCAGCACGGTCATGCCCGCGCCCTCGATGGCGTCGGTCAGCATCCGCAGCGTGTTGGGCGAGTCGTCGACAACCAGCACAATGTTGCGCTGCTCCTGACTAACCATGGCCGCTCCGGACCTGCTCGCTTCTGACTTGCTCCAGGACGGCGAGGTAGCGGTTAAGGTCGAAGCCATCGATCAGCCCCTTCATGTAACCGGTGAAATCGCGATGTACGGACGAACTGCTGTCGATCTCCGCCAGCTTCTCCTGAATGCCGCGCACGTACCCGATCTGGCCGAGACGAATGAGATCGTCCAAATCTCCCGGCGCGGGCACTGCGCCCGGCGCCGTCGCCGCCGCGAGCGACGGCCGCTGCTCGCTTGTCTCTGACTCGTAGACCCACTCGATATCGAGCAACGCATAAATCTTGCCGAGCAGCGCGCGCAGATCGAACGGCTTGATGAGGTAGTCGTCGTGAATCTGGTCGGCGGCCTTGACCATCGTTTTTTGGATATCCGGCGCGAAGGCCGACAGCATGATGATCGCTGGCCGGTCGCGCGGAATGCGGCGAAGCTGGCGGCCGGCCTCCCAGCCGTCCATCTCGGGCATCGCGACATCGAGCAGGATCAGGTTCGGCTTATACAGTTCGGTGAGCGAGAGACATTCCTTACCGGATGAAGCCGTGAGGATGTTGAATCCCAACGGCTCCAGCAATTCGCGAACAAGATCGCGCTGGTTCTCATCATCATCCACGACGAGGATCGTCTGCCGCGCGCCCTCGTAGCCGCGCACGCGGTCCTCCATCGTCGAGGTTGTGCGCGGGTTGAACACCTCGGACAGCAGCAGTTTCACACGGAACACGCTGCCCTTCCCGACTTCGCTGCGGACCGTGATTTCGCCACCCATCGTCTCCGTCAGCAACCGCGTGATGGTGAGCCCGAGGCCCGTGCCGGTCATGGCGCGGTTGCGCGCCGTCGATGAGCGCTCGAACGGCTGGAAGATGCGGTCGAGCTCATCGGCCGGAATGCCGATGCCGGTGTCCTCGACGATGAACTCCGCCACCTGATTGCGGTAATTCATCCGGAATGTGACCTGCCCCGCGTCGGTGAACTTGATCGCGTTCGACAGGAGATTGATCAGGATCTGCCGCAGCCGGTTCTCGTCAGTGTGGACGGCAAACGGCAAGCGCGCCGGCGGGTGGAACTGGAAGCCGATGCCGCGCGCATTGGCCTGCAACGTGAACATGTCGACGAGCTGATCGAGGAATTCCTTGCTTCGCACCTCGTTGCGATTGAGCTGGAAGCGCCCGGCCTCGATCTTCGAAATATCAAGAAGGCCGTCGATCAGACCGGACAAGTGCTCGGCGCTGCGGCGCACCACCTTCACCGCATCCACGCGCTTCGCCGGTAGCGCGGGATCGCGCTCCAGGATTTGCGCATAACCGAGGATCGCGTTCAGCGGCGTGCGCAGCTCGTGGCTCAGACCCACCACATGGCGGCTCTTGGCCTCGTTGGCTGCCTCGGCCGCCTCCTTCGCCTTCTGAAGCTTCGCGTCCGTGCGCTTATGCGCCTCGATTTCCCGCATCAGCAGATCGGTCTGACGCGACGTCTCTTCCTCCGCTATGCGCCGGCTTTCCTGCGCGAGAACGAGCAGCCACGCACCGATGCCGGCAATGATCGTGAGAATGAAGAACACCGTCCAAAGGGTGGACCGCAGCACATTCTTGTCGATGTAGGCTTCGAGCGAGACTTGAAAGTAAACCAGCGACAGCACCGCCGCGATCATACCGGAGAACAGGAGCAAGACGCCGAGATAACGTCCCAGGTCCGTGTTGATCGGCGCGACCATCCATTCCGGCAGCAGCCTTCGCAGATAAGCGATGAACTGGTTCGACACCCGCGCATGAGGTTTGCAAAGGTCGTGGCAGCGTGTTTCCAGCGAGCAGCACAGCGAACAGATCGGCCCGGAATAGGCCGGGCATTGCGCCATATCCTCAGCTTCGAACGGATGCTCGCAGATGACGCATTTGATGGTGGTCTGACCGCCCCAATCGCGCTGCGGCGGCCGCGCGATATAGAAGCGCGATTTGGTGACGGTAGCGATCAGCGGCGCCGCGACGAAGGCGACCACCAGCGCGACGAAGGACGACAACGCCTGCGCGGTGGCGCCGAATACTCCGGTCAATGCGACGATGCCTGCTGCTGCTGCCAGCACCATCGCGCCGAAGCCGACCGGGTTGATATCATAGAGATGCGCGCGCTTGAATTCGATCACCGGCGGGCTCAAGCCCAGCGGCTTGTTGATGACAAGGTCGGCGACCAGCGCGCCGACCCACGCCACCGCAACGATGGAGTAGAAGCCCAGAATGTGCTCAAGCGCCTTGAAGATGCCGAGCTCCATCAGCATCAGCGCGATCGTGACGTTGAAAACCAGCCAGATGACGCGCCCCGGATGCGAATGCGTCAGGCGCGAGAAGAAATTCGACCAGGCGATCGAGCCCGCATAGGCGTTGGTGACGTTGATCTTGAGCTGCGAGACGATGACGAAGGCGCCGGTGAACGCGAGCGCGACGTTCGGCGACGAGAACACATACTGGAACGCGACGAGATACATCTGCGTCGGCTCGGCGGCATGGTCCTGCGGCACCATGTGCCGGATCGCGAGATAGGCCAGGAACGAGCCGACGAGCATTTTTAACGTGCCCGGGATGATCCAACCGGGTCCGGCCGACAGATACGAGAACCACCAGCTCAAATTGTTCTTCTTGTTCCGCACGGGCAGAAAGCGGAGAAAGTCCACCTGCTCGCCGATCTGCGCGATCAGCGAGAAGCAGACGGTTGCTGCAGCACCAAACAGAATCAAGTTGAACGAGGAAGACCCGACCTCCTCGACACCGGAGAATTGCGTCCATTCCTTGAACGCCTGCGGATCGGCAAAGGCGATGAACCCAAACGGCAAGAGATGCAGCACGATCCAGAGCGGCTGCGTCCAAAGCTGGAAGCGGCTGATGAAGGTGATGCCGTGCGTCACCAGCGGAATCACCACCAAAGAGCTGATGATGTAGCCGATCGACAACGGCACGCCGAAGCACATTTCGAGCGCAAGCGACATGATCGCCGCTTCGATCGCGAAGAAGATGAAGGTGAAGGAGGCGTAGATCAGCGACGTGATCGTCGAGCCGATGTAGCCGAACCCCGCGCCGCGCGTAAGCAGGTCGATGTCGACGCCGTAGGTCGAGGCGTAATAGGCGATCGGCAGGCTGGTGAGGAAGATCAGCGCGCCGACGGCGAGAATGGCGACGGTCGCGTTGGTGAAACCGTAGTTGACGGTGATCGCGCCGCCGATGGCTTCCAGCGCGAGAAACGAGATCGCGCCAATGGCGGTGTTGGCAACCCGAGCGCTCGACCAGCGGCGTGCGCTCTTGGCCGTAAATCGTAGCGCGTAATCTTCAAGCGTCTGGTTGGCGACCCATTGATTGTAGCTGCGCCGGACGCGGACAATTTTTTGTTGCGCTGACATCGAACGCCGACCTTTTTCAAATCGTCCGCTGCGTGCTCGCCAACTCCTCGATTTCCGCCCCAGCCGTTTCGACGTTTCGGATTCGATTGGACCGATTGGCCAATCCTAGCCCCCTCGCAGAACGCCATACGGCGAAAATCTGAGCAGTGTGCGCTGCAAAATGAAGCACTCAGATCGCGGGCCATGGACGCCGCCCCTGACTCACAAAACCTACGTGTTGCTTGAAGCTTGGTACGTCGAACGGCGTAGGCATATACGTCAATCGACGTATGCTGCATCGCAGCAATACCACCGAGCATCGGCCCCAGGAGCGGGAAGAGTCCCCTCCGCGAGTTCACCAGATAACGGGGTCGCTGCATGTCACAGAAATCGCCCACCGACTTCCTGAATTCCTTCAACAGACGTCAGCTTTTGCTGGGCGGTGCCGCGCTTGGCGCCACTCTCGGCGCCACCGCACTCATGTCGCCGAGCGCGCTGGCCCAGGCTTTTCCCACCGCGAAGGTCAACACCACCGGCCTCGCGGTGACCGACACCGAGGTCACCGTCGGCATCCTCCACTCGGTCACCGGCACGATGGCGATCTCCGAAACCGGCTCCGTGCAGGCCGAGAAACTCGCGATCGAGCAGATCAACGCATCGGGCGGCGTGCTCGGCCGCAAGATCAAGTTCATCCAGGAAGACGGCGCGTCCGACTGGCCGACCTTCGCCGAGAAGGCGAAGAAGCTTCTCGTCAACGACAAGGTGGCCTCAGTCATGGGCTGCTGGACCTCGGCGTCGCGCAAGGCGGTGCTGCCGGTGTTCGAGCAGTACAACGGCATGCTCTACTACCCGACGTTCTATGAAGGCCTCGAGCAGTCGAAGAACGTCATCTACACCGGCCAGGAGGCGACCCAGCAGATCATCGCCGGCCTCGACTGGGTGGCGAAGGAAAAAGGCGCGAAGAGCTTCTACCTGCTCGGCTCCGACTACATCTGGCCGCGCACGTCCAACAAGATCGCCCGCAAGCACATCGAGAACCACCTCAAGACCAAGGTGGTCGGCGAAGAATACTTCCCGCTCGGCCACACCCAGTTCAACTCGGTCATCAACAAGATCAAGCTGACCAAACCCGACGTGATTTACGCGATCATCGTCGGCGGCTCGAACGTCGCCTTCTACAAGCAGCTCAAGGCGGCGGGCATCGACCTCAGCAAGCAGACGCTCCTCACCATCTCGGTTACGGAAGACGAGATCGACGGCATCGGCGGCGAGAACATCGCCGGCGCCTTCGCTTGCATGAAATACTTCCAGTCGCTCGACAACCCGAACAACAAGGCGTTCGTCTCGGCCTTCAAGAAGATGTGGGGCGAGAAGACCGTCATCGGCGACGTCACGCAGGCTGCCTATCTCGGCCCGTGGCTGTGGAAACTGACAGTCGAGAAAGCCGGCTCCTTCGACATCGACAAGATCGCGGCGGCTTCGCCCGACGTGGAGTTCAAGGGCGCGCCGGAAGGCTACGTCAAGGTCCACGCCAACCATCACCTGTGGTCGAAGACGCGCGTCGGCAAGGCGAAGCTCGATGGCCAGTACGAGCTGGTCTACGAGACCGCGAACCTCGTCGAGCCCGATCCGTTCCCGAAGGGCTACCAGTAGCGCGCTCTCGCGTGCCTTGCGGGTGTCCCGGTTTCCTCGCCGGGGCACCCGCCTCCACCGCGGCGCTGGCCGCAAAGAAGACTTCAAGACGCGGAGCTTTGGAATGTTCGGGGACTATTCACTGGGAGACCTCGGCTCGATCCTCGTGATGCAGGGCTTTGCCGGCCTGATCCTGTTCTCGGTGTTTCTTCTCATGGCGCTCGGCCTGGCGATCATCTTCGGCCAGATGGGCGTGATCAACATGGCGCACGGCGAGTTCATGATCCTCGGCGCCTATATGACCTTCCTGTGCTCGCATCTGTTCCAAACTTATTTGCCGGGTCTCTACGCCGGCTACTTCTTCGTCGCGATGATCGTGGCATTCATTGCGTCGGGCACGCTCGGATTGATCGTCGAATGGGTGATGATCCGCCATCTCTACGCACGCCCGCTCGATACGCTGCTGGCGACCTGGGGCCTCAGCCTCATCATGCAGCAGGCGTTCCGCTCGATCTTCGGTCCGCGCGAGGTCGGCGTCGAATTGCCGAGCTGGATGATGGGCTCTCTGCCGGTCACCGGCTCCATTGAAGTGCAGATCAACGGCCTGTTCGTGATGGGGCTCACGCTCGCGATCACCGCCGTCGTCGCGCTCCTGCTCTATCGCTCGCGCTGGGGCCTTCAGGTCCGCGCGGTCGTCGCCAACCGCACCATGAGCGGCGCGGTCGGCATCGACACCAGGAGAATCGACCGCCTCACCTTCGGTCTCGGCTGCGGCATCGCCGGCGTCGCAGGCTCCGCCTTCACCATGATCGGCTCGACCGGCCCGACCGCAGGCCAGCTCTATATCGTCGACACCTTCCTCGTGGTCGTGTTCGGCGGCGCCCAGAGCCTGCTCGGCACCATCGCCTCCGCGCTCGCGATCTCGCAGTCGCAGTCCACGCTCGAGTTCTTCCTCTCCGGATCAATGGCGAAGGTGCTGACGCTCCTCATCGTCATCGGGCTCCTGATGTTGCGTCCGCAGGGCCTCTTCGTCCTCAAGGTTCGCAGGTGACGCCATGATCAGCATTCCAGAAAAATACCGCTCATCCGAAGCCCTCGGTTTCGTCCTCATCGCCGCGCTGATCCTGGTGGTGTTGCCGCTCGCGCTCGATATCTTCCGGCTCAACCTCGTCGGCAAGTATCTGACCTACGCCTTCGTCGCGATCGGCCTCGTGCTATGCTGGGGCTACACCGGCATTCTCAGCCTCGGCCAGGGCGTGTTCTTCGGCCTCGGCGGCTACTGCATGGCGATGTTCCTCAAGCTCGAATCATCGAGCGTGGCGAACACCAAGATCCAGTCGACCCCCGGCATCCCGGACTTCATGGACTGGAACCAGCTCACCGAGCTGCCGTTCTTCTGGGTGCCGTTCAAATCGCTGCCGTTCGCGCTGATCGCCGTGATCGCGGTGCCGGTGATCGCGGCCTTCATCCTCTCGGCCGCCATGTACAAGCGGCGCGTCGGCGGCGTGTATTTCGCCATCATCACGCAAGCCCTCGCGGCCGTCCTCACCATCCTGATCATCGGCCGGCAGGGCTACACCGGCGGCATCAACGGCATCACGGATCTTCGCACCCTGCTCGGCTGGGACATCCGCACCGACTTTGCGAAGTACATCCTCTACTTCGTGTGCTGCTTCTCGCTGCTCGGCTGCATGCTGCTCTGCAAGTTTGTCATCAGCAGCAAGCTCGGCCGCATCCTCGTCGCCGTGCGCGACAAGGAGGACCGCGTCCGCTTCTCCGGCTACGACGTGTCGAGCTTCAAGATCTTCATTTTCTGCTTTGCCGCCGGCATCTCGGCCATCGGCGGCGCGATGTTCACGCTGCAGGTCGGCTTCATGTCGCCGTCCTTCGTCGGCATCGTGCCCTCCATCGAAATGGTGATCTACTGCGCGGTCGGCGGACGGCACTCGCTGGTCGGTGCGGTGATCGGGACGCTGCTCATCTGCTACGCGAAGACCGCCTTTTCGGAATCATTCCCCGAGCTGTGGCTGTTCGGCCTGGGGGGCCTGTTCATCGCGGTTGTCCTCGCCTTCCCGCGCGGCCTCGCCGGCCTGATGACCGACACCATCATCCCGCGCCTCTCGAACTGGAAGTCCTGGGGCAGCCGTCCTCAGCCCAGCCCGGCGCCGGCCGAGTAACGCGGAGAGCGATCCATGATGACCAGCACCGACTTCCTCCTCGCGCTCGAAGGCGTCACCGTCTCGTTCGACGGCTTCAAGGCGGTGAGCGATCTCAACCTCTACATCGACAAGGGCGAGCTGCGCGTGATCATCGGCCCGAACGGCGCCGGCAAGACCACCGTGCTCGACCTGATCTGCGGACGCACCAAGGTCTCCAGCGGTTCGATCAAGTTCAAGGATCAGGAGATCACCACCAAGAAGGAGCAGGACATCGTCCGCCTCGGCATCGGCCGCAAATTCCAGACGCCGACGATCTACGAGGACCTCACCGTGTTCGAGAACCTCGAACTCTCCGTTCCGCGCGGCCGCAGCGTCGCCGGCGCGCTGTTCTGGAAGCGCACACCGGAAGTCATCGAACAGGTCCGCGAAACCGCGAAAACGATCTTCCTCGACGGTCATCTCGACCAGCCCGCCGAGACGCTGAGTCATGGACAGAAGCAATGGCTCGAGATCGGCATGTTGCTCATTCAGGACCCGGAACTCCTGATGCTCGACGAGCCGGTCGCCGGCATGAGCGTGTCCGAGCGCGTCAAGACCGCAGAGCTTCTCAACGAGATCATCAAGAATCGCTCGGTGATCGTCATTGAGCACGACATGAAATTCGTCGAGAGCATCGCGCACCGCGTCACGGTGCTTCACCAGGGCAAGGTTCTCGCCGAAGGCGACATGCAGACGGTGCAGGCCAATCCGAAGGTCAAGGAAGTCTATCTCGGCCACTGAGCAAGAAGAAGGAACCGACGATGTTCGAAGTCCGCAATCTTTCCGCCGCCTACGGCCAGAGCCAGGTCCTGCACGGCATCGACCTCAACGTCGCGCCCGGCGAGATCGTCTGCCTCGTCGGCCGCAATGGCATGGGCAAGTCCACGCTGATGAAGTCGCTGATCGGCACCATGCCCGCGCGCTCGGGCCAGATCGTGGTCGACGGCAAGGACGTTACCAAGCTCGCGAGCCACCAGCGCGTCGCGAGCGGCATCGCCTACGTTCCGCAGGGCCGCCAGATCTTCGGCACCATGACGGTGCGGGAGAACATCGAGACCGGTCTTGTCGTCCGCGGCAAGGACGACGTCCCGAGCGAGATTTACGATCTCTTCCCGATCCTGAAGGAGTTCTCCGGCCGCCGCGGCGGCAACCTCTCGGGCGGCCAGCAGCAGCAGCTTGCCATCGCCCGCGCACTCGCGACCGAACCGAAGATCCTCCTGCTCGACGAGCCGACCGAAGGCATCCAGCCTTCCATCATCAAGGACATCGCGCGGCTGCTCAAAGACATCCGCAGCATCCGCAACATCTGCATCGTCGTCTGCGAGCAGGTCCTGAGCTTCGTCCTCGAAATCGCCGACCGTCTCCTCGTGATGGAGAACGGCCGCATCGTCCACACCGACACGCGGCAGAACGTCAACGAAGCCGCCATCGCCAAATTCCTCGCCGTCTGAGGACCGCTATCGCGCCGGCACAAGCCGGAGCGTTCATGGTGCCGGGGAGCACCCAAAGGAGAACGAGCTATGCCCAAGACCATCGTGAAAGTCGATCTGACGGAGTCGCCTTACAAGAACGACATGATCCACAATCGCTGGCACCCCGACATTCCGATGATCGCGTGGGTGAAGCCGGGCGAGGATTTCATCATCGAGACCTACGACTGGACCGGCGGCTTCATCAAGAACAACGAGTCCGCCGACGACGTCCGCGATATCGACCTCACGATCGTCCACTTCCTCTCCGGTCCCGTCGGCGTCGAAGGCGCCGAGCCCGGCGATCTCCTTGTCGTGGATCTGCTCGACGTCGGCGCAAAGCCTGACAGCCTGTGGGGCTTCAACGGATTTTTCTCCAAGAAGAACGGCGGCGGCTTTCTCACCGAACACTTCCCGGAGGCGCAGAAGTCGATCTGGGACATCAACGGCATGTACACAAGCTCGCGTCACGTTCCGAACGTGAACTTCGCGGGCTTGATCCATCCCGGCCTGATCGGCTGCCTGCCCGATCAGAAGATGCTCGACATGTGGAACAAGCGCGAGGCCGCGCTGATCGCGACCGATCCGAACCGCGTTCCGCCGCTCGCGGCGCCTCCCTTCGGCGCCACCGCGCACGCCGGCCGCGCCACCGGCTCGGCCAAGGAGAAGGTCGCGGCCGAAGGCGCGCGCACCGTTCCGCCGCGCGAGCACGGCGGCAACTGCGACATCAAGGATCTGTCGCGCGGCTCCAAGATCTACTTTCCGGTCTATGTGAAGGGCGGCGGCCTCTCGATGGGCGATCTTCACTTTAGCCAGGGCGACGGCGAGATCACCTTCTGCGGCGCGATCGAAATGGCCGGCTGGCTGCATCTCAAGGTCGAGCTGATCAAGGACGGCGTGTCGAAGTACGGCATCAAGAATCCGGTCTTCAAGCCGTCACCGATCGTGCCGAACTACAACGACTACCTGATCTTCGAAGGCATCTCGGTCGACGAGGCCGGCAAGCAGTATTACCTCGACGTTCACATCGCCTATCGTCAGGCGTGCCTGAACGCGATCGAGTACCTGACCAAGTTCGGCTACACCAAGGCGCAAGCCTACTCGATCCTCGGCACCGCGCCGTGTCAGGGCCATATCTCGGGCGTCGTCGACATCCCGAACGCCTGCGCCACACTCTGGCTGCCGACCGACATCTTCGACTTCGACGTCATGCCGACCGCCGCCGGACCGATGAAGAAGGTTTCGGGCGGCGTGAAGATGCCACTGTCGCCGGACAAGTGACCGCGAGGTCGCTTGTGCGCACAGGCTGCGGGGCGAGAGTTGGCGCCCCGCAGTTCTTCTCCCGATGACCGAAAGGACAAGCCATGCCGGTCTATGACTATCTCTGTTCCGAATGCGGGCCCTTCTCAGAAATCCGCCCGATGGTGGAATGCGACCTGCCGCTCGACTGCCCGCATTGCGGCAGCGAAGCGCCGCGCGCGATCCTCACCGCCCCTCGCCTCGGCGGTATGTCGCGCGAACTGATGCTCGCGCATGCCACCAACGAGAAGAGCCGGCATGCGCCCTCTACGCTGTCGGCGCTGAAGGCCGACAGCGGAAAGAAGAAGCACGGTGCGGGATGCTCGTGCTGCTCCGGCGGCATGAAGTCGCGAACGACGTTGCGCCGCAAGGACGGTTCGAAAAGCTTCCCGACCGCGCGGCCGTGGATGATCTCGCACTGAGCGAGATCGCCTTCTGACATTGGCTGGCGCAACAGCCTCCACCGTCGTCCCCGCACTCCATTGTCGTCCCCGCGAACGCGGGGACCCATAACCACCACTTTTTGTATCTGTGAAGCAGAGCTGCCCCCGCTTTCGCGGGGATGACAGCGGAGTGTATTGCGCGAGCAAAGAACTCGACTGTCATCGCCGGGC
>JBFLYS010000052.1:3142-24735 GCA_040756555.1 Pseudomonadota bacterium | reverse complement strand
CGCAGTTGCGCATACAGCAAGTGGTCCTGCCAAATGCCATTGATGCAGAGGTACTGCCGGGCGTAGCCCTCGCGGTGGAAGCCGGTCTTTTCCAGGAGCTTCACGGAGGCGATGTTGGTCGGAATGCAGGCCGCCTCGACGCGATGCAACCGCAGCAGATCGAAGGCTGCCGGAACCAGCGCCTTCACGCCGCGCGTCATGAAACCCTGCTTGATGTACGGCTCGCCGACCCAGTAGCCGAGACTTGCCGCTTGCGCGACGCCGCGGCGGATGTTGGCGAGTGCGAGCCCGCCGACCAGCACGTTGTCCTCGGCGCGAAACAGAAAGAACGGATAGGCCTGATCGGTCCGAAGGTCTTCGGCATAGCGGCGCAGCCGCTGCCGGAACGCCGGGCGCGTCAGATCGTCGGACGGCCAGATCGGCTCCCACGGCGTGAGGAACGCGCGGCTCTGCTCGCGCAGCGTCGCCCATTGGGCGAAGTCCGACATCTGGGGGATACGCAGCACAACCCCGTCGCCGGCGATCGGCGGAAGCGGTTCGACGGAGCTGATGGTGCGAAACAACGCCATGAAAGAGTTTTAAGCAGCCCGGCGAGCCAAACTTTCCACAATTGCCTCCGCGCCCTCAAGCCCCTTGGCCGGGCCGAGCGCAGAGAGCGCAGAACGGCCACGGCCGATCAGGGTCCGGCCGGCGGCGCGCGCGCTTTCGACCGTCACGGCGTCGACCTTGGCAACAAGCTCCTCGATCGGGATCGGACGGCCGTAGACCAGGATCTGGTTCGCGAGCTGGCGCGCACGGGCACCGGAGCTTTCCAGCGCCATCAGCAGGCCCACCTTGATCTGCGCCTTGGCGCGGGCGACCTCGGCTTCGTTGATGGTCGCGGCGGCGGCGGCCATCTCGTCGACGGTGACGTTCATCAGTTCATTGACGTCGCCGGCATCGGTGCCCGCGTAGACGCCGAACATGCCGGTGTCGGCATAAGGCATGTGAAACGCCGAGATCGTGTAGCAGAGGCCGCGCTTCTCGCGCACCTCCTGGAACAAGCGCGAGGACATGCCGCCGCCCAGCACGATGGCGAACACCTGAAGGCTGAAGTACTGCGGGTCCTTCTGCGACAACCCTTCGAGTGCGAGCGCGATATGCACCTGCTCGAGATCACGCGCTTCGAGCTTCACGCCGCCGCCGAACGTGGCCGGCTGCGGCACCGGCGCCGCCGGACCGTTGAACCCCGCAAAGCTCCGCTGAACCTCCGCGACCACCGCCGCATGATCGACGGCGCCCGACGCTGAAAAGACCATGTCGGGTGCGCGGTAGTTCCGCGACAGATAAGTGCGCAGGCTGTCGTCATTGAACGAACGCACCGACTCGCGCGTGCCGAGGATCGCGCGGCCGATCGGCTGGTTCGGGAACGCGGTGCTTTGCAGATAGTCGAACACGATGTCGTCGGGGTTGTCCTCCGACGCGCCGATCTCCTGCACGATGACGTTCTGCTCGCGCTTGAGCTCGTCCTTGTCGAAGGTCGGATTGGTCAGAATGTCGGAGAGCACGTCGACCGCGAGCGGCATATCGGTCTTCAGAACGCTCGCCGTGTAGGCCGTCGTCTCGGAGCTCGTTGCGGCGTTGATGTCGCCGCCGACCCGCTCGATCTCCTCGGCGATCTGGCGCGCGCTGCGGCGCTTGGTGCCCTTGAACGCCATGTGCTCGAGAAGGTGCGAAATGCCGTGCTCGTTCAGCAATTCGTCGCGGCTGCCCGAGCCGACCCAGATGCCCATCGATGCCGTTTGCAGATGCGGCATGGCATCGGTGACGACGGTCAGCCCCGAAGGCAAACGGGTGATTTCCACGCTCATGCCGCAGCTCCTTCGCGCGCGGCACGGCTCGCCGCCGATATGAATTTCTCAACCGCGCCTTGATCGACCGGCAAAGTCGTCGCGCGTTCCTTGCGTTTAGGTAAGTCCGAAAGCCAATCCGGCAAGCCCGGACGAACACCACTGGCCGCGAGGACCGCATCGGGGAACTTGGCGGCGTGCGCAGTGGATAGCACGATCATCGGCACCGAGGGGACGCTGGTTTCCTTCTCGGCGACCGCGACGGCAACCGCCGTGTGCGGATCGATCAGATGGCCGGTCTCGCGGAGCGCGGTGCGGATCGTCGCCGCGCATTCCTCTTCGGTCGCACGGTCGGCGGAGAACAACGCGCGGATTTCGCCGAGCGCTGCGCCAGAGACGGTGAAGCTCTTGGATTGCGCGAGCGAGGCCATCAGCGCGCGCACCGACGTGGCGTCACGCTTATAGGCCTCGAACAGGAGCCGCTCGAAGTTCGACGACACCTGAATGTCCATCGACGGCGACGACGTCGCGACGACTTCGCGCAGATCGTAGGTGCCGGTCGCGAGCGTGCGGGCGAGAATATCGTTCACGTTGGTCGCGATCACAAGCCGATCGATGTCGAGGCCCATGCGCTTGGCGACATAGCCTGCAAAGATGTCGCCGAAGTTGCCGGTCGGCACCGTGAAGGCGACCTTGCGGTTCGGCGCGCCGAGCGTCGCCGCGGCCGTGAAGTAATAGACGACCTGCGCGACGATGCGGGCCCAGTTGATCGAATTGACGCCGGAGAGCGAAACCCGGTCGCGGAAGGCGTGATGATTGAACAGGCCCTTCACGATGGCCTGGCAGTCGTCGAACGTGCCTTCGATCTCGAGCGCGTGGACGTTGTCGTCCGGCGCGGTCGTCATCATCAGTCGCTGCACGTCGGAGACGCGGCCCTTCGGATAGAGCACGAAGAGATCAGCGCGCGCACGGCCACGGAAGGCTTCGACCGCAGCCCCGCCGGTGTCGCCCGAGGTCGCGACCACGACCGTGGTGCGCTCGCCGCGAGCCGCGAGCGCGTGGTCCATCAAGCGCGCGAGCAATTGCATCGCGACGTCCTTGAACGCGAGCGTCGGGCCGTGGAACAGCTCCAACAGGAATGTGTTGGTGCCGAGCTGCGAGACCGGCACCACCGCCGGATGGCGGAACGTGCCGTAGGCCTCGCGCGCCATGCGCGAAAGGTCCGCGTCGGAAACCGCGCCACCGACGAACGGGCGGATCACCTCGACGGCGACTTCGGCGTAGGGCCGGCCGGCGAAGCTCGCGATGGTCTCGGGCGAAATCTGCGGCCAGGTCTCGGGCACATAAAGCCCGCCGTCGCGGGCAAGACCGGCCAGCGTGACGTCAATGAAGCCGAGCGGCGGGGCTTCGCCGCGGGTCGAAATGTAGCGCACGGAGCATTCCTGAAGCGTGTTGGGCGGACACTAGAGGCCCGGCCCGGCTTTGCCAAGGAAAGGCATAACAGGTTGAGAATGTTACCGAAAAGAGGCTTTCCGGAGGGTTAGCCGCAAACCGCCTCGGACCGCCGGACGGACGGTCAAACCGGCGTCAGGTTTCCTTCAACCGGCTACGCACCCAGAAGCCAAAGACGCCGACGAGCGTCAGCGCGAGCCCGAACCACGTGATCGCATATTGCAGATGATCGTTGCGGAGCTGCGGCTTCAGCGACGCCGGATGCGGCAATCCAGTCGGTGGAACCGGCGCTTCCTGCTCGATATAGAACGGCGCGACCTCGCCCCAATCCCGCACCTTCGCCATCAGACGCTGGTCGCGAACATGCCATACGGCGCCGGACTGATCGTAATCGGCGACGAACAACGACGAGTCTTCGGGCCAGCGCAGATAGCCGACGATCTCCTGCTGACCGAAGGGAATGGGATAGGCCTTGTCCGGCACATACCCGCGGTTGATGGCGATCCGCGAGCCGTCGGGGAGACGCGCGGGCGCGAACACGAAGTAGCCCGGCGTCTTCACGTCGTCGCGCAACGCGGAGTTCGCGGCATAGACCAGCGCATCCTTGCCCGGCGGTTCCAGCTCGGCGCGCAGACGCACGCGCGTGAACTCGTCATCATGCGTGAGCTTGTTCCATTCCGCCCGCGGCGGCAGCGCGATCGGCTCGGCCTTGAGCCGATCGTTCAGTGTGGCGATCAGCGCTTCTTTCCAGGCCTTGCGCTCGATCTGCCAGATCCCGAGCGAGACGAGCACAATCAGAGCCGCGAGCGCGAAGACGCCCGGCAGCAGAATGCCCCTGCCTTTTTTCGTACTGGCGTTCCCCGTCACTCGGACTTCTCGAGACGGCCCTCGGCCGCCTTGTGATGGTACTGCAGCGCGATCATCAGCCCTTTCAACGGCCGAAGCGGCAGCAATGTGGTGATCAGGATAAGTGGTCCCCACAATAGCGCATGGACCCAAAATGGTGGGCTGTATTTGAACTCGGTGATGAGCGCGCAGGTCACGACGACGAAACCCGCAAACAGCACGATGAACACCGCGGGGCCATCACCGGAATCGGCGAACTTGTAGTCGAGGCCGCAGGCGTCGCATCGCGGCCTGATATCGAGGAAGCCCTGGAACAGCTTGCCCTTGCCGCAGCGCGGGCAGCGGCAGGTCAGCCCCGTCACAAACGGCGAAAGCGTGGGTAGCTCGGTCATGATGACCCCTTCTAACGCAAAAGGGGCGGCTTGCGCCGCCCCTTTTCAACGAAGCATCCATGCCGTCAGTGCGCGGCGAGCGGCGTGCCTGCGCCCCAGACGTAGATGGCGGCGAACAGGAACAGCCACACCACGTCGACGAAGTGCCAGTACCAAGCGGCGAATTCGAAGCCGAGATGATGCGTCGGCGTGAAATGCCCCCGGTAGACGCGGAGCAGGCACACGATCAGGAAGATCGTTCCGATCAGCACGTGGAAGCCGTGGAAGCCGGTCGCCATGAAGAAGGTCGCGCCGTAGATGTGGCCCGAATAGGTGAAGGCGGCGTGGGCATACTCAAAGGCCTGCACGCAGGTGAAGGTCGCGCCGAGCGCAACTGTCAGCCACAGGCCCTGCTTCACGCCCTTGCGGTCGCCATGCAGCAGCGCGTGGTGCGCCCAGGTCACCGTGGTGCCCGAGGTGAGAAGGATCAGCGTGTTGAGGAGCGGCAGGTGCCACGGATCGAAGGTGCCGCGGAACTTGACGCCATCGGGGCTCGGGACCGGCGGCCAGACGTGGCCGATCAAATCGCCGCGCACGACCTGATGGACGTCGGCGGGGAACAGCGCCACGGAGAAGTAGGCCCAGAACCAGGCGACGAAGAACATCACCTCGGAGGCGATGAAGAGGATCATGCCGTAGCGGTGCGAGATCTGCACCACGCGGGTGTGGAAGCCCTCGTGCTCGGCCTCCTTGATGACGTCCATCCACCAGCTCAGCATCGTGTAGAGGACGCCGATCACGCCGGCGCCGAACAGCAGCGGCGCCCACGAGAACATGTGGTGCATCCAGCCGATCGCGCCGACCGCCATGGTGAAGGCCGAGATGGAGCCGACGACCGGCCACGGGCTCGGATCGACGAGGTGGTAATCGTGGTGTGGCTTGGCGTGACCGTCGGCCATGTCTCGGCTCCGTTGGATTCCTAAATGCGCCCCGGCTTGCCGGCCGAAGCGTTGTCAGCCACCGGCCGCTGCGGCTCGCGCTGCGGATAGAAGCTGTACGAAAGGGTGATGGTGGACAGATCGGCGCCGTCGTCATCCTTCATGATCGACGGGTCGATGTAGAACACGACTGCAAGCTCGCGCTTCTCGCCGGCCTTGAGCGTCTGGTCGGTGAAGCAGAAGCAATTGATCTTGTGGAAGTACGAACCGATGTTCAGCGGCGAGACGTTGTAGGCGGCAAGGCCGGTGGTCTCGCGGGCCGACTGGTTGATGACGAGGTAGTTCACGGTGACGACCTCGCCGATCTTCACCTGGATCGAATTCTGCTCGGGCTCGAAGCGCCACGGCAGGCCGCCGCCGACGTTGGCGTCGAAGCGGATGGTGATCTTGCGATCGAGAATTTCGCCCGGCGCCGGCGCCGCGGTCGAAACCTGCGTCGTGCCGTTGAAGCCGGTGGCGCGGCAGAACCAGTCGTAAAGCGGCACCGCGGCGTAGGCCATGCCCACCATGAACGCCGCGAAGCCTGCGGCGCAGCCCGCGACGACGAAGTCGCGGCGGCGAAGGACGGGTGTGGGCCTCTCGTTCGTCATCGTCTCAATACCGATGCAATCCGCCCGGCCCCTTGGCCAGGGTCACCGCCCAGATCAAAACAACCAGCGCACCGAGCACGAGCGCAAGCGCGATCGAGCGCGAACGCTGGCGGCGCTTCTGCTCCTCGGTGAGCACGATGCCCGGCTTTTCCTGCTGGTCCGACATCGTAAGACTCATCCGAACACCCGCGTGAGCGGGCTGCCAATCCCCTGCTCGACCAAAAGCACGACGAACAGCAGGAACAGATAGAGGATCGAGAACGCAAAGAGATGCTTGGCCGTCTGCTCTTCCGGCTTGCGATAGAGCCGGAAGGAGAACGCGATCATCAGCGCGCCGCCGACGATGGCGGTGATGCCGTAGAACAGGCCCGCATAACCGAACAGCCAGGGCGACGCGCCGACCGGCGCGAGCAGGATCGAATAGAGCAGGATCTGGCGGCGCGTCACTTGCGCGCCCGCGACCACCGGCATCATCGGAATGCCCGCGCGCCTGTATTCCTCGACGCTGTAGAGCGAGAGCGCCCAGAAGTGCGGCGGCGTCCAAACAAAAATAATGAGAAAGAGCAGGACGGACTCAAGACCGATCCCGCCCGTCGCCACCGCCCATCCGATCATCGGAGGGAATGCGCCCGCCGCACCGCCGATCACGATATTCTGCGGCGTCGAGGGCTTCAGCCACATCGTGTAGACGACGGCGTAGAAGAAGATCGTGAAGGCAAGCAGCGCCGCCGCCAGCACGTTGACCATCAGGCCCAGGAAGACGACCGAACCGACCGCGAGCGCGATGCCGAACGAAAGCGCCTCACTCGGCTTCACACGGCCCGCAGGGATCGGGCGCGTCGACGTGCGCTTCATCAGCACGTCGATATCGGCGTCGTACCACATGTTCAGCGCACCGGCCGCGCCCGCGCCGACCGCGATGCAGACGAGCGCGAAGAAGCCGATGATCGGGTTCACGTGCACCGGCGCGACGACCATGCCGACCAGCGCCGTGAACACCACGAGCGACATCACCCGCGGCTTCATCAGCTCGAAGTAATCGCCCGCGCCGGCCATGCTCGGCTCGGCGAGGGCGAGATCACTCCGAAGCGGACGAACGTCCGAGGTTTCGCTCAGCGACATTACTACTTGATCCGCGGCAGCTCGTTGAACTGATGGAACGGCGGCGGCGAAGGCAGCGTCCACTCGAGCGTGGTGGCGCCGACGCCCCACGGATTCGCCGCAGCCTTCTCCTTGCGGGCGAACGCCACCGCGAGGCCGATCAGGAAGATCACCAGACCCGCGGCCGAGATGTACGAGCCGACCGACGACACGTAGTTCCAGCCGGCGTAGGCGTCCGGATAGTCCGCGATGCGGCGCGGCATGCCGGCGAGGCCGAGGAAGTGCTGCGGGAAGAAGACGATGTTCACGCCGATGAACGTGACCCAGAAGTGCAGCTTGCCCCAG
Source organism: Pseudomonadota bacterium (assembly GCA_040756555.1). Taxonomy (GTDB): domain Bacteria; phylum Pseudomonadota; class Alphaproteobacteria; order Rhizobiales; family Xanthobacteraceae; genus Z2-YC6860. The sequence goes on along the minus strand of JBFLYS010000052.1, from coordinate 17,203 downwards.
AACTCGGAGTACATGTAGCCGGTGATCTTCGGGAACCAGTAGTACCAGCCCGAGAACACCGCGAAGACCGCGCCGAGCGACAGCACGTAGTGGAAGTGCGCCACCACGTAGTAGGTCTCCTGGAGCGAGCGGTCGACGCCCGCGTTGGCGAGCACGACGCCGGTGACGCCGCCGACCGTGAACAGGAAGATCAGGCCGAACGAGAACAGCATCGGTGTCTTGAACTCGATGGAGCCGCCCCACATCGTGGCGATCCACGAGAAGATCTTCACGCCGGTCGGCACCGCGATGACCATGGTGGCCGCGACGAAGTAGGCCTGCGCCGCCGTCGACATGCCGACCGTGTACATGTGGTGCGCCCACACGACGAAGCCGATGCCGCCGATGGCGACCATGGCGTAGGCCATGCCGAGATAGCCGAACACCGGCTTCTTCGAGAAGGTCGAGACGACCTGGCTGACGATGCCGAAGCCCGGCAGGATCAGGATGTACACTTCGGGGTGACCGAAGAACCAGAACAAGTGCTGGAACAGGATCGGGTCGCCGCCGCCCTCAGCCGTGAAGAAGGTGGTGCCGAAGTTGCGGTCCGTGAGCAGCATGGTGATCGCGCCGGCGAGAACCGGGAGCGACAGCAGCAGCAGGAACACGGTGACGAGCTGCGACCACACGAACAGCGGCATCTTGTGCAGGGTCATGCCCGGCGCGCGCATGTTCAGGATCGTGGTGATGAAGTTGATCGCGCCCATGATCGACGAAGCGCCCGCGATGTGCAGCGAGAGAATCGCGAAGTCGACCGCCGGGCCCGGATGGCCCGATGTCGATAGTGGCGCGTAGATCGTCCAGCCGGCGCCGACGCCAGGCGCGCCCGGCTCGCCTTCGACGAAGGCCGAGGTCAGCAGCAGCGCGAACGCCGCCGGCAGCAGCCAGAACGAGATGTTGTTCATGCGCGGGAACGCCATGTCCGGCGCACCGATCATCAGCGGCACCATCCAGTTGCCGAAGCCGCCGATCAGCGCGGGCATGACCATGAAGAAGATCATGATCAGGCCATGGGCCGTGGTGAACACGTTGAACTGATGGCTGTCGTGGAAGACCTGCATTCCGGGGAATTGCAGCTCCATGCGGATGGCGATCGACATGAAACCACCGATCAGACCGCCACAAATGGCGAAGATCAGGTACATCGTTCCGATGTCCTTGTGGTTCGTCGAGTAGACCCAGCGGCGCCACCCGGACGGGGTGTGCGCGTGATCGTCGTGTGCGTGGTCTGCTGCGCCGTGTGCCGTCGTTGCCATCTCTAAATCCTTCGACGTTATCCGTTGTCGCCCGCTGATCTCAGAAACTTACTGGGCCGCCGCAAGCGTGGTCGCTTGCGGGGCTTCGTTGCCGGCGTACTTCTTCTTCGCTGCGTCCAGCCAGGTCGCGTAGTCCTTCTCGCTCACGACGCGCACGGCGATCGGCATGAAGGCGTGGTCCTTGCCGCAGAGCTCGGAGCACTGGCCGTAATAGACGCCTTCCTTGGTCGCCTTGAACCAGGTCTCGTTGAGACGGCCCGGGATCGCGTCGATCTTGATGCCGAAGGACGGCACCGCGAAGGCGTGGATCACGTCGGAGCCGATGACCTGCACGCGAACGATCTTGTTGACCGGCACCACCATCTCGTTGTCGACGGCGAGCAGGCGCGGCTGATCGGCCTTGCGATCCTTGTCCTGGAGCATCAGCGAGTCGAACTCGAACTTGCTGTCCGGATAGCTATAGCTCCAGTACCACTGCTTGCCGGTCGCCTTCACGACGACGTCGCCAGCCGGCAACACCGTCTGCAGGAACAGGAGCTTGAACGACGGCACCGCGATCGCGACCAGGATGATGACCGGAATCAGCGTCCAGGCCACCTCAAGGAGCGTGTTGTGGGTGGTCTTGGACGGGGTGGGGTTCGCCTTGGCGTTGAAGCGGAAGATCACGATCAGCAGCAGCGCCAGCACGAAGAGCGTGATGACCGTGATGACGACGAGCAGCCAGTCGTGGAACCGCGTCGTGAAGTCCATGACCTCGGTCACGGAGTTCTGGAAACCCAGTTGCCAGGGCGACGGCTGCCCCGTACCTGCGAGAGCCGCCCCGCTGGGCAACATTGCTGCCGCACCGGCAGCCAACCGCTTGAGCACCCGCATCGTCGTCCTGTCTCCTTCGACGAAATCAATCGTGACGCGTCCGAGCCGCACCGGCAGCGTTGATCCAGATGAATCCTGCGTCCGGTAAGGCGCCCGTCGGGGGCCGCGCTCCTCGGCAGGCGGTGCGGCGGGAGGGGATTTCCCGGGCCTCTCAAACCATAATTCCGGCGCACTCGCAATGTGCCTAAATAGGTGTCGGATGCGACAAGCTGTTGATTCCGGCTGAGGGGGCGGCGAGCCACCGCCGAATGGCGGAAAGGCAGGCAAAATCACAGCCGCGTCCTTGACATGGCAGGTCCGCCGTGTGGGAAAAGTCGCGGCGGTATCCATGAGGCCGCGATTCGCGTGCCACTGCCGGGATTCCGGCCAGTCAGGGGACTGGATGATGGACAAATTCGGGGTCAACGACGCGCATTTTGCTGTCCGGCGAATGGCGTTACGAACGATTCGCGCTGCCGCCGTGTGTGTGGCCGCGTTGACCGCCCTTTCGGGCGGAGCTTTTGCCCAGGGCACCGTCCGCTCTGTCCACAACGATTGGCAGGTCCGCTGCGACACCCCGCCGGGCGCCCAAGGCGAGCAATGCGCGCTGATGCAGAGCGTCACCGCCGAAGACCGGCCGAACATCGGCCTGACGGTTATCATTCTGAAGACAGCGGACAAGAAAACCCGGCTGATGCGCGTCATCGCGCCGCCCGGTGTGCTTTTACCGTCCGGCCTTGGGCTGAAAGTCGACAATACGGAGATCGGCCGGGCCGGATTCGTACGCTGCGTGCCGAACGGCTGCGTCGCCGAGGTCATCATGGACGACAACCTGATCGCCAAGTTGCGGTCCGGCCAGACCGCCACCTACATCATCTTCCAGACGCCGGAAGAGGGCATCGGCTTCCCTATGAGCCTCAAGGGCTTCGGCGAAGGCTTCGACAAGCTGCCCTGACGGGCGACGGCCCACCTCGCGTGTAACGCATAAGCCTGTGACATCTGCCGGGCTTGTCCCGGCGGCGTCCGGCTTTAGGGTTGGCCCCCTTAAAAGTTGAGGGGGAGACGTCAGTGAACATTGGATTTGTCGGCCTTGGAGCCATGGGCGCGCTGATCGTGCCCCGGCTGATGGAGGCCGGACACACGGTGACCGGCTGGAACAGGTCGCGCGAGAAGGCCAAAGCGCTGATCGACGCCGGGATGCGATTCGCCGACACGCCCAGGGCGGTCGCCGAGCAGTCCGAGATCGTCTTCTCGATCGTCACTGATTCGAAAGCCGTGAAAGCAGTTGCGCTCGGACCGGACGGCGTCGTGTCAGGGCTCAAGAAGGGCGGCATCTACATCGACATGAGCACGATCGAGCCGGACGCGAGCCGCGAGGTCGCGGCCGAATTCGCCAAAGCAGGCTCGATCATGCTCGACGGCCCCCTCTCCGGCAGCCCGGTGACAGTGAAGGCCGGACAGGCCTCGGTGATGATCGGTGGCGACGAGGCGGCGTTCGAGCGGGCGAAGCCCGTGCTGCTCGCGATCGGCCCCAAAGTGACGCGAATCGGCGGCAACGGCCTCGCCTGCCAGATGAAGATCGCGGTCAATCTCCTGCTGATGGTCGAGGTGATCTGTTTCGGTGAAGCGGTGGCGCTCGCGGAAAAGGGCGGCGTGCAACGCGAGGCAGCGGTCGACGCGATCCTGAAAAGCGTCGCGGCGTCGCCGGTGCTCGGCTATCGCGGCCCCTTCATCCTCGAAGGCAAGATGCCGGAGGTTCCGCTCGCCGACGTGACGCTCCAGCAAAAGGACATGATTCTTGCGCTCGATCTGGGCCGCAAGCTCGGCAGCCCGACGCCGCTCGCGGCGGCCGCCAATGAAATGATGAACGCCTGCCGGGGGCTCGGCATCGATCACAACGATTTCGTCGTCGCACATCAGGTGTACCGGCGGTTGGGAGGGCAATCGTGACAACCAAAGCAGAGAAGATCGGCGCCGCACTCGCGAAGGCCGTGAAGGCGACCACCGGAATCACCAGCGCCAAGCTTGGCGGGGCGCACATGTACCGCACCAACATCCGCGACGTGCCGAAGGTCGAGGGGCTGAAACGCTCCGACGGATGGATCGACATGCAGGTGCAGTTCCTGATCGACAAGAAGTCGGCGGGCGCCGATCACGTGGTCGGCTGGACCGTGCTGAAACCGGGCGCAAGCCACGAGGCGCACCTGCACCGGAACTGCGACGAGTTCTTCATCGTTCTAAAGGGCAAGGGGCACATCATCACCGACGAAGGCTTGAAGCCTTCGGGGGAAGGCGACGTGGTCTATTCACCGCGCGGCTGCTGGCATGGCTTCAACAACACCTCGGACGAGGACGTGGTTCTGGTCTGGGGCTGGATGGGCGCGGGCTCGATCGAAGACTCCGGCTACGAGACGCCGGAGGGCGGACACCCGGAGCACAGTTAAGTGAGTGCAACGCTTAACGATCCGCGTATCAGCAACGGCATGCGCGCGCAGCTCGCGCTGCGCCGCCAGCGTCTTGACGCGGGCGCAAGACAAGTCGGCTGGAAGGTCGGCTTCGGCGCTCCTGCGGCAATGGAGAAGCTGAAACTCACCGCGCCGCTGGTCGGTTTCCTGCTCGACAAGGCGATGCTGCCTGACGGCGCAACGGTGTCGCTGAAAGGCTGGCAGAAGCCGGTCGCGGAGACGGAAATCGCGGCCTATATCGGCCACGATATTCCGGCCAACGCCGACCGCGAGACCGTGCGCTCGGCGATCGCCGCGCTCGGTCCCGCGATTGAGTTGGCCGATATCGACACGCCGATGGACGACGTGCAGGCGGTGCTGTCCGGCGACATTTTCCAGCGCCATGTGATTCTCGGGCCGCGCGATGCGAAGCGCGCCCGCGCTCTGCTCGATGGAATGTCTGCCCATATCGTTCGCAGCGGCAAGGACGTCCCCGCCCCTGCTGATCTGGAAGCCGGCACCGGCGAGATCGTCGGCATCGTGCGGCATGTGGCGGATGTGGCGGCGGCGCTCGGCGACGGCGTGCGCGCGGGACAGTTTATCATCTGCGGCGCCCTGACCGGGCCGATGTTCCTTGAGCCGGGCGAAACCGGCCTCGATTATACGCTCGATCCGGTCGGCAAGGTTTCGGTCAAGTTTTCGGCTTAATCCCGGGTCTGCCAGGGCGCGCCGCGGCTCCCTATCTTTGGTACACTCGATTCCAGAGATAGCCCGAGAGAACGCCCATGAACTCCACCACCTCCCTGCTCGATCGCGCCGGCCTGGACAAGGACAAGGTCGGCAAGCTGCTCAAGCGTGGGCTTGAGGGCGCGGACGACGGGGAACTGTTCCTCGAGTACAAGCAGTCGGAGGTGATGGCCTTCGACAACGGCCGGCTGAAGACCGCGACCTACGACACCAACCAGGGCTTCGGGCTCCGCGCCGTGAAAGAGGACGCGGTCGGTTACGCCCACGCCTCCGACGTGTCCGAGGGCGCAATCGCGCGCGCCGCTGACGCGGTGCGCGCGGTGAAGAGCGGCCACTCCGGCACCTATGCGCAGGCCCCGGCTCGCACCAACGTGAAGCTCTACACCGACGAGAATCCGCTCGCGACACCGGGCTTCGACGCCAAGGTGAAGCTGCTCGAGACCATCGACGCTTACGCGCGCGCAAAGGATCAGCGCGTGCGTCAGGTCACCGCGAGTCTGGCCGCGTCATGGCAGGTGGTCGAGATCGTGCGGCCGGACGGCGAGACCTATCGCGACATTCGCCCACTCGTTCGCGTCAACGTCTCCGTCGTCGCCGGACAAGGCGACCGGCAGGAGTCCGGCTCGCACGGCTACGGCGGCCGCGAGGGCTACGATCATTTCATCCAGACCAACGCATGGCAGGACGCCGTCGAGCAGGCGGTGCGTCAGGCGCTGATCAATCTCGATTCGGTGCCCGCGCCCGCGGGCGAGATGGACGTCGTGCTCGGCCCGGGCTGGCCGGGTGTCATGCTGCACGAAGCGGTCGGCCACGGCCTCGAAGGCGACTTCAACCGCAAACAGACGTCGGCGTTCGCCGGTCTGATGGGCAAGCAGGTCGCCGCCAAGGGCGTCACGGTCGTCGACGACGGCACGATGTCGGACCGCCGCGGCTCGCTCTCGATCGACGATGAAGGCACGCCAACCAACCGCACCGTGCTGATCGAGGACGGCATTCTCGTCGGCTACATGCAGGATCGGCAGAACGCGCGGCTGATGGGGATGAAGCCGACCGGCAACGGACGCCGCGAAAGCCACGCGCATGTGCCGATGCCTCGCATGACCAACACCTACATGATCTCCGGCGGACGCGATCCGGCCGAGATCCTCGCGTCGGTGAAGAACGGCATCTACGCCGTCAACTTCGGAGGCGGTCAGGTCGACATCACATCGGGCAAGTACGTGTTCCAGGTCACCGAAGCCTACAAGATCGAGAACGGCAAGCTCGGCGCGCCACTGAAGGGCGCCATGCTGATCGGCAACGGCCCGACAGACCTGCATCGCGTGACGATGGTCGGCAACGATCTCAAGCTCGACACCGGCATCGGCACCTGCGGCAAGAATGGCCAGGGCGTGCCGGTCGGCGTCGGCCAGCCGACGCTGCGCATGGATCGGATCACGGTCGGCGGCACCGGCTAACGCTGTGACCTTCGACGATCTCCGGACGATGCTTCTTGCGTGGCCGGAGGTCGAAGATGGCTCGTCCTATGGGACGCCGGCCTTGAAGGTCCGCAAGAAATTGCTGACGCGGCTGAGAGAGGACGGCGACAGCATCACCCTGCATGATGTCGAGCCGGACGAGCGCGCGATGCTGATCGAAGCGCAGCCGAAGGTGTTCTACTTCACCGATCATTATCGCGATTATCCGATCGTGCTGGCGCGGCTGTCGAAGGCCAGCCGCAAGACGATCGAGCCGTTTCTGCGGCGGCGCTGGCGCGCCCTCGCATCGAAAGCCGTCCTGAAGGCGTTCGACTCCTGACACTCCGTCAGAAATACGCGATGCTGCGGCCGCAGATCGCGACCGCGACCCACGTCACCAACGAAACAATGCCTGCCGTCCGCGCCGCGGACGGCAGCACCGCGTGCGGCGGCACGCCTTTGAGCTGCGGCGCGGTGAAATATTCAAAGATCGCAATGTTGATGAGGCCGAGCGCGATCAGCGCGAGCTTCAGCAGGAACACTTTATTGGTGATGACGTGGCTCGCTTCGGCGGTGAACAGCATCGAGCCAGTCAACAACAGTCCCAAAAATCCGATGATGGCGACCTTGCGTGCACCACGCAGGATGTTGTCCGGCGCGGTGGAAGCGAAAAGTCCCGCCATGCGCAGATCCATGATGGCGACGGCACTGAAGAACACCAGAAGCGAGACGATGTGGCCGACATTCGCGGCCATGTAGATCCAGCTCGACTGCCGGATCGCGGCGCCGAGCGCGGAGGCTTCCAGCGCCACGAAGATGGCGGGCGCCGCGTCGGTCATCAACGCATCTCGAAGGTCTTGCCGTCGACGGTGATGCGCTCGGCGCGCATCTCGTCCTTCTCGACCGTCGATGGGTAGCCGTAGGCCGACACAGACTTGCCGGCGGCGACCATCTGCGGCGTCACCCCGCGATTCTCCATGCGGAAGGTCGGCGCGAGCGTCACAGTCCAGACCTTGTCCTTGCCGCGCACGGTGATGGTGGCGTGCGGGTTCTCATATTTCAATGTGACGATTGGGCCTTCGACTGTGACCGGCTTCGCGGCGTCGTAGCTGCCCCAGCCGTGATGCGCGAGAGCGGCTCCGGTCAGCAACACAAGCACGCCCGCGGCGGCGAATGTTCTGGTTATGGAGGACTCCTGACAAATAAAGCGGCCCCAACGAAACCAAGACCGCCTGCCGAACCTATCTTATCACGCCCGAAAGACAGCAGGGGCTGCGTCGCGGAGGCTTGATCTGAGCCTTGAGATAGCAGCGCGCCTGCGCGCCCTGATAACCGGGCCGCACGTAGGTCCAGGCGCGGCAGCGATTTTCCCCCTCGCAAAGTTTCTTGCAGGATTCGCCGGTCGGATCGGGCGCAAGCTCGACGTTCTTGTAGTCGCCGCCGAAGCGGTTCACCGCGTTCTCGACCGGGCCGGGCCGCGCCTCGACAAGACCCGCGCCCTTGATGCCGGACACGCAGCAATTGTTCTCGACCGCGGGCTTCACTTCGCTCTTGAGCCAGCACACCGCGCTGGTCGTGCCGCCGGCCGCTGCCTGCCCCGGATAGGAGAACGTCCATGCGCGGCAGCGGTTCTCACGATCGCAGCGCGCCGCGCACACCGCCGGATCGCCTGACGGCACCACGAAGCGCGCGTAGTCGCCACCCGGACGGTCGAAGCCGTTCTGCGCACGCGCCGGCATCGCCGCGACCGCAAGAAGCATGATGCAGATCAGCGCTCGGACAATCTGGAGCATCGGACGGACGGCCTCGGATTGCGCGCCAACGAACGAGCGCGGCACCGGCACCAAAATATCACAACATGGCGCGACCGCGTCTCACCACAGATCGTTTCACCGCAACAATATGCGGCCTGTGGTCGCAACATGCATCGAGACTGAACATCCATTCAGAGAGCGACTGAAACCTTCGCAATACGGCTATGGATTCTCATTGTTTGCGATGTGCGCCTAAAGTCGTGCGGCATCCTGCATCGTGACGCATGCGTGACGCCCCACGCACAATGACAGCACGACACGGGTTTGCGGGCTGCCATGCCGGGCCGGTTCCTCAATGCTGTGCGGTCGCGGCTGGCGACATCCGACCCGTTCGATCTCGCCGCGCGGCTGCTGATCACGGCGCTGTTCGTTTTGGCGCTGCTGATCTACCGGGATTACGCCATCTCCAACGACGAGGAGGTGCAGCACCGCTATGGCGAATTGATCCTTGCCTATCATCTGAGCGGATTCACCGACCTTTCAGTGTTTCGTTATCAGAACCTCTATCTCTACGGCGGCTTGTTCGACGTGATCTCCGTGATCCTCGGCCGCGTACTGCCCGCTGATGTTTACATCATCCGCCACATCCTCTGCGCACTGATCGGCGTCGGCGGAATCCTCGCGACATGGGCCACCGCGCGGCTGATCGCGGGTCCGCGCGCGGGGTTTATCGCGGCGGTTGCGCTCACGGTCTGCGGGCCGTGGTTCGGCACCATGTTCAACCACACCAAGGACATCCCGTTCGCCGCCGCGATGATGGGCGCGACCTATTTCCTGCTGCGCGTGGTGCGCGATCTGCCGCGGCCGCGGCTGCTGCATCTGCTCGCCTTCGGCGTGCTGCTCGGCGGCGCGCTCGGGCAGCGCGCAACCGGATTGCTGATGCTGTTTTACGCCGTGGTCGCGATTGCGTTGCATGCGCCACAGCCGTTGTCATGGCGCGGCGCCGCGCATTTCATCGCGTCATCGCTGCTGCTGTTCGTGCCGGCCTTCGCGCTGAGCTATCTCATCATGATCGCCGGATGGCCGTGGGCGGCGCTGCACCTGTTTAATCCGGTGCGGGCGATCTTCGCTTTCGCGCATTTCCAGTATCCGGTGAAGACGCTGCTCTCCGGCGAAATCTATCTGATGGCGAACGTGCCGCGCTGGTATGTGCCGCTCTATCTCGTCATCAAGCTGCCGCTTGCGATCCTCGCGGGCACCGCGTTCGCGCTGACCTTCGCCGCAGCGCTGTGGCGCGCGGAGGCCATGCGGGTGCGCGAAACCGCGTTCATCGCCTTCATCATTGCGTTCCCGGTGCTGTGCCAGGTGATCGGCCACGGCCCCGGCTTCAGTGGCATGCGGCATTTCCTGTTCGTGGTACCGCCGCTCGCCGTGCTCGCCGGCCTCGGCTTCGACTGGGCGCTGGCGTGGCTGCAAAGGAAACATCACGCGGTCGCGCTCGGGGCCTTCGCCGTCATCGGCGCGTGGCTGCTCTGGCCCGCGAGCGTCATGCTACGGCTGCATCCTTACGAGTCGCTCTACTTCAATCCGCTGGTCGGCGGCTTGCAAGGCGCGCAGCACAACTACGACACCGACTACTGGGTGAACGTCATGGGCGAGCTGGTCGCGGAGCTCGAAACCATGATCGACCGCGAGGGCAAACCGGCGCGCCGCTACTACGTCGCCGTCTGTGGCGAGCGCGTGCCGTTCGACAAGCTCGCCGCGCCGCGCGGACGCCTGCAATACGCGGTGGGCAACGATCCGGCCGACTTCTTCATCGCGCCGACGCACATGCATTGCGAGAACGCGATCGACGGCCGCGTCGTCTACACCGTCGAGCGCATGGGCGTGCCGATCGGCGTCATCAAGGACCGCCGCACCGCGATCGCCGATTCGCACCTCGAGCAGACGCAGACCGCCAAAAAATAATGCGCCCGCGAGGGGGGCTCGCGGGCGCAGCATCCGGGGCGAGAGGGGATTCGCTGGTCCGGACGATGGCCGAACTGGGAGTGTCGGCCAAACTCAGCTCAGGTCAGGTCAGGTAGCAGGCCGGCCGGTTGGCCGACGGACGCTTACCCTCCGAAAATTTGCCCTCCGAAAACTTGCCCTCCGATTGCTCGGCGGAATTCTCAAAGGCCACGCGCTTGCGGCTCGGCTTGCGACTCATGCGGCGCTCGGCGGCTCTACGCGCCAGCATGGTGGTCGGATCTTCCCAAAGCGGCTCGGCGTAGGCATCGCGCAGATCGCTGCGGGTGAGCCCGATGTCGGCGAGCATGCGGTCGTCGAGGCGGGCCAGCATGCTGGCGGAATGGCGGTTCTTGGCGGCGCGGAAGACGCGAATCGCGGCAGCACCGGCAGCATTCAAGGCGCGCGCGAGAAGCGCGGAAGCCGAGAACGAGAAGGCGGTGATCGCAGGCATGGCATCCTCCATCAAGTCATTCAGATATCTTAGGAATTTTCGGGAGCGATGCCGCCGCCGGCCGCCGCAAACGCTTGCGGGTGCCGTCGCCGAACCGATCCCAACCCTTCCTGGACGCATCACCCTCGCAGATGTGAATTGATAAGTGAAACGAATGTTTTTAATCTCACCGATCATCGACGATGATGAATGATCTGGCAGGAACTCATTCCTCGAAAGCTGATCTCATGAATGCTCTGATCGACGTGGACCAACTTCGCACCTTCATCGCGATCGTGGAGACGGGAAGCTTCACGAAGGCGGCCGACGTCGTTCACAAAACGCAGTCCGCCGTCTCCATGCAGATGAAACGCCTCGAGGAGCGCCTCGACCGCGCGATCTTCGCGCGCGACGGCAGAGCCTCGAAGCTCACCGAGGACGGCGAACGGCTGCTCGACTATGCGCGCCGCATCATCAAGCTCAACGTCGAAGCGCTCGCCGCCTTCAACGACGCGCAGCTCACCGGCCGCGTGCGGCTCGGCCTGCCCGACGATTACGCCGACCGTTATCTGCCGGAGATCATGGCGCGGTTCTCACGCGCCTATCCGGGCGTCGAGCTCACTGTGATCTGCGAGCCGTCGTCCGAGCTGGTCGAGCTGATCGACTCCAACGAACTCGATCTCGCGATCGTCACCGACTGCGGCACCACGCGCGCATCCGAGGCGTTCCGCCGCGAGCGTCTGCTTTGGGTGACGTCGAACCGACACTCGGTGCATCTCGAAGAACCGCTGCCGCTTGCGCTCGGCCGTTCGAGCTGCGGCTGGCGGCGCGCGGCGATCGAGTGCCTCGAAACGCTCGGCAGGCCGCATCACATCCTCTACACCAGCCCGAATGCGGGCGCAGTTTCCGCGGCGGTGCTGTCGGGCTTTGCGGTGTCGGTATTCCCGGAATCCGGTCTGCGCCCCGGCATGCGCGTGCTGAGCCCGGCGGATGGATTCCCGGCGCTGCCCTCGTGCCACGTCGGCCTCGTGCGCAACCCGCATGAAAGCTCGGCGCTGGCGGATGCGCTCGCCGAGCACATCATCTCGTCGCTCGACAACCTGTCGGAAGCGGCGCAGGCGGCGGAGTAATCAGTCGAACGCCGACATCCAAGCGGCGTCGAGGCCGGCGCTTTGATAGAACCGCTCGAGCCGCCCGCGCGTGCCTGAGGCGCGTTGATCCGCGCCAAGGCCGAGGAAGCGCACCGAATTGCGGAACATGATCTTCTCGATCTGCTCGTCCGAGAACGACGCCGCCGAGAGATAATCCGCAACCAGTTCCGGATAAGGCCGGTGCGCATTGAGGTCGATCGGCGCGATGCCTTTCTCGCGGCCGATCATCGCCCAGTCCGTGCCGTAGATGATGCTGTCGCCGCTTTCGTGGAAGCTGTCCTTCAGCGATTTCAGATCATTCATCGCCTGCTGGCGCTTCGCCTTCTGGCCGAGGATTTCGCTGAAATAGCTGATGTCGGCGAACAGGAACGCGCCCGGCGTCTTCTGCCACATCTTGCCGATGTGCCACTCCCACGCCTCCTCGCGGCGCTTCTGCTTCACCTCGCGGAAACCGCCGAAATGCGCGAGATTGACGCGCAACTTCGGAAATTCTTTCAGCACCGGTTCCCAGTGCACGGGGTTGGCACGCTGCCCGTAGTCCTTGCCCGCTGCGTTCGAGTTCGCGGTGTGCGCCATCACCGGCACGTTGTTCTCATGACACCAAGCGAACAGCGCCCGCATCTTCTCGTCGAGAATGCGCCCCGTGTTGGGGCCGAGTTGCGACAGCACGTGCGCGGGGAAGGCCCGGCCGAGCGCTGCGTTGTTGGCTGGGCGGAATCCCATCGGCGGATAGAGCTTCACGCCGATGAAGCCCTTCTTCTCAATGGCGAGCTTCACCAGCTCCAGCGGCGCAATCCCCCGCTCGCTGCCCTTTTCGTGCAGCGCCTGGCGCAGCGGATCGAAGGCGACGAAGCCGTGCACCGCCGCCGCCCCGCGCGTCGGACCGCCGCGCCGGGAAATCCGCTCCATGACATCGACCTGTTCATGCAGCGGCGTGTGCGCCTCGTCCTCCACCCATTTGGAGAAATCAACCAGCGCGGGCGTCACCAGCACCGTGCGCTCGCGGTGCATCCGGTGCAACTCGTCGGCGAGCTCGAAGCGATGGCGCATGAAAAGGAGCGCCCAGCGCAGGTTGCGGCCGATGGTCTGGTTGCTGCGGTAGATGCGCTCGGCGACGTCCTGGCGCGAAATCGAATCAACGTCCTGCTGGGTCGCGCCGCAGCAGTAGAAATCGGAATAGACCTCCAGAAGCATCAGCCGCTGCAACTGCCGGAGCGCGAGATCGGCGGCGACAGCGTCCTTCTTCCAGCGCAACTGCCGGAGCGCGCTCTTGTCCCAGATCTGATCAAGCAGAATCTTGATGACGCTGATCTCTCGCGCGCTGTTGGCCGCGGCGGACGGCGCCGACCCGCCGCGATTGAGGAATCCGATCTCTGTCGCGGTGGAATAGGCGTCGTCCTTCAGGAGCCGCGACAGCGCGTGGATCATGACGACGAAGGCGTCCGGGTAGTCCTTGAAATAGCCGCTCAACTCGGCGTTGCCGGGGATCACGACCCGCTTCATGAAGCCTTCGATCGGAACGTCGTCGGCGTTGAAGATGTGGCAATGGGCGTCGATGACGCGTGCGGGCAGATGGCGCGAGATCGGGAGGGATTGGGCGTTCGCAGTGCCGCTCGCCTTGAGGCTGCTCAGTGCGAGGCTTCCGAGAAGAAATTCACGACGGCGCATGTTGTCCCGGCAGGATTCGTTCGAAGGAGAAGTATCGGATGGGGCGAACGTGTCCAATATTGGACTTAGGGGACATGCAGCAACGCACTGCTGTCATGCCCGCCATATACTCAGGTGTCATGCCCCGCGAAGGCGGGGCATCCAGCTTTTAAGCGAAGAGCTGGATCGCCCGGTCAAGCCGGGCGATGACAGTGGAGTGTGGGGAGCGACAGCACAACTCTCTCCCGGCCTCATCCTGAGGAGCATCGCCATAAGC
>JBFLYS010000052.1:0-3042 GCA_040756555.1 Pseudomonadota bacterium | reverse complement strand
CGGCCGCCGTTGAAGATGATGGTGGGATGCGCCATCGCGGCGGATTCGATGAAAACTTTCACGCGCTTCCTCTGGCCCAGCGGCGAAATGCCGCCGACGTGATAGCCGGTGATGCGCTCGGCCTCGGCAGGCGGCAGCATCGCGGCGTCTTTCGTTCCAGCGGCGGAGGCGAGCTTCTTCAAGCTCACCTCCTTGTCGCTCGCGATCAGCACGCAGACCACCTGCCCGCCCGCCTTGGCCATCAGCGTCTTGAGCAGACGCGATGGCGACACGCCGAGCGCCTCCGCCGCCTGCATGCCGATGCGCGCGGCGTTCGGATCGTAGTCGTATTCGTGCAGCTTGAAGGCGACGCCTGCCTTCTCCAGCACCACGGTCGCGGGCGTGCCCTTCGCCATCTGGAACGCCTACTGAAAGTAAGTGTGATAGTCGCCGCCCGCCTCGCGCACGATCACCTCATGCGTCGTGAAGCGAACGGAGAAGCCGTCGATGGCGTCGCGCGGATAACCACGCGCCAGCAATTCCTCGCGCGTGGTGTTCGCAAGCCATTCGGTCAGCTTGCGCGCCTCGGCCTGCGCCAGCCCCGCGTCGGTCTCGAACACGTAGCAGGCGCCGCCTTGCACGAGACCGATGCCAACACCGAGATTGCGGTCGCGGACCTTCGGCATGTCGCGCGGCGCGGCCTTCAGCGCGGCATCACTCGCATCCCTCAACATCGCGTCGTAACGCGCTTGCTCTTGAAACAACTCATCCATGAGATGGCCAACGGCGGTCTGCCCGCCCGCCTCTCTCGCCGCCGCCAGAGCGGCGTCCAACCGCTTCTGCCGTTCGTCGCTGCTCAATAGGCGTACTCGTCGTAGATCGGATCGACCGATTCTTTCCAGCTCGTTTGGAATTTCGTCAGCAATTCCTCGGCGGGTGTGATGCCGCGCGCGGCGATCTCCTGAAGCGGACGCAGGTAGCGCGTCTCGTCGCGGCCGTTGGCGTCGAGCTTGTTGCGGCGCTGGAGGCCCTTCTCGGAGAGCGCGAGAACGTCCTTGGTGATGGCCAGCAACTTCCGGCCGCGAATCTCGGCTTGGAAACCGAGCCGCGGCACGTCATCGCGCAACTTCTGGCGCTCTTCAGCAGTCCAGCCTTTCACGATCTCCCAACACGCGTCGAGGTTGGCGTCGTCGTAGATGAGGCCGATCCAGAATGCCGGCAGCGACGGCAAACGGCGCCACGGACCGCCGTCGGAGCCGCGCATCTCGATGTAACGCTTGAGCCGCACCTCGGGGAAAATCGTCGAGATGTGGTTGGCCCAGTCGGAGATGGTCGCGCGCTCGCCGGGAATGAGCTTGCCCTCGAAGTGATCGCGGAATGACTTTCCGGACACGTCAATGTAGCTGTCGCCGCGCTTGATGAAATACATCGGCACATCGAGCGCGTAGTCGACGTAGCGCTCGAAGCCCATGCCGCTCTCGAACACGAACGGCAGCATGCCGGCGCGCTGGTTGTCGGTGTCGCGCCAGATCTCCGAGCGGAACGAGAGAAAGCCGTTCGGCTTGCCTTCGGTGAACGGCGAGTTGGCGAACAACGCGGTGCCGACCGGCTGGAGCGCGAGCGCGACGCGCATCTTGCGCACCATGTCGGCTTCGGAAGAGAAGTCGTGGTTCGATTGCACCGTGCAGGTGCGGTACATCATGTCGAGGCCGTACTTGCCGACCTTCGGCATGTAGGCGGTCATGATCTTGTAGCGGCCCTTCGGCATCGTGGGCATGTCGGCGCGCGACCAGCTCGGCGTCATGCCCATGCCAAGAAAGCCGATGCCGAGTGGCTTCGCGACTTCGCGCACCTGTGCGAGATGCGCCATCAGCTCGTTGCAGGTCTGATGAATGGTTTCGAGCGGCGCGCCGGAGAGTTCGAACTGGCCGCCGGGCTCGAGCGAGATCGCACCGCCGCCGGTGACATCGGCGAGACCGATGATGTTCTCGCCCTCCATGATCGGCTCCCAGCCGAGCATGCCCTGCATGCCGTCGAGCAGCGCGCGGATGCCGCGCGGGCCGGCGTAAGGCACCGGCTTGTGGCCGTTCACCGTGAAGGCGAACTTCTCGTGCTCGGTGCCGACACGGAATTTTTCCTTCGGCTTGCAACCCGCCGCCAGCCACGCAACGAGCTCGTCGCGCGAATGGATCGGCGTCATATCGATCTGGTCACGAGCCATATGGGGTTCCGGCGGAAAAGGTCGCGACCTTAATCACGGCCATGGTGAAAGGGCAATGACGGTGGGTTCCGGCCTAGCTCAGCCTTCCGAGCAGGTCGCAGAGATTTGCAGCGTCTTTGTTGGAAAGTTTCGAGCCGACGTGGCGTTCGATGGATGCAGCATAAGTGTCCCACATCTTCTTTTGTAGATTCCGGCCCGACGGCGTTATGACCACATATTGCCCACGCCCATCGAGCGGGCAGGTCCGGCGCTCGACCAGTTCCGCTTCCACGAGGCGATCGATCAGGCGCGAGGTGCTGTATTGCGGCAACAGCATCTGCTTCTCGAGTTCGACCGGGCGTAGCATGCCATTGTCTGCACGCGACAGCTCCAACAACGCGTCGTACCAGGCAAGCGGCGGGAAGCCGGCCGCCTTCAGATCGCTCTCGACCGCAGCCAGAACGCACTGCTGCGCGCGCATCAGGCGCGTGTAGGCCGAGGTCGTTTCCTGCGAGGGTTTGCGCATCATTCCAATACCTTTTCGAAACCTAGCAATTTCATGCACTTGCATCAACCTTGACATGAATATGCAGATGCATCTAGTTTCATGCAATTGCATGAAACTGAAGTTTGATGCAGCCGCAAATCCCAAATGCAAATCCAACAAGTGCAAACCCAAGGAGTGATCCGATGAAGCTCTATTACGCCCCTGGCGCCTGTTCGCTGTCCCCGCACATCGTACTGCGCGAGGCCGGCCTTCCGGTCGAACTCGTGAAGGTCGAT
The DNA here is from genome assembly GCA_040756555.1 of Pseudomonadota bacterium. GTDB lineage: Bacteria > Pseudomonadota > Alphaproteobacteria > Rhizobiales > Xanthobacteraceae > Z2-YC6860. The sequence continues at coordinate 80 of JBFLYS010000052.1, read as the reverse complement.
CTGCGCGCGAAGAAGACCGAATCCGGAGAAGATTTTTCTGCGATCAACCCGAAGGGCTCGGTGCCCGCGGTGAAGCTCGA
>JBFLYS010000051.1:0-25751 GCA_040756555.1 Pseudomonadota bacterium | reverse complement strand
GCAAGCCGGAGCCCATCACGGCGAACATGATGTCGACGCGCCCCGCCATCAGATCGCTCAAGGCCGGCGCCGCGCCGCGATAGGGCACGTGCGTGATGTCGACCTTCGCCATGGATTTGAACAGCTCGCCGCTCATGTGCGGCGAGCTGCCGTGTCCCGGCGAGCCGAAGTTGAGCTTTCCGGGATTGGCCTTCGCATAAGCGACAATGTCGGCCGCCGATTTGAACGGCGATGACGGCGGCACAACCAGCAGATTCGGGAAGAAGCAGAGCAGCGACACCGGCGCGAAGTCATTGACCGGATCGTAGCTGATCGAAGGAAACAGGAACTGGTTCACCGCGATGCCGGCCGCGCTGATATAGAGCGTGGTGCCGTCGGGATCGGAACGGGCGACCAACTCGGATGCGATGTTGCCGCCCGCGCCCGGCTTGTTCTCGACAACGACCTGCTGCCCCCACATCTCAGAGAGCTTGGCGCCAACCACGCGGCCGATGGTGTCGATGCCGCCGCCCGGCGTGAACGGCACGATCATGCGAACGAAACGCGTGGGCCAAACCTGTTGCGCAAATGCCTGTTGAGCGGACGCAAATGGCGGCAGCGCGGGCGCAAACGCGGAGGCAGCAGCGAGCGACACGAAACTCCGGCGATGGATCATTGCATTTCCACTATTCGGCCTTGATGCCGGCAGCTTTGATGAGCGGACCCCATTTGTCCATCTCGGATTTCAGGAACGCCGCGAGCTCGGTGGGCGAGGACCCAATCACGTTGACACCGAGCTGATCGAGCCGCTGCCTGATCACCGGATCGGCGAGCGCCGTCACCGTGTCCTTGTGAAACTTCGCAATGATCTCCGGTGGAGTCTTTGCCGGAACGAAGAACGCGTACCAGCCGGTCACATCGAAGCCCGGCACACCGGATTCCGCGATTGTCGGAACGTCCGGCAACGCCGGCATCCGCTTCGCCGATGTGACACCAACTGCACGGAGCTTGTTGCCGTGAATAAACGGCAACACCGCTCCCGAGTTGTTGAACATCACATGCACGCGGCCGGGAATGAGATCGTTGAATGCCGGTCCCGCGCCACGATACGGCACATGCATGAGCCCGCTGCCGGTCATGCGGTTGAACAGCTCGCCAGACAGATGCACAGAGGTGCCGTAACCGGATGAGGCATAAGTGATCTTGCCGGGATTGGCTTTGGCGTAATCGATGAACTCCTGCACGGTCTTCGCCGGCGAGGACATCGGCACCGCCATGATGTTCGGGTAATCGCAGATAAGGCTCACGGGCGCGAGATCGGCAACCGGGTCGAACGGCAGCGAGCTCATCAGGAAACGATTGACGCCGAGCGGCACCGATTGCAGCAGAACCGTGTAGCCATCAGGGTCGGCTTTCGCGACCGTATCGGTGCCTATGTTGGTCGCGCCACCGCCCTTGTTCTCGATCACCATCTCCTGGCCCCAGATGGCCGAGAGTTTGACGGAAACCACGCGCGCAATCGCATCGGTGCCGCCGCCGGGCGGAAATGGCACAACGAGACGTACGAAGCGGTTGGGCCAGCTCGTTGCCGCCGACTGCGCAAACGACGGCGCGCCAGCGAAAGACGTCACCGCCGAAGCGGCGCCAAGCTCGATGAACCTCCGGCGGTCGATCATGGCACTCACTCGTTGATGGTGATGTTGGCCTCGCGAATGAGCGGACCCCACTTGTTCATCTCGGCAACAAGGAATTTCTTGAGATCGTCGGGCGTGCCGCCCGCGATGTCGGCGCCGAGCTGCTCGAGGCGTTGCTTGACCGGCGGATGCGTCATTGCTGCGGCAATGTCAGCGTTCGCTTTCTTGACGATCTCCGGCGGAGTCCTGGCCGGCGCGTAGAAGGCAAACCACGCGGATACGTCGAAATCCGGTACACCCGCCTCAATCAGCGTTGGGATGTCCGGCGCCGTCGACGAGCGCTTGGCGGTCGTCACTGCAAGCGCACGAGCATTGCCGCCTTGCACTTGCGGCAAGCCGCCGGTGATGTTGTCGAAGATCGCATCGAGGCGGCCTGCAACGACGTCCTGCAACGCGGGACCCGCGCCGCGATAGGGCACGTGCCGCATCTCGATCGCCGTCACCCGCTTGAACAGCTCGCCGCACAGATGCACCGATGTGCCGATGCCACCGGAGCCATAGGTGATCTTGCCGGGATTCGCCTTGGCATGGGCGATGAACTCCGCAACCGTTCTCGCGGGCGAGGTTTTCGGCACCACCATGATGTTCGGCTGCAAACAGACCAGCACGACCGGGGCGAAATCCGCGATCGGATCGTAGGCGAGCGATTTGTAGAGAAACTTGTTGATCGCCTGCCCGACCGACGAGAGCAGCAGCGTGTAGCCGTCGGGATCGGACTGCGCGACCGCTTGCGTGCCGATGTTGGCGCCACCGCCGCCGCGGTTTTCCACCACCACCTGCTGGCCCCACATCTCGGAGAGCCGTCCGCCGATGGTGCGGGCGATGATGTCGGTCGCGCCGCCCGCTGCGAACGGTACGATCAACCGCACGAAACGGTTGGGCCAAGCTTGCGATTGCGCAAGCGCCGGGCGGACCAGCAATGGCGGGGAGAGCGCTGTCGCGCCTGCGAGTCCGACGAAGCGGCGGCGGTCGATCATCGGTCCCTCCGGCAAGGACAAGCGACGTGACGTCCGGAGAGAAGCTTATGAGGCGGTCACAGGCCGGGCAACAGGCCTGGTGTCCCGAACCCGAAGTTCGTTTCGGTATGCGCTGAGGATACAGGCGAACTTCCGAATCGCGACACTAGCGCTCGTCCTGGTCTTTCGGCGCGAGCGGCGGGCCGCCCTCGCCCATCATGCCGTCCTCATCCTCGTCTTCAACAACCGGGGTCGAATAGGTTCCTGAAAACCAGCGATGGAGATCCACGTCCTTGCAGCGCTTGGAGCAAAACGGCCGCGTCTCCCGGACAGAGGGTTTGCCGCAAATGGGACAGGCTGCGCTGTGCGGTATATCAGACATGGCCCTGATGTAATGCTTGTCAGGCGTTTGCGCGAGCGGTGATGCGTCTCGCGTCGGCCGCTCGCAATTCCGTCTTGAGGATCTTGCCATAGTTGTTCTTCGGCAAGGCATCGACGAAGACATAGTCCTTGGGCCGTTTGAAACGCGCAATGGTGTTGAGGCAGAGCGCATCGAGTTCAAGCGCAGGCGCGTCGCCGACCACATAGGCGACGACCACCTCGCCCCACTCGCGGTCGGGACGGCCGATCACCGAGACTTCGCGCACGCGATTGTGCCGAAGCAGCACCTCCTCGACTTCGCGCGGGTAGATGTTCGAACCACCCGAGATGATGAGGTCTTTCGAGCGATCCTTCAGCGAGAGATAGCCATCGGCATCGAACGCACCGACGTCGCCGGTGTGCAACCAGCCGCCCTTTAGCGTGGCCGCGCTGGCGTCCGGATTGCGCCAGTAGCCCGCCATGACCGTATCGCCCCGGCAGATGATTTCCCCGGTTTCGCCCTGCGGCATAGCGTTGTCGTCCGCATTGGCGACACGCACCTCGACACAGCCGAACGCCCTCCCCGCCGATGCCAGCCGCTCGCGCCAGCGCGGATGTTCGCGGTTCGCGATGTCGGCTTTGGCGAGCACAGTGATCGTCATCGGGCTTTCGCCCTGGCCGTAGATTTGCGCAAGCCGCGGGCCGAAGCGATCCAACGCCTTCAACGCATCCTCGACATACATCGGTGCGCCACCCCACACGATGGTGCGAATGTTCTCCGAAGGACAATCCGCCGGACATTCGACGAGACGCTTCACCATCGTCGGCGCCGCGAACATCGAGGTGCGCGGCCAGGCGCGAAATAGATCGAAGATTTCCTGCGGCTCGAATCCGCTGGATTCCGGCACCACATTGACGCCGCGCCGCATCACATAGGCCATCATGTAGAGGCCCGAGCCATGGCTCATCGGCGCCGCGTGCAGCAGCGGATCTCCGCCCTCGACCGTATCGACCTCCGCCATATAGGCGTCGCTCGCAGCGGTGAGGACCTTGTGCGTCAGCATCGCGCCTTTCGGGCGGCCCGTCGTCCCTGATGTATAGAACAGCCACGCCAGATCGCCTGGATCGACGGATGCGACACTGATCGCGTCCGATTGAAACAGCTTCTCGTATTCAGCACTGCCGATCGTGATGAGCCGCTCCAGACTCTTCGGCGCATGCGAAGCGATCTCCGCATGGAGCTCCGCCGATACAAAGCATACGCGTGCGCCGGAATGCTCGAGAATGTACCCCAGCTCCGCACCATGCAGCTTCGCGTTCGCCGGCACCGCCGCGAGGCCGGCGTGCCAGACCGCATAGAGAATTTCGAGATAGTCGGGACTGTTGTAAGCGGCGATTGCGACGCGCTCACTCGGCTTCAAACCCATCGCGCGCAACGCGCCGGCCAATCGCGCGACGCGCGCGGCAACCTCACCATAGCTGCGCAGCATGCGCGTGCCGAGTCCGAGAGCCGGGCGCTGCGGATCGCCCTTCCCCGCACGTTCAAGCCAGAGTGCAAGATTCGGCACAGGATTCGTCATCGCCTCTCACAAGCCTGCCGAGCCGTGAAAGACTATACCGCGTTGAGCCAACCGAAGTGGATGGGATAGCCCTCGCCCGAGAGCAGAGTCGCGGTCTCGTAGAGCGGCAGACCGACGATGTTGGTGTAGGAACCGACGATCTTCACGATGAAGCTGCCGGCCAGGCCCTGCGCCGCATAGCCGCCGGCCTTGCCACGCCATTCGCCCGAGGCGAGATAGGCTTCGATGTCGGTTTCGTTGAGCCGCTTGAAGCGCACACGCGTCTCGATCAGCCGCTGGCGGAACGCCTCTTTCGGTGTGACGAGACAGATCGCCGTATAAACCCGGTGGTTGCGGCCCGAGAGGAGCCGCAGGCACTGCGCGGCCTCGTCGAGCAAATCGGCCTTCGGCAGAATGCGGCGGCCGACCGCCACCACCGTGTCGGCAGCGAGGATGTAGGAGCCGGACAGTTCGTCATCGAGCTTTACAGCCGCGAGCGCGGTCTCGGCCTTGCCTCGCGCGAGGCGCGTCGCGCAAGCGCGCGGCAGCTCGTTCTTCAGCGGGATTTCGTCGATATCGGCCGGGCGCAGCGAATCCGGCTCGATGCCGATCTGGTTGACCAGCGTCAGCCGCCGCGGCGAACCGGAGGCCAGGACGAATTTGGGGCGGCCGATGATCATGCAATAAGTGCCTGCATATGCTGGCGTTTCGTAGCGGAATCGTCCGGTTTCGACAACTGCCTGTGTCTTTATTCGTTACCCGCCGCCCGTCCGCCGAAACGCTCCTGGATGCGGTCCAGAAGCTGATCGCGGACCTCCCGGTAAGCGTTAAGCCGCTGCTCGCGGCTGCCCTCGACCATCGTCGGGTCCTGCGTCGGCCAGTATTCGACGTCGGCCGCGAGCGTGCGGGTCAGTTCCAGCGCCTTGTGGTGCGCTTCCGGCGCAAGCGAGACGATCAGGTCGAAATTCAGCCCCTCCCAGTCCTCCAGCTCCTCGAAGGTCATGGGCCTATGCTTGGAAATGTCGATGCCAACTTCGTCGAGCGCGGCGACCGCGAAGGGGTCGAGCTCGTCCTTCCGCACACCGGCGGAGCCGACATAGATGTGCCCGAACATCCGCTTGAAGAGCCCCGCCGCCATGGGCGAACGCACCGAGTTCAACCCGCATGCAAACAGAACGGCCTGCGGCCTCGCGTTACGCGGCGGCGTGTCCCCAGGTGACGACATGCGCCATCACCCCTTCCAGTGCAGCACGCAGATCAGCGTGAACAGGCGGCGCGCGGTGTCGAAGTCCACCTCCACCTTGCGCTTGATCTGATCTTGCAGGATGCGCGAGCCTTCGTCGTGGATGCCGCGGCGCCCCATGTCGATGGCTTCGATGCGGTCGGGCGTCGCGGTGCGGATCGCCTGGTAATAGCTGTCGCAGATCATGAAGTAGTCCTTCACGATCTTCTTGAACGTGTTCAGCGACAGCATGTGCGCGACCACCGGTTCACCATTGGCGAGCTTGATGTCGAACACCAGGCGATTCTCGGCGAGGCTGAGATGCAACGTGTACGGTCCGCCGTCGTGGCCGACCGGCGCGAACGAATTTTCCTCGATCAGATCGTAGATCGCGACCGCGCGTTCGTGATCGATGTCCGGGCTGGAGCGGCCGATCGAAGCCTCGTCGAGCGTGACGGCGACGAGCTTGAAGCAATCGGCTGGCTTGCCCCTGGTCATCGTGTTTGGGTCATCGTCTGTTCAGTCGTATCGCAACCGAACGGGCATGAGCGTCGAGGCCTTCGGCCTCGCCAAGCGCGATGGCGGATGGGCCGAGCGCAGCGAGCTGATCCGGCCCGCACTTGAGGATCGACGTGCGCTTCATGAAATCGAGCACGCCAAGGCCGGACGAGAACCGCGCCGAACGCGCCGTCGGCAGCACGTGGTTGGAACCCGCAACATAGTCGCCGATGGCTTCCGGCGTGTGGGCGCCAAGGAAGATCGCCCCCGCGTTGCGGATCTTCCCGGCAAGCCGCTCGGCATCGTGTGTTTCGATCTCGAGGTGCTCGGGCGCAATGGCATCGACCAGCGGGATCGCGTCATCGAGAGTCTTCACCAGGATCGTCGCGCCGTAGTCACGCCATGAGGCGCTGGCCACCGCCCCGCGCGGCAGCGTCGAGAGCTGCGTCGTGACCGCTTTTTCCACTTGATCGGCGAGTGTGGTGTTGTCGGTGATGAGGATCGACTGCGCCGCGGTGTCGTGCTCCGCCTGCGCGAGAAGGTCGGCGGCGATCCAGTCCGGGTTCGCGTCTTTGTCGGCGATGATCAGCACCTCCGACGGCCCCGCGATCATATCGATGCCGACGGTGCCGAACACAACGCGCTTCGCCGCCGCGACATAGGCGTTGCCCGGACCGACGATCTTCGCGACCGGCTTGATGGTCTGCGTGCCGTAAGCGAGCGCGGCCACGGCCTGCGCGCCGCCGATGCGATAGATCTCGTCGACGCCCGCGAGCTTCGCGGCAGCCAGCACCAACGGCGCGAGCTTGCCTTCGCGCGACGGCACCACCATCACGACGCGCGGCACGCCTGCGACCTTCGCAGGCACCGCGTTCATGAGAACGGATGAGGGATAGGCCGCCGTGCCGCCCGGCACGTAAAGTCCGACCGCTTCGATCGCGGTCCAGCGATGGCCGAGCTCGACTCCCAGCGGGTCGGTGAAGCGATCGTCCGTCGGCTTCTGACGGCGGTGATAGGTGTCGATGCGGTCGCGCGCGACCTTCAGCGCATCAAGAGCGCGCGCATCGCACTGCGCAACAGCCGCGTCGATCTCGGCCACGGGAACGCGCAAGCCGACCTTGTCGAGATCAACGTCGTCGAATTTCAGGGTCAATTCAGCCAGCGCACGGTCGCCACGCTTGCGCACGTCCGCGATGATCGCTCGCACCGCCTGATCGACGTCCTCCGCCGTCTCGCGCTTGGTGGCAAGGAACGCGGCAAAACGGGCGGCAAAGTCTGCGGAGGTGCTATCGAGGCGGGTCGGCATCGCGTTGTCCGGCCGGGACCACCCCGGTTCACCGGTCAAATGCAGCCGGGCCGCGGGTCCGTCAACCCTGTTTGGCCAAAGTGGTTTTCGCCGTGGTTTCCGCTGCCGGAATCGCCTCGGCCTCAAGATGGGCCGGGCAGCATTCGGCCGCCCAGGCCGGGCCAAGATCGGCCAATTCAGCCTCCAGGCACTCGACCTCGAGCCGGAGCGCCGCCCCGCCCGAGAAGGTCAGGATGACCACACCGCCGGGCGCGTCATTCTCGGCAAATGCGACCGCCAGAAGGTTCAGCGGACCGGGCTCCGCAGCCTGCTCGACCTTACGACACCTGCAGGATTTCACCCGCTCGAACCGGAGCGCCGAACGGCGGCGCTGGAATCTCGGAGTATCGCCGTTGGCGGCCTCCCAGTCGAAGCGATCGAGCGCGACCACGACGCGCTGCTCGCCGGGACGCCAGTGAATGTCTGCCGGCTTGATGACCGCGTCCTGCAAATGCGCAGACACGACCTCTATATCGTCGCCGTCGAGGGCGACCAGTTTAAGAAGGTCCATGACACTGCCCTATCGGGAGGCCGATTTTCGATTGCTGATTGCTAGTTAGGCAAGGCCCATCAGGGCCGCAAGACGGGTCAATCAAAAGAACCGCAGGCGGTGCGGACCAGGATGCCGACCGACTTCTGGTTAAAACGGTCCTTATACGCATCGACGATTTTCTGAAGACGCCCGTCGTCGGCCGAGCCCTCCGAGAACGCAATGACCACGACCTTGCTAGCCTCACGCGCGAGCGTCATGCGCTGAGGATCTCGCCATTGACCGTGCGCGTCGAGCACGGTGAGACCATCGGGGAACCGCGAGGTGATTTCTCCCGCGACGAAGCGGTTGAATTCGGCGTTGCTGATACCGAGTCGACTGCCGACATTGCCGCCGAAGAACAGCTCGGCGACCGTCATCGGCTTCAGGCCGGGCATACATTGCGCGGCGGGTTCGGCCAACGAACCCGGCGCGCTTACGAGAAGTGCAAGCACACCGAAGATCGCGGCCCGCTTGTACATGGTTTAACCGCTGACGCGCTCGATCGCGGCGCCGCAGCGGGCGAGCTTGCTTTCAAGGCGCTCGAAACCGCGGTCGAGATGATAGACGCGGTTGACCATCGTCTCGCCTTCAGCGGCGAGTGCGGCGATCACGAGTGACACCGAAGCACGCAGATCGGTCGCCATCACCGGCGCGCCCTTCAGCTTCTCGACGCCTTCGATGGTCGCGGTCTCGCCGTCGAGATGGATGCGCGCGCCGAGCCGCGCCAGCTCCTGCACGTGCATGAAGCGATTCTCGAAGATCGTCTCGGTGATGTGCGACGTGCCCTTGGCGCGCGTCATCAGCGCCATGAGCTGCGCTTGCAGGTCGGTCGGGAAGCCCGGGAACGGCTCGGTGGTCACGCTGACAGGAGCGATGCCGGCGCCGTTGCGCTTGATCCGGATGCCGTGATTGTTGGAAGACACCTCCGCGCCGGTCTGCGCGATGGTGTCGAGCGCCGATTGCAGCAATTCGGGCCGCGCGCCTTCAAGCATCACGTCGCCGCCGGTCATCGCCACCGCCATCGCATAGGTGCCGGTCTCGATGCGATCCGGCAGAACACTGTGGCGCGTCCCGTTCAGCTTGGCGACTCCTTCGACCACGATGCGCGAGGTGCCGGCGCCGGAAATCTTCGCACCCATCTTGTTGAGGCAGTCGGCGACGTCTGCAATCTCAGGCTCGCGCGCGGCGTTTTCGATCACCGTCGTGCCGTTGGCGAGCACCGCCGCCATCAGCGCCGTATGGGTGCCGCCCACCGTCACCTTCGGGAACACGATCTCGCCGCCGCGCAGGCCTTTCTTGGCGCGCGCGATGACATAGCCGCCTTCGATCTCGATCTGCGCGCCGAGCCGCTCCAGCGCCATGATCAGCAGATCGACCGGCCGCGTGCCGATGGCGCAGCCGCCGGGCAGCGAGACCTTGGCCTCGCCCATGCGCGCGACGAGCGGCGCGACCACCCAGAAGCTTGCGCGCATTTTCGAGACGAGCTCATAGGGGGCAGTGGTGTCCACGATGTTGGTCGCGGAGATTTGCAGCGTCTGGCTGTCATGCTGGGTCTCGCCCGGGCGCTTGCCTGGCACCATGATGTCGACGCCATGATTGCCCAGGATGCGCTGAAGCAAGCCGACATCGGCGAGCCGCGGCACGTTGTCGAGGGTCAGCGTCTGATCGGTCAGCAGACCCGCGATCATCAGCGGAAGGGTCGCGTTCTTCGCGCCAGAGATCGGAATCGTGCCATTGAGCTGGCGTCCGCCGACAATGCGTATCCGATCCATGCCCCCGCTCCCGTTCTAAAACTGCTGCAACCGGTCTAAGCCTTCGGCTTGTCCGGTACAAATCCGGCGGAATCGTGGGACTTTGCCTGTCCTTCGCCCGCGTCCTGGGCCTTGCGGCCCCTCGCCTGTTCCTTGCGGCGCTTAAGATTCTCGCGCAAAGCCGCGCCGGCGCGCGCCGCGCGCTCCTGCTGAACGCGGGATTTACCGATTTCGCCGTTTGTCATGTCCGGCCCTGAAATCGGCGGGTGAAGGCAAGCCGGAACGGCTCGACATCGGGGTTTTGATCGGCTATTCGCTCCCCACCGTGCTGCCGTAGCTCAGTGGTAGAGCACTCCATTGGTAATGGAGAGGTCGACAGTTCAATCCTGTCCGGCAGCACCATTTCCCCGATGATCATAGAACCGTCCCTTCGACTCCAAGCCGCTCAGCGCGAGCCTGTGGTCGCAGCCGGTTGCACCTCGGTCAGCTTCCGCTTGCGCTCGTCGACCATCTGGAGCGCCTTCTGCGGGTTCACAAGGCCCCAGCCGAACTGGGTGTCCTTGCCCTTGGGGCCAAGGTCGGTCGCGGTGGCTTCCAGAATGCGCCGCACGTCGGCCGGCGTCAGCGTCGGATCGCGCTCCAGCATCAGCGCCACCACGCCCGAGACGTGCGCCGTCGCGATCGAGGTGCCGGTGGACATCTGGTAGCTTTCCTGCGGCGCGGGCGCGAGCACGTCCACGCCCGGCGACGCCACGGACACATACGGTCCCTGGTTGGCCATCTTGAAGCCGCGGTCGGCCACGTCGGTTGCCGTCACCGCGATCACGCTCGGATCGGCGCCGGGATAGAGCGGCGGCGACTTCGGACCGGCGTTGCCGGCGGCCGCGATCAACACCACGCCCTGATCGTAGGCTTTCTTCAGCGTGCGCTCGAGCGACGGGTCGCGCGGGCCCGCGAAGCTCATATTGATCACGCGCGCGCCTTGGCTCACCGCCCAATCAATGCTCTTGAGGATGTTGTAGGTCGTGCCTTCCGCCGACTGCTGCGATTCGCTGAAGGCACGGACCGCGAGAATCTTCGCGCCCGGCGCGACGCCCAGGAGGCGGTCGCGCGAGGAGATCGCGCCCACCATCGCGGTGCCGTGCGAGTGGGCCTTCTCAGCCTCGCCGACCGCGTTGAACTGCTCGGCGATCTGGCCTTGCAACTCGGTGTGCTGCTTGTCGGCCTCGGAGTCGATGACCGCGACGGTGACGTTCTTGCCGGAGGCCAGGCGATGCACTTGCTCGAGCTGGAGCTTGTCGACCATGTACTGCGCCGGATCGCCCTTGTGCTCGCTGGCCGGCGCATCGGCCTGGCTTAGCTTGTACTGGTAGTTCGGCTGCGCCACCGCAACGATGCTGTTGGCCTCGAGCGCACGGATCACGTCGCGCACCGAGCGGCCTCCGCTGATGTTGAATCGGAAGGCGTTGCGGCCGAGCGCGTTGAGGCTCTGCTGCGAGATGATCGAGAGACCCATGCTCTGCGCGATGCGCTGCACGTCCGCGAGCGGGACATTGATACCCATCTGGAGCACGACTTCGTTTTGCAGGAAGCGCGTCTCATTGATCGGCGGAATGCTGCTGAAGCGCTCGCCATCAGGGCCGGAGACGGGACGCAGCGGAGGCGGCGGAGGAGGCGATGGTGGTGCACCCGGCGTCTGCGAGACAGTGCGCGTGCCGGTGCTGCCGTTGGAATTGTTGCCGGCATTACCGGGCGACGGAGCCGAATCGGTCGCCGGCAGCGAGATCAGTGCCTGTCCGATCGCAGCCTGAACAGCTTTGTTGTCGGTGCTCAACAGGCTGAGGATCAGAGCCGTGGCGAAGACATCGTCCGGCAGGAGATCCGGATCCACCTGCTTAGGCGCCTCGATCAGCTTCGGATTCTTGAGAATCTCGCAAAGAGTGTCATCGCACTGTTGGATGATCGCAGGTGGGGTCGGCAACTTCGCAAGATTGTAGGTGCCGACCTCGGGGCCCGCAGCGCTGTTGATCGTACCGCTGCCGGTGGAGTTGATGATCGTGCCGAGCGGGAAGGTCGAGCCGAAGACCTGACCCGGGGCAACATTGGCGATGTTACCGTTCGCACCGACCAGCGTGCCCATCGTGTTGCTGGCGTTGCCGGTAATCGCCGCGAGCGATGTGGAGCTCACGATGGCGCCGAAGTTCGCGCCGACCAATCCGCCCACGATATTATTATTACCGGAGACGGAAATCACCTGCGGCGTCAAGGTGTAGAAGCCGTGCGTCTCCACAGCGGTGATCTGGCCGATGTTCACGCCGACGAAGCCGCCGACCACGCTGTCCGATGTCGCCTGCACGCTACCGGTCGCGCTGGACGATAGCGAGATGAAGCCGGCGTTGATGCCTGCGAACCCGCCGATCCACGTGTTCGCGCCATTGCTGGTGACCGAGCCTGAGGCGTGCGAATTGCCGATGATCTCCAACGTCGGGATCACCGCTGCAAAGCCGCCGAGGACCGAGTCGCTATCGCCTGTCACCGCGCCCGACGCGGTGCTGTTGGTGATGCTGCCGGAAAAGGCGACAAAGCCGCCGGCTGCGCTGACCGATCCGACTGTGACCGCGCCGGTCGCCGAGGAGTCGGTCACCGCGCCGAGGTTGTTGTAGCCGACGCCCCGGTTGCATCCGTTGCAGTTGTCGTGATCGGACGGCGCGCTATCGCCCGCAAAACCACCCGCCGAGCTGTTGTTCCCGGTCTCGACGTTGCCAGTCGCCTGAGAGCTGCCGATCGTGCCGCCGCTGCGACCGGCAAAGCCGCCGACCTGGAGATAGGCGATGCCTGCCGAACCGACGTCGCCGGTTGCTAAGGAGTTTGTGATCAGGCCGTTGCTTTGGCCGACAAAGCCGCCGAGCGTGGTGGAGCGGTTATCATTCAAACCGGCCGCGCCAATCACGATGCCCGTCGCGAGCGCCTTGTCGATGATGCCGTCGTTCTGGCCCGCGAGGCCGCCGGCTGTGCCGCCCGAGCCGACATTGACAGTGCCGGTGGCGTATGTGCCGACGCCGAGAGACGGATCGAGGTTCACGTTGCTCACATTTGCGGCAACGGTGCCGACGATCGAGCCTTGATTGAAACCGACCAGGCCGCCAGCGCTCACGACATCGCAGTTGAAGACGCAATTCGGGTTCGAGAGCGCTGCGCTCGCGGTCACGTTGCCGGTCGCGCGCGAGTTGCGGATGATCGCACTGCTGAGGATATTCGTACCGTTGGTTCCCCAATTGTAGCCGACAAGGCCACCCAGTTGGACGTTAAGCCCGCTGGACGAGACGCTGCCGGTCGCCCATGAGTTTTCGATCACCGGCTGAGGGGGCGCCGTGTCGTTGAGGAACTGGTTGGTGCCCACGAGGCCGCCGGCCATCGTGTTTGAGCCGACGACAATCGCGCCGTCCGCATGCGACGCCGAAATCGTGCCGGGATTGTAGCCGACCAAGCCGCCGACCATATTCCCTCCGATGGAGCATGGGAGGGTCAAACATTGAACGCCGTTGCCCGTGGTGATGGCGACGTTGGCGGATGAATTCTGAATCGTGCCGGCAAACGTGCTTCCGCTGACGACAGCGCCGTTCTGGCCGACGAGACCGCCAACCACCAGCCCCGCGAGCGAGCCGCCGCTGATCGTACCGGTCGCGCTCACACCATTGATGGTGCCGTAGTTCGTGCCGGCCAGAACGCCGACGTACTGGTAGCTCGACCCAAGGCTCGTGTTGGCCGTGATCGATGCCGACGTGAGAGCAAGATCCTTCACAACACCCGTGCTGCCGATGACGCCGAATAGACCGATCTGCGAGACCGTGGCCGACGTCGGCGCAATCGTCAGGTTGCTGATCGCGAAGCCCTGACCATCAAGCTGCCCCGTGAAGGGCGACGAAGAATTGCCGCCAATCGGGACGAAGCCTGCGCCGCTATTCCAAAGGTTCGTATAACTGGCATCGATGTTGTTCTGAAGTGCGTAGTATTTGTTCAGCAGCCCAGTGCTGCCGATCCCCTGCAGGCCATAAATGTCGACGATCTGATAAGGCGTCGAGATCGTGCCATTGCCACCCCCTGCACGGAGGAACGACGCCGTACCAAGAATTCGGAAGTCATACGTCGAGAAAAGCGGAAGGTTCGCGCTGTTCTGAATCCAGTTTCCACTTTGCAGGGTGAATTTCGCGACGGTCACATCACCGGAAATGCCTGTTGTGATCTCGTTGCCTGCTATGAGCGTCAGCCCGCCGTTGGTGGCGTTGATGGCTGCGTTGATTACAATATTGTGGCTCGCGTTAAGCGTCAGGACGGTTGGCGTCGACCAAGTGATCCCCGTACTTACCGTGATATCGCCCGCCTGCACACCGCCGCTGTTGCTGGTCGTGACCACCACGTTGCTGGTGGTGAGCGCGTTGACCAGATCGCCGACGTTAAGGACCGAACTGTTAGCATTCGCGTTGAAGCCGCTCATGCCGGAACTGACGCCGTAGGAAATCTCGAGATTGTACGGATCGAGCAGCAGCGTGCCGAACGCGCCATTCACAGCGCGCGTGTCCACCTTGCCGCTGTAAGCCAGCGTCTGCTTGCCCGACACCTCGACAAAACCGCCGTTGCCGGACTGCGCACCGCCCTTCGCGAGCACGGTGCCCGCGAACACGGTGTGAAGATCGGACCAGACGATAGCCTTGCCGCCGTTGCCGGACTTCGTCGCCGAAACGTCGATCACAGAGTTGGCGTCCACGCTCACCGTGTCGGCGGTCGGAACCGGACCGCCCGAGAGCTGCGCCTGCGGCAGCGAGGCGACTTCGGAGCTGACGTGACCGCCGCCGGTGTCGCCGCCGATCATCACTGTGCCGCCTGCGGTGCCGCCGGTGGCGTTGATGTTCGCGGACGCGAGCTGGATGTTCTCGCCGGTCACCTTGACGGTGCCGCCCTTCTTCTTGCCCGAGACGTTGAGCGTGCCGGAGACCTTCACGGTCTGCGTCGGGCTGCCTGCGACCTTGGTCTTCGAGGTTTGCGCACCCAGCACAATCATGCCGTTGCGATGGCCGATCGAGCGCGCCTCGATGACGCCCGAGGTGTTGATGACGGAATCGACGACCTGACGCGCCGACACCGCGGTCAGTTCGACGCGGCCGCCGTTGGCCTTGAGAGTGCCGTCGTTGGTGACGAGCGACTTCAGCGTCTCCCCGGTCGCGACATCCTTCACCTGTCCGGCGATCGAATCGTTGACGCCGAGCGTGATCAGGCCGTCGCCGTAGAAGTCGAGCGAGAACGTGTTGCCCGATGCGAGCGCGATCTTGCCGAACTTCGCGGTGATGGTGCCGCTGTTGCGCACGCCGGGCGCGACAAGCGCGGCGAAGCCGCCGTTGGTCGCGGTGATAGTGCCGAGGTTGACGACGGACGCGTCCGGCCGGCCCGGAATGATGAAGTTGTACCGGCCCGCCATGAAATCATCGTTCTTGATGTCGTTCGTGGTGGCGAGGAAGCCCGCGGTGTTCACCACAGCGCCGCTACCGATCAGGATGCCGGCAGGATTAATAATCCACACTTGGCCGTTCGCGGTGATGTTGCCGTAGATGGACGACGGGCCGAGGCCGCCCACCACGCGGTTCAACGAAACCGAATTCGCGTTCGGCTGGATGTATTGGACCTTCTCGCCCGCACCGACGTTGTAGGTCTGCCAGTTGATCGCCGACCGGTCGGTGGTCTGCGTGATCGTCGTGGTCGAGCCTTGGGTCGAGATGGTCGAGGAGCCGCCGACAACCTGGCCGCCCTGCGGTCCGGCATAAGCCGGAAGGAGCCCGAGCGGCACCAGCGCAGATGTTGCCAGCAGGAGGGATCGGGCGGTGCGGCGTTCACGCATGCTAATACCGCGCCGTCGCAATGAAGAAGAAACGGGTGGCATTCCTGGGGCCCTCAATCGCCTTCGCAGCGGACAAATCTACGTTCAGGTAGTTCTGCCATCCCAACCGGACCCCGCCTCCGGCTGATGCTGCACTTTGCGACGTCCCCACGTCACTCGTACTGCCAGCAATGATATAGCGCGTGCCCCTGTCGGTGAAGCCGTAAACCTGCACGTTCGGAAACGGGGTTACCGTCCCCGGCAGATCGTAACGCAGCTCTGCGCTGGCCATCCAACAGTGGTCGCCGAGCAAATCGGAAGGATCGAACGCCCGCCCGAACTGCCGGCCGCCAAAACCACACTGCTCAGGCACCATCAGTGGGGTAAAGGCATATTGCCCGTAGGCAGCAATCTGGGCGGAAAAACGGTCGAACAAGGGTTGGGTCCGGCTGTAGAAGCCTTCGGCCTTGCCGAAATCCACCCGGCCGAAGGGATTGGACGGGCCGCCGTCGAAAGAAATGTTGGGATTGGGGAGGTTTTGCGTGCTGCCGAGGCCGGTGAACCCCTTGCTCAGCGTGATGTTGAACTGGTTGATGCCGCCCGAACTGTCTGCCATGTCGCCGTCGAGCTTGGCGCGCAGCCCGCGCAGCCGATCGACCTGATTCGGCGAGACGCCCAGATAGCTGTAGCTCTCGCTGGCGAATGCCAAGCCCGAGACCGTCAGGTTCTTCTCACGCGCGCGGACGATCGGATAGGACAGGCCACCTTCGGCGTAGTTGCTGTAGGTGCGGAACTTGAAGAGATCGTTGATCGGCACGCCCGGATAGCCCCACGCGTAGCTGCCGTTGGCGAAGAACGTCAGGCCTTCGCTGGTGAGCACCTGCCGCCAGCTCGGCGCGACGAATTGCAACTCCGAGAGCGGCGAGGTGCCCGCGTAGCTGATGGTCAGCGCCTCGTGCTTGCCGAACACATTGTTGATCGTCGGCGACACGATGAACTGCAACGGACCGCGCGATTTGGTGCCGCGATTGTCGATGCGCGCGTTCACCTCGACCGGCTTCTCGGTCACCTCGACGATCAAGGTCGAGGCGCCCTTGTTCTTCTTCGAGGCTTCGAGCTTGGTGGTGAACTTCAGGCCCGGCAGATCGTTCGCGAGCAACAGGTAACGCTCGAGCGTCTTGATGTTGACCGGCCGGTCGGCGGTGATGCGCGCGGCGTAATCCGTAAAGAAGTCGCGGTAGCGCGAAAGCTTCTCGGGCCACACGACTTTGTCGACGTAACCCTCGACCACCTCGATCGTGATCGATGCGCCCTTTGGGTCGAGCTCCTGCTCGGGCACGATCGCGCGCGACAGCACATAGCCGTCGGCGCCGTACTTCGCGGTGATCTTCTGCGCGAGGTCATAGACCGTTTGCAGCGTAACGCGCTTGCCGATCACCTCTTCGTAGAGCGGTGCAAGCTGCTCCTGGGTATAGACCGTCGAGCCAACCACACGGATTTTCCGGATGACGAGCTTGGTGGTCTTGGCTTCGGCCGGCGCGGTCGTGCTCGGGAGCGACACGCGCGGACCGCCGGGCACCGCCCGCGGAGCCTCCGGCACCTGAAATTGCTGCCGCTCGCGGCCCGGCGCCGCACCTCCAGGCACCGCAACCTGCGCCGACGCGATGGTGGGAATAATCAGCGCCGCCAGCAGAAGGATCGTGGGCCACAAACGGCATGCCGCGCCCGAACGGCCCCTGAGGGCATTCGGCGACGACACCAACCCGACGCTACGAACAAACGACGTCATCCCCGAACACACACAACCAATAAAAGGCGGGTTATTCCGCCGCAGCCAAACCCTTCTGTGCGTTGCGCTTCAGGCAACCGATGGCGAAGTCGGTCGACATGATGTCGCCGAAGATCAGGTAGAACCCGATCAGCGACGCATTGTGATCGTCGTCCGTGACGGCTGCATTGCCGTCGGTGATCATCACAGTCTTGAAATTCAGCATCATGGCGTCGCGCGCGGTCGACTCGCAGCAGACGTTGGTCACTGTGCCGGTGATCAGCACCGTATCGATGCCGCGCTCGCGCAGGACCTTCTCCAGATTGGAGGAGCCCTGGATGAAGGCGCTGTAGCGGTTCTTCACCACAATCAGGTCTTCCGGCTTCACGTTGAGATCGGGCCACAGCTCGTAGCCCTTGCTGCCGCCCGCGAGCGCCTTGGCGCGCCTTTCGGTGCTGTTCGCGCCAAGCATGCCGTACAGCGTCGACCAGTTTTCCAGCGTGTCGTCGGTGTAGAGGGTCTGGATCCAGACCACCGTGCCGCCGGCCTCGCGGACGCCCTGCGCCAGCTTATTGATGTTGGGAACGATCTCCTGCGCCATCAGGCAGGGCGAGTGCGCCACGCCGGGCAGCATGAAGGCGTTCTGCATATCCACCACGACCAATGCAGTTTTTGCAGGGTCGAAATCCTCATGGACATGCTCGCGGCCGTGACGTTTCACGACGCGGTCCACGACCGACTGCGGAATGGCTACTTTGTGCATCGCAACGCCCCGAAAACCCAGACTTTACAGTATGCTGTGGCAAGCCGGATTGGGCAACGGGCATGACTCTCCAGGGTGTCGCAACACCCCTCGGCGCAATTCCATGAAGTCTTTGATTTCGCGCAACGTCCGGCTCGACAAACCGCGTAGAAGGCTTCTAAAAAAGGCAGTGAAAAGCCCCGTCCGCCTGTCCGGAAAGGCCCCAGTTCGATGAACTACGATGCGTTCTTTTCTGACGCCCTTGGCCGGTTGCGGGACGAGCGGCGGTATCGGGTTTTTGCCGATCTGGAGCGGATTGCAGGACGGTTCCCCCACGCGATCTGGCATTCGCCACAGGGATCGCGCGAGGTCGTGATCTGGTGCTCGAACGACTACCTCGGCATGGGTCAGCACCCGAAGGTCGTGGGCGCGATGGTCGAGACCGCGACCAAAATGGGAACCGGCGCTGGCGGAACCCGGAACATCGCCGGCACCAACCACCCGCTGGTCGGGCTTGAGCGCGAGCTCGCGGACCTGCACGGCAAACAATCGGCGCTGGTATTCACGTCCGGCTACGTCTCCAACCAGACCGGCATTTCGACGATCGCCAAGCTGATCCCGAATTGCCTGATCCTGTCCGACGCCTACAACCACAATTCGATGATCGAGGGCATTCGTCAGGCCCAGTGCGAGCGGCAGATCTTCCGCCACAACGATCTGGCGCACCTCGAAGAGCTCCTCCAGGCGGCCGGCGACCGGCCGAAGCTGGTCGCGTTCGAGAGCCTCTACTCGATGGACGGCGACATCGCGCCGATCGCGGAGATTTGCGATCTCGCGGACAAGTACGGCGCCATGACCTATCTCGATGAGGTCCACGCGGTCGGCCTTTACGGGCCGCGCGGCGGCGGCATCTCCGAGCGCGACGGCGTCGCCGCGCGCGTCACCGTGATCGAAGGCACGCTCGGCAAGGCGTTCGGCTCGCTCGGCGGCTATATCACGGCCGACGGCGCGCTCTGCGACGCGGTGCGCTCCTATGCGCCGGGCTTCATCTTCACCACCGCCCTGCCGCCTGCGGTTTGCGCCGCGGCCGCGGCCGCGATCAAACATCTGAAGTCGTCGACCTGGGAGCGAGAGCGCCATCAGGATCGCGCCGCGCGGCTCAAGGCGGTTCTCACTGCTGCCGGATTGCCGGTCATGCCGACGCCGACGCACATCGTGCCACTCGCAGTCAACGACGCGGAAAAGTGCAAGGCGGCGAGCGACCTCCTGCTCTCCGAGCACGGCATCTACATCCAGCCGATCAACTATCCGACCGTGCCGAAGGGCACCGAGCGGCTCCGCATCACGCCGTCGCCGTATCATGACGACGTGCTGATCGACCGGCTGGCCGAAGCCCTCGTCAGCGTATGGGAAAAGCTCGGCCTGCCGCTCAACCAGCGGCCGCTCGCTGCGGAATAGAATTCCCGATCAATCTTCGATGGTCGGCCGCTGAGGCGGCTGAACCTGCTCAGCCGTTTTCTCAGGCGGCTTCTTTTGCAGGCGGCCGGCCAGGAGCGGCAGCGCCAGCGACACCAGCAAGAAGCGCGAGACGTGATGCGCCCCGACGAAGATCGGGTCGAGGTGCAGCGCGAGCGCCAGCACCATCATTGTGTCCTGCGCGCCGGGCGCGAAGGCCACCACCGTATCCGGAATCCGCACGGATAACAGTGAGGTCAGCAACACGACGAACAGCGTCGCCACCGTGATCGCAACGGCGAACGAACCGAGCGCCGCACCGAGATACTTCACGAGCGTCCGCGGGTCGGTGTTGGCGAAGCGCGAGCCGGTCACCGAGCCGATCCCGACCACCGCTGCCGCAGCCACCCACCACGGCAGGATCGCGTGGATATAGCCGCTGCCGTGCAGCGCCGCAGAGCCGAGCATGGCGCCGAACATCAAACCGCCCGGAAACCGCAGCCAGTTCGCCAGCAGCGCCGTCGCAGTCGACACGGCCACAAGAATGACGACCTCCATGACCGTCGTTGGAGGCCCCACGCGAAACATCATTCCGCCCTGGACCATCAACCCGAAATAAGCGAGCCCGGTCGGAATGCCGATGGTGAGAACGACGACGCGCATCACCTGCACGATGGCGATCTTGCGCATGTCCGCGCCGTATTCCGCCGCAAGCGTCATCACCTGCGCCAGCGCGCCGGGGCTCGCACCGAATAATGCCGTCTGCGCATCCCAGCCGTGGACGAAGCGCAGATAGGACGTGGTGGCCGCAACCATGATGACCGTCGAAATCAGCAAGATCGCGATGCTGAGCGGAAAGTCGATCAGTCCCTTCAGCGTCTCAGGCGTGACCACTGCACCGAGCGAAATTCCCACCAGGACTGAAATGACGCGGGTAAGCGGTCGCGGGACCATAAGCGGACGGCCGATCAGCGCCGCCGCCGCCACCGAGAGAAGCGATCCAGAGATCAACCCGGCCGGAAACCCCAGCAGCGTGAACACCGTCCCGCCCAAGGCTCCGATCAGGAGCGTTTCGGCGGTTCGCAACAGGACGCGCGGGGGAGTTGCAGTCGACGGAGGCATCGACAGCGATCAATGCGCCGCCGGTTTGGCCGCGTCAAATGATCGCTGGCGGCTGTCCGCCGTTTTCAGTGCCGTTGTGACAGGACGATCCGCACCAGATCGGCTGCGTTTCGGGCCCGAAGCTTGTCCATGATCCGGGCCCGATGAACTTCGATCGTTCGAGGGCTGATCCCGAGTTGCCGACCCGCCTCCTTGTTGGAGGCACCGTTGGTGATCTGCTCCAAAACTTCCCGCTCACGTGGTGTCAGCAACTCTTCACCAGGAAAATTCGTCACGTGAAACTCGATGCCCTCGCCTTGCATCTGATTCGTCATGCGTCGACCCCTCCACTCGTCGCTAACGAGGGCAACGCCGCAACGCGGAAATGGTTGCAGCCAGTCGAGGTTGTGAGAGTCAGAGTTAAGGCAACGTAATCAGCCGCGCGCACGCAAGGATTTCTCGCACGCACGCGGCAACGGAACACCACCGCAGCACCGTCACGCGCCCGCGTGCGGTAACATGCTGCCGAATGTGGCAGCGATTATTTCTTTGCCAGGATATCGCGGATCTCAGTGAGCAGAACTTCCTGGCGCGGCGGCGCGCCGGCAGGCTTCTCGGCTTCTGCTTTCTTGAGCTTCTGAATGAGATTGACCACCACGAACAGACACGCGGCGATGATGATGAAATTGATCAGGATGGTGAGGAAGTTTCCCCAGGCCAACACCGCGCCCTGCTTCTTCGCCTCGACGAGCGAATCCGCGTTGACCTTGCTGGAGAGCGCCACGAAGTAGTTGCTGAAATCGAGCCCGCCGGTGACCGCGCCGACTATCGGCATGAAGATGTCGCCGACGAGCGAGTTCACGATGTTGCCGAAGGCGGCGCCGATGATCACGCCGACCGCGAGATCGACGACGTTGCCCCGCATCGCGAATTCTTTGAATTTGTCCAACATCTGCTGGCTCCTCCAATGCACTGTAGGATCACTGTCCGTATCCTAGCGCGGCTCCCGCTGCGCGCATCCCCAATCGTGGAGATTGCTGTTAAAGCTTTGGCCTTGCGGGGTTTTCCCGGGCCCTCGCGGCGGTGGACAACCCCGCGCGATCTGTGATGATTGATCCCTGACAGTGGCTCCCGGCGCGGTTGCAGCGCCTGGTGACTTGAGACTTGGCGGCTTTGAGGAGACGGCATGCTGCAAGGCTGGGTCGTCGTCGCAGTGGCGCTCGGCTACATCGGACTCCTGTTCGTGGTGGCGAGTTACGGAGACCGCGTCCGGCAGTTCGGCCGCTCGCGGCTGCTGATCTATCCGCTGTCGCTCGCGATCTACTGCACATCCTGGACGTTCTTCGGATCGGTCGGCCTCGCCTCGCGCACCGGCTACGACTTCCTCACGATCTACGTCGGCCCGATCCTGATGATCGGCCTCGGCGCGCCGCTGATCATGCGCATCGTGCGCCTCGCCAAGGCGCAGAACATCACCTCGATCGCCGACTTCATCGCTGCGCGCTACGGCAAGGGCCAGGCGGTCGCCGCGACCGTCGCGCTGATCGCGATCGTCGGCACGATCCCCTACATCGCGCTCCAGCTCAAAGCGGTGTCGTCGTCGCTCTCGACCATCCTCACCCACGTGGCGACCTCGACCGGCACCGAGCAGCCGGTGCTCGGCGACATCGCGATGGTCGTCGCGCTGTCGATGGCGGCCTTCGCGGTGCTGTTCGGCACACGCCACATCGACGCGACCGAGCACCAGGACGGGCTGATGCTCGCCGTGGCCGCCGAGTCGCTGGTGAAGCTGTTCGCCTTCCTCGCGGTCGGCGTGTTCGTGACCTACTGGATGTTCGACGGGCCGTACGACCTGTTCTCGCAGGCGATGGAGCGCGCCGACACCGCCGCCGTGCTGACGCGCGATTCGCAATTCGGCTCGCTGACCGCGATGACGCTCCTTTCGTTCGTCGCCATCGTGATGCTGCCACGCCAGTTCCACGTCACCGTGGTCGAGAACAACAGCGAATCCGAGATCAAGCGCGCGGCGTGGCTGTTCCCGATCTATCTGGTGCTGATCAACCTGTTCGTGATCCCGATCGCGATGGCGGGTCTGCTCACCTTCCCGGCCGGCAAGATCGACAGCGACATGTTCGTGCTGGCGCTGCCGCTGATCGCGAAATCCGACGTCTTCACGCTGATCGCCTTCATCGGCGGCCTCTCCGCCGCGACCGCGATGGTGATCGTGGAAACCGTCGCGCTCGCCATCATGGTGTCGAACGACATCGTGATGCCGATGGTCTTGAAGCGCCGCGGACATCTCGTCGGCACCCGCGGCGATGCCGGCGAACTGCTGCTGAAGATCCGCCGCACCTCGATCTTCGTCATTCTGCTGCTTGCCTACCTCTACTATCGCTCGGCGGGCGACGCGCAGCTCGCCGCCATCGGCCTGCTCGCCTTCGCCGCCGTCGCGCAATTGGCGCCGGCGTTCTTCGGTGGCCTGATTTGGCGCCGCGGCACATCGGCGGGCGCGATCGCCGGCATGACCATCGGCATCCTGACATGGGCCTATACGCTGTTGCTGCCGAGCATCGCCGATGTCGGCATCATCGGCCGCCACGTGCTGATCGACGGACCGTTCGGCATCGCCATGCTGCGGCCACAGGCGCTGTTCGGCCTCGACGCGCATCCGCTGGTGCACGGCGTGATCTGGTCGCTGGCGCTCAACGTTCTTTGCTACATCGGCTTCTCGGTGCGCCGTCAGCCGACCTCAATCGAGCACATGCAGGCCGACGTGTTCGTGCCCGCGCACCTCGCGCCGATGACGCCGAGCTTCCGGCTGTGGCGCAGCACAGCCGTCACGGTCGAAGAATTGATCTCCACCGTGTCGCGCTATCTCGGCGAGGAGCGCACGCGGTCCTCGTTCGACAGCTTCGCCGCGCAGCGCCGCATCGACCTGAGCCCCACCGCCGAAGCCGACTTCCAGCTTCTGCGTTACGCCGAACATCTGCTCGCATCGGCCATCGGCGCCGCGTCCTCGCGCCTCGTGCTGTCGCTGCTGCTGCGCAAGCGCACCGTCTCCACCCAGGCCGCGCTGAAGCTGCTCGACGATGCGAGCGCCGCGATCCACTACAACCGCGAAATTTTGCAGACCGCGCTCGATCACGTCCGCCAGGGCATCGGCGTCTACGACAAGGACCTGCGGCTGATGTGCTGGAATCGCCAGTTCGGCGAAATCCTCGATCTGCCCACGGAGCTGACACGCGTCGGTACCGGCCTCGACGAAATCCTGCGCTGCATTGCGCGGCAGGGCGGACTCGGCGCCGGCCCCGTCGAAATGATGGTCGCGGACCGCATCCAGCTTTACACGCATGAGACCGGACCGTTCCTGCTGCGCTTCACCGATCGCGGACTGGTCGCCGAGGTTCGCGCCAACCGCATGCCCGACGGCGGCATGGTGACGACCATCACCGACATCACGCCGAGCGTCGAAGCCGCCGAACAGCTCGAACGCGCCAACGCGACGCTGGAAATGCGCGTGCGCGAGCGCACCACCGAACTCACGCGGCTGAACGCCGAACTGGGCCGCGCCAAGGCTGACGCGGAAGAAGCGAACATCTCGAAGACGCGCTTCCTCGCCGCCGCGAGCCACGACATCCTTCAGCCGCTCAACGCCGCGCGGCTTTATGTGACGTCGCTGAGCGAACGTCAGGGAAGCAATGAGAAGAATGCCCCCGAGGACGGCCGCCTGATCGGCAACGTCGATGCCTCGCTCGAAGCGGTCGAGGACATTCTCGGCGCGCTGCTCGACATTTCGCGGCTCGACACCGGCGCGATGCGGCCCGAGTTCGTGAGCTTCCGCATCGACGAGATGCTGCGCCAGCTTATCGTCGAGTTCGAGCCGATGGCGCGCGAGAAGGGTCTGCAATTCGGCTTCGCGCCCTGCTCGCTCAGCGTCCGCTCCGACCGAAGATTGCTGCGGCGGCTTCTGCAAAACCTCATCTCCAATGCGATCAAATACACTCCGAAGGGCCGCGTGCTGATCGGCTGCCGCCGCCAGGGCGACAATCTCCGCATCGAGGTCTACGACACCGGGCTCGGCATTCCGCCTTCGAAGAAGCGGCTGGTGTTTCAGGAATTCCAGCGCCTCGACGAAGGCGCGAAGGTCGCGCGTGGCCTGGGCCTCGGCCTGTCGATCGTCGAGCGCATCGGCCGCGTCCTCGACCACAAGGTCGATCTCAAGTCGTTGCCGGGCAGCGGCTCGCGCTTCTCGGTGTTCGTGCCGATCTCGACCATCGCACCGGCGCAGGAGACGCCGCGCGAGGTGGTGCGCGCCGACCGCGGACAACTCCTTGACGTCACCGTCCTCTGCATCGACAACGAGCCGCAGATTCTCGACGGCATGGAGACGCTGCTCGGCGGCTGGGGCTGCCGCGTCATCAAGGCGCCCGATCTCGCCAGCGCCATCGCCGCGCTGACCGAGGCGAAAACCACGACCGACGGTTTGCTGGTCGATTACCATCTCGACAACAAGGGCAACGGCCTCGACGCGATCGCCGCGCTGCGCCGCGAGTACGGCGCCGAGCTGCCGGCGATCCTGATCACCGCCGACCGTTCGCCGGTCGTGCGCGACGCCGCGCGCGCGAACGATATCCAGGTGCTGAACAAGCCGTTGAAGCCCGCCGCGCTGCGTGCGCTGATGGCGCAATGGATCGTGCAGCGGATCGCCGCGGCGGAATAATCCGATTCAATTTTCAAACAGCCACGCCTCATCGCACCGGGGCTGGTTCCGGCGCCCGGCCGCCGTCTTCCCTTTTCCCTTCGGGCAAAGCCCGAGGGGATGGAGCGCTGAGCAGCGCAACCATCTAGTCACGCCTTGCGGCGTGGCGCGTCTTTTCGCTCGAAAGACACGCTCGCCACCCAGCGCTCCATCGCGGTGCT
>JBFLYS010000050.1:0-26573 GCA_040756555.1 Pseudomonadota bacterium | reverse complement strand
CCGCCGAACATGTCGGTGAGGATCGCGACGCCTTCGCCCGTATCGACGCGCTTCACCGCTTCGATGATGTCTTTGCGGCGTTGCTCGACGTCGTCATCGGGGCCGATGGTGATCGACTCGATTTGCTTCTGAGGACCAACGACGTGCTCCAGAGCAGCGCGGAACTCGACGGCGAGCCGCCCGTGAGTGACAAGTACTAGGCCGATCATCGGGAATTCCCGGCAGGCGCGGTTGCGCCGCACGAACGGGCGGCAATCATGACCATCCGAAGCCCGGATTCAAGGGCCACGCCCCTGATCCTAGGCCTATGTTGCATTGCGGTAAATGGCCCAGTGGGCAGCCTGAAAGCCCTGCCGGGCCAACGATATATAGTGGGTCGTGGAGCAAATTCAGCAGCCACAGGGTGTTCAATCAGGTGGGGATAGCGCGGGTGCGCAGATAGGCAAGCACCAGGGGAAGCGGTTCCTGGCCCGCTGCGACGGCAAGCCGCGGCAGCCGGAGGCCCTCGAGATCAGCCCATTCCTCGGACGCGAGGGGCAGCCTATGCGTGCTGATCAGGCCAACGTCGATCACCGTACTCACCAGTGCTACCGGCTCGTAGGGCAAACCTCGCAGGCCCAAGCCATGCACCTCGATCATGCCCTTGAGCGCCTCGGCCGGCCGGACGAGGAGGCGGCCATGGGCGACCTCCAGATGACAGCGGTCGTCGGCGACGAGGCGAGCGAAGCGGAGGAGCCCCTGGTCGGCGGCCTGGATCAGTCTCATCGCGAGTCGCGACTTGCCGGAGCCGGAGGGGCCGCGGATCAGCACCGCGCGGGCGCCGACGAGGACGGCAGAGGCGTGGATGGTGGGGGAGAGAGTCATCGAGCGCACTGAATTGAGCGCGCCGATAACTCGGGCGGTGCGCTCCCTCCCCCCTTGCGGGGGAGGGTTGGGGAGGGGGGTAAGTTCAGAAGAGTAATATTAGAAAGACACCCCCCACCCGACGCGCTTCGCGCGTCGACCTCCCCCGCAAGGGGGGAGGTGAACCGAGTGTGTAGCGTCGTTGAAGAGTTACTCATCGATCTGCAACAAGCACGATCACACCGCCGGCAGGCGCACGGTGAAGCGTGCGCCCAAAACCTTCGGCTCGCCGTCCTCGTTCAGCTCGGCGCCGGTGCGGTTCTCCGCCCACAGGCGTCCGCCGTGCGCGTCGATGATCTGCTTGGAGATCGACAGGCCGAGACCCGAGTTCTGGCCGAAGCCCTGATGCGGCCGGTCGGTGTAGAAGCGCTCGAAAATCTTGTCGAAGGCGTCGGGGTTGATGCCCGGCCCGTCGTCATCGACGACGATCTCGACCTCGCCGCGCAGCCTTCGGCAGACCACGCGCACGGTGCTGCCCGGCGGCGAGAACGAACGGGCGTTCTCGATCAGATTGTCGATCACCTGGCCGAGCCGCGAGTCGTGACCCGGCACGATGAAGGCCAGCGGTCCGCCGCCTTCGAAGGTGAGGTTGACGCCGACGTGGTCCTTGCCCTTGCGCACCTCGTTGCGCACCGACACGACGGTGTTGAGCATCTTGGTGAGATCGACCAGCGATGCATCCTGACGCTGCAATTCGGCATCGAGGCGGCTCGCGTCGGCAATGTCGGAAATCAAGCGGTCGAGCCGCTTCACATCATGTTCGATGACGGCCAGGAGCCGCTTCTGGCTCTCCGGCGTCTTCGCAAGCGGCATGGTCTCCACCGCGGAGCGCAGCGAGGTCAGCGGATTCTTCAATTCGTGCGCCACGTCGGCGGCAAAGCTCTCGATCGCCTCGATGCGGCTGTACAGCGCGTTGGTCATGTCGCGCAGCGAGCGCGACAGGTTGCCGATCTCGTCGCGTCGCGACGAGAAGTCCGGAATCTCGACGCGCGAGCGGATGCGATGCCGCACGCGGTCCGCGCTTTCGGCGAGCCGCTTCACCGGGCCTGCGATGGTGCCGGCGAGCAGGATCGACAGCAGCACCATGACGCCGAGCAGGATGAAGAACAGCTTCGCGATCTGAAGCCGCTCCGCCTCCACCGCCTGATCGATGTCGCCGCCTTGCGTCGAAAGCAGCAGCGATCCGCGCACCGCGCGGAAGCGCTGGATTGGCAGCGCGACCGAGACGACCACCTCGCCGCGGTCGGTGATGCGCACCATGCTTTCCTTGTGGCCGAGCAGCGCGCCCGCGACCTCGGGGTAGTTCTTGCCGCCGTCGGGTCCAAGCTCGCGATAGAGCGGCAGGTCGCCACGGCCGAGCCATGTGCGCACGGCGCCCCACGTGCGCTGAAGCATGTTCGGCTTTTCTCCCGGGGGCGGCGGCAGGTCGAAGCGCAACACCTCGCCGGGTATGTAGAGGTTGCGGCTGTCGAGGATGAGATAGCCGTATTGATCGTAGATGCGCGCGCGCGTCTTGGTCGGCGACACGAGGCTGCGCAGCACCGGCGCGACGCGCTCGGGGTTGATCGAGAATTCGAGGCCCGTCGTGCCGTCGTCGTTGCCGTAGTCGTTCGGCTGCAATTCGAGATTGCGGTCGCGGTCCAGCAATCCGCTGTAGCTGTCCACCGCGGCTTGCGTCGCGATCGCATTCGCGATGATCTCGCCCTGCACGAGCAGGCTTTGCACGCGCGCATCGATGAGGCCGGCGCGGAACTGCGACAGGTAGAGCGTGCCGATCACGAGCGCGAGCAGGCCCGCGACGTTGAGGAAGACGATTCGGCGCGTGAGCGAGGAGAAGCTCTGGCTGACGAAGAACTGCCAGGCGCGGCGCAGCACGCCGCGAATGCCGTGATCGCCATAGACCCGCGCGACCTTGCCGGGCAGCGCGGTGAAGCGGTTGCGCGGCGCGCGCGCGTCCGGCTCGCCGGAGGTGTCTTCGGCGGTGTTCCGTGCGGTCTCTGTGATTCGATCGAGCAAAGGGGTCGCTGCCGTCTATCGTTAGCCCCGCAGGGACACTCTAGCACAGCGCTGGCTCAGAAGGGCGACCGGCGGACGCCCTTCCTAACGCGGCTCCTCAGAGCTCCTTGAAGCGATAGCCGACGCCGTACAGCGTTTCGATCATGTCGAAGTCGTCGTCGACCGCCTTGAACTTCTTGCGCAGCCGCTTGATGTGGCTGTCGATGGTGCGGTCGTCGACGTAAACCTGATCGTCGTAAGCGGCATCCATCAGCGCGTTGCGGCTCTTCACCACACCCGAGCGCGCAGCGAGCGCCTGAAGGATCAGGAACTCGGTGACGGTGAGCGTGACCGGCTCGCCCTTCCAGGTGCAGGTGTGACGCTCGGGGTCCATGCGAAGCTGACCGCGCTCCAGCGCCTTGATGTCGGTTTCCTTCGGCGGAGCGGCGTTCGGATCTTTCGGGATCGCACGGCGCAGCACCGACTTCACGCGCTCGACCAGAAGCCGCTGCGAGAACGGTTTGCGGATGAAGTCGTCGGCGCCCATCTTGAGGCCGAACAACTCGTCGATCTCCTCGTCCTTCGAGGTGAGGAAGATCACCGGCATGTCGGTCTTCTGGCGCAGGCGGCGCAGAAGTTCCATGCCGTCCATGCGCGGCATCTTGATGTCGAGGATGGCGAGGTCCGGCGGCGAGGTCTTGAAGCCCTCGAGCGCGGACGCGCCGTCCGTGTAGGTCATGATCCGGTATCCTTCCGCCTCAAGGGCGATGGACACCGAGGTCAAGATATTCCGGTCGTCGTCGACGAGAGCGATGGTCGGCATGAGCCTGAAATCCCCAGTCGGGCGAAAATCCCTTAGCTTTGAAGCCCGTAAAGCTAGGCTGAAATGTGACGATCCGCGGACAAATGCGTGATTCGTCAATCTGTTGACGGTCATATAAGCAAAAAGTTCCCATTCGCCACGTCAGAATGTCCCTGACGTCGTTAACGGGTTCCGGACCTTGTTGTATGGCTAACACGCAAAGCCGCCCGGAGTGTCCCCATGCAGCCGACCCCCGATTTCGACCCCAAGACCGCCGCCAAGAAGCTGATGCGGGAGGCCCGCTCCGGGGCGCTGGCGACCCTGATGGCGGGTTCCGGCGATCCCTATTGCTCGCTGGTGAACGTCGCGAGCGCCGCCAACGGCGCGCCGCTGCTGCTGATCTCACAGCTCGCGGTTCACACCAAGAACATCCTCGCCGACGCTCGCGTCTCCGTGATGCTCGACGAGCGCAAGGAGGGCGATCCGCTGCAAGGCGCCCGCGTGATGTTGAACGGCTCCGCGGTGAAGACCGACAGTGAGCAAGTGCGCCGCCGCTATCTCGCGCATCAGCCAGAAGCGGAGATGTTCGCGGGCTTCAAGGATTTCGCGTTCTACGAAGTGCAATTGAAGGGCGCGCATCTCGTTGCGGGCTTCGGCCGCATCGTGGATCTGAAGCCGGAAGACATCCTCACCGATCTCACCGGCGCGGAAGCATTGATCGAAGCGGAGACCGGTGTGATCGAGCACATGAACGCCGACCACGCGGACACGACGCGCCTCTACGCGACAAAACTGCTCGGCGCACCGGACGGCGACTGGCGCGTGGTCGGCTGCGACCCCGAGGGGCTCGATCTACAATTCGAACGCACCGGATTGCGTCTGCCGTTCCCGCAGCGCGTGTCGCAGCCCGGCGTGCTGCGCGCGGTGCTGAAGCAGATGGCGGAGCAGGCAAGGGCGGCGTAAGGCGCGGCAACGATGCGCGAGCCGTTCAGCTATCGCAGCGATCCGGCCGTGCCATCGTTTCCCGACGACCGGCCGATCATCATCTTCGACGGCTACTGCGCGCTGTGCTCAGGCTTTGCGCAGTTCGTGCTCAAGCACGACCGGGAAGGCGTTTACCGGCTGCTCCGCGCGCAATCGGATCTCGGCCGTGCGCTTTACGTCCACTACGGACTCGATCCCGAGGACTACGAGACCAACATCCTCGTGGAAGACGGCATCGCCTGGTTCAAGTCCGAAGGCAGCATCCGCATGGCGGAGGGCCTCGGCTTCCCATGGTCGATGGCAAAGGCGTTCCGCATCCTGCCGCTGCCGATCCGAGACAGACTTTATGAGTTCGTTGCGCGCAACAGGTTGCGCATCTTTGGCAAACGCGAGACCTGCTATCTCCCCGATCCGACCTATCGGGATCGTTTGCTGGCATGACCTTGAAGCTTCTCATCCTTGGCGGTTACGGCACGTTCGGCGGGCGGCTCGCGAAGCTGCTCGCGGACGAGGCGCGGGTGACGCTCATCATCGCGGGGCGCTCGCGCGAGAAGGCGCTGGCGTTCTGCGACGTGCTCGGCGCCAAAGGCGGAACGGTGGCGTTGGCGTTCGACCGCGAGGGCGACGTCGAGCGGCAGTTGCGCGAGGTCGCGCCGGATATCGTGGTCGATGCATCGGGGCCGTTTCAGGATTACGCCGATCCCTATCGCGTGGTGCGCGCGTGTCTCGCTTGCGGCGCGAACTATCTCGATCTCGCCGATGGTTCTGATTTTGTGAAAGGCATCGCGCAGTTCGACGCGCAGGCGAAGACGCGCGGGCTGTTTGTCCTTTCCGGTGTCAGCAGCTTTCCGGTGCTGACCGCCGCGGTGGTGCGGATGCTGGCGATGGGACTATCGCGCGTCGATACGATCGAGGCCGGGATTGCTCCTTCTCCGTATGCTGGCGTCGGCCTCAACGTCATTCGCGCGATTGCGAGCTATTCGGGCCAGCCGATCGAATTGCGCGACGGCAAGCACTATGGACTCGCGGAGTCGCGCAACTACACGGTCGCGCCGCCGGGACGCGTGCCGCTCAATCCGATTCGCTTCTCGCTGGTCGATGTGCCGGATTTGAAGGTTTTGCCGGAGCTGTGGCCGAGCCTGACGTCGATCTGGATGGGCGCGGGGCCGGTGCCGGAAATCCTGCATCGTGCGCTGAACGGCATGGCGACGCTGGTGAAAAAGCGGTGGCTGCCGTCGCTGTCATTCCTCGCGCCGGTGATGTACCGCGCGATCAACGTGGTGCGCTGGGGCGAGCATCGCGGCGGCATGTACATCGAGGTCTCCGGCGCGGGCGGGCGCGGCGAGCCGGTGAAGAGGTCGTGGCACATGATCGCCGAGGGCGACGACGGGCCGTTCATCCCCTCGATGGCGGTGGAGGCGATCGTCCGCCGCTGTCTCGACGGCAAGATGCCGGCCGCGGGCGCGCGGGCGTCGGTGAAAGAGCTTGAGGTCGCGGACTACGACGCGCTGTTCAAGCGGCGCAAGATTACCTGGGGCGTGCGCGAGCGAATGGCGGACACCGCGCCGCTCTACAAGCGTTTGCTCGGCGACGCCTGGTGGGCGTTGCCGGAGCCGGTGCGGGCGATGCACGATCTTGGTCGCGGTCTTGGCGGCGATCTCGTCGCGGAGGGCCGCGCGGCGGTCGAGCGCGGCAAAGGTTTCGGCGCGCGGATCGTAGCGGCGCTGTTCGGGTTTCCGAAGGCGGGCAACGATGTATCGGTGAAGGTCGTGTTTCTTCTTCGCGACGGCAAGGAAGTCTGGCGGCGCGAATTCGACGGCCGCGTGATGCAGAGCACGCAGGAAGAAGGGACAGGTCGCTTCGGGCGTCTGCTGTGCGAGCGGTTTGGGCCGTTCGCGTTCGGCCTTGCGCTGGTGATGGATGGCGAGACGATGCGGCTCGTGGTGCGGCGCTGGACGGCGTTCGGAATTCCGATGCCGCGATCATGGGCGCCGGGCGGTGAGGCCTATGAGCATGCCGCCGACGGCCGCTTCAACTTCCACGTTGAGATCGCGCTGCCGCTGATTGGCACGGTGGTGCGCTATCGCGGGTTCCTCGTGCCGCGCTCGTGACGCATCCCACCGCTGCCCACGGATAGACGGGGCGGGCGGCGATGCGGCACACTCTCTGTTGACGCAGAACAGAACAAGGGGAGGATTTGATGCGACGTCTGCTCACTGCCGCTGCCTTCGCGCTCGCCGCGACGCCGGCTCTCGCTCAATCGAACATCGCGCTGCGCGATATGGGTTCGTTCCACATCGGCGGCCGCATCATCGAGATCACCGGCCAGCCGGTGAAGGAGGTGCTGTTCACGCCGGGCGGCGTGCCGGCGAAGGTCGATCCGAACGGCCGGTATCAGGTCGAGCAGATGTACGTGCAGTACTTCCTGCCGCAGAACAAGAAAGGCAAGCTGCCGCTGCTGCTGTGGCACGGCGGCGGATTGTCGGGTGTGACCTATGAGACGAAGCCCGACGGCAAACCGGGCTGGCTCAACTATTTCATCCGCGCCGGCTGGGACACTTACATCTCCGACGCGATGGAGCGCGGCCGCTCGGGTTGGACCAGCACGTTCAAGGGCGAGGCGATGGCCTTGCCGTTCAACGATCCGTGGGAGCGCTTCCGCATGGGACCGCCCGGATCGTGGAACGACGATCCTGCGAAGCGCGTGGCTTATCCCGGCGCGCAGTTTCCGGCGGAAGCCTACGGGCAGTTCATGAAGCAGGGCGTGCCGCGCTGGGTGACGACCGACGCGGAGATCGTGAAAGCCTATATCGAGCTGGTCGACAAGGTGTGCCCGTGCGTCGTGCTGGTGCACAGTCAGTCTGGTTCATTCGGCTATCAGGTGCTCGAAGCGCGGCCCGACAAGGTGAAGGCGCTGGTCGCGGTCGAGCCGACGCTTGGCGGCGATAAGGCGAAGATCCCGTCGGTGAAGGGCTCGCCGATCCTGATCGTGATTGGCGACAACGCCAAAGAGCATCCGCGCTGGAAGAGCATCCGCCAGCACAGCGTCGCCTATTCGGAGGCGTTCAAGACCGGCGGCGGCGATATCACCATGGTCGATCTGCCGGACGTCGGCATCAAGGGCAACTCGCATATGATGATGATGGACCGGAATTCGGATCAGATCGCGGAGCTGATTCAGAAGTGGCTGGTGAGCAAGGGGCTGTCGAACTAACCCCCGCTCCATCACACTCCGCTGTCATCACCCGGCCGGCACGTTAGCGCCGCGACCGGGTGATCCAGCTTTTTGCGAAAAAGAAGATGGATCGCCGGGTCAAGCCCAGCGATGACACCGTCCTTTGAGAAGCAATTTCTTGCGTTAACCCGCATATTCTTTGGTGCGACCTTCTGACCGACTCCGGGCTATACTGCTTCCCGGCATTGGCTGCCCAAGGAGTCCTTATGCGTCTACCCGTCTGCGCGACCGTTGCGGCGATCGTTTTCGCCGCGCATCCGGCGTCCGCGCAGCAGGACCGTAGCGCAGCCAAATTCTGGAAATCCGTGCAGGCCAAATGCGACGCCACGGCCGCGAAACCCGCGACCGAGCTTGGCCAGAAGATCGCGAAGACAGCAAACAACGAGTTCAATTCCTTCGGCGGCCACAAGATCGACGCCAACGGGCGGCTGTTCCATTTCGGCCTCACTGAAGCCGAGCACGAGGAGGACGACGGCGGCAGCGCGCAGGCGACCGTCGGCCATCTCGGCTGGTGGCAGGTGATGAAATATTGGCGCTCGCTGTTCGGCAACGACGCGCCGGGCAAGATCGAGGTGCGCGGCTATCAGGACGCCGCGGGCGCGACGCAGGACTCGCAGGCCGCGGCGCTGATCCGGGGCAGCGCAGCGCAACTCATGAAGGATGCGGACAAGGTGTCCGATCCCGAGGAGCGCGAGATGCTGCGCGAGTCGGCGCTGCGCGCGGCGGTGATCGACACATCGTGGTCGGCGGCCTTCGTCAGCTACGTGGTGAAGGAGTCCGGCGTCGGGCCCAACGCTTTTCCGTTTTCCAACGCGCACCGCACCTACATCTATGATGCGGTCGCGACGAGCGTGGCGGAACAGAGCAATGCAGCGGCGGGGGAGAAGCTCTATCGCGCGTGTCCGCTCGCGACCAAGCCGCGCGTCGGCGACATCCTCTGTCAGCACCGCGAGTCCAAGTTCAACGACATGAGCGACGAGAAGGTGCGCGAACTCGCCCGCTCGGAACTCAGCGGCGCTCCCGAAGCGCGCACGATCCGCCGCACCCATTGCGAGGTGGTGGCGCATGTCGATGCGTCTGCGCGCAAGGTCTACACGATCGGCGGCAATGTGAATCAGGCGGTGTCGGCGCGGAAGCTGAACCTCTACGGGCGCGGCTTGAAGTTCTCGGCCATGCAAAAGGGTCATTGCGGCCGCGGCGACTGGACCTTGCCGGAACCTGCGGGCCAATCGCCGCATGGAGCGGCACACACGCAAAAGTGTTCCCTGAACGACAAGAAATGGTTCGTACTCTTGCAATTAAGATGAGTCGTGGTCCGGACCGGTTTTGCCGGGCTGGCCGATTTTGGGCATGATTTTGTGAGAGCTAACCCGGCGCCGATGAATGTCGGCCGAGGGATGAGGGAGGCTCGATTGCTTTCAGGACGCTTTGTCGCTGCGACAGCCGCGCTGCTGATGGCCGGCGCATACCTTCTTTCTCCAATGCAGAGCGCACGGGCGCAGGGTTCCACCTGCGACGAGGCGTCCGACATCGCCGTGTTGCCGTCGCCGATCGCGCCGTGGAAGGGCGCGCCGCTGCGCGTGCTCGTCGCGTCCGAGCGTGCAGCCGATGGCGAACTCTCGCTGACCGGTCCTGACGGCCAGGTCGCGGCGCGCTCGCGCGACCGCAAGGGCGGCCCGCCGTACTTCTGGACCGCTGAAGTGAAGACGCCGGCCGCGGGAACGTGGCGCGTGACGCTGTCGCGCAGCGGCTGCGGCCCGGTCACGCGCGATATCACCGTGCGCGCCGAGAAGCCGGCGGGTCCGGGCAGCGTCGCCGGCAGCATCTGGCCGGTTCGCGCGGCATGGACGCGCGAAACCGAAAACCTGTTCTCGGCGTGGATCGACAAGCTGTTCGATGCGCCGCTCGATGTGGAGCTGTCGTGGCCCGCGCTGCATGTCGGCCTGCGCGATCCGTCGCGGAATTTCCTGTTCAATCATCTCGGTCTCAACGAAGACCAGATGAACATGGTGCTGCGCCCCGACTGCGCGGACCTGCCGTATTTCCTGCGCGCCTATTTCGCCTTCAAGATCGGTCTGCCCTACGGCATGTCGAAGTGCTCGCGCGGCGGCGGCGGACGCGGGCCCACGTGCCCGGCGTGGACCAGCATCCAGAGCAGCGGCGGCGATGCGAATGCTTCTGCCGCCGACACGACCGGCGCTGCGCCCGATGCGCCGCCGAAGCCGCGGCTCGGACTCGCGGGCGCGTTCGGCGCCTATATGAAGGTCGTCGGCGACACGGTGCACTCGGGCTCCGCGCGCACGGCGCTCGCCGACAACAACACCGACTATTACCCGGTGGCGCTGTCGCAGCAGACGCTGCGGCCCGGCACGGTCTATGCCGATCCGTATGGCCACATCCTGATGATCGTGAAGCGCGTGCCGCAGACGGCGCACTCCGCGGGCGTCATCCTCGCGGTGGACGGACAGCCCGACGGCACGGTGGCGCGCAAGCGCTTCTGGCGCGGCAACTTCCTGTTCGCGCAAAACCCCGCGCTCGGCGGGCCGGGCTTCAAGCGCTTCCGCCCGGTGGTGCGCGGCACCGACGGCGTGATGCGGCGGCTCTCCAACGAGCAGATCGCGCGCAACCCGCACTATGCGGATTTTTCACTCGATCAAGCAAAACTCGGTGTCGAGGAGTTCTACGACCGCATGGACGATGTGATGTCGCCGCAGCCGCTCGATCCGCTGACCGCGATGAAGGATGCGATCGACTCGCTCGAAGAGCAGGTGAAGACGCGCGTCACATCGGTTGAGAACGGCCGCAAGTTCCAGAACAGCGGCAAGGGCGAAGCCAACATGCCGGACGGTCCGGCGATCTTCGAGACCATCGGCGCGTGGGAGGATTACTCGACGCCGTCGCGCGATCTGCGGCTGCTGATCGCGATCGACGTGGTGCGCGGCTTCCCGGATCGCGTGGCCCGGCGGCCTGAGCGCTACGCGATGCCGATGGGCAAGAATGCCGCCTCCGTGCAGGCGGAGTTGCAGAGCGTGCTCGCGCAGGAGCTTGCGACGCGCAAGTTCTCCTATCCGCGCAGCGACGGCTCCCAGTGGTCGCTGGCGCTGAAGGACGTGATGGAGCGGTCGACTTCGCTCGAGATGGCCTACAATCCGAACGATTGCGTCGAGCTGCGCTGGGGCGCGGCATCGGGCAGCCAGGAAGGTTCGACGTGCCGGAAGGCTGCGCCGCAAGCGCAGCGTGCGAAGATGCAGAAGTATCGCGCGTGGTTCACCGAGCGGCGCAGGCCGCCGCGGGCTTAGCTCGTGACCTGTAGCGCGGGCACGCTTTCCGTCCGTAGCGACGACGGAGCGTGCCCCATCACGTTGCGGAACGCCGACGAGAACGCGCTTGGGCTGCGATAGCCGTTGCGTTCGGCGACCGATGAAATCGATTCGCCGGCGATGATCGACTCCAGCGCGTTGTGAAAGCGTACGCGCTGCCGCCACGCGACGAAGCTCAAGCCCAACTCTTCCTCAAACAAACGCGCCAGCGTGCGCACCGACGCGCCGGCGGTATCGACCCAATTGTCGAGTGTGAGGCGGCTCGCCGGATCGGCCAGCAGCGCGTCGCAGACGCGAAGGAGCCGTGGATCGCGCGGCATCGGAACGACGTAGGGCAGGCGGCGCGCTCTTGCGATTTCGTCGAATATCAACCGAGCAACGGCGCCACCGCGCCCCTGTTCGTCATAGTTCACCGGCTCGTCGATCAGCGCGAGCACGAGTTCACGCAGGAGCGGCGAGACCTCGAGAACGGTCGGCGCCGCGGGAAGATCGTCCTGCGGCCTGCGCGCGATGTAGAGCGTGCTCATGGTCACGGTGCCACGCACGCTGATCGAATGCTCGGTCTTCGCCGGGAGGTACACCGCGCGGTCAGGGGGCACGATCCAGGCTTCGGTCTTTGTCCTCACACGCATCAAGCCCGTCACCGAATAGACGAACTGATCGCGCGGGTGATGATGCGGTGCGATCTCGTGGCCGCTTTGGAAGGTCTTCGACATGGCCGCGAGCGGCCGCGGCACGTGCTGATAGTCGTCAGCGTTGGTGCTGCGCTTTTTCGGCGGCGGTTTCTTCAGCGGTCGTTTCATGGCCAAAACCCGCTTGGCAGAATTTCGACGAAAAATGGCATGATCTCGCCAATAGGCCAAGGCTATTTTAGGCTGCGAAAACCGTTGGGAATGCCATGAAGAAAGACAGCCTCCACTTCCTGTTCCTGAACATCGGTCACTTCCTCGACCACATGTTCACGCTGATCTTCGCGACTGTCGCTGCGCTCGCCCTGTCTCGCGAATGGGGCCTGAGCTACGGCGCGCTGCTGGCCTATGCGACGCCCGGGTTCTTTGCGTTCGGGCTGTTCTCGCTGCCGGCGGGCTGGCTTGCCGACAAGTGGAGCCGCGAGGGCATGGTGGCGGTGTTCTTCATCGGTATCGGCCTGTCGTCGGTCGTGACGGCCTTCGCGCAGACGCCGCTGCAAATCGGCATCGGGCTGTTCGTGGTCGGCGTATTCGCCGCGATCTACCATCCGGTCGGGCTCGCCATCGTCACGCAGCGCTGGAAGAACACCGGCATGCGGCTCGCCGTGAACGGCGTGTGGGGCAATCTCGGCGTCGCGAGCGCGGCGCTCGTCACCGGCTATTTCATCGATCACGGCGGCTGGCGCGCGGCCTTTATCGTGCCGGGCCTTGTCTCGGCGGCGATCGGGGTGGCTTACGCGATCCATCAATGGCCGGAGATTCGCTCGCGCAACGCCGCGGACAAGGTCAAGGCCGCGTCTCCGCAGGCCACGTCGGCGGACTACAAGGCGCTGCTGTTCCGCGTGACCATGATCGTGTTCGTGACGACGGCGGTGTCGAGCCTGATCTTCCAATCCACCACGTTCGCGCTGCCAAAAATCTTCGACGAGCGGATTCAGAACATCGCCAAGGACGTGACGGCGTGGCTCTCCGCGACCGGCCTGCCGACGCAGGGCGACATCGCGACCACGCTCGGCGCGTTGACCTTCGCGGTGTTCGCCATCGCCTCGATGGCGCAACTCGTGGTCGGCAGCCTGCTCGACCGGCTCGGCCCGCGCACGGTGTTCCTCATCGTCGCAACGATGCAGGTCGTGTTCTTCGCGGTCATGCCCGGGCTGACGGGTGGCTGGGCGCTCATCGCCGCGCTCGGCTTCATGCTCGGTGCATTCGGACAAATACCGATCAACGACTTCATGATCGGCAAGATGGCGAGCGGGCCGGCGCGTGCGCGCGTCTACGGCGTGCGTTACGTCGTCGCGTTCTCCGTTCTCGCGGCGTCGTTGCCGCTGATCGCCTTCATCTACGAGAACTACGGTTTCGACACGCTATTTCGTGTGATGGCGGTTGCGGCGGCGGTGATCTTCGTCGTGACCGCGTGCCTGCCGTCGCGTTTGCCCGCGCCGGCTGTGGTTCCCGCCTAAGGAACGTCCGGACATTCCGCCGCATCGGGCGCCGTATTTGTGCGGCGCAAAAACGCCGCCGCGATGCGGATATCGTTAATTCAGCAGAGTCTTTGTGATGCCTTGATTTGAGCCGATCCAATGCGATGCGGGATGGCTCGCTATGCCCGCTTTTGCCTTGGCTTTCGGGCTTTTCGGCACTATAGGTCCCGCCCATCAGAGGGGCTTAGACTTTCAGCATCATCGGTGGCCGCGAAAGCGGTCCCAGAAGACTCCGGCCGTCGAAGACAGCCGGGCGCGTGAGGAGGATTTTTCGTGAAAGAAACCGGTCTGCGCAACGCCGCTTTCGGCGCCGACAAATTCGGCTTGAAGGATCTCAAGGAGGTTCACTGGAACCTCGTCGAAGCGCCGCTCTACGAGCACGCGATCCGCAACGGCGAAGCGACGATCGTCGCGGGCGGCGCGCTTTGCGCCGAGACCGGCCATCACACCGGCCGCTCGCCCAAGGACAAGCACACCAAGGTCGATCAGCTCACCGAGAACACCGTGTGGTGGGACGGCAACCGCAAGCAGAGCCAAGAGCACTTCGACAACATGCTCGCGGACTTCCAGGCGCACACCAAGGGCAAGACCCTCTACGCGCAGGACCTCTACGGCGGCGCCGATCCGCAGTACCGCATCAAGGTTCGCGTCTACACCGAATACGCCTGGCACTCGCTGTTCATCCGCCAGCTCCTGATCCGTCCGGAGCGCGCCGAACTCGCGGGCTTCACGCCGGACATGACCATCATCGACCTGCCGTCGTTCAAGCCGGACCCGAAGCGTCACGGCGGCCGCGAGGGCTCCGACACCCAGGTCGCGATCGACTTCACGCGCAAGATCGTTCTGATCTGCGGCTCGTCCTACGCGGGCGAGATGAAGAAGTCGGTGTTCACGACGCTCAACTTCTATCTCCCGGCGCAGGGCGTCATGCCGATGCACTGCTCGGCGAACGTCTCGAAGGATGGCAAGGAAAGCGCGCTGTTCTTCGGCCTCTCCGGCACCGGCAAGACCACGCTGTCGGCCGATCCGAACCGCATCCTGATCGGCGACGACGAGACCGGCTGGTCGCCGAACGGCATCTTCAACTTCGAGGGTGGCTGCTACGCCAAGACCATCAAGTTCTCGAAGGAAGCCGAGCCTATGATCTGGGAGGCGACCAACCGTTTCGGCGCCGTCCTCGAGAACGTCGTGTTCGATCCGGAGACCCGCGTTCCGGACTACGACAGCGACAAGCTGACCGAGAACACCCGTTCGGCCTATCCGCTCGACTTCATTCCGAACGCGTCGCGCTCGGGCATGGCGAGCCATCCGAAGAACATCATCTTCCTCGCCGCCGACGCCTACGGCGTGATGCCTCCCATTGCGAAACTCACGCCTGCGCAGGCGATGTACCACTTCCTCTCGGGTTACACCGCGAAGGTCGCGGGCACCGAGAAGGGACTCGTCGGCGTTGAGCCGGAGTTCTCGACCTGCTTCGGCGCGCCGTTCCTGCCGCGCCCGCCGGCCGAGTACGGCAACCTGCTGCGCGACTACATCGCCAAGCACAAGGTCGACGTCTGGCTGGTGAACTCCGGCTGGACCGGCGGCATCTACGGCGTCGGCCACCGCATGCCGATCAAGGTGACGCGCGCGCTGGTCACCGGCGCACTCGACGGCTCGCTGAAGAATGCGCAGTTCCGCACCGACAAGTACTTCGGCTTCGCGGTGCCGACCGCGGTGCCGGGCATCGACACCAAGATCCTCAACCCGGATCAGACCTGGGCCGACAAGAAGGCGTTCGACGAGACCGCCCGCAAGCTCGTCGGCCTGTTCCAGAAGAACTTCGCCAAGTACGAGAAGACCGTCGACGCGGAAGTCCGCGCTGCCGCGCCGGAAGTGCGGATGGCGGCTGAGTAAGAACTCGAATCATCGAAACGAAAGGGCGGCCGAGAGGCCGCCCTTTTTATTTTTACGTTCGCAATTTTTGCTGTTTGCGCGGCCTGTCATCACGTCGCGAGATTCTTCATCACGCATCGTGATTCATTTCGCGCGACTCGTCGGGAATTACCTGACGCGCCGTGAGAATTTTTTGCGCGGGTCACTGTGGTTAAGGCTTTCGAAAGCCGGCCGGACAAATTCTGAATCCGGAATACGTGAATCGCGAACAAGCCGGAGCGGCGAATTTGAACGCGCTACGGCCCATGTCGAAGAACGGTGGTCCAGCCACCGCGATCTCGCGTTCGCGCGCCGTCGCCTTGCACTGATCCCGCCCCCCGTCAGGCCCTCTGGAGTCCCCCCAATGATCCGCATCTCCGATATCCGCATCGGCACGAAACTCGCCGTCGCGATGGGTTTCGGCGTCCTTCTGGTCGCCGGCATGATGGTCAGCCAGTACGTCAACAACCGCCAGGTCGAGCAATCGCTGGCGGCAGCGGAGCGCCAGCAGACCGTCCGCTACGCCTCCGTCGAAACAAAAGCGTCGGCGCGAGGCATGCAAACCGGCCTTCGCGATATGCGGCTCGCCTCGACACCCGAGCAGATCAAGACGGCCGACGAATATTTCAATGCGCGCTTCGTCTCGGTGAACAAATTTGCCGACGCGATGCTGGCGGTCGTGGCCAACCCGGCCAACCGTGCCTGGATGGAGACGGTGAAGGCTGACGCGGCCAAATATGCCGCCGGGCAAGCCGAGATCAGCGCGCTCAAGACGCAGGCTCTGGAAATCCGCGGCAAGGCCAAAACTCTCGCGGAGCTGCCCCAAGCGGACCAGGACCGCTTTCTGAAGCTCAACGCCGAGATCGAGACCATCTCGCGTGAGAAAACCGTGCCGCTCGCCCGAAGCATGGAGAAAAACACCGAAGAGATTGTCGAGTCGGTCGAGCACAACGCTCAGGTCACGGAGGCCGAACTAGAGCGAGCCATGGCGATGGCCGAGCGCATCCAGATGGGGCTCAGC
The DNA here is from genome assembly GCA_040756555.1 of Pseudomonadota bacterium. Classification (GTDB taxonomy): domain Bacteria; phylum Pseudomonadota; class Alphaproteobacteria; order Rhizobiales; family Xanthobacteraceae; genus Z2-YC6860. The sequence continues at coordinate 10,229 of JBFLYS010000050.1, read as the reverse complement.
GTTTTCATCATCGTTATCCTGCTGGGCACAGTGGTCTTTGCCATCCGGTCGATCGCCAAACCGATGAGCGAACTGGTGAAGCCGCTCGATGATCTTGCCGGCGGAAACTTCGCGGTGACGGTGCCGAACACCAATCGGAAGGACGAGGTGGGGCAGATCGCAAGCGCGGTGCGTTCGATGGCGGACAAGGTGAGGGAGACCATCGCAGGGGTGAAAGCGTCGGCCCGCGAGGTGACCAACGCCTCGATGGAAATTTCGACGGCAACCACCGACCTATCGCAGCGCACTGAAGAACAGGCGGCTTCGCTCGAGGAGACCTCCGCGTCGATGGAGCAGATCTCCGCGACGGTGAGGAAGAATGCCGAGAACGCCCAGCAGGCCAACGCCTCGGCCACGCAGACCCGCGAGGTGGCGGATCGCGGCGGCGAGGTGGTGGGACGCGCCGTGAACGCGATGGCGAAGATCGAAGAGTCGTCGCGGAAGATTTCCGACATCATCGGCGTGATCGACGAGATCGCGCGGCAGACCAACCTGCTGGCGCTCAACGCGGCCGTCGAAGCGGCCCGTGCGGGTGAGGCGGGCCGCGGCTTCGCGGTGGTGGCGTCCGAAGTTCGCAGCCTCGCGCAGCGTTCGTCGCAGGCCGCGAAGGACATCAAGGACCTCATCACCAATTCGAATTCGCAGGTGAAGGACGGCGTCGACCTCGTCAACCAGGCGGGCACGGCGCTGAGCGAGATCGTCGAGTCGATCAAGCAGGTTGCGTCGGTCGTCTCCGACATTGCCAATGCGAGCATGGAGCAGTCCACGGGCATCGAGCAGGTCAACAAGGCACTGACCCAGATGGACGAGGTCACGCAGCAGAACTCGGCGCTGGTCGAGGAGAACGCCGCGACCGCCAAGACGCTGGAGCATCAGGCGCAATCGATGGATGAGCAGGTGGCGTTCTTCAGGATCGACACGGCGGCCGGCGCAGAGGGGATGATCCCCTCGAAGGCGGCCGCGACCAAGCCAGCGATCGCGAAGGCGGTTTCGGTCGAGGCGGAAGCTGTTGCTGCCGAGATGAGGGCCGCTTAGATCGCCGTGTCCAAGCGTGCGATCGGCAGTGATGGTGTGCGCAGAATGCAGGCGCAGCTCGCGATGCGTCCCGAAGCATGAGGGCCGCGCACCGACCTCGAGTTTACCCGAGATTGGTAACTCAAGTTGGGCAAGTCGGGTAAATCCGACTTGCCGCCTTCGAGACGCGGCCTTCGGCGGCTCCTCAGGATGACGCGGGGCTGGTGTCGTCGCTGACCCATCTTCCCGTTGCGATGGCGTGATCGACGAAGATCGAGAGCACGAGATTGTCCCATGTCCCCACGGAGGGCGTGAACAGCCCTTGAGGTGGCGACGAGACGTCCACGTTGAAGTGCTGGAACAGGTCCAGAAGTTCGTCGCCGAGATTGTCGTCGAGCCGGCCCAGGTCGTGCAGCAAACGGGTCTCGCCGGTGAAGGACTCCACCTGCTCACGGCTGTAGCCGTAAGCGACGAGATAGTCCTTCAAGGCCACGGATAGCGGCATCGGCACACTCAAATGGCGTTGCATCGGATGTTCGATGCAACGCCAAGAGTTGTAACAACAATTGTGAAGTGAGGCTTACCGGCTCGCGGTCTGGCCCATCGTGTTGAAGCGGGCCTTCTGCTCGCTGGAAAGCTTGGCGTAGAAGTCCGCGAGCGGCTGTTGCACGGTTTTCGCCGCTTGCAGCATGGCGTCGAGGCGCTTCTCCATCGCGTCGAGACGGCCGGGCGGCGTTTGCGGCACATCGTCCGGGCATGCGGCCTGCAAGATATCGACGGCCTTTTCGGTCGCCCCGCCCAGGCGATCCAGCGCGTCCTTCTGCGCACCGGCGGGCTTCACGACTTCGCCAACCCGGTCGATCGGCAGGTTGGTGAGGCCGGGCTTCGGCTCGCGGCAGGCGTTGGCTTGCGCGTTCGCCTCCTGCTGATTGGCGGGAGCGGGCTGCCCTCCCGGCTGCGCATTGCGCGCGACAGCGGGGCCGACCTCGTTGAAGCGCGCCTTCTGCTCGTCGCTGAGGGAGTTGTAGAACTTCTCCAGCGCAGGCTTCACGATGCGCACGGCTTCGAGTGTCGAGGAGACGCGGTTCATCATCGCTTGCAGGCGGCCGGGTGGTGTCATCGCATAGGTGCCGCCACAGGAGTCCTTGAAGGCGGCCGCCGCTTGCTGGGCCGCCTGCTTCATGTCCTCCAGCGCCGCGCCTTGCTCCGCCGTCGGCTGGACGGCCTTCTCGATGTCGGCGAACGGCCAGGCGGTGACGCCCTTCTCGGGATCGCCGCACAGCGCGCGGACGGTCTGCTCGCTCACAGGGGCACGGTCGCGCAGCGGACGTGCTCCGGTGGTTTCGCGGATCGGGGCGCCGCCGCCGCCGATGGGAGCCATGCCGGGCTCGTCGGCGTAGGCGAGGCTGTCGATGTACTGGCTGTCCGGGCCCCAGAACACGGTGTCGACGAAGTCGTCATAAGCGTAGGCGAAGTAACCGTCGTCGTAGGCGGCGGGCCAGAACGTGTAGTCAAAGATGTCCGAATAGGCGTAAGGCCAGAACACCGGGCCAAGCCACGCAACGAAGACGGCGCGGTGGCCGCGACGCCACGACTCCCGCGGCGCCCAGCCGTTGCGGCGCGCCTGCCAGGCGGCCTGACGCTGCGCGAGCGCAGCCGGGTTGGCGTTCTGATTGTTCAAGAAGCGGCCGGCGAAGCGCCCGCGCGCCGCGTTGCGGAGCGCGGCGTTGTTGTTATTCGGCGCGAGGGCCTGCTGCCGCTGCGCGGCCGCCGCCGCGGCCCCGACCGCTGCCGCGGGCGCGATGCCGAGGCGCTGTTGTGTGCGCTGCTCACGCGAGAGCAGGCGTTGGTCTCTGGCAAGCTCACGCTGAACGGCGCGGCGCTCGCGGGCGTTGCGCGGGTTCTGCGCCTGAAGCCGCTGAATACGTTGTTGGAGACGGTCAGAGCGGGTCTGGCTCTGCCCGGCTTGACGCGACTGGGCGTTCTGCTGGATCTGCTGACGCTGCTGCGCGCGAAGCTGCACGCGCTCTTGCCTGCGATCCTGACGGGTCGTCACGCGCGACGGCATCGAACGTTGCACGACCGACGGCGTACGGCGGAAGTCCGGACGCTGCACGGAGCGATGTTGGAACGTCCGTTGCGGCGCGGCAAAGCGCGGCGCGGACGGGCGTTGCATCATCGCGGGACGCTGCGGCATTTGGCGCGGTGCAAACGCAGGGCGCTGCATGGCGGGCGCGGATGGACGCGCGAACTGCGGCGCGGGACGGGACATTTGCGGGGCCGGGCGGGGCGCCGCCATGGCGGGCCGCGGTGGTGCCGCAGGCCGTGCGGCGGGGGCGCCGCCACCGCCGCGCTTCGGCGGATCGGCGAAAGACGTGCCACTTGTCGCCGCAAGTGCGGAGACGCTAAGAACGATTGCTGCAATGCGAACGCCAAACCGGAACATCGAAGTGCTCCTCAAGCCGCCCGCCACGGTTAACGTGCGAGCGTTGTTTTTGTTTCCCTGTCATTCCAAATCTGGAATGTGATTGTGTTGAATTTCCATGCGACTCGTTCATCCGGCATTCATCGCGGAGCCGCAGAGCGCAACAAGCGCGCCGGAATGACGCATGCATAAAGACAGCGGGCATCACTAACCATGCAAGTTCTTGTCGTCGGCGCCGGTGTGGTGGGGCTTGCGGTCGCGCGTGCGGCTGCGCTGAAGGGGCATGATGTCATCGTCGCCGAGATGACCAAGGGCATCGGCAATGGCGTGTCCTCGCGCAACAGCGAGGTGATCCACGGCGGCATGTATTACCCGAGCGGTTCGCTGCGCGCGCATCACTGCCCGCGTGGGCGGCGGATGATGTACGACTTCTGCGCTTCGCATGGTGTGTCGCACCGCCGCTGCGGCAAGCTGATCGTTGCGACCGAGGACGCCGAGGTCGCCAAGATGGAGGCGATCCTCAAGCAAGGCATCGCCAACGGCGTCGAAGGCTTCGAGATGATCGACGGAGCGACGGCGCGCAAGATGGAGCCGCACGTCAGCTGTGTCGCTGCGCTGCATTCGCCGAACACCGGCATCGTCTCGAGCCACGAGTTCATGACGGCATTGCGTGGCGATCTCGAAGACCATGGCGGCGTAATCGCGTTCGACACGAAGGTCGAGCGGCTCATTCACACCCAGGCCGGATGGGTGGTGCGGTTCTCCGGCAGCGAGGGTGGCGAACTGGCCGTTGATGCGGTGATCAATTCGGCGGGGCTTGGTGCACAGCCGCTGGCGAAGAACACCGAGGACTACGAGCAGAGCCGCGTGCCACGGCTTGTTCTCGCGCGGGGCAATTACTTCGGTTACGCGGGCAAGCCGGTGTTCACGCGGCTCATTTATCCCGCGCCGCGCATCGACGGCGGGCTCGGCACGCACGTGACGCTCGATCTCGCGGGGCGGATGCGCTTCGGGCCGGACGTCGAGTGGATCGACGAGGAGAGCTACAACGTCAATCCGGCGCGGGCGCAGTCGTTCTACGCCAGCATCCGCCGCTACTGGCCAGGCCTGCCGGACAATTCATTGCAGCCGGATTATGCGGGCATCCGCCCGAAGCTCACCGGGCCGGGCGAGCCAGCGGCGGACTTCCTCATTGAAGGTCCGGCGCAGCATGGCCTGCGCGGGCTGGTGCAAATGTTCGGGATCGAGTCGCCGGGGCTGACGAGCTCGCTGTCGCTCGCGGACGAGGTGGTTTCGTATCTGGACTAGAACGGGAAGCCGAACAGGCCTGTGCTGCGCTGAGCCGGGCGATAGTTCTGCGCGCTCTGGCTCCTGACAGGCTTCTTCTTCGCTTTCGGCGCGGGCGTTTCTTCCGCAACCGGCTCGATCTTCTGCGGCTCCGGCTGTGGCGACACCTTCAGGCCGGCCCACTGCTTGCCGAGCTGCGACGCAGAGACCGGCGTGAACTCCGCGGTCTTGCTGCCGCCCCCGTTCCGCACCGTCTGCAATCCGTCATTGGTGGCGATGATGTCGCCCGCGCGCAGCGTCGGGTCGGTGACCACGCTCACCTGCGCGAGACCGACCGGGTCCTTGCCGTTGCAGGTGCAGCCGTCGACGAGTTTTTCTTTGTAGACGAAAGCATTGTCGAGATCGGCGTAGCGCGTGCCGCCCGACGAAGCCGTATCGATCTTGCCGCCGTAGAACACCATCGTCTTGCTGGCAGGGCAGAACGACTTGCACAGCTCTATGGGCGACATGTGTGCATTGCGCTGAAGCGGGAAGGGGCGGCCGTCGCAGGTGCGCACGCAATAGGCCTGTCCGCCGCCGCCGGAATATTCGCCGGACGAGCGGCGCTCGCCGCCGCTGCCGAAGTCGAACGGATTGGCGAACGAACTCGCTTGCGGCGGAAGGCTGCGGCCCTGGTGGCCGAAGCCGCCGAACAGCGCGTCGAGAAGGCCCTGCGCAGACGCAGCCTGCGGCGCGAGCGCGCAAAGGCCCATCGCAATGGCGACGATGCCGGCGCTGCGGACGCGTTGACTGAATGTCACGGAGGGATCTCCCTGGGACGCATCAATAAAACGCGCCGCTTACGGATTGGTTGCACGGCCCCATCGTTGGTCGCGGGGGTGCGAGGCGAGGTTCAACGCCGGCCAATCTGGGTCCGGTACGGTAAATGAAGCGTTACCAAGGGCTTACCAGAGGTTGTCCCGGAGCCGGCGTTTAGCCGCAGAGCGCTCAAAAATAGCGCCACCAGACATAAAGGTGACAGATCCCGATCGAGACCAGCATCATCGGGAAGGCATAGAGCGTGTAGGTGACGAAGCGGAACGGGACACCGCCGCGCTCCGCGAGACCGGCGACCGTCAGATTCGCCGACGCGCCGATCAGCGTGCCGTTGCCGCCGAGACAGGCGCCAAGCGACAGGCACCACCACAAGGGAAGGATTGCGTCGGGACCGCCGAAGGACGGCGCCATCGATTTGATCAGCGGAATCATGGTCGCGACGAAGGGGATGTTGTCGACGATCGCGGAGAGCACCGCCGACGCCCACAGGATCGCGTAGCCGGCGTGCGCGAGATTGCCGCCGGTCGCCGCGACAAGCTTGTCGGCGAGAAGTTTCAGCAGGCCGCCGACCTCGACGCCGTGCACCACGATGAACAGGCCGATAAAGAAGAAAATCGTGATCCACTCGACGTCGCCGAACGTCTTATGAATGTTGCCGGCGGCTTTCTCGGCATGATGCGACCAGTTGTCGAGCAGCATCAGAACGGCCGCGCCGAGCATGGCAATGGTCGCGGGCTCGAGATGCAGCGGCCGTGCCAGCACGAAGGCGATCATCACGGCGGTGAGCACCGCGAGCGATTGCTTGAGCAAGAGCCAGTCCGTGATGGCTTGCTTGGGTTGCATCGCCATCACCAGCGCTTCGCGCTCGGGAGTCGCCTTGAGGTCCTTGCCCCAGATGAGATGGATCATGATCGCTTGCACGATCATGATCACGACAATGATGGGCGCGAGATGAACGGCGAAGGCGTTGAAGTCGAGGCCGACCTGCGAGCCGATCAGGATGTTGGGCGGATCGCCGATCAGCGTCGCAGTGCCGCCGATGTTGGAGGCGAAGATTTCGGCGAAGAGATAAGGGTAGGCGGGAACGTCGAGCTCTTCGGTGATGGCCAGTGTCACCGGTACGATGAGCAGCACGGTCGTCACGTTGTCGAGGAAGGCCGACAGCACCGCGGTGGTGATCTGCAACAGAAACAGGATGCCCGCCGGGTGGGCCTTGGCGGCCTGCGCCGACCACACCGCGACATACTGGAACATGCCGGAGCGGCGCGACACCGAAACGAGAATCATCATGCCGGTGAGAAGGCCGATGGTGTTCCAGTCGACGCCCTTGATGGCTTCCTCTTGCGAGAGGACGCCTGCGACGACCATCAGTCCCGCGCCGACGAGCGCGACGACGGCGCGGTTGGCCTTCTCGGAGATGATGATGGCGTAGGTGATGGCGAGCAGGACGGTCGAGACCGCCATCGGGCTCATGCCGAAATAGACGTTTGACGCGTGCCCGACCATGCTTCCCCCCAGCCCCGGACGCAGGCTCAAGGAGAGCGGCGCGGCTGTCAATGTGACGCGCCCTCTAACGAGTTGCCCGTATCACCAGCGCCAGAACGGGTTTTTCCGGACGCTGATTTGAACTCGATGGCTCTGGGCGAATACAGCGACGCGGCGTACCATCGCCCAATTGCGATTCTGCGCCGCCCACTTCGGCGCAGGCGTTGGTGACCGCTTCAATTACGGAGCTGGAATACGGTCATGCGCTATAAGGTGAAATGGCGGGCTGGCGGCGAGGAGCCCTTGCAGCCCGAAATCTTCAACTCCGAAGGCGAGGCCAAGGCGCGCGTGCGCCAGCTCCTGGAGCGCTACGGCGATCGCGCCACGATCGACATCTGGAACGAGGACGAGACCTGGCAGATGGTCAGCCCTGCCGGCGTCGCGGAGTGGTGCGAGAAGAGTTGAGACGCTAGTGCGCCTCGTCCCAATTGTGCGCGGCGCGGGCCTCGACCGACAGCGGCACGGATAGCGACACCGCCGGCATCGGTGCGTCTTCCATCACCTTCTTCACGATCGGCAGCGTTTTCGCGACCTCGCCCTCCGGCACCTCGAAGATCAGTTCGTCGTGCACCTGAAGCAGCATCTGTGCCTTCAGCTTCGCTTTCGCGAGCGCGGGCTCGATGCGCACCATCGCGCGGCGGATGATGTCGGCGGCGGTGCCTTGCAGGCGCGCGTTGATCGCGGCGCGCTCATTGAACGCGCGGATCGACGGATTCGAGTTGACGATATCCGGGTAGTGGCACTTCCTTCCGAACAGCGTCAGCACGTAGCCGTTCTTCTTCGCGAATTCTTTCGTCTCGTCCATGTAGGCGCGGATGCCGGGGAAGCGTTCGAAGTATTTCCGGATGTAGGCGCCGGCCTCGTCGCGCGGGATGCCCAATTGATTGGCGAGGCCGAAGGCCGAGATGCCGTAGATGATGCCGAAGTTGATCGCCTTCGCGCGCCGGCGCACTTCGCCCGGCATGTCCTTGACCGGCACGCCGAACATTTCGGACGCGGTCATCGCGTGAATGTCGAGGCCATCCTTGAACGCTTTGCGCAGCGAGGGAATGTCCGCGATCTCCGCGAGCAGGCGCAGTTCGATCTGCGAATAGTCGGCGGAGACGAGCTTGTTGCCTTTGTCCGCGACGAAGGCGCGGCGAATCTTGCGGCCTTCCTCGGTGCGGATCGGGATGTTCTGAAGGTTCGGCTCGGATGACGACAGGCGGCCGGTGGTGGTGGCCGCGAGCGCGTAACTGGTGTGAACGCGGTGGGTTTCCTTGTTCACATAGTCCGGCAGCGCGTCGGTGTAGGTCGAGCGCAGCTTCGAGACCTGACGCCAGTCGAGAATTTTCTGCGGCAACTCGTGGCCCTGCTCGGCCAAATCTTCGAGCACCTTCGCGCCGGTCGCCCATTGTCCGGTCTTGGTCTTGGTGCCGCCGTCCAGCTTCATCTTGCCGAACAGAATGTCGCCGAGTTGCTTGGGGCTGCCCGGATTGAGCGGCTCTCCCGCAAGCTTCCCGATCTCGTCTTCAAGCCCGCCCTGCTTCTGTGCGAACTCGCCGGAGAGGCGCGACAGCACCTGCCGGTCGATGGAGATGCCGCGGCCCTCCATGCGGCCGAGCACCGGCACAAGCGGACGTTCGAGCGTTTCGTAAACTGTCGCGACCTGCTCCGCAGCCATGCGCGGCTTCAGCGCCTTCCAGAGACGCAGCGTCACGTCGGCGTCCTCGGCCGCGTATTCGCTCGCCTTCTCGATCGAGACGCAATCGAACGTCACCTGGTTCTTGCCGGTGCCCGCAACGTCCTCGAAATGGATGGTCTGATGGCCGAGCCACTTTTCGGCGAGCGGGTCCATGCCGTGATTGCCGCGGCCGGCGTCGAGCACATACGACATCAGCATTGTGTCGTCGTAAGGCTGCACGTCGATGCCGCGACGCTTGAAGATCTGCCAGTCGTATTTCAGATTCTGCGCGATCTTGAGCACGCCGGGGTGCTCCAGCAGCGCCTTGATCTCCTTCAGCGCGGTCTGCTCCGGGATCTGGTCCTTGCAGAGCTTGGCTTCCGGCGCGAATAGATCGCCGCCGCCGCCCGGCGCTCCGCCTTCGCGGTGACCGATCGGCACGTAGCAGGCTTCGTTGTCGTCGACCGCGAGCGAAAAGCCGCAAAGTTCGGCGGTCATCGGATCGAGGCCGGTGGTCTCGGTGTCCACCGCGACGATGCCGGTTTCGTGGGCGCGCGCGACCCAGGCCTTCAGCCGGTCGAGGCTGCGGACGGTTTCGTATTTTGAGCGGTCGACAGGCTTGGCGCGCTCAGCCGCGAGGTTCGCGGCCGCGCGTGCGGCCGGCGTGAAGGCAACTTGCTCTGTTCTCTCGCTCCCTCCCCCCTTGCGGGGGAGGGTTGGGGTGGGGGGTGATCCTAGATCGAGTTCGTCGCTATCCCCCTCCCGGCTCGCTTCGCTTGCCGACCTCCCCCGCAAGGGGGGAGGTGAAGAAGAAGAGGAGAGCTTCGCAGCAGGCTCGACACTCGCGACATCGATCTTCGCGACCTCGGCGATACGCCGCGTCAGCGTGGAGAACTCCATCGCCTTCAGGAACGCGATCAGGTTCCTGTAGTCGGGCGCGTGGACGGCGAGATCGCCGACCGGCACGTCAAGATCGACATGCTGATCAAGCGTGACGAGCTTTTTCGACAGGATCGCCTTGTCGGCGTTGTCGATCAGCGACTGGCGGCGTTTCTCCTGCTTGATCTCGGAGGCGCGGGCGAGCAGCGTTTCGAGATCGCCGTATTCGCCGATGAGCTGGGCCGCTGTCTTCACGCCGATGCCGGGCACGCCGGGGACGTTGTCGGAGGTGTCGCCGATCAGCGACTGCACTTCGATGACTTTTTCCGGCGGCACGCCGAATTTCTCGATCACCTCTTCGCGGCCGATCCGCTTGTCCTTCATCGTGTCGTACATGGTCACGCAGTCGTTCACGAGCTGCATGAGGTCCTTGTCGGACGATACGATGGTGCACCGCGATTTGGCTTCGCAGGCGAGGCGGGCGTAGGTCGCGATCAGGTCGTCGGCCTCGAATCCAGCCTGTTCGAGCGATGGAATGTCGAACGCCTTCACCGCCTCGCG
>JBFLYS010000049.1:0-26719 GCA_040756555.1 Pseudomonadota bacterium | reverse complement strand
GACAGCAAAAAACATCGCGGTCGTTTCCAAAAGTCAGTGCGCGCGATTGACCAGCACGAGGCCGAGCGGGCCAACGCCACCGCAAGCAGGAAAGCGGGGACATTTGCGATGCATGCGACAACAAGTGAACCGATGCGCTTGATGACAGCGAAAAACAGAGTTGCTAAGTTGCCTTCATCGACCCGCAGCCCACTGTCCGTCGGCTGCGAGACGTCCGGAACGGCGGTTCCGACAGGTCATTCAACCAACAGACTCTGACCTCAGGCGTATTGCGCCCAAGGAGAACCGCCATGCTTAGACGCGCCTTTACGCTGTCCACCCTTGCCCTCGTCGCTGCTCTGACGGCGCAGCCGGCTCTCGCACAGGAGAAGACCCTTACCGTCTTCGCCGCCGCGTCGATGAAAAACGCCGTCGACGACATCAACGCCGAATACACCAAGCGCACCGGCGTGAAGGTTTCTACAAGCTACGCCGCCTCTTCCGCGCTCGCCAAGCAGATCGAAACCGGCGCACCGGCCGACGTCTTCGCTTCCGCCGACCTTGAGTGGATGGACTACGTCGCGGGCAAGAAGCTGATCAAGGACGACACCCGCGCGAACCTGCTCGGCAATCGCCTCGTTCTGATCGCGCCGAAGGACTCGAAGATCGGCAACGTCACCATCGGCCAGGGCTTCGATCTCGCCAAGCTGGCGGGCGACGGCCGCATCGCGACCGGCGACGTGAAGGCCGTGCCGGTCGGCAAATATGCGAAAGCCGCGCTGGAGAAGCTCGGCTCGTGGACCGCGGCAGAGCCCAAATTCGCGATGGCGGAGAACGTGCGCGCGGCGCTCACGCTCGTCGGACGCGGCGAAGCGGCGCTCGGCATCGTCTATGAGACCGACGCCAAGGTCGAGCCGAACGTGAAGATCATCGCCCACTTCCCGGAAGACTCGCACCCCGCGATCACCTATCCGGTCGCGGCGACTTCGACCGCGAAGCCGGAAGCGGCGGGCTATGTCGCATTCCTGCGCTCCAGCGCAGCGAAAACGATCTTCGAGAAATACGGCTTCACCTTCCTGATCAAGCCGGTGTCCTGATAAACAACCACCGTGTTTGATCTCACACCCGAGGAATGGACAGCCGTCTGGCTGTCCATTCGCATTGCGACGGTCGCGACGCTGGGCGCCTTGCCGTTCGGCATCGCCGTGGCGTGGCTGCTCGCGCGCGCGAATTTCTGGGGCAAGGCGCTTCTGGACGGCGTCGTTCACCTGCCGCTCGTGCTGCCGCCGGTCGTCACCGGCTATCTGCTGCTGATCTGGTTCGGCCGCAAAGGACCGGTCGGCGCGATCCTCGACCAGTATTTCGGCATCGTGTTCTCGTTCCGCTGGACCGGCGCTGCCCTCGCCTGCGGCGTGATGGCGTTTCCGCTGCTTGTGCGCGCGATCCGGTTGTCGTTCGAAGCGATCGACCGGCGGCTGGAGGACGCAGCCTCGACGCTCGGCGCGAACCGCCTGTGGACGTTCCTCACCGTGACACTGCCGCTTGCGCTGCCGGGCGTGATCGCCGGCATGGTGCTTTGCTTCGCGAAAGCGCTCGGCGAGTTCGGCGCGACCATCACCTTCGTTTCCAACATCCCCGGCGAGACGCAGACGATCTCGGCCGCGATCTACACGCTGACGCAGGTGCCGGGCGGCGATGCCGCAGCATTCCGGCTGGTCATTATCGCGGTGGTGATCGCGCTCATCGCGCTGATCGCGTCCGAATGGTTCGCGCGGCGCGCCGGCATGCGCTACCACGGAGACTGATGATGCTTTCGGTCGACGTGGAAAAGCGCCTCGGAGAGTTCTCACTCACCGCGAAGTTCGACGCGGCGGGTGGCGCGACCGCATTGTTCGGACCCTCGGGCTCGGGCAAGACCTCGATCGTGCACATGATCGCGGGGCTCGTGTCGCCGGATCGCGGGCGCATCGCGCTCGGCGATCAGGTGCTGTTCGATTCCGCGACGCGCACCAACGTGCCCGCGCACAAACGCCGCATCGGCACTGTCTTCCAGGAAGGCCGGCTGTTCCCACACCTGACGGTCGCGAAGAACCTCGACTACGGGCGCTGGATGGGAAACCTACCGGTCGATGAAGCCGAACGCGCACGCGTCATCGAGCTTCTGAACATCGGGCATCTGATGACGCGGCGGCCGGGGCACCTCTCCGGCGGCGAACGCCAGCGCGTCGCGTTCGGCCGCGCCCTTTTGATGAAGCCGCGGTTGCTGCTGCTCGACGAGCCGCTCGCTTCGCTCGACCGTGCCCGCAAGCAGGAAATCCTGCCGTATCTCGCCAAGCTGCGCGACGAGGCCAAGGTGCCGATGATCTATGTGAGCCATCAGGCTGGCGAGATCGTGCGGCTCGCCTCGCAGGTGGTGCGGATCGACGGCGGGCGTGTGCTGGCCGCCGGCGGATTGGAACTGCTCGACGCCGAACGGCGGGAGATGGCGTTCTGAGGCCGTGCTATCGTGCGGCATGTTTCTGCCCGAGCGAATCGTCTGCCTGACCGAAGAGACCGTCGAGACGCTTTACCTGCTCGGCGAAGAGCGGCGCATCGCGGGCGTATCAGGCTATGCGGTGCGGCCGCCGCGCGTGCGGCGCGAGAAGCCACGGGTGTCGGCCTTCATCACAGCCGATGTGCCGAAGATTCTGGCGCTCGAGCCCGATCTGGTTCTCACCTTCTCCGACTTGCAGGCCGACATCGCGGCGGAACTGATCCGGCACGGGGTCGCAGTTCATGCGTTCAACCAGCGCGACATCGCGGGCATCTTCGCAATGATCCGCACGCTCGGCGCATTGGTGGGTGCGAGCGAAAAGGCGGGGCGATTGGCGCGCTCGCTGGAAGCGGAGTTGGAAAAGGTACGCGAGCGCGCCGCAAGACTTCCGCGCAAGCCGCGCGTCTATTTCGAGGAATGGGACGAGCCGATGATATCGGGCATCGGCTGGGTGTCCGAGTTGATCGAAGTGGCCGGCGGGTTTGATGTGTTCAAGGAGCTGTCGACCCACAAGAGCGCGAGGGAACGCATCGTCACCGCGGAGCAGGTGATCGCGGCAAAGCCCGACATCGTCATCGGCTCATGGTGCGGGAAGAAATTCGCGCCGATGAAATTCGCGGCGCGGCCCGGCTTCGACGCCCTTCCCGCCGTGCGCAACGGCTGTCTGCGCGAGATCAAATCGACATTGATCCTTCAGCCGGGGCCAGCGGCACTGACGGACGGATTGAACGCGCTGGTCGCCATCATCGAGGAATGGGCCACTGGTGGCGCAGCGAAGATCGCGTCATAGCGCCCATTGTTGTAGACTACGGCCATGACGATCACCCGGCGCATCGCCCTCGTGCTGCTGCTCGCGTTCGGCCTCACGCATGAGGCCGCGGCACAGCCGGCGCAGACCGTTCACCTCGCCGTGGACTACGGCGACGGCGTGATGAAGACCATCAGCGACATTCCGTGGACGAAAGGGCTGACCGTGCTCGACGTTATGAACGCCGCCAAGACGCGGCCGCACGGCATCACCTTCGAGTTCCGCGGCTCCGGATCCTCGGCCTTCCTGACCAAAATCGACGATCTGACGAGCCAGGGCGGCGGCGTGCTTAAGAAAAACTGGCAGTTCTGGGTCAATGCGGCCTATGGAAACCGCAGTTTCGGCGTATATGAAGTCCAGCCTCAGGACACGGTGCTGTGGCGCTTCACGGAGCAGAGCCCATGAATGGCGCGATGACGAAGTTCATGCAGAGCAAGCTCGGGTCGGACTTCCTCCTGGCGGGCGCGCTGGTCGGCCTCGTCGTGGTCGCCCGGCTCCTTCCGCATGCGCCGAATTTCACACCGGCCGCCGCCGCAGCGCTCTTCGCAGGCACGATGCTGCATCATCGTGGCATTGCCCTCGTCGTTCCGTTCGCAGCGATGATCGCGAGCGACGCTGTGCTCGGCTTCTACGATTGGCGTGTGATGAGCGTGGTCTATGTCGCGCTCGCGCTGCCCGCCATGATCGGAATGCTGGCGGAGCATGTCCGCGTGTCGCGGATGCTGGTGCCGGCGACGCTCTTCGGCTCACTGCTCTTCTTTGCGACCACCAATCTCGCGGTGTGGGCGTTCAGTGGCATCTATCCGCAGACGATGGATGGTCTGCTTGCCTGTTATATCGCCGCGCTGCCGTTCCTGAAGAACACCATCGCCGGCGATCTGTTCTGGGGTGTCGCGCTGTTCAGCGGCGCCTATCTCGTGCAGGCGATGCGGGAGCGCGCGGCCATCAGGGCCTGAAGCGCTCGCGCATCCACTCCCAAATCCGCCGCGCCTCCGCCGCCGCCTTCTCGGAGAGCGTGCGCGGTTCATGCTCTGGCTCGGCGAGTTGCAGGCCCACCGTCGTCACCCTGCCGTCCGCCACCGTGTGCGCAACCAGCGCCATCGGCCCGAGCCGCAGCGCGTCGTGCTCCTTCGGCGTGCGCATGAACTGCTCGGTAAAATAGTCCGATAGCGTCATCGACGCTTTCTCGGGCGTCACCGTCACGCCGTAGATTTCGGCGAGCGCGCCGAGTGTCGCATCGCCTGGCACGAAGAAGTCCTCGATGGTCTCCGGCTCGGGCAGCGTCACCGCCGGCTGATCGACGAAAAAGCGGTCGAGCGCCTGCACACGGCCGGGCGGCGCGAGGAAATAGACGTGATCGCCTTCGCGCACCGCGCCCGCCTCCTCCGGCGTATGGACGCGCTGGTCACGAATGACGAGCGTGAGCTTGGCCCATGACGGCGTGATGCCGCGGCGGAGATAAGGGCTGCCGGCGTTCACCGGATAGCCGACAATCTCCTGCTCCAACTGGCCCGGCAGATCGAGCTCTGTGCGCTTGGCGATCACGTCCGGCCGCGGCATGGCGATGCGAAGCTTTTTCGCAGCGGCGGCGATGGTCCAGCCCTGGATCAGGAGCGAGACCAGCACCACGATGAAGCCGACGTCGAAATAGACGTGCGCCTTCGGCAGACCGACCAGCAGCGGGATCGAGGCGAGGAAGATGCCGACCGCGCCGCGCAGACCGACCCACGAGATGAACAGCTTCTCGCGCACCGAGAAGAAACGGAACGGCGCGAGGCAAAGGAACACAGCGGCAGGCCGTGCGATCAGCATCAGCGCCATCGCGACCACGAAAGCCGGCACCACGCGCGTCAAAAGTTGCTCCGGCCAAGCGAGCAGCCCGAGCAGCACGAACATGGCGATCTGCGCGAGCCAGGTCGCGGCATCGAGGAAAGCGACCAGCGAGTTGTGCGCGCGGGTCGAGCTGTTCCCGACGATGAGACCCGCCAGATAGACCGCGAGGAAGCCGGAGCCATGCAACGTCTGGGTCAGCGCGAACACCACCAGCGCGCCGGTCGCCACGAAGGGTGCATGCAGGCCTTGCGGCAGCTCCAGCCGGTTGAGCACGAACACCATCGCCCGGCCACCGAGATAGCCGACCAGTGCGCCAACGATGCACTCCATCAGGAGGAGCTTGACGATATCGCCCCACGACTTGTCGCCGACCAGCAGGATCTCGACCAACAGGATGGTGAGGAAGATCGCGAACGGGTCGTTGGTGGCGGATTCGACCTCCAGTGTGGCGCTGACGCGGGGGCGAAGGCGCAGGCCCTTGGCGTGCAAGAGGTAAAAGACGGCCGCCGCGTCGGTCGAAGCCACCACCGCCCCAACCAGGAAACCTTCAAGCTTGCTCAGATCGAGCACCCAGATCGCCACCGGCGCCGTCAGCGTGGCCGTGATCAGCACACCGGCCGTGGCGAGAAGCCCAGCCGGCCAGAGCACGCTGCGGAACGTGACGAGCCGGGTGCGCAGGCCGCCGTCGAACAGGATCAGGCCGAGCGCCACCGAGCCGACGGTGTAGGTCAGACGGACGTCGTCAAACCGGATGCCGCCGGGACCGGCCTCGCCCGCCAGCATGCCGACCAGCAAGAACACGAGCAGCAAGGGGGCGCCGAAACGGAGCGCGATCAGGCTCGACATGATGCCCGCGAGCACCAGGACCGCGCCGAACAGGATCGTCAGACTGACTGCGTCGAGAGCCGCCATTACCCGCCGTTTGAACCTCCGAATCTATAGGAGGGTCATTGCGGCGAATCGGCAACGAAAAATCGCTGCGATGCTAAAAAATTTGCGGTCTTGTGATGCTCAGGCCGATTGAGCGGACGAATCGGAGGGAGGACTTTCTCCTGATGCTGCGCTCTCCGGCACGGCATCCTTGGGTTTTGCGTTGTGAGGCGGGATGTCTGCGATCATCGCCTTGGCGATCTCGTGCTCGCCCATGATCACGTCCGTCACGCCGTGCTTCTTGAGGTGCGCGATCTCCTCCTCGGAGTGCGCCCGGGCGATGATCGGCAGCGTCGGGCTGATCCGGCGCGCCTGCTCGACCACCTGACCGCCCTCGAAGGCGTCTGGGATGGCGACGAGAAGGCAATGGGCGGCGATGAGATTCGCCGCGGCAATGACGTTGGGGTCGGCGGCGTTGCCGGAAATCGCCTCGATGCCGCGCTTCCTCGCCTGTTCCGCACCTTTGATGTCGTCCTCGATCACCAGGAGCGGCACCGGATTCTTGCTCAGCGCGTCGCTGATGTAGCTGCCGACCCGGCCATGGCCGACCAGGACGATATGGCCGGAGAGAGCGGTTGCCGGCACGGGCTCGCGCGGCGGCTCCGGCGCAGGCGCATCGGGTTTGGCCGGAGCATCCGTCTTGGCAAGAACCCGGTCGAGCATCACGAAGAGCAGCGGATTGAGCACAATCGAGATGATCGCACCGGCCAGAATGAGGTCACGGCCGCGATCCGGCAGCAGACCGAGCGTCACGCCGAGGCCGGCCAGGATGAAGGAGAACTCGCCGATCTGGGCGAGGCTTGCGGAAATCGTCAGCGCGGTCGAGTGCGAATGGCGGAAGGCGCGGACGATCGCGTAGGCCGCGACCGACTTGCCGACGACGATGATCAGGATCGTACCGATCAGCGGCGCCCAATCCTTGAGCACGATGGCGGGATCGAACAGCATGCCGACCGAGACGAAGAACAGCACCGCGAAGGCATCACGCAGCGGCAGCGTCTCGTTGGCGGCACGCTGGCTCAGCTCGGATTCGCTCAGGATCATGCCTGCGAAGAACGCGCCGAGCGCGAACGACACGTCGAACAGCACCGCCGCGCCATAGGCGAAACCGAGCGCGATGGCGAGCACCGCGAGGCGGAACAGCTCGCGCGAGCCAGTGTGTGCGACGTAGTGCAGAAGCCAAGGGATCGCACGGCGGCCGATGACGAGCATCACCGCGACGAAAGCAACGATCTTGCCGAGGGTGATCAGGAGCGGCATCGCGAGCGTGGCAAGGTCCGCGCCGCCTTGCCCTTTCAAGACACCCGCCAGCGCCGGCAGAAGCACCAGCGTCAGCACCATCGCGATATCCTCGACGATGAGCCAGCCGACCGCGATACGCCCGCGCTCGGTCTCGACCAGACGGCGCTCCTGCAAGGCGCGCAAGAGCACCACGGTGCTCGCGACCGACAGGGCGAGGCCGAACACGATACCCGCGCCGACCGTCCAGCCGAGAAAATGGGCCAGACCCATACCGAGCAATGTCGCGATCGCGATCTGACCGACGGCGCCGGGAACCGCGAGCGCCCTGACCGACAGCAGGTCCTTCAGTGAAAAGTGCAGCCCGACGCCGAACATCAGCAAAATGATGCCGATCTCGGCCAGCTCGTTCGCGAGATGTTGGTCACCGATGTAACCGGGCGTGAACGGCCCAATCACCACGCCGGCCAGCAGATAGCCCACAAGCGGGGAAATCCTGACACGATGCGCGAGCGCTCCCAGCGTAAAAGCCAGGACCAGACCGATCACAATCATAGCGATCAGCGGCGTGTTATGGGTCATCAGCGCTCTCTCCGTAACTGGAACTCCAACAGACAGTTGAGAAGCCGAACGCGAAGGTGTCATACTGACGCAGGAGCGGCCCAACCAAAAATCGAACCCGTCTTGCGATGATCAGCGGAATTTTATCACCGCTCCGTGCCCTCGCGCAGCCGATCCGGCTCGCGGCCGTTGTTTCCGTCGTTTCGTTCTCGGTCGCCGCGGTGGCGCAGGACGCAGCCGCCGTCAATCCGCCACAGGATCGCCCGGCGACGCGAAACTTCCTCGACGAGTTCCAGCAATCGCTGATGCCGGCCCCGGACCTGAAGACGTTGACGGTGCGCGGCAGCGTCTATGTGCCGGCCTATTCGAGCATCCGCGGGCGGAACGACCGGCCCGGCACGCTCGCCACGCTGCTGCGGATCGACAACACGTCGTCCAGCAAGCCGCTAATTCTGGAGCGCGTCGAGTATTTCGACACCGGCGGCAAGCTGGTGCAGCGCTACGTGGAGACGCCGGTCGCGATCAAGCCGTTCGGAGCGATCCAGATTTTCATCTCGGCCGAGGATGCCCGCGGCGGGCCTGCGGCGAACTTCATCGTGACGTGGGCCGGCATCGCTCCGATGGCCGAGCCGCTGATCGAGGCCGTTGTGTTCGGGAAGGTGGACGGCGCGGGGTATTCGTTCGTGAGCCCGGGCCGGCCGATTCGGACGGTGGGCAAGAGGCCTTGGTTGGGATTGGGCCTGTCGCGGTAGCTCGCAATTAGAATTCCGCAGTCTCCAAAAACTCCACTGTCATGGCCGGGCTTGTCCCGGCCATCCACGTCTTACTTGCTTCGTGAAGAAAGAAAGACGTGGATGCCCGGCACAAGGCCGGGCATGACGTGGTGAGAGTTACGCGAATAACTAGAACGCGACCTTGTCGCCGCCCTTCAGTTCCAGAATCTCGCGCGCCTCGTCGGCGCTCGCGATCTGAAGACCCAGCCCCTCGATGATCTTGCGCGCGTTGGTGACCTGCTGCGCATTCGTCTCCGCGAGCTTGCCGGGGCCCATCCAGAGCGAGTCCTCAAGGCCGACGCGGACATTGCCGCCCATCGACGCCGCCATCGCGGCGATGCCCATCTGCGAACGACCTGCGCCGAGCACCGACCACCTGTAGTTCTCGCGGCCGAGCAGACGGTCCGCCGTCCGCCGCATCATCATCACATCTTCCGGATGCGTGCCGATGCCGCCGAGAATGCCGAACACGCTCTGCACGAACAACGGCGGCTTCACCAGCCCACGCTCCAGGAAGTGCGCGAGATTGTAGAGATGACCGATGTCGTAGCACTCGAACTCGAAACGCGTATCGTTGCCGTAGCAGGTTTTCAGCACGTACTCGATATCCTGGAACGTGTTGCGGAACACCAGATCGCGCGTGCCTTCGAGATAGGGCTTCTCCCAGTCGTGCTTGAACTCCTTGTAGCGGTTCAGCATCGGGTAAAGCGCGAAGTTGATCGAACCCATGTTGAGCGAGGCGACCTCGGGCTTGAAGGTCGCGGCGGGCTTCACGCGCTCATCGACTCGCATGGTGGGCGAGCCGCCCGACGTCAGGTTGATGACGCAGTTGGAGCGCTGCTTGATCTGCGGCAGGAAGCGGCCGAACGCCTCTGGCGTCTGGTCCGGCCGGCCGGTCTTCGGATCGCGCGCGTGCAGATGGATGATGGCGGCGCCGGCTTCCGCCGCGCCGACCGCGGCGTCCGCGATCTCCTCCGGCGTGATCGGCAGATACGGCGACATGGTCGGCGTATGGATCGCGCCGGTGACGGCGCAGGTGATGATGACCTTGTTGCTCGCTTTCTTCGCGTCTTTTGCCACGGCTCACTCCCTTTTGACCGGCGCCATATTAGCGGGCTTGGTAACTATGGCGAGAGGCTTGCGGCTGGCGTAAGCGTGTGACGCAACCCACGAAGCGATACAGAGAGCCAATGGCGACGACAGGCCCGTTGAACTCGATCGCCGCCGGCATCGCATGCGGCGCGGGCGCCGCGCTGTTCTGGGCCGCGGGCTTCACCGCCGCCAAGCACGGCATCGACGTCGGCTTCTCGCCGGCCGATCTCGCCTTTCATCGCTTCTTCTGGTCCGGCGTGGTGCTGTTGCCGCTGGTGATCCGCGACGGCATCGCAGACCTGAACGGAATCGGATGGGGGCGCGGGATCGTGCTGACGATCCTCGGCGGGCCGGGGCTCGCCATCATCTCCTATTCGGGGTTCCTGCTGGTGCCACTCGGACACGGCGGCGTGATCCAGCCGTCGTGCGCAGCGGTCGGCGGACTTCTACTGGCGGCGCTCGTGCTGAAAGAGAAGCTGCCGGTGACCCGCATCGTCGGCGCGGGTGTCATCGTCGGCGGCCTCGTGGTGATCGGCGGCGAGGCGCTCGCCACGATCGGCGTGCATGGGCTCGCGGGCGACCTGATGTTCATGGTCGCCGGATTCTTCTTCGCCACCTTCGGCATGCTGCTGCGGCTGTGGCACATGGCCCCGACGCGCGCCACAGTGGTCGTGAGCGCGGTGTCGCTCGGCTTCATCCCGCTCTATTGGTTGTTCCACGGTTTCGAAACGATGCTCGCGCTCGGCTGGCGGGAGAACCTTCTGCAAGCGGTGATGCAGGGCATCCTTGCAGGTCCCGGCGCGATCTACCTGTTCGCGCGTGCCGTCGTGCTCCTGGGCGCAGGACGCGCGGCGGTGTTCCCGTCGCTGGTGCCTGGCTTCACCCTGCTGATCGGCTTTCTCGCGCTCGGCATCGTCCCGAGCCTGTTCCAGCTTCTCGGCTTTGCCATCGTTCTGGCCGGTTTCCGCCTGACGCAGAAGGGATAGAGACACTCTTCGGCCGGGTGTCCTTCCCGGCCGAATCGCGTTATTGCGCCTCATTGCGGCGGGAGCGGCTGACTATGGACATGGGCGATTTCAACGACTTCCTCGCGGCGGTGCTGACCATGATCCGCACCACCATGCGCACCGAGTTCACGTCCATCTGGCTGCCGATCCAGCTCGGCATCATCCTTCTCGTCGTCCTCGCCGCCATCGGCGCCGCCGCGCTGATCCGCAAGCGCTTTGATCTCGTCTCCGCGACAATGGGCTGGCCAGCCTATCTGAAGCGCGTGGTCCACGCGGTGTCGGCGAACTTCAGCACCGCGATCTTCATCGTGCTGATCGCGATCACCCGCGCCGGCATCGACGCGGCGGTCGACCGGCCGCGCATCTACCTGCTTACCATTGCGCTCAATCTCGCGACCGCGTGGCTCGTCATCGCGATCGTCACCAGCGTGATCCGAAATCAGTTCGTCAATCGCGTGGTGGCGGTGACGGCATGGACCATCGCCGCACTTTCGATCCTGAAGCTGCTCAATCCGGTGGTGAACAGCCTCGACTCCATATCGCTGACGCTCGGCGGGTTGCGGCTCACGCCGCTTCTCATCATGAAGACCGGCGTTCTTTTGGTGCTTGCGCTGTGGGGCGCGACCACGCTCAGCAATTTCCTCGACAAGCGCATCCACGGATTCCAGGACCTGACGCCATCGGTTCAGGAGTTGCTGGTCAAGCTCATCCGCATCGCCCTCATCACGCTTGCGATCATCATCGTACTCAACTCGATGGGCATCGACCTGTCGGTGCTCGCGCTGTTCTCCGGCGCGGTCGGTGTCGGTCTCGGCTTCGGCTTGCAGAAGATCGTGTCGAACCTTGTCAGCGGTATCATTCTGCTCGCGGACAAATCGGTGAAACCGGGCGACGTGATCTCGGTCGGCGAACACTTCGGCCGCGTCGAGCACATGGGCGCGCGTTACACTTTGGTCGATACCCGCGATGGCCGCGAATACCTGATCCCGAACGAGGACTTCGTCACCCAGCGCGTGGTGAACTGGTCCTATTCCAGCGATCTGGTGCGACTCGAGGTCAAATTTGGCACGACCTACGCGAGCGATCCGCACAAAACGCAAAAAGTGGCAATCGAGGCCGCGCAGAGCGTGGAACGCGTGGTGAAAACGCCGGCCCCGATCTGCCATTTGCTGGCCTTCGGACAAAGTTCGCTGGAGTTCAATCTGACGTTCTGGATTCACGACCCGGTCGCCGGCGTAAGCAAGGTGCGCAGCGATGTCCTGCTCGCGCTTTGGGACACGCTCGACAAGGAAGGCATCGGAATCCCGAAGCCCGGCCCGACGCGCATGATTATCGAGCGGGCGACTTGAACTTCCGACATCGCCGCAACGCTGCCATGCGCCGCTGAATTCGGCTTGGCGCATTGCGCAGGAGTGTGGCTACGATTGTTCCGGTGCTGGAAGCTTGGAACCGTTCAATGGATATCACGAATATCAACCACGTCGGGATGGCGGTGCGCGACATCGCCAAGACCACGGCGCGCTATGAGGCGATGGGTTTCCTGCTGACGCCGTTCTCGCCACATTCCGGCGCCCTCAAACCGGGCGAGCCCGTGCAGCCGTTCGGCGCAGGCAACCGCTGTGTGATGTTCAAGCAGAACTATCTGGAAATCCTGGCAAGCGAAGACCCGACAAAGCCGGCGCAGCGCATCACCAACTTCCTGAAACGCCATCAGGGCGCGCAGATCATCTGCTTCGATTGCGACGATTGCGACGCCGTAGACCGGCGCGTGCGCGCGGAAGGCGTCGAGACGTCGGGCGTGATCCCGCTGCAACGGGATATCGACACGCCGGAGGGAATCCGCACCGCCAAGTTCCAGCGCAGCCAATTCGCTCCGCGCAATTCGCCGGAAGGCCTGATCCAGACTGCGACGCACCTGACTCCGGAATACATCTACCAGCCGCGCTACATCGCGCATCCGAATGGCTGCTTCACGCTTTCGGAGGTGATCCTGGTCACCGACAAGCTGTCCGAGTTCTCGCAGAAGTACCGCGCCTATCTCGGGGCGGCCCCCTCCTGCGAACAGGACACCGTCCAATTCCGGCTGCCGCTCGGCACCACACTCACGCTCGTCGAAGCGCCCGAAGCGACCACCATGCTGCCAGGCACGCTGTTTCCGCCAGTTCCAGGCATCACCGCTGTTGCATTCCGCACCAAATCCCTGCCAGCTCTGAGGGAGCGGCTGCTGGGCAACGAATTCACCGTCATCGAGCTCGGCAACCGCATCATGGTCCCGGCCGAAGAGGCCTGCGGCCTGGCTTTGATTTTCGAATCGTGACGCGGCGACAAGGAGGAATGATGAGGGTGGTTCGTTTGCTTGCTTCGATCGTGCTGTTGGCTTTCGCCCTGCACGGCACGCCCACCCTCGCCCAGGACTTCCCGACGCGCCTCGTGAAGATTGTCGTCCCCTATCCGCCGGGCGGCGGCGTCGACGGACTTGCCCGGCCGCTCGCCGAGCGGCTCGGGCGCATGTGGGGCCAAACCGTCATCGTCGAGAACAAACCGGGTGCGAGCACGATGCTCGGCGGCGCCGAGGTCGCGCGCTCGCAAGCCGATGGACACACGCTGCTGATCACGAGCGACTCCTCGATCACCAGCAATCCGCATCTTTACAAAACGATGAGCTACGACCCGATCAAGGAGTTGGCTCCGGTCACTCAACTCATCGAGCTGAACCAGCTCGTGTTGGTCAATCCAAGCGTCAGCGCCAACTCGATGCAGGAGTTGGCAACCTTCGCGAAGGCCAATCCCAACGTGCTTGATTACGGCTCCTACGGCATCGGCAGCCAGCCGCACCTTCTGTTCGAAATGCTCCGCAAGGAAACCGGTGCGCAGATCATGCAGGTGCCCTATCGCGGCATCGCGCAGGCGATCACCGCGGTTCTGGCCGGCGACGTGAAGATGACGCTCGGCGCGATTTCGGTATCGATGGGCCACATCGAAGCGAAGAAACTCAAGCCGTTGGCGATCAGCCGCAGTTCGCGCGAGCCGAAGTTGCCGAACGTGCCGACGCTCCGCGAGGCGGGCTATCCCAACATCGACCCGCGCTCGTGGTTCGGAATGTTTGCGCCGGCCAACACGCCGCCCGCTGTGCTCGAGAAAATCCAGCGGGACGTGGCGCAGGTCCTCAGCGATCCGGAGTTCAAAGCGCGTCAGATCGAGACGCCGGGACATACGGCTGTGGGCAGCACGCCTGCCGAGTTCGCGAAGTTCATCCGCGAGGATTTCGAATACAAACGGAACTTGATCGCGGTGACAGGGATTACGGCGGAGTGAGTGAGAGGTAGCCCCCCTTGCCGCTCGCGCTGCCCTAAGCCCCTCCCCCTTGCGGGGAGGGGTTTGGGGTGGGGGTCCGCGACGACAACTCCATCAAAATAGCCTCAACGACGCCTTCGGTGTTCCGAAGCACGTCGTTGTTCCAGAACCGCAGAACCTCGAATCCCTGATCGCGTAAATATTTCTCGCGGCGCTGATCGGAGCGTTGCTGATCCGGGAAATTGTGGTGTCCTCCATCGATCTCGACAATGAGACAAGCGGAGAAGCACACGAAATCCGCGATGAAATGATCGATCGGTGCTTGGCGGCGAAAATGATAGCCGCGCGATTCTAGAAGCCGCAGCGAGCGCCAGAGCTTTCGCTCGGCATCGGTCTGGTTGTTGCGCAATTGGCGAGCGCGTTCGTTCGCCATGAGACACCCCACCCCGGCGGCCTCCGGCCGCCGACCCTCCCCGTCAAGGGGAGGGTGAACCTGCGGCGCGAGTGGAGCAAGAACTTAGGCAGCCTTGCGCTTCGACAGAAACTCATTCATCCGCGCGAGCGCCTTCAAAATATTCTCGGTCGAGTTCGCGTAAGACAGCCGCACGTAACCCTCGCCGAGAATACCGAAGTCCGGCCCGCCGATGATCGCAACGCCCGCTTCGTCGAGCAGCGCGGTCGCGAACTCCTTCGCCTTCCAGCCGGTGCGTTTGATGTTCGGGAATGCGTAGAACGCGCCCTTCGGCGTCGCACACGAAACGCCTGGCAGCTTGTTCAGCCCATCGACCACCACCTTCCGGCGCTTGTCGAACTCGGCGATCATCTTGTGCACCTCGTCCTGCGGGCCTTTCAGCGCCGCAAGACCCGCGTATTGCGCCGACGCATTCACGCAGGAGTGCAGGTTCACCGCGAGCTTACGCGCATACTCATAGAGCTTCGGCGGATAGACCGCATAGCCGAGACGCCAGCCGGTCATGGCGTAGGTCTTCGACCAGCCGTTCAGCAGGATCAGCCGGTTGCGGATCGACGGATAGGAGAGAAGGCAAACGTGCTTCTCGCCGTCGTAGACCATGTGATCGTAGATCTCGTCCGACATGATCGCGACGTCCGGCCACTTCTCAAGACCCGCCACCAGCTTGTCGACCTCGGCCTTGCCGGTGACGCCACCGGTCGGATTGGCCGGTGAGTTGAGGATGAGCAGCCGCGTCTGCGGCGTGATCAACTTGAGCGTTTCCTCCGCGGAGAACGCAAAGCCGTTCTCCTCGCGGATCGGAACCGGCACCGGACGCGCGCCGGTGAACTCGATCATCGAGCGATAAATGGGGAAACCCGGATCGGGATAGAGGATGTCCACGCCCGGCTCGCCGAACATCATGATCGACATGAACATGGTGGG
The DNA here is from genome assembly GCA_040756555.1 of Pseudomonadota bacterium. Classification (GTDB taxonomy): domain Bacteria; phylum Pseudomonadota; class Alphaproteobacteria; order Rhizobiales; family Xanthobacteraceae; genus Z2-YC6860. Next base: position 11,274 of record JBFLYS010000049.1, on the reverse strand, counting down.
CTTGCCGCCCGGCATGATCATCACGCTGTCGGGCGAGACCTCGACGCTGAACCGCTTGTGCAGATCGGCCGCCACCGCCTCGCGCAGCGGCACAATGCCGTTCGCCGCGGTATAGCCGTGATGGCCGTCGCGCAGCGCCTTGATCGCCGCCTCGACGATGTGCTCGGGCGTGCGGAAATCCGGCTGGCCGATGCCGAGGTTGATAACGTCGCGGCCCTGCGCGATCAGCGCGTTGGCACGCGCGAGCACGGCGAATGCGTTTTCCTCGCCGATGCGATCGAAGGCCGCGATGGTTTTCAGCATGGTCGTTTCCTGATGTTTTTCCGGTCGTTGGGCGGCAGTTCAACCGATTGGCCCCAGAAAATCAAACCCGGCAAAGGCCCTAAATTCTGTAAGATCAGGGCAACCAGAAAAGTCAGAGGAAACGTCATGGCCAAGCGAAAATCGCCCCAAGCCCCGCGCGGAAAAATGCTGCGATCGCAGCTCTGGTTCGACAATCCGGACAATCCCGGCATGACCGCGATCTATCTGGAGCGCTATCTCAACTTCGGCCTCACCAGCGCTGAGCTGCGCTCCGGCAAGCCGATCATCGGCATCGCGCAGACCGGCTCGGACCTTTCGCCGTGCAATCGCCACCACATCGAGTTGGCGCAGCGCGTGCGCGAAGGCATCCGCTCGGCAGGCGGCATCGCTTTCGAGTTTCCAGTCCATCCAATCCAGGAAACGGGGAAGCGCCCCACCGCGGCGCTGGATCGCAACCTCGCCTATCTCGGTCTCGTCGAGGTGCTCTACGGCTATCCGCTCGACGGCGTCGTGCTGATGACCGGCTGCGACAAGACCACCCCCGCCTGCCTGATGGCAGCGGCAACCGTGAACACCCCGGCCATCGTGCTCTCCGGCGGCCCGATGCTGAACGGCTGGTGGAAGGGCGAGCGCGCGGGCTCCGGCACCGTGGTCTGGAAGGCGCGCGAAGAATTGGCCGCGGGCCACATCGACGACAACGAGTTCATGGAGATCGCGGCTGCGAGCGCGCCTTCCGTGGGCCATTGCAACACGATGGGCACCGCCTCGACGATGAACGCGCTCGCCGAAGCGCTCGGCATGTCGCTGCCGGGCTGCGCCGCGATTCCCGCGCCGTACCGCGAGCGCGGGCAGATTGCTTATGAGACCGGCGTGCGCGCGGTCGAGATCGTGCACGAAGACCTGAAGCCCTCGGACATTCTCACCCGCAAGGCGTTCGAGAACGCGATCATCGCGAACTCCGCCATCGGCGGATCGACCAACGCGCCGGTGCACATCAACGCGATCGCGCGGCACATCGGTGTGAAGCTATCGATCGAGGATTGGGAAAAGGTCGGCTACGACGTTCCGCTCCTCGTGAACATGCAACCGGCCGGGAAATATCTCGGCGAGGAGTATTTCCGCGCCGGCGGCCTGCCCGCTGTGATGAACGAACTCCTGAAGGCCAAGCGCATTCATGGCGATGCGATCACCGTCAACGGCAAGACGATGGCGCAGAACGTGAAGGGCCACGCAGCGAAGGATGCCGAGGTCATCAAGCCCTATGCCAAGCCGATGAAGAAGCAGGCCGGCTTCCGCGTCCTGAAAGGGAACCTGTTCGACAGTGCGATCATGAAGACGAGCGTGATCTCGGAGGATTTCCGCAAGCGCTATCTCTCGAATCCAAAGGACATGGACGCTTTCGAAGGCCGCGCCGTCGTGTTCGACGGGCCGGAGGACTATCACCACCGTATCGACGATCCCTCCCTGAAGATCGACGAGCGCACGCTGCTGTTCGTGCGCGGCGTCGGCGCTATCGGCTATCCGGGCTCGGCGGAGGTGGTGAACATGCAGCCGCCCGCGGCGCTCATCAAGAAAGGCATCACGTCCCTGCCCTGCATCGGCGACGGGCGGCAATCGGGCACGTCCGGCTCGCCGTCGATCCTCAACGCCTCACCGGAGGCAGCGGCCGGCGGTGGGCTCGCGCTGCTCAAGACCGGCGACCGCGTGCGCATCGACCTCAAGAAGGGCGCGGCCAACATCCTGATTTCCAAAGCCGAACTCGACCAGCGCCGCGCCGATCTGCAGAAGCGCGGCGGCTACCAATATCCGGCGAGTCAGACTCCCTGGCAGGAGATTCAGCGTGCTATGGTGGACCAGCTCTCGGACGGCATGGTGCTCAAGCCAGCGGTCAAATTTCAGCGCGTGGCCCAGAGCACTGGCGTTCCGAGAGACAACCACTGAGCGGGCATTGAGCGCCCATGGCCAAAGCGGCGAACGCGTCGTTCCGGGAAGCCAACAAAGCCTATGAGGCTTGGTTGCGCGAGGAGCTGGGCGGCGTCATCGTCCAGCCTGATCTCAAAGCGAAGTGGAACAAGATGACGAGCGGGGCGTTCCCGTTCTTGCGCGCCACTTATTGGCGCTGGGCCGAAACCATCCTCGACATCTGCCCCGAGCTTGCGGACGCGCCGGAGACGCTCGCGATCGGCGACATCCACCTGGAAAACTACGGCGTCTGGCGCGACGACGACGGCCGGCTGGTGTGGGGCGTCAACGATTTCGACGAAGCGGCCGACATGCCCTACGCGCTCGATCTGGTGCGGCTTGCGACCAGCGCGGCGCTGGCGCGGCCGTCGCGTGAATACAGCGGCGGGATGATCTGCGCATCAATCCTCGAAGGCTACGAAAGGGGGTTGAAAGACCCCCGGCCGTTCGTGCTCGACGAAACGCATGCATGGTTGCGCGAACTGCTGATCGTGTCGGAGCAGGAGCGCGCGCATTTCTGGGACAAGGTCGGCGCGTTGAAACCGTCGAAGGAGCTACCGCCCGGCCGCTATCGGAAAATTCTCCAGATCGCGATGCCGGGCGGCGCGGAGATCACGAAATACACGCCGCGGACGGCAGGCACCGGCAGCCTCGGGCGGCCGCGCTGGGTTGCCATTGCCGATTGGCGCGGCGGCACGGTGCTGCGCGAGGCGAAGGCACTGGTGCCTTCGGGCTGGACGCGGGTTCCGGGCCGCGGCTCACGCAAGCTGCGCAACTTCGAAATTGCGACGGGCCGCTATCGCGCGCCGGATCCGTGGTACGGCGTGCGCAAGGGCATCGTGGTGCGGCGGCTGTCGCCGAACAGCCGGAAGGTCGAGGTGAGGGACCAGCCCAGCGAATTGCTCGATCCGCGAATGCTGCGCGCGATGGGCCACGAGTTGGCCAACATCCACCTCGGCACCCCCAACCGCTTGCGTGCGATCCAGAAGGATTTCAACAAGCGCAAGGCGCGCTGGCTGCACGACGCGACGGTCGCCGCAACGAAGTTCGTCGCGGCCGAATACAAGGCTTGGACGAAGCGTTAGGGCGCCAAGCGCTAAGGCGCAACGTCGAGGTCGTTCAACCCTGCACGATCGAATGCCTCGCGGACGAGACCCGACTCCTTCGCGGCATCGATGAACCCGGTGACATAAACGAGCGCATCCGGCCTGCCCTTCGGCACCGCAATCGCAACGCCGGTCTGCTGGAAACCGCCTTCGACGATACAGGAGCCGGGAATCTGCTTCACGAACGGCGGCAGCGAGTCGCGTGACAGCGCAAAAGCATCAGCCTTCCCGCTTTTCACCATCTCGACCGCCTTGTCGATGGACTCAGCCGCGGTGATCGTCGTGTTCTTCAGCGAGCGACCAGCGGCGCGGATCGTCGTGGTGTTGGCAATGCCGACGACGCGTACGCCTGCCCGGTCCACCTCTTCCACCGTCTTGATGCCGGAATTGGCGGTCGCGAGATAGGTGCTCTCGACCAGGAAATAGACCGAACCGAAGGCGATGCGCTTCTTGCGCTCTTCGTCCATCGGCATGAACGACACGTCGATGTTGCCCGCCTCAAGCTCGTCGGTGAGCAGGCCGGTGTTCGGCGCGATGAAGAACTCGACCGCAACGCCAAGCTTCTTCGCCAGCGCGTGACCAAGATCGACGGTGACGCCGCGCGGCGTGCCGTCGGTGTCTTTCACGATGAACAGCGGCGTCGGTGCCGGCGCGTACGCGATGCCGACACGCAGCTTGCCGTTGGCGGTTAGTTCTTTGGACATTGATGCTCCTAGCAATCCACTCCGCTGTCATTCCGGGGCGTCCGCCGTAGCCCGCAGGGCGAAGGCGTGACGAGCCCGGAATCCAGAAGCTTGTTCAGAATGTATATCTGGATTCCGGGCTCGCGCCTTCGGCGCGCCCCGGAATGACACCACCTACTACTTAAAGATCAAGTCCGGTGTCGCGTCTCCAAGACTCGGCGTACCCGAAAGCCGCATCGCACGCACCAGCTCCTCGTGCAAATGCTCCAACACCGCCTGCACGCCCGCCGCGCCTGCGATACTCAGACCCCACAAAGGCGGACGCCCCACCAGCACAGCTCGCGCGCCGAGCGCGAGCGCTTTCAGAATGTCGGTGCCGCGGCGGATGCCGCCGTCGACGTAAACCTCGGCCTTGCCCTTCACCGCCTGCGCAACCTCAGAGATCACATCCGCCGTCGTCACCGTGGTGTCGATGTGGCGGCCGCCGTGGTTCGAAACGATCACGCCCTTCGCGCCAGCCTCGACGCAACGGACTGCGTCGTCTCCACGCAAGACGCCCTTCACCACCACCGGTATCCCGGCGCGCTTGGCGAGCCACTCCAGATCCTTGAAGTTGGTCGGGAACATCACGATGCCCTTGCGCGTCGGATCGTAGGCGGTGCGCGCGATCGGCTGGCCGGGCATGTTGACGCTGCGGCGATCCGGCGACGCGATCACTGGCACTCTGTAGGCGCGAGGGCTCCAGCCCGGCACTGGCTGATCGACTGTCAGCACCAGCGCCTTGAAACCCGACGCGACCAAACGGTCGAGCAGCTTGCCGGTCTCGTCGCGGTCCGGTTGCATGTAAAGCTGGAACCAGCGCGGGCCGTCGCCGCCCGCAATGGCAACGTCCTCTACCAGCGTCGCGCCGCTGGTCGACATCACATACATCGCACCCGCCGCCGCCGCGCCCGCCGCGGTCGCACGCTCGCCGTCCTTGTGAAAGAGGTGATGCCGCCCCGTCGGGCCCACCATGATCGGCGTGTTCACCTTCCGCCCGAGCAGACTCACGCTGGTGTCGACATCGACGATGTCGCGCAGCACGCGCGGACGCAGCTTGAGCGACCGCCACGCGCGGGCGTTCTCCGGCGCCGTGATCTCGTCGTCCGCACCGGTGTCGCAGAACACCCATGCCGGCGGCGCCATCACCCGCCGCGCTTCTTGCTCCAGCGCGTCGAAATCGACGCAGTCCATGATCCGCACTTTTCAATCCTCCCAAGCCCGCCTGCATCACACGGAGCGATGGCACCGATCACCGAAATGCACTGTATTCGGAAGTGTGTCCGTGGCAGGCTTTTGATCTTCCCACAGCCGGGGATTTTTCCATGTCCACAACACGTCCGTCCACTGCCGACAAACGCAAAGCGTTCCGCGCGCTGCACATGAGCGGCTGCTTCGTCATTCCCAATCCGTGGAACGTCGGCAGTGCGCGCTATCTGCAAGGGCTCGGTTACAAGGCGCTGGCCTCGACCAGCTCGGGCCACGCGCATTCGATGGGCTATCCCGACGGCGGGCAGACGATGGAAGAAGTCCTCGCGCACTACCGCGAGTTGGCGGCGGAGACGGACATTCCGCTGAATGCGGATTTTGAGAATGGTTTCGCCGACGACCCCGACGGAGTCGCGGAGAATGTGACCAAATGTATCGCGACCGGTGTTGCGGGCCTGTCGATCGAGGACTCGCCGCAACTTGCCCCGTTTCCGCTCTACGATTTCGATATGGCGCTTGCCCGCGTGAAGGCGGCACGCGCGGCGATCGACAAGGCCGGCGGCGATGTGGTGTTCACCGCACGCACCGAAGGCTTCATCCGCGGGCGGCCCGATCTTGAGGAAACGATCCGGCGTTTGAAGGCATTTGCGGACGCGGGCGCGGACTGCCTCTACTCACCGGGCATCAAGACGCGCGAGCAGATCGAAGCCACCGTGAAGGCGGTCGGCGGCAAGGCGATCAACTTCCTCAACTCCGGCGCGTTCGGCTTCAGTGTGGACGATCTCGCGAAAATGGGCGTGCGGCGCATCAGCGTCGGCGGCTCGCTGGCGCGCGTCGCGATGCACGCCTTCATCAAAACGGCAAAGGAGATTGCCGAGCAAGGCACCTTCACCGGCTTCGACGGGCTCATCACCAACGCCGAGCTGAACAAGTTCTTCGCCGAAGACCGCAAGAAGCGCCAATGAACTCTCCCTCGCCGCTCGGACCCGCCGTCGATCCAACGCCCGCCCAACTTCCCGGTCCCGTCACGCTGCAAGGCCGCTACGGCACCATCGAAAAGCTCGACGCCGCTCGGCATGGCCCGAGCCTTTGGGATGCGGTACGCGGCCACGACACGATCTGGGCCTATATGGCCTACGGGCCGTTTGCGGACAGCGCATTCGCGTCCTGGCTCGCCGAGCGGGAAAAGCTGAGGGATCCCTTTTATTACGCCATCGTGGACAAGACCGGCCGCGCCGTCGGTGTATTCACGCTGCTGGAGATCAGGCCGGCGATGCGCGTCGTCGAGGTCGGTCACGTCGTCTATAGCCCCGCGCTCCAGCGCACGCCGCTCGCAACCGAGGCGCAATACCTTCTGGCGCGTTACGTGTTCGAGACGCTCGGTTACCGGCGCTACGAATGGAAGTGCAACGCCTTCAACGAGGCGTCGTACCGCGCGGCGCAGCGGCTCGGGTTCACCTACGAAGGGCTGTTCCGCCAGCATATGATCGTGAAGGGCCGCAGCCGGGACACCGCGTGGTTCTCCATGCTCGACAGCGAATGGCCGGCGCGCAAGGCGGCGTTCGAACGCTGGCTTTCGCCGGGCAATTTCGACGCCGGCGGATTGCAGCGCACAAATCTGGCCGCTGGCCGCGACTAGAAGAGCGCGCTAGCATCTGCGGATGCACATCCTCATCACCGGCGCGGCCGGCATGATCGGCCGCAAACTCACCGAACGTCTGGTCGTCGGGCGCGAGCTCAACGGACAGCCGGTCGACAGGCTCACGCTGATCGACGTGGTCGCGCCGCAGCGGCTCGCGAGCTTCTCCGATCACGAGAAGACGCGCGCGGCGGACCTCGCGGAACCCGGCGTCGCAGCAAAGGCGGTATCGGAACGGCCCGACGTGATCTTCCATCTTGCCGGCGTCGTTTCGGGCGAAGCCGAGACGAACATGGAGAAGGGCTACCGCGTCAATCTCGACGGCTCGCGCGCGCTGCTCGAAGCGATCCGCGGGGTCGGCGACGGCTACAAGCCGCGCGTCGTCTTCACGTCATCGATGGCGGTGTTCGGCGCACCGTTCCCGCATGCGATCTCCGACGACTTCCACCTGACGCCGCTCACCTCCTACGGCACGCAGAAGGCGATCACGGAGCTCCTTCTCGCCGACTACACGCGCCGCGGCATCCTCGAGGGCGTCGGCATTCGCCTGCCCTCCATCGTCGTGCGCCCCGGCAAACCGAACGCCGCGGCGTCCGGTTTCTTCTCCGGCATCATCCGGGAGCCACTCGCCGGCCAGGAGGCGATCCTGCCGGTGAAGGACACGATCATGCATACGCATGCGAGCCCGCGTTCCGCCATCGGCTTTCTCATTCACGCGGCTGGCCTCGACCGCAAGAAACTCGGCGACCGCATCAACCTCAACATGCCGGGCGTCACCTGCACCATCGCGGAGCAGATCGCTTCGCTGAAACGCATCGCAGGCGAGAAGGTCGCCGCGCGCATCCGCCGCCAGCCGGACGAGCTGATCACGCGCATCGTTGACGGCTGGCCGCACCGCTTCGATCCGCAGCGCGCGATTGAGCTCGGCTTCCGCGTCGAAAAGGATTTCGACGAGATCATCCGCACGCATATCGAAGAAGACCTCGGCGGGAAGATCGCGGCTTGAGTGTGATCAAGTTTCCTGCCCCGCTGATCCCGGCAACACTGGTCAAACGCTACAAGCGCTTCCTTGCCGATGTCGTGCTCGAAAGCGGCGAGGCGCTGACCGCGCATGTCGCAAACCCCGGCGGGATGATCGGCCTCGCAGCGCCCGGCTCACGCGTGTGGCTGTCGAAGTCCGACAATCCGAGCCGGAAGCTTGCCTACAGTTGGGAGCTGGTCGAAGTCGATTTCGGCGGCGGGCGTGAACTGGTCGGCGTCAACACCGGCCATCCCAACCCGCTCGTGGGAGCAGCGCTCGCGGCCGGTGCGATCCCGGAGCTAACCGGCTACGATTCCATCCGCCGCGAAGTGAAATACGGCAAGAACTCGCGCGTCGATTTCCTGCTGGAAAGCGCGAAGCGGCCGCCCTGCTACGTCGAGATCAAGAACGTGCACCTGATGCGCACCAAAGGCCTCGCGGAATTTCCCGATGCGAAGACCGAGCGCGGCGCGAAGCATCTCGAAGAGCTGGGCGACATGGTCGCCGCCGGCGCCCGCGCGGTGATGCTCTATCTGATCCAGATCGGCTCGGCGCAGAGCTTCAAGCTCGCGCGCGACATCGATCCGAAATACGGCGCAGCGTTCGACCGTGCCCGCGGACGGGGCGTCGAGGCCATCGCCTGGCGCTGCAAGATCGCGCGCGAGTCGATCGCCATCGACGCATCCGTTCCGATCGTGGAGTGAGGTTTACTTCTTGAGCTGCGCGACCAGCTTCGAAAGCTGATCGACCAAACCTTGCAGGAACTTCTTGGTGCTCTCGTCGGTGATGTTGCCGGCGTCGTCCACCAGACCCTGCTTGAACTGGATGTAGAACTCGCCGCCCACCAGGAGCGCACCTTGCGCACCGATGATCTGGCGCAAGTGCTGCTGCGCGAGCGCGGTGGAGATGGCGCCGGGCGAGGTGCCGGTGACGGCCACGACCTTGCCGGCCCACGAATTCTTGCCCCACGGGCGGGCGCCCCAGTCGATGGCGTTCTTGAGCGCGGTCGGGATCGAGCGCGAATGCTCCGGCGTCACGAACAGCACACCGTCGGCGGCGGTGATTTCGTCCTTGAAGCGGGCGACGCTGGCCGGAAGGTTGCCCTCGTGGTCCTGGTTGTAGATCGGCAGGTCGTCGATCTGGGCGATCTTGAAGGAGACATCCGCAGGCGCGAGCTTGACCAGCGCCTGGGCGAGCTTGCGGTTGATGGAGTCGCGGCGGTTGCTGCCGACGACAACTGCGACCTTGAACTGAGCCATAACAATGTTACCTTCTGTAAGTGAGTTATCTTTTGATACCGAGGAAAAATAAATGACCGTCAAAAATCGGCAAGAAGGCACAAAAATGATACCGGGTAACCTGCATGTGGCCGAGGATTGCCGGGCCGTCAGCGAGGTCCTGTCGCGGGTCGGCGATAAGTGGACGATCCTGGTGGTTTCCGCGATGGGCGACGGGCCCAAGCGCTTCAACGAGCTGCGCCGCGCGCTCGGCAGCATCTCGCAGCGGATGCTGACGCTCACCCTGCGGGGGCTGGAGCGCGACGGTCTCGTGACCCGCACCGTATTCCCGACCATCCCGCCCCGCGTGGACTACGAGCTGACCAAGCTCGGCCGCTCGCTGCTGGAACCTGTGAGTGGGCTCGGCCTGTGGGCGCGGCAAAATCGGTCGGCAATCCAGGAGGCCCGCGATCGCTTCGATAAGGTCGCGAAGACCCACTAACGCCGCTTTCGTATGCAAATTCCGCAACTTGCCTTGTGCAACGCAGCGATTAAATTGGACCCAATGGGTTACGTCCTATGAGCTACGTGGAAGCCGTCGCAGCCCCGCTGCGCAAAACCGGGCAGATCAAGCTGCACGGGAAGGAAGCCTTCGAGGGCATGCGCAAGGCCGGGCGGCTCACCGCCGCGTGCCTCGACATGCTTGTCGACGAGGTGCGTCCCGGCGTCCCCACCGACCGGATCGATCAGCTCGTGCGCGAGTTCGCGTTCGACCACGGCGCGCTGCCCGCGACGCTGATGTATCGCGGCTACCGCAGGTCGACCTGCACCTCGATCAATCATGTCGTCTGCCACGGCATCCCGAACGAGAAGCCGTTGAAGGACGGCGATATCGTCAACATCGACGTCACGCTGATCCTGAACGGCTGGCACGGCGATTCGAGCCGCATGTACACGGTCGGCCCGGTGCCGCGGCGCGCCGAACGGCTGATCGACATCACCTACGAAGCGATGATGCGCGGCATCAACGTGATCCGCCCCGGCGCCACCACCGGCGACATCGGCGCCGCGATCCAGAATTTCGTCGAAGGCCAGCACATGAGCGTGGTGCGCGACTTCTGCGGCCACGGCCTCGGCCGGCTGTTCCACGACGAGCCGAACATCGTCCACGTCGGCCGTCCCGGCGAAGGCATCGTGCTGAAGCCCGGCATGTTCTTCACGGTGGAGCCGATGATCAATCTCGGCCGCCCGCATGTGAAGGTGCTGTCCGATGGCTGGACCGCGGTAACGCGCGACCGCTCGCTGTCCGCGCAGTTCGAGCACACGGTCGGCGTGACAGCGAACGGTGTCGAGATCTTCACGCCCTCCCCGAAGGGCCTCGACAAGCCGCCCTACAAGACCGCCTAGACGGCACAACCTTCGCGATTGCAAACCGGCAGCGCACCCATCATGCTGGGTGCGTTTTCTTATTCCGTTTTGTTTGTCTGTTGCGTCGATTGACCATGCCCGCGAAGCCGTCGATCAAAACCCGCAAGGACGAGGCCAAGCCTGAAAGCGGTTTGGCTGAAGTCGCGCTGCCGCATTATTTCGGCCACCGCGATCGGCTTCGCCAGCGCTTCCGCGACGCGGGCGCCGATGCCGTCCCCGATTACGAATTGCTGGAGCTGGTTCTCTTCCGCTCCATTCCGCAGCGGGACGTGAAGCCGCTGGCGAAGGAGCTGATCGCGCGATTCGGCTCGTTCGCCGAAGTGCTTGGCGCACCGCCGAAGCGGCTCGCAGAGGTGAAGGGTATCGGTGACTCCGTCATCACCGATCTCAAGATCGTGCAGGCCGCCGCCGGGCGTCTCGCGCGCGGACAGGTGAAGAAGCGTCCGGTGCTGTCGTCATGGAAGGCGGTGCTCGACTATTGCCGCACCGAGATGGCGTTCGAGGACAAGGAGCAGCTTCGCATCATCTTCCTCGACAAGCGCAATCAAGTGATCGTCGACGAGGTGCAGCAGACCGGCACCATCGATCACACGCCGGTCTATCCGCGCGAGGTCGTCAAGCGCGCGCTGGAGCATAGCGCCACCGCAATCATCCTCGTGCACAACCA
>JBFLYS010000048.1:0-27051 GCA_040756555.1 Pseudomonadota bacterium | reverse complement strand
CCGGCGATGACAGTCGAGTTCTTTGCTCGCGCAATACACTCCGCTGTCATCCCCGCGAAAGCGGGGGCAGCTCTGCTTCACAGATACAAAAAGTGGTGGTTATGGGTCCCCGCGTTCGCGGGGACGATAGCGGTGTGTTTGATGACAGCGGACGAAATCAGCCGATCGTGTCGGCCTTCGCCAGCAACTCCGGCGGCACCAGGAGCTTCAGCGCCTTCGCCGTCGTCATGTTGATCACGAAATCGAACTCGGTCGGCTCATCAACCGGCAGGTCCGCAGGCTTCACGCCGCGCAGGATCCGGCTCACGTAACTTGCCGCCTGCCGGTAGTTCTCGCGGATCGGCGCGCCGTAGGTCATCAGGCAGCCGGACTCGGTGTACTCGCGGCGCGGAGCGATCGTGGCGAGGCCGTTCGCGATGGCGATCTCGCCCAGCGCCTCGCGTTGTGCGAAGAATAGCCCGCCCGGCGCGACGACGAAGCCGCGGAGGCCGTCCGCCTTCATCGCCGCGAGCACCTTGCCGAATTCGTCGGCGGAAGTGATCCAATAGTCCTTCACGGCGATGCCGAGCGGCTGCGCGGCCTTCTGAGTTTCGCTGAGCGCAAGCGGCGACGACGGATTGCCGCGGTCGCAGAGGAGGGCGAGCGGGGCGCCTTGTCCGATCATCGTTTGTAACAGCGCCAGCCGCTTCTCACTGACGCCGGGCGGCAGATCGCTGATGCCGGTGACATTCGCGTTCGGCTTGCCCGCGCCGTCCGTAAGTTGCGTGCCGAGGGCGACGCCGGTCGCCATGACAACGGGAATGACGGCGGTGGCACGGCTCGCAGCGGCGGCGGCTGGCGTACCGGCTGTCACCATCACGTCGACGCCAAGACGGATCAGCTCGTCGGCCAGTGGCGCGAGCCGCTCGGTGCGTCCTTGCGCCCAGCGGAATTCATAGGCCGTGTTGGTGTTGCCAAGCTCCTTCAAGCAGCGCTGAAACAGCTCCCAGAGCGCGAGACGCTGCGGATCGGGTGCCGCGGTCTCCAAGACTCCAATCCGGGCGCTGCGCTGATCTCGATTCATGACCGTGAGAGTCGTTGCGAAGTCACGGACTGTCGCATTCGAATCTGGTGTGGGGAAGCGCCAATGGGTGGTGTGAATGCTGGTCTTCTCCGCTTGGTAGGCACTCGGCGAGCGTGCATCTTGAATCAGCATGTGCGCCAATTGGCGCACGTCATGCAGCGTTCTCATCCCACGGCAGCCTGCGCTAGCATCGGCGCGATCTCATCGACGGGAGCGAAACATCATGTCTCGTGTGCGGCTCTGCCTCTGCCTTCTGCTCGTGGCGTTTGTCGCCTTCGCAGGCTCGATTGCAAGCCTGCAAGCGCAGAACTACCCGAGCCGGCCGATCTCCGTGATCGTGCCATTCGCGGCGGGTGGCCTGACCGATGTCCCGGTGCGCCTCGCCGTCACGATGATGCAAGAGCGGACCGGCCAGAACTTCGTCATCGAGAACAAGCCTGGCGGCTCGGGCACCATTGGGGGCGGCATCGCGGTGCGTGCGGAGCCGAACGGATACACGCTGTTCGCCAACTCGGTCGCAGACGTGCAGAACCTTCACTACATGCCGGTGGGCTACAATGCGATCGACGATTTCTCGATGATCGGGATGATCGTCGAAGGCCCGCCGCTGGTGCTCATCATCGACGCCAATTTGCCGTACAAGTCGCTGGCCGAGCTTATCGAGGCCGCGAAGGCGAAACCGAAGACATTCAGCTTCGGCACGTCAGGTCTCGCGACATCGCCGGCGATCGCGCTCGCCCAGCTCAACGCGCTGGCCAAGACCGACATCGTGGGCGTGCCCTATCGCGGCTCCGGCGAAGCGGTGCGCAACGTGACCGGAGGCGGAATTCAGGGGGCCTTCGCCTATTACTCGCAGGCCAAGCCCCTGGTGGATGACGGCAAGCTCCGCGCGCTCGCGGTTGCAAGCTCAAGGCGGATCGCTGCATGGCCCGACGTGCCGACGATGGAAGAACTCGGTTATCCCAACTTCGATCATCGGGGCTTTGTCGGGCTCGCCACGCCCGTCAAGACGCCGGCGCCGGTCATCGCTTTCCTCAACAAGCAGCTCAATGAGGCCGTTCAGTCCGAGACGTTCAGGCAGCGGATGGCGGAACTCGGCATGACGGTGCCGGCCGGCAACACACCCGAATACGTCGCCGCCTATATGCGCCGGGAAAGCGCGCGGCAGGCGGCGCTCGCCAAGCTCTCGCAACACCAGCCGATGGCCCCGCCGCGCTGACCGCTATTTCTTCGCGGTCAGTTCCTTCACGAAGGGACCCAGGCGGGCGTTGTCTCCCTCGATGGCCTGTTTGAATTGCGCGGGCGAGCCCGTCGCGATCTCGACGCCCAGTTGCTTGAAGCGCTCGGTCAACTCAGGCGCATTGGTCGCCTGCGTGAACATCTCGTTGAGCGCCTTCACCGTCACGGCATCGGTGCCAAGCGGCGCCATCACGCCGAACCAGAGATCGACGTCGACGTCGGGATGGCCGACGTCCTTCATGGACGGAAGCTCCGGATAGGCCTTGATGCGATCCTTGCCGGCGATGGCGAGCAGCCGGATCTGGCCGTCGGCCGCTGCGCCGCCGATCGATGGGATGCTGCTGTAAACGAAATCGAGGCGGCCACCGATCACGTCGGTCATCGCGCCAGCCATGCCGCGATAGGGCACGTGGGTCATCCGCACGCCGAGCGATTTCTCCAGCAGCGCGCCGGTGATGTGCGGCGCGGAGCCGACGCCGGCGGAGCCATAGGTGAGGCCGTCCGGCTTCCTCTTCGCGTAGTCGACGAACTCGGCGAAGGTTTTTGCAGGCGAGTTCGCAGGCACCGCGAGGATGGTCGGCACCTTCACCAGCATGACGATCGGCTGGAAGTCCTTTACCGGGTCGTAGGGGATGTTCGACGTGTGCGGGTTGAGCACATGCGTGCTGCTCGACACCTGAACGAGCGTGGTGCCGTCGGGGGCTGCGTCCTTCACCGACATGACGCCGATGGCGCCGCCCGCGCCGGTCTTGTTCTCGACGACGATCTGCGGGCCGCCCTTATCAGTCACCTGCTTGCTGACGACGCGCATGATGATGTCCATCGCGCCGCCGGCTTCGAACGGCACGACAATACGGATAGGGCGATGCGAAACCTGTTGCGCGGAAACCGGCGTGGCGCAGGCGAGCAATATCGTGGCCGCGAATGATACGAAGCCTTTCTTCATCTATTCCTCCCCGTTTTATTCTCAGTGGCCGACGATTTGTCCGACGACCTTGTCTGCATCTGGTGGGCAATCGTTCCCACGCCAGGCGATGTGATGATCCGGGCGGATGATCGCGATGTCGCGCTCGTAAAGATCGCGGGCGACTGAATTCGGAACATCAAGCACGGCCGTCGGAATGCCGCGCGCTTTGAATGAAGCGACGAAGGCGTCCACGTTCTGCGGTGTCTTGCCGAGGCGCAGCACGGTGAAGCCGTGCGCGAAACGGTCGTAGATGGAGTCGCCGATGCCGCGGCCTTCGCCGATCCAGACATGCGGCGCACGGCCGCCGGGCGCGCCGTTCGGTCTGTAGTCGAACAGGTCATCGGCGGGCGGGGCGCCGTCGGGAATGACGATGGGGGAGGTATCGTAGCGCGCGCCGAGTTGCACGCCGAGTGAGGCGAACTCGGGACCGCCGCCGCTCAGATAGTCGTGCGCCTTCTTGCGTGCTTCGATGCCCGCGGGCGTATCATCGTTGATATCGATGCTGACTGGCGTTGCGCCGACGTTGCGGGCGAGTCGCTTCGACGCGCCGGTGTTGCGGAAAGCAATCGGGCGGCGCTCGGTCTCGTAGCTTTCGGCGAGCCTCGGTCCGCCCCAGCCTTGCGCCAAGCCTGCGAGCTTCCAGGCAAGGTTGGCGGCGTCATCGACGCCGGTGTTCATGCCGAAGCCGCCGGTCGGTGTGAACAGATGCACACTGTCGCCCGCCATCCAGGCGCGGCCCTGGCCGAACCGCTCGGCGACGAAGGCCTGGCCCGCGGTCCATGTGGCGTGGGCGATGAATTCGGTCTTGATGTCGCGGCCGATGCTGGCGCGGAACGCCGCGGCGATTGTCGCGTCGTCGGGCGTCTGGTCGGGGCGTTCAAGACGCGTGCTGAACAGGAACTCGGTCTTGCCGTCGACCGCAACGATGTTGGAGCGCACGTCGTGGTTCACGATCCAGTATTGCCAGCAGTTGGTCCCGGCGATGGAGGCAAGCTCGGGTGCGCGCAAGTAGGTCGAGACCATCGGGCCGCCAAGATAAGGCTGGATGGTCGGCGTCTCGCCGAGATAGCCGACGCCGAGTTGACGGCGCACGATGCCGTGGCCGCCGTCGCAGCCCGCGAGATAGGCGCCGCGGACGATCTCGCGCTGACCGGTCTCGGCTTCGACGATCTCCGCGGTGACGCCGTCCGGCTGCTCGCTCCAGGCGACGCAATCCCAGCCGTAGCGCTTGTCGATCAGCGGGCAGGCTTGCACGTGCTCGAAGATGCGCGCCTCGGCGTGCATCTGGTTGCAGCGGAAGATCGGCTCGACCACCTGATCGTCGGCGGGTGCGCGCCCGCGTGCGGCGAGTTTGTCCTGCTCGGATGGCATTTGCAGGCGCGCGAGTTCATAGCCGGAGAGCCGGGTGAAATAGGTGACGTCGGTCGGAAGGCTTTTCGGCAGGCCGGTGGAGCGGATCGAGTCGACGATGCCGAGCCGCCGGTAGTGCTCCATCGTGCGTGAGTTCTGCGTGGAGCCTTTCGGATGCCAGCGCGGCTTCGTCTGCGAGTTGATCAGGATGCTGCGCGTGCCGAGCGCGGCCAGGTTCAACGCCAACATCATCCCGACGGGCCCGCCGCCGACGATGATGATGGGTTTGGCGCTCATGTCACACGCCGATGTTGGACCGCGCTACGCGACCTTGGCGAGCTTGTTCCCGCCCATGTCGATGTTGAAGACCTTGAGTGCATTGCCGCCGAGGATGTCGCGTTTGGCTTTCTCTTTCAGGAACGGCAGGTCGTAGATCGTCGAGGGCAGGTCGAAGTCCCAGTGCGGATAATCCGAGGAGTAGAGCAACTGACTCTCGGCCTTGATGCACTTGAAGGTCGACTCCAACAGGCTCATGTCGCGCGGAATCTCCATCGGCTGCGACGTGTAATACATGTCGGTGATGTATTCGCCCGGCAGCTTCTTGAGCTGCGGGCACTCCGACGAGCGCATCAGATATTCGTTGTCGAGGCGCTGGATCATGAACGGCAGCCACGCGAGGCCGCTCTCGATCCACAACACCTTCAGCTTGGGGAAGCGTTCGCCCATGCCGTTGATGACCCAGTTGGTCATGTGGATCATGTTGTAGAACACGAAGCCGATGGCGTGGACCGAGATGAACTTGTTCATCTGCGTCATCGACTGTTCATTCCAGTTGTAGCCGGCGTGGAACGCGAGCGGGAGGTTCATCTCCTCCAGCAACGCGTAGATCTTCATGTAGGCGTTGTCGTGCACCGGCTTGAAGCGCGCCGACGTCACCATGAAGCCGCAGACGCCCTTCTTGCCGGCGAACTCCTTGACCATGCGGTAGCTGGCGTCGGGATCGTTGAACGGCAGATAGATCATCGAGCGGATGCGGGACTCTTCTTCCAGTACGCGCTCACAGAGCCATTTGTTGTAGGCCCGTGACAGGGCGACCTCGACTTCGACCTGCGGATGCAAGCCGAGCTGAAGCATGGGCGAGGGGAACAGCACCGCGATGTCGATGCCCATCGCGTCCATCCAGCGCCGCGTCAGCGACACGTCGCGATGCACGCCGGGCTCGGTCTTCTCGATCCGGCGCAGCGGGTAGCGCGTGACGCGGCCGCCCATGTCCTGATAGCCGACGCCGCCGGGCATCACACCGACGCCCTTGGAGTTGCCGGAGTTCGCCATCTGGGCGAGCTGCTTGAGGACAGGGTCGTCCATGTACTCGAGGATCTGGTCGAAGGACTCGAGCTCGTAATGATGAGAGTCGACATCGACGATCGGGAATTTGTCGTAGCCGCGCATCTTCGCCTGCTTGGCGGCGTTGGCGAGCATCTTGCCGGAGTCGAACTCGTCGACCTTCATGCGGCGGTTGTCGCTGAGCGGAAGATCGACCATGAGCGTGTTCCTTGAGCGCCAATCTCAGACAGTGACGAAAACGTCGTCGCCGCGGCGGACAACCTTGTAGGAGCGAAGCTTGAGCCGTCGGTCGCCCGGGCACTCACCGGTGCGGATATCGTACTCATAGCCGTGCCACGGGCAGACGAAATTGACGTCCTTCTCGGAGAATTTCTGGCCCTGCCAGGTTTTGTCCGTGCCGATGACGTCTTCGACCTTGTGCATGATCAGGCCTTCGCAGGCCGGGCCGCCCTGATGCAGGCAAACATTCGCATAGGCGTAGAATTCGCCCTGCCAGTGGAAGACGCCGATGTCGTGTGCGCCGTGCTGGACGATGCGGCGGTCGCCGTCCGGGAAGTCCGCAACCTTGGCGACGAAAACCTCAGCCATGCTCGTCTTACTCCCCAAACGCCACGGCGCTCTTTATTTGAGCACTCTTGGCTAAAGCACTCTCGGCACCGGCAGCGGCGTCACCAGCATGCCCTTGTAGCCTTTCGCGCGCAACTTCGGCGCAAGCTCATCGGCGATGTGCCAGGAGAAAATAATCGCGCATTCCGGCTGGTCGTCGAACATCTTGCTCTCCTCGACGACCGGGATGCCCGTGCCGGGCATGCACTTGCCGATCTTCAGCGAGCCCTGGATCTCGCAGACGTAGTCGATGATCGCTTCGTCGAGGCCGACGTAATTGAACAGCGTGGACGCGCGCGACGGCGCGCTGATGCCGACGATGCGGCCGCCCTTTTCCTTCACGTCGCGAATGAGCGCGTGGAGGCGGAGCTTCGACATCATCACGTCGTTCTCGAACTCGCCGAGGCGCTTGCGCATGGCGTCGCCCTTGGGCTCGGCGTCGAGCATCTGCTTCACGCTGGCCTGAACCGGGCGCGTGCCCTTGCGCGCGGCGTAAACGCGGATCGAGCCGCCGTGCGAGGGGATTGGACGCGCGTGGAAGACCTCGAGCCCGTGCATCTCGAGGAGATGCTTCAGGCTGCCGACCGAGTAGTAACGCAGGTGCTCGTGATAGACGGTGTCGTACTGGAGGGTTTCCAAGAGCTTGATGAGATAGTGCGACTCCGAGATGAACACGCCATCCGGCGCGAGCAACTCGATGATGCCTTCGACGATGGCGTGCACGTCCTCGATGTGCGCGAAGCAGTTGGCGGCGGTGACGACCTTGGCCGCGCCGTGCTGCGCCTTCACCTCGCGCGCGACCTCCTTGCCGAAGTAGCGCTGGATGGTCGGGATGCCGCGGCTGTTCGCGATCTTCGACACGTCGGTCGGCTCGATGCCGAGGATGCGATGGCCGCCCTTCTGGAAGTTCGAGATCAGCGTGCCGTCGTTGGAGCCGATGTCGACGCAGAAGTCGTCCTTGGTCAGGCCGAGCATCTTCGAGGACTCGGCATAAAGCTCCGCGAAGTTGTCGCGCAGGAGCTTGGTCATGCCGCTGGTGTACGGATACTCGGGTGGGAAGATGATGACCGGATCGACCGCGAGGCCGAGCTGCACCAGCTCGCAGGTGTCGCAATAAAGCAGTGTGGTCGGGAACCAAGGCAACTGCGTCAGCGGTTCGCCAACCGGCTTCATCTGGTTCACCGGCGGCATGTAGCCGAGCGACAGCACGGTCTCGAGCTTGGGGTTGCCGCAGATCTGGCAGCATTCGACCGGGACGCTGGCGCCGGTGCCCGCAGCGCGGGCGACTTTGGTTGGGAACACGAAATTCTCCTTGGCCGCTTCGGTTAAGCAGGCGGCAAGGACATGCCCCGAATTACGCTTTTGGCGCAAGGCTTTCGTTGGCCCAGTACCAGTCCGCGGTCGGCGGAAGGCCCTGGGATAGCGGGACTTTCGGGGCGTAGCCGAGCTTGCCCAGCTTGCCGATGTCCGGGCAGCGGCGGTCGGTGCCGCCGGCGGGGGCGGGCTTCACCACGAACTCGATCTCGCGCTTGAAATGGGCGGCGCAGCGGCGGGCGAGGTCGGCGATGGTGATCTCTTCGAGAGTGCCGACGTGATAGATGCCAAGGTGCTCGCCCTTGTCCCGCATGACGAGCACACCCTGAACCAGATCGTCGACGTGGCAGAAGCTGCGGGTCTGGCTGCCGTCGCCCTGAATCTCGAACGGCAGCTTGCCGGACGGATGTTTCGCCGCGAGCCGCTTCAGCCGCAGCACGAACTGCGGGATGACGTGCTCGAAGCCCATGTCGGGGCCGTAGACGTTGTGCGGGCGGAAGATCAGCACGCGGTCGAAGTGCTTGCGGCCGTAGTTGATCGCCATCAACTCGCTGATGATCTTGCCGCCGCCGTAAGAGTAACGCGGGTTGGTGGCGTCCGGCACGATCAGCGGCGCGGTCTCGTCGGTCGGCACCTTCGGCGGCGTCTGATAGACCTCGGAGCTTGAGGCGAGGATGAGCTTGCGCACATTCGCGGCGCGGCAGGCATCGATCACGTTGACCATGCCTTTGACGCCGACGTCGAGCACCAGATCGGGCTGCGAGTAGAAGAACTCGGTGCCGTTGACGTAGGCAAGGTGGTGGACCTCGTCCATGCCGCGCACTGCGGCGGCGACAGCGGACGCGTCGCGGATGTCGCCGGCGATGAACTCGATGTCCTTCTCGACCTCCTTGAGACGGCGCGGAGCGCCACGCGAGTTGTCGTCCAACACGCGGACCTTATGGCCGTCGCGCACGAGGGCCTTCACGAGTCCGGAGCCGATGAAACCGGAACCGCCGGTGACGAGAATGCGGGAACTCATTGAGTGGCTCCGGGAATGTCGATGGCACGGCCGGTCAGGTGCGAGCGGCGAGCGGCGTCGATCAGCACCTGCACGCGATGGCCATCGGCGAATGAGGGTGATGTTGTGCCGCGCTTCTCGATGGCGTCGAGGAAGCGCACGGCGAGGCGGGCGGAGACGGCGACGCGGCCATCCTTGTGTTTCGCATCGAGCGGGTCGGCCTCGATCGAAACGGGCTCAAGCGCTGTGGCCGGGCGGCGGCCGTGCATCAGCGTGAAGCCGCGCATGTAATCGGCGGTCGGGTTGTGCAGCACCAGCGTGCCGTCCTCGCCGTAGATTTCGAGCCGATGGCCGGAACCGAGATAAGACGCCGAACTCATGGCGACGCTGCCTGCGGCGCCGGAGCGGAGCGACAGTGCGAGCGTCACGCCGGTCTCGAAGGAGGGATCGTCCGGGAGCGCAGACAAGCGCGCGGTGAGGCTCGCGATCGGGCCACACAGCCACTCGAGATAATAGAAGGTGTGGCTGACGAAGTTGCCGAGTGCGCCGCCGCCTTCCGCACCGTTGGCCTTCCAACTGTCCTTCAGGCGCATCTTCGTCGCGTAGTTCTCGACATTCCAGGTGAGCTGGACATGGCGCAGCGTGCCGATGGAGCCATCGTCCATCATCGCCTTGGCCTTGCGCCAGGCAGGCACTTCCGGAAAGCCGAAATCGACGATGGTGGTTTTTCCTGCCGCCTGCTTCTGCATCGCAGCCGCGGTGTCGAGATCAGCGGCGAGCGGCTTGTCGCCGAACACGGCCTTGCCGCGCTCCAGCGCCGCCATCGCGATGGTCGGCTGCACGCGCGGCGGCACCGCGATCGCGACCGCATCGATGTTGGCCTGCTCGATCATCGCCTTCCAGTCGCCGAACGCCTGCGGAATGCCGGACTCATTGGCAAGCTCCGCCGTGCGCGCGGCATTTGTCCCCGCGAGCGCCGCGACCTCGCAGCGCGGGTCGGCGCGAAACGCCGGAAGAAGGACCGCGCGTCCGTAGTTGCAGCCCACGATGCCGAGGCGGATCACGTCGTTTCCCTGTTGGCTGGCGAAAGCGGGCGCAATCTGGTCGGCAGGGGCGTATCGGTCAAGGGATGATCGACAGGGCGGTTTTCGGGCGATACGGTCGCGCCAAATCACGCGGGATTTGTCTTGAATTCGCTTGCCTTGAATCCATCCATCGACAGCGGCGGACGGAGCGGCTTTTGGCCCCGGATGGCGGCGCTTTTGCTCGTGATGGCTGCGCTTGGCCTGCCGGTGAACGACCTGTTCCGTTACGGACTGCTGGTGATCGCGGCGGCTGTGATCCTGCGGGGTGCGATCGTCCTTGAGGCGCGCGCGTGGCTGATCGCCGTTGCCGTGGTGCTCGCGGCAATGCTCGGCACCATGCTGATGCCCGCGCCGAAGATCGAGGAGGGCCATAACGTTTTCGTCGTCGACGGCCGCGGCGGCGCGCTGGAGCAGGGGCTTCCGGCCGATGCGTTCCGCGCGATGCTGGCGGAGTTCGATCAGACCTATCCGGCGGAGAAGCGCTGCAAGCCCGGCTCGGCGGGCTGCTGGCGTGGCGCAATGCCAGATCGCGCTTTCGCGTATTCCGCCGACGCGCTGTTCGACACGCCGCAGATGTCGCGGCGCGTCACCGGCATCGGCTTTTCCGATGCGGTGTGGCTCCGCCTCGGCGCGATCAACGAGAAGCAATACAACTGGTACGGCGCAAGCGATATCCAGCGCGGCAAGCGCGGACGCTGGTGGGATGTGCTGAATCCCTGGCAGGTTACGGTGCCTTACTTCGTGATGTATCGCCTGCCGGCGGAGTTCGCCGGCAGCACGCTATGCTGGCAAGGCAAGGTGTTGTGGGAAGGCGCGAACGAGACCTTCGTGCGCTGGAATCATTTGCAGCCGGCATGCCGTCCGATCGAGAGCGGCGACGTTGGCAAGCGCATCATCGGCATGTCGATCGGAACGCCTCTCGCGATGAGTCTGGAGGCGAACGCGACTGTGCAGTTTCGAAGGCTGATTGCGCCGGGGCTGGCGCTGATCGGCGTCGCGGCGGTGCTGATGCTGCTGGTGCGGTGGGAGAAGCGCGACCTGACCTTGCCGCTCGTGCTTCTCGGGCTGGCGCTCGCCGTGGTGGTGCTCAACGACTCGAGTTTCATCAGCGGCGTGCGGCCCTTCGATGGCGGCGACGACGGCTTGTTCTACGAGGGGGTCGGGCGGCACATCGCGCAGTTCCTGCACGCAGGCGAATGGGCGAAGGCGCTGGAGGGCGACGAGAGCGTCTACTATTACGGTGGTCCAGGCTTGCGTTATTTCCGCGCTGTGGAGCAGTTCGTCTTCGGTGAGATGTTCTTTCTCTATCTCTCGCTGATGCTGGCGCTGCCGTTCCTCGTGTTCCTGGCGTTCAAACGATTCTTTTCGGCGCGGGCCGCGCTCGGCTTCACATTGGTGTTCATCGCCATTCCGGTCGGCGCGGTGTTCGGCACCTCGTTCTTCAATTATGCGAAGTGGGCGGCGCGCGGCTTTGCCGATCCTGCTGCGGCGGCGTTGTTCATCGGCGGCTTTGTGTTGTTGCTCGGCCCGACGACGAAAGGACCGGGCGCGCGGTTCGCGCCGGCCTTCGCCGCGGGGCTGCTGTTTGCACTGGCACTGTGGGTGCGGCCCAATCTCGCGCCCGCGACCGGCATCCTGCTCGGCGGCGCCGGACTCGCGGCGCTCTGGCAGATGCAGGCGTGGCGTATCGCCGGGCTGTGCTTCGGCTTCATGCCGGCGCTCGGCATGGCGCTGCACAACTACTATTTCGGCGGCGTGCTCGTGCTGTTCTCGTCGAACGCGACGATCGCTGAAGCGCTGCCGATGCCGCCGTCGGCGTGGATCGCGATGTTCGGTGAGCTGATCCATTTCAATTTCGGCGGCGAGAACATCCGGCGCGGCTTTTTGCAGATCGCGCGGTGGCTCGCAGGTCCGTCGGAATCGTTCATCATGATTCCGCTGCATGCGGCGGCGGTGGCTGTGCTCATTCGTGTCGCGCTAACGCGCGGCTTCGATCTGTGGCTGCGGCTTACGGCATGGGCGATGCTGGCGCAGCATCCGGTCGCTCTCTTCTATCTCTCGGCGGACCGTTACTATTACCTGACGTGGTTCATCACCATGCTGGTGTGTATGGTATGGCTACGCGACGAGGGGCTTCGTTTGTTGCAGCAGCGTTGGCCGCGCTTTGCGGAACAGCTTGAAGCCAATCTGCTGATGCGCTGGCTTTCGACAGTGCTCGATTGGTGGGCCAGGTTCACCGGCGTCGCGGCGAAGCGCTGATTATCGTGGAAGCGTCAGAAGGCCTTTCAGCTCGGCCAGCATCAGTGCGCCGAGGTGAAGCTGTTGCACGAATTCGCCGGAGCGGATCATCGCCACCAGTTCGGCGGGTGTCTTCAAGGCGACAGTCAGTCCGGGCTCGGGCTTGAAGTCGGAGACTTGTTTGCCGGTCTCGATGAAGAGCGTGTGCACCTGATTGTTCAGCCGCCCGGTGCAGGCCGCCGCCGAGCCGAGGAAATGAACCTTTTTCGCGGGATAGCCGGTCTCTTCGAGCAATTCGCGCGCAGAGCCTTCCGCGGGGTCTTCCCCCTTTTCCAGCAGGCCCGCGGGCAACTCCCAGGTGAAGGTTTCGAGGGCCGGGCGATACTGATGAACGATCGGGATGCGGCCGTCGGGCGTCACCGCGAGGATCGCGAGATAATCGAGCTGGCTCACGGCGTAATAGGTCTGCGGCGCTTCGCCCTTGGCGAACTCGACCTCGCGCGCCATCACATCCATCCATTGCGAGATCTTGATGATCTTGCGCGACGTGATCCTCGGAAACTCGTCAGCCATATCTGTCAACCTTGCGCGGCCTCGGGTTTGAGCGTGACGGTGCTCGCGGGACGATGCAGCCACGTCGTCGCGAAGGCGTATCGGAACCAGCGCAGATAGGCCGGCAGCCATTTCAGCACGCGGAAGCGACTCTGCCCCGCCTTGCGTTCGAACCACAGCGCAGGCACCTCGCCGACGCGCCAGCCGAGCCGGTGCGCCTTCACCAGCAGTTCGATGCTGTAACAGAAGCCCTCATCGGACTCGACCTCGATGTGGTCGATGACGCGGCGGGAGAACAGCCGGAAGCCGCTGGTCGGGTCCTTGGTCGGAAGCCGTGCGAAATAATGCAGCGTGAAGGCGGCGGTGCGAACGAGCGCAGCCTTGAGCCACGGGCAGCCCTGCATGGTGCCGCCCGGCATGAAGCGGCTGGCGCAGACGACGTCGTTGCCTTCGTTCGCGAGCGCCACCATGCGGTCGAGAATCCCGGCGTTGAAGTCATCGTCGGCGGGAAACACGATGACGGCGGGCGCGGTGCTCGCGGCGAATCCGGTCATGACGGCGGCGTGCGCGCCGCGAGAAACATTCTTGACGAACTCGACCTGAAGGCCCGGATGATTGTCCGGATTGTTCTGCACCGCGGGCAGCGTGTTGTCGTCCGGTCGGTCGTAGCAGATCATCACGCGCGCCGGGGTCTTCAACTCGCGCGACAGCGCGCGAAGCGTTCCGAGGATGGTCTCGCCTTCGTTGTAGACCGGAATGATGATGTCGAGCGGAAGCGCCATCGTCACTAAACGACGTTCGCGTTCTCCAGCAGGCCCCAGACATCGACCACTGGTTTGCCTTTCAGGTCCGCGCTTTTATAGGCGCGGTGCGGTGTGCAGACGATCAGAACGTCGCTCTTCGCGATCACCTCATCGAGCGGGCGCAGCGACGGATCGGTGGTGACGAACGGATCGGTGGTCAGCACCTCGCGCGCATGGCTCGCAAGTTCGTTCTTGAGCTTGTAGCTGAGCGAGGCGCGGGTGTCGTCGATCTCCGCCTTGAACGCCATGCCGAGCAGGCCAACGGTCATCTTGGAGAGATCGTATTTGCGGCGGAGGTCCGCGACGACATGGAGCGGCAGTCCCTCGTTGACCATGATTGCCGCATTGCCGAGCCCGAATTCGTTCCGCGCGAAGGCGAGAAGCTGCATCGTGTCCTTCACGAGGCAGGGGCCGGCGGCGAAGCCCGGCGTCGGGATGTTCTTCGCGCGCGGATAATTGTGCTTCATCGCCTGCAGGATGTTCTCGTAGTCGAGCCCTGCGGACTTCGCGATCAGGTAGAACTGGTTGGTGACGGCGAATTCGATGTAGCGGTAGGCGTTGTTGAAGAGCTTGGCGAACTCCGCCTCCATCGGCTTCACGCGCACGATCTCCGGCACGATCGGCGCGAACAAAGCGGCGGCTTCTTCCTCGGCCTCGGGCGTGCTGCCGCTGACGATCTGCGGCATCTTGCGAAGCTCTTCGATGCCGTTGCCCTGCACGATGCGCTCCGGGCAGAACGCGATCTTCAGCTTGCGGCCCGCGCGCTTGAAGTAGTCGTCGATCCATTCGGTGGTGCCGGGATAGATCGTCGAGCGCAGGACGATGAGCTGGCCGTCCTTCAGATGCGGGACGATCTCGTCGAGACAATCCTGAATGACGCGACGGACCGGATTGAGGAATTCGTCGACGGGCGTGCCGATGGTGACGATCACCGGACCGTTGGTCGAAATCTCGTTCGATTTGCTGGTGAAGGTGAGCTTCTTGTCAGCGAGCGCCTTGGTCAGCAGTTCGTCCGCGCCGATCTCGATGAAGGGCAGGCGGCCGGATTGCAGGACCTTGAGCGCGTCTTCGTTGCGATCGTTGACGTTGACCGAAAGGCCCTTGGCTGCGAACGACAGTACCAGCGGCACGCCGACATGGCCTGCGCCGCCGACCACGGTGAGGTCTGCGGTCTGGGCGGCGGCCGAACGGCTCGTTTGCGGGCCGGCAAAGTTCAAGGCTTTTCCCCGTACGTCAGGACAAAGGAGCGGAACGGCGCCATGAAGCTGGGGGCAAACATCGCGCCATCGATCGCATTATAGAGGGGCAGGAGCCAGCGCACACGCGAAGATGCGATGTATTGATAACGAAGGTTCGAGAGATATTCGGTGCCGGTTTTGAACCCTGCATGGGCAAATGTGGCGGCCACGGCTTTGGCCAACACCGGCTGCTCGTTCTCGGTGACGCCGACCGGGCTGTAAAACGGCGAGGCTTTCACCCGATAGAGCCACATGAAGGGATTGGCGCGGTTCGGATCGAAAGCTACGAACCGGCCGCCGGGCTTCAGCACGCGGAACGCCTCAGCAGCGCATCGCGAGGGGTCGGGCAGGTGGTGCACGATCCCGGAGAGCACGACGCCATCGATGCTCGCATCCGGGAACGGCAGCTTCTCGACGTCGCCTTCGAGGAACGTGACGCCGGGATATTTCGTCTGGCCGAGCGCGATCAACTTCGGGCTGATATCGAGACCGGTCGGCTCATAGCCCCGCTTGTGCAGAAGGTCCGTGAAGACGCCCGATCCGCAGCCGAGGTCGGCGAGCAGGTCGCCGCGTTTGAATTGGCCGAGCCGGGCGATCGCGTCGATCAGCCGCGCGCTGCTCTCCGGCGTGAACACGTCGTAGGAATCGTTGGCCGCGTGGCCATCGAAAAACGTGATCTCTTTCTGCTTGTCTTGGACCGGGGCCGTGCTCATTGCGGGGTTGCTACCACGAAGGTTTCGGGCCGGGCAAACGATGTGCAAAGGCGGCGGGAATCGTATAGTCCGCCGAACAAATAGGCAGGGTAGGAAACGTCATGATCGTCGACATCTACACCCACATCTTCCCGGAGCGCTTTTTCCAGGAGCTGGAGCGCGGCTCGCCCAAGCTCGGGAACATGGGCAAGCGGCTGCGCAGCGTGAAGAAGCTGTTCGACCTCGACCTGCGCTTCAAGGACATGGACGCAATCGGAAAGGACTATCGGCAGATCATCTCGCTGCCGAATCCGCCCATCGAGGATATCGCGGAGGGCGCGGTCGCCAACAATCTCGCGAAGGTCGCCAACGACTCGATGGCCGAGCTTTGCACGAAATATCCGGATCGCTTTCCGGCCTTCGCTGCGGCGGTGAACCTCAACGATGTGGACTTCTCGATCGCGGAGGCCGATCGCGCCATCAAGATGGGCGCGAGGGGCGTGCAGACCTATACCAACATCACCAGCCATCCGCTCGACGAGCCGCGCTTCCGCCCGTTCTTCGCGGCGATGGCGCAGCACGATCTGCCGGTCTGGATTCATCCGGCGCGCACGTCGGCGATGAGCGACTATGCCTCCGAGCCGCGCTCGCGCTTCGAGATGTGGTGGTGCTTCGGCTGGCCGTATGAGACGACAATCGCGATGTGCCGCCTCGTGTTCGACGGCATCTACGACCGCCATCCGAACATCAAGCTGATCACCCACCATCTCGGCGGCGGCATGATCCCGTATTTCGACGGCCGCATCGGACCCGGTATGGACGTGCTTGGCAGCCGCACCATCGAGGAGGACCACACCAAGGTGCTGTCCTCGCTGAAGCGCCCGCACCTGGAATACTTCAAGGAGTTCTATGCCGACACGGCAATGTTCGGCGGCACCAACGGCCTGCCGTGCGGGCTCAGCTTCTTCGGCGCGGATCGCGTGGTGTTCGCCACCGATGCGCCGCTCGCGGCCATTCCGGTCCATATCAAGGCGCTGGACGACATGAATCTCGATTCGGCGGTCTACAAGAAGATCATGGTCGGAAACGCCGAAAAGCTCCTCAAGATGAAGTTCTCGTAGGACGAGCGGGGATGGGCTTGTTCACCCTTCGGTCAAAGTTTGCCGTCATAGTCACGGTTCTGTCTTTGGCGGGGACCGGGATGTTTCTTGATGCCTGTTTGAAATCCGCGCGCGCTTTCACGCTCTGCGCGCTGTCCGCGGGCTTGCTTGGCTGTGCGGCGGACAACAAGCCGTCCGGCACGCCGTCGTTCTATCGCAGCATGGCGGAGGACGGCGCGCAGCTCGATGCCTCTGCGGCGGCGTCAATGATCTCCGGCTATCGCGCCAACAACGGCCTCGGTGCGGTTACGCTCGATCCCGAATTGATGCGGCTTGCGGAATCGCAGGCGCAAGCAATGGCCGCCAAGAACAAGGTGGAGCACAACATCGGCGGTCCGCTGGGCGATCGCGTGAAGCGTTCGGGCTTTGATGCGAAGACTGCGGCTGAGAACATTTCGGCCGGATACCACACATTGGCCGAGGCATTTTCGGGCTGGCGTGATTCGCCCCCGCACCGCGCGAATATGCTCGCGAAGCAGGCCACCAAGATGGGAATCGCCGCGGTTTATGCACCGGGCTCGAAATACAAGGTGTTCTGGGCGCTGATCCTGGCAACGCCCGACGATCGGCGCGGATAATCCTCGATAAATCAAGGTTTTTGCCCAATTTGGATGCAGCCGCGACGGGGCGGTAAAAGCGGCCCACCCCCCTCGAAAGTGCCTTGTTTACGGCGGATTCCGAGGCCATCCGATTGCGAACCGCCCATTTCCGTGTATTCAGGGCACTTCATTTCAGAGGGAGTTCCGCTCAATGGCCACGCAGCCCGCAGCAGCACCAAAGACCAAGGTGAACACCGTCAGCCTGAAGCACCTGGCCGCTTCCCTTGCGGCCGATCATGAGATGCCGAAGAAGCAGGCGGAAACCATTCTCGGTGACCTGGTGAACCTCGTCACCAAGCATCTGAAGAAGGGCGATCGCATTCGCCTCGCCGGCCTCGGCATCCTCGTCGTTCGCAAGCGCGCCGCGCGCATGGGCCGTAACCCGGCGACGGGCGAGCCGATCCAGATCAAGGCGAGCAAGAAGGTCGCCTTCCGCGCCGCCAAGGAGCTCAAGGAAGCGGTGTAAGTTTCTCGCCGGTTTTCCGGCGAGGTTCGAAATCAAAACCGCCCGGTCCGAGAGGACCGGGCGGATTTTTGTTCGGTTGCTTTGGCGAGCTCAAGTGCTGGAAGACAAACTCCGCGTCATTCCGGGACGCGAGCGAAGCTCGCGGGCCCGGAATCCAGATGAGGACTCCGAACGTGCTTCTGGATTCCGGGCTCGTCACGCCTTCGCCCTTCGGGCTACGGCGGACGCCCCGGAATGACGCCGGGGGATAAATTCTGGCAGCCAGTGATTTAGTTGAGCGGCGTTTGCGCTTCGTCGGTCAGCTTGAGGACGATGTATTTGTCGTCGGCGACCTTCACGACCGCGGCGATGGCCTCATCCGGATCTTCGGTGATCTGCGCTTCGGAATCGTACATCTCGTGGAAGGCACGCGTGACGCCGTCCGAGCAAAAGGCGGTCCGCTCATCCATGTTCACGAGCACAACATCGACGTCGATCACAACACGCACTCACACTCGCCGCACACACACACAACACGAGAAGTACGTTGCGCCTTTCAACGCACCATTACAAGGCTACACGCATTCCCTTATCGATTTCTATGCGGTGTGGCGGGAGCGCCGCAGCGCGTTCAAATGCAGCAAATATCGGAAGACTCGCAGCCTCGCATCGCGCGAATGCAGAGCGTGATTGAAGACTCGTGAAGGCGGTCCGCGCAAAGCCAGAATGTTGCTGGGGACTCGCCGCATCGGCGGCGCGCGCACGCAAATTTTGTGTTTCAAACGGGGACGCTTTTCGGGCGGCTTTACGTCCGGTTCTGGCCTGACTAGCCTGCATTCCAATGCCGCCGGGCCATTGTAGTTACGACGAGATTTACCGCGATTTCCGCTGGTCCGTGCCGGCGGTATTCAACATCGGCGTTGAGGTCTGCGACCGCTGGGCGGCGCAGGACCCCGACAAGCTGGCGTTGGTGGCGGCAGATGCCTCGGGCCATGTGCAGAATGTCAGCTACGGCTGGCTGCGCGAGACCTCGAACCGGCTCGCGAATGCGCTGCAAGCCCACGGCATCAAGCGCGGTGATCGCGTTGCGATCCTGCTGCCGCAGGCGCCCGAGGTCGCGGCCATTCACATTGCGATCTACAAGCTCGGCGCGATTGCGCTGCCGCTCGCGGTGTTGTTCGGCGCGGATGCGCTCGGCTATCGGTTGCAGAACTCCGGTGCGAAGGCGGTCATCACCAATGCGCAGGGCGTCGCGAAGCTCGCCGGCATCGAGACGCCGGGCGTCGAAGTTGTGTTCTCCATCGACGGCGCAGCGGACATCCTTGGCAAGTTCAGCGCACTCGGCTTTCACGAAACGCTCGAGCGTGCATCATCCGATTTCGCGCCGGTGGTCACGCGTGCCGACGATCCGGCGATGATGATCTACACGTCCGGTACGACCGGCCAGCCGAAGGGCGCGCTGCACGCCCATCGCGTGCTGATCGGGCACATGCCGGGCATCGACCTGCCCCACGATTTCTTCCCGCAACCCGGCGATCGCTTCTGGACGCCGGCGGACTGGGCCTGGGCCGGCGGCCTGCTCGATTGTCTGCTGCCGAGCCTCTATTGCGGCGTACCGGTGGTGGCGCGGCGCTTCGACAAGTTCGATCCGGAGGAAGCCTTCTCCGTGATGGCGAAGTGCGGCGTGCGCAACGCATTCATTCCACCGACGGCGCTGCGGATGCTGCGCTCGGTGCCGAACCCGCGCGGCCGGCACGACATCAAGCTGCGTTCGGTGGGCTCCGGCGGCGAGGCGCTCGGCGCGGAGACCTTCGAATGGGGCAAGTCCGCGCTCGGCGTGTCGATCAACGAGTTCTACGGACAGACCGAATGCAACCTCGTGGTCGGCTCCTGCGCCGCCATTGGGCTCGTGCGGCCCGGCGCGATCGGCAAGCCGATCCCCGGCCACACCGTCGCAGTGCTCGATCCGGACGGCAACCCGGTGAAACCCGGCGAGCTTGGGCAGATCGCGGTGTTGCGCCCCGATCCGGTGATGTTCCTCGAATATTGGGGCAAGCCCGACGCGACGCGCGAGAAGTTCATCGGCGACTGGATGACGACGGGCGATCAGGGCGTGGTGGATGACGAAGGCTACATCACCTTCATCGGCCGCGACGATGACGTGATCTCGTCGGCGGGTTACCGCATCGGCCCGACGGAGATCGAGGATTGCCTGATCAAGCATCCGGCGGTGTCGCTCGCTGCCGTGATCGGCAAGCCCGATCCGGTGCGGGGCGAGATCGTGAAGGCGTTCATCGTGCTGAAGCGCGGACAGGCGGCGTCGGACGCGCTCGCGGGTGAGATCCAGGCCTTCGTGCGGACGCGGCTCTCGGCGCATGAGTATCCGCGTGAGGTCGCCTTCATCGACGAGATGCCGATGACAACGACCGGCAAGGTGATCCGGCGTCTGTTGCGGTCGAAGGCTTGATTTAGCGGCGGAGCTTGTCGCGCAGCGACTTCGCCTGCGCGATGGCTGTCCTGCGCAGCTCTTCGAGCCTGCAGGTCAGTCCGAACGGGATCGCCTGCGGCTTCACCTCGATCAGGCGGTCGCTGACAGCGAGCCGCTCGCTCCAGATGTGATCGATCATCGGATGGCCGGCGGTGGCGCAGGAGTCCGTGCGGGCGACGGTCTGGTCCGCGAGAAGGTTTGCGGTGAGATCGAACACGAGCTGTACGCCGGGCGAATAGCGCGCGACGCCCTCGCTGTAGGCGATCTTCCAGCACCAGGCCGTGTCGCCGCTCATCAGCGTGACGCAGACCGCGATGGGCTGACCGTTGAGGGACATGCGATCGACGCGGGCTTGGGCCCGTGCCGCGAGACCCGACACTGCGCTTTCCATGAAGCTGCGGATCGCGGGATCGTTGGCCGCGGCGGTGCCGGCGAGGCCTTTCCAGCCGCTCGCTTCGAGGACCAGGAAGTCCTTCAGCGCAGCACCGATATCCTGAGCCTCTGTGATGGTCGCGAACGTCACCGGCGCGACCTCTTCGAGACGCCGGCGCTGACGGCGGATTTCCTTGCGCTTGCTGCTGGACACGGCGCGGTCGAGATAGCCGGCGCGCTCGGCGCCGGGATCGAGCAGTGCGCGCTCATGGTGCCCGAACGCCGCATCACGCCGGCCGGTGCGTTTCAGCACCGCATCGAGCGCGCGGGAGAACGGGCCGTGCTCGGGAATGTAGGACAGCGCGAGCAGGCCGTTATTCTGTCCGATCTGATCGAGCCAAGCGGCGATCACCGCCTCGGACTCATCGCGATCGACGAGCGGCACGCCGAGCGGTGCGTAGGGATGCGTCCAGCCGATCGTGGCTGTCTGAATGCCCGCATGGTTACGCCCTGCGTGGCCGGGAAACAGGCCCATCAAGCGGCCGCTCGCGGACCACACCAGCGTTGCACCCACGCCTTTGCCGAACACCGGCGCGGCAGCGAGCGCGAAGGCCGGGTCATAGAACACATTCGGTTCGAGCGCGCGCGCGGCGAGCGAGCGCCATTCCTGCGCGATGGAAGACAGGGTCTCGAACGCCTGCCATTCGGTGCGGAGTTTGGGGGCGAGGGGCGCGTGCATGGCTAGCGCCCGCCAAAGACGAAGACGTGATAGCCGAGCCGGATCTTGGTGACCCAGAACAGCAGAATGGATTCGACCACCAGCGCGGATGCGGTGGAGATCGCGGCGCCTTCCATGCCGAAGCGCGGGATCAGGGTGATGCAGAGCATGAGATTGAGCGCGAAAGCGGAGGCATAGATCATCGCGCAGGCGCGCTGCTCGCCAAGCATGCTGAGGAGGCGTTCGACCGGGCCGACCGAGGCCCGCGCGAGCAGGCCCACGGACAGGATGAACATGAGCGGATAGCCGTCGACGAACCGCGCACCGAACAGCGAGAGCAGGGGGCGGCCCATCATGAGGATCACGACGGCGGAGGCGAGCGAAGCCCAGAAGGTCCAGCGGATCGAATCCGAGAGGATCGTCTTCAGCCGCGCGTGGTCGGAAGCCACGTTATACTCGCTGAAGCGATGCGCGACGGCGGCCGACACCGCGAAGTGCACGAAGGCAATCAGCGTCAGCGTCTTTGCCGCAGCATAGTAGATCGCAACGTCATCGGGCGAACGGAAGTGCTGAAGCACCAGAACGTCGGTGTTGGTCAGCAGCAGATAGAAGCCTTCGACCATCAAAAGCGGCAGCGAGATCGCGAACCAGGTCTTGACTTCGTAGGCCTTGGGGCCGGGTTCGATCTCGCGTGCAAGCCTGCGGTTGAGCACGATCGTCTGCACGAACACGGTGACTGCGAACGACACGACAACCATGCTGACGACGGTGACGGCGTCGGTCGGGAAGTTCAGCAGATAGGCCGTGCCGATCATCGTCAGCATCAGCAGATATCGGACGACATAGGGCGGCAGCAGCGCGAGATGAATCCAGTTGTACGAACGCGCGATGCCGTCCTGGATCTGCATGAGCGTGTAGAACGGCAGCGTGATGCAGGCGATGGTGAGCGGAAGGACGAGGTAGCTGGCGAGCCACGGCTCGAGCAGGTTGATCGCGATGGCGCCCACCACGGCGATCAGACTCGCGCTCGTCACCGCCAGCCAGCGGCTGCGGAACAGGAAGCCGCGCAGAAGTTCATGCGCCTTGCGCTTGGTGTATTCAGGGATGAAGCGCTGGGCGGCGGGGGCGAAGCCCAGGTCGGACACGTCGCCAATCAGGATCACCCAGGTCCAGACATACACGTAGATGCCGAACTCGAAGCTGCCCATCCAGCGTGCGAACAGAATCTGCGATGCATAGATCAGCGCGGCGCTGACGACGCGGATCATGAAGGCCGCACCCGCAACCTTTTGCGCGGTACGATGATGGCTGCCGTCGGCGAGCCACGCGCGCGCAAACGCGGTGAGACCCGCGAGCGATGCGCGCACCGGACGTTCGGTGTTCTGGGACTCGGTCAACGCCACAAACCACTCCCGCGCTCGCCCATTTCCGGGCGTGCGTTGCGGTCAGGACTAGCAAGGAACCGTTAACATTCGGTTCGGCGGCAGCGCTGTGGCTTCGGTTAAATATCAAGTTCTTTCAAGGTCTTCTCGACCGCCTTGCGCTCGTCCGCGGTCAAAGCGGCCTGTGGCGGCACCGGATCGCCGACGTCGTAACCCTGGAGCTGCAACCCGGCCTTGACGCAGGCGGCGAGGTTGAAGCGGGCAAAGGCCTCGTTGATGCGCCAGAGCTTGCGCTGAAGCTCCATCGCCTCGGGCCATTTCTGCGCGTGGCAAAGATCGTAAAGGCGGACGCTCTGCCGTGGCACGATGTTGGCGGGACCGGCCATCCAGCCGACGCCGCCGATCAGCATGACCGCGGCGGGAATATGCGCGGAGGCGGAGAACACGCGCATATTCGGGCAGCGGTTGATGATCGAAAGGAGACGGCCGGTGTTGGTCGATGCGTCCTTGATATATCGGATACGCGGATGCTCCGCGAGGCGCGCGATCACGTCGAGCGATAGATCGCTGCGCTGGAATTGCGGGTTGGTGTAGAGCACGACGGGAATGTCGACCGCATCCGCGATGGCACGGAAGTATTGCTCGATCTGCGCGTCCTTCACCGGGAAATAGGCTTCGAGGATGGCGAGGATGCCGTCGGCGCCGAGGCGTTGATATTCCTTCGCTTGCGCGACCGCATCTGCGGTTGCGGTCGCCGCGACGCCGGCGACGACCGGCACGCGCTTGTTCGTAGCCTCGATGGTCGCTTGCACCACCGCGGTGCGCTGCGCGCGATCGAGATAAGCGAATTCGCCGGTCGAGCCCAGCGGCGTGAGGCCGTGCACGCCGGCCTTGATGAGATCGCCGCACAGCCGTCCCAGCACATCGGTCTTGATGCGGCCGGATGAATCGATGGGAGAGACGAGATAGGGAAAGACGCCGTGGAAGTCTGACATCCGCGAATGCTAACCGGCGAAACCGCCGCCGTCGAGGAACGCCTGCTCCTCCGGTGTGGTGGCGCGGCCGAGCACCTTGTTGCGGTGAGGGAAACGGCCGAAGCGACGGATGATATCCTCGTGCAACCGCGCCCACTTCAGGAGATCGGCGTCGCCAGCCGCGGTGAACAGCGCGCAGCAGCGCTCCTGATCGGCAAGCTCCTCGGAATGCTCGAACGGCAAATAGAAGAATTGCTGGTCCGTGATTGGGCGGCCGCGGTCGAAGCCGCGCGCCAGCGCCCGACCGGCAACCTCACGGGCCAGCGGATCGGTGGCGAAGGTGCGCGGATCGTTGCGGAATATATTGCGGGGGAATTGGTCTAGCACGATGGTGAGCGCGAGCGCGCCGTCGGCTGTGCTTTCCCAATCGAAGAGCTTGCCCGCCGCCGCGGCTTCGTAGGTCTCAAGAAATCGCGAGCGGATCGCGTCGTCGAACGCGGCGTTCTTGTTGAACCATTTGTCGGGGCCGGCTTCGCGCCAGAAGGTCAATACATCGGTCGGGGAAGCAGTCATCACGCACTCACTCGGGTGGGAGACCGGACCTATATACGAACCTGTCCGGATTCAATGCGCTGGTGCAGTTCGGGATTGAGCCGAACGAAGGAGCGGGTGACCGGATCGTTGAAATAGATCGGATCGAGGATCAGCGCCGGATCGAAGCCCTGCTTCACCAGATCGATTTTCTTCTGCTTGAAGGTGCCGGTGAGCTCGATCTGGTTCTGCAAACGCAGGAACACGGGCCGCGCATATTCCGGCAAGTTCTTACGCAGATGCTCGTACAACGCCGCGAGGTCGCATTGTCCGTCGTAGACAATGGCCGCCATGCCGGCGCGGCCATCGCGGCCATGAACGCTCACGCCATAGACGTTGGTATCGACGATGCCGGGGAAGGTGTTGATCGCTTCGGAGACTTCGGAGGTCGAGACGTTCTCGCCCTTCCAGCGGAACGTATCGCCGACGCGGTCGACGAAGTAGAAATAGCCGTTCTTATCCTTGCGCATCAGATCGCCGGTGCGGAACCAGGCGTCGCCCTTCTTGAACACGTCGCGCAGGATCTTGTTTTCGTCCTGGGCCTTGGCCGCGTAACCCTCGAAACGGTTTCCAGGCTTCGAGGGATCGTTGACGATGCGGCCGATCACCTCGCCCGGTTCGTCGGGGTCGCATTTGATGCAGAAGCCGCCCGCATCGCGCACGGGCTGCTGCATATCGATATCGAAGCGGACGACAGCGATCGGGAAACGATGCGCGACGAACCACGGCACGCGGCCGACCGCGCCGGGCTTTCCTTCCAGATTGAAGATGTTCACGTTGCCTTCGGTCGCGCCGTAGAACTCCAGGATCAGCGGAATATTGAATCGCGTCTTGAACTCGTCCCAGAGATCGGGGCGCAGACCGTTGCCGCAGACGAGGCGGATGCGGTGCTTCGTCTCGTTCGGGTTGGGCGGCGAGTGGACGAGATAGCGGCACAGCTCGCCGATGTACTGGATCAACGTGCAATCGAAGCGGACCACGTCGTCCCAGAATTCGCGCGCGGAGAATTTTTCGCGGATGATCACAGCGCCGCCGTGGTGCAGCACAGCGCCGGTCGCCAACAGTCCGCCGGCGGTGTGGTACATCGGCAGGCAGTTGTACATGCGGTCGGTCGGCTGCGTGTCCATGACGCCGGCGAAGCCGCAGGTGGCGAGCATCACGCGGTAGTGGTTGATGTTCGCGGCTTTCGGCAGGCCGGTCGTGCCGGACGTGTAGATGTAGAGCGCGCGGTCCTCGATGGTGAGCGGGCAGCGCTCGGCTTCCGTTAGCGGAGCGGGCGAAAACGTCTCGATCGCCTCGTCGAGGCGCGGGAACTCGCTGCTCTCGCCATGCGACCACACCGCTGGCTGTGTCTTCAGCAGGAAGCGCGCGGAGGCAAAGCTATCCGCCAGCTCGGAGGCGACGATGACGTGCTTCGGCGAGACGATGTCGATGCAGTGCGCGAGCGAAGGGCCGACGAGATTGGTGTTGATCAGCGCGGCGACGCCGCCCGCGGCGGTGATGCCGAGCCAGATCGCCATGTACTCGGGACGGTTGGGCATCAGGAGGCAGATCGTGTCGCCCTTGGCGATGCCTTGCGCGCGCGCCCAGCGCGCGTAGCGGTTGGAGCGCTCTGCGAGCGTGCGGTAGCTGAAGCGCTCGTGATCGGAGATCAGCGCAGCCGCTTCGCCGTATTTTTCCGCAAGCTCCGCGATGACGTGCGGGAACACCCGTGTCGGGTTCTTCGCGATGGGCATCGTCATCTTCAGGGCGCGCAAGATGCCGCGCAGGAAGACGATGTCGCCTTTGAGTTGTTCGAGGAAGCTCATGCCCGTGCCTTGTGAGAATCCTCCGGCGCTTGCCGGTACGGCACGCAACACGCCCTAGCATCGAAGAGTCGCCGGGGGCTGACAAGAGTCCACGTCAGACGGCGTCTGACAAGAGTTCACGACGACGCGGTTTGTGCACCGCACCGAAGGCGTCAGCACCGATACAAACGGACGATTAGCGCGCGGTCGAGCTTGCGGCGGCAGGCGCCGCGTTCGCAACCGGCTTGGGTTGCGGCTTGGGCTTCGGTTTGGGCATCGGCACCGCGGCGCTTTTGGTCTTCGGAGCGGGAGCGGCGGGCGCAGCAGCCGGGACCGGAGTCTGCGGCATTGACGTCAGCGGCGCGGGCGTCGAACTGGAGGACGCCGGGGCGAAGCTCATGTAGGCCGGGTTGCCGTTTTCGCCGACGGAGGGCATGCCGCGGCCGGGCGGCGAGAAGTGGCCGACCGGCGGCGCGAAGGCTCCCGGCTGAGCAGAAGCGGTCTGTGCTGCCTGCGGAATTTGCCCCGGAGCGGCAGGCGTGGCCACAGCGGCAGCAGCAGCCGGGGCAGCGATCTGTCCGGGGGCCGGCGTTTGAGTCTTGGCAACGGTCGAAGTCTGCGCAGCCGGTGCGGCCGCAACGGCTGCGGTCGCGGCGCCGGTCTTGGCGGCCTTCGCGGCAGCGGTCTTGGCTTCCCTGGCGTCGAGCTTGGCCTTGGCGGCGGCGATGACGGTTTCGGCCGACTTCTTGGCAGCGCCTGCGTAAACGACAATGGCCTTCACGGCGCCGCCGGCCGGAGCCAGCAGCGACGACGGCTTCACCGTGGTGGGCGGCAGGCTCGAGAGCATGAAGCTCTGCGCGGAGCCGGGCTCGCCGGACGCGTTCGACGACATCACCGGCTCGTCATCCGCCTCTTCGGCGGCCGGGCGCTTGCGGTGCTTGCCGCACATCTCCTCGCGCATATCGGGCGGCGAGGCGTCGATCGGCGTGAGCTTGTCGACGGTGCCGAGCGACGGCGTGAGCCATGCGAGACCGTTGCTGGTGA
>JBFLYS010000047.1:0-28613 GCA_040756555.1 Pseudomonadota bacterium | reverse complement strand
CCGTCGTCGTGCAGCGAGCGCACGCCGGCGAAGGCCCAGACCGTCTCGCCGATCTCTTCCCGGAAATATTGCGCGACTGCGCGGCGCAAATAGGCGATTTCCTCCGGAGTGGGTGCTGGCGCGCTGAGATCGCCGGAGAAATTCAAATCGGTCGTGCCAATCAATGTGAAGTCGTCATGGAACGGCAAAGCGAAGATGACGCGCTTGTCGTCGTTCTGAAAAATGTAGCCGCGGTCGTGATCGAACAGCTTGGGCACGACGATGTGACTGCCCTTCACCAGCCGGATCGGCGCAGGTCCCGGCACCCGCAGCACGGTTTCGGCAACGATGCCGACCCAGGGACCAGCGGCGTTGATCAACGCGCGGGCGGAGACGACCTCGCGCCGGCCCTCGGCGTTGAGGATCAACTTCCATTCCTCCCCGCGCTCGACGCGGGTGACGCGTGTGCGCGTACGGATCGTCGCGCCGCGCTCGCGCGCATCCATCGCGTTGAGCACGACGAGGCGCGCGTCGTCGACCCAGCAGTCGGAATACTCGAAGCCGGTGCGGAAGCGCCGCTTGAGCGGATCGCCGACCGCGCTGTGGGTGAGATCGACAGTGCGCGTCGCGGGCAGGATTTTGCGCCCGCCGAGATGATCGTAAATAAACAGGCCGACGCGAAGGAGCGTTGCCGAGCGTGGACCGGGATAGGCCGGCAGCACGAAGCGCAGCGGACGCACGATGTGCGGCGCCATGCGCAGCAGCACTTCGCGCTCGCGCAACGCCTCGCGCACCAAGCGGAACGCACCGTGCTCGAGATAGCGCAACCCGCCGTGGATCAGTTTGGTCGAAGCGGACGACGTGCCGGAGGCGAGATCGCTCTGTTCCAGCAGGATGACGCGAAGGCCGCGCCCCGCGGCATCGCGGGCGATGCCTGCGCCGTTGATGCCGCCGCCGATGATGGCGAGGTCGTAGTCGGCCATATTGTGCTGGTTGCGCCCGCCCCCTGATTCGACCGGAACAGGATGCGCGCGGTCTTTGGCGGACTCAAGGAGCCCGCTCGACTTGCGCTGCCCGGCTTGGCAATCTAGCGGCCATGCGGCGACAATGGCTGGCAGGTCCAATCGTGATGCTCGCGGCCCTTTCGTGGTCCGCGATGGCGGCCGATCTGGATTTGCCGAAGCCGAAAGCTGCTCCGGTGTCGGCGCCGGTTTTGACACCAGCACCGGACAACGCCTTCACCCCGCCCGACGCCGCCTGCACCGAATGGAGCGACGGCTGCCGGGTTTGCACAAAACCCGCATCCGGCGAGGCCACCTGCTCCAACCCCGGCATCGCCTGCACGCCGCGCGCGGTCGCCTGCTCGCGACGCTGAATATTCAACGAAGGAACTGACACCATGGCTCGCATCCGCCACATCGCCCTCGTGGTGAAGGATTTGGACAAGACCGCGGACTTCTACGAGAAGGCGTTCGGTCTCACCCGCTCGGAGAAGTCCGAAGGACCGACCGCGCACCGCATCTACATGAGCGACGGCGAGGTCAATCTTGCGCTCTTGCAATACAAAGGCGAGACCGGCTCGGGCCTGAAGAACGCCGGCGGCTATATCGGCATCCACCACTTCGGCTTCCAGTGCGACGACATCGAGAAGCAGCAGAAACGGATCGAGGGAGCGGGCGGAAAGTTCTTCTTCGATCTCGGCGATCCGGACGACGATGACTTCGAGCGCAAGTTCCACGATCCGAACGGGATCATCTTCGACATCAACTACAAAGGCTGGGCGCTGACCAAGAGCAAGGTCAAAAGCAAGAAAGCCAAAGGGAAGAAACCGAAGAAGGCCGTGAAGGCGAAAGCCAAAGCGGCGACCAAGAAGGCGAAGGCTAAGAAGAGAAAATAGCCGCGCCTTCCCATAGGGAGGCGAGATGAAGAGACTTGTGATTGCGGCCGCTCTGGTGATCGCCGGAGCGGTTGGAGCGAACGCGCAGACCTATCCCTCCCGCCCGGTCACGCTGATCGTGCCCTATCCGGCCGGTGGGCCGACCGACCAGCTCGCGCGGCAGATCGCGCAGCGCTTCACGACGAAGTTCGGACAGAATTTCATCGTCGAGAACGTGAGCGGCGGCGGCACCAACATCGCCGGCCAGCGCGTCGCGCGCTCCGCGCCGGACGGCCACACGCTGCTCATTCACAATTTGCAATTCTCGGCGAACGTCGCGCTCTATCCGACGCTACCGTTCGACACCGAGAAGGATTTCATCACGGTCGCGCTGGTCAACAACAACCCGCTGGTGTTGACAGGGCGCAAATCCATTCCGGCGAATTCGCTCACCGAGTTCGCTGCATGGATGAAATCCCACACCGCGAAGATGGCGCACCCCGGCACCGGCAGCACGGGGCACCTTGCGACATTTCTGGTGGCGCAGGCGATCGGCGCGAAGGTCGATCACATTCCCTATCGCGGCGCTGCGCCCGCATTGCAGGACGTCATCGGCGAGCACGTCGATCTGTTCTTCGCGACGCCGCAGCAGGTGGTGAACCAGGTCGCCTCGGGACAGGTGAAGGCGTTCGGCATCACGTCGAAGGAGCCCTCGCCGCAATTTCCCGGCGTGAAGGCCTTCGCACAGGAATACGGGCCGAAGCTCGAAATCCTCTACTGGCATATCATGCTCACGCCCGCGGGCACCCCGAAGCCGATTGTCGATGCGCTCAACGCGGCGGTGCAAGAGATGGCCGAAGACCCAACCGTCACCAAGGGCTGGGCCGACACCGGCGTGCATCCCTACCCGAAGGAGCTGCGCTCGCCCGAGGGCGCGGCCCAGTACCTCAAGAAAGAGATCGACCACTGGGGTCAGGTGGTGCGCGACAATAAGATCGAGCCGCCGACCAACTAGGAGCCAACCGCTGCTCCATTCCAGGGAACAGGAATCGGCAACCGGCGTGACCGCCGGTTCTTCCATCAGAACGTCGAGCGCAGCTTCAGGTGATCGAGCCGGTTCACCGACGGCACATCGATGCGGCGCGTCGAGCCGGATTGCTTGATGTCGAGCGGCACGGTGACGCCCGCGTTCCCGGTCGACCACAGCTTCCTGTAGAATTCCGGCAGCGTCGGCGTGACGTCGCCGCCAACGCCGATCACCACGTCGCCGCGCTTGATACCCGCCTTCTCAGCCGGGCTCTGCGGTGTAACGCGGCTGACGCGAAGCTCACCGCCCATCTCCTCCGCCGCGACGCCGAGCCACGGCTTGCCGGGGCCGGACACGCGGCCGTCGGCGAGCAGATCGCCCATGATCGGCATCAAGAGGTCGATCGGCACGAACATGTTGCCGGGTGCGCTCTCCTTCTTGCCAGTGGCGTCGCCCACGATCAGCGAGCCGACGCCGACCAGCTTGCCCTCGCGGTTCACCAGCGCGGCTCCGCTCCAGGCCGGATGCGGCGGCGTGGTGAACAGCGCATCAGGCACGAGGTACTCCCAGCTTCCGGCGAACACGCGCTTGGAGACGACATTGACCGGAACCACCATGCCGGCACCGCCGAAGGAGACCACCAGCGCGCGGTCCTGCTCCTTCACGTC
The DNA here is from genome assembly GCA_040756555.1 of Pseudomonadota bacterium. Classification (GTDB taxonomy): domain Bacteria; phylum Pseudomonadota; class Alphaproteobacteria; order Rhizobiales; family Xanthobacteraceae; genus Z2-YC6860. Next base: position 25,063 of record JBFLYS010000047.1, on the reverse strand, counting down.
CGCCGACCTGCCGATCGGCAGCGGTTTGGTCTTGATCGGTTCCAGGGTGCGGAGAAGACCGAAGCCGGTCTCGTGGTCATAGCCGACCACGGTCGCGGGCAAGGTGCGGCCGGCGTTGGTGATAACCTCGGCTGAATGCGCCTCCAACATCAGGTAGCCGATGGTGAGGATGAGGCCGCTCTCGTCGAGCAGGATGCCGGACCCCTCGCGCTCGCGACCGAGGCTCGACACCGAACGTCCATCCGGGTTGATGAAGGTCTTGATGCGAACGACCGCCGAAACGAGGTCGCTGAGAGCGGTGCTTTGCGCCGCTCCCTGGGTCGTTCCTTGAGCCGTTCCTTGCGCCGAAGCCGGTGCAGCGGCGAAAACCGCCGCGAGAGCCGCCAAAACCCAGATGACGCCTGCAAACCAGCGGTTCCGCATGAGGAATTCTCGTTGCAAAGGCCCGCATTCACCTTTGCGTTAATTGTGCCTCTCAGGCGAAAAAACACCAAGCCCAATCACATCTTTGCCCAGAAAAGCGGTGTAAACGTCCTATATATAAAAAGAGGGGATGATGCCGGCTGCAAAGGCCGGACCACGGACCTGTTTCGCGATGCCACTCCCACGCTTACTCGTCATCGAAGGCAATACCGCAGAGGGCCGAGCCCTGTTTTCCGCCGCCGGCGGCGCGCCTCCCAGCGAAAGCTATGCCAAGCTGCTGCGGGAACTCCTCCCGGATGCCATCACCGACGTCTGCTACCCGGCCGACAGCGGCGCCAACCTGCCCGACAAGATGGGTCTCGAGGGCTACGACGGCATCGTCATCACCGGCTCCTCGCTCAACATGTACGATGGCGGGCCGGAGATTCAGCGCCAGATCGACCTTGTGCAGACCGCGTTCAACTCGAACACGCCTATGTTCGGAAGCTGCTGGGGCCTGCAACTGCTCACCACCGCAGCGGGCGGCGTGGTGCGCAAGAATCCGAAGGGCCGCGAGGTCGGCTTCGGCCGCCGTATCGGACTGACCGCGGCGGGCCGCGGTCATTCGATGTACGAGGACAAGCACGAGGTGTTCGACGCGATTACCGTGCATCTCGACGAGGTCGAGACGCTGGCGCCGGGGATGCGCGTGCTCGCGGCCAACACCTATTCGCAGGTGCAGGCGGCGGAAATCCGCGTCAATGGCACGACCGCCTGGGGCACGCAGTACCATCCCGAATACACGCTGCACGATATGGCTTCGACCGTGCGCCGCTATGGCAAGAAGATGGTCGTCGACGGATTCTTCTCGAACGAAGGCGAGCTGTTGCACTACGCACACGACCTTGAGATGCTGCACACCGATCCGCACAACAAGTCGTTGGCCTGGAAGCACGGCCTCGACCATACGGTGTTGCAAAAGCGCGAGCGCGTCACCGAGATCCGCAACTGGATCGAGAGCGAAGTGATGCCGACGCGCGCGAGGCGCGGACGCGGGTGAGCGAAGCTGCTACGACGAAACTGGAGCTGCCTGCGCAGCCGCGCATTCTCGTCATCACATTGCGCCGGCTCGGCGACGTGCTGCTGACGACGCCGATCATCCGCAGCATCAAGCGCGCATGGCCGGATTCTTCCATCGACGTTCTGGCCTACGAAGGAACCGGCGGCATCCTCGCCGGCAATCCCGACATCGCGCGTGTAATCGGCATCCCCGAACCACCGAGCGTGCTGCAGGACATCGCGCTGATGGCGCGCTTGTGGAAGCGCTACGCGCTCGCGGTCTCGACACAGCCGGGCGACCGGCCGACGCGCTACGCGCTGATTGCAGGCAAAAAGAGCGCTGCGCCCGTGCAGGACCGTTTCACCGGCAAGCTCAACCGTATTCGGCTCACACGGAGCGTGCCGTTCTCCGGCAAGCTGCATCGTGTCGAAGAAGTGCTACGGCTCGCCGATGTGCTTGGCATTCCGCGCGTGCCGGAGATTGTCGGACCTACGCTTCCGATGACGGGCGCGGGTGAGCGCTACGCGGTGATCCATGCGAAGCCGATGTACCGCTACAAGCAATGGACGGCGGAAGGCTGGCGCGAACTTGCCGCGGCACTCGTGCAACGCGGTTTCAAGGTCAAGGCGACCGGCGGGCCGGACGCGGCCGAGCGCGCCTATCTCGATGACGTGTGGGACAATAACCCGGCTGTCGAACGGCTCGACGGCAAGCTGCCGTGGGCCGATCTGTTCGCGTTGATCGCGCGGGCCAACGTCTTCATCGGACCGGACACGTCGGTGACCCACATCGCCGCCGCAACCGGATGCCCGACCGTCGCGCTCTACGGGCCGACCGATCCAAGGCTGTGGGGGCCGTGGCCGGCGCAGGGCTTCCGCGAAGGCTGGGACGCCGACGGCACCACGCAGCGGCGCGGCAACGTGTGGCTCGTGCAGAATCCCCTGCCCTGCATGCCGTGCCAGAAGGAAGGCTGCGAACGCGACCGCGCCAGCGCCAGCGCCTGCCTCGACGAGATGAAGCCGACGGACGTGATCAAAGCCGTGGATATGGCGCTGGCCGCCAGCGCGCTCAGATAAGCTCTCAGATTATTTTGCACACTTCGTCGAACGAGAAGCGATAGCCTTCCGGCGGCAGCGTCGACGGATCGCCGCGCCCGACCGCGCAGATAAAGTTCGACTTGAAGCGGCCGTCCGGGAAAAACTCGGCATCGACCTTGTCGTTGTTGAGGCCCGACATCGGGCTGCAATCGAGGCCGACCGCGCGGGCGGCCATGATGAAGTAAGCGCCCTGGAGCGTGGCGTTGCGCAATGCCGTGGTGCGGATCGCCTCTGGCGTCGTCTCATACCAACTCCGCGCCGCCGGATTGTGAAACAGCTTCGGCAGGTGCTCGAAGAAGCGCATGTCGTAGGCGAGGATCGCGATGACAGCGCCGCCGTAGTTCTTCTTCTTGTTGCCGGCGGAGAGCGCGGGCATCAGCCGCTCCTTCGCCTCGGCGCTGCGCAGGAAGACGATGCGCTGCGGCTGGGAGTTCGCCGTGGTCGGACCCCATTTCATGATGTCGTAAAGCGCGCGCAATTGATCGTCGTTCACAGGCTCCGAAGTGAAATCGTTGTAGCTGCGCGCCTTGCGCAGCAATACGTCGAGCGCATCGCCCGAAACCTTGGCACTCATTGCGTTCCTCGCCTTCTGAAATTTCTTAGCCGGCCACTGGCACGAGTTCGTTCGCCGCCGTCTTGCGGACGAGCCGCTTCACCGCGTTCGAGGCGACGACAGAGCGTCCCTCGGCAAAGGCCTCGTGGTTCTTCTCGATGTGATCGAGATCGTAGAGATAGTTCACCATCAATCCGTAAGACTGCTTGATACCGTTGTCGGTCGCGTCGCCGAGGAAATTCAGCCGCTCGAGCCGTGCGCCGTTGCCGAGATGGAAGCGCGCCACCGAGTCGACCGGCGTGCCGCGTGGATTGCGCGCACGCAGGAAGTACCACGCCGCCGCCCGCAGCATCGGCTCACGAAGCGTCTCGCGAATCTCGGGCAACTGCCACCAGCCGTCGCGCGAGAGGCTTTCGAGAGCGGTGCGGTCCTCGGGCGTCAGCACCACGGAGTTCTCGGTCTTGCGCTCGCGGTCGAGCCAGCGGGCGAAGTTCGGCACTGGCGAGAGCGTGACGAAGGTTTGCAGCTTGGCGTTCTCGCGGGAGATTTCCTGCACGACCTGCTTGATCAGGAAGCTGCCAAACGATACGCCGGCCAGACCGCGCTGGCAGTTCGAGATCGAGTAAAACACCGCGGTCGTCGCCTTGTCCGGCACGAGGCCGGCGCTCTGCATCGACAGGATCGGTGCGACCGCGTCCGGAATTTCGCGGGTGAGCGCGACCTCGACGAAGATCAGCGGCTCGTCGACCAGCGCGGGATGGAAGAACGCGTAGCAGCGGCGGTCCGGCGGGTCGATGCGGCGGCGCAGATCGTCCCAGCTTCGGATGCGGTGCACCGCCTCGTAGCGGATGATCTTTTCCAGGATCAGCGCAGGCGTCGACCAGTCGATGCGGCGCAACACCAGGAAGCCGCGGTTGAACCACGACGAAAACAGATGGACGAAGTCGTCGTCGACGCTCTTGAGATCGTCGCGGTTGACCAGCGCGTCGAGCAATTGCTCGCGCATCCGCACCAGCATCTGCGTGCCGCCGGGCGCGAGATTGAGGCGGCGGAACAGCTCCTGGCGGCGCGGTTCGGCGGCGCGGTGGACGTCGGCCGCGCTCTTGTCCGACGGCGTTGCCTGCCAGGCCGAGATCGCGGCATCGAGCCGCGAGCGGTCGGGCCCGAAGCGCTCGGCCAGCGCCTCGAAGAAGGCAATGCGCGGCCCGATGGTCAGCTCGGAATACTTTTGGAAAATCTCTTCGGAGAGAGCGACGCCCGAAGCCTCACCGCGGCCGGATAGCAGCTCCTCGCACAGATCAGCCAGGCTTTCGGAGCGTTTGCCAGGCGACTCGCCGCGGCGGTCGCGAGCCAGATCGATCAGCGAGCGGCCGCGCTCCGCAATGCTGGAGAGGAGCTCGCCAAAGAAGGAGGTGTTCATTTCCATCCTGTCAGACCACCCGACGCTTGGCTAAACCGGCGCAAGTCGATGTGGCCATTGTAGCTGAATTGTTCAAGGAATTGCGACGGCACAAATGTCCTATGGGCTTGCGCAAATCGGCATGGACGCACTCCCAGTGGGCACGCTCTGGACAAATTCTCGCCATCGGGTCACACCAACGCCGGACGTATTGAATGGTTCGTTCGTAACGCGTGGTGGGAGACATTTTTATGCCGGGGCCGTTGGCGGGGGTTCGCGTTCTGGAGTTGGCCCGGATTCTGGCAGGGCCGTGGGCCGGTCAGGTGCTGGCCGATCTCGGCGCGGACGTGATCAAGGTCGAGCGCTCCAAGACCGGCGACGACACCCGCGCCTGGGGCCCGCCCTTCGTCGAGGCCAAGGACGGCGGCCATCTCGGCGCGGCCTATTTCCACGCGACCAACCGTGGCAAGCGTTCGATCGAATGCGACTTCGAGACCGAGGAAGGCAAGAAGCTCGTTCGCAAGCTCGCCGCGAAGTCCGACATCCTGATCGAGAACTTCAAGGTTGGCGGCCTCGCCAAGTTCGGCCTCGACTACAAGAGCCTCGCGGGCGAATGCCCGCGGCTGATCTATTGCTCGGTGACCGGCTTCGGCCAGGACGGCCCCTACGCCTCCCGCGCGGGCTACGATCTGATGGCGCAAGGCCTGGGCGGCTTCATGAGCCTGACCGGCACCGCCGACGGCGAGCCCACGCGTGCAGGCGTGCCGGTGTCCGACATCATGACCGGCATGTATTCGGTGATCGGCATTCTCGCCGCGCTCCAGCGGCGCGAGCGCACCGGCAAGGGCGGTTACGTCGATACGGCGCTGGTCGACACGACCGTCGGCGTGCTCGCCAACCAAGGCATGAACTATCTGGTCGGCGGCAAAGTGCCGGAGCGCATCGGCAACGCACATCCGAACATCGTGCCTTATCAGGTGTTCTCAGTCGCTGACGGCTACATCATCATCGCGACCGGCAACGACAGCCAGTACCAGAAACTCTGCAAAGTGCTCGGCGCGCCGGAACTCGCGAAGGACCCGGCCTATATCGACAACAAGGCGCGGCTCGCGAACCGCGCCGAACTCATCGGCAAACTCACCACGCTGACGATGAAGTTCAAGATGCAGGACCTCGCGGACAAGCTCGAAGAGGTCGGCGTGCCGGCGGGCCCGATCAACAACCTCGATCACGTGTTCGACGATCCGCACGTGAAGCATCGGAAGATGAGGCTCGACATCCCGAATGCGTTCGCCAAGGCGGGAAGCGTTCCGGGCATCCGCACACCGATCGTGGTGGACGGCCAGCCGATGGCAGCGGAACACTCGGCTCCGCGGCTCGGCGAGCACACGGCGGAAATCCTCAAAGAGATCAGCGAAGGCTAAGCGTGGAACTTCGCCCCGCGCCTTAATTTACGCCTACTTAACCATCATCAGCCATCGTCACAGAGTTGGGGCTTTGTGGGTGGGTGGCGCGTTCAATGTTGTCTGCGTACCGTTCTTCGCGTTCTGTTCGAACGCAGAGCCAACATACTTCTTCATCCGGACATCGCCGTAAGGGCATCAAGGCGTTGAGCCACGGCCTCGCAGCCCTGGTCATCAGCTTTGTAATCGTCAGCACCGCCATGATCGGAGCGGCATGGGCGCTGGCCGCCTCCATGCAGGCACGGTCGGACATCCGGTCCACCGCAGCCTATGCAGCACCGTCCGAGCGCTGGGCCTGGCCCGGTCACGACGCCAGCGGAATGGCTGGAGAATGGTCATCGACGATCGAGAAATCCGCCGCAGTGTCGTTCGATCTGGCCGGAACATTCGAACTCTTCGCCGTCAAAGAGCCGAGCAAACCGCCATCTGCCGACCCGGTCGTAACGGGCTCAGTCGAGACATCCACCTTCAAGCTTGCGTCGCTCGATGCCGGCGTGCCGGCGAAGCTCTCCGCGCCTCCGGCCATCGCTGCTCCCCAAACGCGCGACGATGCCGAGGCCACGCCATTGCCGAGGCCACGCCCGAAGCTCGCTGCGCTCACGCCGATGCAGGGCCTCGGGCTGAACGAGGAGCGCCCCGTCCGCACCGCCATCTACGACATCACCGCCAAGATCGTTCACATGCCCAACGGCGAGAAGCTCGAAGCGCATTCCGGCCTCGGCCCCTTGATGGACGATCCGCGATACGTGCACGTCAAGGGCCGCGGCCCGACGCCGCCGAACGTCTATAACCTGCGGATGCGCGAGGCGCTGTTCCACGGTGTGGCGGCCATCCGCATGCTACCGGAGAACGAGCGGGCGATGTTCGGCCGCGACGGCATCCTGACGCATTCCTATCTGCGTGGTCCGAGCGGCGCTTCGGCCGGATGCGTGTCGTTCCGCGATTACCCGAAATTCCTGCGTGCATTCCAGCGCGGCGAGGTCACGCGCATCATCGTCGTGCCAAGCTTCGCGAAGTCGCCGACGTTTGCAGCGCGCGGGTCCGGCACGCTCTAGCCATCGGAACGGCCAAGCAGATCGACGAAAGTCGAATGCGGATTTTCCCTTATTTTGCAGCGCAAACGAAGCTCCGCGGCGTGCTGTCCTTTTGCTTCCAGCGCAAAGTCGGCTACAGGTAGCTCCAACGAGAGTGGGGACGGGGCGACGTTCTCAGGACCTAGGGAGACCTGACGTGTTCAAAACCAAATCGATTTTGCTTGCACTCGCCGCGCTTTGCATTTCGACCGCAGCGCACGCGCAATCCTGGCCCACGAAGCCGATCATGTTCGTCGTGCCCTTCGCGCCCGGCGGCGGCACCGATGCCTTCGCGCGCCCGATGGCGGCGCAGCTCGATATCCAGATGGGCCAGCGCATCCTGATCGAGAACAGGGCCGGTGCCGGCGGCACGCTCGGCGCGTCCTACGCATCGAAGCAGCCAGCGGACGGTTACACGTTCCTGATCGCAGCGACACATCACACCATCGCGCCGTCGATCTATCCGAAGCTCGATTACGACATCGAGACGGACTTCGTGCCGGTCATCATGCTGGCTCGCCCGCCCCATGTCGTCTCGGTGCATCCCGGCAAAATCCAGGCGACGACCCTGAAGGACTTCATCGCCTACGCAAAAGCGAACCAGGTGAACTATGCCTCGGCCGGCGCAGGCACGACGCATCACCTGGCCGGCGAGTTTTTCAATGTCCAGGCGGGCGTGAAATTAAACCACGTGCCTTATCGCGGCGCGGGCCCCGCGATGCAGGATCTGCTCGCGGGCCACGTGCCGGTGATGTTCGACGGGCTCGGCACTTCAGGTCCGCAGATTGCGGCCGGCACGCTGCGCGGTCTCGCAGTGGCCGCGCCGAAGCGCGTGCCGGGTCTGCCGAATGTGCCGACCTCGGCTGAAGCCGGACTGCCGGGCTATGAGGTCTCGACCTGGTACGGCATCTTCGCGCGCAAGGGCACGCCGCAGGAGGCGATCAACCGTATGACCAAGGAGGTCAAGGCGGCGATGCAGCTCCCCGCGATGCAGCAAGCCTGGGAAAAGAACGGCTCGGACGTTCCCGATATCACCGGCGCCGAGTTCGCCAAGATCGTCAGCTCCGACGTCGCACGCTGGCGCAGGGTTGTCACCGAAGCGGGCGTGAAGATCGAGTAACCCGTTCGGTCTGCATCCGTTGAGGGGAGCGCGATGGATAGCAGACGAAACGCACTGAAAAAGCTGGCCGGCGCGCTCGCCCTGAGCACGGGCGGGCTTCCTTGGGACATCGCCCGCGCACAGCAGCAATCGCCGAAACGCGGCGGCACGCTGATGTTCGCGATCAGCTCCGAAACGCCGCACTACGATCCTCACGGCAGCGACACCTATGCGACACTGCACGTCGTGGCGCCGTTCTACTCGACGCTGCTGCGTTTCAATTTGCAGAAATTCCCCGAAGTCGAAGGCGATCTGGCGCAATCGTGGACCATCGCGCCGGACCTTCTCACCTATACATTCAAGCTGACGCCGGACGTGAAATTCCACGACGGCACGCCACTCACCTCCGCCGACGTGAAGGCAAGCTACGAGCGCCTGCGCGATCCCCCGCAGGGCGTGGCCTCGACACGCCGCGCGACGTTTGCCGACATCGACACGATCGAGACGCCCGATCCACTGACCGTCGTGTTCAAGATGAAGAACGTGTTCGCATCGATGATCGAACACTTTGCATCGCCCTGGAATGTGATCTATTCGGCGAAGGACCTCGCCGCCGACCCGGCGTTCCCGCGCACCAAAATCAACGGCACCGGGCCGTTCACGTTCATCGAGCACGTCAAGAACAGCCACGTCGCGGGCAAGAAGAACGAGAGCTACTTCAAGAAGGGCCTGCCCTATCTCGACGGCTTCAGGGGTGTGTTCACCCTGCAAGCCTCCGCGATGCTGAACGCCATCCAGAACGGCCAGGTGATGGGCGAATTCCGCGGCATCTCGCCTGCAGAGCGCGACCGGCTGGTGCAGGCGATGGGCGACAAGATCCGCATTCAAGAATCGAGCTGGACGCTCAATCTGCTGGTCTGCTTCAACGTCGACAAGAAACCGTTCGACGACGTGCGGGTGCGCCGCGCGCTCCTGCTGGCGATCGACCGCTGGGGCGGCAGCCAGGGACTGTCCCGCATCTCCACGCTGCGTTCGGTCGGCGGCGTGATGCGGCCCGGCTCGCCGTTCGCAACGCCGGAGTCCGAACTCACGAAACTGCCGGGCTTCGCGCGGGACATTCGTACCTCGCGCGAAGAAGCGAAGAGGCTGCTCGCTGAAGCCGGACACCCCAAGCTGAAATTCACGCTATGGAACCGCACGCTTGCGATGCCCTACACACCAGCCGGTGTATTCCTGGTCGATCAGTGGCGGCAGATCGGCGTCGAGGTCGAGCACAAGCAATCGGATACCGCGCAATATCTGGCGCACATGAACGCCGGTAGCCACGACGTGGCGATCGACTTCTCCAACCTGTTCATGGACGACTCCAGTCTCGCGCTGACCAAGTACCTCTCGATCGGCCGCTCGCCGGAGAACCGCTCGCGCTCCAAAGACCCGGAGTTGGACAAGCTCTACGACGATCACCTGCGCGAGCGCGATGCCGAGAAGCGCAAGGCCATGATCCGCGCCTTCGAGAAGCGGCTGTTCGAACAGGCCTATCAACAGCCACTGTTGTGGTGGCACCGCATCGTGCCGACGCACAAAGCCGTCATGGGCTGGCAAATGTCGCCGAGCCACAACCTGGGGCAGGATCTGTCCGGCGTTTGGCTCAACACCTGATCGGTGTTGCCCGGCCTTTTTCGGTGATAGCTTCCGGGCTTGGCTTTCCACTTCCAAGGTGTGACGTGAACGTACTCGCTCGGCCCGACGCGCCCGCCCGCAAGACACAGACGCCGCTCATCATCCGCCGCATCGACGCCATTCCGGTGGCGCTGCCGCTGAAAACGCCGATGAGCATGGCGGGCATCACCATCGCCACCGCCGACAACGTGATCGTGCGCATGGAAGCGGCCGACGGCACCGTCGGCTGGGGTGAAGCCGCCTCGGCGCCGACGATGACAGGCGACACGCTTGGCGGACTCGTTGCCGCCGTGCGCGACCATCTCGCGCCAATGCTGGTCGGCAAGGATGCGCGCGACTGGCCAGCGCTACGCAATGCGCTGCATCGCTCGCTGGTCGGCAACGGCGGCGCACACTCCGCCGTCGAAATGGCGCTGCTCGACATGACCGGCCGCGCCACCGGCACCAAGCTGATCGATCTGGTCGGCAAGGTGCGGCGTTCCGCCGTGAAGCCGATGTGGCTTCTCGGAAACAAGACCGCGGATCAGGACGTCGCCGAAGCGAAGATCAAAGAGAAGGAAGGCTTTCACTTCTTCAAGCTGAAGATCGGCACCAAGCCGCCGGAGAAGGAAATCGAAATCGCGCATGCGGTGCGCGCGGCGATGCCGAAGATGCCGCTGTGCGCCGATGCCAACTGCGGACTGACGCTTGAAGCGGCGCGCAAATACATCGACGGCACACGCAAGGCGAATCTGATGTTCGTCGAACAACCCCTGGCCTACGATGACATTCCTGCGCTGAAGAAGCTGACCAAGGCGAGCAAGGTGCCGATCGGCATCGACGAGGGCATCCACTCCATGGCCGACATCGAAACCAATGCCAAGGCCGGCGCCGGCGGCGTCTCGCTCAAGCTGATCAAGCTTGGCGGCATCACCGGCGCGCTTGAAGCGGCGAAACTCTGCCAGAAGCTCGGGCTCTCGGTGAACATCGCGGCGAAAATCGCCGAATCGAGCATCGCGTCGGCGGCTACAGTTCACCTTGCCTGCGGCGTGCCGAAGGCGGACTGGGGCGTCAGCATCACGCACTTCTATCTCGCCGAAGACCTCGTGAAAAAGTCGCTGCCGCTGAAGGACGGCTTCGTGTCCCTGCCGGACCAGCCAGGCCTCGGCATCGAGGTGGACGAAGCCGCTGTTTCGCGCTTTACCGTCCGCTAGAGTGCATTCATCGAAGTAGGAGTATGACAATGCCGGGGCCGCTGAGCGGCGTTCGCGTGCTGGAGCTTGCACGCATTCTTGCAGGACCGTGGTGCGGACAGACGCTGGCCGACCTCGGCGCTGACGTGATCAAGGTCGAGCGGCCGGGTGCGGGCGACGACACGCGCGGCTGGGGCCCACCTTTCATGGAAGACAAGGACGGCGGACGGTTGAGTTCGTCGTACAACCTCGCATGCAACCGCGGGAAGCGCTCCATCGCGGTCGATTTCGAGACGCCGGACGGCCAGCGCATCGTCAGGAAGCTTGCCGCGAAGTCCGACGTGCTGATTGAAAACTTCAAGTTCGGCGGATTGAAGAAATACGGCCTCGACTACGAAAGTCTCTCGAAGGAGAACCCGCGCCTCGTCTATTGCTCGATCACCGGCTTCGGCCAGGACGGGCCGTACAAAACGCGTGCGGGATACGACCTACTCGTCCAAGGCATGGGCGGCATCATGGACATCACCGGCGATCCGAACGGCGAGCCGACGCGGCTCGGCGTCGCCTTCGCCGACGTGTTCACCGGTGTCTATTCGACGCTTGCCGTCACTGCGGCCCTGAAAGAGCGCGAGCACACTGGCAAGGGCAGCCACATCGACATGGCGCTGATGGACACCATGGTCGGCGTGCTGGCGAACCAGGCGACCTATTACCTCGTGTCCGGCGAAGCGCCGAAGCGCATGGGCAACGCGCACGCGAGTGTGGTGCCCTATCAGACCTTCCCGACAAAAGACGGCTGGATGCTGATCGCCTGCGGCAACGACGGCCAGTTCGCCAAGATGATGCAGGTGCTCGGCGATACAGATATGGCGAAGGATGAGCGCTACGCGACCAACGCCGCGCGCGTGGTCAACCGCGAGACATTGATCCCGCGCCTGTTCGAGCTGACCAAGAAACTATCGAAGGCGGAAATGGCGGAGAAATTCGAAGCAGTCGGCGTTCCCGCCGGACCAATCAATACGCTCACCGAAGTGTTCGCCGACCCGCAGGTGATCGCGCGCGATATGCGCGTGGACTTAGCCCATCCCGACGCGAAGGGCGGCACCATCCCTGGCGTGCGCTCGCCGATGACGATCAATGGCCGGCGCGCCGCCGCCGACCGCGCTCCGCCGAAGCTCGGCGAGCACACCGAAGAAGTCCTGCGTGAGATTGGAGAAGCCTGATGGCCCGCGTTTCGTATGTCGAGGAAAAGGATCACCCGGAGCTCACCGCCGAGATCGGCAAGATCAAAGGCGCGCGCGGCGGCCTGATCAACATCTACAAGCTGCTGCTGCATTCTCCGACGGTCGCGATGACCTGGTTCGAGCAGATCAGCGCGATCCGCTGGAAGACGAAACTCTCGCCCCGGTTGCGCGAAATCGCCATCGTGCGGATCGCATCCGCGGCGAACTACGCCTACGCGTTGAACCAGCACGTGCCGCGCATCGCCGTGGCCGATGGCGTGACGCTCGAGGAATGCGCGGCGCTGAAGGACTGGCGCGCCTCGAAGTTCTTCGACGACGCCGAGCGCGCCGCACTGACCTATGTCGATGCAATTATCGCAGGGCCCAATGTCCCGGACGATGTGTTCAACGCTGTGCGCAAGCATTATGACGAGCGCGAGGTGGTGGAGCTGACCGTCCTGGCCGGCACCTACATCATGCACAACAGGGTCTTCACGGCGCTTCGCGTCGATGTCGAGCCCGCGAAAAGCTGAGGAAACGTGGCTAAACCTGTCATCGTCGTCGAAGACGATCCGTTCACGCGCCTGATCCAGTGCGCTCTCGATCCGAACGTACCGAAAGAGCGCGTCGACGCCTACGCGGACTTCATGGCGCACGACGAGTCGGACTTTGCGGGCTGGATCGCACGCGTTCGCAAAGGCGCGGCCAACATCTTTCCGGCCGAGGTGCGGCTCGTGGAGTCGGAAGACGACATGCGCGCAAGTCTCAAGGACGCGGTCGCTGTTGTCACTGAAAGCCTTCGCATCGGCGCGGACGATCTTGCGGCTGGCGGAAAGCTTCAGGCGGTGCAGAAGTTCGGTACGGGCTTGCGCAACATCGACGTCGAGGCTTGCGCCAAGAAGGGCGTGAAGGTGCTGACCCTGCGCCGCCGCGCCAACATCTCCTGCGCCGAGCATTATTTCGCGCTGATGCTGGCGCTGGCGCGGAGGATGGAAACCATCAGCGGACTCGTCACCGCAAAGCGGATCAAGGAGGCCGGCATCACACTGCGGCCGTTCGACCGCCGCCATACGCCGGGCGGCAACTTCCCGCGTATCGGCGGACTGAAGGCGCTGAACGAATCCACCATCGGCATCATCGGATTCGGCGAGATCGGCAAGGAGATCGCGCTCCGCGCGAAGGCCTTTGGCATGCGCGTGCTCTATCATCAGCGCACCCGAGCGCCCGAAACGGAGGAGCACGAGTCGAATGCCACCTACGTTTCCCTGCCGACTCTGATGGCAGAGAGCGACTGGATCGCGCCGCAGGTGCCGACGCTGCCCAGCACACGCAATCTGATCGGGCGCGACGAGCTGTCGCGGATGAAGCCCGGCGCCTGCATTGTTAATGTCGCCAATGCGCCAATCATCAACCGCGAGGCGCTGATTGAGGCGCTGCGCGCCGGACGGCTCGGCGGCGTGGCGCTCGATATCCACTATCAGGAGCCGGTCGCGGACGACGACGAGCTGCTTTCCTTCGACAACGTGATCATGACGCCGCGCATGGCGGGTTCGCCACGGCACAACGGTCTGAAAGATTTCGAGCAGCTCATCACCGGACTGGCGAAGGAGATCAAGGTTTAATGCGCTTCGCTCTGGTTCTTCTCGCTCTCGCTGCAGCCTCACCCGCACTCGCACAGTCGGAAGCGAATTGGCCGAACCGGCCGGTACGCCTTGTCGTGCCCTTCCCGGCGGGCGCCTCGACCGACATCATAACCCGCCAGATCGCGCAAAAATTCTCGGCGCGCTTCGGCCAGCAATTCGTGGTGGAGAACCGCGCCGGCGCGAGCGGCAATCTCGGCGTCGATGCTGTCGCGAAGGCGGAACCGGACGGCTACACGATCGGCCTTATCACTGCGAGCACGCACGGCGTATCGCCCGCAATGGGCAACAAGCTGCCATACGACCCGATCAACGACTTCAAGCCGATCTCGATGATCGGCGGAGCGCCGTATGTGCTGGTGATGTATCCAGGTCTGCCGATCAAGACCATTCCGGACCTGATCAAGGAAGCAAAGGCGAAGCCCGGCAAGCTGACCTACGGCTCGGCGGGGCTCGCAAGCCTCGCGCATCTCGCCGCGGCGCTGTTTTCGACGCAGTCCGGCATCGAGATGACGCACGTGCCATACAAGACTTCGGCGCAGTCCGTGGTCGATCTCATCACCGGTCGCCTCGACATGCAGTTCGCGACCGTAGGCCCCACGCTGGAGAGCATCCGCGACGGCAAGCTACGCGCGATCGCAACCACCGGCACCACACGCGTGTCGTCGTTGCCCGACGTGCCGACGATGATCGAGCAGGGTGTGAAGGACTACGACGTGTCGCTGTGGTTTGCCTACGTCGCGCCCGCGAAGACTCCGGATATGATCACGGGCAAGCTCAATGCCGCGATGACGGAAATCCTCAAGGAGCCCGACATTCTGGAGAGCCTGCAAAAGCAGAGCTTCGATCCTGAGCCGGGCCCAGCCGCGAACGTCACGACACGCATCCGGGAAGAAATCGAGCGGTGGCGCAGCCTGATCGCAAAGACCGGGATAAAGGCGGAGTAACGCTCTGTCGTCCCCGCGAAAGCGGGGACGACAGCAGAGTTTGTCTCGGGCGCACTACCACGTCAGCGTCTTCGCGTTCTCCGCGAAGATGAAGCCCTGGGTGAGGCCCGGGCGGCCCATCTTCACGCCCGGCACAAGATCCTCGAGCTTCAGTCCCAGCTCCTGCATGCAGGGGCCGCACATCAGCACGACGCCACCATCGCGGATGAATTCCGCGATAATCTCGCGCGGCAGGCGGCCCTGCGCCCCCTTCTTGTCCTGCGGGTCATTCACGGCGGCGAGCTTCACCGCGTCGAGGTTCAGGAACACTGTGACCGGATGCCCCATCTTCAGCGTGTTGTGCGCGAAGTGCAGCCCCATCCAGCCGCGCCAGTTGTCCCCGTTCGTCATGTTGATGAAGAGCGGGTTCTGTGCCGGCGTGCCCTTCATAGCGTTGGCGTCGTAGCCGTGGCTCTGCGGCGGTGCGAAAAACAGCGCGCCGATCGCGATGCCGGCCAAAAGCGGCAGAGAACGCAGCAGAAGGCGTTGCATGGGAATCCCCTCTTGAGACAGGCCGTCAGTTTCGCACGGGCCTCCGGCACACCCAACACGTGCAGGCCTTCCTGACAAACACCCGCAAGGGCCGGACCGTCCCTCAACGGCAGGACAAACCCGGCAGGCGGGCCATGCGATTGTCCCCCGGTGACGGCGCGCGGTCGGGCTTGCTAAGACAGACTGGAAGACCCGACAGAAAGGCTTGAAGCGAATGCCCGCGACCGCCCTCGACTCCGCCATTTTCCGCGACATTTTCGGCACCGAAGCCATGCGGCAGGTGTGGTCCGATGGCAACCGCGTCCAGAAGTATCTGGACTTCGAGGCCGGCCTCGCCCGCGCCCAGGCCACGCTGAAGATCATCCCGCAGGAGGCCTGCGACGAGATCCTCAAGCATGTCACGGTCGACCAGTTCGACATCGAGAAGCTGAAGACCGAAACCGAGCGCATCGGCTATCCGGTGCTGCCGGTCGTGGCGCAGCTCGTGAAGCTCTGCAAGGGCGGGCTCGGCGAATGGTGCCACTGGGGCGCCACCACGCAGGACATCACCGACACCGCGACGATCATGCAGATCCGCGACGCACTCGCGATCGTCGAGAAGGAGATCAACGAAATCTCCGACGCGCTGGCAGCGCTTGCCAAGAAGTACCGCGACACGCCGATGGCCGGCCGCAGCAACCTGCAACAGGCCGTGCCGATCACCTTCGGCTACAAGGTCGCGACCTATCTCGCGGCGTTCGAGCGCCACAAGGAACGCCTGAAGCAGCTTAAAGAGCGCGTGCTCGTGTTCGAATTCGGTGGAGCCGCGGGCACGCTGTCGTCGCTCGGCAAGCAGGGTCTCGCCACGCAGGTCGAGCTCGCAAAGGAGCTCAAGCTCAAGCAGCCGGAGATCGCCTGGCATACGGTGCATGACCGCATGGCGGAGGTCGGCTGCTTCCTCGGGCTCGTCGCAGGAACTTGCGGCAAGATCGCCTTCGACGTGAAGCTGATGATGCAAACCGAGGTGGAAGAGGTCTACGAGCCGTTCCACGCCGGCCGCGGCTCGTCCTCCACGATGCCGCAGAAGCGCAACCCGATCTCGTGCGTCTACATCACCGCGCAGAACGGTGTGATCCGCACCCAGGTCGCGGCACTGCTCAACGCGATGGAGCAGGACCACGAGCGCGCCACCGGCCAGTGGGAAATCGAGTGGATCGTGATGCCGGAAATTTTCGTGCTCACAGCCGGCTGCCTGCACCAGACCAAGTTCATGATGTCCGGTCTGCAGGTGGACGAGAAGAAGATGCGCGCCAACCTCGACATCACCAAGGGCCTGATCGTCTCGGAAGCCGTGATGATGGGTCTCGGCCCGTACCTCGGCCGCCAGTACGCCCACGACCTCGTCTACGATATTTGCCGCGAGGTGGTGAAAACCGGCCGCCCGCTCGCCGAGCTGCTTGCCGAAAACGCAGAAATTGCGAAACACATGAGCAAGGCGGAGCTGATGAAGTTGTGCGACCCTGCGAACTATCTCGGTCAGGCCGGCGAGATGGTGGATCGTGTCCTCGAATTGCGCGGGAAGGCGTAAGCAACCCTGCCCTGCAACAAACTCAAAACGCCGCAGCGCAAAAGCTTTGACGCCGCCGCCGCAATACGCTTTTCTCACATTATAAGAAAGTAAGGGTTCCGCGTAGAGATGAACGTTTCAGGTGAGTTTACAGTCAAGGCGCCACGCGAGGTTGTATTCAACACGCTCCGCGACCCCAGTTCCTTCGTCAAATTCGTCGACGGGGTGTCGGATCTGAAGGAAATCGACCCGACACATTATGAGGCGATGTTCGAGACTCGCGTCGCCTACCTGAAGTTCAAGTTCGCGGTGACCGTCGAGGTCACCAAGATGGAAGCACCGGGCGTCATCGAGGCGAAAATCGAAGGCACGCCGCTGGGCATGGTCGGCCGCCTCACAGCGAAGTCCACCACCACGCTGACCGAAGCGGGCGACGAGACCAAGGTGGTCTATGCGGTGGAGTCGACGCTCGCCGGAAAACTCGGCAGCATCGGGCAGCCGGTCCTGCGCTCCAAAGCCAAGGACATGGAAAAAATCTTCGCATCGCGGCTGCGCGCCGCGTTCGAACCCAAGGCTTAATATTAAGGCCTAAACCAAGAGGACATTATGGTCCCATTCGACCTTGCCGAGCCGAAGACGCTCGCCGATGCCATCAAACTGCTCGACCCGGACGATCCGACGGTGCGCCCGTTCGGCGGCTGCACCGCACTGATGCTGATGATGAAGGCCGGCGTGTTCCAGCCGGCCAAGCTCGTCAGCCTGCGCAAGGTCGAGCCGAAGTATTCGAGCATCGCGGTCGAAGGAAACGGCCTTCGCATTGGCGCGCTGGCCACGCTTGCTTCGCTGGAGCGCTCCGACGAGGTGAAGAAGCACCTACCAATGGTGAGCCGCACGTTGCTGACGCTGTCCAACATCCGCGTCCGCAATGTCGCAACGGTCGGTGGTGCGCTGGCGCATGGTGACCCACATATGGACCTGCCGCCGGTGCTGATGTCGCTCGGTGCGGTGGTTACGATCGCCGGCCCGAAGGGCGAGCGCACCACGTCGCTGGAAGACATGCTGACCGGCTACTACGAAACGTCGCTGGAGAAAGACGAACTCATCACCTCCGTGCTGGTGCCTTCGCAAGGCAAGAAGCGCGGCGCCTACATGAAGGTGACGACCGGCTCCGCCGACGACTGGCCGGCGCTCGGCGTTGCTGCCGTGCTCGACGCCGATGGTGACGCAGTAAAGTCGGCGAGCATTGTGGTGAGCGCCGCGACCACCAAGGCGACCCGCATCGCGGGTGCCGAAGCCTTGTTGAACGGTAAGACCGTCAACGACAAGATTCTCAGCGACGCCGCCGAGGCGACACTGGAAGAATGCGAGATCCTGCCGGACGTGCGCGGCTCCGTGCCCTACAAGCGGGAACTCGTGCGGGTCTATCTGAAGCGCGCGGTTCGCAATGCGCTCGACGGCAAGACGGGAGCGCACTGATGGCGACGACCACGATGAACAATCCGGGCAAAGCCGGCGCACAGGTCGGCCGTTCGGTGCCGCGCCTCGAAGCGCGCGAGAAGGTCACCGGCCGCGCCGAATACACCCACACGATGCGCCTGCCGAACATGCTGACGGCGAAGATGTTCCGCAGCACGGTGGCGCACGGCAAGATCAAGTCGATCGACGTAAGCGCCGCCAGGGCGCTTCCGGGCGTGGCGCATGTCATCACCATCGAAGACGTGATGAAGGTGATCCCGGACCCGTACTACGGGCCGGCATTCCACGATCAGCCGATCCTCGCGCATCAGAAGGTGCGTTTCGTGGGTGAGCCGGTGGCGGTCGTTCTCGCGGCCGATCCGCACATCGCCGATCAGGCAGTGCAGCTCATCAGCGCCGAATATGAAGAGCTTCCGGCGGTGTTCGACGAGGTCGAGGCGCTGACCAGCAAGGTCTACGTCCACGACTCGCTTAAGCCCGCAGGCACGTTCGCGGACCTTAAACACCTCAAGGACGCCAAGGACACCAACACCGCGCTCGACTACCGGCTCCGCAAGGGTGACGCCCAAGGTCATTTCAAGACCGCGCCGCACGTCTTCGAGCACGAGTTCAAGACGCAGAAGGTGTTGCATCTCTCGTTCGAGCCGCACGCCACCATCGCCGACTACAAGGACACCGGCGCGACGATCTACACCGCGTCGCAGGGCCCGTCGTTCGTGCGCACCGAACTCGCCCGCCTGCTCGGCTGGCCGGAGAACAAGGTGCGTATCAAGGTGCCGTTCCTCGGCTCGGGCTACGGCTCCAAGCTCTACATCAAGCTCGAAGCGCTGGCGCTGGCCTGCTCCATGATCGCGCGGCGGCCGGTGAAGATCGCGCTGACGATGGAAGAGCTGTTCTACCAGATCACCAAGCACCCCTCGACGTTCCGCATCAAGAGCGCGGTCGACAAGGACGGCAAGATCCTCGCCCGCAAGTGCGAGATCTTCTGGAACGGCGGCGCCTATGCCGATATCGGCCCGCGCGTGACGCAGAAGTCCGGCCTCACTGCGACCGGGCCCTACGAGATCGAGAACGTCGAGATCGACTCCTACGCGCTCTACACCAACGAAACGCCGTCGGGCGCGCTGCGCGGCTTCGGCATTCCGCAGCTCGTGTGGGCCTACGAGAGCCACACCGACATCATTGCGCGCGAACTGAAGATGGACCCGGTGGAATTCCGCCGGAAGAACTTGCTGCGCGAGGGCCGACCGCACGCGACCGGCACGATCCTGAAGGACGCCGCGACCGAGAAGGTGCTCGACAAGCTGGTCGAGCGCATGAACTGGTCGCAGCCGTTCGACAAGGGCACTGGCCCGATCAAGAAGGGCCGCGGCCTCGGCATCGCCATCAAGGCGGTGATCACGCCGACCACGTCGGTCGCGATCACCAACGTCAGCGCCGACGGCTCGGTGACGCTCTATTGCGGCACCGTCGACATGGGCCAGGGCTCCGACACCGCGATGGCGCAGATGGTCGGCGAGATCCTCAATGTGCCGGCTGAGTCCGTGCGCGTCGTGCCGCGCGACACCGACATCACGCCTTACGACATGGGCACGCTCGGCTCACGCTCGCTGTTCCACATGGGCAATGCTGTGAAGCGTTCCGCCGAGGATGCACGCGACAAGCTCAAGGAACTGGCCAAGTACGTCGGCGAGCCGGAAGGCTCCAACATCTCCGTCCCCGAGCTGTTCCAGAAGCGTTACGGCATGCAGGCCGGCAACGTGATCGGCACCGGCATCTACAAGCCGGACTACATCCCGCCGGCGCCGGGCACCGGACTTTCCACCAACGTCACCGCGTTCTGGATGATCTCTGGCACCGGCGCGGAGGTCGAGGTCGACACCGAAACCGGCCACGTCAAGATCACGCGGCTCGTCAGCGTGCTCGACATCGGCACGCCGATCAATCCGCGCATCGTCGAGACGCAAATCTCCGGCGCCACGCTCATGCAACTCGGCTTCTCGATGTTCGAGAAGATGCATCAGGACGGCGGCCAAGTGACCAACGCGTCCCTCGCCGACTACAAGATCCCGGGCTTCCATGACGTCCCGGCTGTGATGGAGAACCTCACTGTCGATACCTTCCAGTCGAACGGACCGTTCGGCGGCAAGGGCGTCGGCGAAGTGGCGACCTTCTGCGTGTCTCCGGCGATCGCAAACGCCATCCACGACGCCGCCGACATCCGGCTCACGTCGCTGCCGATGAATCCCGAATCCGTGTATCGCGCGCTGCGCGCCAAAGCGGGCCACCCGCTCGAGGACGAATGAGATGACCGCCGCTCGCACCATCAACTTCAAACTCAACGGCATGGCCGTGACCGCGGATGTGAAGCCGCATCACAACCTCGTCGAGCTGCTGCAATCCCAGTTCGGTCTCACCGGCGCGCGCGAAAGCTGCGGTCAGGGCCTTTGCGGCTGCTGCTCGGTCGTGGTGAACGGCCGCGCGGTGTCCGGCTGCCTTTATCTCGCGGCGTTCGTGGACGGCGCCGATGTACAAACGGTCGAAGGGCTCGACACGCGCGAGAAGCTCAACCCCGTGCAAGAAGCGTTCGTCGAAACCGCCGCGTTCCAGTGCGGCTACTGCACGCCCGGCTTCATCATGATGGTCGGCCAGTTGCTCGACGAATACCCCGATCCCGACGAGGATCGCATCAAGCACTACCTCGCCGGCAACCTTTGCCGTTGCGCGACCTATCCAGAAATCATCCAGGCTGTGAAGCTCGCGTCAAAGAAGCGCAAAGCTGCGGCGGCAGCCTGATTCAAACCGGAGGAACGCGTGACACACGCGCCCGTCCAGATCGAGACTGACGTCCTGGTGATCGGCTCCGGCGCGGCGGGCATGTATGCCGCGATCGAGGCCGCTCGCGCCGGCTGCAAGGTGCTGATGGTCGACCGCAGCCTGATCGGCCGCGGCGGCGCGACTGTGATGGCGCAGATGACGGTCGCGGTCGCGCTCGGCGCCGAAGCGCCGGATCACTGGTCGCATCACTATCACGACACGCTGAAAGCGGGCCGCGGGCTCTGCAACGAGGCGCTGTCGCGCCTCCTCACCGAACAGGGCCCCGAGTGCATTCGCGAGCTCGACGCCTGGGGCGTCGGCTGGGCGCGCAAGGACGGCAAGATCACTGCGGCCTTCGCGCCGGGCCATGACCGGCCGCGATGCGTCTATGTGGACTTCCTCAACACCGGCCCCGCCGTCTCGAAGACGATGCGTACGGCCGTTCACAAGGCGAAGACGATCGAGCGCAAGGGCGACCTTTTCGTGGTCGATCTCCTGAAGGCCGATGGGGAGGTCACAGGCGCGGTCGCCTATCACCTCGGCTCTGGCGCGCCAGTCGTCATCTCGGCGAAGGCCACGATCGTCGCGACCGGCGGGCTGACGCGGCTCTATCGCCGCAACAGCGCGTCGTCGAACATGGGCGGCGATGGTTACGCGCTGTGCCTCCGCGCCGGCGCGCCGCTGATCGACATGGAGTTCGTGCAGTTCTTCCCGATCGGGCATCTGGCCCCGCGGCTGATCGGCATGGACCCGATCATGTGGGACCCGTTCCGCTACAAGCTCGGCGGACGGCTCCTGAACAAGAACGGCGAGGAGTTCACGCAGAACTACGGCGTGACCGAAACCGGCAAGTACATCATCACGCGCGACCTCGGCACCTACGCGATCCTGAAAGAGGTCGCGGCCGGGCGCGGCTCGCCGCATGGCGGCGCGTATCTCAGCTTCCAGCACGTGCCGGCGGATAAGTTGCGCGAGGCGTTCGGCCCGGTCATCGACAAGCTTGCCGAGAACGGCATCGACCTCACCAAGATGCCGGTCGAGGTAGCGCCGATCGCGCACTATCACATGGGCGGCGTGCAGGCCGACGTTCGTATGACGACCGAAGTGCCGGGCCTTCTCGTGGCAGGCGAAGCGGTCGGCGGCGCGAATGGCGCCAACCGTCTCTCGGGCAATGCGATCACCGAAGCGCTGGTGTTTGGCCGCGAGGCCGGGCGTACCGCCGCCGAGCGGGTGAAGCAGATGAAGGCCGTGCCCTCCTCCGGCAACGGCGCGCAGGCCGCGATCGACCTCATCAATGCGCCCGCCCGCAAGGGCGCGCCGAACATGGCCGAGATGCTGCAACACTTGCAGCAGATCATGGCCGACGATGTCGGCCCGCTGCGCACCGGAGAAACGCTCGAACGCGCGCTCAAGGGCATCACCGCACTGGACGGCCAGCTCGGCGCGTCGCCCGCCGGCGACGGCAGCGCGTTCGACATGGAACGGCTCGACTGGTTCGACCTGCGTAACATGCTGATGGTCGCGCGCTCGGTCACCGAGGCCGCCCTTCTCCGTACTGAGAGCCGTGGCGCGCACCAGCGCGAGGATTTCCCGGGCATGGAGGCCGCGTGGCGGCTCAACCAAGTCATCCGCCTGAAGAACGGCCGCATCGACATTTCGCGCGGCCCCACGCTTGCCACCGAGATGGCCGCCCAATGAGCGAGACCGCCACCCTGAAAATCTGGCGCGGCAACACACCGACCGAAGGCCGCTGGGAAACCCACGACGTGCCGTTCGAGCGCGGGCAATCCGTCCTCGACGGACTGCGCTGGATCCGCGTGAACAAGGACCCGTCGCTCGCGATCCGCTACTCCTGCATCAACGCCAATGCCTGCAAGGAATGCATGATGGAGCTGGACGGAGAGACCGTCTACGCATGCACCGCGCGGCTCGAACCGCGCGAGATGAATCTCGCGCCCCTCTCCAACAAGAAGCTGGTGCGCGATCTTGTCACCGAAATCGCGCCGCCCGCCGAACGCTTTACCGCAAAGGACTGAATGAATGACTGTTGAACGCAAACCCGTTGCCTACGGTGACATGCGCGGCTGGCTTGCCGCGCTCGAAGCAGCGGGCGAGGTCAAGCACATCAACGGCGAGGTGGACTGGAACATCGAGCTCGGCACCGTCGCACGGCTGCTGCAAGGTCCGGCGACGGGTCCGTCGGTGATGTTCAACAACATCAAGGACTACAACAAGCCGGACAGCCGCTGCAAAAAGGTGTTCACCGGCGCGCTCGCGAACTACCGCCGCATCGCGATGATGATGGGCCTGCCCGCGGACACGCATCCGCGCGAGCTGGTGAAGCTCGGCCGCACGATCCTCACCGGCGCGATCCCGCCGAAGATCGTGAAGACCGGCCCGTGCAAGGAGAACATCCTCACCGGCGACAAGATCGACCTCTATGACTTCCCGGCCCCGTTCTGGAACCGGCTCGACGGCGGCCGCTACATCATGACCTACGGCGGCTGCGTGACGAAGGATCCGGAGACCGGCGTGATGAACGTCGGCGTCTACCGCGGCATGATCCACGACAAGAAGACCATCCCGATCCTGATGTGGCGCGCGCAGCACATCGGCCATCACGTCACCGCCTGGGAACAGGGCGGCGCGCACGAAATCCCGATCGCGGTCGCAATCGGCGTCGAGCCGGCGCTGGAGTTCTGTGCCGGCGCGCCGGTGCCGAAGGGCATTTGTGAATACGACGTCGCAGGCGCGATCCGCGGCGCACCGATTGAGTTGGTGAAGTGCGAGACGGTCGACCTTTACGTTCCGGCGACCACCGAGATCGTGATCGAAGGCTATCTGCAAATCGACCCGGCGAACTATCTGCCGGAAGGCCCGTTCGCGGAATTCACCGGCTATCTCGCCGGCGACCCGTCGAACAAGCCGGCGATCCGCGTCACCGCGATCACCCACCGCAACAATCCGATCCTGCGCGGCACCATCGAAGGCGCGCTGCCGGGCTCCTATTCGGAGAATACGGTCACCTCGTCGATCATGCGTGCGGCGACCGCCTGGAACGTGATGGATCGCTCGGGCGTGCCGGGCATCACCGACGTCTGGTGCCCGCCGGTGCAAGCCGGCATCAACCTTCTGATCCAGATGCGGCAGAGCTACCGCAACCAGGCGAAGCAGGCCGCGAACGCGATCTGGGGCTCGTCGGCGGCACACGTGCGCTACAAGCACATCACCGTGGTGGACGACGACATCGACATCCACGACTACGGCGCAGTCGACTGGGCCATCGCCTACCGCGTCAACGCGGGCGAGAACGATGTGATCATCATGCCGTCGACGTTCGGCCTGGGCCTCGATCCGTCGGTGAGGAAGCGCGATCGCAACCCGGCGCTGTTCGGCACCGGCAAGTGGAATCGCGTGCTGATCGACGCGACGATGAACCTCGACTACGACCCCGATCCGGATTTCGACGGCGCACGCTTCCCGCCGAAGGTCTGGCCCGCGAAGGCGGATATCGATCAAGTGATGAAGCGGGCGGACGAGTTGGGGTTGGATAAGAAGAAGTTTTCTTCTTAGCTACCTTCATCGCTGACACAGCACACTCTGTAACCCTCCCCCTTGTGGGGAGGGTGGCGAGCGAAGCGAGCCGGGTGGGGTCGTTGTTCGCGAAAGCCCCACCCCGACGCTCACTGCGTTCGCGTCGACCCTCCCCACAAGGGGGAGGGTGAACGGAGCTTGGCGCGCCGTTTCGGTGCTCATCAGATTCACTTGTCAAACAGCCACGCCAATTCGCTCCGGGGCTGGTTCCGGCGCCCGGCCGCCGTCTTCCTGTTTCCCCCTCGGAATAGTCGAGGGGATGGAGCGCTGAGCAGCGCAACCATCTAGTCA
>JBFLYS010000046.1:0-32380 GCA_040756555.1 Pseudomonadota bacterium | reverse complement strand
GTCCCCGCGAACGCGGGGACCCATAACCACCACTTTTTGTATCTGTGAAGCAGAGCTGCCCCCGCTTTCGCGGGGATGACAGCGGAGTGTATTGCGCGAGCAAAGAACTCGACTGTCATCGCCGGGCATAGCCGTTCGAAGAACGGCGTCGCTTCGCTCGCCTATGTCCCGGCGATCCCGCTTAGGCGGGCACCGTGCCTCCCTAAGCGAGATGCCCGGGCCAAGCCCGGGCATGACGGCGGAGGGTGTTGTGGCCTCCGAAATAAATTGCGCCGCACCCCTTGACTGAATTCCTACTGTATATAATCCTATGAATGTCCGGTCCAACCGAGGGCGCTGTCATGAGGCGTCATTTCAGCGGGACCGGATGCGGCTCCTCCGGACTGGCCTCGCAAGCCAGTCCCGGGGCGGTCCGGGGCTCCACCCGGGGGATATCAGGATCCCCCTGCCAGGAGCTGGCTGATCAGAACGGCGAAAGCTGATCTGAAAAGCGTGGCCCGGAATCGAAAAATGCCGCGATGGAGCGCCGGGTGGCGAGCGTCCTTCTACAGGGACGCGACGCCGAAAGGCGTGATCTCAAGATGAAGCGTCATTCGGCGCTCCATCCCTCGGACTTTTTTGTCCGAAGGGAAAAGAGGAAGACGGCGACCGGGCGCCGCAACCAGCCCCGGAGCGAATTGGCGTGTCTGAAGAAGGCCGGGCTGTTTGAAAAGTGAATCGGAAATCACCGCGCCGCAGCGGGAGCCGGCGCAGGCGGCGCCTGCCCCGAGAGCTTCGCGATCTCGCCCTGCTTCACGATCTCCTCGCGGATGTAGGCGTCGTACTTCTCCGGCGTGTTCTCGGCCGCGGGCGGCGGCGCCATGCCGAGCTCGGCCATGCGCTTCTTGAACAAATCGGACTGCACCACCGCGTTGAGCTGCTTGTTGAGATATTCGACGATCGGCTTCGGCGTCTTGGCGGGCGCGGCCAGCCCGACGAAACCGCGGAAGTCGATGTTGTAGCCGAGCTCCCTGAGGGTCGGCACGTCGGGCCAGTCGGGCAACCGCTTCGGCGCGGCCACCGCGAGCGCACGCACCTTGCCGTCATCGACGAGCGGCTTGCCCTGCGAGAAGAACGTGAACACACCCTGGATCTGACCGCCCGCAACCGCGCGCGCCGCTTCGCCCGACCCGCGATAGGGCACGGCGACGATCTCGGTCTTCGCCGCCGCATTGAGCTGCGTCAGCGCCATCGCGGGCGACGATGACGGACCGGAGGTGCCGAAGCTGAGCTTGCTGGGATTGGCCTTCGCGTCGGCGATCATCTCCGCAAGCGTCTTGTAGGGCAGCGCCGAATTGACCAGCAGCACCAGCGGCGGACCATCGACGATCCAGCCGATCTGCTGGAAGTCATCGACCGGGCTGTAGGGCACCGAGACGTAGTGGAGGTTTTGCGCGTCCGAGAGCGAATTCGCGAGTAGCGTGTAGCCGTCCGGCGTCGCACGCGAGACGTAAGCCACGCCGATCGTGCCCGTGCCGCCGGTCTTGTTGTCGACCACGATGTTCTGGCCGATCTTTTCCTGCAACATCGCGGCGAACAGCCGCGCGGGCACATCGGTCAGTCCGCCCGCCGCGAACGGCACAACCACCGTGATCGTACGCGTCGGATAGTCCTGGGCCTCGGATGCGCGTGGCGCGATGACGCAGACGGCGAGTGCGCCGGCAAGAACCGACAAAAAACCCAGGCGAGACATCGTGGATCGCTCCTGTTGGTGCGAGCTGGAATTCATGTGGCGCGCGGTGCGCCGGCGCGAAAGCTGTTGCACGAAAACCATAGCATGAGTTGTGCCAACTCGTTTCCGCCCGGCATTCCCATTCCGGCATATTGAACCCCTGTCGCGCAACGAATGCCAGAGCATTTGTCGGTTGCAGCAACGCACCTTTTCAGTGCCGCGTGTGGATGCGACAGTCCGCCCCGCCGTGCGCGCCGCACGCCAGAGTTGGAGACCCAGATGAACGCCAAGAGTGCATCCGTCGAGCCGTTGCTGCCCGTCGAACTCGGACCTGGCAAGGTCAAGTTCGCGCAAGGCGTGAAGGCGGGCCGCTGGGTCTTTGCCAATGGGCTGATGGGGCAGGACTTCATCAACGGAATAGATCCGGAGGTGCTCGCGGAGCGCATGCCGCATGGCGGTTTGCCGAAGCGCGAGAAAGAAGCCGCGCGCATGTTCAGGAATCTCGATGCGGTGCTCAAGGCCGCGGGGACGGACAACGCGAACCTCGTCCGCACCGATCAGTACTACACGACCGTGAAGGCGGTGCCGCCTTATCAGCAGACCCGCCGCCAGTTCCTCGGCGGCCGTATTCCGCCGTCCACGTCGATTGCGCAGCAAGGTCTGGTGCTGCCCGGCGCCGACATGAACATCCAGGCGCTCGGCATCATTCCGGGCCCCGGCTTCGAGGTCGAACACCACAAGCACAAGCAGCTCGAAGGCCGTCCGACGTCAGGTTATTCGCCGGCCGTCACCGCCGGCGATTACATCTTCATTCCCGGCGTCACCTCCATCGCGGTCGGCGACGAGCCGAAGCGCAACGGCGTCGCCGCGGAAGCGCTGATGACCGAAGGCACGCAATGGGCCGGTCAGCCGATCAAGCTCGAAACCGAATTCCTCATCACCAAGCGCATCGCGCCGTCGCTTGCACTGGCGGGCGCGACGCTCGACGACATCATCCACGCACAGGTCTATCTCACCAAACGTGAGGACTACTCGGCCTTCAACGAAGCCTGGTGCCGCCACTTCGCAAAGTCGCCGCCGACACTGTCGATCATTCCATGCATTGAGCACGGCCTTGCGCCCCACGACGGCAACATCGAGATCAACGTGCTGGCCGCGAAGCCCGGCAGCGCGGCGCAGAAGCGCCACATCGACGCCGGAGTCGCCACCGCGTTCCTCAACCAGCCGCAGGCGGTGAAAGCCGGCGACCTGCTCATCACATCGGCGCAGATGGCCTGCGACCGGAACGGACTGGTGGCCAGCGCCGCGGTCGATCCGCGCCAGCCGCACTTCGGCTCCACCGCCGAGGCGCAGGCCGAAGCGATCATCGACAAGTTCGAGAAGATTTGCGCGAAGGCCGGAACGTCGCTCGAAAACCTGACTCGCGTGCTCCTGTTCCACACCGACATCAGGGAGTTCTATCCGGTCTACAAGGTGTGGGAGCGCCGGCTCGGCGGCCGTCCGCTGCCGTTCTCGGCGGTCGAGGTGCCCGGCCCGCTGCCGGTGCCGGGCGCGACGGTGATGATCGAGGCGTGGTTCTACGCGCCCTGATTATTGCGCAGGCGCGCCTTCGCGCAGGAAGCCGAGCTTCGACATCACCGGTTCGTCGGTGCAGCGGAACAACACCGCGCCGTGTTTGGAACGGTGCGTGTGCTCGCGCCAGCTCGGCACCACGATCACGTCGCCGCGCGACCATTCCAAGGTCTCGCCCTCGACTTCGGTCGTGCCCTCGCCTTTCACGACGCCGAACACGTTGTTCGCCATCACCTTGCGCGGGTCGGTCGCCTGCCCGGCCCTCAGGCCGATCATCGACAGGCCGATGGTCGCCAATGCCGGATCGCCGAGCTTGATCTCGGCGGGTTTTCCGTTCGCGCTCTTCTCCGCCTCGGAGAGACGCTTCTGCGTTTCCGCCCAGGGGAAATGCATCGGCGACGACGTGGCGACGACGATCTCCTTCTCGAATTCGTCGGGATGCGGCTCGAAGAACATCGGCTCGAGCAATTGCACCAGCGGCACGTCGAGCACGTCGAGCCAGTAGGCGCAGGCGCGGCTGTCGTTGCCGTGGCCGTGCCAGCACCAGTTCGGCGTCAGCACCACGTCGCCCGGCAGCATCGAAAGCTTCTCGCCGTTCACCACCGTGTAAGCACCCGGCTCCGCATCGAGGATAAGCCGCAGCGCGTTCGGCGTATGGCGGTGCGAGCGCGCCTTCTCGCCCGGCATGATCATCTGATACGCGGCAACGATGGTGCGGGAGGTGGCGTAGCTCTCGCCGGGGTTTTGCAGGATCAGGTTCCGCCGCTCGGCGAGTTCCGTGTTGATGAGGCGTCCTGCCGCATCGAGCGCGCCCTTCGCCTGCGCGTAGCTCCAGCGGTGCGGACGGAATGTCTTCTTCGGCTCCGGCCACAGCGACGGCGTCTTCTTTGCCCAGCCCGCGCCCATCTTGATCGGACCGAGATGTCCGTACAGCTCTTCAAGCGAGGAGGATTGCTTGAGATCGAGCGGCGTCGCTTGCGTGGTTGTCGTCGTCATACGGATCACCGGCGTTGTTTTGTCGCAGAGGCTACACCCAAAGCGCATCTCTGTTGAACCCGCCGGATCGGCCCTTGGATTTGCCCGCGACCGGCCACTAGGATTGGGAAAAAGAACCGTAGGGAGGAATTTGATGCGACTGGTTCGGAATGCCCTTGTTGCCTTGGCCGCGCTGGCTGCCGTGTCGAATGCCGCGCCCGCCTCCGCCCAGCTTCCGAACTACCCGACGCGCACCATTACGCTGGTCGTGCCCTTCGCGGCAGGTGGGCCGACCGACATCATCGCGCGCATCATCTCGAACGCATTGGCGCAGGCGCTCAATGCGAACGTGATCGTCGACAACCGCGCGGGCGGCGGCGGCAACATCGGCATCACCTACGTCGCGCGATCCGCGCCGGACGGTCACACTCTTCTTCTCACCTCGACCGCGATCGCGGTGAACCCGGCGCTGTTCGAGAACCTGCCCTACGATCCGTTCAAGGACTTCGTGCCGATCTCGGAGCTGGTGAACGCGCCGAACGTGATCTACGTGCGTCCGGATTCCGGCATCGCCTCGATCGCCGATCTCGTCGCCAAGGCGAAGGCGGAGCCGGAAAAATTCAACTACTCGTCGCCGGGCGTCGGCACCAAGTCGCATCTGTCGGGCGAACTGTTGAAGCTCCGCGCGGGCATCAACATGCAGCACGTGCCCTATCGTGGCGGCGGCCCGTCCGTGCAGGCGGTCGTCGCCGGCACCGTGCAGGTCGGCTCCGTCGCACTCGCCCCGGTCGAGCCGCTGATCAAGAGCGGCACCATCAAGGCTCTCGCCGTCACCGGCGCGAACCGTTGGTGGTCGCTTCCGGAGATCCCAACCATGATCGAGTCCGGCTATCCCGGTTTCGTCTCCGACACCTTCAATGCGCTGTTCGCACCCGCCGGCACGCCGAAGGAGATCGTCGATCTTCTGGTAAAGGAAGCGCGCGCAGCGATGCAGAAGCCGGAGGCGCGCGAGGCCGCACGCCGCGCCGGCTACGAAATTGTTGGGGGTACACCCGAACAAATGACTGCACGCCTTGTCGCAGAGATCGCCGGCGTGAAGGAACTGGTCGCGAAGGCCGGCATCAAGCCGGAAAACTGATCATTTTGTGCCGTACAAATTTTCAGCGTGCCGATTCTTCGAAAACCCGCATATTTCCTGCGTTCTTGCGAGGTTGCGCGCGTGCAAATTTTGCGCGCCGGCAGGAGTGAAAATGGCAATCGGACCATTTGCACCGATGTCCCAATCTGAAACGACTTTTCTCAATAAATATCAATGTGTTGGTTGGTAAAAAAGAATGGTTAACAAACGCTAATTCGCTCTCTAGGGTGACTTCACCGTGAGGAGGCCAGTGGGTGGTTCAGCCCAGGTTCTGAACCAGTCAGCCGCGCGGGAAGAGCCGCGCTCATCGTAAGGAGCGTGCAATGAAGTACGTGTCTGCAGCACTGAGTGCTCTGCTGGTCTTCGGATTGGCGAGCATTGCTACCACTGCCTCCGCCGGGGATTACGGTCGCAACGATTGCTACCGCTGCCCCCCGCCGAAGAACTACGACAGTCAGGAAGTGGTCAAGACCACGAAGGACGTCGACCACTCTCGCGTCATCGAGACGCAGAGCGTCGTCCCGTCCAAGCGTTTGATCGAGACCAACCACCTGATCATTCGCGAGAACGAGACTCGTAACGTGGGCGTGGTTCAGCACAACCACACCATCATCGAGAAGGAACTCGTCCTCACGAAGCGGAACGTTGACACCAAGACCGTCAACACCGTCGTCAACCTGGTCGAGCACAAGTACAACACCGAGCGTAAGCGCGTGGTTGAAGAGCGCGAGATCCCGGGTGAAAACCGCGACCTCCGCGACTGCAACTGCGAACGTCCGGGTCGTATTCCGGTCCAGGCCTATGGCATGGCGCCGAAGTACGTGAGCAACCGTAACTAATCGCGCGTAACGAAACGCGGCTCACGTAACGCAAGGCTGTGAGTGACGGCCGCCTCGCCGGGAAACCGGCGGGGCGGTTCGCGTTTGCGGATGCCGGCACGATCGCGGCTGTGACGATGGATTTTTTGGGAGGGCTGCCCGCCAGGGGCGTTTTCCAACGATGGTACAGGCGGGTGGATTTGAACCACCGACCTCTGGTTCCACAGACCAGCGCTCTAACCAACTGAGCTACGCCTGCACGGGCGTCGGAAACGCGGCGGAAACTAGGAGCAAAGGTCCGCCTTGGCAAGCAGCGATGGCTGCAAACCTAAACCTTGGCAGCGCCGGGCGAAATCCGGGTTCAGACGGGCCAGGATCGGGCCCCGGTTAACCCCGAAAACACCCCAAAAAATGCAAAAGCCCGGGCTTTCGTCCGGGCTTTTGTTCAATTCGCAGGAAGCCTGAAATCAGGCGACCTTCTTGAAAGCGTTGGTCATGCCTTCCTTGATCGGCTCGACCGACTCGGTGGTGACCTTCTGAGCCAAGGCGCTCAGCTCTTTCACCTGGGCGCCGACCGTATCGAACGACTTGCGCGCGTAGGCCGTCGAGAGCTCGACCGCCTCGGAGAGCGACTTCACGGTCAGGAATTCGGTGGCGAAGTCGAAATAGGCATTGGTGTTGATGCGCGCCGCGTCGATCAGCTTCACGCCGTAGTCGGCAGCGCCCTTGCTCGCAGTGGCGTAGCTGTCCTCGAGGACGTCAGTCGCCTCTTCGGTCGCCGCCTTCATCTTCTCCCAATTGTCCTTCGCCTGGGAAACGCCCTTCTCGGCAAACTCGCGAAACGCCGCGGGAATTTCGAGCTTCGGCATCTCGAACTTTGGGATTTCGAACTTCGGCAGCTCAAACTTCGGAACGTCAGCGAACGGCGTCGCCGCCGGCTTCACTTTCGGCTTGATGGTGGCCTCGGCCATGATGTGATCCTCAGGCGGTCCGGTCGACCGATGCCTCAGGACCCGCCGCCTATCGGGTCATCCGAGGCTATGTCTGAATGGCCCGCGCAGACCGTGCCGCTTGCACCGATCCGAGCGTCCTGCAGACCATGTAGCACTGAATATATTGCATTGCAACATAAAATGTTGCAATGCATCATAAACCCCTCTGAGAGCTACAAAATTTCTCAAAATCGCCGCGCGACTCACAGACATGAGCGCGGTACGCGGAAACCACACCGCCGGCCGCTATGGAGTTAAGGTTTATCCTGATCGGTCCCGCGGAATCGTGCTCGCAGCGTGGACCTGAGCCATGGCGGGGAATAAGACGATTTCAATCAAATCCAATGGCTCAGCGGCGCCTGTGGGGGCAGGCCGTGATGAGTGAAAACCGATCTCCTCTCGACTGGCTGCGCGACCCAAGCCTCTCGGCGTATGCCACAGGCGTCGTCCCGGCGTGGCTGTGGAGCGCGGACGCGACGCGCATCCTGTGGGCCAATCCGGTCGCCGCAGCGATCTTCAATGCGGCGTCCCCCACCGCCATCGCAGGACACACAATCGATCCGAAGGGCAGCGCGGCGCTCCAGATCGCGCGGCTCGCGGCTTCGCTGCCGCATGGCTCCGCGCCGCGGCTTGAGCGTCTGCGAGGATTTGGCGGACGCTTCGGCCGCGCGCTGGTGTGCTCCTGCACGCGCGTGATCCTGAGCGACGACACGCCGGCCATTTTGATTGTCGCGACCGAGCCTGCGGGCAACGGTCTGGCTCTGCCCGAACAGGCCAAGCGTCTGCTCGACGGTGCCGAACAAGCGGCAGGTTTGTTCACCACGAACGGCAAGCTGCTGCACGCGACACCCGCGGCGCAGGCCATCATCGGCCACACCACCATGCTCGGCGCGATCGGCGCTTCGGTGTTCGCCGGTGAAGCGCTGGCAACCGGCCACGCGACCGGGATAACCGGCGTCGGTTCGCTGACGTTCGACAAAATCGGCCGCGACGGATCGACCCTGCTGCTGGTGGAATTCAAGCAGCAGGAGCGGACGTCCGCCGCGCCGGCCGTGACAGATGCGCGCGAAGACACCGTGGAGACGACCGAGCCTCAGCCTGTGGTGGCCCCTGTGGTGGACTTGGCTCCGCCCCCCGCCCCCGAACCGCCCGCTCCTGCGATTGAGCAGCAGCCCGAGCCACCGAAGCCCATCGAGCAACCGCAAGTGACCACAATTGAACGCCGCCAGCCGATGCGCTTCGTCTGGCAGCTCGATGCCGACAATCTTTTCACGCTCGGCACACCCGAATTCACGTCGCTGCTCGGCACGCGCACGTCGAGCGTGTTCGGCCGCACCTGGCACGACATCGCGATGGCCCTCGGCATCGATCCTGAAAACCAAGTCGCGCACGCCTTCGCCTCGCGCGACACCTGGAGCGGCATCACCGTCGGCTTCCCGGTGGACGACAGCAACGAGCGGCTCCAAGCCGAGCTCTCCGGGCTTCCGGTGTTCGACCGCGACCGCAACTTCAAGGGCTATCGCGGCTTCGGCGTCTGCCGCGACATCGCACGTATCGCCGGGTTGCAAGCGCGCCGCGCCAAACAGCAGTCAGAGCCGACGCCACCGCCCGCGCCGCGCGCCGAGCCGCCGGTGTTCCGCGAAGAGCAGCAGCGCCCCACCCTCACCGTCGTGCCGCCGTCCGAGAATGTGGTGCCGTTCCGTTCGTCTACACCGGCTGAAAAGCCGACGCTGACGCCGGTCGAGCGCAAGGCGTTCCGCGATCTGGCGAGCCGCCTCACCGCGCGGCTGCGCGGCGCCGAGAACGGCAGCGCTTCCGACGTCGATGAGATCCTTCAGCCGCTCGAACCCGCGCCGCCGTCCGCGCCTGAACTCACGCCGCAACCGATCTCGCGGCAAGTGGCCGAGCCGCCGCGCAGCCTCGACACCCCGAAAGACCAGCATCAGGATCAGCGCCCGATCCTCGACCGGCTTCCGGTCGGTGTCCTGGTCTATCGCCTCGACAAGCTGATCTACGCCAATCGCGCCTTCCTTGACTGGACCGGCTACGAGAACATTCACGCGCTCGCCGATGCCGGCGGCCTCGATGCGCTGTTCGTCGAACCCAGCAAGGACACGCCGCACGAGAATAACGGCGCGAAAGCGCTCACGATCGCCACCAACAAGGGCGCGCAGCTTCCCGTCGAAGCGCGACTGTTCACCTCACCGTGGGAGGGCGAATCCGCGCTCGTGCTGATGCTCGCGAGCGTCAACGGCCAGCCGATCTCAAGCGAGCCGGCCGCAGCCCCTCAATCCAAGGCCACCGAAGCCGCGCTCGAAAGCGCCAAGGCCGAGGCGGAAGAGCTGCGCTCGATCCTCGATGCTGCCTCTGATGGCATCGTGGTGATCGACCGCGAAGGCCGGGTGCTCGCGGTCAACCATCGCGCCGAGGCGCTGTTCGGCCACCAGAACCGTGAAATCATCGGCGTGCCCTTCGCCGGCCTGTTCGCGCCGGAAAGCCAGCGCACCGCGCACGAATATCTGACCACGGTCCTGCAAGACGATTTCAACAGCGAGACCGAGGGCCGCGAGGTCAAAGGCCGCGGTAGCCGCGGCACTGTCCCGCTGTACATGACCATCGGCAAGATTTCCGACGGCACCGACCGGCTCTGCGCGATCTTCCGCGACATCACACCGTGGAAGAAGTCCGAGAACGAACTCCTCAACGCCAAGCGCCTTGCCGAGCAAGCCTCATCCGCGAAATCTGATTTCCTTGCCAAGATCAGCCACGAGATCCGCACGCCGCTCAACGCCATCATCGGCTTCTCCGAGGTGATGATGGACGAGCGTTTCGGCCCGGTCGGCAACGAGCGTTACAAGCAGTACCTGAAGGACATCCACACCTCCGGCGGCCATCTCGTCTCGCTGCTCAACGACCTTCTCGACCTTTCCAAGATCGAGGCCGGCAAGCTCGAACTCGACATCGCTGCCGTCGACCTTAACGAGCTCACCCAGCAGTGCGTCGCGCTGATGCAGCCACAGGCGAGCCGCGAGCGCATCATCATCCGCACGTCGCTGACCGCTTCGCTGCCGCCTGTTCTGGCCGACGCGCGTTCGGTGCGGCAGATCGTGCTCAACCTTCTGTCCAACTCGATCAAGTTCACCGGCGCGGGCGGTCAGGTGATCGTCTCCACCGCGCCGAATGACGACGGCTCCGTGGTGCTGCGTGTGCGGGACACCGGCGTCGGCATGAGCGAGAAAGAAATCGCCATCGCGCTCGAGCCGTTCCGCCAGCTCGCGACCTCCGTGCGCCGCGGTCAGGATGGTACGGGCCTCGGCTTGCCGCTCACCAAGGCGCTCGCCGAAGCCAATCGCGCCAGCTTCTCGATCCGGAGCGCCGTGAACGCCGGCACGCTTGTAGAAGTCGCGTTCCCCGGCTCCCGCATGGCCGCGGAATGACCGCAGCCGATCCGGCCGTTCAAACGATCGCGGCTGAGATTGCCAAGGCGCTCTGGTATCGGCGGCAGATCCCGCCGATTACCGAACGGCATCCGGATTTCGATATCGCACAAGCTTATGTCGTCGCCGATGAGCTGCGGCACCTGCGCGTGCACTACGGCGAAACGCCGCTCGGCCGCAAGATCGGCTTCACGAACCGCAGCATATGGGCGGAGTACGGCGTATCGGCCCCGATGTGGGGCGACATCTACGACTCGACGACCTGCGACGTCGATCGCAAGGCGATCTGCAATCTCAGCCGCGTGTCGGAACCGCAAATCGAGCCCGAGATCGTGTTCGGCTTCGCG
The DNA here is from genome assembly GCA_040756555.1 of Pseudomonadota bacterium. Lineage (GTDB taxonomy): Bacteria > Pseudomonadota > Alphaproteobacteria > Rhizobiales > Xanthobacteraceae > Z2-YC6860. The sequence goes on along the minus strand of JBFLYS010000046.1, from coordinate 21,390 downwards.
CGGGCACCATCGCCCGACATGGACGAGCGCGCGATGCTCGATTGCGTCGACTGGGTCGCGCACGGCTTCGAGATCGTGCAATCGATCTTTCCCAAGTGGAAATTCAAGCTCGCCGACACGATTGCAGCGAATGGTCTGCATGGCGCGCTCATGATCGGGCCGCGTCATCGTATTGCGGATCGCAGCGCCGACGCATGGATCAGCGAATTGAAGAACTTTGAACTGAAGCTCTACAAGGACGGCACATTCATCGACCGCGGCACCGCGATGTCCGTGCTCGACGGTCCGCTTTCGGCGCTGGTGCATCTCGTCGGGTTGCTGGATCGCGATCCGCTCAACCCGCAGCTTCGCTCAGGCGAGATCGTCACCACCGGCACGGTGACGCGGGCGTTTCCGGTCGCCGCCGGCCAGACCTGGACCACCGAGATTTCCGGGATCGCGCTCGACCCGCTCACCGTGACCTTCACTTGATCCGGCCAATTAATCCGGTTCCCTGACTTCCGCGCCATTGCAGCCGGCCCTAAGATGGCCGGACAACAGGTCAGGGAGTAGCGTCATGCCGGTCGCAAAGGTTCGCGGGGTCAACATCTTCTATCAGGTTGTCGGCGACCACGGCCCTTGGGCGGCGCTGATCACGGGCGGACGGCGCGGCCATGACGAGTTCATTCCACTCGCGCAGAAACTTGCCAAGGGCGGCTACCGCGTCGTGTTGCATGACCGCCGCAACACCGGCCGCTCCGACGTGCTGATCGAAGGCGATGTCGCCGAGGAGATCATGTGGCTCGACGACCTGCACGAGTTGCTCAAGCAGCTCAATGCGGTGCCAACGATCATCGGCGGGTCGTCGGCGGGCGCGCGCACCGCGATGCGCTACTACACACGCTTCCCCAACGACACCCGCGCGCTTCTGCTGATGCGCGTGACCGGCGGCGCCTTCGCGGCGAACCGCCTGCCGGAGAACTACTACGGCGCTTTCATCAAGGCTGCTCAACAAGGCGGCATGGCCGCCGTCTGCGCGACCGAGCAATACCAGGAGCGTATCGCCGCCAATCCGCAGACGCGCGATCGTCTGATGGCGATGGACCCGAAACAGTACATCAAGGTTATGTCGAACTGGATGAATCAGTTCATCGCCAGCACCAAAACCGAAGTGTTCGGCATGACCGATGCCGATCTCGCGGCGATCAAGGTTCCAACCGTTGTTATCCCGGGCAACGATCAAACTCACGCTTCGGCGAACGGCAAACTCGCGGCAGCGAAGATCCCCGGCGCGCAGTTGCACATGCTGCCGATCGAGGATCAGGAGGTTCCACTCATCAATTACACCGAGTGGGAGCCCTACGAAGAAGAGATCGCACAAGCGTTCCTCGCCACCATGCGCAAAGCCGACGCGCAGCGGCCCAGCGCGGCTGCCTCCTAAGCAATTGGGGACAGCGGGCAGCCCATGCGCCGGCGGAATAACGCCGGCGCGCAACTTCGGGTAGACTCGATATCGTCCGGGCTCGCGGAGGTATCGAAATGACACTTGTTCGAGCTCTTCTGATCCTGTTGGCCGCGATTGTGGCGGCGCCTCAGGCGCGCGCGCAAGGAACCGTACCGGCACAGGTTGATCTGCTCCTTGTGCTGGCTGCCGACGTCTCCCGCAGCGTCGACACGCCCAAGTTCCAACTTCAACGCGAGGGCTACGCTGCCGCTGTCGCTGACAGGCGCGTGCTTGAAGCGATCACGGCCGGGCGTCACCGGCGCATCGCGATCTGCTTCGTCGAGTGGTCCGGCGTCAGCGCGCAGAAGCTTGTCATTCCGTGGACTGTCATCGACGGTGAGGATGCGGCGCGAAAATTCGGCGATCAGCTTCTTGAGCTGCCACGCTCGTTCGCCGAACGCACATCGATCAGCGGCGGCATCGATTTCAGCGTGAAGCTGTTCGAAGAGGCACCGTTCCAAGCCGCGCGCCGGACCATCGACGTATCGGGTGACGGCACCAACAACTCCGGCCGCGACGTGACGCTCGCGCGCGACGAGGCGCTGGCGAAGGGCATCACGATCAACGGGCTGGTGATCCTGAGCGACCGGCCGATGGCATGGAATCCCGAGCACACCAATCCGCCGGGCGGCCTGCCGAACTATTTTCGCGACAACGTTATCGGCGGGCCCGGCGCGTTCGTCGTCGTGGCGGAGGATTTCAATTCATTCGGGCAGGCGATCGTGAAGAAGCTGATTGCCGAGATCGCCGAAGCGCCGCTGCCTCAAGCGACGAAGCCGGGCGGCTGACGCGGCGCTGTGTCGCAATCGGCGTTGCGAAGAAAACCAGTTCGCAGCGTGCGGAATTCGTAGGCCAACTCAAGCCTCAAGCTCCGAGTTTCGACACGCTCTAAACTGCGCTTCTCTGGAATCGTTCTAATCATCTGATTTCTCAAGAGAAGTTGCCTTGACCCCGCCGCGGCGCTGCTTACGACACTGCCTCCGAAACCTCGGGGGCGACACCGACCGAGGACGCCATCTCAATCATCAGGAGCGCCTCGATGACTTCCATTCGTCTTCTCGCTTCGCTCGCACTCGCGGGCACGCTCGCCGCGGGCCCCGCGTTCGCGCAGGGCGAGGTCAACCTCTACTCCTACCGCGAGTCCAAACTGCTCCAGCCGCTGCTGGAAGCCTTCACCAAGGATACCGGGGTGAAGGTCAATGTGATCTCCGCCGCGAGCGGCCTCGAACAGCGCATCAAGACCGAAGGCGCGAACAGCCCGGCCGACGTGATGCTCGTGGTCGACATCGCCCGCCTCGAAGATGCGGTGCAGGCCGGCATCACCGCGCCGATCAACTCGAAGGTGATCGACTCCACCGTTCCCGCGCAATACCGCGATCCGGAAGGTCATTGGGCTGCCGTCGCGCTCCGCGCGCGCGTGGTCTACGCCTCGAAGGAGCGCGTGCCGCAGACCGCGATCACCTACGAAGAGCTCGCCGACCCGAAGTGGAAGGGCAAAATCTGCATCCGCTCAGGGCAGCACATGTACAACAACGCGCTGTTCGCAGCCGTGATCGCCAAGCACGGCGAGGCGAAGGCTGAAGAGTGGCTCAAGGGTCTCAAGGCCAACCTCGCGCAGAAGCCGTCGGGCGGCGACCGCGAAACGGCGCGCGACATCGCGGCCGGCAAATGCGACCTCGGCATCGGCAACACCTACTACTGGGCGCTGATGAACGACGTCGAAGCGGACAAGAAGCCGTGGGCCGAAGCGACCAAGGTGATCCTGCCGACCTTCCAGGGCGGCGGCACTCAGGTGAACATCTCGGGCGTGGCGCTGATCAAGACCGCGCCGAACAAGGCCAACGCGATGAAGTTCATCGAGTGGATGGTGAGCGACAAGGCGCAGCAGCTGCACGCCGACGCGACCTACGAATACCCGATGAAGGCAGGCGTGCCGGTCAACAAGACCATCGCCAGCTACGGCGTACTGAAGGCCGATCCGCTGCCGATGTCCCAGATGGCCGCGAACCGCAAGAAGGCCTCGGCACTGGTGGACAAGATCGGGTTCGATAACTAAAGGGTGATAGGTTTGCTGTTACCTGATCGTCCCCGCCTACCGGCGGGGACGATTCGTTTCGGTCTGTAGCGTTCTCCAATGTCTCGCCACCCGCTCGCGGCCCTGTTCCTGCTCGCGGTCGCGGCCCTCGCGGTCGCGCCGCTCGTCAGCCTCGTCCATATCGCGTGGCAGGGCGACGACGAGGTGTGGGCGAACTTCGTCACCTATGTTCTGAAGATCGCATTGTTCAACACCGCGTCGCTGCTCGCAGGCGTCGCTGTGATCGCGTCGATTGCAGGCGTCGGGACCGCGTGGCTCGTCACCGCTTATGATTTTCCCGGACGCAATGCGCTCGTCTGGCTGCTGCCGCTGCCGCTCGCATTTCCGACTTACATCGTCGCTTATGTCTATGTGGACCTGCTCGACGGCGTTGGCCCGGTCCAGACTGCGCTGCGTGCGATGTTCGGCTGGCGTACCGCCGCCGAATACTGGTTCCCGAGCGTGCGCACGCTTGGCGGCGCGATCTTCGTCATGAGCTTCGTGCTCTACCCTTACGTCTATCTCGCCGCCCGCGCGATGTTTCAGACCCAGAGTATGGCGCTGATCGAGATGGCGCGCTCGCTCGGCGCCGGCCGCTTCCGGCAGATGTTCGACATCAACCTGCCACTCGCGCGGCCTGCCATTGTCGCCGGGCTGTCGCTCGCGATGCTCGAAGCGCTGAACGACATCGGCGCGAGTGAATATCTCGGCGTTCGGACGCTAACGATCTCGATCTTCACCACATGGCTCAACCGTTCGAGCCTGCCTGGCGCGGCCCAGATCGCGTGTCTCATGCTGATCGGCATCGCCGCGCTGATCGCGCTGGAACGCTATGCCCGGCGGCGGCAGGCGTTCATCGGCCACGATCGCCATCCGGGCGGCGTGCAGCGCATCGCGCTTCATGGCAGCAAGCGTTGGTTCGCATTGATCGCTTGCGCTACTCCGGTCGCGCTCGGCTTCATCGTGCCGCTCGTGCATCTGACCTATGAAGTGATCGCGCGCGGGCTTCTGATCGGCTTCGACGCGGCGCTCATCCGCCACGCTTTCAGCACTGTCTGGATCGCGACTTTCGCGACCGCGCTCACACTCGCGCTCGGCTTCGGCATCGTGTTCGCGCTGCGCGTGATCCGGAGGCCGTGGGCGGCGACAGGCGTGTTCGTCGCAAGCCTGGGCTATGCCGTGCCGGGCACAGTGCTTGCGCTCGGCCTGCTCTCGCCGCTGGTCGCGGTCGATGAAGCGATCAACGCGGTGACGCGCGCCGTCGCCGGCATCAACGTCGGGCTCGTGCTCGCGGGCTCAAGCGCCGCGGTCATCATCGCTTACTGCGTGCGCTTCCTCGCCATCGCGACCGGAATGGCCCAGGCCGGCCTCGCCCGCATCTCGACCGAGCTCGACGATGCCGCCCGATCCGGCGGCGCGCGGCCGGCGAAGGTCCTCACCACCATCCACCTGCCTCTGCTCCGCCCGGCGTTGTGGGGTGCGGCGCTGCTGGTGTTCGTCGATTGCCTGAAGGAGCTGCCGGCGACGCTGCTGCTGCGGCCACTCAACGTCGAAACGCTCTCGACCTACATCTACCAGTTCGCCACCCGCGGCAATTTCGAGGAGGGCGCGCTCGCCGCTCTGCTGATCGTCCTGGTCGGCATCGTCCCGGTCATCCGGATGGTGCGTCACGCCGACGACATCCTGGAAGCGCACGCTGCGCTGCCCCAAAATCCGGCTTGAAGCTGGTGTCGCGATTTGGAAGTTCGCCAGAATTCTCAGCGCATTCCGAAGCGAACTTCGGGTTCGGGACACTAGCCCATCAGGCGGGCGCTTGATCGTGGTTCGGCACCTCAGGTACAGGTCTGGGGTACAGAACTTGCATCGAGTTCTGACGGGCACTGGGTAGGGGAAAGCGTATGAAGAAGGTCTATCCCGACGCCAAGGCGGCGCTGGCGGGGCTCCTCAAGGACGGCATGCTGATTTGCTGCGGCGGCTTCGGCCTGTGCGGCATTCCCGAGACGCTGATCCTGGCAATCCGCGAATCCGGGGTGAAGAACCTCACCGTCGTTTCCAACAACGCGGGCGTCGACGGCGCGGGGCTCGGCCTCCTGCTGGAGACCAAGCAGGTCAAGAAAATGATCTCGTCCTACGTCGGCGAGAACAAGCTGTTCGCCCAGCAGTATCTTGCGGGCGAGCTCGAGATCGAATTCAACCCGCAAGGCACGCTCGCCGAGCGCATCCGCGCAGGCGGCGCGGGCATCCCGGCCTTCTTCACCCGCACCGGCGCGGGCACCGACATTGCCAAGGGCAAGGAAGAGCGCGAGTTCGACGGCGAGAAGTACATCATGGAGCGCGGCATCGTCGCCGACCTCTCCATCGTGCACGCCTGGAAGGCCGACACCGAAGGCAACCTCGTCTATCGGAAGACCGCGCGGAACTTCAACCCGATGATGGCGACGGCGTCGAAGAACACCGTCGCCGAGGTCGAGAACCTGGTCGAGCCCGGCCAGATCGACCCGGACCACATCATCACCCCCGGCGTTTACGTCAAACGCATCGTCCACGTTCCCAACGCGGTGAAGCACATCGAGCAGCGCACCGTCCGCAAGCGCGTGATGGCGTAAGGAGAGACCGACATGGCCTGGACCCGTGAACAGATGGCGGAACGCGCAGCGAAAGAGCTGCGCGACGGCTTCTATGTGAACCTCGGCATCGGCATCCCGACGCTGGTGTCGAACTACATCCCGACCGGCATGAGCGTTCAGCTCCAGAGCGAGAACGGTATGCTCGGCTTTGGCCCCTTCCCCTACGAGGGCGAGGAAGATCCGGACCTCATCAACGCCGGCAAGCAGACCGTCACCGAGCTGCCCACCACCAGCTTCTTCTCGTCGGCCGACAGCTTCGCGATGATCCGCGGCGGCCACATCGACATCGCGCTGCTCGGCGCCATGCAGGTGGCGGAGAACGGCGACCTCGCCAATTGGATGATCCCCGGCAAGATGGTGAAGGGCATGGGCGGAGCGATGGACCTCGTGGCCGGCGTCAAGAAGGTCGTGGTCATCATGGAGCACTCGGCAAAGGACCAAGCCAAACTTCTCAAGCAGTGCAATTTGCCGCTCACCGGCGCGGGCGTGGTCGACATGGTCATCACCGACCTCGGCGTCTTTACCATCGATCGGAAGGGGGGCGGCGGAATGACGCTGATCGAGCTCGCTCCAGACGTCACCCTCGACGAAATCAAGTCGAAGACCGAAGCCGCCTACAAAGTAGCGCTGAAACCCAACTGATCCGGTGTCAATCCGGCCGCGACTTTGTGTCAGAGCGCGGCCGGCCTGTCAGGGAATTCCTGGCCCCAAAAGCGTCACAGAGGACGTGCAGTTTGCGGCGCAAAGGTCGACCGTTATAGTCCCCTCGGCCTTCACATCGACCACTGGAAACCGTCTGTGACCGCGGCTGCCGGCTTCAAACGCCTGGGTATCGCCATCGCCTGCTTCGTGCTGGCAGGCTGTGCTGTGTTGGGCACAATGGCCCTGCTGATCCCCGCCGATAGCGTGCGCGAGGCGACCAAGGCCGAGATCCGCAACGTCACCGGCCTCGACCTCCTGCTCGGTGGCGACGCTTCGGTGTCTCTGTTCCCGACCGGCTCCGTCACCTTCGCCAATGTTGCGCTCGGAGACGGAGCAGAGCCCGCGCTCGCGGCGGATCGCCTCACCGCCCGCCTCCGCTTCTTCCCGCTGTTCGCCGGCCGCATCGAAATCGCCGATATCGCGATGGTGCGGCCGCGGCTCAATGTGACCTTCGGCGCCGACGGCCGTTCCAACTGGTCGAGCCTCGTCGAGCGCCTCGCCCGGGCTCTCGGCCCGAAGTCGAGCCGCACCGATCAGGCGTCCTCGTTCTCCGAAATCCGGATGGACCGCGGCACCATCACCATCAGGGATCTCGCGCGCAACATCTCTGAAACCTTCGACAACGTCGAGATGGCGCTTGCCTGGCCATCGATCTCCAAGAGCTTCGCCGCCAACGGCAGCTTCTCATGGCACGACGAGCCGATGGACCTCGCGCTGACGCTGACCGACTTCGCCGCAGCACTCGCGGGCGACCGCTCCGGCGTCAAGCTCCGCGTCCAGGGTGCGCCGCTGAAGGCCGCATTCGAAGGCAACATGAGCGTGCGGCCGACACTGAAGGTCGAAGGCACGCTCGCCGCCGATTCCACCTCGCTGCGCGAAACCTTCCGCTGGGCCGGCATCAAGCCGCTCTCCGGCGGCGGCTTTGGCCCGTTCGCGCTGAAAGCCAAGACCTCCGTGTCCGGCGGCACGATTGCGTTGAACAGCGTCAACATCGAGCTCGATGGCAACGCCGCGGAAGGCGTGCTCACCTACGCAACCGATGGCCGCCAGACCATTCAAGGCACGCTCGCGGCGAACGACCTCGATCTGTCGCCCTACATCTCGACCTTCCGTCTGCTCACCAGCAACGAGCGCGAATGGAACCGCGTGCCGATCGTGCTCGACGGTCTGACCGGCCTCGATCTCGATCTTCGCCTCTCGGCCGCCAAGATCACGCTCGCCCGCGCCAAGCTCGGGCGCACAGCGGTCGCCGCCAACCTCCGCGCCGGCAAGCTCACCGTGACCATCGGCGAAGCGCAGGCGTTCGGCGGCATCCTGAAGGGCGCATTCTCGCTGGCCGCTTCCGACAGCGGCGCCGACTTCAGGTCACAACTTCAGTTCACCGACGTCGATCTCGAAAACTGCCTCGGCGAGCTGTTCAATTTCCGGAAGCTGGAAGGCCGCGGGAACATGTCCGTTGCGCTCGACGCCAATGGCGCCAGCATGCTGGGCCTGACCCGCACGATGAACGGCACCGCCAACGTGATCGGCCGTCAAGGCGCGATGGTCGGTCTCAACGTTGAGCAGTTGCTGCGACGTCTTGAGCGGCGTCCGCTCTCCGGGGCCGGCGACTTCCGCACCGGCCGCACGCCATTCGAGAAGCTGACCATCGACATCAAGATCGCGCAAGGCACTGCCACGGTCGAGGACGTGAAACTCGAAGGCTCAAAGGTCCGCCTCGGCCTTGCTGGCTCCGCGTCGATCCCGAACCGCGAGTTCGATCTGCGTGGCGTCGCGGCGCTTGCGTCGAGCGGCGCGAATGAGGCGCCGCCGGCGTTCGAGTTGCCTTTCATCGTCCAGGGTCCGTGGGACGATCCGATCATGCTGCCGGACACCCAAAGCCTGCTGGCCCGCTCTCCGGCAGCCGCGCCGCTGCTTGAAGGAGCAGCCCGCAATCGTCCCACCCGTGACAGCGTCCGTTCGGCCATCGATAGGCTGATCGGCGGCCCCGCGGCCGGCACGCCGGTCCCGGATCAACAGCCCGCCACCCGCTGATCGGCGCCTGAAGCAGGCGGGAATCCCCCGTTTCGACTATGATTGTCCCCGACGAATCATTGCGCCGGCGCTGAGCCGGTGACGGGGCCTGGATGCTGCATCCTCTGATCCGCACGCTGGTCAAGGTGGTGGTCGCCTCCCTGATTGTCGGCACGATCCTCAACCATTTCGGCATCACCCCGGAGCAACTCATCCGGGAAACGGGCCTGTCCTACGACAAACTGGAAGACTGGGCCCGCCGCGGCTTCGCCTGGGCGTTGCCGAACACCTTGCTCGGGCTGATGGTGATCCTGCCGGTGTGGTTTCTGCTCTATCTGTTCCGGCCGCCCGGCAGGAGCGAACGGCACGACTAGCTGGGCTTACTTTGCGCGGAGCAGTTCGCCCCGTTTCGCGAACAGCGCAGCGCCCACGATTCCGACAGCCACCACCGCGATCATCACGGTGCAAACCGCATTGATCTCCGGCTTTACGCCGAGACGCACCTCCGAATAGATCCGCAGCGGCAGTGTGGTCGCGCCGGGGCCCGTCGTGAAGCTCGCGATCACGAGATCGTCGAGCGAGAGCGTGAAAGCCAGCATCCAGCCCGCGGCGATCGCCGGGAAGATCAGCGGCAGGGTGATGGTGAGGAAGGTCTTGAGCGGCGGGCAGCCGAGGTCCATCGCCGCCTCTTCAAGGCTTCTATCGAATGTCAGCAGTCGAGACTGCACGATCACCGCGACGAAGCACAGCGTCACTGTCGTGTGCGCCATCGAGACGGTCCAGAACCCGCGGTCGATGTCGATAGCCACGAACAACAGCAACAGCGACAGCCCCGTGATGATCTCCGGCATCACCAGAGGTGCATAGACCAATCCCGAGAAGGCCATCCGCCCTTTGAAGCGCCCGGCCCGCACCAACACAATGGCTGCGAGCGTGCCGAGCACCGTGGCGGCTGTTGCGGAGACAAATGCGATGCGCAGGCTCGTCCAGGCCGCATCGACCATCGCGCTGTCGTTGAACAGCGCGACGTACCAACGCGTGGACCATCCGCCCCACACGGTCACGAGCCGCGACGCGTTGAACGAATAGATCACCAGGATCGCGACCGGCACATAGAGGAACGCAAGGCCGAGCGCGACCGACGTGATATTGAACGCCGTGAGCCCCCTGCGCATCAGCGGGTCTCCATCTGGCGCATCTGCTGCCGCTGATAGAGCATGATCGGCACGAGCAGGATCACGAGCAGCGCCACGGCGACGGCAGATGCAACCGGCCAATCCTTGTTGGAGAAGAACTCCGTCCACAGCGTCTGGCCGATCATCACGTTTTCCGAACCGCCGAGCAGATCGGGAATGACGAATTCGCCCGCAATCGGAATGAAACAGAGAAGCGTGCCCGCGACGATGCCGGGCGCCGAGAGCGGCACAGTGATGAGCCAGAACGCCTTCCACCAGGGACAGCCGAGATCGGCCGCCGCTTCGAGCAGCGTCTGATCCATCTTCTCCAGCGCAGCATAGAGCGGCAGCACCATGAACGGTAAATACGAATAGACGATACCGATGAAGATCGCGGTGTCCGTCGCAAGGAACGTCACCGACTCCCGCACGATCCCCAAAGCCATCAAAACATCGTTGAGCAAACCGTCACGCTGGAGAATGTTCACCCAGGCATAGATGCGGATCAGGAACGCCGTGAGGAACGGCAGGACGATCGCCAGCACCAGCACGGCCTGCGCGCGGCGCGATGCGCGCGAAATGCCGTAGGCTATCGGATAGCCTATCAGCAGAAGCATCAGCGTCGAGAGCACGGCGATCTTCAGGCTGCGCAGATAGGACGTGAGGTAGAGCGAGTCCGATCCAAGCATCGCGTAGTTGTCGAGCGAAAGGCCGCCAAAGAAGTCGCGGAGGCCCTGCCAGCCCGCTGCAAGATCCAAAGTCGGCGCATAGGGCGGCTGCGCGATCATCGTCTGCGAGACGCTGATCTTCAGCACGATCAGGAATGGAATCAGAAAGAACATCGAGAGCCACAGCGTCGGCACAAGGACGACGAGTCCCATTCGCCAGACCGAGCGTTTTTTGCTCTCGCTCATTGGGTCAGCACCACGCCGGCATCCGGCGTCCAGTTGAGCCACACCCGGTCGCCCCACACGATCGGGCGCTCGACAATGCGCGTGCGGTTCGCGACCGCCGCCTTCATGGTGAGCCCGTTGTCGAGCTGAACCTTGAAGATCGAGGAGTTGCCGAGATAGCTGATGTCGGTGACCTTTCCGGCAAGACAGTTCTCGTTCGAGTCCGGCGGCATCTTGCCGAGGATCTGCACCTTCTCCGGCCGCAGCGCGACCCAGACCGCCGCACCTGCGGGCACGTTCATCTGAACCGCTGTGCGCAGCCAGCCGCCGGCCGGCACCTCTATCATCGTGCCGTGGGCCTCGACGGCCTGCACGCGGCCCTCGATGAAATTGACGTCGCCGATGAAGTCGGCGACCCACCGCGAATTCGGCTGCTCGTAGATTTCCGAGGGCGTCGCGACCTGCGCAATGTGGCCGCGATTCATCACCGCCATCCGGTTGGCGAGCGTCATCGCCTCTTCCTGGTCGTGCGTGACGACCACGAACGTCAAGCCGAGCTTGTTCTGCAACTCCAGAAGCTCGAAGCGCGTATCCTCGCGGAGCTTGCGGTCGAGTGCGGAGAGCGGTTCGTCGAGCAGCAGCACGCGCGGGCGCTTCGCCAGCGCGCGAGCAAGCGCGACACGTTGGCGCTGACCGCCGGAAAGCTGGTGAGGTTTTCGCGCACCGAAGCCTTCGAGCTTTACCAGCGCGAGCATCGCGCTTACGCGGTCGTTGATCTCGGATTTCGGCAGAGCATCCTGCTTAAGGCCGAAAGCGATATTGCTCGCGACCGTGAGGTGCGGAAACAGCGCGTAGCTCTGGAACATCATATTGACCGGCCGCTTGTGCGGCGGGACCCCGGCGATGTCCTGGCCGTCGAGCAGGATGCGGCCCTCGGTCGGCGTCTCGAAGCCCGCGAGCATCCGCAGAAGCGTGGTCTTTCCGCAGCCGGAAGGCCCGAGGAGCGCGAAGAACTCGCATTCGTAGATGTCGAGGGAGAGCCGCTCGACCGCCACGACGCTGCCGAAGCTCTTGCTCACCGCCTCGAAGCGCACCAGCGGCTTCTGCGCCGGGTCCGCCCAGGGGGCAAAACCACGGCGCGCGCCCGGATTTCTGCCGACCCCGTCCACCATGCGGCGCACGCTAGACGCGGGCGGCGGGCGGCTCAACAGAATAGGATTCCCGTGGAGTGTGAGGCTGTTGAAAGCTAGTGTCCCGAACCCGAAGTTCGCAAGAATGTGCTGCGGGCACCTTTGCGAACTTCGGGTTCAAAGGGACACTAGAATCATAACGTTGCTAGTGTCGCTTTGATTCGGAAGTTCGCTTCGGAATGCGCTGAGAACTCAAGCGAACTTCCGAATCGCGACACTAGTGCAGGATGAAAACGTTGCCGGCCTTCTTCGGCTTTTCCTCAGGCTCGGGCTCCGGCACGCGCTCTTCCAGGAACACCAGCTTGCGCGGCGCGGGACCGTAATAGCCTTCCATTTTCACGGTCGGACGGGGCTTGGCGAGGATCGAGACGATGCGATCCTGCAGCGCCTTGGTGGAAACCGGCTTCAGCAGATATTCGTGCGCGCCGACCTTGGCGGCTTCGACGACGCGCCAGCGGTCGCCGTGGCCGGTGAGGATGATGATCGGAACGTCCGGGTACGGGAAATCGCCGGGCGAACGAACCATCCGAATAAACTGAGCACCGTCGAGCATGGGCATTTCCCAGTCGACGATCACGAGATCGGGCGTGAGCGAGCGGATCGCTTCAAGACCCGCGAGGCCGTCGGAGGCCTCATAGACCTGACGAATGCCGATGGCCGCGAGCATCGTGCGAACGACCTTCCGCATGTGCGGATCGTCGTCGACGAGCAGCACCTTCAGCGCCTCCATGCGCTGTTGCAGATGTTTCGGTACCTGCGTGTCGTTGGCCACGGGATGCCCCGATCAAAATCTGCGAGCATCAAACCAGATTTCGTTTCGAATCCCGTGAAAACGCCCTGAGCAACCCGAAGCAATACGTAGATCAATTGTTAGGAGTTGTTCGCGCTTTGCTAACCGCGTTCAGCCAGCCGGCCCATTTGCGCTCGCGGGTCGCGGCGTCGAGCTTCGGCTCGAAGCGGCGGTCGAGCCGCCAAGTCTTTGCAAAGCCTTCGGGATTTGGACATACGCCAGCCTGCAAGCCAGCCAGATAGGCCGCGCCCAGCGCCGTCGTCTCCTGCACCACCGGACGATCCACGCAAGCGCCTGTGATATCGGCCAAAAACTGCATCGCCGGATCGCTCGCGACCATGCCGCCATCGACGCGGAGCACCGTATCGGCGGCGCCGGGCCAGTCCGCGCGCATCGCCTCCAGCAAACCGCGGGTCTGATAACCCGTTGCCTCCAAAGCGGCTTTCGCGATCTCGGCGGCCCCCGAATTGCGCGTCAGCCCGCACAGCACGCCGCGCGCATCGGCGTCCCAATAGGGCGCGCCGAGGCCGACAAACGCCGGCACGAGGTACACCTGCTCGTCCGGATTCGCCTTTGCCGCCAGCGCATTAACGTCGGACGCCTTCTCGATGATCTTCAAGCCGTCGCGCAACCATTGCACCGCGGCGCCGGCCACGAAGATCGCGCCCTCGAGCGCGTAGATACGCTTGCTGTTCAGCTGATAAGCGATGGTCGTCAGGAGCTTATGCTTCGACCTCACGACCCTGTCGCCGATGTTCAGCAGGGCGAAGCAGCCGGTACCGTAGGTCGATTTCATCATGCCGGGCCGGAAGCACCCCTGCCCGATCGTCGCCGCCTGCTGGTCGCCGGCGACGCCTAGAATCGGAATCGCGCCTCCGAACAGCTCCGGTACGACATTACCGAAATAAGTGGCGGAATTTTCCACTGACGGCATCGCGACGTGGCTGATCTCGAAGAGATCGGCCAACCGATCATCCCAGTTCGCGGTTTCGATGTTCAGGAGGTTGGTCCGCGCGGCATTCGTCGCGTCGGTCGCGTGAACCGCGCCGCCGGTCAGCCGCCAGAGCAGAAAACTGTCCACCGTCCCGAAGGCGAGCCGGCCGGCCTTCGCTGCCGCCCGGGCGCCGTCGACGTGATCGAGCAGCCAGGCGATTTTGGTCGCGGAAAAATACGGATCGAGCACGAGGCCGGTTCGCGCCGCGACGAAATCCTCGTGGCCCGCAGCGCGCAGCCGCGCGCAGGCGTCCGCTGTGCGGCGGTCCTGCCAAACAATCGCATTGTGAATCGGCTTGCCGGTCGCGCGGTCCCACACGATCGTGGTCTCGCGCTGATTGGTGATCCCGATGCCGGCAATATCTTTCGCCGCGACGCCCGCCTTCGCCATCGCGCCGCGCACGGTCGCGACCACGCTTTCCCAAATGTCCTCCGGATCGTGCTCGACATGGCCCGGCGCCGGATAGATCTGTCGGATTTCCTGCTGCGCCGTGGCGACGGGCGCGAGCTGCGCGTCGAACACGATCGCGCGCGAGGAGGTGGTGCCCTGGTCGATGGCGAGGAGGTGAGTCGGCATAGCGCGATGTTACGCGCTGGAATGCTTTCGTCACCCTCCAACCGCCGTGTGGGCGTCAGAAAGCGGACGGCTCGCTGACGCCGCGCTTCACCTGCGGCCCGAGCGCGGAATGCTTCTCCCGCCACTTCGGGCCGGGTCCCCGCATGTAGTAGCGCTCGGGCGAGTAGTTCTCGCCACGGATCACAAACGCGCGACGGAGCGCAAGCAACAGCGCCCAAATGGCCGAGTTATGCTTTTGCATGGTTCAACGCTCACAGGCTCAGTTCGAGAGGACCGGTGACCATGACGACGGCCTGCGGCTTGGTGCCGTATTCGAACATCGCGAACCGAAAAGCCGCCGCGCGGCTGACGAAGAAACCGCCATAGCGATTGTGCGGCCCCTGCACGACCCATCGGCCTCGGCTGTCTTTTCCGATCAAGCAACAATCCGCCGGTCGCGTACCCATGAGACTTCTCCTCTGAACGTCGCGGAGACAACGCATGTTCGGCCAGGAATGTGCTCATGAGCGCATATGGATTCGATTGGAAAGTGAGTCCTTCCGTGTAAGGGAGATATAAAGACGACGGCCGCCGCGTTTTATGAGTTCTTTGCAGGCCTTTCCGTAAATCCATATGGCCTCTTTATAGGCCCCTGCTCATGTTGACCGCGTCTGAAATAAGGCGTTCGCCCACCCCTTGAGTCGGACGCTTTGGATCGAACATGAGCGCCATGAAACAATGCATTCCGAAGCTTTCCGGCTATGCACCAGCGATTCCTACGCCCTTCAATGCGGACGGATCAATCGACCACGTCACGTTTGAGCGATTCTGCGACCTTCAGATCAATCACGGCGCCGGCGCGCTCGTTGTATGCGGCACCACGGGAGAGGCGCCGACCTTAAGCACGGCCGAGCAAGACGCACTCGTTCGCATTGCGGTCGGAGTAGCAGCACGAAGGGTTCCTGTGATTGCAGGCGCAGGTTCGAATTCGACCGCCCACGCCATCGAACTTTCGCAATCAGCCGAAGCAGCCGGCGCCGACGCGGTCTTGTCGATCGCGCCCTATTACAACAAGCCGACACAAGCCGGCCTGCACGCGCACTTCAGCGCCATCGCACAGTCAACCGGCTTGCCCATCGTTCTCTATGACGTGCCCTCGCGCACGGCCTGCGGCATTGCCGACGACACGATCTTTCGCCTCGCCGAACTCCCGCAATTCATCGGCCTGAAAGATGCAACGGGAGACGTCGCCCGGCCCATTCGCCTGAGGCCGCATCTTCCGGATCATTTCCGATTGCTGTCCGGCGACGACGCGACGGCATGGGTGTTCATCGTTCAAGGCGGCGACGGCTGCATCTCCGTCACATCCAATGCCGCTCCGGGATTGTGCCAAAGCCTGTTTCTGGCATGCAGGCAAAGCGACATGGAAAGAGCGCGGCAGTTGGCGCTTCCGGTTGCACAACTAACCACTGCGTTGTTTTCCGAATCCAATCCCGCACCGCTCAAGTACGCGCTCCACCTTCTCGGCCTGATGTCGCCCAAGGTCCGATTGCCGCTGGTGGAACTCACTGCGGCCAACAAAGCGGCCGTCACCGCAGCGGTGGCTCATCTTTGCGAAGCCTATTCCGAATACGTCATCAACGACTGCCGCAAGGACTCGCTCAGAAAAGATACGTGCTCGACGTGGCCCGCGCCGGATAGATCTGCCTAATCTCCTGCTGCGCCGTGGCGACGCGCGCGAGCTGCGCGTCGAACACGCTCGCGCGCGAAGAGATGAGCCGGCATAGCGCGATGTTACGCGCTGGAATACTGTCGTCATCCGGCAATCGAAAGATCGAGCACGCCTATCGCGCCGAGGATGCTTCACCCTGCGTCCGGTTGAACGCCGCCCAGACGCCGTCCTCGCCGTCCCACGAGCCTTTGCTGGCTGCTTTCGAATATTCCGTCGCGCGCTGCTCGAAGAAGTTGGCGTGCTCGACACCGTTGAGGATTTCGACCAGCCACGGCAGCGGATGCGGCCGAAGCTGGTTGTAGCCGCCCTCGGCCTCCTCGAAATATCCGAACACCGGCGGCAGCCGGAGCTGCGTCAGCCGCCAGTCCGCGACGTAACGGACGTAGGACTGGATCTCGCGCGGCCTCATGCCTTCGATCTCGCCAATGCCGAAGGCCAGATCGACGAAATTCTCCTCCAGCTTCACCATCGTCTTCGCCACATCGACGATATCGTCGCGCACCGCGCGCGTCACCGCGCCGGTCTCGCGATGCCATTCGTGGAACAGCTTGATGACGCCCTCGCAGTGCAGGCTCTCGTCGCGCACCGACCAGCTTACGATCTGGCCCATGCCATTCATCTTGTTGTGTCGCGGAAAATTCAGCAGCATCGCGAAGCTCGCGAACAGCGCCATGCCTTCCGTGAAGGCGCCGAACATGGCGAGCGTGCGCGCGACGTCGGCCACCGTCTCGACGCCGAACTGGTGCATGTAGTCGGCCTTCGCGCGCATTTCCGCATAGTCGCGGAACGCTTCGAACTCGGTCTTCGGCATGCCGAGCGTCTTCAGCAGCAACGCATAGGCGTCGATGTGCACCGTCTCCATGTTGGTGAAGGCGGCCATCATCATCTGCACGGTGAGCGGCTGGAAGATCGGGATGTAACGCTTGAGATAATTGTCGCCGACCTCGATGTCCGACTGGGTGAAGAACCGGAAAATCTGCGTGAGCAGCGCGCGCTCATTCGCGGTGACGCGATCCGACGCCCAGTCCTTGAGGTCGGCGCCCAGCGGCACCTCTTCTCCCATCCAGTGCGTCTGCTGCTGGCGCTTCCAGAACTCGTAGGCCCAGGCGTAGCGGTCCACGTCATACGTGCCCGTGGAATCGAGAAGCCCGACGCGGCCTTTTCCGATCAGCGTGCGTGGATCGACTTTCGAAAGGTCCGTCACTGACATGCCAGGCACTCCTCGTAGTCGGTGCGGCTTGATGTGGAGAACGCATCGCTCTTCTCGGCTTTCTCAAGCTGGCCGGCAAAGCCTGCGCGTGAAATCGACTTGGAGCGGCAGTAGTAAAGACTCTTCACGCCGCGCTTCCACGCCGACCAATGCAGCATGTGGAGGTCCCATTTATCGATGTCGGCGGGGAGATAGAGATTGATCGACTGGCTCTGGCAGATGAACGGCGCGCGGTCGGCGGCGAACTCGACGATCCAGCGTTGATCGATCTCGAAGGCGGTGCGGAACGTCGCCTTCTCTTGCTCCGACAGCATTTCGAGATGCTGCACCGAGCCCTCGTGTTCGATGATCGATTGCCACACCGCCGAATTGTCGGCGCGCTTTGCCGCCAGCACCTTGGCAAGATGCGGATTGCGCACCGAAATGGCGCCGGACAGCGTCTTGTGGGTGTAGATGTTGGCCGGGATCGGCTCGATGCACGCGCTGGTGCCGCCGCAGATAATGCTGATCGAGGCCGTCGGCGCAATTGCGATCTTGTGACTGAAGCGCGCCATGATCCCGCGATCCATCGCGTCCGGACACGGCCCACGCTCGCGCGCCAGCGCCACCGACGCCGCGTCGGCATCGCGGCGGATCTTGCGGAACATGTTGAGGTTGTAGGACTTCGCCATCGCGCTTTCGAGCGGGATGCCTTTCGCTTGCAGGAACGAGTGGAAGCCCATCACGCCGAGGCCGACCGAACGCTCGCGGAGCGCTGCGTACTTCGCGCGCTTCATGCCCTCGGGCGCGACCGTGATGAAGTGGGTCAGCACGTTGTCGAGGAAGCGCATCACGTCTTCGACGAAGCTAGGGGCGTCCTTCCATTCTTCCCAAGTCTCGAAGTTGAGCGAGGAGAGACAGCAGACCGCCGTGCGCTCCTCGCCCTTGTGATCGAGGCCGGTCGGCAACGTGATCTCGCTGCACAAATTCGACGTGGTGACCTTCAAGCCCAGCTCGCGCTGGTGCTTGGGCAGCGCGCGGTTCACCGTATCGATGAACAGGAGATACGGCTCGCCGGTCTGCAACCGCGTTTCGAGAATGCGCTGCCAGAGCTGCCGCGCATCGATTTCGCGAATGACTTCGCCGTTCTTCGGGCTGCGCAGCGCGAACATCCTGCCGGCGCCGACCGCTTCCATGAATTCGTCGGTGACGTTGATGCCGTGATGCAGGTTCAGGCTCTTGCGGTTGAAGTCGCCCGAGGCCTTGCGGATTTCAAGAAACTCCTCGATCTCCGGATGATGGATGTCGAGATAGACCGCCGCCGAGCCGCGCCGCAGCGAGCCCTGGCTGATCGCGAGCGTCAGCCCGTCCATCACGTGAATGAACGGGATGATGCCGGAGGTGACGCCGCCCTTCACCTTCTCGCCGATCGAGCGCACACGGCCCCAGTAGGTGCCGATGCCGCCGCCGTTCGAGGCGAGCCACACGTTCTCGTTCCAGGTGCCGACGATGCCATCAAGCGAGTCGGACACCGAGTTGAGGAAGCACGAGATCGGAAGGCCGCGCGTGGTGCCGCCGTTGGAGAGCACCGGCGTCGCCGGCATGAACCACAGCTTCGACATCGCGTCGTAAAGACGCTGCGCGTGCGCGACATCGTCCGCGAAGGCGCACGAGACGCGCGCGAACATGTCCTGGAAGCTTTCGCCCGCGAGCAGATAGCGGTCGGTCAGCGTGAGCTTGCCGAACGTCGTCAGCAGATCGTCGCGCGAGCGGTCGAGCTTCAGGTCGGACGGCTTGGGTGGCTGCGCGAGCGGCGCCGGCAGCGGCGCGGGCGTGCGCTCTGAGACGAGACGCAACTCCGGAACGACGGGTTTTGCTTCCACTCGCGCTGCCGAAGGCTTCGGCAACACGAGATTCCCTCGTGAATCGAAATCGTAAGACAAAGACATCGGCAACCCCGCGATGTTGGGGCGGATGCCGAGCGGACGACTTGCTAGGAAACCTGAGGCGCACACCTCAAGCTGCAAGCGGCCAACCGGGGCACCCCGCCCGAGGACGTTCGTTCGATCACGGCAGGTCTCCTGGCTCGCGGGTCGCTGCGGCTGTCGGGTCTTCCCAGTGCATTCGCGCACCAGTGACCGAAGATGACAGCCGCTCGCCGCTTACAGTTGCGGGGGCAGCCCCGGCTTGGTCCCGAAGGACGCACCGGATTCCCTCTTAGCTCGAATTCCCACTAGATATGGGAACCAGAGACCGTGAACGGGCTACATATGGACGCCAAAGCTTAAAGATTCGCAAGCGGCTTTTGCGGGGCCTGTGGCTTGCCGGGAAAACCCGCCACAGGCCCCCGCATTCACGCCGGCTGCTTCAACGCGGCCATGTCGACCGGCATCTTCCGCAGGCGCTTGCCGGTTGCCGCAAAGATCGCATTGGCGACCGCCGGGACGATGGCCGACGTCCCCGCCTCGCCCAATCCACCCGGCGCCTCGGAGTTCTGGACGACGTGAACCTCGACGACCGGCGCCTCGTTGATGCGGAGGATCTGGTAGCTGTCGAAGTTGCCCTGCTCGACGCGGCCGTTCTTCAGCGTGACCTCGCCATAGAGCGCGGCCGTGATGCCGAACATGAGCGCGCTCTGGACCTGCGCGCGCACGGTGTCGGGGTTGACGAACATGCCGCAATCGAGCGCGCAGACGACACGCCGGACACGAACCGCGCCGTCCTTCGCCACTTCGACCTCGGCAACCTGCGCCATATAGCTCGCGAACGCGAACTGCACGGACACGCCGCGGCCCGCCCGGCTCGGAAGAGGCTGTCCCCATCCGGCCTTTTCCGCGGCCAGCGCAAGGACAGCCTTGGCACGGGGAGTCTTGTCGAGGAGCGCGAGCCGGTATGCGACCGGGTCCTGCTTCGCGGCCGCAGCAAGCTCGTCCATGAAACTCTCGACCACGAAGACGTTGTGCGACGGACCGACGCTGCGCCAGAACGCGGTTGGAATGCCCGGCGGTTCGACCCGCAGGTATTCGACGCGCATGTTCGGGAGGTCATAGACCAGATCGATCGCGCCCTCGGTGGTATCGGGATCGAGACCGTTATTGAATCCCGGCGGAAGCCATCGCGCGATGACCGAGGAGCCTGCGAAACGATGGCTCCAGGCGACCGGCTTTCCCTTGTCGTCGAGACCGGCGGATATGCGATCAAAAAAAATCGGCCGGTACATATCGTGCTGGATGTCCTCTTCGCGGGTCCACACGACCTTCACCGGACCATCGACCTGCATGCCGATCTGAACCGCGCGGGCGACTCCGTCGCTCTCGAGCCTGCGGCCGAAGCCACCGCCGATCAGATGATTGTGCACGACGACCTTATCCAGCGGCAGCCCGGCGATCTTCGCCGCCGTCGCTTGCGCTCGCGCGAGAGCTTGATTGCCGACCCAGATTTCACATCCGTCCCTGCGAACATGAACCGTGCAATTCATCGGCTCCATCGTCGCGTGGGCGAGGAACGGAACCTGATAGGTCGATTCGACCCTGGTGGCCGCGCCTGCCATCGCCGTGCCGACATTGCCGACGTTCTGCGCGACGACGCCCGCGTTCAACGTCGCCTTTTCGAGCTCGTCCACGATGTCTTTCGTGCTGAGCTTGGCGTGCGGACCATCGTCCCATTCGATCACCAGCGCTTCGAGACCTTTCTTGGCGGCGCCCATGTGGTCGGCGACGACGGCGACGGCATCGTCGAGCCGCACGATCTGGCGCACGCCTTTGACGGCCCTGGCCGCCTTGTCGTCGACGTTCTTCACACGGCCTCCGAACACCGGCGATTGCGCGAGCGTCGCGATCTTCACGCCAGGCGGGCGAACGTCGATGCCGTAGACCGCCGTTCCGTTGACCTTGGCCGGTGTGTCGAGCCGCTTGGCCGGCGTGCCGATCAGCTTGAAGTCCTGTGGCTGCTTGAGCACGACATTCTGTGGAAC
>JBFLYS010000045.1:0-34207 GCA_040756555.1 Pseudomonadota bacterium | reverse complement strand
TTCAGCTCAACGGCGCGCACGCGGGTTGCGAGCACGGCGTCTGCGGCGCCTGCACGGTGCTGGTCGACGGCGTCGCGATGCGCTCGTGCCTGATGTTCGCGGTGCAGGCCGATGGCTACCAGATCACCACCATCGAGGGGATTTCGCCCGGTCCCGGCGAGCTGTCGCCGATCCAGGATGCGTTCTGCGAAACCCACGGCATGCAGTGCGGCTACTGTACGCCGGCGATGATCCTCGCGGGTCATGCGCTGCTTCTGAAAAATCTCTCGCCGACACGCGAGGAGATCGTCGATGCGATCTCCGGCAACATCTGCCGCTGTACCGGCTACGCGCAGATTGTCGAGGCCATCGCGCTCGCCGCCGAGCGCATGCGCGGCCAGAACGAGCCCGCGGAGAAGCTATGAGCGCGCCGGGCAAATTCCGCTTCGTTTCCTCCGACCGCCGCGTGCGGGAGGATCGCCGCTTCGTTGTCGGTAAGGGTAACTTCGCAGCTGATATCGTGCCGCAAGGCGTGAAGCACGTCGCTCTGGTGACGTGCCCGTTTCCGGCCGCGAAGATCGTCTCGATCGACAAGTCTGCGGCGCTCGCGATGCCCGGCGTGCATTACGTGCTCGACGGGCAGGAACTGGCCGGCGCGACCAACGTGCTCGCCGCCGGCATGGACACGCCCAACGTGCCGCGGCGTCCGCTCGCGCTCGATATCGCGCGTTACGCGGGCGAATGGGTCTGCGCGGTGGTGGCCGACAGCCGTGCGCTCGCGGAGGACGCGGCAGAACTGATCAACGTCGAATATGAGCAGTTGCCGTTCGTGCTCGACGCCGAGACCGCCTACGCGGGCGGCGTGCTGGTCCACGAGGATCACGGCTCGAACGTCATCCTCGACCGCACCTTCGTCTGGGGCGAGGTCGAGAAGGATTTCGCCGAGAGCAAGCACACCTTCAAGCACCGCGTGAAATGGGGCCGCAGCTCGACGGTGCCGATCGAGACTTTCGCCGTCACCGCAAGCTGGGATCCCTGGCGCGAAATCCTCGACATCTGGGCGTCGATCCAGATGCCGAAATTCCCCGACCAGACGGCGATGACGCTGAAGCTGCCGATGTCGTCGGTGCGCGTGCACTACGACGTGGACGTCGGCGGCAGCTATGGCGTCAAGCGCGGCATCAAGCACACCGTGCTGGTCGGCTATCTCGCAAAGCGCCTCGGCTTTCCGGTGCGCCTCGTCGAGGACCGCATGGAAAACATGCGCGGCGGCGACATGCATGGGCCCGAGCGCCTGTTCGACGTCGAGGTCGCCTACGACGACAGCGGCGTGATCCGCTCGATGAAGATGCGCGCGCTCGACAACGTCGGCGCTTATGCGGGCCGCTCGCCGTTTCAGCTTGGCAAGCCGGTCGGCGCTATCGTCGGGCCGTACCGCATCAAGAGCGTGCAGTATCAGGCCATCGCAGTCGTCACCAACAAGACGGTGCAGGAGGCGGTGCGCGCCTTCGGACAGTCGCCGACGAATTTTGCCATCGAACGCACCGTCGATGAGGTCGCCAATCGTCTCGGTCTCGACCGGCTCGAGGTGCGGCGGCGCAACCTGATCCAGCCCGAGCAGTTCCCGTATCTCATTCCGAGCGGCTCGACCTACGACAGCGGCAACTATCCGGCCGTGATTGAGAAAGTCTTGCAGCAGGCTCCGTACAAAGATCTGCTCGCCGAGCGCGACCGTCTGCGTGCCACGGGCCAGTTCGCCGGTCTCGGCATCGCTGCGTGCCTCGAACCGAGCGGTGGCAACTCATCGTTTGAGCCGCTGCTCAATCCCAAGGTTGGCACCACCACTTGGATGGACTCCTGCCGCATCAGCGTCGATCTCGTCGGCTCGATCACCGCGACCATGCACACGACGTCAGCGGGGCAGGGCCACGAAACGATGGTCGGCACCGTGATCGGCGAGGTGTTGGAGATCGATCCCGACCGCGTGCGTGTCGTGCGCGCCGACTCGCTCAATTCGTTGCCGAGCAACAGCCCTGTCGGCAGCCGCATGGCGATCATGCTTGGCGGGGCGGCGTTCCATGCCGCGCGCAAGATCAAGGACCGGCTGATCGCAATTGCCGCGCACAATCTCGGCGTGCCCGCTGATCGCCTTGTTTACAAGGATGGCAACGTCTTCGATACGGCGTCGCCCGACAAGAAGCTCACCTGGATGGAGCTTGTCACCATCGCGCACCGGCACATTCACAAGCTGCCGGAGGGCATGGAACCGGGCCTGTCGTTCAGCCACATCATGCCGGTGCCGACCGGCGGCCAGTTGCCGACCGCGGACGGCCGCGTGCAGATGTATCCCTGCTACGCCTTCGAATTCCATCTCGTGTTGATGAGTGTCGATCCCGATCTCGGAAAACCTGAAATCAAGCGCTACGTCATCGGCCACGACTGCGGCGTCATCATCAATCCCAAGATTGTGCGCGGCATGACAATGGGCGGCATCGCCCACGGCATTGGCGCCGCTCTCTATGAGGAGTTCGCCTACAGCGAGGACGGCCTCCTGATGGCGCAAAGCTTCATGGACTACGTGCTGCCTTCGTCGCATGAGGTGCCGGAGGTCGAGATCGTTCATCACGAGACGCCATCGCCGCACACGGTCTTCGGCCAGAAAGGCTCGGGCGAGAGCGGGTATCTCGGCGCGCCGGCGGCGGTCGCGAGCGCCATCAATGACGCAGTCCGCCCGTTGGGCCTTGTGGTCAACACGCTTCCTATTAAAACAGCGCGGCTTGGCGATATGATCGCCGCGGCTCGCGAAAAGAAAGGCGCATAACGCGCAATGATCATCGATACCCACGGCCATCTGGTCCCACCGGACCTGCTCACCGCGATCCGCAAGGACGCGGCAAAAATGCCGTCGCTGCGGCTGATCGACGAAGCCGGCGGTCTCGCACTCGCCTTTGGCAAGGCGAAGCCGACGCGTCCGGCTATGAAGGGCCTGTCCGACATCGCGGGCCGCGTCGCCTGGATGGACAAGCAGGGCATCGACAAACACATCGTCGGCGGCTGGCCGGACTGGTTCGGCAACGATCTGCCGGCGGCGGAAGGTGAAATTTGGTGCAAGCTCATCAATGAGGCGCTGCTTGCCGCCTGCAAGGCGCAGCCGCGCTTCTTTGCGCTCGCGGCGCTCCCGATGCAGGACGGCGCGATGGCCGCGAAGATGCTGAAGGATGCGATGAACGCGGGCTGCCGCGGCGCGATGATCTCGACGCTGCCGCGCGGCATCGGCTCGGTGCTCGATGCGCCGGACCTCGATCTGTTCTGGAAGGCGGCCGACGACACCGGCGCGGTGATCCACATTCATCCGGCCTTCGACTCGGGCGAAAGCCGCGTGCACGACTATGGCCTCGCAAACGGCGTGGGCCGCGTCGCCGACGCGCTGGTCGCGATGTCGCGCCTCGCCATGAGCGGCCATCCTGCGAAGTACAAGAACGCGAAGATATTCGCGCCGATCGGCGCCGCGGGCCTGCCTTTCGTGGTGGGCCGCCTCAAGCGCAATCACTCTATTACGCCTGGCACGCACGATCCGGTCGAGGCGCTGCATCTGATGTACACTGACACAATTGAGCACGATCCGAGGGTGCTGCGATTTGTCGTGGAGATGATGGGCGCGGACCGCATTATGCTGGGCTCCGACATGCCGTTCCCGATCGGTGACCACGAACCGAAAGCCATCGTCGAGGCGGCAGGACTGAAACCCGAGCAGGTCGCGAGCATCAACGGGGGGCTCGCGGCCAAGCTGTTCCGGATCAACTAGAAAACGATTCCAGGGAGAACGACATGAAACCACTCCACAAATTGTCGGCAATTGCGCTGACCACGGTTGCTCTCGCGCTCGGCTCGAGCGCCGGCGCGCAGGCCCAAGCGCTTGAGAAGCTCACCATCGTCATCTTCGCACCGCCGTCGCTGGGTGCGCTGCTGCCGCCGGTCATCAAGGCGCAGAAGTTCGACGAGAAGAACGGCCTCGACATCAAATTCGATGAACGCACGCCGGACGCCTACGCCACGCAGTTCAACTCCGGCGAGTACAAGATCGGCGGCAGCGCTTCGCTCACCACGCTCGGCCTCGCCGACGTGCGCGGCGTGAAGGTGAAGTACCTCTTCAATCTGTTCGACTTCTGGGGCGCGGTCGTCACCTCGCGCGACAACGTGAAGACGCTGAAAGACCTCGAGGGCAAGGAACTCGCCGGGGCCCGCTCGACTACGAACTACCAGATGGCCGAGTTCTTTATGAAGAAGCAGGGCGTCGACCTCGGCAAGCTGAAGGTCGTCAACACGGCGCCTCCGGGTCTCGTCTCCTACGCCGTCGCGGACCGCGCCGACGCGATCCAGATCTGGGAGCCAGCCTACACGCTGATGCTCGCCAAGAAGCCGACCATCCGCACGCTCGACCTCAACATCGCCAAGACCTGGAAGGATTTTGGCGGCAACACGCTGCCGTACCTCGGCGTCGGCGCGCACGCCGATTGGGCCGATGCCAACCCGGGCGCGGTGCAGAAGCTCTACTCGACCTACAAGGACGCAGTGGAGTGGGTGCAGAAGAATCCGGAAGAAGCCGCTCCGCTGCTCGCGAAGGGCGCGCCGCCCGAAGAGCTGAAGGCAGTCGCCGCGATGATCAAGTCGAACGAGCGGCTCGCCATGAAGCTCACCAAGGCGAGCGATGTCCGCAAGGACATCGAGGCGGTCTACAAGGCCGGTATGGAGATCAACTATCTCCCGAGCATGCCGTCGGCGGCGTCGGTCTACGACAAGCCGCTCAAGTAAAAGAAAGCTAGTCGTAGAGTATGACGTTCAGTCCGCGCGTTAAAGAGTTCCTCCAGGCGTCCGCCAGCATCGTTGTGCTGTTGGCCGCCTGGCAGATCGCATCGTTCTTCTTCCCGCACTATCTGTTCCCGCCGGTGCAGGACGTGATCGCGCGGACGTGGAAGATTCTCATCACCTGGTCGGAACTGTCGCAGGTTCTGGAGACGGCGGCTCGCATCTTCGTGGGCCTCGCCGGCGCCTTCATCCTCGGATCGCTGCTGGCGATCCCCATCGGGCGCTATCCGAAGATCGAAAGCTACATCAATCCGTTCTTGATCTTTCTGCAAGGCATCCCGGCGCTGTCGTGGGTGATCATCGCGATCATCTGGTTCCACGGCACCGAGTTCCGTATCGCCTTCATCATGATCATCACGACGCTGCCGGCCTTCACCTTCCAGGTGCTCGACTCCTATCGCTCGATGTCGAAGGACCTGTTCGAGATGACGATGTCGTTCCGGCCGAGCGGCTGGACGTTGTTCCGCGTGCTGATCGTGCCGACCATCGTTCCGGGCATTCTCACCGCGTGGAAGGTCAACCTCGGCAATGCTGCGCGGGTGGTCGTGGTGGCCGAGCTGGTCGGCGCAACCGGCGGCGTCGGCTATGAGCTTCTGCGCCAGCAGCAACTGTTCGACATGGCCGGTGCGCTGGCCTGGACGATCCAGCTCGTGCTCTTCGTGCTGGTGGTGCAGCAGATCATCGTGATGTTTGAGGCCTGGGTGCTGCGCTACCGGCCGACCTCCGAGCGGGCGGCGTGAGCATGGCCGAAGAATCCTTCATCCGCTTCCGCGACGTCTCGAAGACGTTTGCCCGGCCGGACGGCAAGGGCACGTTCGTCGCGGTCGAAAACCTGTCGTTCGACATCGCCAAGGGCGAGATCGTCGCGGTGCTCGGCAAGACCGGCTGCGGCAAGTCCACGATGTTCAACCTGCTGTCGGGCCTGATCGAGCCGACCAGCGGCAAGGTCGACGTGGTGGGGCACGATCCGTTCAGGGAATTCAATGCCTTCCGCGGCAAGATCGGCATCGTGTTCCAGAACGACCGCCTGATGCCGTGGCGCACAACCATCGACAACGTGGTGCTCGGCCTCGAAATCCTCGACCGCAAAAAGGATGAGGCGAGGGCGATCGCGCAGCGCTGGCTCGACCGCCTCGGTCTGAAGGGCCACGAGAACGACTATCCGCACGCGCTCTCCGGCGGCATGCGGCAGCGTGTCTCGATTGCACGTGCCTTCGCTGTCGAGCCGGACATCCTGCTCTGCGACGAGCCGTTCTCAGCGCTCGACGAGATGACCGCGCGCGATCTGCGTGCCGAGTTCGTGCGGCTGGTGAAGCAGGCCGGCAAGACCGCGGTGTTCATCACCCACCACATGAACGAGGCGATGGACGTGGGCGACCGCGTGCTGGTGTTCCACCGCCCGGCACGCATCGCCTATGAGGCGCGGATGGATGAGGCTGCGCGCACGACCGGCCGCAAGTCCGTTCAGGACGAGATCTTGAAGGTGCTCTCGCTCGACCCGACCGTCGCGACGCCTTGAGCGAGCATCAGCTCGGAGAACGCGCGGCCGATCATCACGACCACGGGACTGGGTAGGCTCGCCGACGCGAGCCGATCCGGCAGTTCCGAAATCGACGTCGCGATGGATGTTTCGTCGGCCCGCGTTGCGCGTGCGACGGCAACCGCCGGTGTGTTCGGATCGAGACCTTCCGCGACGGCCGATGCCGCGAACTCGCGCAGCGTCTTCACTGGCATATAGACGATCGTGGTCGCGGATGGATCGGCGAGGCTCCGCCAGTTGAGATCGGCGGGAAGCTTGCCGTCGGCGGCGTGGCCGGTGACGTATTGCAGCCGCCGCGCTTCTTTCCGGTGGGTGAGCGAGACGCCGAGACGGCTCGCTGCGCCCTGCGCCGCGGTGATGCCGGGCACCACTTCGACGGCGACGCCCGCCGCGCGGCAGGCCGCAATCTCCTCGCCCGCACGGCCGAAGATCATCGGGTCGCCGCCCTTCAAACGCACTACGCGCTTGCCGGACTTCGCAAGCCCTACCATCAGGTCATTGATGTCTTCCTGCTTGCACGAGGGACCATAGCCGGTTTTGCCAACCAGCATCTTCTTCGCCTCGCGCCGGGCGAACTCCAGCACCTCCGGCGACACCAGATCGTCGAACAGCACGATGTCGGCGGATTGCAGCGCGCGCACCGCGCGCAGCGTCAGCAGCTCCGCGTCGCCCGGACCGGCACCCACCAGCGTGACCGAGCCTTTGTCGACTGCTTCGCCCTCGGTCTTTGTCGCGAGCATCAGCTTGTCGTAGTCGGCCTGCTGCGGCTCATGGTCGGGATTGTTGACCGCCCGCGCGGTGAAGAGCTGCCAGAACTTGCGGCGTCCGGCGAACGACAATCCGGACCAGCGCACATCGCGCCGCCATTGCCGTGCGGCCTCGGCCCAGCGCGCAAAGCCGCGCGGAATCATCGCTTCGAGCTTGGCGCGGATCGCTTGGCCGAACACCGGCGCCGCGCCGTCGGTCGAGATGCCGATGACGAGCGGGGAGCGGTTGACGATGGCGCCGAAGGCGAAGTCGCAGAACTCCGGCTTGTCGATCACGTTGACCGGGACGCCCATGCGGCGCGCGGCCTCCGCGAAGCCCGCGGCTTCGATGTCGTCTTCGAAGCCGCCAACGGCGATCGCCGCGCCCATCATGTCGGCTTCGGTCCAGGTACGATCATGCACGGTGATTTCGCCGCGCGGAGGATTGATCGCGACAGCGAGCAACTCATCCGATGCGTTGGCGGCGTACACGTCGACCTTCGCGCCCGCCGCCGACAGAAGCTCGGCCTTCCAGGCCGCGCCCGCGCTTCCGCCTGCGACCAGCGCGCGGCGGCCTTCGAGCGCGAAAAACACCGGCAGCCGTGCCAGCGGCTCCATCCGCGTCGGGCGGGATTCAGTGGGCGTGCGCATGTTCGCGAGCTGCAACGTCATGATGAAGCTCCTGTGCCACGATGCTTCGGATTTCAGGCAGGCACGTTCCGCATTTGGTGCCGGCGCGCAGCGACTGGCCGATCTCTTCGGCATTTGCCGCCTTGCGCGAACTGATGGCGTCCGCGATGGCGGCGACGCCGACGCCGAAACAGGCGCAGACGACTGGCCCGCTTTCGGCGATGCCCGGTCCGCCGACCATGCTGCGCAGATCGCTCCACTGTGGTGGGGCTTCTTCGGGACCGATGAACAGCGCGCCGTTGAGCTGGCCGCCGACGAAGGCCGCGGCCCGATAAAGACCGCGCTGGCGGTCGTGGTATTCGGTCAGCGCGGCGTCCCCGAACATCTCAGGCGCGAGATCGCGCCAGGCGGTAGGGCCGTCGTTGGTGGCGAACAGGATGCCGGACGCGCCTGCGAGCGCGACGCGCGCCCAGACGGCGTCCTTGGGGAGGGAGAGATCGTCGCGCGATAGCGCGAAACCGCGGTAGGCGTAGGTCACGGGCTCGATGGCGGCGGGCGTCGCCTTGGCTTCCGGCTGGCCCGAGTATGGATCGGTGCAGGGGGCAACCAGATCGCCGACGCGCGCCGACGAGGCGTTGCTGTCGTTCCAGTGGATCGGCGCGAAGACCGAGCCAGGCTGCTGGCTGGCGCTGCACATGACATTCAATATGCAGGACCCATGCCGGGTGCTGATCCGGGCGTAGCCGTTGTGGGACAGTCCGTAGGTCTTGGCATCGAGCGGATGCACTTCGATGAACGGCTCGGCGCGGTGCGCGCCGAGCTTCGGGCTCAATCCTGAGCGCGTCATGCTGTGCCACTGGTCGCGCAGGCGGCCGGTGTTGAGGCGGAGCGGGAAGGCCGCATCGGTCGCCTCGCGCAGCGCGGGGCGTTCGGGCGCGATGAAGCGCGCCTTGCGGTCGGGCGTCGAGAAGCCGCCGTCAGCGAAGAAGTGCGATGAGGATCGCGCGTCGCCTGCGCGCATCGGCCACTGCACCGGCTCCAGCGTGTCGAAGCACTCGTCGGTGATCGTCGCAAGTCCGCTGATGTCGAACAGACGTGCGCCGTTGTTCTCGAAGCCGGACAGCGCGGCGTGCTCGCGGAACACGTCGGCGGCGTTGCGGAAGTCGAAGCCTTCAGAGAATCCCATACGCTGCGCCGTCTGCGCGACGATCCACCAGTCGGGTTTCGCCTCGCCCGGCAGCGGCAGGAACGCGCGCTGGCGCGAGATGCGGCGTTCGGAGTTGGTAACGGTGCCGTCCTTCTCACCCCAGGCTGCGGCGGGAAGGAGGACGTGCGGCTTCGCGGACAGCGTGTCGTTCGCCAGCACGTTTTCGGAGACGACGAGAAGCTCTAGCTTCTTCATCGCCTCGCGCATCGCGCCCGCACGCGGCAGCGACACCGCGGGATTGGTCGCCATCACCCACAGCGCCTTGATCTCGCCCCTCTCGATGGCCTCGAACATCTGCACGGCCTTTAGTCCTTCGCGCTCGGCCATGCGCGGCGCATTCCAGAACCGCCGCACGCGGTCGATGTCTTCCGCGCCGAAGCCCATGTGAGCGGCGAGCGTATTCGCCAGCCCGCCGACCTCGCGGCCGCCCATCGCATTCGGCTGGCCGGTCAGCGAGAACGGGCCCGCGCCCGGCTTGCCGATGCGGCCGGTGGCGAGATGACAGTTGATGATCGCGTTGACCTTGTCGGTGCCCTGCGCCGACTGATTCACGCCCTGCGAGAAGCAGGTGATGACATTCGGATGCGAGCGGAAGAGCTGGAAGAAACGTGCGACGTCGCCTTCGTCGAGGCCGGTGGCGGCCGCGGTCGCTGCAATATCCGGCGCGATCTCCTTCGCGCGTGCGATCGCGGCGTCGAAGCCGACAGTGTGCTGGTCGATATAGGACTGATCGAGCGTGTCGCTTTGCGCGAGATAGGCGAGCAACCCGCTGAACAGCGCCGTGTCGCTGCCCGGCGCGACCGAAAGGAACAGATCGGAATCGTCCGCGGTCATCGTCCGGCGCGGATCGATCGTCACGATCTTCGCGCCGCGCTCGCGCTTGTTGCGCAACATGCGCTGGAACAGCACCGGATGGCACCACGCGGTGTTGGAACCGACCAGCACCAGCAGGTCCGCGCTGTCCAAGTCCTCATAGGAGCCTGGAACCACGTCCTCGCCGAACGCGCGGCGGTGGCCCGCGACCGTCGACGCCATGCAGAGCCGCGAGTTGGTGTCGACATTCCCCGAGCCGAGGAAGCCCTTCATCAGTTTGTTGGCGACGTAGTAGTCCTCGGTGAGAAGCTGCCCCGAGAGATAGAAGGCGATCGCGCCCGGCCCGTCGCGCTCCACGATGCGCTTGAAGCCGTCCGCGACGTTGGCCAGCGCCGTGTCCCAATCAACATCGGCGTAGCTTCCGTCCGTGCGACGCAGCTTTGGATGCAGCAGCCGTCCGTTTAGCGATAAGGTCTCGTCGAGGGCGAAGCCCTTGGAGCAAAGCCTGCCGAAATTCGCCGGATGATCCGCATCGCCGATGATGGTTGTTCCGCCGTTCGCATCCGGACGCACCTGAACACCGCAACCCACGCCGCAATAGGGGCAGGTGGTTTTGGTGGCGGGCGGGTGGGCGACCGGTGCGTTCATCAGTACACGTCGGTCTGGTAGCGGCCGCGCTTCTTGAGATCGGCGACGAAGGCCACCGCCTCGTTGGTCGAGCGTGCGCCATGCGTCTGGACGATCTCGACCAGCGCGCGCTCGACGTCTTTCGCCATGCGCTGGGCGTCGCCGCAGACGTAGATGTGCGCGCCGTCGGCAATCCAGGACCAGAGATCGCGGCCGACCTCCGCCATGCGGTTCTGCACGTAGAATTTCTCATTGCCGTCGCGTGACCAGGCGAGCGACAGGCGCGTGAGCACACCGGCGGTTTTCATGCCGGCGAACTCGTCCTCGTAGAAGAAGTCGAAGTCGCGCTTCTGATGGCCGTAGAACAGCCAGTTACGGCCGGTTGCCTTGGTCGCCGTGCGCTCGTGCAGGAAGGCGCGGAACGGCGCGACGCCGGTGCCGGGGCCGACCATGATGACCGGCACCGACGAATCGGCGGGCAGGCCGAAGGCGTGGGCCTTCTGCACATAGACCTTGAGCTTGTCGCCGGGATTGATGCGTGTCGCCAAGAATGTCGAGGCAACGCCGAGCCGCGAGCGCTTTTCCTTGCCAATCGTGTAGCGGACTGTATCGACCGTGAGCGACACGCGGCCCTTGTTAACCTTCGGCGACGACGAGATCGAATAGAGCCGCGGCTGCAGCGGATTGAGCGCCTCGATGAAGGCTTCCGGATCGGGCCGCACGCCCTCGAATTTTTTGATCGCGGCGAGCACGTCGAGCGTGGCGGCGTCCCCATCCGGGTCCTCGCCGTTGGCCAGCGCCTTCGCCTTCTTTCGGCGCTCGCCGCCGGTGATGTAGGAAAACAGCTGGAACAGCATGTCCGGCGCGGGCGACAGCGACACCCCGTCGGACAGCGCTTCGCGCAGCGTGCGTCCGGCGATCGGGAAAACCGCCGGCGCGTCGAGCGCCTGGAGCACCGCTTCGACCAGCGCGGGATCGTTGGTCGGAAACAGGCCGAACGAGTCGCCGACGGTGTAGTCGAGCGCACTCTCGGTCAGGTCGAATTCGATGTGCCAGGTTTCCTTCTCGGAGCCTGGCTTGTTCAGCCGTGCACGAGAGATGAAGGTCGCGACGGCCGGATTGTCGCGCGACGTGCCGGGCTTGGCCTTGGGCTTTGGGGCGGGCGCTGCAACCTCGGGAGCCTTCGCCACCACAGGCGCGGGCGCGTTGCCGATCTCGGCGTGCAGTGCCTTCAGCATGCGGGCGGTTTCCTTGCCGCCCGGCACGCAGAGATTCAGACGTTCCTCGCTCTTGGCGAAGATCGCGTCGGCGTATTGCTTGCAATCATAACCGCACTGGCCGCAATCCTGCTGGCCCATCGCCGCCATCATCTTGCGGTTCAGCGGCTTGCCGTCCGCGAGCTTCATGCGCTCGGCAATCGGCATGGTCTGGTCGTGCCACGGCGCATCGTCATCGTCTGCGCCACCGATCTGCACGCCTGGCATCAGTGCCTGCGCCGCCTGCGGCGAGAGCGCGGTGGCGTCACTGTCGAGCAGGCCCTGGAAGAAGCCGTTGAGCCACTGGCGTTGCTCGGCGCTGAAAGGGGCGCTCTCTGGCACGATCGACGAAAGCGGGGGCCGGATAGGAGAGTTCATCATGCTGCGCCCCCCGAGAACATCGTTGTCAGCGCCTCGATGTCATGGCGCCGCGTGAAGGTCTGGAAGCTCTCGTGGTCGGAGCGGCGCGCCATGTAGGTCTTCAGCATGCGCTCGACCATGGCTGGCGCGTCCTCTGCTTTCACGTCGCGGTAGAGATCGCGCGCCAGCGCAGCATCGGGGCCGAAGCCGCCGCCGACCAGGATGTGATAGCCCTCGGCGGTGTCGCCGTCGTCGTTGAGCGGCACTTTGCAGGCGATCAGCCCGATGTCGCCGATGTAGTGCTGTGCGCAGGAGTGGTGGCAGCCGGTGAGATGGATATTAACCGGGCTGTCCATCTCGACGCGCGTCTCGCACCATTGCGCGATGTCTTCGGCGTGCTTCTTGGTGTTCGATGCCGCGAAGCGGCAGCCCACATTGCCGGTGCAGGCGACGAGGCCGGCGCGAATGGACGTGGCCTTGGTGGTGAGGTCGAGCGCGTCGATGGCGATCTCGGCGGCCAGAATCTTCTCGGTCGGCACCCCGGAGATGAGAAGGTTCTGCCAAACCGTAAGACGAATATCGCCGTCGCCGAACTCGCGCGCGATGGTGGCGAGGCCCTTCATCTGCGCGACGGTGAGTTTGCCGACCGGCAGCACGACGCCGATCCAGTGCAAGTCCTTCTGCTTCTGCTCATGCACGCCGATATGGGCGGAACGGTCGAACGCGGGACGCGGCGCCAGCGCCTCGGGCGGAACGCGCGTCAGCTTCGCGCCGAGCTTCTCCTCGACCAACGCCAGATACTTGTCGAAGCCTATGACGTCGAGCACGTACTTCATCCGCGCCTTGTTGCGGTTGGTGCGGTCGCCATGCGCGCTGAACACACGCACGATGGCGTCGGCCACCCTCGTTGCGTCGGCAGGATTCACGATCACGCCGGTGTCGCGGGCGAAATCCTTGTGGCCGGTGATGCCGCCGAGCGCGAGCTTGAACCAGACGCCCGGCTCGGCGCCGAAGCCGCCCTTCACCTCGACCGCCTGGAAGCCGATGTCGTTGGTGTCTTCCAGCACCGGGATGGTGCCCGCGCCGTCGAAGGCGACGTTGAACTTGCGCGGCAGGCCGTAGAGCCCGCGCTCATTGAGAATGTGGTGGTGCCACTGGCGCGCATAGGGCCGGGTGTCGAGCAGCTCCTGCGGATCGATGCCAGCGGTCGGCGTGCCGGTGACGTTGCGGATGTTGTCGGCGCCGGTGCCGCGCGAGCCGAGGCCGAGATCGAGCAGGCCTTCGAGCAGGTTGATTGCGTTCTTTGGCTCGATTTCGCGGATCTGGAAGTTCGCCCGCGTCGTCACATGCGAATAGCCGCCGCCGAACTTCTCCGCGAGATCGGCAAGGCCCGCGAGTCGCCAGTGCGTCAGGATGCCGTTCGGGATGCGCAGGCGGCACATGTAGGAGTCCTGCGCGGGGGCCACGTAGAACAGGCCGTAATAGCGCCAGCGGAAGTTATCCGCGGGCTTCGGGGGCTGGTTCTTGTCAGCCTGCTCCTGCAAGCGCGCGTAAGCATCGAACGGATGCTCCTCGCGCTTAAACTTCTCCTGCTCGTTCAGCTTGCCGCCCGCGGCAATTGTGTGGTCTTGCGCCGCGATGTGCTCGGCATCAGGTCCGCTCGGTGTGGCAGCCGTACCGATTCCACGGCCCGAGCGCGCGACCTGAAGGCCCGACGTGAAGCCTTCGAGGTAGCGTTTCTGCTCGGGTGTGAATTCGGCGGACATCGCTTACGCGGCCTCCACGTAGTGGGAGCGCTCGTAGAGGAATTCGAGCACGCGCTGGCGGCACTTCAGGTACGTCGGATCGCCCGCAAGCGTGAGGCGCTTGCGCGGACGCGCCAGCGGCACTTCGAGAACCTCGCCGATGTGCGCCGAGGGACCGTTGGTCATCATCACGATGCGGTCCGAGAGCAGAACGGCCTCGTCGACGTCGTGGGTGATCATCATCACGGTGTTGCCGAGCTTGGCGTGGATCTGCATCACCGAGTCCTGAAGGTGCGCGCGGGTCAGCGCGTCGAGTGCGCCGAACGGCTCGTCGAGCAGGAGAACCTTCGGCTCCATTGCGAGCGCGCGGGCGATGCCGACGCGCTGCTTCATGCCGCCGGAGATTTCCGCCGGCCGCTTGTCCTTGGCGTGAGCCATCTGCACGAGTTCGAGGTTGTGCATGGTCCAGGCGTGACGCTCGCTACGCGATTTTGTCGAGGAGAACACCTTGTCCACCGCGAGGCGGACGTTGGCGTAGACCGTGAGCCACGGCAGCAGCGAGTGGTTCTGGAACACCACGGCGCGGTCGGGACCGGGAGAGTTCACCTCCTTGTTCTCGAGCAGCACCGCGCCGGTCGAGACCGGAAGTAGGCCCGCGACGATGTTCAGGAGCGTGCTCTTGCCGCAGCCGGAATGGCCGATGATCGAGACGTACTCGCCCTTTTCGATCGAGAGCGAGACGTCCTTGAGAACCTCGTTTTCCATCGAGCCGCGGGTAAAGCGCTTATCGACGTGGTCGATCTTGAGATACGGATAGGTCAGCATCGCAGCGCTCCGTTAGTTGGCGGCCGTGCCGCGGGTGACGATGGTGGCGATGAAGGCGACGATCCGGTCGAGGATGAAGCCGATGAGGCCGATGTAGATCAGCGCTACGATGATGTCGGAAAGTCGTGACGAGTTCCAAGCGTCCCAGATGAAGAAGCCGATGCCGACGCCGCCGGTCAGCATCTCGGCCGCGACGATGGCGAGCCACGACAGGCCGATGCCGATGCGAAGCCCTGTGAAGATGTAAGGCGCCGCCGACGGAATCATGATCTTCCAGAAGAACTCGATCGGGTTGAGCTGCAACACCAGCGCGACGTTGCGATAGTCCTGCGGGATGTTGCGGATGCCGACAGCGGTGTTGATGATGATCGGCCACACCGAGGTGATGAAGATTACGAAGATCGCCGACGGTTGGCTGTCACGGAACGCCGCGAGCGAGATCGGGAGCCAGGCGAGCGGCGAGATCGTGCGCAACACCTGGAAGATCGGGTCGAGGCCGCGCATCGCCCACACCGACTGACCGATGATCGTGCCGAGCAGGATGCCGAACAGCGCAGCGAAGCCGTAGCCGATGGCGACGCGCTGGAGCGATGTGAGCACGCGCCAACCGAGCCCGATGTCCTGCGGGCCGGCGACGAAGAACGGATCGATGATGAGGTCCTTCGCCTCGGTCCAGATTTTCGTCGGCGCCGGCAGCGTTGCGCCGGGCTTCATGCAGAGGAGTTGCCAGACGCCCAGGATGATCGCGAGCATCACCAGCGGCGGCAGAATGCGCACTGCAACTTCGCCCGCCTTTGCGATGAAACGGGACTGGAAGGTTCCGCGTTTGGATGGCGCGAGCGGGAGAACCTTGGCGGTCACCGCAGGCATCGTTGCGACGGCGGTTTCGGATTTGCGAAGCGGCATGTTCATGGACGTTCTGCTCCGGATGAAAGATGTGCGGGCCGCCGGATCGCTCCGGCGGCCCGTATTTGTCAGCCGATCTCGGCGCGCTTGATGCCGAGGCTCTTGAGATAAGCGGCCGGGTTTTCCGGATCGAAAACCTTGCCATCGAAGAAGGTTTCCTTGCCGCGTGACGACGAGGATGGAATGTCGGAGGCCGCGACGCCGATCGTCTTGGCGGCATCGCGCCAGAGGTCGTCGCGGTTGACCTTGTTCACCAGCGCCTTGATGTCCGTCGTCGGCTCGAACTTGCCCCAGCGGATGTCTTCGGTGACGAACCAGGCGTCATGGCTCTTGAACGGGTAGGACGCGTGGTCCTGCCAGAACTTCATGAACTGCTTGGTGCCCTTCTCGACGCGGCCGTTGCCGTAGTTGATGTCGCCGTTGGCGCGGCCGATGATGTCGGCGACCGGCACGTTGAACCACTGACGGCGTCCGACGATTTCCGACATCTCCTGCCGGTTCGCGGGCATGTCGCACCACTGCTGGGCTTCCATCACCGCGGCGAGCAGTGCCTTCGCGGCGTTCGGATTCTTGTCGACCCACTGGGCGCGCAGACCGAGCGCCTTCTCGGGATGCTTGAACCAGATTTCGCCGGTCGAGCAGGCCGAGAAGCCGATGCCCTGGTTGACGAGCTGCTCGCCCCACGGTTCGCCGACGCAGAAGGCGTCCATGTTGCCGACCTTCATGTTCGCCACCATCTGCGGTGGCGGCACGACGATGGTCGAAACGTCCTTGTCCGGATCGATGCCGGCAGCGGCGAGCCAGTAGCGGATCCACAGATCGTGGGTGCCGCCCGGGAAGGTCATCGCCACTTTTACTTCCTTGCCGGCGGCTCGCTTGGCGGCGAAGGCAGCCTTGAGCGCGGAGGCATCGGCGGTGACTTTCAGATCCTTGAACTCGTTGGAAACCGAAATCGCCTGGGCGTCGAGATTGAGCCGCGCGAGGATGTACATCGGCGTCGGCACGTTGTTCTGCGTCACCTTGCCGGTGGAGATGAGGTAGGGCATCGGCGTCAGGATGTGCGCGCCATCGATGCCGTTGGCCTCGCCGCCGAGCACGATGTTGTCGCGTGTCGCGCCCCAGGACGCCTGCTTGAGCACTTCGACGTCCGGCATGCCGTGCTTGGCGAAGAGACCCTTCTCCTTCGCGATCACGAGCGGAGAGGCGTCCATTAGCGCGATGTAGCCGAGCTTGGCGCCCTTGACTTCGGGGCCCGCGGCCTGCGCGAAGGCGCCGCCAGGGAGCTGCGTCTGGGCGGCAGCGAACAGGGCGGCGGTGCCCGCGCTCGCCTTCAGGAAGTTGCGGCGGCTGATGCCGCGCTTGCTGGTCTTGCCATTGCCGGTGGTGGCCATTGTGTCTGTCGTCCTCTCGTTCGAAATCCGTTGCTCGCTTTGCCAACTGGCCAACAAAAAAGCCGCGCCCGAGAGCCCTCATTGGCCTCCCCAGGACAGCGGCGTTGCTATTGGCCCGTCATTGGACCCGAGATGCTTGCCCACGAGGAGCACCGTCTCGGATTCCTCTATTTCAAGGTCCGTGCCAGTTGGTCGTAACTGAGATTTCTGATGCAAGAACAGATGCTTGCTTGGAAATGCCTAAAAATTAACAAGGCCTTAAAAGACGGCAAATTTGCCCAACAGGGCCGCAATTGAATTGTTTTTGTGCAATGCACAAAACAGGCAGGCGGCGAATTTAAAGAGGCAGAAGGACGACTTCTCAGTCAGCCGCGACGCGGCCGATACGCCAGGCGGCCAGATGAGCCGCGATGTCTTTGGGATTGAACGCCGGTCCGGTGAAGGCGCCGATGCCGTCGGCCGGGGCGCCGGAGGCAGGCGTAGGCGTGCCGTCGACGGCTGCGTCGTAAAGGTCGGTGCGGAACACCGCGATCGCGGCGGCCCGCATGGCCTCCGACAGCGGCGCCTGGCCCCAGCGCACCATCTGCGCATAGAGCCACGCCGCCTGCACCGGGTCAGGGCGGCCCGCACCTTCTCGCCCGAACAGCAGATAGTGGTCGTCGGTCCGGGTCGCGCCGTCCGGCGACACCTTGAGCTTGCCGTCCAGCGTCCGGCGGATCACCTCGGCGCTGACGCCGATCCGGTTCGCGGGCGCAAGGAGCGCCGCGACCTCGTCGCGGCTCTCCGGCTTCTCGATGAAGTCTGCCGCCTTGGCGTGGGCGCGGATCAGCTTTGCCAGCGTCTCCGGGTTCTCCTGTGCCCAGCGGCTCCGCGTAGCCAAAACCTTCTCCGCCGCGCGGCTCAAGATCTCCGACACGAAATGCAGGATGAAGCCGATGCCGAGATCAACCGCGACCGAATTCCAGGGCGCGCCGACGCAGAACGCATCGACGTGCTTGTTGGCGAGGCTTTCGACCATGTAGGGCGGCGGCAGCACCACGAGCCGCACGTCCTCGTCCGGATCGACGCCACCCGCCGCCATCCAGAAGCGAAGGTGATAGTTGTGCGTCGAGAATGGGAACGTCATGCCGAAGGTGAGGGGAGGCTGGCCCTTGGCCTTCCGCTGCACCACGACCTTCGCGAGTGCCTTCGCTGTCACCATCGGATCGGTGACCGGACCGTCGCAGTTCGTGGCGATCGAGGCGTAGAGCGACGGCGACACCGTGATCGCGTTGCCGTTCACGCCGAGACCAAAGGCCGCAACGATTGGCACCTTCACGTGGCCGAGACCCAGGCTCGACGCAATCGCGACCGGCGCGATCAGATGCGCGGCGTCGAACACGCCGATGTTGAGCTTGTCGCGCACGTTCGACCACGACACCTCGCGCACCAACTCGACGTCGAGCCCTTCGGCTGCTGCAAAGCCCTTGTCCACGGCGACCAGCAGCGCAGTGGCGTCGCAGAGCGGAATGAATCCGATGCGCAGTTTCTTCTCGCTCATTTGAACAACTCCGCCGCCGTGATCACCGACTGCGCGACATCCGCGATCTTTTTGTTCTCGTTCATCGCGGTCTTGCGCAGCAGCGCATAGGCCTGCTCCTCGGTCAGATTCTTCGCTTTCATCAGGATGCCTTTGGCGCGGTCGATCACCTTGCGCTCCTCAAGCTGCGACCGCGTCTTCTCCAGCTCGTTCTGCAAGCGGGAGAAGGCGTTGAAGCGCGAGATGCAGAGATCGAGGATGCCCTTGATGCGTTCCTTCTGCATGCTGCCGACGATGTAGGCCGACACGCCCGCATCGACCGCGGCCTCGATCGAGGCCGCGTCGCTCTGGTCGACGAACATGGCGATCGGCCGCTTCACCGCGCGGCTCACCTGGAACATCTGTTCGAGCACGTCGCGGCTCGGGTTCTCCAGGTCGATCAGGATGACGTCCGGGTCGATTGCATAGATGCGCGTCAGCAGGCTCTGCATTTCGTGGATGCGCACCACGGCCATGTAGCCGGCCTCGCGCAGACCGTCCTCCAGGATCGCGGCCCGGATCGGATTGAGGTCGACGATGGCGATCTTGAGCGAGGTGTCCAAAGCTCTTGGTCCGGCAGCCGGTGGCGTATTCGGCTGATCAATTTGCGAGCAACGTGCCAACTGGCAAAAATCGATTTTCATATGCCTTTCCAATAGGATGCGTCGAAGTTCCGCCGCCGCCGCTTTCTGCGCCGAAAATGGCCTGTGCCCGCTTCGGTGGCGGTGAGCTTGCTATTTGTGCACCGCACGCCACGGCGCCGTTTGCGCTAAACTCCGTCCGTGGTTGCGAGAAGAGGCGGGCGATAGCGGTGCGTAACGTGTGCCGCCGCTTTGAGACGCCAGCCGGCACTATGGAATATGCGGCCAGCGGGGCTCGATTCGCCTA
Source organism: Pseudomonadota bacterium (assembly GCA_040756555.1). Taxonomy (GTDB): domain Bacteria; phylum Pseudomonadota; class Alphaproteobacteria; order Rhizobiales; family Xanthobacteraceae; genus Z2-YC6860. The sequence continues at coordinate 14,870 of JBFLYS010000045.1, read as the reverse complement.
AAGGTGCGCTGCGGATGGGATCGGACTTTTCGGACGCGCAGGGACGGGCAGTAGAGCCCATCACGGTGGACTACTACGCCATCCTGTCGCGGGCGATCGAAGCCGCGAAGGACGATCCCGGCAAAACACGCAGCGCGATCTATGACCTGGCGCGGACGAGTCTGCATCGGGAAATCCTCTGGCAGAACGCGTCGGTCACCGACGCTGAATTGAAGGCCCATGAGTTGGCGCTGGAGGATGCGATCCGGCGCGTCGAGGTTGAGCATTCGGAAGCCTTCGACAACCACATCTTCCAGCCGGACGAAGTCCGTCATCTGGAGACGCCGTCTGAACCCAAGGGGCAGGTCGTCATCCTGGCACCCGAGCCGCCAATGGCGATGCAAAGCGGACCGATGCTGCGTGCTGCGCCCGACATCATCGTCGACTATCACCCGCCGTCGCGCGAGTTCGCTCATGCACCCGAGCCGGCGCAGGGACGAGTCCGAAACGGTATTGGCTCATTCGTGCAGCTTACCGGCGCGGCGCTGCTCGCGGTTGCGATCTTCGCGCTGATGACGGGCCAGCTCGACATCCGCTGGCTTAACAAAAAAACGCAACAGCAGACGGCCGTCGAGCCTCCTCCTGTTGCCCAAGCTCCGAAGCTTGCGGCGAGCGCTGTTGCTCCGAAGGAAGCTGCATCCCCGTTCCCGTTGCCTGCGACCTATGGAGTTTATGCGCTCAACAACGACAAGCTCGTTGAGCTCGACAAGTTCTCGATCCGCGTGCCCGATCCGCGCGTTCTGATCTCGCCCGAGATCCGCGAGCCGAGCCGCGTCACGCTGCCGGACGGCAAGGTGAGCTTCGTCGTGTTTCGCCGTGACCTCGCGAACGGCGCGCCGGAGAAGGTGGCTGTGCGTGTCGTCGCGAAGATCGCCCGCGAGATGACCTTCACCGACGGCAAGGCTTCAACGAATACCGTCGAGAATCTCTGGCGCATCCGCAACAATGCGTTCGATTTCAGAGTGTCGCCGCTCGGCGACAATCGCGATCTCATCGCGATCAAACCGGACACCGATTTCGTCTTCCCGGCTGGACGCTATGCGCTTGTCCTCAACGGGCAAGGTTACGACTTCTCGGTAGCGGGCCCGATCACGTCGTCGCTGCAATGCCTGGAGCGGATCGAGACGGTGAACGGCGCGATGTATTCCGAGTGCCGCAACACGCAAGTCATCCAACAAGTGAATTGAGCACCGCCGCGAGGGCGGCGGTGCTCCGCAAGTTCCACTCGATCAAGTCCTATTTGATCTTGGAGAAGCTCGTGGGGATCATCAGCGAAGTCTGCTGGCCGATCAGAAGCTCCGACTCCACGAGCTTTTGCAGATAAACCTTCCAGTCCGGGTCGGCCATCATCGCCGCGCGGCGCTTGGCGCGGTCGGCGGCGTCTTCGTAGGCCCAGTTGTGAACGACGGTGTTCATCGCGCCGCTTTCGGCGAACATGTACAGCACCGGCTCGCCGAGATGCCGCTTCTGCGCCTGGTAGCCGTACTTCTCATAGATATCGAGATGCGTGCGCGTGTGGCCCGGCTTGATGAGATAGGTGCGGTGATCGATGAGCAAGTCAGCCTCCCAAATGTGCGCCGAATTGGCGCGAAAGCGGAATGTGTCGGTTGCGATGAAGCGCGGTCAAGAGGCCGTGCGGCGTTTTGCGATCGCGGTCTCGTACATTGCGACGAGACGCGCTGCGATTGCGTCCCACGAGTAGGTCGCCTTCGCATGCGCTCTCGCGCGGCGGCTCATCTCGCTCGCCTCGGTCGGGTTCGACAGAAGATGTAGAATCTCATCGGTCCACATCTCCTGATCGCGGGACAGTGAGATGCACGCCCCATCGGCTTCGGCGGGCGGCGCGATCTGGATCTGATCGGACAGGATCGACGGCACGCCGGCGGCGATGGCTTCCGCTGCCGCGATGCCGAAGTTCTCCGTGTGTGAAGGCAGGGTGAACACGTCCGCCGCTGCGAGCGCCTCGATGACCTGCTCGGCGTTTAGATGGCCGGTGAAGGTCGTGCAGTCCTGAATGCCGTTCTGCTGCACGAGCGCACGCGCCTGCGCCTCGAATCCATCATCCGGGCCCGCGATCACAAGATGCATATCGTCGCGGCTTTCCGTTGCCTCGGCGAACGCCGGAATGAGCAGCTCCAGCCCCTTCTTGAAGCTGACGCGGCTAAGGAACAGCACGATCCTCTTGCCACGCGTTTCGGGATGCCGCGCGCGGAATGCCTCGCGCGAAGGCATGTTGTCGAACCGGGTGAGATCGACGCCGAGCGGCACCACCACGCCTGGCCGGCCGAACACGTAAGGCTGCGCCAGCTCCTGCTCCTGGTCCGATGTGTAGTGAATGAGCGTGGCGTCGCGGGTGACGCTGTCCTGGAACAGCGCCTCGACGATGCGTTTGCGGAAGCGATGCCGGTTGTAGATGAACGGATCGAGTGTGCCGTGCGGGCGGAAGATATAGGGCACCTTCGCGCGCAGGCAGACGCGGCGCACCCAATAGTCGTGGAACAGATACATCGAATGCAGATGCACGACGTCCGCCTTCGGAATCTCCGCTGATAAGGCCCGCGCCATTCCTATTGAAGCTTGGAGTGTCAGTTGCGGCGGCGCCAGATGCCGATGTACGACCGTGCGCACGCGGCTCTTGCCGACGGCGCTTTCGCTGTCGGATGGTCCCTCCGGTGACAGATAGTCGGTCGTGTGGATCGTCACGTCATGCCCGAGCGCGGCAGCCGCCCGCGCCATCGCTACGACCGCGTAGGACGGCCCGCCGGCGATGCGCGAGATCGAGCTGATGGCGTGGATAATTCGCATTCGGGATTGTGCTAGAACGATTTACACCGATTCCGCGGGGGATGGGTCACGGCTCGCATGAACGATCTTTCGGTCATCATCCTAACCTATAATGAAGAAATCCATATCGCCCGCGCGATCGATTCCGTCGCTGGCATCGCGGACCAGATCGTCGTCGTGGATTCGTTCTCCACCGACCGGACGGTCGAGATCGCGAAGGAGCTTGGCGCGACCGTCCTGCGGCGCAAGTTCGACAACCAGGCCCGGCAATTCCAATGGGCGCTCGACACCGCCGCCATTTCCGGCGCATGGGTGATGCGGCTCGACGCTGACGAGGTGATCGAGCCCGACCTCGCGGCCGAGATCAAAGCCGGGCTGCCGTCGCTGCCGCCGGGCGTCACCGGCATCAATCTCAAGCGCAAGCACATCTTCATGGGGCGCTGGATCAGGCACGGCGACCGCTATCCGGTGACGCTGCTGCGCATCTGGCGGCGCGGCATGGCCTCGGTCGAGGAGCGCTGGATGGACGAGCATGTCGTGCTGTCGTCGGGCCGGGCAGTCACTTTCGAGGGTGGCTTCGCCGACCACAACCTGCACGATCTCAGCCACTTCATCGACAAGCACAATCGCTATGCCACCCGCGAAGCCGTCGAGGTGCTCAATCAGCGTCACGGCTTGTTTGCGGCGGCGCCTGGTGTCGAGACCGATACGTGGAGCCAGGCCGGCCTCAAGCGCAACGTGAAGCTTCGCTTCTACAACCGCCTGCCGTTCGCGCTCGCGGCGCTGTCATACTTTCTTTATCGCTATGTCATCCGCGGCGGGTTTCTCGATGGCCGCGAGGGGCTGATCTATCACGGCCTGCAAGGCGGCTGGTATCGCTTCCTCGTCGGCGCCAAGGTCATTGAGCTGGAGCGCGCGATTGCCGGCTGCAACGATCGCGGCGAGGCGTTGAAGCGTCTCGCTGCCGCGACCGGGCTGACGCTGGAGCGGCAGGCCTAGCGGTCTGTCCCTTGCCGCTTGCGCGCCCGCTTCTCGGCCGCGGGATTGCCGATATAGACCGTCCAGGCTTTGAGATTTTCAAACGCGACGCCGCGCGCGCCAAGCACCGCGCCTTCACCGACCGTCACGCCCGGACCGACGAAGGTCTCCGCCGCGATCCAGGCGCGGTCGCCGATCGCGATGGGCTTGGCGAAAAGCTGGAAATTCTCATCGTCGATGCGGTGCGAGCCGGCGCATAAGTGCGCGCCTTGCGACACCACAACGTAGCGGCCGAGCGTCACCTTCGCCATGTTGTAGCAATTCGCGTGCGGCCCGAGGCTCGCGTAATCCTGCATTTCGAGGTTCGATGGCAGCCAGATCTTCGCGCTGCCGCGGACATTGGCGGTCGGCGCGATGTTCGCGCCGAACAGGCGGAGCAGCATGCGCCGCCACGGCAGAAGCTGCGGCGGCGTCCATGACGCCAGCAGGGTCCAGGTCAGGATCCACAGGGCGCGCGTCAGCCTGTTGCCGAGGCTGAAGCTCGCTCCGCCCTCCTGGGGACGTGTTTTCGCTGCGTCTTGGATCGCCATATTTTGAATGACAATGGTTTCCGCGCCCGCCACGGAAACTATCACATCCGGCGGGCCGGTTTGTCCGCCGCTATCGACTGCACACGAGCATTGTTAACGGCAGCTCCCGCTCACCGTGTCGTAGAACAGCGGCGGTGCGCAGCGCAGCGTCCCGCTCGGGCCGCGGACCGGCGACTGGCGCGGATCGTTGTAGAACGAACCATTGTTCTGCCGGGGCTTGGCCCAGTCGGTGCCGAACGTGTTCTGATTGTATGTTGGTGCGGGATAGCGCCGCTGCTGCTGCGAGGAGGTCTGGGCGAGGCCAGAGTCCGCCGCCGCCGCAAGCGTCAGGGCGGCGAAGCCGAGCTGTATCGAGCGTTTCCAAAGCACGCGCATAGCGATCATCCTGACGCCCTTCCGTTCGGTCTTCAACGCGAACCGAACAAGCCCAGTTCCGGGCGGCCGTCCAGCCATTGCTAAAATGAGGCCGCGCGGGCATCGTCGCCAGACCCTATCTCCGATGGCATCCCCGTGTTCCTGCCCTGGCTTTTCCTGCTCGCGCTGATCGGCTCGGCGCCCATCCTGGTGTTTCTGGATTTTCCTGTCATCCAGGACGCCTTCGGAGTCCTGGCCGCGGGCCTGATGGCGACAGCCTGTTTCGGCCTGCGCCGCGCCGACGCCGGACACCTGATGGCCGAATGCCGCGCGCCGGTCGCCGCGGCCGCCATCGTGCTGCTTTGGATTCTGATCCAGCTTCTGCCCTTGCCGGTTGGCGGTTTCTCCGCCGGCACCTGGGACAGCGCCGCGAGTGCGCTCGGCGTATCGCTGTGGGGCAAGATCACCGTCGATCCCGGCGCGACGCTCGTGGTTTTCTGCCACTTGCTGGCGCTCATCGCCACAGCCTTCCTCGCCGCTGCCGTGTCGCTCGACCGCGTGCGTGCCGAGACGCTGCTGTCGGTGCTCGCAGCTGCCTGTGTTGCGATGGCGCTTATCGTGGTCGTGCACAATTATAGCGGCGAGACCTTCCTGGGTGAGATCGGCGATCTGCGTTTGCGCGGGCCGCTCGCGGCGGGCAGCACGCTCGGCGCGGTGCTGACCGTCTCCGTCGCCACTCTCGCGGTCGAACGTTACGAGCTGCGGCGGATGCGTGGACGCGCATCTGCGGGCCCGTTGGTAGGGCTTCTCGCGTTGATCGTCGTCGGCTTTCTGCTCTGCTGGCTCGCGATCCTGCTGTCCGAGCTGCGCCATCTGATGGTTGTCGCGGCCGGCGGCATCGTCGTGATCGCGATCATCAACATCGTCCGGCGGCTTGGTTTGAGCGCCTGGTCGGCGGCAATGCTCGTCGCGCTGGCGGTCATCGCTGGTTTTGCCATCGTCACGACCGGTGGAGCGCCGGGGCAGGGGCCGCTGGTGCTGCGTTATGCCGGCGGCGGCCCCGCGGAGATCGCAGCCGCGACACTGCGCGTGATGGGAGACGCCGGATTTGCCGGAACGGGCGCGGGCACGCTCAGTGCCGTGCTTCCGATCTACGGCGAGAGCGTTCCGGGCGGCGTCCTCGCTCCGACCTTCGCCGCCAAGCTCGCCGTCGAGCTCGGCCAGCCGATGCTCTGGCTTTGCGTGCTAATGGCGCTTGCGCTCGCGGCGTTGCTCACGCACGGCGCGTTGCAGCGTGGGCGGGATTCATGTCACGCTGCGGCCGCCGCGGGCGCGATCGTGACGCTGGTGCTTCAGGCGTTCGGCGATGCCAGTCTCGCGAGCTTCGCCACCGCGAGCCTCGCCGCGGTCATTCTCGGTCTCGGCTTTGGCCAGATCGCCGGCCGGTCCGTTTAGGCCGACAGCGCGCGCACGGTTTCCCAGTGCTTCGGATTGCGCGGCGACTGCAAGCGCAGCCAGCGATAACGCGCCTCCTTGAACGAGCGGATGCTCTTGTTGATGCTGTCGAGCACCAGGTCGCCGTCGCGGGTGCGCACCACCAGCACGAGGTGATATTCGCCCCAGTGCGTCACGACCTCGGCCAGCAACAGCGAGCGCGACGGCCAGCCGCGGGCCAGCAGTTCGTGGCGCTTGGTCACCGCGTAGTCGTTGCAGTCGCCGCCGGCCGGCGAAAGGATCCACTTGTCGCCGGCAAGGCCCAGCTCATTGCGGACGTAGGTGATCTCGCGGTTGACCTTGTCATTGACCGCGTACAGGTCGTCCCAGCGCTTCTCGTTCATCTTGATACCGCCGCCGCGGAACGCCATGCGGCGCACCTCGCAGTCTTCGGCGTACTGCACGCAGAATATCGCGTGCGCCATCGGCGCGAGCGTCGGGCGGTCGAGCTGGAGACGTTCGATCGTGGGCCTCATCGATTTCGGTGCGCCGAAGAAGGCCGCGAAAGCGTTGCCATGCATCAGCGCCGCCACCGCGCAGGCCAAAGCAAACAGCTTGGTCTTGTTGGTCATTGATCCGTCTCCCCAACCCTGCTTCCCGCGGGCCTTGGGGCACACGAATACACGTGAGATTTTTCGATCTGGTTCGAAACACAGCCAAAATTCGGCTCAAATTCGCTGAGAGGGATTCAGTTGTCGTTAAGCATGTCGCGGCAGTTTGCTAAACGTTGTCAAAAGCCGCGCTACCAGGGTTGCCGTGATCAAGCTGTTCAAGCCCCGCCGCCGCAAGCGTCCGCATCTGCCGCGTGGCGTGCGGGTCTATGCCGTCGGCGACATCCACGGCCGCATCGATCTGCTCGATCAGCTTTTGGAAAAGATCGACCGCGACATGGCCGCGCGGCCCTGTCCGCGGCCGGTCGAAATCTTTCTCGGCGACTACATCGACCGCGGCCCCGGCTCGCGCGATGTGCTCGAGCGGCTGATCGTCCGCAGCAAGTCCCATGAGACCATCACGCTGAAGGGCAACCACGAGACCTTTCCGCTCGAATTTCTGAAGAACCCGATGGTGCTCGCCGAATGGCGCAACTTCGGCGGCTTGCAGATGCTGATGTCCTACGGGGTTCAGCCTTCGATGAACCCGGACACCGCCGATCAGATCGAGCTCGCGCAGAAATTCCGCGAAGCGCTGCCGCCCGCGCACGCGACGCTGCTTTCGACCATGCCGCACTCGCTCACGCTCGGCGATTTCTTCTTCGTCCATGCAGGCGTGAAGCCCGGCATCCCGCTCGCCAAACAGACCGAAGAACATCTGCTCTGGATCAAGGAGGAGTTCCTTCTCTCCGACGACGACCACGGCAAGATGATCGTGCACGGCCACACGCCGGTCGCCGAGCCGGACTTCCATCCGAACCGCATCAACATCGACACCGGCGCCTACGCCACCGGCAAGCTGACCTGCCTGGTCATCGAAGGCGATCACACCGCGATCTTGTAACGGCGCACCCTCGCTGCGATGATGCCGCCGCAATGGCCCTTCAGATCAATCAACGCGCGGTCTCGATGTTTCGCACGATCTCCGGCGTCTTCGCGCTGGTGGCGTTCGCGGCGTCGCTCTGGCTATTCGCCGCCGACGCGCTCGCGACGCGGAGTGCCACGGTGGGGCAGGCGGCTCAGGTCGGTCTGGTCCGGGGTGACCTGTGGTCGCTCGCCGCGCTCGTGGAAGCCCGTGCGCTTCCGGCTCCGGCAGCCGATTTGTCGTCGCAGGAGCGCAAGACCGCCGACACGGTGCGCGAGCTCGCGGCTCGCGCGGCGTCATACGCGCCGATACGCGCCCGCACCTGGCTGTTGCTGGCGCGCGTTGCGGCGGAGCCCGCGCAGCGCGTCGAATTCCTCAGGATGTCCTATCTCACCGGCCAGAACGATCTGTCTCTCGTTCCGCAACGGCTGACGCTCGCGACGCGCCTGCCGTCCAGCGATCCGATGCTTGCGGATTTCACCGCGCTCGAGATCCAGACGTTGCTTCGCCGCGCGCCCGCGTTCAAGGGCGCGATTGCGAACGCCCACAAGACCGCGAATGCGGACGGCAAGGCGCTGATCGAGAAGACGCTGGAGACGTTCGATCCGCCGCTGCTCGCGACGATCCGCGCCGCTCAATAAGCGTTGGAGGCGCGGAAGGTCTCGAAGCAGGTGCGCAGCAGGATGCGCATGTCGAGACCGATGCTCCAGTTGTTGATGTACCAGAGATCGAGATCGACGCGGCGCGTCATCTGTTCGAGACGCGGCGTGCCACCGCGATAGCCGTTCACCTGCGCCCAGCCGGTGATGCCGGGCTTCACGTGATGGCGGAACGCGTAGTTGATGATCTGCGCGCCGTACTCGTCGTCGTGGACGATCGCGTGCGGGCGCGGGCCGACAAGCGACATCTCGCCGCTCAGCACATTCCAGAGCTGTGGTAGTTCGTCGATGCTGTAGCGGCGCAGCACGCGGCCGATGCGGGTGACGCGGCCGTCGGTCTTGCTCGCCTGCGCGACCGTCGGGCCGTCCTCCAGCACGGTCATGGTGCGGAATTTGTAGATGCGGAATTCGCGGCCGTTAAAGCCGTTGCGGCGCTGCCGGAAGATGATCGGGCCCGGCGAGTCGAGCCTCACGAGGATCGCCGTCACCAGCATCAGCGGCGCCAGCATGATCAGGATGCTGCCGGCGACGACGATGTCGAACAGCCGCTTGATCGCTTGCTCCATGCGCGTCAGCGGGCCGCGCTGTACGTCGATCAGCGGCATGTGTCCGGCGCCCGGCTCGAGAATGCCGCGGATGAAGCGGTCCGGCATCAGGCGCACCGGCAGCGGCGAGACGTGCAACCGGTCGCGGATCAGGTCGAGTTGGATGGAGTTGCCCCACGACAGCGCCAAGATGATTTCGTCGGCGGAGTCGAGACGCGCCTTCTCCAGCGCGGTTTCGACGGCGGCAACCTCGATCTTGCTGGCGCCGACCGCGTCGGCGCTGCGGTACGGCACCACGATGCGGTCGATCTCGGCGACGCCGTGGACCAGGAGCAGCTCGCGGTTGCTCACGGACATCAGTTCATCGCGCGTGCCGACGACGACGCCGCGCCGTCCGCGCACCGCGCCGCTGATCAGCGCGCGCCGCACAAAGCGCTTGGCCACCAGGCGCCACAGCAAAAGGAGGAATAGCGAGATCGTCAGGAAGGAGATGACGGAGCCGCGCGAGACGTTCGCCCCGAATTTCAGGAGAAACAGCAGCAGCGTGATGACCAGGATGACGAACGACCAGCCACCGAGAATACGCAGATAGTCGCGCTCGAGCCGTTGCAGGCTCACCACGTTGTAGAGGCCGAGTCGCCACGCCGCGAGCGCGTAAGCGATGCAGGCGACGAGGCCGATTCCGAGCGCGGTGCTGTAGTCGTCGGCCAGATTGCCGCCGATGAGTTGATACGCAATGTCGCCGAGGATGCTCGCTGCCGCGATGAGCAGCGCGTCAACGGTCGCGAACAACGGTGCAACGACATCGTAGGAGATCGCCAGCCGCGAGGTTCGCTGCGGCGTTGTCGTGGACTTGTCGGCGAGAACCGTATCCACCATCGCGCGAGGGCTGAACAGACGACCCATAGTATTGCTATGACAACGCTATTGACCGGGGACTGGGGCAACAAGGCTGTTTGTTACCCATGGACCGCACACAATTTCGCCGGTCGTAGATTTGCAGGGGTCTGCGACCGGACGATTACTGGCGGGCTACTTAGCCACAACCCCCAGTAATCATCTTATACGACATCAGTTGCAGTGATAATTGCCACACCTGGCCGGGCCGTGACACATCTCACGGCGTAAACCTGGGCGTATGGCTAGCAGGTATGCCTAACGGCGCACGCCCGCGCCGGGCCGGCTCGAGCCCCGGCGGAAAAGCGTTTGTCTAGAAGAGGATCAGGAGGCGCGGGGGACCGCGGTGCGCTTCTGCGCCCAGCTGCGCCGGCGGCTCACTCTTGCCGCAACCATCAGGCGCCGCACCAAGATGCCGGCGCCGTAGCCAGCCTGCAACGCGAGCGCGATCAGCACCGTGGTCAGGGTGATCGATGTCCAGGAGGCGCCGGTCAACAGCCCGGCGAGGATCGCGAGCGCACAGCCGAAGGCGATGGTCGGCACCAGAATCAGCACCTTGAAGCGGAAACCGAGCACCGCTCCGCAGAGAAATCCGAGAATGGCCGGCAGCATGGTTCGCCTTTTGCGGTGTTTGAGGCTTGAGCTTCCTTCGCAAACGCTAACAACTGCTGAATTTTTATGTTGCAGTGCCGAACAAATCTGACTGACGAATCAGTGACTTATGGTAACGCGCAAGGGCGGTGAGTCACCCCTGCGTCATACGCGCGCTGGTGATTGCGTGCGTGAATGCGCGACAGCGTGGCGGGCAGGCATGCCGTTTGCTACGATCCACGGAGAAGACGGGGAGAGGGGTTATGGCTGGGCGGCTTTTGGCAATCGCTGTTTTCGCGCTTTCGGTGCTCGGCGTTGCGGCCGCCACCCCGGGCGCGGCCCACGCGGGCGGCTGGTATATGACCGATCCCGGTGCGGAGCCCTTTGGCGGGCGGCTGCGTCCCTCGCGCCCGCTGTTCTCGACCTACACCTCGACGGCTTATGACTGCGGCTATTATCCAGTCACCAAGCGCCGGCATGGCGAGGTCTACGTGCGCTGGGTCCGCCGCTGCCGCTTGTTCTGATCGGCTTTGAGCTGATCGTCTTCGGTCCTATCGAGCAGGCGCAAAAAATGCCATCCGCGTATCCGGATGGCATTTATCTTATTTAGAAAACCGGTTCGACGTGTAGCGTCCAGTTCACGTCCTCGCGGAACAGCACGATATTCTCGCCGGAAATGCGCGTCCGGTACTTGTGTCCCGTCCTGGCAAGCGCAGCGTAGATCAGTTCAGTGGTGTAAGGACGATCGGCGTCCGGGCATTCAAAGATCAGGCATTTGACGAGCTTGAGCCAGCGCAGGTCCATCGGTTCGAACAGCACATATTCCGCGCCCTCGATATCAAGCTTGAGAATGTCGATGGACTCCAATCCGTGCTTTTCGACCAGCCGGTCCAGGGTCGTGGCCTGGATTGTCTCGCTTGCCGGTTCGGTGGTGACGTGAAAACCCTCATTTGCGTTCTTGCCACCACCTGAGTCTCGCGTCACGCCAAGCGTTTGCTCGGTCGCATAAAGCGCCGCATGCAGCGGGGTCACGTTCGGGAAATGCTTGGTGTTCTCGACGAGAACCTCGTGGTTCTCGCGCTGCAACTCGATGCTGATGATCTTGGCCTGCGGAAAATAGTGCGCAAAGCGGACGCTTTCCGCGCCGATATTGGCGCCGCCGTCGATGATGACGCCGATGCGCAGGTTCGCGGTGTCCTCGATGTGGTAATTGGGCATGAAAAAATGGCTCAGCGCACCGATGTCACCGCGCGGACGGAACGTGAATGGCTTTCCCGTCCTGCGCAGGGTGGCGGTCCAGCGCTGATCTCCGGCAAGCCGGTAAAGAAACTTGGCTTTGATGGCGCCCAGGAAACCAACGGCGGCGCAGGCTTGCAAAAAGGACGTAACGAAGGCCGCCAGCTTTATCGGCAGGGCGTATGGTCTGGATTTCGGTGGCATGGGGACTGCGCGCTAGGGTGGAGGTTTCAGTTTGCTATGTACGCCTTGAGCGAAATCCGTGGTCAGGTTTTTGGTGCGGCCTTGGACACTATGATCGCGATCGAGAACAGAAGGATCTCGAACGGCAAGCTCCGGACGAGGATTGAAAAGGGCGTCCACACCGACTGCGCGGTGAGCGGATGAATGTACGCAGCCAATATAAATGCCGCCATGATCGAGTTTTTGAGCTCTGGACAAAGCAGCCGCAATATCAAGAAGAACAGTAGGAATCCGACGAAGATCGCACCGAAAGTGAATTGGTATCCGCCAAAACTGAAGGCGCTTGCATAAGGAGTGACTTCAAAGGCGGTCTCGACGCCGGGCGGCAAGAGACCATAAACCGTCAGAACGTAACCTCCATGCATGATGATCGTTTTTTCCGGCACAAGAAATGCGGGCGCCAATTCGGTGAATCCGGCCCAAAATCGATCCGTTCCAATCGCCCCGTTGCGTTGAACAAGCGCTGCCAGGAAGTCGAGCTGCTGAATGGCAACAAACCGTTCAACAAGCGTATTTCTGCTTTCCGTGTATCGCAGCGCAAACCGATTGGTGTCGAAGTCGATGGCGGTGGTATCGGTGGTGTAGCCGGCAATGCGGTTGCCAATCGCGTCCAGCGTGACGCCAATCATCTCTACTGCTGAGTGGGTTTGGCGATAAACACGTGCGTCTGTAATGGCAGGCGACACATACAAAAAGAAAAACATGGCCGGCACGCTCGCCAAGGCAATGGTCGCCTTGCTCGGCTTAAATCCGTAGCAGATGTACATGATAAAAGCGGCAAGCAGCATTTCAAGCACGCCTTGCCGCGTGTTGAAGGCAATCCCGATGAATGTGAACCCAATGAGAAGGGCGATAAGCCCGGGCGTGAACACCACTTTACGCGTAGAAATATTGAAGCCCATGTAGGCCATCGCAAGGATTATGAAGCAATCGGAAAGCAACACCTGAACTCCGCCCGGCGCGGTGCCGCCAGAAGAGCGAAGTCCAAGGGCGATGATCGTGCCAATCAGGCCCACTGCCAACAGGAAGGCGAATCCTCGCGCGTCGTATCTTTCGGCAATTAAAGGGCGCCTCGGCCAAAGAATGTGAGCGGAGAAAACAGCGGCGGTGACGGCCGAGGTGCCGACGAGAACGAGAGTGAAGGACGTTTCAGGGTCGAACAGTCCCGAATCGATCGGAGTGGGCTCCGTCAATTTCCAGACCAGCGCCGACGTGACATATCGCACGCCCGCGAGCAGCGAGAACAATGAAGGCAAATCCCTCCATCCATACACCGCGGTTGGCAGCGCGGAGATAAGGATGGAAGAGAGCGCCATGACGATGATGAGGAAATTTGCTCCCAGAAAGAGGTGAACGAGGCCGAGCAGCGTACAAGCGAGCATATACACCGTTACGAACGCTGTTCCCTGGCGCGCCGGATGCACTTCTTTCGTTAAGGCAGTTTGCGATTCCGGAACGCTGCCTACAGACAGCCTGCTGCTGTCGCCGTCTGCGTTTTTGAAATTGTTGATCGCCATGAGGAATCTGCTTCAGCGCCAAGCTTTTGAGCGCCAAGTCTTTGTTCAGCGTCAGTCTTTTTCAGCGTCAGGTCTGGGCACTCTCTGATACCGCCGGGTCGCATATGCCGCAACAGCGTATCCCGAATCGGCGTCGGTCTAGTTCGGTCCAGCTGGAATGTATTGTTGAAGACGTTCCTCGGGGATGCCGACCGTGTTCCAGCAGGCCCTGCGGGTTTCCGTCTCGGCAGAAAGCGGTTTTTGGCCATCAAAGAGGCGATATCGCTCTCTCGCGAAGATGGCCGTCATCTGGCTGGCGCTTTCTCCGCCCACTTCGCAGATCACGATCGGCCGGATTTCGCTCCAGATTTTGGATTGGCCGGAAAACACCTCGACCTCGGCTCCTTCCACGTCGCATTTGATGACATTCGGCGGAGGGAGGTGTTCCGCGCACCACTTGAGGCTCAGGGCAACGATTGTTTGCTTCTCCAGGCCTTCGCCCATCTGCGAATGGCCGTATTCGCTCATCGCGTTTGAAGCACGCGAGCGTGATGCGATCGTGAACGATCGCAATGACACGTCCGATGCCACCGCCGCGGGAATGATCGTGACAGGGGCGCTCGTTTCCGGCTGGATCGTGCAGGACCGTCTGAGAAGTTGAACCAGCCACGAATCAGGCTCAAATCCGAAGACCTCTCCTTTAGCGCCTGAACAAGCAGCGGCCGCGAACGTGAAGAGGCCAACATTCGCGCCAATATCCCACACGACGTCGCCGCGCCGAACCAGTTGGTGCGCGCATCTCAGCAGCGACGGATCGATATCCGCCATGGGTTTGGCAAGGTATTTGAGCCCAGCAGAAGGCGTCACAAAGATAGGTGCATCACCGAAGTTGCTGGGAAGACGACGAGTAAACACCCAATTCCATGTGGCCCGCTCAACAAGCCTTCGGGCGGCGAAAGATGGATTCATTAAAGTTCTCGCGTCGTATCCGTTGCCGTCGAGCGCAGAAACTATCAAGCCAGCTTCATTGGAAATGACATCATGGTGGCATCATAAAGCATCGCCGCAGCGCAAACACGAAGTTTGGGGCATTGGGTAAATGCCAGCTACTCCTTCCCCGCTGCCGCTATTTTCCGCAATTCCTGGCTCAGCACGTCGTGGGCCGCGCCGCTCAGGTGCAGCGTATCGGTCGCGTAGTGCGCGGGCAGGGAGCTGCTGCCGCCAGCCAGCAGCCGATCGGCGTCGAGCACCTTCACGCCAGAATCTCGAGCATCAGACCCCGCGAGCCCGCGGATATGACGGTTCACATCGTCCACCAGATCGAACACCCGGTCCGACCACACGAGCCGCCGCCACAGCGGCGGCGACGCCGGCCGTACGATCGTGGTCAGCACCACCGTGGCGCCCGCCGCGCGCGATGCCGCAACGAAGCGATCGAGCCGCGCCTTC
>JBFLYS010000044.1:0-35924 GCA_040756555.1 Pseudomonadota bacterium | reverse complement strand
CGCTCGACCGCGCGGTGGATGAGGTGATGGCCGCGTTTTCGGGCGGGCCGTTCATCTTCAACCTGGGCCACGGCATTCTGCCCGATACGCCGGTCGCCAACGTCGAGCGCATGCTGAAGCGGGTGCGCGGCGGCTGAATCGTGCTCAGTTTAGAACGTCTGCAAATATTGCAGGCCGATTCCGCGTGAAAAGCAGAGCAATAAATTTCCGATAGCTCCGCGTCCGCGAAGGATTCTTCCAAATTCGGCGCGCCTTCGGAAATTGTAAGATTAATCGACAGAACAAGGCGTTCAGCGATTTATTCTTGCCATCTTCCTGTTACTCGTGTGGCCGCGATATTCGCGAATTCGAGGACAGGACTTCTTAATGGCTGCCTTTAACCAAGAACAGGTCATCGACGTTCGTCATTGGACCGACACCCTCTTCAGCTTCAAGACCACCCGCGATCCCGGCTTCCGCTTCCAGAACGGCCAGTTCGTCATGATGGGCCTCGAGGTCGAAGGCCGGCCGCTCTTGCGCGCCTACAGCATGGCGAGCGCGAACCACGAAGAGAACCTCGAGTTCTTCAGCATCAAGGTGCAGGACGGTCCGCTCACCTCGCGGCTCCAGCGCATTCAGAAGGGCGACATCGTTCTGGTCGGCCGCAAGCCGACGGGCACGCTGATCGTCGACAACCTGCTCCCCGGCAAGCGCCTGCTGCTTCTCTCCACCGGCACGGGCCTTGCGCCCTTCGCGAGCGTGATCAAGGACCCGGAGGTGTACGAGCGCTACGAGACGATCGTTCTCGTGCACGGCTGCCGCCAGGTTTCGGAGCTCACCTACGGCGAGACGCTCGTCGAGGGCCTCCGCAAGGACGAGCTGTTTGGCGAGCTGTTGGAAGGCAAGCTGCACTATTATCCGACCGTGACGCGTGAGCCGTTCCGCAACCGCGGCCGCATCACCGACCTCATCACCACCAACAAGATGTTCGACGATTGCGGGCTCTCGCCGCTCGATATCGAGACCGACCGCATCATGATGTGCGGCAGCCCGGCGATGCTGACCGACCTCACCGACATCTTCGAAGAGCGCGGCTTCACCGAGGGCAACCATTCGGAGCCGGGCCACTTCGTGATCGAGAAGGCGTTCGTCGAACGCTGACTATTTTCGCGCCACGTTCGCGCGGCCTGCCGGTTTATCGACCCGATTGACGCTCCGGTGTCCCGCGCTCATAAAGCACGAGACACCGGAGCGATCGTTTCATGGCCAAGGCCCAGAAGCCTGACCGGGCAGGGCAGATCTACAAAGCGCTGCGCCACGCGATCATCGAGCAGGCTCTCGAGCCGGGCGCCAAGCTGCCCGAGGATGCGATCGGCGAGCGGTTCGGCGCGAGCCGTACCATCGTTCGCCACGCATTGGGCCAGTTGGCTGCCGAGGGCTTGGTCGAGCTTCGACGCAACCGCGGCGCGGCCGTCGCCACGCCAAGCTGGGAGGAGGCGCGCGATATTTTCGACGTGCGCCTCGGGCTCGAGCGCCTCGTCATGTCGCGCCTCGCCGGGCGGCTGAAGCGCGAGCAGATCAGGCAGCTTGAGGCTCACGTCGCCGAGGAGGAGAGGGCGCGCGGCAACAACGAGCCGCTCTCGATCCGGCTTGCGACCGAATTTCATATCCTTCTTGCGGAGATGACCGGCAGTCCGGTGCTGGCGCGCTATGTCAGCGAGGTGTCGTCGCGCTGCGGGCTGATCCTCGCGCTCTATTCGCGCCCGCATTCGTCGGAATGCGCGGTGAACGAGCATCGCCTGATCATCGCGGCGCTTGCGGCGGGCGATGCCAAGCGCGCCTCCGCCGTGATGGATGAGCACCTCGAGGCGGTGGCGGGCCGCGCGCTGATCGTGGCGCGGCCGCCGAAGAACCGCGAACTCAAGGATATCCTCGCGTCCTATTCCGAAGAGACGAAGCCGAACGGCTCGGGGAATGGATCGAAGCGGGCGCGCCGCGGCTGAGGCTCAATCGCGAGGCAAGCCTCGCCGACTTTGGCTCCTGTCTCACGATTTTGCGCTGAGCGGGACTCTTTTCTGCCAGTCCAAACCCCTGACGTTCATTGAGAAATTGCGACCATGTGCGATGTTCGGTCGCGGGGCGCTCCGAGCCGTCTTCGGGCCTGCGCCGTCAGTGAAACGTGGGGGCATCCATGTCGAAATTCGCTTCGTTTTCCTTCGCCGCAGCCATGATCGGCGCGCTGGCGTTCAGCGGCGGCGCAAGCGCCGCTTCCTGGAAATTCAAGGTCTATAACAAGTCCAACACCGCAGCGATCGAGTTCCGCACGCAGGAAGACGGCGAGTGGAGCAGCAATTGGATCAGTGATCGCATCGAGCCGGGCGACCACTTCGATATGGACTTCGGTACCGACAAGGGCGATTGCACGGTGCGCACACAGATCCGCTTCACCGACGGAACGTATTTCGACGCCAGCGTCGATTACTGCAAGATCAGCAATCTCTACATCTACGAGAATAGGCTGCGTGGAGACTGAATTGCGGCGGCACCGATCATCGATCCGAATCGTAGGGTGGGCTAAGCGAAGCGAGCCCACCCCTTTTCGTTTCGGTGGGCACGGTGCTTCGCACCTTTGCCCACCCTACGGCTACAAGTGCGCATCTAACGCTACGCGTCGATGCCATTCCGCGTGAGCAAACGCTCCGCGCTGTCGTTCCAGACATCCATCTGCACGATCTTGCCGCCGCGCACGACGAAGCGGTCGACGTAGCGGTTGCCTTCGAACGGCGTGCCGTCTGGCCATTCGCCGTAGAGCGTGCCGGTGTTGTAGACGATCGTCTCGCCGTCGCCGGGCGCGACGTCCGATCGCTCCATCTTCTTCTTCACCCACTTGTAGCGCTTGGCGTTGAACGCCGTGCTCTCGCGCGGGTGCGTGAACTTGCGGCCGCCCGTGAACGTGAGCTTCAGCGGCTCGGCGATGTACTTGGCCGCGGTCTCCGGATCGGGCACCATCGACGCGACCAGAAACTTCTCGACGATCTCGGCCGCCTGCGCGGTTTCGTCCGAAGGCGCGATCACTTTGGCAACAGCGGATGCGGGTGACATGATGGGTCTCCGTTAGACAGTTGCTTCCGGCAACGGATCGCTCAAGTCGTTGGCGGCGATCCGGCTCGGTTCAGACCATGCATTTTTCCGGCCAACGAATAGTATTCGAAGAATGATCAGATTGCATACACTACTGCATACGATTATGCTTATTGTGTGTGCAATTGCCTAGGCTGTGGGCGTGCGGTCCTTCGGCAAGCCAGGATTCTCGCGGGTTTTCAGGGAGCCCGCTCTGGCATGTCCCTTGCGAGGGAGCGTGCGGTCCACTTCTCCGGAGAGGGAACTGCCATGCCCGTTCATTCCAGAATTTTGCATCTGACGCGCCGCCTGCTTCTCGCCGGTGCCGCCGCTGCCGCAACGGCCATCGCGGTCCCCGCGATGGCGCAGGACACGCTGAAGGTCGGCCTCGTCGCAGCCATGTCCGGCCAATCCGCCAAGTCGGGTGAGGCCATCGTCCGCGGCCTTTCGGTCGCGATCGACGAGATCAACGCCAAGGGCGGCGTGCTCGGCAAGAAGGTCGAGCTTGTCGTTCGCGATGACGAAAGCAATCCGGCAAAGGGCGTCGTCGCCGCGCGCGAACTGGTGCAGCGCGAGAAGGTGGCGATGATGTTCGGCGGTCTCGACACGCCGGTGTCGATGGCCATCGTGCCATTCGCGAACCAGAGCAAGGTGCCGTTCATGGGCGTCTGGGCGGCGGGCACGCCGATCACGCGCAACGGCGCGGCTGAGAACTACGTGTTCCGCGTCTCAGCGGTGGACGTTCTCGTCGACAAGGCGCTGGTCGATTACGCCGTCAAGAAATACGCCGCGAAGAAGCCGGGCATGATCCTGATCAACAACCCGTGGGGCGAGTCGAACGAGGCGGGCCTCAAGGCTGCACTCGCCGAGAAGAACATTCCGTTCGCCGCGATCGAGAAGTTCCAGGACGCGGACGTCGATGTGGTGCCGCAGCTCACGCGCCTGAAGCAGGCGGGCGCCGACGTGCTGTTCATGGTCGCGAATGTCGCGCCGTCGTCGCAGGTCGTCAAATCGCTCGACCGCATGGGCTGGGACGTGCCGATCGTTTCGCACTGGGGACCGGCCGGCGGCCGCTTCAGCGAGCTCGCGGGACCGAGCGGCCAGAAGGTCCACTTCATCCAGACCTTCAGCTTCTCCGGCAAGATGTCGCCGAAGGCGGAGAGCGTGCTCGCTGCGCTGAAGAAGAAGTATCCGGCGATCCAGTCGCTCGCGGACGTGACGCCCGCGGTCGGCATCGCCAACGCCTACGACGCGATGCAACTGACGGCGCTCGCGATCGCCAAGGCAGGCTCGACCGATGGCGCGAAGATCCGCGAGGGTTACTACGCGATCGACAACTACGACGGCCTGATCAAGAAATACTCGAAGCCGTTCTCGCCGACGAACCAGGATGCGCTGTCGTCGGACGACTACATCTTCACCTACTTCAAGGAAGGCCAGATCCTTCCGCTGACGAACTAACCTGATCGACACGCGCGGCGGGACGCGGGATCATCCTCGCGTCCCGCTGTTGTGTCTCAAACGCCGGGCCGGGCCATGCTGCTGATCTCCGCGATTGTGACCGGGTTAGCTGTCGGAAGCATGTATGGGCTGATCGCGCTCGGCTACCACGTCACTTACGTCGTCTCGAACACCGTCAACTTCTCGCAGGGCTCCTCGATGATGCTCGGGGCCGTGCTGGGCTACACCTTCGCGGTGACGCTCGGCTGGCCGCTGCCGCTCGCGGCGGCGATGGCGCTGCTCCTTTGCGCGGTATTCGGATTGCTTGTGGAGCGTACGCTGGTGCGGCCCTTCGCCGAGCGCGGCTCGAACGGCTGGCTGATGGCGACGGTCGCTGGCGGCATCGTGCTCGACAACATCGTGTTGTTCACGTTCGGCAAGGAGCCGCGCGGCTTTCCGTCGGTTCTGGCGCAGAAGCCGATCGAGCTGTTCGGCACTGGCGTGTTTCCGCTGCAACTCATCATCCCTATCGTCGGTCTCGGCATCGCGGTCGCGCTGTCGCTGGCGTTCCGCTATACGCGGCTCGGCAAGGCGCTGCTCGCCGTGGTGCAGAACAAGGACGCCGCGCGGCTCATGGGCATTAACGTGCGGATGGCGATCGCGTTCTCGTTCGCGCTCTCGACCGCGCTCGCGGGCCTCGCAGGCCTTCTGATCGCGCCGCTGTTCAGCGTGCATTCCGAGATGGGGATGCTGTTCGGCATCAAGGCTTTCGCGGTCGCGATCCTCGGCGGCATCACCTCCGCATCGGGCGTGATGCTGGCGGGCCTGATCTACGGATTGATCGAAGCGTCGGTCACCGCCTTCGCCGGATCGACCTACACGCAGATCGTCGCCTTCACCGTCGTCATCCTCGCGCTCGCCGCCATGCCCAACGGGCTCCTTGGCCGCGCCGCGACAAAGAAGGTATGACGATGCCGCGTCTCATGCCGTCCAACATGACGCTCGCCATCATCGCGCTGACCGTGGCGGGCGTCGCGCTGATCTTCGGGTCGGAAGGCTACACGCATTTCATCCTGGCGTTGCTTGCTCTCACGACAGTCGTTGGCGTCGGGCTCAACATCCTGCTCGGGCTCGCCGGGCAGGTGTCGCTCGGCCATGTCGGCTTCTATGCCATCGGTGCCTATACGGCAGCGATCCTGACCATGAAGGGCATGAGCTTCTGGCTCGCGTTCCCGATTTCCGGTGTGGTCGCAGGCGCGGTCGGCGCGGTGCTGGCGCTTCCGGCGCTGCGCGTCGCGGGGCCTTACCTCGCGATGGTCACCA
This sequence comes from Pseudomonadota bacterium, assembly GCA_040756555.1. Classification (GTDB taxonomy): domain Bacteria; phylum Pseudomonadota; class Alphaproteobacteria; order Rhizobiales; family Xanthobacteraceae; genus Z2-YC6860. Next base: position 30,062 of record JBFLYS010000044.1, on the reverse strand, counting down.
TCGCCTTCGCCTTCATCGTCCAGCACGGCACCATCGAGTGGAAGGATCTGACCGGCGGTCAGAACGGCCTGATGGGCCTCGTGCCACCGACCATCGGCGGACACACGTTCACCGAAAAGGAAATGGCGCTGCTCGCGACCGTGCTCGCGGGCGGTTCGCTCTATCTCTTTCATCGGCTCGCCAACAGCGCCTGGGGCAAGGCGATGGTCGCGGTCTGCGACAGCGAGACCGCGGCACGCTCGATCGGCTTGAATCCGGTCACGATCAAAACGGCAGCCTTCGCGCTCTCGGCGGTGTTCACCGGGCTTGCGGGTGCGATCTTCGCGCCGCTGATGATGTTCGTCGCGCCGGACTCGTTTCCGTTCTCGCAGTCGATCCTGTTCCTGCTGGCGGTGATCGTCGGCGGATCGGGCTGGGTGCTGGGGCCGGTCGTTGGCGCGGCGGTCACGGTCCTGCTGCCCGAGTTGCTCTCGTTCCTGGCCGAATATCGGCTGTTGTTTGTCGGCGCGCTGCTGCTCGTGGTGCTCTGGATCGCGCCGAACGGCGTCATCGGAACGATTGCGCGCACCATGCGCCGTGTCGATCCGCGCGGACCGGAGGCGAAGGACTTCGATCTGGCGAAATTCCTGTCGGCGGGGGCGGCGAACAACGAGCTCGCGGTCCGCGGCATCGGCATTTCCTTCGGCGGCATCAGGGCTGCGTCGGACGTGAGCTTCACCGCGCAGCCCGGGCGTATCACCAGCGTCATCGGCCCGAACGGCGCTGGCAAGACGACCGTGCTCAATATGATCGGCGGCTTCTACAAGCCGGACGCGGGCAGCGTGAAGCTCGCAGGTGCCGAACTCGCCGGTGCGCCGGCGTGGCGCGTCGCGCGCGAGGGCATCGCGCGCACCTATCAGACCACGCAGCTCTTCGGCACCATGAGCGTGATCGACAACATCCTCGTCGCATTGCGTCAGGGCCGCCTCGGCGATCCATTCACGAATGTCGCCAAGGCTGATGATCGCCGCGCGGCGGAAGCCCTGCTCTCGTTCACCGGCTATCACGGCCCGCTCGCGACGCTCGCCAGCGACCTGCCGCACGTGGACCGCCGTCTGATCGAGATTGCTCGCTCGCTCGCGACACGGCCGCAGGTGTTGCTGCTCGACGAACCGGCCGCCGGTCTGATGCGCTCCGACAAGGCGGCGCTCAGCGCGCTGATCCGGCGTATCGCCGATCTTGGCGTCGCGGTGATCCTCGTCGAGCACGACATGCAGCTCGTCATGGGTATTTCGGACCACATCGTTGTGCTCGATGCCGGTCAGGTGATCGCCGCCGGATTGCCCGCGGACATCCGCCGCAATCCGCGCGTGCTCAAGGCCTATCTCGGCGACGGCGAGATGCGCGCGCGTCCGCGCGCCGTGGCGTGGAGCGGCTCGCAGGATGCGATCCTGACTTGCCTGAAGCTCAGCGCAGGCTATGGCGCTGCGCCGGTACTCGAGGAGGTTTCCATCGATGTGAAGCCCGGCGAGATGGTCGCGCTTCTCGGCGCGAACGGAGCGGGGAAATCTACTGCGATGCGCGCGGTGACCGGCCTCCTTCGCCCCGTGACCGGCTCCATCGTTTTGAACAACAAGAGCATCGCGCATCTCCCCGCCCACAGGATTGCGGCAAGCGGCCTCGCGCTGGTGCCGGAAGGCCGTCAGGTGTTCCCGGAACTGACCGTGCGCGACAACATCATGCTCGGCGCGTACACGCGGAAAGACGTGGATCGCGAGGCCGAGCTTGAAGCGCTGCTGAAGCGCTTCCCGCGTCTGCGCGAACGTTTGAACAGCCGCGCGGGCCTCCTTTCCGGCGGCGAGCAGCAGATGCTCGCCATCGCGCGCGGGTTGATGGCGAAGCCGCGCATCCTTCTGCTCGACGAGCCTTCACTGGGACTCTCGCCCGCGATGATCAACGAGCTGTTCGATGTGCTGGCGGAATTGCGCGACGACGGCGTGACCATTCTGCTGGTCGATCAGATGGCGGCGCTGGCGTTGACCGTGGCGGATCGCGGCTACGTTCTGGAATCCGGCCGTATCGTTCGCGGCGATACGGCTGAGGCGCTTGCGCACGATCCCGCGCTTGAAGCCGCCTATCTCGGCCGCGCAGAGGCCGCGCAGTAGCCATGACCGATCTGATCCTGCGCAACACTCGCTTGGGCGGTTCCTTGGCTGGTAATGGAGCCGACACCGTCGATATTGCCATTGCCGATGGGAAGATCGCCGAGATCGCGCGGGCGATTTCCTCCAATGCGCCGTCCGAGGATGTTGGCGGACGTCTCGTCGTTGCGGGTTTCGTCGATACGCATATCCATCTCGACAAGTCCTGCATCCTCGACCGCTGCCGCGCGGATGGCACGCTGCAAGAGGCCATCGCCGAAGTGGCGGCGGCCAAGCGCGCCTTCACGGAAGACGATGTTTACGCCCGGGGCCGCCGGACGCTGGAGAAAGCGATCGTTCAGGGGACGACCCGCATGCGCACGCATGTGGAAGTGGACCCGCGCATCGGGTTGCGCAGTTTCGAGGCGATCCGCCGCCTGAAGAAAGACTACGAGTGGGCCATTGACCTAGAGATCTGCGTGTTTCCGCAGGAAGGCCTGCTCAACGATCCCGGCACCGAGGAATTGTTGATCAGGGCCTGCGAACGCGGCGCCGACCTGATCGGCGGGTGCCCCTACACCGACAGCAAGCCGCATGGGCAGATCGCGCGCATTTTCGAGATCGCGCGCCGTTTCGACATCGATATCGACTTCCATCTCGATTTCGATATCGATGCCTCGTGGATGGACCTCGAAGAGGTCTGCCGCCAGACCAGGGCGCATGGCTATGGCGGCCGCGTCGCGATTGGCCATGTCACCAAGCTCTCCGCTTTGCCTCCCGTACGCCTTGAGGAAACCGCTCGCCGCCTCGCGGATGCGGGCGTTGCGGTCACGGTGTTGCCGGCCACTGACCTATTCCTGATGGGCCGCGCACACGATCATAACGTGCCGCGTGGTGTTGCGCCTGCGCACAAGCTGCTCGCCCACGGCGTGACCTGCTCGCTCGCCACCAACAACGTGCTCAATCCCTTCACGCCGTTCGGCGATTGCTCGCTGGTGCGGATGGCGAACCTCTACGCCAACGCCGCGCAGGCCGGGCAACCGAAGCAGCTCTCGGCCTGTCTCGATATGGTGACGACGCTGCCGGCGAAGCTGATGAATCTGAAGGATTACGGCATCGCCGTCGGCAACCCGGCCGATCTCGTCGTGCTCGACAATCGCGATCCGGCGATGGCGGTGGCGGAGCTTTCGCAGCCGCTGTTCGGATTGAAGCGCGGGCGCCGGAGCTTTTCCCGGTCGGTCCCGCTGCTGCATCCGCCCGGCTGAACCGGCCATCCGCGCGGCGTATTGTCGCCGCGCATCCCGAGAATCCAGAGCTGATGCGGAGAAGCTCGGAATGTCGCCGCGCGCTTCTCGGCCGATGGCGCCCGCCGCCTCACCAATTGATGCTTTGGTAACCGATGGGCCCGTACGATGGCGGCATCGGCTGAGCGAAGGCAATTTCCGTATTTTCACGCGGGAATTCACAGGGGTTTTCGAATTCCACGACTCGCGCAGAGCCAGGGTGGCGGTACCGCCCGCGTAATCTTGAGTGAGCGACACCATGACCTTCCAGGCGCAGTCTGACACCGGTCACGCCACAGCCGGCAACACCGAATTCATCAGCTTCGCGATCGGCAACGATCAGTACGGCGTGGACATCATGGCCGTGCGAGAGATCAAGGGCTGGTCGGAGATCACGCATCTGCCGAAGCAGCCGGAATACGTTCGCGGTGTGCTCAACCTGCGCGGCGTGATCGTTCCGATCGTCGACCTGCGCTGCCGCTTCGGCCAGGGCGTGACGGAAGCCACGCCCCTGCATGTCGTGATCATCGTGCAGATCGATCAGCAGCTCGTCGGCCTGCTCGCCGACCGCGTGCTCGATATCGTTTCGTTCGATGCGACGAAGGTCCAGCCGGTGCCGCGCACCGCGAGCAATGCAGAGGTCGAGTTCCTGTCCGGCCTCGTGACGGTCGACAACGCGATGATCGCGCTCATCGATCTCGGAAATCTGTTTACGTCCAAGCTCGACACCGCCGAAGCGGCGTCGATGGTGGCCGCCTGAGGAAATGATCAAGGCGCCGCGAAGCCGGCGCAACGCCAACACCCCCCACCCAGCGCACTGCTGAGGAGCTGCGACGATGATACGCCTGTCCAACATCCGCATCGGAACCAAGCTCGCCGCCGCGTCCGCGATCGGTATCCTTCTTGTTGCGGGTATGACGGCCAGCCAGATTCTTAACAACCGATCGGTCTCGGATGCGCTGGACGCGGCGAACCGTCAGAAGACGCTGTTGACGGCAGCCTATGACTTCAAGGCTTCGGCGCGGGGCCTGTTCATGGGCGTGCGCGATATCCGCCTCGCGACCACGCAGGCGCATATCAATGCCGCACAGGACATGGTCAAGGAGCGCCGTGAGGGGATGGATAAGGCGCTCAACACCATGGTGGAGTTGACGACCAATCCGGCGAGCCGTGACCGCCTGCAGCAGGCGCGGGCCGACACCGACACATACATCGGGTTGGGCAACGAGATCATCAAACTGAAGAATCAGATCTTCCCGCTCCAGCCGCGCACGCCGAACGCCGAGATTTCCGACGCTGCGATTGCGAAGATCGCTTCGCTGACGGCTGATGCCGAGAAGATCGGCCGCGAGCGCACCGCGCCGCTGGCCCAGGCCATGAACAAGATGGTCGACGAGATCGGCGAAGAAGCCCGCAAATCCGCCGAGGCTGCCGATCAGGAAGCCCAGCGCGTTACCACGAACGCCGAGCGCCTCGGCATGGTCCTGAGCGGCCTGACGATCGTCATGCTGATCGGAACCGCGATCTTCGGCTCGCTTTCGATCGCCCGGCCGCTGCGAGCGCTGGTGAAGCCGATCGAGGATCTGTCGAACGGAAACTTCGCCGTGACCGTCAAGGCCGATGGCCGCAAGGACGAGGTGGGCCAGATCGCCGAGGCTGTGCGCGCAATGGCGGACAAGGTCCGCTCGACGATCTCCGAGGTGAAGTCGTCGGCGCGCGAGGTGACCAACGCTTCGATGGAGATTTCGACCGCGACCACCGATCTCTCGCAGCGCACCGAAGAGCAGGCCGCCTCGCTCGAGGAGACTTCGGCCTCGATGGAAGAGATCGCGGCGACGGTGAAGAAGAACGCCGAGAACGCCCAGCAGGCGAACGCCTCGGCCGCGCAGACGCAACAGGTCGCGGATCGCGGTGGCGCGGTTGTCGCCAAGGCGGTCGGAGCTATGGCGAAGATCGAGGAATCCTCGCGCAAGATTTCCGACATTATCGGCGTGATCGACGAGATCGCGCGTCAGACCAACCTGCTGGCGCTGAATGCGGCCGTTGAGGCGGCCCGTGCGGGCGAGGCGGGCAGGGGCTTTGCGGTGGTGGCCTCCGAAGTTCGCAGCCTCGCGCAGCGCTCTTCTCAGGCTGCGAAGGACATCAAGGACCTCATCACCAACTCGAACAGCCAAGTGAAGGACGGCGTCGACCTCGTCAATCAGGCGGGTACGGCGCTCAACGAGATCGTCGAGTCCATCAAGACGGTGGCGTCGATCGTCTCGGATATCGCGAATGCCAGCATCGAGCAGTCGACAGGCATTGAGCAGGTCAACCGCGCGCTGACGCAGATGGATGAGGTCACGCAGCAGAACTCGGCGCTCGTCGAGGAGAATGCAGCGACGGCCAAGACGCTCGAGCACCAGGCCAAGTCGATGGACGAGCAGGTGGCGTTCTTCCAGATCGACATGGCGGCTGGTGCCGAGGGCATGACCCACGCCAAGGTGGTCACGGCCAAGCCGGTCGTCGCCAAGGCCGTCGCGGTCGAAGCCAGAGCAGAAGCGAAGCCGATCGTGATGCCGAAGGCGCAGGCTGCCGCGCCGCGCCGCGCCCCGCGTGTGGCCGCCGCAGGCGGCGCCCGCGGCATGCAGGCGCAACTCGCCACCGCGATCCACGACGATCCGGAGTGGAAGGAATTCTAAGCTCCAAGGTTTCTAAGCCCGCTGTCTGAGCGAGCTTTGAGAAGAGGGGCCGTGCAGTGATGCGCGGCCCCTCGATTTTTCAGAACACCGTGCCGTCGGCGGCAACCGCGATCGGCGGCGGGCCGTTCGGCGGCCGCTTCTCCATCGCGACCTTACGCCCGGCAGTCCAGGTGCCGCCTTGCAGCATGTGAGGCAAGGCGAACGACGCGCCGACGCCAAGCCGCTGCCGCACCGGATCGAGCAGGCGGTCCATCAACACAATCGTCAGGGCGCGCCATTCGACGATCAGCTCGGACGTGACGGCGTGCTTCTCGCTGGGATCGAGCGGCTTGCGCGGGCGGATGACGCCGAAGTCCACCAGCAGGCCGCCGTTGCGGTATTCCGCAAGCGCCGTGAGGCCATCGAGGCGTTCGACTCCGATGCCGCCCCATTCGAGCGGCTCGATCAGCGAATAGGTCAGCCATTGGCTGAGTTTGTGGAACGGCACGATGCCGTCCGCGTATTCCGGCTTGACCGCCGGATGATGCGCCGCGTCGCCGAGCGGTGTGCAGTCATGGACGAGCCCTGACGGCCAGATCGGCGCGAGCGCCCCCAGGAGCGTCGCCAAGAGCTCGGCGGCCTCGATCCGGGCGCCGGGGCGGGTGAGCAGCCAATCCACCAGATGGCCCGGGCGGGCCACAGGCGCACCGAAGAAGCTCGGGTTCTTGGTCAGTGCCCGCCCAAGCCGGCGAAGCAGATTGGCGCGGCCTTCGAGGCCGGTGAGGGGATTGTCCGCCGTCACCTGAAAGTGGCGGGCGAGCGTATCAGCTTCGATCGCTTCGAGGCCCTTTGCATCCACCCGCAGCGGCTTGTCCGGATCGGAGGAGAAGGCTCCCGCGCGGAACATGTCGATGCTCGCGACCGCGAGCCCTTCTGAGCGTGCGAAGGTCTTGCCCGTCGCCGCCTCCCGATAGGACCACTTGTCGCCCGCGCCTGCGTCGAGCAACACACTGACGAACGCGAGGTCGATGGCGGCGCGTGCGCGGTCCACTTCGGTCTCGCCGCCGGCCATGAGAGACAACAGCGCCCAGCGGTCGATGTCGCCGACCGAGAAGTGACGCCAGCGGCTGTGCGGCGGGACTTTCAGGTCGGGGTAGGTCTCGCGCGTGATCTTCGCGACCGCGTCGGCCACGGCGGGCAGGCAGCTTTCGTCGAGGGTGAAGTGCGCCGACTTTCCCGCCGCCACGTAAGCGTAGATCAGCCCGCAACGCTCGCGCACCGCGGCTGCACTCAGCAGCGGTGCGGACGCGCGAGCCTCGCGCGTCATCGTCATCGCATCACTCATCGAGACCGCGCCCGATGGTGGTCGCTAGCTCCTTCGCGGAGCGCGGCGAGAAGTAACCGGCCGCGATCTTGGCTTCCATCTCGACCTTGGCGTCGTCCGGGATCAGATGATCCGGGATCGGCACGCGCTCGCCGATGGTGATGCCCTGACGCACCAGTGCGTCGTGCTTCATGTCGCTCATCGAGGCGAAGCGGTCGATGTGTGTGATGCCGAGCCAGTGCAGCACATCGGGCATCAGCTCCTGGAAGCGCATGTCCTGCACGCCGGCGACGCATTCTGTCCGCCTGAAGTAGGCGTCCGCGCGGTCGCCGCCCTGCTGGCGCTTGCGGGCGTTGTAGACGAGGAACTTTGTGACCTCGCCAAGCGCGCGGCCTTCCTTGCGATTGTAGGCCACGACACCGACGCCGCCCTGCTGCGCCATCTCGATGCAGATCTCGATGCCGTGCGCGAGATAGGGGCGGCAGGTGCAGATGTCGGAGCCGAACACGTCGGAGCCGTTGCATTCGTCGTGGACGCGGCAGGCCAGCGGCGTCTTGCCGTCGCCGAGTTTCGAGGCGTCGCCGATGCAATAGATCGTCGTGCCGCCGATCGGCGGCAGGAAGACCTTGAGGTCTTCGCGGGTCACCAGCTCCGGATACATGCCGCCGGTCTGCTGATGCAGGCCCTGACGCAGCTCGGTTTCGGTGACGCCGAAACGCTCGGCGATGCCCGGCAGATACCAGACCGGATCGATTGCGGCCTTCATCACGCGGACCTTGCCGCTTTTCGAGACGACGTTGCCGTCGGTCTTGATGCGTCCGGTTTCGATCGCATCACGGATTTCAGGCATGTCGATATGCGCATGCGTGACCGCGATGGTCGGCATGACGTTGTAGCCCTGCGCGAGATAGTCGCGGAACGTCAGGCCGACGAGGTGGCCCCACGGATCGAGCGAGACGATCTTCTTCGGATCTGACCATTGCGGATGCGGGCCGATCGGATCGGCCGGCGCGGTGTCAGTCAGGTCCGCGACATGGTCCGCGTTCAGTGCGCCGGATGCGATAGCGAGCGCGCGATAGACGGAATAGCCGCCGGAATGACTGCCGATCGCATTGCGGTGGTCCTTGTTGCGCAGCGTCGCGATGATGGGGCCGCGCTCTTCGGCGGTCGCGGCGCCCCAGCGGATCGGCGGCACGCCTTTCAGAGGCAATGCTGGCGCGATCGGCTGGGCCGAAGCGCTCCCATTGAACACCACATCCAAACTTGACTCGGTCTTCAGAACCATATTTAACCCCTGCGTCCTCACATCCGGCAGCACGTCCCACGACGGTTTCATCAACCGCCGCCGCGATCTTTTGGACCGCGAAAAAACAATCAGGATAATCGCGAACCGGCATTCTGGCAATGCCCCAGATTAAATTTTTTCTGCGACGGCCATGCGAAGGGCGCATCAACACGTTGTTAAGCGCTGCCGCGGCGATAGGCAGCGCAGCCGAAAGTGCAGGCAGTTGCTGAATTAATGCGATGCAGCGAGTGCGGCTGCGAGCCGTTTCATCTCGCTGTCATTCGCCGGAACTCCGAAGCGCAGCCATTGCGGCTGATCCGTGAAACGGCGAACCAGAATTCCAGCGCGGCCTAGATTCTGGAACAGCACATCGGCATTCGGTGTGCGGGTCAGCCGATAGAGCGACGTGCCGCCGAGGATTTCCAGGCGGGAGTTCTTCAGCAGTTCATCGATCTGGCGGGCTGAATTTATAAGCGAGGCGCGCGTGGTCTCGATCCAGGCCTTGTCCGATAGCGCTTTCATGCCGATATAGATGGCAGGGCCGGATACGGCCCATGGTCCGAGCGCCGCATCGATGCGCGCGGCGATGCCTGGCGACGCAAGCGCGAAGCCGAGCCGCAGTCCCGCGAGCCCGAAGAATTTCCCGAACGAGCGCAGCACGACGATGTTGCCGCGCGTGACTTCGCTTGCGACACTGACGTTCGGCGCAACATCCGCGAACGCTTCGTCGACAACGAGAATGCCGTTGCGCGAACGCAGATCGTCCGCGAGCGCGAGCAAGTCATTCTTGCTGACGATCCTTCCATCGGGGTTGTTCGGATTCACGGCGATGGCGAGATCAGCGCCTTTGAGTTGATCGAACGTCGCAGCCTCGATCACCTGATGGCCTGCGTGCTCGGCCGTGCGCTTGTGCTCGTTATAGGTCGGCGTGAAGATGGCCGCGCGTCCCGGCGGCACGAGGGCCGCGACCATCGGCAGAAGAATTTGGGTGCCCGGCGCGGGCACCACACATTCCGCGCCTGGCGCGCCATAGGCATCGGCGGCGATAGCCGCCAGCCGCTCCACAGCCGCCCGGTCCGGCAGTCGTTTGAACAAATCCTCGGACAACGCGGGCAGGGCGTAGGGACGGGGGTTGATCCCGGTCGAAAGGTCGATGAAAGGTTCCGGCGCACCCGGAAACATCCGCCGTGCCGCGGCAAGATCGCCGCCGTGCATGAGACGGGTGGGGGCGCCGTTTTGGGATCGCATGAGCATCGCGCTGACCTTACTGGCCCTGCTGATCGAGGCAACCGTCGGCTATCCGCAGGCGGTGGTCCGCGCCATCGGCCATCCGGTGATGTGGATCGGCCATCTGATCGGCTGGCTCGACCGCACGCTGAATAAGGAGAGCGACACCGGCGCTCGCCGCCGGGCGATGGGCTTTGTGGCACTGGCGTGCATCGCCGGGGTTCCCGGCATTTTGGCCTATGCGCTCCAATCGACGCTGATGCTGTTGCCGCTCGGCATGGGTCTGGTCGCCGTGCTCGCGAGCACGCTGATCGCCCAGCGCAGTCTTCATGAGCACGTGTGGCGCGTCGCGGACGCGCTCGAGAAAGAGGGACTCGAAGGCGGGCGCAAGGCGGTGTCGCAGATCGTCGGCCGCGACCCCAACGTGCTCGACGAAGCGGGCGTGTCGCGCGCCGCCATCGAAAGCCTCGCGGAGAATTTCTCCGATGGTGTTGTTGCGCCGACCTTCTGGCTTGCCGTTGGCGGATTGCCGGGCGGTGTCATCTACAAGGCGATCAACACGGCGGACAGCATGATCGGCCATCGCACGCCGCGTCATGGCGACTTCGGGTTTGCTTCCGCCAAACTCGACGATCTCGTCAATCTCCCGGCGTCGCGTTTGTCGGCTTTGCTGATCGTCGCGGCCGCGGCGATGACCAAAAATGCTTCGGCGGCGGGAGCATGGGAGGCGGTGCTGCGTGACGCCGGACAGCACCGTTCTCCGAACGCGGGGTATCCTGAAGCGGCGATGGCCGGCGCGCTGGGGTTGGCGCTCGCCGGTCCGCGTGTCTACGGCGGCGTGCTTGTCGATGACGCGACGATGGGCGATGGCCGGCGCGATGCGAACGCGAAGGATGTCCACGCAGCGCTCTCTCTTTATATGAAGGCGGACGCGATCCTGATCGCGCTGTTCGCCATTCCGGTGGCGCTGGTCATCGCGCTCGGCTGAGCAGCCGGTCGAGATCGATGAACGTCGTGAGATGCGCCGCGAGGCGGTCGAGCGTCTTTTCCACGAGATCGTCGTAGGCAATTGACGCGGGCCCGGCGCCGAGCCGTTGCAGCCACGCCGAACGCTGCTTGTCGTCCGCGAACAGGCCGTGGATATAGGTGCCGATCACGCGGCCGTCTTTCGACACCGCGCCTTCCGCTGTGCCGTCCGAAAGATGCGCGAACGGCCGCGCGCAATCGGGGCCTTGGGTGACACCCATGTGCATCTCGTAGCCGGAAAACGGCATGCCCTCTGCGGTTTTGCCGGTGGCGTTCGTCAGCTTTTTCTCGGACGACAGCACGGTTTCAACATCGAGGAAGCCCAATCCTGCGACCGTTCCCTTGGGGCCTTCGACGCCGTCGGGATCGGCGACCGTCTTTCCAAGCATCTGATAGCCGCCGCAAAGGCCGAGCACCGTTCCGCCGCGCCGCAGATGCGCGGCGATGTCGATGTCGAAGCCGGCATCGCGCAGCGCATTCAATCCCGCAATTGTTGTCTTTGAGCCAGGCAGGATGATGAGATCGGCGTCGCCGGGCAGCGCCTGCCCCGGATGCACGCGCACCAGTTCGACGTTCGGCTCCGCATCGAGCGGATCGAGATCGTCGAAGTTGGCGATCTGCGGCAAAATCGCCACCGCGATTTTGAGCGGCGCATTCTTTTTACGGTCAGGCTTGTCGAGCGCGAGCGCGTCCTCGGCGGGCAGGTGCCGCGACTCCGCGAAGTAGGGGACGAAGCCGAGCGCGGGCCAGCCGGTCGCCTCGATGATCGCCTCCTTGCCGGGAATGAACAGGCTGGGATCGCCGCGGAACTTGTTGATGATGAAGCCCTCGACGAGCTTCGCATCCTCCGGATCGAGCACCGCCTTGGTGCCGACGAGGCTCGCGATCACGCCGCCGCGGTCGATGTCGCCGATCACGACGACCGGCACGTTCGCCGCGCGCGCAAACCCCATGTTGGCGATGTCGTAGCGGCGGAGATTCACCTCGGAGGCGCTGCCCGCGCCCTCGACGAGCACAAGATCGCACTCCGCCTTCAGCTTCTCGTAGCTCTCCAGGACGTAAGGCAGGAGCTTCTGCTTCATGCCCATGTATTCGACCGCCTTGGCGGTGCCGAACACTTTGCCTTGCACCACGATCTGCGAGCCGACCTGGCTCTGCGGCTTCAGCAGGATCGGGTTCATGTGCACGCTTGGCGGCACGCCCGCCGCGCGCGCCTGCAATGCCTGCGCGCGGCCGATCTCGCCGCCGTCGGCGGTGACCGCCGCGTTGTTTGACATGTTCTGCGGCTTGAACGGCCGCACGCGCAGGCCGCGTTTGGTGTAAGCGCGCGCGAGCCCCGCAACGAGCAGCGACTTGCCGACGTCGGAGCCGGTGCCCTGGAACATGATCGCGCGTGCGGTCACGGTCAGAACTCGATGCCCGGTTGCGCTTTCACGCCGGCGGCGAAGTGGTGCTTCACCAATGTCATGTCGGTGACGAGATCGGCGGCCTCGACCAGCTCCGGCTTGGCGTTACGGCCGGTGATGACGACGTGCAATCCGTCGCGCCGCGCCTTCAGCGTCGCGACGACGGAGCCGAGATCGACATAGTCGTAACGCAGCGCGATGTTCATCTCGTCGAGAATGATCAGCGCGAATGCTGGATCGGCCATCATCTCCTGCGCCTTGGCCCACGCGCGGCCCGCAGCCGCGATGTCGCGCTCGCGGTCCTGCGTCTCCCACGTAAAACCTTCGCCCATCGTGTGCCACACGACCTGATCGCCGAACTTCTGGAGCGCATCGCGCTCCGCCGAATGCCATGCGCCTTTGATGAACTGCACGACGCCGACCTTGTGGCCGCGTCCAATCATCCGCAGCGCGAGCCCGAACGCCGCCGTGGACTTTCCCTTGCCGGTGCCGGTGTGGACGATGAGCAGACCTTTCTCGATGGTCTTGCTCGCGACCTCGGCGTCCTGCACCGCCTTGCGCTTTTCCATCTTGGCGCGATGGCGTTCGGCTTCGCTCATGGTGTTCCCTTGATGACGAGCGGAATTCCCGCGACGACGAGCACGACGCGATCCGCGCGCGCGGCGACAAGCTGGTTCAAACGGCCTTGCGCGTCACGGAACCGTCGCGCGAGCGCGTTCTCCGGAACGATTCCGAATCCGACCTCGTTCGCAACGAGAAACGTCGGCGCGCTCCGTGAGGCGAGCGCATTGTCGAGCCTCTCGGTCGCTGCTTCGATGTCCTGATCCGCCAGCATCAGATTGCTCAGCCACAGCGTCAGGCAGTCCGCCAGAATCGGCGTGGTTGCTGGATTCGCGAGGATTGCGACAGGGAGGTCGCGCGGCGCGTCAACCGTCTTCCATCCGTCGCCGCGGCGTTTCTTATGTTCCGCGATGCGCTCGGTCATTTCCTGATCGAACGCCTCGGCGGTCGCGATGTAGGTCCACGGCGGCGGAAATGCCGTCGTCAGCGCCTCCGCATACCGGCTTTTGCCGGAGCGGGCGCCGCCGAGCACCAATGTCACGCGCGTGTCCACAGCCGGACTATATCTCTCACCTGCTGCAACAACGCAAAGTCTGGTTCCGTTGACAAAGCACCACCCGGATCGTTTAGTGGCTGGGAATTGACGGTCTCTTCCTTCGGGAAGAGCGAACAGGGAATACGGTGCGGGCTTTTGCCTTAATCCGTAGCTGCCCCCGCAACTGTAAGCGGCGAGCCTGTGCCACAAGCCACTGGGACAACCCGGGAAGGCGGTGACAGGCGGCGACCCGCGAGCCAGGAGACCTGCCGTCAATGAGACGTCCCATGTCAGGCGGGGTGTCCTGGCAACGGCGCATGGAAATCCATGCGGCCGAGGGAGCGGTGTCCGCTCTGGACCCGTTTTTGCACCCGTGACGGAAGCTTTGGAGCGCGGGTGACTTTGACCGACGACCGGATGATCGATGACGCGGCGGCGAACGCCGCAACGATCATTTATGTCTGCACCACCTGCCGCCGGCCGGAAGACCCTGAGACGCATCCGCGCCCCGGCGTGGGATTAGCGAGCGCAACTGTCCGCGCCGCCGAGAACACCAGCATCGACGTGCGCCCGCTGCGCTGCCTTGCGAACTGCAAGCGCGGCTGCACCGCTGTGGTGAAACACGAGGGCGCGTGGACTTATATTTTCGGCCATCTCGATGGCGAGAAGGATGCGCAGGCCCTGGTGGAGGGCGCAAAGCTTCTCGCTGGTGCGGCCGATGGATTGATGCCGTGGCGCGGACGGCCCGACGCCTTGAAGCGCGGGCTGATCGCGCGCGTGCCGCCGCTCGATTTTCAGGAGAAGACTGAATGACAGAATCGCTCGCGCGAATTCCCTGCACGATCGTCACCGGGTTTCTCGGGGCAGGGAAGACCACGCTGATCCGCCACGTGCTACAGAACGCGCAAGGGCGCAAGCTCGCGGTGATCGTCAACGAATTCGGCGACGTCGGCATCGACGGCGAAATCCTCAAGGGCTGCGGCGATGCGTCGTGCCCGGAGGAGAATATCGTCGAGCTCGCGAACGGCTGCCTCTGCTGCACCGTCGCCGACGAATTCGTGCCCGCGCTCGACACCATCCTGTCGCGCAATCCGAAGGTCGAGCACATCGTCATCGAGACCTCGGGCCTCGCGCTGCCGAAGCCGCTGGTGCAGGCGTTCCACTGGCCGTCGATCAAGAACCGCGTGACGGTGGACGGCGTCGTCACGGTGGTGGACGGCGCGGCGCTCGCTGATGGCAAGGTTGCGGGCGATCTCGAGGCACTGGCGAGCCAGCGCAAGGCCGACACCGCGCTCGATCATGACGACCCCATTGAGGAGGTGTTCGAGGATCAGATCGCCTGCGCCGATCTCGTCGTGCTCAACAAGTGCGACCTTCTGGATGCCGCAGGCATCAAACGCGCCTCCGACGCGGTTGCCGAAGCGCTTCCCCGCGCGGTGAAGGTGTTCAACGCCGCGGGCGGCAAGGTCGATGCGCTGGCGTTGCTGGGTCTCAACGTCGGCACTGAATCCGACATCGAGAACCGCAAGACCCATCACGACGACGAGCTCGATCACGACCACGACGATTTCGACAGCTTCGTGCTGCCATTGCCGGAGGTGTCCGATCCGGAGGCGCTCGCGAAACGTGTCATCGCCGCTGCGGAAACCACCGGCGCGCTGCGCATCAAAGGCTTTGCTGCCGTTGCGGGCAAGCCGATGCGGCTTTTGCTGCAGGCGGTCGGCCCGCGCGTGAATTATCATTACGACCGCGCCTGGACGCCGTCGGAGACGCGCGGGACGCGCCTCGTCGTGATCGGCCTGAAGGGGCTCGACCGCGCCGCGGTGACACGCGCATTGAGCGGATAACGAATGCATCTGCTGACGACCAGTTCGACGAGCCTCGACGAGATTGTCGAGCCGGTCGACCTCGGTCAGACGCCCGGCGACATCGTTATTCTGTCGTTCGCGGACAGCGATCTTGCGGGCCTTTCGGCTTCGTGGGATGCCGAGCGCGGAACGCTGCCGAGCGTGCGGCTCGCGCAGTTGCGCGATCTGCGCCATCCGATGTCGGTCGATCTGTGGATCGACAAGGTCGCGGCTCGGGCGAAGGTCATCGTCGTTCGTTTGCTCGGCGGTCTTGATTGGTGGCGCTACGGCGCGGACCGGCTCTCGGCGCTGGCGCGCGAGAAGAATATCAAGCTTGCGCTGTTGCCGGGCGAGGATCGCGATGATCCGCGATTGGCGGATGCCTCGACGCTTCCGGCGGACGAACTCGACACGCTGTTGCGATACTTCCGCGAGGGTGGGCGTGAAAATCTGCGCGCGCTGTTGCGACGACTCGCGCAACATGCGGGTGCCGCCCTCGACGTGTCCGAACCCAAGCTTGTGCCTCGCAATGCTGGCTATCTACCGGGCGAGGGCGCCGTCGATCTGGGCCACCTGATTGCCTCGCTGACGCCGGGCCAAGCCGTGGTCCCGCTCATCTTCTACCGCTCGATGCTGCTCGCCGCCGACACCAGGCCGGTGGATGCGCTGTGTGCCGCTCTGAGGGAGAGGGGGCTTTCGTCCGCGCCGCTGGTGGTGCCGAGCCTGAAAGACGCGGAGGCCGCCACGTTCGTCCGCGATGCGCTCGAACGACTCAAGCCGTCCGTCGTCGTCACCATGACGGCCTTTGCCGCCGGTGGCGATCCGGGCGAGCCGACGCCGCTCGACGGTCCCGGCGTGCCGGTGTTGCAGGCGGTGGTCGCGACGACCAAGCGCGCCGCCTGGGCCGACAGCCCGCGCGGGCTGGGCGCGGCGGACCTTGCGATGCATGTGGTACTGCCGGAGCTGGATGGCCGCGTGCTCGCGGGCGCGATTGCGTTCAAGGCGCCCATGGAGGCGCAGGATGGGCTTTCCTTCACGGCGCTTGCAAACGAGCCGGAGCCAGATCGCGTCGCGATGGTGGCGGATCGCGTCGCCGCGCTGGTCGGTCTGCAACGCACGCCGCGCGCCGAGCGGCGTATCGCGGTGCTGATGCCGGATTATCCGGGCGCCCAAGGCCGCACCGGCTATGCGGTCGGTCTCGATGTGCCGGCGAGTGTAAATGCGCTGCTCTCCGATCTTTCGGATGAAGGCTATGCAGTTGCGAACACGCCTGCGTCGTCGAAGGATTTGCTCGATGAGTTGAGCGCTGATGGCGATTCATTGTTCTTGTTAGACGACTACAAACAAAGCCTGTGTGCGCTGCCGCTGGACGTTTATGAAAAGATCGTCGCCACCTGGGGCGATCCCATCAATGATGCCGACATTCGCGATGGTGCATTCCGCTTCAGAGCAAAGCAGTTCGGTAATATTCTCGTCGCGCTCGCACCCGAGCGCGGACGTGTCGCCGAACGCCGCTCCGACTATCACGATCCCGCCTTGCCGCCGCGCCATGCGCTTGTCGCCTTCGGTCTCTGGCTGCGTCACCAGTTCGGAGCCGATGCGATCGTTCACATGGGCGCGCACGGCACGCTCGAATGGCTGCCGGGCAAGGCGGTGGCGCTGACAGCGTCGTGCTTCCCGGAGGCCGTCGTCGGCCCGGTGCCGGTGATCTATCCCTTTATCGTCAGCAATCCGGGTGAAGCGGCGCAGGCCAAACGCCGCATCGCCGCGGTGACGCTCGGCCATCTGCCGCCGCCTTTGGTGGGACAAGAGCTGTCGGGCGATGCGCGGGAACTGGAACGCCTTGTCGATGAATACGCGCAGGCGGACGGGCTCGATCGCCGCCGCCGAGAGCGGCTGGCAAAGCTGATCTTTGAATCCGCACAACGCAGCGGTCTTGCGCGCGAGGCCGGTGTTGAGACCGATGTCGGCGCCGACGAGGCGCTGAAGAAGATCGATGCCTGGCTGTGCGATCTGAAAGACCTCGCGGTGAAGGACGGCCAGCACATCTACGGGCGCGCGCCGCAAGGCGATGCCGGTCCGTTGTGGAATGACAGCGCAAAGTCCGAACGCGCTGCGCTGATCGCGGCGCTCGACGGCAAGCACGTTGCGCCCGGCCCCGCTGGTTCCCCGCATCGCGAGCGCCGCGATGTGATGCCGACGGGCCGCAACCTCTTCACCGCCGATCCGCGCACCTTGCCGACGCCGACCGCGATGGATCTCGGCCGTCTCGCCGCCGACGAGGTGATCCGCACGTATATGCAAACGCACGGCGAGATGCCGCGCTCGCTCGTCATCGATCTTTGGGGCAGCGCAACCTTGCGCACCGGCGGCGAGGAGATCGCGCAGGGGCTTGCGCTGATGGGCTGCCGCCCGACCTGGGATCACGCGACCGGCCGCGTGCTCGGCATCGAGGTGCTGCCGTGCGCCAGCATCGGTCGTCCGCGCGTCGATGTGACGTGGCGCATCTCGGGCCTGTTCCGCGATCTGTTTCCGGCGCAGATCGCGCTGCTCGACGCCGCGGTGAGGGCGGTTGCCGCGCGTGACGAGCTCGACAGCGAGAACCCGCTTGCGGCCACGCATAGAAAGAACGAGCCGCTCGCGCGCATCTTTGGCACCGCGCCGGGCGCCTATGGCGCGGGCATCGAAGGCCTGCTGGGCCACGATACCGATAAAGAGAATATCGGCGCGGCCTACCTTGCCGCCGCGTCGCACGCCTATGGCCGCGCGGACGGCGAGGGCGACGCTTTACCCGGCGGCTTTGCCGCGCGTGTCGCGTCGGCCGATCTCCTCGTTCACACCAGCGACGATCCGGGTCGCGATCTGCTCGAAGGCTCCGAGGACGCGGCCTTCGTCGGGGGCTTCGCCGCGGCAGCGGCCTCGCTCGGCCGCACGCCCGACCTCGTCATGCTCGACATGACCGATCCGAAGCGCCCGCGTGGGCGTCCGCTCGCAGCGGCGCTGGCGCGTCTTGTGCGGGCACGGGCGGTCAATCCGCGCTTCATCGAGGGGCAGATGCGTCATGGCCCGCGCGGCGCTGCGGAACTGGCGGAGACGGTGGACCGGCTGTTGGACTTCGCCGAGACGACCGGCACGGTGCCGAGTGCGCTGATTGATCTTCTCCACGACGCCTATCTCGGGGATGAGCGCGTGCGCGACTTCCTGCTGCGGGAAAATCCCGACGCTGCCCGCGCCATTGCCGACCGGCTCGACTGGGCACGGCGCAAGGGCCTCTGGCATCCGCGGCGGAATGACATCGACGGCAACCTCGCGGCGCTGCGCGCGGAGGCCGTGCCATGAACGCGCAATATCGCAGGGGCGCATGTCCGGGTCTGTCGGTGCCGATGCAGACGGGCGACGGGTTTTTGATCCGTATCACGCCGTCCGGCCGCACCATTTTGCTCGATACGTTTTCGTCTCTCTGCTCCGCCGCGCAGACGAACGGCAACGGGATCGTCGAAATCACATCGCGTGGCAGCATTCAGGTCCGCGGACTTACGCCGTCGTCCGCGTCAGCTTTCGCCGCCGACGTTGCGCCGCTCGACCTTGGCAAAGACGGCGTGCCGGTGTCCGTCAATCCGCTGTCTGGTCTCGATCCCGATGAATTGATCGACGCCAGCGCGATTGCCGACGATCTGCGCCGCTCGCTCGCGTCCGCACCGTGGACCCAAAATCTCGGCGCCAAGGTCTCCGTTGTCATCGATGGCGGTGGGAGTCTGCATCTCGACGCGCCGATGGCGGATGTCCGCTTGCGCGCGGCGCATTCAGACAACGGCGTTTGCTTCGAGGTCCTGCTCGGGGGCGATGCGAGGAACGCACGGCGGCTCGGCGCCATCGCGCTCAGCGATGCCGTTGAAACAGTGTCGCGATTGCTCGCAACGCTCGCGGAGAATGCACCGAAGGCTCATATGAAAGAGGCGATCGACCGGTTGGGAGTCGGGCCTTTCGCAGTGGGCTCTCGATCACGCATGGATGTACTCTCGATCCTTCGCACCGATAGCGAGCCGCTCGGATTGCATGACCTCCGCGACGGTTGCGTCGCGTTGGGCGTAGGTCTGCCGTTCGGGCACTCGGATGCGGACGCGCTGCGCCGGCTGATTGCCGTTGCGAGAGAGGCGGGTGCATCCGGTTTGCGCACTTCGCCAGGACGGGCCTTGCTGATCCTGGGCCTCACGCCGGATGCGGCGTCAACACTGGCCGACACGATCGAGCAGCTTGGCCTTATCGCCGATCCGGGCGATCCGCGCCGCCGCGTGGTCGCCTGCGCCGGTGCGCCGATCTGCTCGTCCGGGCAAATTCCGGCCCGGCAACTTGCGCCGGAGATCGCCCAGGTGGCCGAGCACCTCAAAAGCGGCATCATCCACATTTCCGGTTGCGCCAAGGGCTGCGCGCACCATGGTCCGGCGGCGCTGACCGTTGTCGGGCGCGACGGCCAGTGCGATCTGCTCCTGAACGGCACACCGTCCGGCACCGTCCCGGTGGAGGCTTTGCCCCGGCGCGTCGCTGAGCTAGTGAAGGCCGGTCATGTCTGAAACCTACCTTCGCGACGGCGACGCGATCTACCGGCAATCCTTCGCGATCATCCGCGCGGAGACCGACCTGTCGCGCTTCTCCGAGGAAGAGGCCGACATCGTCGTGCGCATGGTCCACGCCTGCGGCTCGACGGACGCGGCGAAGTTCATCGAATTTGGCGGCGGTGCGGCCGAGGCAGGTCGCAAGGCGCTCGCGGTCGGCGCGCCGATCCTGTGCGATGCCGAGATGGTGGCGCATGGCATCACCCGTGCACGGCTTCCGGCGAACAACGAGGTGATCTGTACCTTGCGCGATCCGCGCGTGCCCGCGCTCGCTGAAAAGCTCGGCAATACGCGCTCGGCGGCGGCGCTCGATCTCTGGACGGAAAAGCTCGCGGGCGCGGTGGTTGCGATCGGCAATGCGCCGACCGCGCTGTTCCGTCTCCTTGAAATGCTCGATGCCGGTGCGCCGAAGCCTGCCGTCATCCTCGGCGTGCCTGTCGGCTTCGTCGGCGCTGCGGAATCCAAAGACGCGCTCGCCGCCAACCCGCGCGGCGTTCCTTATATTGTGGTGCGTGGCCGTCTTGGCGGCAGCGCGATGACTGCGGCGGCGGTCAACGCCCTTGCGAGGGCCGGGCTATGACGGGCCGTCTGATCGGCGTCGGCGTCGGACCGGGCGATCCCGAGTTGCTCACGGTGAAAGCTGTGCGCGCGCTCGCCGAAGCCGATGTCGTGGCGCATTTCGCCAAGACCGGTAACGGGAGCAATGCACGCGCGATTGTCGCCTCGCATATGCGTCCGGGTGTCGAGGAATTGTCGCTGCTCTATCCGGTGACGACCGAACATCCGACGAATGGCGACACCTATCGCAACGCGATCCACGATTTCTACGAGACCTCTGCCGCGACTGTCGCGCGCCATCTCGATGCGGGCCGCACCGTCGCGGTGCTCAGCGAGGGCGACCCGCTGTTCTATGGCTCCTACATGCATCTGCATGTGCGCCTTTCGGAACGCTATCCGACCGAGATCGTCGCCGGCATCACCGCGATGTCCGGTTGCTGGTCGCTGGTCGGCGCGCCGATCGCGCAGGGCAACGACGTGTTCACCGTGCTGCCCGCGACACTCCCTGAAGAAGAGCTGACGCGGCGCTTCGCCGACTCCGACGCTGCCGTGGTCATGAAGCTCGGCCGCCACCTGGAGAAAGTGCGCCGCGCGCTCAACAGCACCGGCCGCCTGAAGCGCGCGATCTATGTCGAGCGGGGTACGACCGCGAACTCGCGCTCGATGCGGCTGTCCGACAAGCCCGACGACAACGCGCCGTATTTCTCGGTCGTGCTCGTGCCGGGCTGGGAGCAGAAGCCATGAATGAGCGAGCAATGAGCGGCTCGCTCGCCGTCGTCGGTCTCGGGCCCGGCGGGCCGGACACGCTGACACCGGAGGCCGCGTCCGCGCTGGCAGCCGCCGATGCGCTCTATGGCTACGGTCCCTATCTCGATCGCGTGCCCCAACGCGCGGGCCAGACGCGCCATGCGTCCGACAATCGCGAGGAGGGCGCGCGGGCCGCTGCGGCGCTCGACCGCGCAGCGGAAGGTGCGCGCGTCGCGATGGTGTCGGGCGGCGATCCCGGCGTGTTCGCGATGGCGGCGGCGGTCTGCGAGCAGATCGACCGTGGCGGCGAGGCGTGGCGGAAGCTCGACGTTTCAGTGGTGCCCGGCGTCACCGCGATGCTCGCCGTTGCCGCCCGCGTCGGCGCGCCGCTCGGTCATGATTTTTGCGCGATCTCGCTCTCCGACAACCTCAAGCCCTGGGAACTGATCGAACGCCGTCTCGACGCGGCGGCGTCCGGCGGCTTCGTGATCGCCTTCTACAACCCGATCTCTCGCGCGCGGCCGTGGCAACTGGGCAAGGCGTTCGACCGGCTGCGCGCGCACTTGCCCGCATCGACGCCGCTGGTGTTCGGCCACGCCGTTGGCCGCAAGGACGAGCGCGTGGAGGTGACCACGCTCGCGGCTGCCGATCCGTCGAGCGCCAACATGGCGACGCTGATCATCGTCGGTTCGGCGGAAACGCGCGTGATCGAACGGCCCGGCCTGAGCCCGCTGGTTTATACGCCGCGCTTTGTTTTGGGAGCCGGCAAATGATCGAGCCAGCGCACGGCGTCCTCGACGCTCCCGACCGATGTAACATCCGGCAACACGGGACGCCGCAGCATGATGACTTCGATGCCGAGTGCGCGCGCCGCGACGATCTTGCCGTAAGTCGCGTCGCCGCCGCTGTTCTTCGCGATGACGACTTCGATGTGATGCGCCGCCATCAGCGCGCCATCGTGCTCCTCGGTGAACGGCCCGCGCCCGGTGATGTATTTCGCGCGAGGCAGAGCGAGCGGCGGATCGACCGGATCGACACTGCGGATCAGATAGTCGTGCTGCGGCGCGTGCAGGAACGGCACCAGGTCCTTGCGGCCGAGCGCGAGAAAGACGCGCCGGGCCTCATCACCCAAAACCTGGACCGCTTCGGCCAGCGTGTCGACCTCGTTCCACAGATCGCCGGACACCTTTTCCCAGGGCG
Organism: Pseudomonadota bacterium; assembly: GCA_040756555.1. Lineage (GTDB taxonomy): Bacteria > Pseudomonadota > Alphaproteobacteria > Rhizobiales > Xanthobacteraceae > Z2-YC6860. Next base: position 7,670 of record JBFLYS010000044.1, on the reverse strand, counting down.
GCCGCCGCAGGGCGAGCAATCTGGCGCCGCTCTCCGCGACCGCCTTCGCCGCGTTGGCGGAAATCGTCGCGGCGTAGGGATGCGTCGCGTCGACCAGGACGTCGATGCACTCATCCGACAGATATTCGGCAAGGCCGTCTGCGCCGCCGAAGCCGCCGATCCGCACCGGCACCGGCTGCGGCGCGGGCGAGGCGGTGCGCCCGGCCAGAGACAATGTCACCGCGAGATCGCCGCGTCCGGCGAGTCTGCCCGCCAGTTGCCGCGCTTCCGCCGTGCCGCCGAGTATGAGTATGCGTCGCATGCCGCTCGCTAATCCGATTGCTCCGCAGAGTGCCGCACCGCGCCGCTGGCTGTCCATCGTCGGCATCGGCGAGGACGGCGCGGAGGGCCTGAGTCCCGTCGCGCGCGGGCTGATTGCGGACGCTGAGATCGTGTTCGGCGGCAAACGGCATCTGGAACTGGCGAAGGGTATCATCCGCGGTGTGGCCCGGCCGTGGCCGAGCCCGTTCGATGGTGCGATCCCGGAGGTGCTGAAGCACCGCGGCCGCTCCGTGTGCGTCCTCGCATCGGGCGATCCGAACTGGTTCGGCGTCGGTTCGCTGCTCGCGAAGCATGTTGATGCGACAGAAATGCTGTCCGTTCCGTCACCGTCGGCTTTCAGTCTGGCCGCGGCGCGGCTCGGCTGGCCGTTGCCGGAGGTGACCGTGGTGTCGCTGCACGGCCGCCAGATGGATCTGATCCGCCCGCATCTGCATCCCGGCGCGCGCGTGCTGGCGTTGACCTCGGACGGCGAGGGGCCCGCGGCGTTGGCAAAGTTGCTGGCGGAAACCGGTTTTGGCTCTTCCAGGCTAACTGTGCTGGAGGCGCTCGGCGGTCCGCGCGAGAAAATCCGCACAACGACTGCCGCGAGTTTCAACTTGCGCGACATCGACGCGCTCAACACCGTCGCCGTCGAGGTCGAAGCCGCGCCGGGCGCCCGCATCATCGCCCGCACGCCGGGGCTCGCCGACAATCTGTTCGAGCATGACGGCCAGATCACCAAGCGCGAGGTTCGCGCCATCACGCTGTCCTCGCTCGCGCCGCGCCGGGGCGAACTGCTGTGGGACATCGGCGCGGGCTCCGGCTCGGTCTCCATCGAATGGATGCTGGCCGACACCTCGCTCCGCGCGATCGCCATCGAGACGCAGCCCGAGCGCGCCGCGCGCATCCGGCGCAATGCGGCATCGTTCGGCGTGCCGGGCCTTGAGATCGTCGAAGGCGCGGCACCCGACGCTCTCAACAATCTTCCGCAGCCCGATGCCGTCTTCATCGGCGGCGGTGCGAACAACGACGTCATTGATGCGGCCGTCGCCGCACTGAAATCCGGCGGACGCCTTGTCGCCAACGCGGTGACGCTCGAAACCGAAGCGCTTCTGATTGCGCGCCATGCTTCGCTCGGCGGCGAGTTGACCCGCATCGCCATCTCGCGCGCGAGCCCGGTCGGCGACAAGAGCGGCTGGCGCGCGGCGATGCCGGTGACGCAATGGGTCTGGATCAAGCCATGATCGTCGCCGGCATCGGATGCCGCGCGGGTGCGACGGCGCAGGAGATCGACGCCGCGATCGCGGCGGCGCTGACGAGTGGCGGACTCGCGAATGATGTCCTTGAATTGATCGCCACCTCGTCCGCCAAGGCCGCGGAGCAGGGAATCGTCGCCGCAGCGACCACGCGCGGCGTGCCGCTCGTTTTCGTCGCGCAGTCCGATCTCGAGCAGATGAGCGGGCGGGCGGTAACGCGTTCTGAGCGTGTGGTGGCGCTGGCTGGCGTTCCATCCGTCGCCGAATGCGCAGCACTCGCCGCAGCGGGAGACGCCGGGCGTCTGATCGTGCCGCGTGTCGCCGTCGGGCCCGCCACTTGCGCTCTCGCGACATCGGGAGACGCGCCATGACCGTTCACTTCATCGGCGCAGGGCCGGGTGCGGCGGACCTCATCACCGTGCGCGGGCGCGATCTCATCGCGCGCTGCCCGGTGTGTCTCTACGCCGGGTCCATCGTGCCGGCGGCGTTGCTCGCGTTCTGCCCGAAGGATGCGCGGATCGTCGACACCGCGCCGCTATCGCTCGATCAGATCGAGGCGGAATATGTTGCGGCCCACGCGAAGGGGCTCGATGTCGCGCGGCTGCACTCCGGCGACCTCTCGATCTACAGCGCGCTCGCCGAGCAGACGCGGCGGCTCGACAAGCTCGGCATTCCCTACACGCTGACGCCGGGCGTTCCGGCCTTCGCCGCTGCCGCATCGGTGCTGGGCCGCGAACTGACCGTGCCCGAGGTCGCGCAGTCCGTCGTGCTGACCCGCGTGTCCGGCCGCGCCTCGAAGATGCCGGAGGGCGAGAAGCTCGCCGCTTTTGCCGCGACCGGCTCGACTCTCGTTGTTCACCTTGCGATCCACGCGCTCGACCAGATTGTCGAACAACTGATCCCGCACTACGGCGCCGACTGCCCGGTCGCCATCGTCGCGCACGCAAGCTGGCCGAACGAACGCGTGCTGCGCGGCACGCTCTCCACCATTGCCGCGCAGGTCAAAGCCGATCCCATCGAACGCACGGCGATCATCATGGTCGGCCGCGCGCTCTCAGCCGAGGATTTCCGCGAAAGCGCGCTTTACGACGCCGATTACCAGCGCCGTTTCCGCGGGCGCGGTGCGTGATAAAATATGGCCATGAATCCGCTTGAGGCTCTTTCGGCGCTGCGTGGCGCCTTTCCCGTGCTGAAGCCCGGCCACGTCTGGCTCGCGGGCGCGGGGCCGGGCGACCCCGGCCTGCTGACGCTCGACGCGCTCGCCGGGCTGGCGCAGGCCGATGTCGTGGTGCACGACGCGCTGGTCGACGAGCGCGTGCTGGCGCTCGCCAATCCACGCGCAAAACTCGAATACGCCGGCAAGCGCGGGGGCAAGCCTTCGACCGAGCAGGCCGACATTACGAAGCGCCTGATTGCGCTCGCGCGCGAGAACAAGCGCGTGCTGCGGCTGAAGGGCGGCGACCCCTGCCTGTTCGGTCGGGGCGGTGAGGAGGCGGCGGCGCTCGCGGAAGCCGGCATTCCTTATCGCATCGTGCCGGGCGTCACGGCGGGTATGGCGGCGCTGTCCGCCGCCTCGATCCCGGCAACGGTCCGCAAGATCAATCAGGCGATCATCTTCGCCGCGGGCCACGGCTCCGAAGACCATGACGATTTCGACTGGGCCTCGCTCGCGCGCACCGGCCAGCCGATCGTGCTCTACATGGCGATGCATCGGCTCGACGAGATCGCGGGCGCGCTGATGCGCGGAGGGCTCGCGGGTGATACGCCAGCGGCGGCCATCGCGCACGCGACGCTGCCTGAGCAGCGCATCCATGTTTCGACGCTTGAGAACCTCGCGAACGAACTTCGCGCGCAACACTTCGAGCCGCCGGCCATCGTTGTGATCGGCCATATCGTTGCCGAGCGCGGCCGGCTGCTCGGTCTGCTCGCGGACGCCGAGGCCGTGCGGTGACGGCGCGCGGCTTCATCATCGGCGCGCCGCGTTCGAGTTCCGGCAAGACCACGGTGACGCTCGGCGTGCTCGCCGCGCTGAGGCGCCGTAAGGTTGCGGTGCGTGCGGCGAAGGCCGGCCCGGATTACATCGATCCGGCGTTTCACGCTGCCGCGACCGGCGCGAAGGGGATCAATCTCGACTCCTGGGCGATGCCGCCGTCTTTGATCGGTGCGCTGCTCGCGGATGCGGGGCAGGAAGCGGACACCATCGTCATCGAAGGCGCGATGGGGCTGTTCGACGGCGTGCCGACGGCGGCGGGCCGTTCGGGCGCGGCGGCCGATCTTGCCGCGCGTTTTCATCTGCCGGTGATCCTGGTGCTCGACGTGTCGGGCCAGTCGCAATCGGCGGCGGCGATCGCCGCGGGATTTGCGAACTACGATCCGGGCGTGCGTGTCGCGGGCGTCATTCTCAACAAGGTCGGCAGCGATCGGCACCGCACGCTGGTGTCGGATGCGATGGCGGGCATCCGCATGCCGGTGCTGGGCTCGATCCCGCGCGACGAGACGCTGGTGCTGCCGGAGCGGCATCTTGGTCTGGTGCAGGCAAGCGAATATGGCGACCTTGCTGCGCGGCTCGACAAGCTCGCCGACATGGCGGAGAAGCACATCGATCTTGATGCGTTGCTCGCGAGTGCATCGTCATTCGGAAGTCTCGACAGCGTGGTGACGTCGATGCTCCCGCCGCCCGGCCAGCGCATTGCGCTCGCCTCCGATGCGGCCTTCACCTTCATGTACGCGCATCTGCTCGATGGCTGGCGGAGAGCGGGCGCGGAGATCGTCTCGTTCTCGCCGCTGGCCAACGAGCCGCCGCCGCCGGATTGCGACGTTTGCTGGTTGCCCGGCGGCTATCCCGAGCTTCACGCGGGTGCGCTCGCATCGGCGCAGTTCTTTCGCGAGGGCCTCGCGCACTTTGCCGAGACGAAGCCCGTCCACGGCGAGTGCGGCGGTCACATGGTTCTCGGCGAAGGTCTGGAAGATGCCAAAGGTACTCGCCACGCGATGACGGGTCTGCTCAGCCATTCGACCAGCTTCGCGAAGCGCCGCCTTCATCTCGGCTATCGCGAGGCGAAGTTGCTCTCGGATGGCGTGATGGGACAATCAGGCGATCGCGTGCGCGGCCATGAATTCCATCACGCATCGATCATCGATCAGGGGCGCGACGAGCCGTTCGCGGAACTGACCGACGCGCAGGGCAGGGCGGTGGCTGAATCGGGGAGCCGGCGCGGCCTCGTGTCCGGCACGTTCTTTCACGCCATTGCGCGCGCGGGCTAGTGCGGCTTGTTGGCGACCTGCGCCTCGGCAAACGTCGCCATGCCGGTGTGACACGCCAGCGCCGCACGCAGGAGAGACACCGCGACGGCTGCGCCCGAGCCTTCCCCGAGCCGCATGCCGAGATCGAGCAGCGGCTTCAGTTTCAACTCTTCAAGCAGCATCGCGTGTCCTGCTTCCGCCGACACATGCGCAGCCTGCGCATGATCCAGCGCGTCCGCGCGCAACTTGAACGCCGGTGCGACCGCTGCCGTGCAGACGAAACCGTCGAGCAGAACCGGAATGTGCTTCTGACGGGCCGCGAGCGCTGCGCCGAGGATCGCGGCCAGTTCGCGGCCTCCCAAAGCGGCGGCGATGTGAAGCGGATCGTTCAACGCCGCGTGCCGCTTCAGCCCTGCATCGATCGCCGTCACCTTGCGCGTCAGTCCATGATCGTCCACGCCGGTCCCGCGCCCGGCCCAGCGCGTGCCGCCTCCGCCGAACAGCGCGGCACAAACCGCCGCCGCCGCGGTCGTGTTGCCGATGCCCATTTCGCCAAGACAGAGGAGATCTGCGTTCGGCGACACCGCGCTGTAGCCAACAGCCACTGCATCGAGGAACGCGCGCTCGTCCATCGCAGGGCCTTGCGTGAAATCCGCCGTCGGTTCGCTGAGCATCAGCGGCACGACACGGAGCGTCGCGTTGACGGCCTTGGCCAATTGATTGATCGCGGCGCCCCCACCAGCAAAATTCGCCACCATCTGTGCCGTCACCGCGGCCGGATAGGCCGACACGCCCTGCGCGGTGATGCCGTGGTTGCCCGCGAACACCAGCACCTCGACAGTGTCGAGCTTCGGCCCGTTGCGGCCCCAGCGCGCGAGCCAGGCGGCCAGCTCCTCCAGCCGTCCCAGGCTTCCCGGCGGCTTGGTCAGCTCGGCCTGCCGCGCGTTCACGGCGATGGCCGCCGTGTCGTCGCCGGTCGGCAGGCGGCGCCATTCCGCGCGCAAAGCTTCGAATGAAATAAAGTCCATGGCTTCCGAAATGGGCTTCGGGAGAACGTCCGTCATCGCCGCTCTCTCTAGCAAATCCGCGCGGCCCGGTCCTATAAGGGATCATGATGGAAACCCGCACGTGAACCGCTCTTGGGATGCCGACGCGCTGCTGGCCGATCTGAAGGCCACGCTGGGCTTTTTCACCCGGTTGCCGGTTTCGCACCTTGGGCCGATGGACGATGGCGGGCTTGCCCGCGCGCTCTGGGCCGCGCCGGTAGCCGGGATCGTCGTGGGACTGATCGGCGCGCTGGTCTATTGGATCGCTTGGAAGCTGAATCTGCCGGCACTTCCCGCCGCCATGCTGGCGCTTGCCGCGACCGTCGCCGTCACCGGCGCGCTGCATGAGGACGGCTTGGCCGACGTCGCCGACGGCTTCGGCGGCGGCAAGACCGTTGACCGAAAATTGGAGATCATGCGCGACAGCCGCATCGGCACTTACGGCGTCTGTGCGCTGATCCTGTCGTTCATGCTGCGCGCGGGCGCGCTTGCCGCCATCGCCGATCCGAAATTGGTCGCGTTCGCACTCGTCGCCGCGCATGCCGCCTCGCGTGCGCTGTTGCCCGCCTTCATGACCGTTGTGCCGCCGGCGCGGACCGATGGATTGTCCGCGAGCGCCGGTGCGCCGCCGAACGAGAGCATCGGCATCGCGGCGGCCATCGGCGTCATTCTGCTCGCGCTCATGCTGGGCATCGGCTCGGGACTGATCGCGCTTGTGTTCATCCTGCTCGGCTTCGTTTTCCTCTGGTGGCTGTGCGAGCGGCAGATCAACGGGCAGACCGGCGACGTGCTCGGTGCGCTCCAGCAGACGGCTGAGATTCTCGTTCTGCTCACAGCGGCCGCGCGGATGTCCGCATGAGCGAGCCGAAATTCTCCGACGTCTTCCGCGAACAACTGCGCGAATTGTTCGTCTGGCGGCGCGACGTGCGGCGCTTCCGCACCGATCCTCTTCCTGAAGGCGCGCTCGAAACGCTGTTGGAGCAGGCCGCGCTGTCTCCGTCGGTGGGTCTCAGCCAGCCGTGGCGGTTCGTGGTCGTTGACGATCCTGCGCGGCGCGCGACTGTGATCGAAAATTTCAAAGCCTGTAACGCTGACGCGCTCGTTTCCTACAGCGGCGAGCAGGCCGTGCTTTACGCAAAACTGAAGCTCGCCGGCCTCGAAGAAGCGCCATGCCATCTCGCGGTGTTCGCCGATCGCGCGACGCAAACTGGCCACGGCCTCGGCCGCCGCACCATGCCGGAGATGGCGGAATATTCCGCCGTCGCCGCGATCTGCACGCTGTGGCTCGCGGCGCGCGCACAGGGCATCGGCATGGGCTGGGTCTCCATCCTCGATCCGCTTCAGATCGCCGTATTGCTCGATGTGCCGGGCGATTGGCGTTTCGTCGGATATTTCTGTCTCGGTTATCCCCAGAGCGACAGTGACCGGCCTGAGCTTGAGCAGGCCGGTTGGGAGCAGCGCCGCCCGATGTCCGATTTCATTCTGCGCCGCTAAGCACCCATGCACACACGCATGCGTTCCTATTGACGCTCTCGCAGGTGACTGTCAGGATCATTTTTGATGGTTCCCGCAAGGGATCAAAAGGGAACGTGGTGCATACGCTTTCGCGTGTAACTCCACGGCTGCCCCCGCAACTGTAAGCGGCGAGCTGACGATCATTGGTGCCACTGGGAGCTGTGCTCCTGGGAAGGTGATCGGAGGCGACGACCCGCGAGCCAGGAGACCTGCCATCAAGCCGTGGTCACGCGCGAGTGCATTGGGCGGGGTGTCCTGATGGAGCGAACCGGCTGCCGTAGTCCTTTTAATGGGAATCCGGCGGCCCTCT
>JBFLYS010000043.1:16427-39589 GCA_040756555.1 Pseudomonadota bacterium | reverse complement strand
CAGCACCACGCAGGTGCGGAGCCTGACCACCACCCAGCTCAATGCCCTGTCTACGGACCTTCTGAATGCGGTGGACATCAGCAAGGCCAGCACGACTCAGATCGCAGGCCTGACGACGACGGCGATCAGCGATCTGACCGACGATCAGGTCGCCGCATTCTCCGCTCCGCAAGTCGCGAGTCTTTCGACCGCTCAGATCGGAGCGCTGAGCTCGCTTGATATTCAGGCCTTCACGACCACCCAGTTGGGGGCGTTGACGGCGGGGCAGCTCGGCGGGCTCTCCACAACAGCGCTTGAACTGTTCTCATTCGACCAGATCGGCGCGTTCACCTCCACGCAAGTGAGAGGCCTGACCACCACGCAGCTCAACGCAATGCCCACCGACCTGCTCAACGCAATCGACGTGAGCAAGGCCAGCACGTCGCAAATCGTGGGGCTGACGACGACGGCGATCGGCAATTTGACCGACGATCAGATCGCTGCGTTCTCGGCAACGCTGATCGCAGGCCTTTCGACCGTTCAGATCGGCGCGCTGAGCTCGACGGAAATTCAGGCCTTCACCACCACGCAGGCCAACGCGCTGACGCCGGCGCAGCTTGGCGGGCTTACCACCACGGCGCTCGGATTGTTCGCAAGCGAGCAGATCGGTGCGTTCACCACAGCCCAGTTCCAGGGCCTGACCACCACGCAGCTCAACGCCCTATCGACCGACGTCCTCGATGCGATGGACGTGACCAAGGCCAGCACGGCGCAAATCGCTGGTCTGACGACGACGGCAATCGGCGCTTTGACCGGCGACCAGATCGCCGCGCTCGCTACGGCGCAACTCGCAAGCCTCTCGGCCGATCAGATCGGAGCGCTAAGCTCGACCGAGATTCAGGCTCTCACCACCACGCAGGCGGGCGCGTTCACCGCCACGCAGCTCGGCAGCCTCACCACGACAGCGCTTGGCCAGTTCTCGAGCGACCAGATCGGTTCGCTTACGACCACTCAGTTCCAGGGTCTGACTGCCACTCAGCTCAACGCGATGTCTATCGATGTGTTCAACATCCTCGACATCACCAAGGCCAGCACAGCGCAAATCGCAGGTCTGACGACAACGGCGATCAGCGAGTTGACCGACACCCAGATCGCCGCCCTTTCTGGAACTCAGGTTGGGGCCCTCTCGACAGATCAGATCGGAACGCTGACCTCGACCGAAGTCCAGGCGCTTACCACCACGCAAGCAGCCGGTTTCACGGCCACGCAGGTCGGCAATCTCACGACCACGCAGCTTGGGTTGTTCTCGCTCGCTCAGATCGGCGCACTCACCACCGACCAAGTGCAAGGCCTGACCACGACACAACTCAACGTGGTCAATACCGATCTGCTCGGCGCGCTCGACCTCAGCAAGTTCAGCAACGACCAGGTCAGCGGGCTGACGACCACGTCGATCACCAATCTGACCGCAACGCAGGTTGGCACGCTGACGGCAACCCAAATTCCGGCGCTCGCCGCCGCTCAGCTTCTGTGGTTCTCCACGACGGAGCTCGGCGGCCTGACCACCGATCAGGCCGGCGCACTGACGTCCACGCAAATCGCAGGTCTGACGACAACGGCATTCGCGGCCTTCTCGGCAACAACCGGTATCCCGTCGTTGAGCATCGCGGCGATTGGGGGCATCAGCACGGACGACCTCTACGCACTGACCGCGCAGCAGGCGAACGCATTTACGCAGCCTCAGATCGACGTCATGTCGGCCGCTCAGGTCTCCGCGCTGATCGATGTGATGTCGTAGCGAACTGCCGATCCCCGGTCACGCGGCGAGGCGTCCAGCGAATTCCGAGGCTTTTGAGCCGATTACTGCGATAAAAATGACGCCGCCGGCCTTCTGTGAAGGCCGGCGGCGGATTGTGTTGACCGGTTGTTCGTTTACTTGGCGCTGACGCTCTTCGCCGCCTTGGCAATAAGATCAGCCACCACGCCCGGCTTCGACACATAGATGGCGTGGCTGCCCGCGGCCTCCACCACGGTCGAACCGGCGCGCTTCGACATCTGGCGCTGGGCGGGCGGCGGGATCATCTTGTCCTCGGTCGCGACGAGATAGAACGACGGCTTGCTCTTCCACGCCGGCTCAGTCACCGCACCGCCGAGAGCGTTGACGCCCCACGGCACCTGCGAGTCGGCCATGAACGAGGCCTTCGGTTCGTCGACGTCGGCCGCGAACGACGCGCGGAACTTCGCCTTGTCGAGGAACAGATAGCCGTCAACCGGAGGAAGGATCGGCGGGACCGCAGCGCCGGGAGGCGGGTTGGCGATCAGCGACTGCACCGACTCGCCCTTGTCCGGTGCGAACGCCGCGATGTAGACGACCGCCTTCACCTTGGGGTCCGTGCCGGCTTCCGTCACCACCACGCCGCCGTAGGAATGCCCGACCAGGATCACCGGGCCCGGGGCCTCCGCGATCACACGTCGCGTGACGGCGACGTCGTCGGCGAGCGACGTGGTCGGATTCTGGACGATGCTGACGTTGTAACCGTCCTTCTTCAATTCGTTGTAGACGCCTTCCCAGCCGGCGCCGTCGACGAAGCCGCCGTGCACGAGGACGACGGTAGCCGCTGCTGCTGCGAGTGAAGCCATGACATTTCTCCCTTTGACGTTTGTGCGACCAGGCGCACGTTGATTTCACGGCTCCGGTTGTGCCCGAGATTGCTATAGCTGTTTAGTTCTATTAACTTCTGATACCCCTAGCTGATTGGATAGGTATCGGATGAAGTGGACGGACCGCATCGGACGCCGCGTCAAGCTGCGGGACCTTCACATCGTGCTGGCCGTCGCCGAGGCCGGCAGCATGACCCGCGCCGCCGAAGAACTCGCCGTGTCCTACCCCGTCGTGTCCAAGACGATTTCAGAACTCGAGCGCACGCTGGGCGTCAAACTTTTTGATCGCAGTATTTCTGGCGTCGAACCCACGCACTACGGCCGCGCCTTGCTCCAGTCCGGCGTCTCCGTGTTCGACGAGATGCGGAAGGGCCTCCAGCAGATCGAGTTCATCAAACAGCCGGACGCAGGCGAACTTCGGATCGGTTCGTCGATCACGACGGACGCCGGACTTCTGCCAGCGATCATCGAGCGATTCTCGCAAGATCATCCGCGCGCCGTCATTCACGTGCTTCCTGAGAACATCCTGGTTCAGCAATACGACAACTTGCGCGATCGAAAGGTCGAGCTGGTGTTCGGACGACTCCCCACGACGATGACCGATCCGGATGTGGTCGCGGAGACGCTGTTCGACGAACCGAATGTCGTCGTCGCCGGATCGGAGAGCCGTTGGGCCAAGCGGCGAAACCTGACACTCGCGGACCTGATGGGAGAGCCGTGGGTGCTGGCGGGGCCCGGCAGCCTGCCGCGCTCGCTGCACGACGCCACATTCAGAAACGCCGGCCTCGAGCCTCCGCCTGCGAATGCGCTGACGGTGTCGCTCCACCTCTACATGCGTTTGATCGAAACTGGCCGCTGGCTTGGTCTCGTTCCCGCCTCGGTCATGCGTTTCGGCGGAAAGGACATGCGCCTCAAAATTCTGCCGGTGAAGGTGGTGTCGCCGCCCTCACCAGTCGGATTTGTCACCGTCAAGGACCGCACGCTGACCCCGCTGGCGACACGCTTTATCGAGTGTGCCCGTACCGTTGCTAAATCGGTCAACGGTGGGACGGCGGCGCCGCGCGCGTGATGTTTATTCCGCCGTTCCCGACCGGAGCCGCTTCTGCGGGCCAGCCGGCTACACTCGACGTTGCCGGACAAGGTTCACGATGAGAGTGCTGATCGCCAACAGGATGACGCCGGCGCCATAGAAGTCCGCGGTCCGTGTGAGGCCGACAACCGGCGCAAGAAAGCCCGCGATGAGGGCTGGAACGCTGAAGGCGAGATAGCCCTCGACGAAGTAGGCGGACAGCAGGCCCGCGCGCTCGCCGGCTCCCGCATGCGCGAGCACGCTCCGAAGCGTCCCGGAGAAGACCGTGCCGAAGCCGATCCCGCCGACGACCGTGCCGAACAGCATGATGTTGACGTTCTGGGACTGGACACCGGCGAGTGTGATGAGCACACCAAACGTCAGCGTGATGATCCCGAGAACAAGCATCCGCTCGGGCGAGAGCTTGCGCAGGGTCAGCACGGCCACCGCACCCGAGAGCGTCAGCGCGGCAACCACCAGGCCGCCGACGATAGGAAGCGTCGCTCCCGTCGCCGCGCGGACGACCGACGGCATGAGAGAAAAGTAGAAGCCACCCAGCGACCAGGATGCAACATTGACGGGAGTGATGGCCGCAAAGGTGGCCCGCGCGGCGCGGGGCACGTGCACGTGCGGGAGCAGAGATGCGAGCGCGCCGGGCTTGGTCTTCGCCGTCTCCGGCATGAACCAGAGTATCGCTGCCGCGATTGCGGAGATGACCAGCAGGACGACAAAGATGAGTTGCTCCGGCGCGGGGGCAAACGTCACGAGCGCGCCGGCGCCGAGGGTGCCCGCGGATAGACCGGCGAAAGCCGTGACGCTGTTGAGAAGCGGCGCACGTTCCTTGTCGGTGTCGAGGATCGTCGCCGCCAAAGTGGTGATCGCGAGGCCACTCGCGAATCCCTGCATGATACGGGCGACGATGAGCGCCGCGGCCGAACCAGCCGTCATGAATACGACCATTGCCAGAATATTCGCCGTCAGCGCGGCCAGAGTCGCTGGGCGCCGCCCGATGTAATCCGACAGCGATCCCACCGTGAGCAACGCCACGAGAAGGCTCAGAACATAGGCCGCGAAGATGATCGTGATCATGAACGGCGTTAGGCCGAAGTGCACCTGATACTCGTGATAGAGCGGGGTCGGCGCCGCACCGCTCGCGGAAAATGTAATCGCGGCCGCAGCAGCAGTGATCGTGGTCACGGAGCACGACAAGGTGCCCGCGGACGCTTTCGCGACAGAACGGCCGCCGATCGGGATTTCGATTCCGCACAACGTTTCTGCACGCATGTCATCATCTCCTTCAATTCGCGCAACGGAGACCGGCGCGACCGCCGATCCGCTCAAGTCGCATCACCATGTCCACGGAACGGGATTCCAGCGATAGGCCGATCCGGCCGTCTCGACCCAGCCGATGCCCGGAAACGGGAAGTGATATCCCATCACAAGGGTTCGATCGGCGGCGACCTGACCAAGGATCCGCTTTCGCGTCGCGATCGCCTGCTCACCGTCGAAGTCGAAAATGATCGACCACTCCGGATGCTGAAGCCCAGAGTCCGAACGATGCGCCACGTCGGCCATGTGAATGAGCTCGGCGTTGCCCGACGTGAAGCGAATGGCCGTGTGGGCGGGCGAATGACCGGGCGCCGGAATGAGCGTGATGCCGGGTGACACTTCCGTGCCCGGACGCACCACGTTCATGCGCTGCCGGATCGGCGGCAGGTATGTCTTTGGAGCGAAGATGGCCGCCTGCTTGAATTCAGCCGGCGCCTTCGAGGCGTTGATGTCTGCTTCCCACCGGTTGCCGGTCCAATACGAAAGCTCGTCATCCACGATCACGTATCCCGCGTTCGGAAAGACGTGCTCGCCGGACTTGGTGACGATGCCCGCGACGTGATCGAGATGGATGTGGGTGATGATCACCATCGTGATGCTCTCGGGCGGGATACCGGCGCGCCGGAGATTCTGCACCAGCCAGGGGAACTGGCCCGAGTTGGGCCCAAGCACATCGCCGAAGCCGGTGTCGACCAGCACGCGATCGGTCGGGGTGTCGACCACGAGCATGTTGTTGGTGAACTGCGGCGCCGGCTCGAGATGATTGTCCTTCAAGAAAGCTTCGGTTGCCGAAGCCGGCTGGTTGGCTGCGAAGACCGGCCAGAACGGGACATCGCCGTAGCCGTCGGAAATGACCGTCGCCTTGAAGCGGCCGATGTTGAACCGGTAGTAGCCGCCGCCGTGCGGCTGCGCGGCGGCGGCCTGCGCGTTCGCGTCGCTTGCGAGACCGGACAGGATGGGGACAGCGGCGCCAGCGCCGAGCAATCCGCCGCCAGCCAAGCCCGCGCCAAGCAACCCGCGGCGCGTCAGTGTCTTTGCGTTTGTCATCGATAGTCCTCCTTCACCTAGGCAGGGAAACGATCGCCGAACATCGGCAGGCCACTCAGGGATTCCGCGCGAGTCGCCTCGTCCTGCAGAACGTCCCAGTGCTCGGCGAGCACGCCGTTCTCGATGCGGACGATGTCGGCGGCGATCCACGACGCGGGACGCCCGTGGCCCGAAAAACGGCCGTGCGCGATCACGTGGTCCCCTTCGGCGAGGATCACGTGGTTCTCGTAGCGAAGTGTGGAGGGAAGGCCGCGGACAAGATTGAACAAGCCGTCGCGGCCCGGCGGGATGTGCGCGCTGTGTTGAATGTACGTGGGCGACCAGAACCGCTCCGCTGCGGCGTAGTCGCGTTTGTTGAACAGCGCGTCGAAGGCTTTCAGGACAAGCGCCTTGTTCTGTTCGGGGGTGGTTATAGCCAAGCTTTCCTCCACTAAGATTATGATATTACGCTGCTTTTATATTTAAGATGGTCGGTCATCTTGCGCCAGGGACAAAAAAATTTGCGCTCACTCGAGGATTTTCTCGAAGGCGAACGCCATGAACCTGTCGAACGGCTCCCTGCTCCGCTCGACACGTGCACGAAGCAGCGCACCCTCGTAAGCATCGAGCAGAAAGGCCGCGATCTGCTTGGCGTTCTTTCCGCGCGGGATGCTGCCGTCCTTTTGCCCGTCCTCGATCGCAAGTTCGATCTCTTTGCTCCAGCGCCCGTATAGCTCCGCGAGCTTCTCGCGAATGATAGCGCTCTGGTTCGAAAGCTCCGCGCTGAAATTGCCAAGCAAGCAGCCGCGCTCGAACTTCGATTTCGCGAACAGCTCGTTGAGCCCTTCGAAGTGGCCCCGCAAACGCTTCAGCCCGGGCAAGCTCCGGTCGAGCAGCACCTGCCGGCGGCTGTTGTCCATCCCGTATCGCTCGACGATCTCGGCGCCCAGGGCCTCTTTGCTCTCGAAGTGATTGTAGAACGAGCCTTTCGGAACGCCCGCAGACTCGGTGATCTCCTGCACGCCAACGCCGTTGAAGCCCTTGTCCAAAAGGACCTTCAAGCCCGCCTGCACGATCTGTTCTTTGACGCTTGGTCTCGCCATACACAATGCAATATGACCAGTCGTCTTAAATGTCAAGCGACTTTTTGACACCCATCCAAGCCGCTGATTTGTCACCATAATTTTAGGGACGCGAATTCCTTGAGTGGATGCTCATCTGCATCCGCTGTCTTTGACGCCCCGTTGACGGATCGTTGCAACGGTCCCGACAAAATTGGGAGGATTCGAACCATGCAAAAGCGATCGGCAGCCCTTCGGCTCGCATTCATCGGTTTCATTTCAATCATCGCCAACGCACCTCCGTGCAGCGCGCAAGACCAGTTTCCATCGAGGGTCGTCACGATCGTGTCGCCGTTCTCCCCCGGCTCGACCCCGGATGTCGCCTCGCGGCTTCTCGCGCCCATCCTGTCCGAACGCCTGGGAAAACCGGTCATCGTCGAGAACAAGGTCGGCGCCAACGGCAACATCGCGATGGCGTCCGTGGCACGCGCGGCTCCGGATGGATACACATTGATCATGGCACCCGATGTCGCGTTCTGCGTGAACCCGAACATCTACGCCAACCTTCCGTTCGACGCGCGCCGGGATTTCGTACCGATCTCCAGCGTCGTGACTCATCAGTTCGTTCTGTTTGTCCGCCCCGATATGCAGCCTCGGGATCTGCCGAGCTTCGTCGAATTTGCGCGAGCCGCCCGCCCTCCTCTTCTCTATGCCTCGATCGGCGTGGGAAGCCTGCACCATCTGGCGATGGAGATGCTCAAGCAGCGCGCCAATATCGACCTGATGCACGTGCCCTATCGTGGTGGCAGCGCGGCGCTCACGGCCATCCTCGGCGGAGACGTGCAGGCGCACTTCAGCGCCAGCGCCGGCGGCGAGATGATCAATTCCGGCCGCCTGAAAGCGCTCGCGAGCACCGGCGTCAAACGCCTCAAGAGCTTCCCCAACCTGCCGACCGTCGCCGAAACCTATCCGGATTATTCGGTTGGAGCCTGGATCGGCCTGTTCGCGCCCGCGGGCACTCCCGATGCGATCGTCGCGAGACTGCGCAAGGATGTGCGGGAGGCCATCGCCACGCCCTTCTTTGCGGAGCGGATCAATGTCTCCGGCAGCGAGGAGCCGCTACAATTGAACGATGCGGACTTCCTCAAGCTGATGGACTCCGATTGCGGAAAATATGGTCCGCTGGTGAAGTCACTCGGCATCAAAGCCGATTGATCATCGCTTGCAGTTACCGCTTGGGATTTTCCTCGCCGTCGGTCGCGAGGAAAGGGATCGCGGCCAGCAAGAGCTCGGGATTCTCGACGTGAGGATTGTGGCCGCAGTCGCCCAAGGCGATGGCCCGTGGGTCGATTGCGCGCAATTGGTCGATCGTCACCAACGGGTCGCGGCCGCCGCACGCCAACCGGCTGATTGACCTCGCTCCCGAAAAGGCGTTCGCCAAGGAGCCACCAACTGCGGCCATCGTTCGCGGGTCTGCCGAGAGACTGAAACCATCGCCGGTGGCTGCGACACCCGCTTGCACCACAGCAGCATCGGCCTCGACGAGGCCCTTCAAACCCGAAACCAGTAGGAAGCGCTCTGCGGCCTCCTCCCGGGTCGCAAACCGCTTGACCGGCCGGGCGGCGACCGCCAGCGCTTTGTCGATGTCGTCGGCGGTCCAACTGGCCTTCACTCCGAAGGCGAACACCGCACGCACGCGAAGCTTGCGCGATGGCGCAGCGAGCAGGAGGGCGATCATCCCGCCCATCGAATGGCCGACGATATAAATATCGCTGCTGTCCTGCAGCAGCGCAGCCACGTCGTCAGCGTGATCGGACTCGGCGTAACGATCGCCGCGCGGCGAAAGTCCGTGACCGCGCAAATCCGGAATGAGAATTTGGCCGGGCCATCGAGTCAGGAGCGATGCGAACTGCTCCCAAACGGCGCCGTTGGCGCCGAGCCCGTGCAGAAGCACCAGCATCGGCGCTCCTGCGCCGATCCGGCGCACGTGGAGCGGAACGGTCATTCGCCGGTGAACTTGGGCTTACGCTTGTCCCGGAACGACTGCATGCCTTCCTTGTTGTCGCTCGTGCGGATCAGGACGGACTGGCCGAGCCGCTCGAGCAGCCGCCCCGTTTCGGTGTCGACGTTCTGGCACATGTTGACGATGTGCTTGCCCATGCCCATCGCCTGCGGCGCACGCTTGAGCAGCTCGCGGGCGAAGGCCATCGTCTCGCTCATCAGTTTTTCGGGGGCGAACATGCGATTGATCAGCCCGATCCGATAGGCCTCCTGAGCGTCGATCGGGAGCGCCGCCATCACCATCTCCTTGAGGCGGCCGATGCCGATCATCTGGATCATGCGGGAGCACGCGCCGGACGCCGGGATCACACCGAGCTGGTTCTCGGGCAAAAGAAACTGCGCGTTCGTCGAAGCGAAGCGGAAGTCGCACGCAATCGCCATTTCCACGCCACCGCCAGCGCACATGCCATTAACGGCCGCGATGACCGGCTTCTCGATCGCTTCGATGTCGTCGAACAGCTCGTGATTGGCGCGCACATAGGCCCGGTAGCCGGACGTTTTGAGATTGTTTTCGTAGTCCAGCCCGTTGACGTCGCGGCCGGAGCAGAAGGCACGCCCCTCTCCGGTGATCACGATGACCCTGATCTGGTCGTCGAAGTTGGCCTTCCAGATCACACTTCGCATCTCGCGGATCATCTGCTCGTCGAATGCATTCAGCTTCGACGGGCGGTTGAGCACGATGGTCAGGATTCCGTCCTCGGATTTTTCGGTCCGTATGGTCGTGAATTCCTTCGCGTGCGCCAGAAACCCGATTGGAAAGCCCTCGTCGTCGAGAACCACTGCGTCCGCTTTCGTCATGCTGTCGTCTCCGAGGTTGCGATCCAAATTTTCATTTGCTTCCGCCCATCAGTGCGTAACGACCGTCTTCGTGACGGTTGAGACGTCCGGCGCGGTAGAGCTCGTCGAGCGCGTGCAACAGTTCGCGCCCATCGCGCGTTCCGGCTGCGGCCATGAGTTCGAGGAACGACGCAGGCCCCTCGCTCAGTCTTTCAAGAACCGTTCCAGGCTTGGACTTCGGCAACCTCGGCGGTTCGGGCATCGCGTATCCGAGACCGCGGCTCACACCGAAGGGCTTGGTGCAATCGAAGCCGGCCTTCGCGCCGGTGCGTGCGCCCACCAGAGACGGATCGATCGGCACCGTTCGGAAGTCGGACGCGATCACGAGATCGCGGTCTGCTTGGAAACGTGTCGCCATTGCCCAGTCGATCTGGGCGTCCGAGTACACGTCGATGTCTTCATCAACCACGTGGACGTGCTTGACGTCGCCTAGCGATGCAAAGACCGCCGCGATCGCGTTTCGCGCCTCGCCGGGATAGCGCTGCCGCATGGAGACGCGCACGTTGTACATTCCACCGCACGAGGCGGTGCAGCAGACCGCGACCGGATAACGGATTGCCGTGCGGAGCGCCTCCCAGACGGTCGCCTCGGTCTTGGCCGCGACGATGTGGGCTGTATCGGTGCGGTCGAGATAGCGTCCGCCAATGGTCACTGTCTGGAATAGAGCATCGGCGCGATGAGTGATCGCCGTCAGATGGAAGACCGGGTTCTTCTTCACCTCGCCGTAGTATCCGAGGTACTCCCCGTAAGGACCTTCCGGCTCCGAAAGCCCAGAAGCATCGAGATAGCCCTCCAGCACATACTCGGCATCCGCGGGCACGTGCACATCGACGCTCACGCATTTCACGATCGGAACGGGCTCGCCGCGGATCGCACCCATCACATGGAATTCGTCGCCCGCAGCCGCAGAAGCGACGCCGGCCAAGAAGTCCGCGGGATGGTTGCCGACGGTGAATGCCACTGGCAGGCGTTCTCCTTTGGCGACGACGGATTCGTAGATCATCCGCAGATCGCTCGGGGCGTTCAGATCTATTCCGGCCGTCCGGGGTCCGCGCAGCATCATCCGGCGGCACCCGATGTTCGCGAAGCCCGTCGCAGGGTCACGCGAAAAATCGATGCCCGCGGAGATGTAGGGTGCGCCATCCATCTCGTGCTGAAGATGGACCGGCAACCGCGACATGTCCGCGTCGTCGCCTCGCAATACGACTTGCTGCACGGGCGCGTCCTGTGACGACACCTCGACCGGCGCGAAGGGCCGCGCGATGCTGTTCCGCAGCTTGGCTGCAAATTCCTTTTCGCCGGTTCCGAGCGCCCGCGCGAGGCGTGTACGCGAACCCATGACGTTGCCGACGAGCTCCGCGCCTTCGCCGCCGACCTTCTTGAACCACACGGCCTTGCTGTTGCCGTCGAGGATCGCGGCGACGTCGATGAGATCGACCGGGGCCTCATGGACATCGCATTCGCCGTTCTGGACCAGAAGCTCCATGAACCGGCGAAGGCGGAAGCGCTCCGTATCAGGTTTCGGCATGCGTTTTGTGCTCCAGATGGCGCTGCCGGACGAGCGACTTCGCGATCTTCCCAGGCCCCGTCTTGGGCAAAGGTTCGCGCGAAATCTCGATCAGCTTCGGAATCTTGTAGCCGCCGATCAAAGTGCGGCAGTGATCGATCAGTTGCTGCGGCGACGGCTCGGATTCCCCTTCAAGGCAGACGACCGCGCGGACCTCCTCGCCCCAGAGCGGATGCGGCACGCCGAACACCGCGGCCTCCGCCACGCTCGCGTGAGACAGCAGCGCTTTCTCAACCTCCGCCGGATAGACGTTCTCGCCGCCGGAGATGATCATCTCCTTCTTCCGGCCGAGGATGGTGAAGTGTCCAACCTCGTCGTGAACGGCGAGATCGCCCGTGAGATAGAAGCCATCGCGGAATGCCGCTCGCGTGGCCGCTTCGTTCCGCCAGTAGCCGGCCATCACGCGTTCGCCGCCAACCGCCAATTCACCGACCTCGCCTGGCGGAACATCGTTGCCGGCATCGTCGAGATTACGAATCCTGATGTGCGGCAGCGGCTGCCCGATGGAATTCGTCCAGGGCCGCCCGACGACATCCTCGGGCACCTGCTGACATACGGTGCCCGCCGTTTCGGTGGCGCCGTAGGATTGCACCAAGGGACATGGGAACGCGGCGGCGCTTCGCACGTAGACCGGCTCGGGCATCGGCGCCCCGCCGTAACTGATGCGGTCGAGCGAACTCAGATCGAAACGATCGAAGTCGGGATGCCGGACGATCATGTCGATCAGCGTCGGCGGCAGACTCACCGCCGTCACGCCCGTCTGCTCCACCACTTCGCAGAACCGCGCCGGATCGAAATGCTCCGTGACGTGGCATCCGCCAACCATCGTCACAGCCCAAACCGCAAAGGCGTCCACCAGATGGAACATGGGCGGCGCGTGAAACCAGACAGACTGCGCGTTCAAGCCAAGTGTGATCACTGCGTCCAAGGCCGAAGCGATGAGATTCTGTTCGGTGAGGCAGGCGCCCTTTGGCTCTCCCGTGGTGCCGCTCGTGAAATAGATCTGGGCGATGTCGGACTTGGCGCGCGGTTCCGCACCGATCGGGCTGCCACGACTCAGGAACGCTTCGTAGGCGTTATCCGCCTCCGGGCCGTCGTCATCGTCCCATTCGAGCGTCCGAATGGACGCGCCCTCGAACGGAAGCGCCTTGAACAGAAGACGGCTCTCCGTGAGATCGAGAATGCGCTTCGTCTCAGCCGGCGCCAGCCGGATGTTCAGAGGCACAAGGATGAGGCCGGCATGCGCGCAGGCGAGATGGATCTCCAGATTCCGGAAGCTGTTTCGCGCCAGCACCGCAACGCGATCGCCCGGCTGAAGCCCGCTCGCGTGCATCCGTTCGGCCAGCCGCACGACACGATCGCCGAGTTGGCGGTACGACATCGCATGCCGCCCCTGGCGCACGGCGATCTGCGGACCGTAAAGCCAGACCGCGCGCACGAGGATGTCGGACAGCCGGAACATCGCGGCGGGATGCCGCAAGGCCGGGAAAAATTCGTCAAAAAACTGTTTCTGTTGCCTTTTTAATCGCAGTCCGGCACCGCATTCGCTTCGGCATCCCTGCCATCACAATGCTATTTGGCATCGCGGTGCTATAGTGGTTCAAAGTGCTCTGGGGGGAGCGCATCGGGGAGAAGCGACATGGGCACGTCTGTCCGGCTCGCAATGTTGGGAGAGTTTGCGGTTTTCAAGGGCGGTTCGCGCGTCGCGCTGCCGACCCGCAAGACTCGCGCGCTTGCGGCCTATCTGGCGCTCAATGCCGGCCGCCGCCTCGGCCGAGCCAACCTCTGCAATCTTCTGTGGAGCGATCAGCCGGAGCGCAAAGCGCGTCAAAGCCTCCGCCAGGCGCTGTCCGCCGTGCGCCTCGCCTTGGGCGCAGCGACGCTGGAATGCGACGAGGACACCGTTCTGTGCCGCAGCGAAGCCTTCGATAGCGACGTGCGCGAATTCGAAGCGTTGGCCCGCAGCCTCTCGTTGGCGGGAGCCGAGAGAGCGCGTGCGCTTTACCGCGGCGAACTGCTTTCCGATTGCAGCATCTGCGAACCTGCGTTCGTCGAATGGCTGCAGGCGGAACGCGAACGATTCCGCGAATTAGCAAGGCGTGTTCTCGGCAGCATTCTTCTCAACCGTTGCGAGGACCCCGAATTGAACGAAGCCGTGGCGACGGCGAATGCATTGCTGCGGCTCGATCCGTTCGACGAGGCTGTGCATCGCACGTTGATGCAGTTGCACGCGCGCCGTGGCCGCACCAACGCGGCCTTGCAGCACTTCCAGGACTTCACGCGGATGCTTCGCCGCGAAATCGGCGTTAAACCCGAGGACGAGACGATTGCGCTTTACGACCGGCTTTGCGCGGAACGCGCCAGCATCGCAGGCGTGGATACGCTTGCAGAGTATGCGTTCGTCCTCGAACAGATGGCCCAGTGCGTCGTTGTGACCGACTGTTCGAGCCGGATCATCGGCTGGAACAGGTTTGCGGAAGAACGGCTGGGCTTCACCAAGGATTTCATGTTCGGCCGCAAGCCGACCTTGATGTACGCCCCGGCCAGAGATCAGTCGATTTCCGATGACGTTCTAAGATCCGCGCTGCAACGGGGCCATTGGTCGAGCCGCGTCAAGCTGCTCTCGAAGGATGGCCACGAGTGCTACCAGACCCGGACCGTTCAACCGCTCTACGATCGTCAGGGCGTTATCATCGGGGCGTTCGGCACCGGCGTTCCCGTCTGAGCCGAACGCGTCGCCCCGCGAAAGATCAGCGCCCTGCGCCGATGAATTCCTCCAGGCGCGTCGTCAGATAGACAGGCGTTTCCTCCATCGGATAGTGACCGGCGTTGCCGATCACCTCGATCTTTGCGTGCGGGAAAAGCGTCGGAATCACACCGCGCAGCATGTCCACACTGACGCCGCCGTCATGCTCGCCCGCCAGCACCAACATGGGCACGGTCACAGCGGCGGCCCCGGCAGAGAGATCGTCCCGGATGAACGATCGCATGTAGCCGCGGAACGCTTCGGGACGGGAGGTCTCACGTGCCCGCGTGAGCGTACTCGACACCCAGCCCGCAGACAGACGGCCGCCTGTCGATTGATTGATGATCCCGAGAGCGGCCTCGTCATTCTCGCAGGCCGATGCGAAAAAAGCGAAGGTCGCGTCATCGAACGGCAAAGCAATGGCCGGGACCGGCGTGATGGCCGTGACTGACTTAACGCGCGAACCGGCATCGATGGCCACCTTCTGAGCAGCCTTGCCACCCATCGAGTGACCGACGATGTGGAAGTCGCGCCAGCCGAGCGCATCCGCCAACGCAATCGCATCGCTTGCGATCTCGCCAATCGCGTAGTCCCCCTCCACGCCCCGCGAGTGGCCGTAGCCGCGAATGTCGACGAACGCATAGGTGAAGCGTTTCGCATCAAGCAGGTCGAACATCGCAGCGTAGGCGCGATGATCTCCGAACCAGCCGTGCAATGCGATCACCTTTTCGGGTCCATTGCCGATCGTCTTGTGCCAAAGCAACGGAAATCTCCCCTGTTCGACGCTTGAAGGCGGTGCCTGTCGCGGGTCAATTCCGCCCGCGATACCCTATTTGTTGAGGCCCGTGGCGGCCAGAAGCGACGACCACTTCTCCCGGTCCTTCTCGATGAAGTCTGCAAATTCCTTGGGTGTGGTGCCGATCGGATCGATCGTCTGCGACTTCATGGCCGTGACGACCATTTCGGTCTTCAACGCATCGTTGGCGACAGCCGACAGTCTGTTGACGATGGCCGCAGGCGTTCCCGTAGGCGCAAGCAGGCCGATCCAGATGCCGATATCGAAACCGGGCATCCCCGCTTCGTCCATCGTCGGCACGTCAGGCATGCTCGGGGTCCGCTTGGGCTGTCCCACGGCAAAAGCCTTCAGCTTTCCCGCATTGGCGTGTGGAGCCAGAGCGACGGCGACATTGAACATCAGATTGATGCGGCCGGTCAGGAGATCGGTGACGCCTTGATTGGCACCGCCCTGATAATGCACGGCAACGATCTTGGTGCCGGCTTTCTGATTGAACAGCTCGGCGGCGATGTGGCTCGCGGTGCCGTTTCCGGACGTCCCGAATGTGAGGCTGTCGGGATTTTTCTTGGCCAGCGCGATCAATTCCTTGAGGTTCGCAGCGGGGACCGACGGATGCCCGACGAGTACATTGGGGACGACGCCGAGCAGCGCGATCGGTTCAAGCCGCTTCGAGAGATTGAACGTGGAGCCCGTCTGCGCCGGATTGAGCGTCTGCGCCACCGTCGCCATGAACAGCGTATAGCCGTCGGGTTCGGCACGCGAGACAGCCTCGGCCGCGAGCATGCTGCTGTTGCCGGGACGGTTCTCGACAATGACCGGCTGACCGAGCGTCGCTTCGATATGCCGGCCGACGAGTCGCGCCAGAATGTCGGCGCTCGAACCCGGACCGAATCCCACCACGATCCTGATTGGATTCGACGGGTAGGTCTGAGCGGACGCGGGCACCGCCATCGCTACGACCGCAACGAGCGCGCTTAAACCAACCCTCATAAGCCAATGCACAGCGTTTCCTCCAAGCCAATTCAGGGTTCGGACGGTTCGCTGGCCTCGCACATCGGTCGAGGTGAAACCGGCCGAAACCGCTCCATTTTCGGAGTCAGCCCTGTCTGCCTAGGGCGGCCGTTACCGGCTGTCTGTCACCTTGCAAGGGGACTTCGCGGCATCGGCCGCTCGTGCAGTTGCTAAGTTCCTGAAGGAGTTTGAAACGCCGATCAAAGGCGCGGCAGTTTGCCGCGAGGAAACCGCCGCCGAGAACGGGCGGTTCGTGAAGAAGGACGCAATCCATGGCGGTCAGCAAAGGTGTGCGCGAGGTCGCGACGCTCGGGTGCCGCGGCGGCGGACAGGTCACCGTCGACAATGGCATCGCTTATATCGGCCACATGAGCGCGCCGAGCGGCACATCGATCGTCGATGTGCGCGATCCCGCGAACCCCAAGGTCATCGCAGAGATCCACATTCCAGAGGGGCTGCACTCGCACAAAGTGCAGGTTTCAAACGGATTGATGCTCGTCAACCGCGAGATCGTCTCGACGGGCATCGCGGCGAAAGGCGGTCTGCGTGGCGGTCTTGGAATCTATGACGTCAGCACGCCGTCCGCACCCAAGGAGATCAACCGCTGGGAGTGCGATGGGACAGGCGTGCACCGTTTCACATTCGACGGGCGATTTGCCTATATCTCGCCGGAGATCGACGGATACATCGGCAACATCGTGATGATCCTCGATCTCGCCGACCCGATGCGGCCGCGCGAAGTCGGCCGCTGGTGGATGCCGGGACAGTGGACCGCCGGCGGGGAAACGCCGTCATGGAAGGGCCGCCAGCACCGCTGCCACCACGCCATCCGCCACGGCAACCGGCTGTACGTGAGCTACTGGCACGGCGGCGGCGTGATCCTCGACATCAGCGACATGGCGAAACCGCGGCAGGTGTCGGGCTTCAACTGGAGCCCGCCGTTTCCGTGGCCGCGCCATTCGGTGGTGCCGGTGCCGTTTCCGATCAACGGCCGCAACTACCTGCTCGTCGCCGACGAGGATGTGAATCCGCTCGATCCCGCGCTGGCGCCGGAATTGTCCGCGTTCATCTGGATGGTCGATGCGACCGACGAGACGCGGCCCATCCCGGTTTCAACCTTCCAGGTCGAAGGCATCCACGGCCGGCGCAATCCGGAGATGACCGGATGCCATCAGCCGGTCGAAAAGATCCGCGGCACCGAGGTCCCGGTCGCCTGGTTCGCGCAGGGGCTTCGCTTCGTCGACTTCTCCAACCCGATGGCGCTTCGCGAAACCGCCCACTATCTCCCCGACCCGCCGCCGGGCGCGCAGCGCGTATCGAGCAACGACGTGTTCCAGGACGACCGCGGACTGGTTTATCTGATCGATCGCCAAGGAGGATTGTCGATCGTCGAACGCGTGTAGATCAGGGATGGAACTTTCGATCGATCCCGTCCCAGCAGTTCGGATAAGTGCCGTCCATCAGGTCGAGGCTCGATGCATAGGCCGTCGGGCTGAGCGGGTAGCGCGTCTCGAACATGAACGCCATTGTTCCTGACAGCTTCTCCGGAGCGAGCGGCTTGTTGGAGGCCTTCTCGAACGCTTCGGCATCCGGACCGTGGGGAATGAGGGCGTTGTGAAGGCTCATTCCTCCCGGCACGAAGCCGCCGGGCTTGGCGTCGTAGACGCCGTAGATCAGCCCCATGAATTCGCTCATCACGTTCATGTGGTACCAGGGCGGCCGGAACGAATCCTCCATCACGATCCACCGCTCCGGGAAGATCACGAAGTCCACGTTGGCGGTGCCGGGCGTGCCGGACGCGGAGGTGAGCACCGTGTAGATCGACGGATCAGGATGATCGAACAGGATAGACCCCACCGGTGAAAAGCGCCGCAGGTCGTATTTGGCCGGCGCGAAGTTTCCGTGCCACGCCACGACGTCGAGCGGCGACTGCGGCAAGTCGGTCTGATAGAGGCGGCCCAGCGATTTGACGAAAAGCCGGCACAGCTTTTCCTTCTCTTCGTAGGCGGCAACAGGCGTCAAGAAATCGCGGGCGTTGGCGAGACAGTTCGCACCAATCGGGCCACGCTCCGGGAGCGTAAAATAGGAGCCGTAGTTTTCGCAGACGTAGCCGCGTGCCGGTCCGTGCGGCAGGTCGACCTTGAATTTCATGCCCTTCGGGACAATGACGACGTCCCCCGGCCCCGCTTCGATGAGGCCGCACTCCGTGAACACCGCGATGCTGTTTTCCTGAGGGACCAGCAGCATCTCACCGTCGGCGTTGTAGAAATAGTCGTCACCCATCGACCGGTTCGCGACATAGACATGGCTTGCCATGCCGGCCTGCATGTGGACGTCGCCGGCGGTGCAGATGGTCCGCAAGCCTGAGAGAAAGTTGCAGGGCTCGGCCGGTATCTCGACAGGATGCCACCGCATCTGCGCGATCGGCAGATGGCTTTCGTCGCGGCAGGGCGCCGTGCGGATCAAGCCGCGATCCACCTCCTTGAAGCCGCGTCCGTGTTTCACCGAAGGCCGGATTCTGTAGAACCAGGTCCGCTTGTTGCTGCTGCGGGGCGCCGTGAACGCGGAGCCCGAGAGCTGCTCGGCATAGAGGCCCGCCGGCGCCTTCTGCGGCGAGTTCCGCATAACCGGCAAAGCACCCGCCACCGCTTCGGTGGCGAACGAGTTCTCGAAACCGGTCATGTAAGCGGTCGCACCGTCGCGAGGCGAAAGCACCGCCTCACCGCGCGGGAGTGTCGTGGGAGCGTTCATGGCTGAATCCCTCCTGTGTGTGTGCGCTAGAGATGACGGCCGCTATCGACGACAATCGTGCTTCCGGTCGTGAGACGCAGATGCGTGATCCCCGCGAGCACGGCCATCGCGACGTCGTCGGCTTCCGCGACAATCTTCAGCGGTGTCGATGCAGCCTGCTTCTCGACTCCTTCGCGCCCTCTCCCCGGAACGAAGTCCGTCGCCACGGCTGCCGGCGAAACATTGAGAACCCGCACCTCCGGCCCGAGCACCCGGGCCAGCGAAAGACTCATCGTGTCGAGCGCCGCCTTCGAAGCGCAATATGCAATGCTGCTGCCGAGGCCTGTCGTGCCGGAGATCGAAGACAGGTTGATCACGATGCTGTCGCCGGACGCGCGAAGCAGCTTTGCGAAGGACCTGATTGTCGAAAACGGCCCCCGCACATTGGTGATGAGGATTCTGTCGAAGGTGGCGTCGTCGAGGCCTTCCAGATCGGCGTGAGCCACCGCCTTTGTGACGCCGGCCGAGTTGACCAACACGTCGGCGCGACCGAATTTCTGCCGCACAGCTTCGGCGGCCGCCGCGATGGCGTTGCTGTCCTCCATCGGAATGTGGAGCGCCAGGTGCCCTTCCCCAGCAAGCTCTTGCACGAGCTTCTCAGCCCTGTCGCGACCGTTGTTGTATCCGACAACGACACGCGCCCCCGCCGCGGCAAGCCGTCTTGCCGTCGCAGCACCGATGCCGCTGCTCCCTCCGGTGACAACCGCCACGCGGCCCGTCAGATCGTATTGGCCTTGCCCTCCGGCACGGATTTGAACCACGGCGTCGCTCCTTATTGCGTCGCCTGGAGGTTATTCCGCGTCCTACGCGCAATCTGTCACCATCGAGAGGGACAGACTCGGCTGCCGTTTCATCAATCTTTCGGCGACGGCACGACACGGCCGCTGCACCGGCCAAAGCCGATGGAAGCGAATCCCGTCCGCCGGCAGCGGGCCGTCAGGGTTATCTCGTCGCCATCCTCGAGGAATGTCCTGGTCACGCCCTCCGAAGGGGTTATCGGCTGGCTACCGTTTCGCGTGATCTCCAGCAGGCTTCCGAGATTGTCCCTGCTGTCCCCGGAAATCGTGCCGGTTCCGTAGAGATCGCCGGCCTCGATGTTGCAGCCATTGCTCGTCTGGTGCGCGACCATCTGCGCGGGCGTCCAATACAGGCCCGCCGCCGAAGCCGCGCCGACTTTGACCGGCGGCAATCCGCGCGCCTGCATGCTGTCGCTGCGAAACCATGTCTCGACATCGATTTGCAACGAGCCGGTCTGCTGATCCTCGCTGTTGCTCAGATACGGCAACAGGTCGGGATCGTCTGCGGTTCGCGCCCGCGCCGCCGCACGAAACGGCCGCAGGGCGTCGGCCGTCACGACCCACGGCGAAATGCTGGTCGCGAAGCTCTTGCCGAGGAAGGGACCGAGCGGCTGGTATTCCCACGCTTGAATGTCGCGCGCCGACCAATCGTTGAGAACACAGAATCCGAAAATGTGATCCCACGCTTCCGCGATCGGGACGGGATGACCGACCTTGGTGTTTCCGCCGAGAAAAATTCCCAGCTCCATCTCGTAGTCGAAACGCCGGGTCGGGCCGAAATCCGGCGCGTCGCGGTCCGCCAGCTTGCGTTGCCCGTGGGGCCGGTGAACGTCGCCGCTGCCGGCGCGGATCGTGGAGACCCGGCCGTTATAGGCAATCGGGACGTACTTGTAGTTCGGAAGCAGCGGCGATGTCGGGCGGAAGAGGCTGCCGGCGTTTGTGGCGTGTTGAATGGAGGCAAAGAAGTCCACGAAGCTGCCGGGCCGCACCGGCATCTGCAACTCCGCATCGATTGCGGGAATAAGGTGCGGCTCGCAAACGCCGCGCCCAACCGAACCCGCCTCGAGCAATTGCCCGAACAATCGGCGCAGTTCGGTCCAGATGGCAGGGGGCTGTGCCATGAGCGGCGCCAGCGACGAACCCGATAAGAAATCGGATGCGCCACCAATCTTCTTATCGAGCCACGACGCGATCCCGGCGACATTCAGAATCCGGTCGCCGATCGCCACTCCGATTTGAGCGCCGCTCTCGCCCTTTCTACGAAATACGCAGTACGGGAGGTTCTGGATGGGAAAATCCGCATCCGGAAGATTGGCGGATTCGACCCAGCTTCTCCGCTTCGGATCGTGCGTTTCATCGAGTTGAATGTCTGTCACGGAGCCCTCCCCCATCGCCAAGCAAGCCGAGCGCATCGCGATGCGCGCGCCATGCACTCACCCGGTGCTCTGGCACAAGATGCCGGCCCGCTCTGTCACATGGCAACGGGACAGACAACCCCGCGCATCACAGCATGAGCCGATGCATCAACTCGTTCTGCGACGAGATGGATAGCCGCCGATACGCCCGTTTGCGGTAGGTCTGGACGGTGTTGAGGCCGATATCGAGCCGGAGCGCGATACCCTCCGACGTGAGGCCAAGAGCCGATAGAGCACAAACCTGGCGCTCACGCAGCGTCAAAGCGGGGGAAAGACCTGCAAGCCGTTGCAGGAACATTTCCTCACGGCTGGCTTCGTCGGTTGGGACATGAACCTGCTCGTCGTGCCGCCACACTGCGGCAAGCACGAGATCCGCGATGTCCGAGATCCGACCGATCTCGTCCTGCGAAAAGTCGCGGCCCCGCTTGCGGTAGAAGTTGACTCGCATCGCGGCCCCTCCCCGCGCATGGGCGATGGACAGGCGATGGTCGAGGTCCACAGACGAGTAGCAATCGTTGCGATAGTCGGTGTGTTCCACGTCGGTTGCGTCCATACCGACGACCAGGCAATGGTCCGCACCCGACCGCGACGGCTTGTGCTCGGTGAGCATCCTTTGAACCGGATCGCAGGTCCAATGGTGGCGCACGTAACGCTCCGCAACCGACCGGGCGATAGGCCGCGTTCCGTCGTTCTCGGCAAGCACGGTTCGGATCAAGCCCGGCCCCGCCATGCAGAATGCGGTCACATGATGAGCGCCGATCATGTCGTTGGCGAAAGCGAAAAGATTGCCCGCAAACGATGGCTTGCCGACCCCGCGGATGATTTCCGTCAGGGCCCTGATGTGCGTGCGATCACTCCGACTGGAATGCAGATTGTGAACCTGCATGACGTTCCTCCCGGTATCCCCTGTCACAGACCCACAGGTCGATCTTTGTCAATCAGGGCTGACGCGCGATGCGCGGAACGTTCCGGAACAACCAATGGTGCCCAGGGGCGCATTGTCGTCCAACGCCGAGAAGTCAAGTAGAATCAATACCTTCAGCAGCACCCCAGAAGCACGTGTGTACCACCCACGTGGCCTCGTCGTCTACCGTGAATTCGCGTGCAGCCTAGCGTTTGAAGAGCGCACGAACAGTGCGAGAGGCAAGCCCTCTACTGACCCAACTTGCTGAGTTCTTGTCTGATTTCGCGGCACCAAAACTCCGTGCCTGCGCTCAAAGAATTTGTGCAGCTCAACGGCTGGTACAGAATGCTGTTCGACGGCTAGCTACTGAGCCCGTCATGCTCAGCGCTAACCGACTTCAGCCGTCGAAAATGTACTCAGTGCCAAGCTGCCGCTAAAGCGTTTTGAAGCGTCGAATCATTAGGCGCCTGAGACACCGCAGTTGGATCGAAGCCCTGATTCTGACCTGAGTAGGTTGCCATTGCCTGCACCAACTGTGACAGGCCAGCATCAAGTTGACGGCCGTCTGACGTCTTGATGTCGTTCAATTGCGAGTAATTGTTCGAATACCACCCGGCGATCGTGACCTTGTCCTGGCTTCCCATCAGCATCGCGACCAAGTCATTGCCGCTTTGCCGGAACCAAACTTGGTTCGTCGCAATGCCGTATCCCAGTTGCAGTTCACCGGAAGGACCGCTGTTTCCGGACACACCATTGACGATTTGATCCTGCCCACCTCCGGCACCGAATAGATATTTATCGTCTCCTGCTCCGCCGATGAGCGTGTCGTTGCCGGCCCCGCCATCGAGCACGTCGTTGCCGGCGTTGCCCTGCAGCGTGTCGTTGCCCGCGAACCCGACGATCCAGTCATTGCCGGAGGTGCCGTTCAAGGTGTCGTTGCCTGACGTGCCGATCGCGAGCGTCCGGTTGACGCCGCCGACCTGAATCGTCTCGATGCGGTTGAGCGGGTCCATCCAGTTCTGCAGCGTGATCTTGTCGGTCAGCTGCGCGAACGTCGCATTCGGGTTCGCCGGGTCTTTCACCCCGACGATCAGGTCGTTGCCCGACATAGCG
>JBFLYS010000043.1:0-16327 GCA_040756555.1 Pseudomonadota bacterium | reverse complement strand
CGAACGTCGCATTCGGGTTCGCCGGGTCTTTCACCCCGACGATCAGGTCGTTGCCCGACATAGCGATCGTGATGTCCGACGCGCCGATCCCGGCCCCGAACACCAGCGCATCCGCGCCGCCGTCGCCGCGTACCACCGTCGTCTCCCAATGTGACGTGTCCGTCCAGTATGTGGTGTCGACCCACCAGGAGGCTTCCCCGTTATACCCGCCGCCGCCCTCCCAGTGACCGTCGGGCGTCCAGTAGCCGGAGGTCACCCACGTCGACTGGTTATACCGGTAGTCGTCGTAGACCGTGTCGGTCCCATCGCCGCGGTTGAACACATAAGTGTCGTTGCCAACCCCGCCCTTCAGCGTGTCGTTGCCTGTCCCGCCGATCAGCGTGTCGTCGCCGGCCAGACCGTCCAGCACGTCGTTGCCGGCTAGGCCGTTCATCACGTCGCCAGATGCCGTTCCGGTCAGCGTGTCGTTGCCGGACGTCCCGATCACCGCCACCTGCACCGGCACCGCGCTGCCGTCCGCCAGCACGAACGAGCCGACCTGATATGACGAGCCCAGGAACCAGTTCGTGATCGTCAGCGTGTCGGACGAGCCTGCAATCAGCACCTGCAGGTTGTTGCCGACCTTGGCGAAGGTCAGACTGGCGGCCGCAATGCCGGCGCCGAACAGCACCCGGTCGCTGCCGCCGTCGCTGTTGTCGATCGTGTCGTTGCCAGAGCCAAGCCCAAACACATAGGTGTCGTTACCAGTGCCGCCGCGCAGTGCGTCGTTGCCGGCGCCGCCGTCCAGCACATCATTGCCGGCCCCACCGATCAGCGTGTCGTTCCCGGCACCGCCGTTCAGCGTATCGTCGCCATCGCCTCCGTTCAGCGTGTCGTTGCCATCACCGCCGTTGAGGATGTCGTTGCCGGCACCGCCGTTTAGCGTGTCGTTGCCGGCCCCTCCAGACAGCACGTCATTGAACGAGCCCGTGGTGATGACATCGTCGCCCGCACCGGCGTCGATCACCGCGACCGTCTCCGTCCATGTGATCGTGTCGACGCCGTCCGTCCCAAACCGGCCGACAATCGCTGCGCCCGTCAGCGTGCTGCCATCGGCGAACTTGAACGTCTCGATGCGGTTGAGCGGGTCCATCCAGTTCTGCAGCGTGATCTTGTCGGTGAGCTGCGCAAACGTCGCACCCGGGTTCGCCGGATCCTTCACACCCACGATCAGGTCGTTGCCCGACATAGCGATCGTGATGTCCGACGCGCTGATCCCAGCCCCGAACACCAGCGCATCCGCGCCGCCGTCGCCGCGCACCTCCGTCGTCACCCAGTGTGACGTGTCCGTCCAGTATGTGGTGTCGACCCACCAGGAGGCTTCCCCGTTATACCCGCCGCCGCCCTCCCAGTGACCGTCGGGCGTCCAGTAGCCGGAGGTCACCCACGTCGACTGGTTATACCGGTAGTCGTCGTAGACCGTGTCGGTCCCATCGCCGCGGTTGAACACATAAGTGTCGTTGCCAACCCCGCCCTTCAGCGTGTCGTTGCCTGTCCCGCCGATCAGCGTGTCGTCGCCGGCCAGACCGTCCAGCACGTCGTTGCCGGCTAGGCCGTTCATCACGTCGCCAGATGCCGTTCCGGTCAGCGTGTCGTTGCCGGACGTCCCGATCACCGCCACCTGCACCGGCACCGCGCTGCCGTCCGCCAGCACGAACGAGCCGACCTGATATGACGAGCCCAGGAACCAGTTCGTGATCGTCAGCGTGTCGGACGCTCCCGCGATCAGCACCTGCAGATCGTTGCCGACCTTGTTGAACGTCAGATCCAGCGCTGTGATCCCGGCGCCGAACTGCACCCGGTCGCTGCCGCCATCGCTGTTGTCGATCGTGTCGTTGCCAGAGCCCAACCCGAACACATAGGTGTCGTTGCCGGCGCCGCCCCGCAACACATCATTGCCCGCACCACCATCCAGAATGTCGTCGCCAGAACCGCCGATCAGCGTGTCGTTGCCAGCCCCACCATTAAGCGTGTCGTTGCCGGCGCCACCATTGAGCGTGTCGTTGCCGGCATCCCCGTTCAGCATGTCATCGCCATCGCCACCCACGAGGATGTCGTTGCCATCACCGCCGTTGAGGATGTCGTTGCCGCCACCGCCGTTCAGCGTGTCGTTGCCGGCCCCGCCCGACAGCACGTCGTTGAACGAGCCCGTCGTGATGACGTCGTCGCCCAAGCCGCCGTCGATCGTCGCAGCACTCTCCGTCCATGTGATCGTGTCGGCACCGTCCGTCCCAAACCGGCCGGCGATCCCTGCGCCCATCAGCGTGCTGCCATCGGCGAACTTGAACGTCTCGATGCGGTTGAGCGGGTCCATCCAGTTCTGCAGCGTGATCTTGTCGGTCAGCTGCGCGAACGTCGCATTCGGGTTCGCCGGGTCTTTCACCCCGACGATCAGGTCGTTGCCCGACATAGCGATCGTGATGTCCGACGCGCCGATCCCGGCCCCGAACACCAGCGCATCCGCGCCGCCGTCGCCCCGCGCAACCACCGTCTCCCAGTGCGACGTATCCGTGTAGTACGACGTGTCGACCCAATACACGACCGGGTCCGTATACCCGCCGCCAGCCCAATGGCCATCCTCCGTCCAATAGCCAGACGTCACCCAGATCGGCTGGTTATACCGGTAGTCGTCGTAGACCGTGTCGGTCCCATCGCCGCGGTTGAACACGTAAGCGTCGTTGCCCGCGCCGCCCTTCAGCGTGTCGTTGCCTGTCCCGCCGATCAGCGTGTCGTCGCCGGCCAGACCGTCCAGCACGTCGTTGCCGGCTAGGCCGTTCATCACGTCGCCAGATGCCGTTCCCGTCAGCGTGTCGTTGCCGGACGTGCCGATCACCACCACTTGCACCGGCACCGCGCTGCCGTCCGAGAGCACGAACGAGCCGACCTGATATGACGAGCCCAGGAACCAGTTGGCGATCGTCAGCGTGTCGGACGCTCCCGCGATCAGAACCTGCAGATCGTTGCCGACCTTGTTGAACGTCAGATCCAGCGCTGTGATCCCGGCGCCGAACTGCACCCGGTCGCTGCCGCCATCGCTGTTGTCGATCGTGTCGTTGCCAGAGCCCAACCCGAACACATAGGTGTCGTTGCCGGCGCCGCCCCGCAACACGTCGTTCCCAGCGCCACCATCCAGAACGTCGTTGCCGGCGCCACCATTGAGCGTGTCGTTGCCCTCGCCGCCGTTGAGCGTATCGTTGCCGTCACCGCCATTGAGGATGTCGTTGCCGTCACCGCCGTTGAGGATGTCGTTGCCGCCACCGCCGTTCAGCGTGTCGTTGCCGGCGCCGCCCGACAGCACGTCGTTGAACGAGCCCGTCGTGATGACGTCGTCGCCTGCACCGGCGTCGATCACCGCGACCGTCTCCGTCCACGTCACCGTGTCAGATCCCTCGGTGCCGATCTTCGACACGATCCCCGCGACGTCGAGCGTCGAGCCGTCTTCGAACCGCAACGTCTCGATGCGGTTGAGCGGGTCCATCCAGTTCTGCAGCGTGATCTTGTCGGTGAGCTGCGCAAACGTCGCACCCGGGTTCGCCGGGTCCTTCACACCCACGATCAGGTCATTGCCGGACACCGCGATCGTGATGTCCGACGAGCTGATCCCAGCCCCGAACACCAGCGCATCCGCGCCGCCGTCGCCGCGCACCTCCGTCGTCACCCAGTGTGACGTGTCCGTCCAGTATGTGGTGTCGACCCACCAGGAGGCTTCCCCGTTATACCCGCCGCCGCCCTCCCAGTGACCGTCGGGCGTCCAGTAGCCGGAGGTCACCCAAGTCGACTGGTTATACCGGTAGTCGTCGTAGACCGTGTCGGTCCCATCGCCGCGGCTGAACACATAAGCGTCGTTGCCCGCCCCGCCCTTCAGCGTGTCGTTGCCCGTCCCGCCGATCAGCGTGTCGTTGCCAGCCAGACCGTCCAGCACGTCGTTGCCGGCAAAACCCTTCATCAAGTCGTCAGACGCTGTTCCGGTTAGAACGTCGTTGCCGGACGTGCCGAACACCACCACCTGCACCGGCACCGCGCTGCCGTCCGAGAGCACGAACGAGCCGACCTGGTACGACGAGCCCAGGAACCAGTTCGTCACCGTCAGCGTGTCGGACGCTCCCGCGATCAGCACCTGCAGATCGTTGCCGACCTTGTTGAACGTCAGATCCGCCGCCGCAATGCCGGCGCCGAACAGCACCCGGTCGCTGCCGCCGTCGCTGTTGTCGATCGTGTCGTTGCCAGAGCCAAGCCCAAACACATAGGTGTCGTTACCAGTGCCGCCGCGCAGTGCGTCGTTGCCGGCGCCGCCGTCCAGAACGTCGTTGCCAGCCCCACCGATCAGCGTGTCGTTGCCGGCACCACCATTAAGCGTGTCGTCTCCCGCACCGCCATTGAGCGTGTCGTTGCCAGCGTCCCCGTTCAGCACGTCATCGCCATCGCCACCCACGAGGATGTCGTTGCCGTCACCGCCGTTGAGGATGTCGTTGCCGCCACCGCCGTTCAGCGTGTCGTTGCCGGCGCCGCCCGACAGCACGTCGTTGAATGAGCCCGTGGTGATGACGTCGTCGCCTGCGCCAGCGTCGATGACCGCGACCGTCTCCGTCCACGTCACCGTGTCCGCGCCATCGGTCCCGATCTTCGACACGATCCCTGCGCCCGTCAGCGTGCTGCCATCGGCGAACTTGAACGTCTCGATGCGGTTGAGCGGGTCCATCCAGTTCTGCAGCGTGATCTTGTCGGTCAGCTGCGCGAACGTCGCACCCGGGTTCGCCGGGTCCTTCACCCCGACGATCAAATTATTGCCGGCCCCGGCGATTACGATATCCGAGGCGCTGATCCCGGCCCCGAACACCAGCGCATCCGCGCCGCCGTCGCCGCGCACCTCCGTCGTCACCCAGTGTGACGTGTCCGTCCAGTATGTTGTGTCGACCCACCAAGAGGGTTCTCCGTTATACCCGCCGCCCTCCCAGTGACCGTCAGGCGTCCAGTAGCCGGAGGTCACCCAGGTCTGCAGGTTGTACCGGTAGTCGTCGTAGACCGTGTCCGTGCCATCCCCCCGGCTGAACACATAAGCGTCGTTGCCACCGCCGCCATTCAGAAAATCATTGCCACCGCGGCCTTCGATTGTATCGTTGCCGGTCGATCCGAAGATGTAATTGGCATTGGCGTCACCGCGCAGCACATCG
The DNA here is from genome assembly GCA_040756555.1 of Pseudomonadota bacterium. Lineage (GTDB taxonomy): Bacteria > Pseudomonadota > Alphaproteobacteria > Rhizobiales > Xanthobacteraceae > Z2-YC6860. The sequence continues at coordinate 11,117 of JBFLYS010000043.1, read as the reverse complement.
TCGAATGCTGTTCCAACCAGGTTCTCGACACTCACGTAAATGTCGCCCGCCGCAACGCCCGTGTTGTTGGCTGACACCGCAAGATCGGCCGTCACGCCCGCGGTCGCGGCCACGCCAGACCGCAAACTGGAATAGTCCGCCGTATCGATTCCCGCGCCGCCATTGAGGATATCCGCGCCTTCACCACCAACGAGTGTGTCGTTCCCATCCCCACCGATCAGTTCATCGTCGCCAGCACCACCGTAGAGCACATCGTCGCCTGCCAGGCCGACCAGCATGTCGCGGCCCGAGCCGCCGTTCAGATACTCACTGCTGTTGCTACCGAAGATCAGATTCACATCACCATCACGGAAGCGGAAGGTCTCGAATCCGGAAACGGTATCGGTTCCATCTGGAGAACCACTGCGCTGATCGACAATGGTGAATCGGCCGGTCGCACTGTCAAAGCTGATGGCATAGTCGGCGCGATTGCCGCTGTAGGCGGCGATATCCGCTCCCGAACCGCCGGTCAGCGTGTCGTTGCCGGCGCCGCCGACGATCACGTCGTAGCCGGCCCCACCGTCGATAACGTCGTTTCCTGCCCCGCCGTAGACAAGATCGTTGCCGATGCCGGCATAAATGGTGTCGTTGCCGCTGCCGCCGATCAGAAGGTCGTTGCTGTAGTACTCCCGCCAGGACGAATTGTCGGAGAAGCTGCTGTCGACGCCGTTGGCTGCAAACCACAGGTCGTCGTTGTCGCCACCCGACACCGTGGCACCCGACGGATCCGCTGACAGCGGCCGCAGCCAGGTCATGGCCTGATAATTGTCGATCTCGTAGCGCAGCGGCTCGTTGCCCGCGCCCTGCGCGATCGTCAGCACCAGCTTGTTGCCCTCGACGGCGAACGTCACGTCAGCCAGCGACGCGCCAAAGCGCTCCAAATTGAAGTTCTTCAGGAACTCCGCCATGCCGCCGTAGAAATCGCTCTTGTTCTGGTGGGTGATGCCCAACTCCTCGGCGCGCAGCAGCGTCACGATCCAACCGGCGGCGAACGCCGAATCCGGATCCTGCGCGATCAACGCATCGATGATGTCTTTGTTGGCGAGATAGCGGCCATAGTCCTCGCCGATCTTCATGTCGCCGGAGAGCTGCTGCAGCGTCGTCGCCGTGCTGTTGGCGATCGCGCGCTTGACATACATATCGCCACCGGCGATCTGCACGCGCTTGAGCGCATTGACGGCGCCGAAGTTCAGAAGCTGCTGGCCAGTAAAGCCATAGCCCGACATCGTGAAGCTTGCGTTCAAGGATGAATCGCGCTCATTGGAATAGCTGAACGGCGCCACGACGTAGAGACCCGGGTCGTTCAGCTCGGCGCCATATTGGACCGTGATCGAGTCGCCGCCCGCGACACGCCCGCCGACGGAATTGATGAAATCGTTGATGACGCTGATCGTGGAGGTCCGCAGGTCCGTCATCGGATTGGCAACGTCGCCGTAGTTGCCCCAATTCGAACCCGTGACAAACTGCGTGCCACCCGGCGTCAGGACACCATTGCCCCCGCCGTAGTGCGTTTCGCCGCCACCAAACAGGCCGCCGAAAATATTGCCGAGCCAGGTGCCGAGCAGCGCCCCGATAAACGCACCAACGCCGGGAAGGATGAAGCCAAGGATGACGCTGGAGCCGGCGCTGAGCGCCGAGGCGAAGCCCAGCGAAGTCAGAACCTGAGTGCCAATGCTGCCAATGAGCGCCGAGCCTACATAAGAGCCGAGCGCGCTACCAATCGCGCCGCCGACGTTCTCCACGCTGACGATCTGATGCGCGAGATAAGTGCCGACAAAGCTGCCGAGGCCCGACGCCAGATTGCCGGTGATGTTCGTAAAGAGGGGCTGGCCATTAAGAACGTTGCCGACCGCCGTGTTGATCAACGTGCCAGTGGTTGCGCGGAAGAGTTGCCCGCCGAACGTTGATCCGTCGATGCCAAGGCTTTCGCCGAGTTCACCGGCCAGGAACGAGGAGATCGAGCCCGCAACCTGGGAGCGGAAGGCGCTGGCTACGTTGTCGCCGAAGTCTTTGAATGCCTCTCCAGCAGCATCGCCGAGAGTCCGTCCAGTGCCGTCGTTGTTCGCGTCCTTAAAATAGAGATGGAGAGTCTGGCCGACGTTGCCGAGTAGCGCCGACAGGGCCGTGCCAGCGGCCACTTGAACGAATGGATTGCTCCCGCCAATAGCCTGACCAAGGCTCGAGCCGAAAACCGAGCCAATTTGATCGCCAAGGAGGACTTCTTGTCCCACGGAAATTTCGTGTTCGGGTTCACTGATCGGATTCCCGTCGACGTCTACTTCGTCCCATCGTGTTCGGACGGTGACGCCCTCTTTCGTGTAAAGCTCGGCGACTTTCGACAGATCATCGTTGATTTGCGTGAGCGCTGTAATCTCATTCTGCCAATCAATAACGACGGTTTGTTTCGACCAAGGCTGCGTATCGTCCAAATCGAAGACTGTATTGACTCTGCCGCCATCTGAATTGTTTTGAAGTATTTTTTCGATTTCGCCGTCGTTACGCACCATCGATGCGTACCAAGAGGCCGCGCCACCAGAGATAACGATTCTGTCCCCAGTTCCAGAATAGTAGGACGCGACAAATCGATCATTACTGGCACCGTCTACCACGCCGCTCTGCGCCGAAATCTCACCTTTCATAATCGCATCAGCGATCTTATCAATGTCCTCCCAAGAGCCCGTATACACATGACCTAAAATTACAGTTGCGTCAGCGCTTGCGACTGCAAGCGTGCCCACACCTGAACTTTGGAGCGCCGGAGGGAATGTCTGATATCGGTCGGGAAAGGCGGCAATGATCGCCGGAGGAACATACCCGACTGCGCTAGTGTAGGGCCCTACCCCCCAGCCCTCGTTCGGCAACCGATTCAAATCGTATTGATTCACTGACAAACGGGGATCACTAAAGCTTACTATTTGGCGGCCACTTCCCCCGACGGATGCAGAAGTGTAACCGGCAATGATTTCAGCTAAACGATCATTTGAGATGTTGTAACCGTCACTGGCCACCACGTCTCGAGCTGTGAGAACTCCCTCAAAGTTATTCCAGTAATCCTTCAGATGATTAACTAGAGGATTAGCTTGAAACACCTCATTCAAATTACCAAACATAAGAGCGCGAGCAGTCGCGAGTGTATCTGCGTCTGCTTCGGATTGCCCCCTATCGCGGTACATTTTGTATGTTTCGAGATAGATTCCAGCAGCAACAAAATTGTGCCTGAAAGCTGCCTGCAGATCGTTGTTCGCGAATTCTTGAATACCTCGCCAATCCGTACGCACTAGCGTTGTAAATCCGTACTGGGCGCCGTACTGCCCCGCCCATGAACGTAATACGGTAGCGCCGCTTCCTGGCGGCCAAAACGATATTGCACCTGAGGGAACGTCAACCACGGGGGTCGCTCCTTGTGAACATCCAAATGCAGGAAGATTCTTTGTTGCTACCTAGCGGAACACAGTGAGCTATCGCATCTCTAGTAGGCGAGCATTGCCTAAAGCCGTTTGGCAATTCGAATGAGCTATAATTCGTCTCGTTCTGATTTTTTTGAGACCATTCGCTCGGAAGCATGAGCTTGGTCAACAGCGCTTCACTGTCTGCAGTCATCAAAAGTATTCGAACTTCCCTCGTATCGGTGCGCGCGCATCGCGATCTACCGACCCAACGTTTAATAGGGAGTGGCAAAATTTTCTCCTTCAGGTCCGCGACACTCAAATTAAACTCATGAGAGGCGCCACCGTAGGGCGACGTAAAACAAACAAACTGCCAGAGATCCAACTTCCTGAAATCAATCGACCGGCCACTCCGATCATCTTCAAAGCTCGTTAAATCGCTAATATGGCGCGTGTAGTCCTTTTCAAACAAGTTAGCCACGCCACAAGACAACTCCTCGCTATCATGCGCGATATATATCCACCCTAAAATCGCGCATGACACTGCAACAACAACGACTAAGCACAATCGTAAAGAAGATACGGCACGCCTTCCGGTCAAAGTCGCAGCCTCTCAAGTTACTCTTGCTAGCACGTGCAGACGTTGCGCTGGCCCTGAGCGTTCAACGCCAAATATTTCAGGTCCCTCTCAGCGAACACCTTCGCCTTCAGATCCTTCACCATCTCCTCCGCGCCGCCGAACGGAGCGATCACCTCGACCACCCAGAGCTTGTCGCCCGACTTCCAGTCCTGCGGACGCAGCCGTGAGGTGCCGGCCTTCAGCCGCTCCTCGACCTCGTCGTTGACCGTGGCCCAGAACGTCACGCCGATCGGCTTGTCCTTGTCGTAGAACAGCCGGAACTGCTGCAGCAGCACCGGCGTCATCACCAGCCACTCCAGATCGGAGATGAAGAACTGCTTGTGCAGCGGCGACTGGCTCATCAGCCAGACGATCTCGCCCAGCACCTCCGAGACCTTTTTGGCCGCGCCGGCGGGCGCCTGATGGGTGAAGCCGCTGGCAAGCCCGCCGGTGTCCGGTGTGGTGTCGTTGCGACTGTCGCCGTTCTTCGGGGAGGAGGCCATGCAGTGTCCTTTGTGCTCGTGCAAGCGGACACCCTCGCCGTTCAAGGCGGCATCTTCAAGGTCGTTGAACAGGGAAGACGAGAGGCCGGAAGCAGTGTTTTGAGGATGCGCCAACGCGGGACGCGCGGTCATCGCATCGCCCGCGCGATCCTGAGACGCTCCGCCCTGCCCCATGCCCGGCATCATGGTCATTCCATTCGCGGCGCCGTGCGGCGCCCCGACAGGTCAGTTTCAATCTCTGGGAATTTTGGTGCCGCGAATTGCCCGCCGCTTAAATCAACGCGCTTGTTATCGCTCGTCGCAGCAAATGGTCGCCCCAACTCTCCCCACGCCATACAATCGAAGTTTGTACTCGCGAGTCAATGCACTCCGATGACAATTCAACGAAATCAAAATCCAGAAATTATTTGGACAATCAGGCCGTTCTCACCGCGTGCGAGAATGCGCACAAAGATACTCAGCGCTCACGCAAACTCTCCTGCTTGTAGCGCAGCAGCGGTGACAGCAAAAATTCGATGACCCGCCGCTGGCCGGTCTTGATCTCGACTGTCACCGCCATGCCGGGCGCCAGATCGACAAGCCTGTCGTCGATCTGCATCTGCGTCTTATCGAGCGAGATGCGAGCGGCAAAAAGCAACTCTTGCCCTGCCGGTTCGCTGGAGCGCGATGACTGCCCCTGCTGCTTGTCCGCGTTGATTTGCGCGGTGGGCTTCTCACGCACGACCGCGTCCTGCGAAATGCTCAGCACCTTGCCGTGCAGCAAGCCGTACTTTGTGAAATTGAACGTATCGATCTTGATCTCGGCTGGGTCGCCGTCGTGAACGAAGCCGATGTCCTTGTTGGGCACCATCGCCTCAATCTCGATGGACGCATCGGCCGGCACCACCGCCATCAGAACCTGCGCCGGTGTTACCACGCCTCCGACGGTGTGCATGGCGAGCTGTTGAACCGTTCCGTCGATCGGCGCGCGAAGCACCTGATCCTGGATGCGCTTCTCCGCCTTGATCAGATCCTCAGCAAATTGCGCCGCCTTGGGTTCGGCTTCCGCCAGGTCGGTCATGATCGAACGGGCGTATTCCGCCTTGGTCTGCTCGCGCTGCCATTCGAGCGCCTGACGCCCGGCAGCGGATTCCGCAGCGCGGCGTTCTTGCACGATCAGCTCGTGGCGTTGCTCGGTCAGCTTCAACTGCGCCTCGAGATGGGCGAGACGGTTTCCGAACTCCATCTTCATAACCTTTTCCCGCACCTCCGCCGTCTCCTCGATGAGCGGCAGGCCAGCTCTGAGCTTGGCGATGGTCGCAGCAACCTGCTCCGCCTCGGCGATCTTCTGCGCGATCTGCTGGTCGAGCGAAGCGATCTTTGCCGCCTGCTGATCCGCCTGCGCGATCATTGAAGCGCGTGTACGGGCGATTTCGTAGGTCGGTGCATCGGCCGGTGGCGCGAAATCGGTCGGGCCCGTGCCCGCCTCAAGCCCCTTCCGCAATGCAGTCAAGCGGGCGACGTCGAGTTGGCTGCGCAGAAGATCATGCTTGATGCGATTGCGTTCGGCCGTGCTGGCGGTCCGGTCGATCTCGACCAGAACCTGACCTGCCCTCACCCGATCGCCGTCCTTGACGTGGATCGCGGTCACGATACCGCTCTCGAGCGGCTGGATCACCTTCGTGCGCCCCAGCGGCACGATCTTGCCCTGCGCGGTGGCGATGATGTCGATATGGCCGAACGTGGCCCACGCGAGCGCAATCACGAAGAACGCGATCAATGTCGCGCCGATCAAGCGGCCAACCGGTGACGCCGGCGTCTCGACGATCTCCAGCGCAGCGGGCAGGAACTCCAGCTCATCGCGACGCGAGTGCGTCACCCGGCGCGGAAGCTGCACAACATTTTCCGATGCGGCTTCAGCGGACTTCATGGAGCCCTGCCTGAAGCCGATGAAGCGTTGCGTAGCGGCCGCCGGTGCGGATGAGCTCATCGTGGCTGCCATCCTCAACCAGCCGGCCGCGCTCCAAGGTGATGATGCGATCCGCCATCGCAACGGTTGATAGCCGGTGCGCGATGATCAAAACCGTGCGACCTTGCGAAATCTTCCGCATGTTCTCCTGCACGATGCGCTCGCTTTCGTAGTCGAGCGCACTCGTCGCCTCGTCGAAGATCAGGATGCGCGGATCGCCGATCAGCGCGCGCGCGATGGCGATGCGCTGCCGTTGCCCGCCGGAAATCGTGCTGCCTCGCTCACCAACCAGCGTGTCATACCCCTCGGGCATTTCGAGGATGAAATCATGGGCGCCTGCGAGCTGCGCCGCTGCGATCACGCGGTCCATCGGAATCGAAGGGTCCGACAACGCAATGTTCTCGCGGACCGAGCGATTGAAGAGGACGTTTTCTTGCAGGACGACGCCCACCTGGCGACGGAGCCAAGCGACATCGACCATCCCGATATCGACGCCGTCGACCAGCACCCGCCCGCTCTCGGGAACGTAAAGCCGCTGCACCAGCTTGGTCAGCGTGGATTTGCCCGAACCGGAAGGCCCGACAATACCGACCACCTGCCCCGGCGCGACCTGAAGCGTGACGTCTTTGAGGGCTTCGGGCCCGTCCAGACGGTAACGGAACGTGACATGGTCGAACATCACGCTGCCGCGGATTGTCGGCAGCGCGGTGCGGCCGGGCGTAAACGTCGGCTCCGGCACAGCGTTGAGAATGTCGCCAAGGCGTTGGACCGATATTCGCGCCTGATGGAAATCCTGCCACATCTGCGCCAACCGCAGAATGGGCTGCGCGACGCGGCCGGCCAGCATGTTGAAGGCGACCAGTTCACCGACGGTCAGGTTTCCGTCGATCACGAGATAAGCGCCGAAGTAGAGTGTCAGCGCCGTGACAATCTTGCTGATGAGCTGAACGCTCTGGCTCGCCCAATTTCCCAGCGAGATGACCTTGAAGCTCGCGCTCACATAGCCGGCGAGCTGCTCCTCCCATCGCCGCTGCATCTGCGGCTCGACCGCCATCGCCTTCAGCGTTTGAACGCCGGATATGCTCTCCACCAGGAAGGCCTGGTTCTCCGCCCCACGATTGAATTTTTCGTCGAGGCGGCGGCGGAAGATCGGCGTGACCCCGGCCGACAGCGCGATATAGAACGGAAACGATCCAATAACGATCCAGGTCAGAAGCGGCGAGTAGTAGAACATCACGCCAAGAAAAACGAACGTGAAGAACAGATCGATCACCAGCGTGAGCGCAGAGCTGGTCAAGAAATTCCGTATGTTCTCAAGCTCGCGAACGCGCGCCACGGAGTCGCCGGCACGCCTTGCTTCGAAATAAGCGATCGGCAACGCCATCAGATGGCGAAATAGACGCGCGCCGAGCTCCACATCGATACGGTTCGTCGTGTGCGAGAACACGTAGGTACGCAACGCACCGAGTATTGCCTCGAAGATCGATATCGTAACAAGGCCGATGACCAAAACGTCGAGCGTTGTGAGCCCGCGATGAACGAGGACTTTGTCGATCACCACTTGAAAGAAGAGCGGAGAGACCAGCGCAAACAACTGGAGAAAGAACGAGGCGACGAGAACCTCGCCCAGTATCTTCCGATACTTGTGAATGGCCTGGAGAAACCAGGTGATATCGAATTTGCGTGCCAGATCGCTCAGCGAAGTCCGGCGCGCCAAAACCACAAGCCGCCCGGTCCACTGCTCTTCGAATTCTGCTCGGCTGACGAGCTGCGGCCTTCCAACCCGAGGATCCTGAAGGAGCGCCTTATCGTCGAGAGCTTTTCCTAAAACGACAAAGCTGCCATCACGGCACTCCGCGAGTGCGGGCAACGGAGTCTTCGGCAATCGGGACCAATTGGTGGAAAGCGATCGCGCCTTGAGCTTGAGCTCTTTGGCGCACAGCAGTATTTCCGTCACGCCAAACGACGAACTGCCGAATTGGTGCCGGATTTGCGCTGGATCGATCGCGACCTCGTGAAATCGCAGCAACAAAACGAGTGAATCGACACTCGTTTCCGAGGCGCCCGAAACGCCTTGGCCTTCCCCCATTCGCTTTAACGCCCCCAGCGACGCACGCAACGCTTACAAATTCACATGCTGTAGCTTGTAGAAAGACTACAGACATCTTCAGCATATATTCCAAGTTGCACGCGTCAACGTGGCGCTATACTCACACGCAAAATAAATTCGGTCGCGTCATGCGTGAGGAAGCGTCAGGTCATGAATGTTGTCGATCCCATCCTGTTTCAATGCAAATGCCAGCCCACCGCATTGGCTCTTTGTGCTCCGGGCACCCTGTTCAACCAGGTCACGTATCGTCAGCTAGAGCGGTTCATTCACAATGTCGGCCGCCAAGCACGCGCCAGTGGGATCGTCCGCGGAAACGTAGTTGCTCTCTTCATTAGCGACCCGATCCTGCACAGCGTATTGATTCTTGGCTTAACAAAGATCGGCGTTGTCACCCTTTCTTCGCGCGAACAGAAGCTACCTCGGGAATTGAACGTCGATTTCGCGTTGGTGGACCCTTCGTTTTCAGCATCCCCTATTCCACGAACGATAAAGGTGGACCCAAACTGGCTCACCGGCGAAGGCACACCTCTTGCTGATGCCGAACAACCGCTTGCGTCTACTGACGACCCTTGCCGCATCATTTTAACGTCAGGCTCGACCGGTTTCCCGAAAGCGATCTTGCGGGCCAACAAGCATGTGTTGACTCGCGTTTATCGTCTCCAGACGACTTACGGAAACCGTTTTCCAGATTGCTCTCGAATTTATATGAGCGTGGGATTGTCCACCGGAATCGGACTGACATTTTTTATCTATACGTTGGCTCGTGGCGGCGCATTGTTTATGCGCGACGAAAAATCGACCGACTTTCTAGAGACACTGTCAGCATATCGCGTCCAAGCTATGGTCGCTTCTCCGCAATCGCTGGCGCAGATGGCTGAGTTGTACGATCAACATCCAACTTTAGGGCATCGCTTTGACGTCATCGTTTCGACCGGAAGCTTGTTGACACAAGCCGCATCTGAGCGCGTGCGTTCGCGGCTCGGGGCCAACGTGATATCGTCATATGGGTCGACCGAAGCAGGCGTTGCGGCTTCGGGGCCGGTGGCAGCTCTTGCAAAAGTGAATGGAGCCGTAGGTTTTGTTGCACCGGGCGTTCGGATCGAGATCGTCAATTCATCGGACGAGATATTGCCCGTAGGGCAAGAAGGACTGGTCCGCATCCGTAGCGAATGTGTGGTTGACGGTTATGTCGGAGATCCCGAGACAACGCGTCTTCGATTCCGCGATGGTTGCTTCTATCCGGGCGATATCGGGAGGCTAATGCCGAACGGCATGCTCGTTATCGCGGGACGCGAGCATAGTCTGATTAACTTGGGTGGCGACAAGGTACATCCCGAACGAGTCGAAACCGCTGTCACATCCTTCCCTCCAGTCCGCGAAGCAGCCGCTTTTGCCGCAACGACTTCCACGGGAGTCCATGTTCTTGGCAGCGCTGTCGTGTGGCGCAGTGAGGCAGACGAAGCCGGATTGCGCGAGCATCTGAATCAGCGCTTGCCTAAAGTGTTCGTTCCCAAGTTGCTCATTTCCGTCAATTCAATTCCGCGAACGTCAACCGGCAAAATTGATCGGGGCAGAGTGAAAGAGCTCGTAGCTAAATCCACTTCCCCGGAAAATTCATAATCGCTGACTCGATCGCAACTGCGCAGCAGCGGCGTCCTTCGTTCCAAGTGTGCGCTTCTCTTCGGATTTCCCAAGGATGGATCGGAGATCGTCTGGCACGCGTTTGCGTAGCCAATACGTTCCAGTCTTCGGGTGCTTTCAGGGACGAGTCATTGCGAGGGTCATATGTACCACCCGTGTGTACCACCCGGGCGCGCCACAAGACGCTGATCGCACTGATCTATTTTGGTTTCAAGGAGTTAGGAGGACAATGGTGCCCAGGGGCGGAATCGAACCACCGACACTGCGATTTTCAATCGCATGCTCTACCAACTGAGCTACCTGGGCATTGTTGGTATTTCAGGGAAGCGCGGGCTTTATAGAGGCTCGATTCCGGCCTGTCTAGGACACCTAAGCCGCTATCCCGCCTCAGGAAAATCGCCTATTCGCTGACCTTGATCCCGGCCGCCTTGATCACCGGGCCCCATTTGGCGATGTCGGCCTTCAGATACGCCCCCATCTCCGCCGGGGTCGACCCCACGATCACCATGCCGAGCTGCTCCAGCCGGGCGACGACCGCCGGGTCTTTCAGGACCGTGGCCGTGTCGGCCGAGACCTTCGTCACGATCGCGGGCGGCGTCTTGGCGGGCAGGAAGAACGCGAACCACGACGACGAGTCGTAACCCGGCACACCGGTCTCCGCGATGGTCGGAATATCCGGAGCAGAAGCCATTCGCTTGTCGGTCGTCACGGCCAGTGCCCGCAACTGGCCGGATTGCGCCAGCGGCAAGCCGGAGCCCATCACGGCGAACATGATGTCGACGCGCCCCGCCATCAGATCGCTCAAGGCCGGCGCCGCGCCGCGATAGGGCACGTGCGTGATGTCGACCTTCGCCATGGATTTGAACAGCTC
>JBFLYS010000042.1:0-40107 GCA_040756555.1 Pseudomonadota bacterium | reverse complement strand
GATTCACTTGTCAAACAGCCACGCCAATTCGCTCCGGGGCTGGTTCCGGCGCCCGGCCGCCGTCTTCCTGTTTCCCCCTCGGAATAGTCGAGGGGATGGAGCGCTGAGCAGCGCAACCATCTAGTCACGCCTTGCGGCGTGGCGCGTCTTTTCGCTCGAAAGACACGCTCGCCACCCAGCGCTCCATCGCGGTGCTCGTTGCGATCGTGGACCGCAACTCAGCTCCGGGCCGGGTTTCCTGGGACGTGGGCTTCGTCACCCTGTCCCAGTCCAGCGAGCACCTCGCAGAGCGGTCCTAGTGCCGCCCGACTCGATGCCCGGAGCCGCCCGGGATTGGGGTTACGAGCCCCAAGCGCAGGCTTCCGCATCCGCTCCCGCTGAAATGACGTCTCATGACAACGCCCTCGGTTGGATCGGACAGATATAGGATTATATACAGTAGGAATTAAGTCAAGAGGCGGGGCGTAATTTATTTCGGAGGCCGCAACACCCACCGCCGTCATGCCCGGCCTTGTGCCGGGCATCCCGCTTAGGGAGGCACAGTACCCACCTAAGCGGGATCGCCGGGACATAGGCGAGCGAAGCGACGCCGTTCTTCGAACGGCTATGCCCGGCGATGACAGTCGAGTTCTTTGCTCGCGCAACACACTCCGGCTGTCATCCTCGCGAAAGCGGGGATCCACTCTGCTTCGCAGATACAAAGACTGGTGGTTATGGGTCCCCGCCTTCGCGGGGACGACAGAGGAGGCTGTTGCGCCAGTTGCGGAGAACTACTCCACCGGCGGCAGCGCGAGCGCCGCATCGACCATCGCGGTCGCGCGCTTAAAGTCGTAGTTGCGGTAGACGTTCTGCTTCACCAGGAACGACGCACCGCCGTAGAACTTCTCGTATTGCTGATGGCGGCCGCCGAACTCGGTGGCGATGAAATCCTGAAGGAGCCGCATCAGCGCGATGCGCGCCTTGGCGTCCATCGAGCCCGAGCGCATGTACTTCTCGATGAAGGGCAGCGTCTCGGCGTTGCCGAAGTCCGCCGCCGACGACGGCAGCGTGATCATCGCCGAACCCGCCATCTCGCGGATCATCTCCAACATCCGGCCGTTCAACTCCGGCTGGAGCGCCATCGCACCATAAAGCGCCGTCTTGGACGGCCACAGCACGCCATCGACGATCGGCGCGCTGACCTCATGGGACAGCAGCATGTGCTCGTAGACCGACACGAGCGCGGCGAGCTCGCCCATCATGATCTGCACCGGGGGCGCTGCCGCGTTGCCGGTCATCTCGTTCATGCGCTGGGCAAGACCGATCATGAAACGCAGCTTGGTGACGTAGCGGCACTGCGCCTGATGATTGCCGTAGAGGTGCGACGGCGTCTTCCACCACTGATCGCGGCTGATCTCGGTGTTGCGGTAGATGAAGACGTGCTCCCACGGCACGAACACGTTGTCGAAGACGCAATAGCTGTCCGACTCGTCGAACCGGGTCGACAGCGGATAGTCGGCCGAATGGGTCGCTGCCGATGCAAACGGGCGGCGCGGGAACAGTTTCACGCCCGGTGCACTGACCGGGATCGCGACGCAGTTGGCGTAGTTCTCATCGCCCGGCTGCAACGGATGGATGCAGCTCAAATGGATGTAGTCGGACATCACGCCGCCGGTGGCGAGCTGCTGCGCGCCGGAAATGACGATGCCGTCGTCGCGCTCTTTCACCACGCCGGCGTAGAGCGTCGGATCGCTCTGCTTGTGGGCGGGCTTGGAGCGGTCGATCTGCGGCGGAACGATCGCGTAGCTGAGATAGAGATGCTCGTCGCGCATCTTCTCGTAGAACTTCACGACGTTGTCGGCGTACTTCTGTCCGCCTGCGCCCAGCACCTGCGGCGTCGCCGCGTAGCCGGCGAAAAAGCCCGCGACGTGATCGGGCGTGCGTCCCATGAGACCAAAGGTCGCTTCCGCCCATTTCTCGGAGAACAGACGTCGTGCCCTCAGGTCCGCATGCGTCTTCGGGATCTGATAGGCGCGCCAGACCGGCTTTCCGGTCTTGGGCGAGGTGAACGTCATCAGCTCGCGATTCTCGGGCGCCGCGGCAATATCGAACAGCCGCGCGACCGAGCGGATCGCCCCGCGGAACGCCGGATGGGTTGTGACATCCGCAACCTTCTCCCCGTTGAGGAAGACCTGCCGGCCGTCCTTCAGGGATTCGATGTATTGCGCGCCAGTCCGCATGAGCATCCTCCGCCATAAAGGCCAAAATTTAGCCTGTCCGATAGCTCCAGAATTTAGCTACAGTATGTAGCTATTGCGGCGGCGTCAATTCCCCGTCATGATCCCGCCATTGCCTCAACCTTTCCGGCCCGTTCAACGCATGGCCCGATCAAAACGAACCGCCCGTCCCCGCCCCCCAGCCTCCGGCGCGCCATTTCACATGCCGCGCACGGTGTCGCATCCGGATCTTTTGTCCGGCAGCAGCGACGAGCCATTCCGGCAGGCGCTCTATCTGATGGTTCTGGCGTTCGGCCGCCTGATCGCCTGCCGCGAGGCCTTCGGCCGCGCCATGTCGCTCACCGGCTCGCAGTTCGCCGTGATGGTGGGCACCGCCTATCGCCAGAAGACCGAAGGCGTATCGATCCGCGAGCTCTCCGAGCATGTGCAACTCGCTTCCACCCACGTCACCACCGAGGTCGGGCGGCTGATCCGAAAGGGCCTGCTCACCAAGCGTGCAAACACGCGCGACCGCCGTGGTGTGCTGGTCAAATTGTCGCGCAAGGGCGAGACCACGCTGCTTCAGGTTGCGCCGTTCGTGCGCGACGTCAACGACATCCTGTTCGAAAATGTCGAGCGAAAGGAATTCGCCGCCGTCACGCGCTTTCTCGGACTGTTCGCAGAGAACAGCGAGCGCGCCATGACGGAGATCAAACGTGCGCGCCGCGACACAAAGACATCAAGAGCAGCGTCGAGTTGAGTGAGAGATTGGATTTGAATTTCTGAACGGTCTAGCATCGAGCAATGAGTGTACTCGGGAGGATAACTCTTATGACGAAATGGCATAATCGGTTCATTGGCGGCGCCACGACGCTCGCATTGGCCGCATTGGCGCTCGCAGCACCTGCGCAAGCGCAAGAATACACGATGAAGTTCGCAACGCTGACGATCAACGACTCGCAGCACGAATTCATCAAGATGTACAAGACCGAGCTCGAGCGGGCCACCAACGGCCGCATCAAGGTCGAGATCTATCCGGCCGGCCAGCTCGGCAACGCGCAGCGTCAGACCGAAGGCCTGCGCCTCGGCACGATCGAGGGCGTGAACGGACCGTCGGAGTTGTTCGTCGGCGCCGATCAGCGCTTCCAGGCGCCGGCCATGGCCGGCCTGTTCCGGGACGCCGACCACGCCCGCAAGGTGCTGACCACACCGGCGTTCCGGCAAGCCCTCGCCGACATGGCGATCACGCGCGGCATGATCGTGGTCAGCGCTCATCTCTTCGACACGCAGTCCTTCGTCTACAAGACGCCGGTCACCAAGCTCGCCGACTTCGCCGGCAAGCGCACCCGCGTTCTCGCCTCCGAAGCGGAACAGCAGGCGACCGCGTCGCTCGGCGCGGCGCCGGTGCCGATGACGCTCGGCGAAGTGCTGCCCGCCATCCAGCAGGGCACGATCGACGGCGCGAACTCCGGCATGCCGGTGTTCCTGGCGTTCAAGTATTTCGATGCCGCGCCCAATCAGATCGACACGCATTTGTGGGCGCTGATCTCGCTCGGCCTCGTCAGCAAGCCCTGGTACGACAAGCTGCCGCCCGATCTTCAGAAGGCCGTGCGCGACGCCGGCGCGAAGGTCGAGCCGGAACTCGTGAAGTGGTCGATCGCACGCGCGGAGACCGACAACAAGGCATGGGCGGCGGCGGGCGGAAAGACGTTCAAGCTCTCCGACGCGGAGCAGGCCGAGGCGGTCAAGAAGGCCGACGCGGCGATCCAGCCGGTCCTCAACAAGAACGCGAGCATGAAAGAGTTCTACGGCAAGCTGAAGGCGGCCGCCGACAGCGTGAAGTAACCGGACAACGAACGCCGCCCGCGGACAAGCACCGCGGGCGGCGCGACTTTCGAGCAAGACGAGACGCGTATGAGTGAGCCCACCACCGACGAAGTTATCGTACTCTCCGGCCCGATCGCCCGCATCGGCGAAGGCCTGACAAAGGTCTGCCAGGCGATCGCGGCGCTGGCGCTTCTCGCCATCGTGGCGATCAACGGCGCCAACGTCGTGGCGCGCTACTTCTTCGCCAAGCCGTTTCCCTGGGCGGAAGAAGCGATGATCATGTTCATGATCCTCGGCGTGTTCACCGGCGCCATTGCGGTGACGTGGCGCAACGTGCACATCCGAATCGATACGTTCGTGGAGCGTTCCTCTCCGAAGGTGCAATGCATCATTCGCATCGTCGCGACACTCGCCTCGATGTTTGTGCTTCTCGTCGTGGCGTGGTCGAGCTACGGCATCGTGCGGCTGCTGTTCGAATACGGCCAGACCACCGATGCGCTGGAATTCCCGATGTGGATTCCGCAATCGTTCGTCACAATCAGCCTCGTCGTCATCGCGATCCTGATGTTTACGCGTCTCGTGCTGACGAAGGCCCGCGCATGAATCTCCTTCTGATCGCCGTTATTCCGATGCTCCTGCTGATCGGGGGCGTTCCGATCTTCGTCGCGCTGCTGGCTGCGGCGCTCGGCGGCATCGTGCTGAGCACCAATCCGATCCAGGCGATCCATTCGGCCATGTACGGCAGTCTGGACGTGTTCCCACTGCTGGCCGTTCCGCTGTTCATCTACGCGGGCGATATCATGTCGCGCGGCGGCATCGCGCAGCGGCTGATCGCACTGATCATGTCCGTGGTCGGCGCGATCCGCGGCTCGCTTGGAATCGCAGCCGTTGGAGCCTCTGCCATCTTCGGCGTGATGTCCGGATCGAGCGTCGCCTGTGTCGCCGCGATCGGCAAGCTGACTGTGCCGGCCCTGAGGAAGAACGGCTACGGCGACAGATTTTCGAGCAGCCTGGTCACCGCGACCGGCGTGATCGACGTCATCATCCCGCCGTCGATCCCGATGATCATCTACGGCATCGCCGCGCAGCAATCGGTGCCGCAACTGTTCCTCGCAGGCTTCGTGCCCGGCATCCTGATCAGCATCGCGCTGGCGCTGTACGTGATGTACTACGCCAAAAAGAAGGACATCCCGATCACGCCGCGGCCGAGCTGGTCGACGATCCGGCAATCGAGCAAGGGCGCGATCTGGGCCGCGCTGGCGCCACTCGTCATCTTCGGCGGCATCTACGGCGGCCTGTTCACGCCAACGGAAGCGGCCGGCGTCGCCTGCATCTACGCGATTGTCATTTCGATGTTCGTCTATCGCGAGATCACGTGGGCTGATCTGTGGCGCATCACGCTCGATTCCGCGACGCTGAGCGCGCAAATCCTCATCATCGTATCGGCGGCCGGCGCCTTCGCGTGGCTCATCACCACCAGCGGATTGCCGACAAAGCTCGTTGCCGAGGTCGGCAGTTGGGGCCTTTCGACGTGGATGCTGCTGCTGGCGATCAATGTGATCCTGCTGTTCGTCGGCAGCGTGCTGGAGCCGCCGGCCGCGATCCTGCTGCTGACGCCACTGCTGACGCCGCTCGCCTATGCTGCCGGCGTGCACCCGATCCACTTCGGCATCATCGTGACGGTGAACCTCGCCATAGGCCTGTTCATGCCGCCGTTCGGCCTGAACCTGTTCACATCGCACGCGCTGTTCAGGACGCCGCTGCCGGAACTCTATCGCGGTGTGCTGCCGTTCCTCGCCATCTATCTGGTGATGCTCATGCTGATCACGTACATTCCCGCGATCACACTCGCGCCGCTGGCGCTGTTCCGCTGATCTGAGGGTTCATGTCCGAGTTCGAACGCTGGCAGACGCGCTTCTCCGCGCCGGGATACCTGTTCGGCAAGGAGCCGAACGCGTTCGTCAAGCGCAACGCCGACCTGATCAAGAGCAAGGCCGGCGGCAAGGCGCTGAGCATCGCCGACGGCGAAGGCCGCAACGGCGTGTTCATCGCGCAGTGCGGCCTCGACGTGCTGTCGCTCGATTTCTCGCCGACCGCGCAGGAAAAAGCGCGGCAGCTCGCGGCCGAGCGCGGCGTCACGATCCGCACCGAAATCGCAGACCTTCCGACGTGGACATGGCCGGTCGAGGCGTTCGATCTGATCGCCGGTATTTTCTTTCAGTTCCTGACTCCGGACCTGCGCAGCAAGGTGTTCGCCAACGTCAAGACGGCGCTGAAGCCGGACGGCATCCTGCTACTCGAGGGCTATGGGCCCAAGCAGCTCGAATACAAGACCGGCGGACCATCGCAGATCGAGAATCTCTATACGCCGAAAATGCTGCGCGACGCCTTCGGCGATCTCTCCGAGCTCGACATCAAGGAGTATGATGCCGAGGTCGACGAGGGCGCGGGTCACATCGGGATGTCGGCCCTCGTCGATCTGGTCGGACGGAAATAGACGCCATGATCAAAGTCCGCCGCATGGGCCACGCGACATTCGAGACGGCGGACCTCGACAAGCAGATCGACTACTACACGCAGGTGACAGGGCTTGCGCTGGTCGCGCGCGAGAAGGATCGCGCGTTTCTGGCCGCGCGGGCGGGAACGCTGGCGGTCGAGCTACGGAAAGCCAGCGAGAAACGCTGCGCCCAACTGTCGTTCCAGGTTTCGCCCGAAGAAGACTTCGCCGACATGGCGAAGCGGCTCTCAGTCGAAGGCATCAAGAGCGACATCAAATCGGACTCTGCGCCCGGCACGCCCAAGGCGATCTCGTTCACCGATCCCAAGGGCACGGCCATCGAACTGTTCACCGAGTTCAAGGCACTCGGGCTCGAGCAGAACCCCGGCGGCATCGGGCCTTATAAGCTGGGGCATCTCGCATTCCATGTTCCCGATCCGAGGGCCCTCGCCGAGTTCTACATCAAGGTGCTCGGATTCAAGGTGTCGGACTGGATCGCGGACTTCTTCGTGTTCCTGCGCTGCAACGCCGACCATCACGTGGTGAACTTCATCCAGGGGCCGGACGTGAAGATGCACCACATCGCGTTCGAGCTGCGCGATTTCTCGCATCTGCAGAACGCCTGCGACATCTTCGGGCGGAAGAATATCCCGATCTTGTGGGGACCGGTGCGGCTCGGGCCCGGCCACAACGTCGCGACGTTCAACAAGAACGCCGACGACTGGATGGTCGAGTATTTCTGCGAGCTCGATCAGATGAAGGACGAGGCGCTCGGCTATTTCGATCCTCGGCCGTGGCACAAGGACTTTCCGCAATATCCCAAGGTCTGGGACAGCCACGGCGCGGCGTACATCTGGGGCCTGCCGCCCTCGCCCGCATTCCTTGGACGCCAATAATCAGCGGCGGCGGAAGATCACGCTGAGATTGTTGGCAGGCATGGCGATGCGCTCGGCGAAATCGAGCGAATGATTGCTCGCCAGCGCGATGACATCGTCCAGATCGCGCAGGCCCCAGGATGGATCGCGCATGCGAAGGCTGCGGTCGAAGGCTTCGTTGCTCGGCGCAGTGTGGACGCCCTTCTCCTTATAAGGCCCGTAGAGATAGAGCACGCCGCCGGCTGGAAGCATCCGCTCCGCGCCCGCCATCAGGCCTTCCGACGCGGACCACGGCGCAATGTGGATCATGTTAATCGCAACGACGGCGTCAGCCTTCGTCACCGGCCATAGCGGTGCGGTGACGTCGAGCTCCAGCGGCGGGAGAAGGTTTGGCAATTTCGCTGCGGCACGATGCGCGGCAACGCTGGCGAGACTTTCGGTATCCGGATCGGACGGCTGCCATGTTGCGCCGGGCAAGCCCCTGGCGAAATGCACAGCGTGCTCGCCGGTGCCGCTTGCGATTTCAAGGATGAAACCACGCGCGGGCAAGAAGCGCCGCAACACCGCAAGGATCGGATCGCGATTGCGCGCAACGGCCGGCGCGGTGCGCGCGCCCTGCCCTGCCCAATCCTCCATCGACGGCATCAATGCACCGTGATGTTGGCGGCGCGGATCACCTCGCCCCAACGCTGACGTTCGATCTTGAAGAACTCCGCCGCGTGCGCGGGCGTGCCGCCCACCGTTTGCATCTTGAGATTGGCGAACTGCGCCGCAGTGTCCGGCGCCTTGAACACTTCGTTCACCGCCGCGTTGATCTTGGCGACGATCGCTTGCGGCGTCTTTGGCGGCGCGGCGAGCGCGTTCCAGGCGAGCGACTCGATGGGATAGCCGTGCTCGCCGAGCGTCGGCACGTTCGGCATCGAAGCCACGCGCTCCCTCGCGGCAATGGCGAGGATCTTGGCGCGGCCCGAATGGGCAAGCTCCGTGGCCGCGGCGAGTTCCAGAAACATCATGTCGACATGGCTCGCGATCAGGTCGTTCACCGCCTGCGCCGTGCCGCGGTACGGCACATGCACCAGCTTGGTGCCGGTCGCGCGCTGAAACCACTCGCCGGTCAGGTGAGGCGTGGTGCCGATGCCTTGCGAGGCGTAGTTGACCTTCTCCGGGTTTGCCTTCGCGTAGGTGACAAACTCCTGAAACGAGTTCGCCGGAAAGTCCGGCCGCACCAGCAGCAGATTGGGGAACGACGTCATCACCGCGATCGGCTCGAACGCCAGCGGATCGTAGCCAAGCTTCGCATAGAGATGCATCGAGGTGGTGAGCGGCGACGGCTGTGCGGAAAGGATCGTGTAGCCGTCGGGCGGCGCGAGCGAGACCGCTTCGGCGCCGAGGTTGCCCGCATTGCCCGGCCGGTTCTCCACGATCACCGGCTGGCCCCACATCTGCCGCAGCTTCTCGGCGACGATGCGCGCGGCGATGTCGGGGCCGCCGCCGGGCGGCGCCGACACCAGGATCTTCACGGTGCGGCTCGGATAATCCGCCGCCGCGTCGCGCTGCTGTGCGAATGCGGGCGCAGCGATCAGCAGCGCCGCAACCACAGTCAGCGCGCGCATCAGAGCCTCTCGGCGAGAAAGCGGAGAAGGCGCGGCGCGAGGAACCCCGACTGGCTGCCTGGTTCATCGATCGGATCGCTGCCGAAGTAATGCGGCGCACCCTGCACGATGGTGGTGCGCACGAAGAAGCCGGCCTGCTTCAGCGCCATCACGAAGGCGTCGGTGTTGGCCTTGCGGTCGACCAGATCGTCCTCGGTGCCGACGCCGAGATGCACCGCGATCTTGTTGTTGGCCGTGACGGCGTAGCTGATCGGCGACGCATCGAAATAAAGCTGGCGATTTTCCGCGAGCGAGCAGCCGATAAACTTCTCGATGTTGTTCGCGCTCGGGGTCTGCGTGTTGTAGACGCCCCACATGTGCGCCACGTCATAAACGCCGTACAGCCCCGCGAGCACCTTCACGTCGGTGCTCACCTTGGCGTGCGGATCGTTCGGATAACCGTCGGCGAACCTCTTGCCGCCGAGCGCCGCGAGCGCGGACAAATTGCCGCCGGCGGAATGACCGAACAGGCCGATGCGGTCCGGCGCGATGTTGAGTTCCTTCGCATTGCCGCGGACATATTGGATGCCTGCGAGCACGTCCTGCACGGCATGCGGGAACGTCTTATACCCGGTCTTGGCGAGCCGGTACGAGATCGCGAACACGGCGTAACCGCGCGCGGCAAACCACGGCCCCCAATACTGGAACGCCGCGACGCGCGAGCCCTGCACCCAGCCGCCGCCGTGCACCGCAACCAAAGCTGGAAAGGGCCCCTGACCTTTGGGCAGATACAGGTCGCCCGCAAGCGCAACACTGTCATGCGTCGCATAGGTCACATTGAGCCGGGTTTCGAATTCGCCCAGCTTTTCGGCAGCCGCCATGAGATCGTTCCTCTCCAATGAACGCACTTTCGAGGTGCGATCTTGAAACAGCGCCTGTGGTCGTGCAATGGGAAGAGAGGGAAGAAACGCGAGGGGTGCTGTGTATGTCCGCGAATAGCGGCGCGATCTCGTCGATCGTCGTGAACGGCGTCACCCTCGAAGCCACCGAGCGCGGCCAAGGCCGCCCGATCCTGTTCCTGCATCCCGGCATCGGCGTCGACGCAAACGCGCCCGTGCTCGACGCTCTCGCCAAAGGCGGCCACGTCATCGCGCCGACGCATCCGGGCTTCGGCAAATCGCAATTGCCGAAGGGCCTGTCGACCATTGACGACCTCTCCTACTTCTATCTCGACCTGATCGAGCAGCGCGATCTGCGCGACATTCTCGTCGTCGGCATCGGCATCGGTGGATGGATCGCAACCGAGATGGCGGTGAAGACCACCGAGCGCATCGCCGCGCTCGTGCTCGGCAATCCGGTCGGCGTGAAGGTCGGCGACCGCGAGACACGCGACATTGTCGACATCTGGTCGCTGGTGCCGGACGAGCTTCTGGCGCGCTCCTATTTCGATCCGAACGCCGGCAAGCGCGATTACAAGACGCTACCGGAAGACGAGTCGCTGCGCGCCGCGCGCAACCGCGAAGCGACCGCCCGCTTCGCTTGGTCGCCCTACATGCACAATCCGAAGCTCAAGGGCCGGCTGCATCGGATCAAGATTCCGACGCTGTTCCTCTGGGGTATGGCCGACCGCATCCTGAGCGAAGATTACGGCCGCGCTTATTGCGCGATGATCGCAGGCGCGAAGTTCCAGCCGATCGAGCACGCGGGACATTATCCGCACATCGAGCAGCCGGATGAATTCGCGCGTCAGGCGCTGGCGTTCGCTGGAGCCGGCGCGCAGGTCTCCGCCAAGACTTCGGCGAAAGCGGGCTGAGGAGAACGACCATGCGGGTGTATCACTTCACCGAGCAGCCGTATTACCCCGCCTGGGAGCACCACGAAGGCTCGCTGCGCGTGAACCTGCCGAGCGCGAAGCTCGATCCGAAGGTCGCCGGCGATCTGCTGCATCGCTATTACGACGAGTGGGTGCTCGCCGACGAACTTGGCTACGACATCATGCTCAACGAGCACCATCAGACCGCGACGTGCATGTCGTCGGCGGTGGTGATCGGACTTTCGATTCTGGCGCGCGAGACCAAGCGCGCGCGTTTGCTTGTGCTCGGTTATCCGCTCGGCCACCGCACCGATCCGCTGCGCTGCGCGGAGGAGCTTGCCGCCATCGACGTGATCTCGCGCGGCCGCCTCGACATGGGCTTCGTGAAGGGCGTGCCTTACGAGTTTCCGGCGTCGAACCAGAATCCGGTCGGCGTGATGGACCGCTTCTGGGAGGCGCACGACTTCATTGTGAAGGCCATGACGAGCCATGGCGCACCGTTCAACTGGGAGGGCGAATACTTCCACTATCGCCAGGTGAACGTCTGGCCGCGTCCGGTGCAGCAGCCGCATCCGCCGATCTGGAGCACCACCGGCAGCAAGTCGCAGGCGAAGCTGCTCGGCGAGAAGGGCTACGTGATGGCGACGCTCGGCTCGGGTTATGCCACGCGGCCGTTGCAGGATGCCTATCGCGAGGGCTATTTCGCCAAGCATCGCAAGCACGCGGACGCCGACCGCTTCGGCTATCTCGGGCTCGTGGCAACCGCGGACAACGAGGAAGAGGCGCGCCGCCGCGGCGCGATGGTCGCGACCTATCTCTCATCGTCGGCGATCGTGCATCTTCCCTTCCGCAATCCGCCGGGCTACCTCACAACGGACGACTATGCGCGAATGCTGCGCGGAGAGTCGCCGCCACGCTCTTTCACGAAGGACGGCCGCAGCATCAACATGTACAGCGCAAGCGTGCAGGATCTGATCGACGCCGGCATCCTGTTCTGCGGCACGCCCGATCAGGTCACCAAGCAGATCACCGACTTCTGCGAATACTGCGGCGGCATGGGCAACCTGTTGATGATGGGCCACGCCGGCGCGATGCCTCATGACGCCACCGTCGACAATCTCCGGCTGTTCGCGAAAGAGGTGATGCCGGCGCTGAAGGCGTACAAACAGCCGGTGACGGAGATCGCGGCGGCTTAGGCCGTAACATCGCGACTGTCGCCCCCTGAACGCAGGATGACAGCGGAGTTTGACGCTCGCGCAGCGAATACAGCCGTCATGGCCGGGCTTGTCCCGGCCATCCACGTCTTTGGCTCGACAAGAAAGAAAGTAAGACGTGGATGCCCGGCACAAGGCCGGGCATGACGCCGGAGTATTTGGCGCGCTTTGTACTAAGCCCGCGCGTACTTGCCGCGGCCGAAGAAACGATCCTTGTGATCGTCGGTCGCGGTTTCGCGGCTCGATTTGATCTCGCCCTGCTTGGCGATCATGGCCTTGATCGCTGGCCGCGCCGAGAGCTCCTCGAACCAGCGCTTGAAGTTCGGCAGATTGTCGATGTAGGCGCCTTGCGCCTGATGCTGGCGAGTCCAGGGGAATGTCGCGATGTCGGCGATCGAGTACTCCTTGCCGCCGAGATACTTCACCTCACCCAGCCGCTTGTTGAGGAGATCGTAGAGCCGCAGCAGTTCGGTCTTGTAGCGGCTCAGCGAATAGTCGTTGCCGGACTTGGGTGCGAACAGGTTGAAGTGCGTGAAGTTGCCGAAGGCTGGTCCCACGCCCGAGACCTGGACCATCAGCCACTGGATGACCTCGTATTTCGACGCCGTGTCCTTGGGCATGAACTTGCCGCTCTTCTCGGCGAGATACATCAGGATCGCGCCGGATTCGAACACTGTGTACGACTTGCCGCCCGGTCCATCGTGATCGACGATCACCGGGATTTTCTTGTTCGGGTTGAGCAGCTCGAATTCGGGCGTGTGCTGCTGGCTCGCCCAGACGTCGACCGGCTTGAAGTTGTAAGGAAGCCCGGTTTCCTCGAGCATGATGAAAATCTTCTGCACGTTCGGGCTGGTCAGTCCGTAGAAGTCGATCATGGTCCTCACCTGACAGGTTGATCGCGCCACCTGGGGACGGTGGTCCTCGCGCAATGCCGCATCCTGCGTCCGCGTGTCGCGGAGGGCGGCACAGACCGTGAGCCTAGCGCGTCGCAGGGGTTATCACCACAGCCAGTGGTTCCCGTTCCGCGATCCAGAACACCGAAAGATACCCGAGTGTTGACAGGAATGGCACCGCCTGAAAACCTCGCCGCGGGTGGAAACAAGCGGCAACAAAAACAACCGCCGGGGAATCGCGGGACGGTGTCGATGTCGATCGGGTATTGCGTGCGGCTGATCGTCGTCGCCGGCGCTTGCGCCCTGTGGGCTGCCAACGCTGGAGGCGCGACCGCCCAGGATGCGGTCGAACAGTTCTACAAAGGCAAATCCATCAACATGGTTGTCGGCTCGTCGGCGGGCGGCGGCTATGACACTTATGCGCGCCTGCTCGCGCGTACTCTCGGCGCCAACGTTCCCGGCAACCCGAATATCGTTCCGCAGAACATGAGCGGCGCCGGGTCGAACCGCGCGGCCGGATACATCTATAGCGTCGCGCCGAAGGACGGCACCGTGATCGGCGCGATCTTCCCAGGCGCGATCTTCCAGCCGCTGCTCGGCGACGCTCAGGTGACTCACGATCCCAGCAAATTCATCTATCTCGGCAACGCCAACACCGACGCCTACATCTGCTTCGTGCGCTCCGACGCGCCGGTGAAGACATTCGAGGATGTCTTCACGAAAGAACTCATCGTCGGCGCAAGCGGCGAAGGCGCGACCACCCGCGACATGCCGGCGCTGATGAACGGCATCCTCGGCACCAAGTTTCGCATCATCACCGGATACCCCGGAAGCCGCGAGATCACGCTGGCGCTCGAGCGCGGCGAAGTGCAGGGCGCGTGCGGCATCGGCTGGACCGGCATCGTCAACTTCCATCCCGAGTGGTTTTCGCGCGGCATCGTGAAGGTGATTGCTCAGTTGAGCGTCACCGGCCATCCCGAGATGACCCGTCAGGGCATCCCGCTGGCCCGCTCCTTCGCCAAGACCGACGAGGATCGCCAGGTGCTCGATCTGATGTTCACGCAAGGCTCGTTCGGCCGTCCGTTCGTGCTGCCGCCCGGCGTGCCCGCGGATCGCGTCGCGGCCTTGCGCAAGGGCTTCACGATGGCGCTGCGCGACAAGAACCTGCTGGCCGAAGCCGACAAGATGAAGCTGGATGTCGATCCGACACCTGGCGACGAGATGCAGGCGCTGGCGGCCAAGCTCTATGCGACGCCGCCACGCGTGATCGAACGGGCGCGGTTGGCCTTGGCCGCCAAGCCGCAGCGGTAATGCGTGTCATCGTGTCCCTGATCATCCCGGAAAGCATTTGAAATGGAATTCGGAGCGGAAGCTGCATTCATGGCGGCGGCGGCCGGAAAGGCCTTCCTCGCGCTGATGGAGCCCCATCGGCTGATGTTCCTCGGGCTGGGCTGCATGATGGGCCTCGTGCTCGGCATCGTGCCCGGCATCGGAGGACTGACCGGCACCGCGATGCTGCTGCCGTTCACCTTCTCGATGGACCCCTACTCCGCCTTCGCGCTGCTGCTCGGCCTGGGCGCGACGACAGCCACCGGCGATCCGATCCCCGCGGTCCTGTTCGGCGTGCCCGGAGGTGCCGCATCTGCGGCGACCGTCTTGGACGGCTATCCGATGGCGAAGCGCGGCGAGGCCGGCCGCGCGCTCAGCGCGGCTTATATGTCGTCGCTGATGGGCGGCATCTTCGGCGCGATGCTGCTCGCGATCTCGATTCCGATCCTGCGGCCGGTGATGCTCTACCTCGGATCGCCGGAGTTGCTCGCCTTCTCGATCCTCGGCATCTCGATGGTGGCCGTTCTGTCCGGCAATGCGCCGTTGCGCGGCGTCGCCGCCGGCTGCCTTGGCGTGATGATTGCGATGATCGGCTCCGACCCGCAGACCGGCACGCTGCGCTGGACGTTCGAGAGCCTCTATCTTTGGGACGGGCTCAAGCTGACGCCGCTATTGCTCGGCATCTTCGCGCTGCCTGAGCTTTGCGACCTCCTGATCGCGCGCACCACGATCGCCAAGGACATCGACAAGAAGAACATCTACAAAGGCCAGTGGCAGGGCGTGAAGGACTGCTTCGAGAACTGGTGGCTGATCCTGCGCTGCTCATGGATCGGCGGCGGCATCGGCTCGATCCCCGGCATTAGCGCGTCGGTGGTGGACTGGCTCGCCTATGGCCACGCGCTCAAGACCGAAAAGGGTGCGTCGCAAACCTTCGGCAAGGGTGACGTGCGCGGCGTCATCGCGTCGGAAAGCTCCAACAACGCCAAGGAAGGCGGCGCGCTGGTGCCGACCATCGCATTCGGCGTTCCCGGCAGCGCGACGATGGCGATCCTGCTCGGCGCGTTCCTCATTCATGGGCTCGTGCCGGGCCCGGACATGCTGCACAAGAATCTCGACATCACCTACACGATGGTGTGGTCGGTCGCGCTCGCCAACATCCTCGGCGCCGGCGCTTGCTACGCCTTCAGCCCGCAGTTCGCGCGGCTTGCGACGCTGCGCTACACGCTGATCCTGCCGGCGGTTCTCGGCATCGTTTACATCGGCGCGTTCGAAGCCAACCGCTCGTGGGGCGATCTCTACGCCTTGCTGGCGTTCGGCCTGCTCGGCTGGGTGATGAAGCAGCACAAGTGGCCGCGGCCGCCGCTGGTCCTTGGGCTCGTGCTCGGCGACAGCATCGAACGCTACATGTTCATTTCGATCGAACGCTACGGCTATAGCTGGCTGTGGCGTCCGGTCGTGGTCGTCCTTCTCGTCATGGCGATCATCGGTATCGTGCGGCCGTTCATCGCCGACATCCGCAACCAGGGCGGCATCGGAAAGATGGTGAAGAGCTTCCAGGCCCCGCGCTTTCATCCCTCGCAGCTCTTCACGATGTTCTACATCGCCGTGATCGCCACGATGGTTGCGGCCGCGATCCCGTGGCACTTCAGCGCCAAGCTGGTGCCGATCGTCGTCGGCTGCATTGCGCTGACGGTGCTCTCGATGAGTCTGTTCAACGAAATGTGCCGCAAACCGACGGCGGCGGTCTCCGCCGGCCTTGCCGACGAGGCGCAGCATCAGGTCGAGGAGAAGATCCACATGGATCTGACCTCCGACACCGACCATCTGCCGCTCAGGACCATTCTGGCGCGGGCGGCACGGTTCTTCGGCTACCTGATCGCCTTCATGGCCGTCATGTGGCTGATCGGACTCATCCCGACTGTCGCGGTCTTTGTCGTGTTCTTCATGCGCGTCGAAGGCAATGAACGCTGGAAGCTGGTGATTCCGTACGCCTTGGTGCTGCTGTTCGGAATCTGGGTGGCGTTCGACCAGTTCATGGCGATCCCCTGGCCGCCGTCGCTGCTGGGCGAGATCTTCCCTGCCCTGAAGGTCATTCCTTCGGTTTAGCTTTCCGGCGGGCACGACCAGCTTGGGCCGATCTCCAAAGAGATCGGCCCATCGCATTCCTATTGGTCGAGTGCGACAATTTCCCCTTCCGGGACGACGGCCCACGCGCCGGCTGCCACAATTCGGGTCAAATTCTCCTGACCCTGTCGATGGCCGGTGGACAGGTAAGGAACGACCTCAATTGGTTTGGAATTGAGGCCTAAAGTGTGCCTCCGCCGCAACATTTCCCAGCGAAGTTTGCGGGAAATTTGTCTGGCAAGTGCGATAACTAACAGTTTGATTTCGGGCGCTTGTTAAGCCTGATAGAAAGTCCCCCGGGAAGGGACGAGTGAGGAGCGATCGATGCGAACTGCGCGGTTTTCCCTGCTGACCAGTGCCGCCATGGCTTTGGCGCTGGCGGTTTCGTCCAATTCCCTGGCCCAATCGGCCCCTCCGGCCGAGGCCGCGTCCGTTCCCACCCCGGATACGAGCCTTCCGGCGCCCCTGACCGCCAAGGACGTCGCACCCGCCGCCACGACCGCGAGTGCCCCGGCCGCCAACCCGGCCCCTGCACCGACCGCCGAGGCCAAGCCGGCTGCTGCCGCGCCGGCCCCCGCCGCAAGCGCCCCAGCGGCCGCCCCGACCCTCGCCAGTGCCGACAACGCCATCGCGGACAAGCTTCGCGAGATGGCGAACGGCAAATTCGACCGCATCCTGGGCAAGAAAGAGCGCACCCAGATCGAGGCGTTCTACAGCGGCCGCGAGTTCGCGCCGCTTTTCACGACCTCGAATGGCTTGAGCGAGCGCGGCAAGGCCGCCGTCGCCTATCTTTCGGGCGTCGACGCCGACGGTCTTGAGCCGGCCGACTATCCCGTTCCCGAGGTGAAGGCTGGCGCCGACGCTGAGGCAATGGCCGAAGCCGAGTTGAAGCTGGTGCAGTCGCTTCTCACTTATGCGCGTCACGCGCAGACCGGCCGTATCCACTTCTCGCGTATTGCGGCCGACATCTTCTACGAGCTGAACCGTCCGGAGCCGGCTGATGTGCTGGCGAAGATTGCGAACGCCTCGAGCCTCGGGACAGCCCTCGCCCTCGACACCTTTGAGCCGTCGCACCCGCAGTACAAGGCGCTGAAGGCGAAGCTCGCCGAAGTGCGATCCGGCAAGGGCGAAGTCGGCGTGGTTCGCATCGCGAGCGGCCCGGTCCTGAAGTACGCGAAGGACAAGAAGGGCAAAGAAACCATCATGGAAGACGCGCGCGTGCCGCAATTGCGCGAGCGTCTCGGTCTCTCTGCCGAAGACAACACCAACTACGACAAGGCGCTCGCTGACGCGGTTGCCAAGTTCCAGAAGGAGCACGCGCTCCCCTCGAACGGCCAACTGACGGCCACGACTGTCGACACCATGAACGGCCCGAAGCGCGACCGCGACGCGGACACGATCATCGTGAACATGGAGCGCTGGCGCTGGATGCCGCGCGATCTCGGCAAGACCTACGTGATGGTCAACATCCCGGAGTTCCAGCTCCGTCTCTTCCGTGATGAGAAGCTCTACTGGAATACGCGCGTCGTTGTCGGCAAGCCGACGCAGCCGACGCCGATCATGTCGGCGGAAATGAAGTTCATCACGGTCAACCCGACCTGGAACGTGCCGCCGTCGATCATCCAGAACGAATATCTGCCGGCGCTGCGGGAGGACCCGAACGCCATGGAGCGCATCGGCCTCAAGGTTCAGCAGAACCCGGACGGCACCGTGCGCATCTGGCAGCCGCCGGGCGAGCGCAACGCGCTGGGCCGTATCCGCTTCAACTTCCCGAACAAGTTCCTGGTGTATCAGCACGACACGCCGGACAAGAACCTGTTCGCGCACGAGAAGCGCGCCTACAGCCACGGCTGCATGCGCGTGCAGGACCCGCTGATGTACGGCGAGAAGCTGCTCTCGATCGCGCTGCCGCAGGAGAACTACTCGGCGGAACGTCTGCGCAAGATGTTCGGCGGCGCCGAAGTGAACATCAACTTCCCGAAGTTCATTCCGGTCCACCTGACCTACCAGACGGCCTTCGTCGATGACTCGGGCAAGCTCCGCGTCCTCGAGGACGTGTACGGCCGCGACAAGCGCATGATGGACCAGCTCAAGGGCTCCGACCGCAAGGTTGCGGACATCGCGATGGATCGCCCGAAGAGCACTCCGACCGCGCCGGTGCGCGCGGCGCCGGGCACCTTCGGCGGCCCGACGGCGTCCAACACCGGCTTCTCGTTCTTTGACCGGCTGTTCGGCGCTCCGGCTGCCGCACCGACCGAGAAGCCGGCAAAGCCGCGCTCTCGCGCCGCGCGCGCGAACACGCCGACGGACTTCCGCTAAGAGCGGCTCAAGCTTCGATGCAATCGGCCCGGCTTCAAGCCGGGCCGATTTGCTTTTGGGGACCGCAGCCCGATTGTGCCGGTAACCCCGCTTGGCTAGTCTCCCGGCCGTCATGGCAAACACAATCCCATCTCACATCGTCCAAACCCTCGCGCCGACCGGCAAGCTTCGTGCGGCGATCAACTTCGGCAACACCGTTCTCGCGCAAAGAGATCCGGTCACCGGCGAACCGCGCGGCGTCTCCGGCGAATTGGCACGAGAATTTGCCAAGCGCCTCGGCATTCCGATCGAGTTCGTCACCTTCGATGCGGCGGGCAAGGTGTTCGAAGCGCTCAAGCGCGGCGAGTGGGATATCGCCTTCCTGGCGATCGATCCGGTGCGTGCGGCCGAGATCGATTTCACCGGGCCTTATGTGCTGATCGAAGGCGCCTACGTGGTGCCGAAAGACTCGCCCATCAAAGCCAACGAGGACGCGGATCGCGAGGGCATCCGCGTCGCCGCCGCCAAGGGCAGCGCATACGAGCTCTATCTGACGCGGACGCTCAAGCACGCCAAGGTCGTGATGCAGCCGACAGGCCCC
Organism: Pseudomonadota bacterium; assembly: GCA_040756555.1. Taxonomy (GTDB): domain Bacteria; phylum Pseudomonadota; class Alphaproteobacteria; order Rhizobiales; family Xanthobacteraceae; genus Z2-YC6860. The sequence continues at coordinate 20,849 of JBFLYS010000042.1, read as the reverse complement.
GAGGCCTGCGAGATGTTCCTTCGCGACAAGCTCGAGGTCGCGGCCGGCGTGAAGCAACCGATGGTACAGTTCGCCAAGGAGCACCCCGAGACACGGCTGATTCCCGGCCGCTTCATGGCGATCGAGCAGGCGATGGGCATGCCGAAGGGCCGCGACGCCGGCGTACGAACGCTCCGCGAATTCGTTGAGGAGATGAAGGCTTCTGGTCTCGTCGCCAAAGCGCTGGAGCGCAGCGGCCAGAACGAAGCCGTGGTCGCGCCGCCGACGCCAATTCCCTGACACTTGCCGCGAAAAGCTTGCGCGCGGGCACAAAGGAACCGCAAGAGGCGTTCTTCAGTAGCGCCAGCTACTCCGGCGCTATCTTTTTTGCGGCGGCCATCCGGCGCCCGAAGCGGTCGACCACGTCACGGCGGAAGACCACCATGACGCGCTCCCACAGGCTGCGCCGGCGCGGCGTCGGCGGATCGAACATCTGATCGACCGGGTCCGCGACAAACAACCCACGCGCCTTGATGAATTGCCAGATCAGCGGATTCCAAGTCCTGAACGTCTCCTCGGCTTCGTCGCGGAGATAGCCGCCGACGATCTCCGGCGGCGGCGCGAACACCTCGGGCATTGCATTCGACAGGCCATGGTCGTCGAGAATGCCGTAGCGCGAATGACCACCCATCACCGGCGAGCGCATGCCGTAGACCACGCGGCCGATCCGGCTCTCGCGAATGGCGTAGCTGCAAAACGCACACGGCTCGGCATTGGAATAGAGAGTGCAGTCGTCGAGGCTGGTGAGGCCGAGAATCTTTTGGGCATCCTGGATGGCGACGACCTCGGCGTGGCGCGTCACATCGCGGTCGGTCGCCACTCTGTTGATCGACTCGCAGATAAATTCGCCGTTGCGAGCGATCACGGCAGCGTAAGGATATTCGCCCTGCCGGCCCGATGCCTCCGACAGTTCAATGCAGCGGCGCATCATCAGGCGGTCGGTGGCAAGCGCCTCCGGTCGGTTCATGGCGCGTTTCCACGTTGCGAACGGCACGCACTTTCGGCCGGCGGAAGAGAATGGACAGACATGTTCGACAGATTGGATGTTAGATCGCGTAGAAGCCGCCCGACGCCTCCAACGATAGCAACAAATCGGCGGAGCGCAGACCGATTTTCCTGCTCAATCCTTAATCCACCTGCTTTTCCGCACATAAAAATCGCCGCCCAAGGGGCGGCGATCTCTGGTGCGAAAATACCGCAAAATCAACGCCTTAAGAAGGCGCTGCCGGGTCCGTCACCCCGTCAGACGCGTGCGCCTGTGGTCGAGAATGCGGACTCAGCCGTTTGCTGGAATTGGTTGAGCACAAGTGCTCCGCCGACGGCGATCACGACAGCCGCCACGCAGGCAATGACGAACGATTTCATGGTCTTCTCCGTTGGCGGCCCAAAAGCCGCCGAATGTGTTTTCCGGCACGCCGCTTATTCGGCCGGCGTGGCAGCAGCTCTCACCTGATTTTGCGACTGGTTCCGGCCCGCGCGCGCCTGCTCTTCTTCAAGCCACAACGAATGGTGCTGCTTGGCCCAGTTGACGTCGACCGTGCCCTCGCCCATCGCTTCGAACGCGCCCTGCATGCCGATGGTGCCGATGTAGATGTGCGCAAGCATGGCGGCGACGAACAGGACCGCCACGGTGCCGTGGACGATCTGGGCCAACTGCATGCCGGCGATATCGGTGATGTAGAACGGGAACATCAGGACATAGCCGCTAACAGCCGCCGCGCCACCGCCCAGAACCACGATCCAGTAGATCATCTTCTGGCCTGCGTTGAAGCGATAGGCCGGCGGATGATCGCTGCCGACCATACCGCCACCGCGCTTGAGCCATTCCACATCGACCTTGTTCGGAATGTTCCCGCCAATCCACATCAGCAGGATCAGCACGACACCGATGGTGAAGGGAAAGCTGAGGAAGTTGTGCGCGTATTTCGCCGCCTCCGACCATCCGGTAAAGGCATTCGGGCCGATCAACGGCAACAACAATCCTCTACCGAAGGTGATGTTGAGACCGGACAGCGCGAGAATGACAAAGCACGTCGCCGTCATCCAATGGATGGCGCGTTCAAAGGCGTTGAACCGCACGATGGTGCGTCCCGATCGACCGGCCTCGATCTTCACCATGCCGCGGATGAGATAGAACACCACCAACACGGCCAGCATGCCCAGGATCGCGATGGCGCCAATCCATGGCAGCGTGTTCTGGTGAAATTCTCGCCAGGACCGGCCCGCCGGCTGGATCAGCGTGGCTGCCCTCTGGTCGGGAATGCTGATGCGCCCTTGAACCCGCTGAAGCTCTTGCAGGAGCTGATCTTCCCTGACCGAGCTCGCGGTCGGGTTGACCGAATTGTCAGGATTGCGTTGCTGCGCACCAGCCGGTGCAGCGATGGCGATGGCGAGCATGAGCGTCAGCGCGCCGATGATGAAACGAGCGTGCGCAAGCCATTTTGCCATGCCACGTCCTCCTTGTTCTTGCCCCGCTAAGCGCTTGTTCGCGGGCGGTGCTGCAGCCTCTCAGCCGCCGCACCGTCCGCCACGATGACCATCAAGTCGCGATGGTTTCCTTGTATGCCGTCTTCCAGCCCCAGGCGCCCGAGCCGTAGCCGCGACGGACCACGCGCTCCTTGTAGATCTGCGCGATGATGTCGCCGTCGCCGGCAAGCAGCGACTTGGTCGAGCACATCTCCGCGCAGAGCGGGAGCTTGCCCTCGGCGAGGCGGTTGGAGCCGTACTTCTCGTACTCCTCCTTGGAGTTGTCCGCCTCCGGGCCGCCGGCGCAGAAGGTGCACTTGTCCATCTTGCCGCGCGAGCCGAAGTTGCCGACCTTCGGATACTGCGGCGCGCCGAACGGGCACGCGTAGAAGCAGTAGCCGCAGCCGATGCAGAGGTCCTTGGAGTGCAGCACCACCGCATCCGCCGTGGTGTAGAAGCAGTTCACCGGGCACACCGCCGCGCAGGGCGCGTCGGTGCAGTGCATGCAGGCCATCGAGACCGAACGCTCGCCCGGCTTGCCGTCGTTGATGGTGACAACGCGCCGGCGATTGATGCCCCAGGGCACCTCGTGCTCGTTCTTGCAGGCGGTGACGCAAGCGTTGCATTCGATGCAACGATCGGCGTCGCAGAGGAATTTCATACGGGCCATGGTCGTTGCTCCTTAAGCCGCTCTGACCTGACAGAGGGTCGCTTTGGGTTCCTGCATGCCGGTGACCGGGTCGAAGCCGTAGGTCGTGAGACCGTTGACGCTCTCACCCAGGACGATCGGATCGGCACCCTTCGGATAGTTGCCGCGCTGATCGACACCTTGGAACCAGCCGGCGAAGTGGAACGGACACCAGGTGACACCCTTGCCGACGCGCTCGGTCACCAAGGCCTTCATCCGGGCCTTGGAGTCGAGCTCGGCGCCGGTGACCCAGACCCACTGGCCGTCCTTGATGCCGCGCTCGGCCGCGTCCGCAGGATTGATCTCGATGAACATGTCCTGCTGCAACTCGGCGAGCCACTTGTTGGACCGTGTTTCCTCGCCGCCGCCTTCGTATTCCACGAGACGGCCGGAGGTGAGGATCAGCGGGAACGTCTTGGCGACGCCCTTGTCCACTGCGGCCTTCTGCACATCGAAGCCGACGTTGGGCACGCGGAACTGCCGCGCGTTCGGCAGCGTCGGATACTTGGCGACGAGCTCCGGACGCGGCGTGTAGATCGGCTCACGGTGCGTCGGGATGGCGTCCGGCAGACCGAAGGCATTCGCCCTCGCCTTGCCGTTGCCATACGGAACACAGCCGTGCTCGATCGCGACGCGCTGGATGCCGCCCGACAGATCAATCGACCATGACACCGCATCGGGCGTGGTCGGATTGATCTTGCTGATGACCGCCATTTCGGCTTCGGTGAGGTCCTTGTCCCAGCCCAGCTTCTTCAGGACGCCGAGCGTGAACTCGGGGTAGCCGTCCTGGATCGCCGAGCCCTTGGAATAGGAGCCGTTGCTGAGCAGGCTGACCTTGCGCTTGCTGCCGTCGGGGAGCGTTTCCTCGCGCTCCACGCCGAAGCGGGCACGGAAGGTGCCGCCACCCTCCTTGATCGAGAGGTTGGTGTTGTAGAGCAGCGGCGTGCCGGGATGCTTGAACTCCGGCGTGCCCCAGCACGGCCACGGCAGACCGTAGTAGTCGCCCTTGTTCGGACCGACGGTCGCCATCTGCGTCAGCATGTCGAAGTCTTTTTGGTTCGCCATGTGCGACTTCAAGCGCTCCGGCGATTGACCGCAGTAGCCGGTGGACCAGCCGCCGCGATTGATCTCGCGGAGAATGTCCTCAGGCACCGGCAGGTTGTTCTCGACCTTGATGTTCTTGAACATCAAATCGGCGAAGCCGAGTTTCTTGGCGAGGAGATACATCACCTCGTTGTCGTCCTTGGACTCGAAGATCGGCTTGACGATCTGCTCGCCCCACTGGATCGCGCGGTTGGACGCCGTGCGGGAGCCGGCGGTCTCGTAGCTGGTCGCGATCGGCAAGAGATAAGTGTTGTCCTTGCGTGCCGGCGCCAGCGCGGCCCACGTCGTCGGGTGCGGGTCGGCGACCACGAGAAGCTCGAGCTTCTCGATGCCTTCCTGCGCCTTGTGCATGCGAGTCACGGTGTTGCCGCCATGGCCGAACACCATCATCGCCTTGACGTTGTCCTTCTGGGATACGTCCTTCTTGTCGTAGAGCGTCGCGTCGAACCAGCGGGTCGACGGGATGCCCGGCGCCTGCATCGTGTTGGTTTCCTTGCCGTCCGGCCCGGTGATCTTGTCGAACCGGTCGACGAACCAGTCGTAAGGCACCTCCCAGACGCGCGACCAGTGCCGCCACGCCGGCTCAGCGAGGCCGTAGTAGAGCGGCAGCGTCACGATATCGAGGCCGAGGTCGGTCGCGCCCTGCACGTTGGTGTGGCCACGGAAGATGTTCGCGCCCATGCCGGGCCCACCGACGTTGCCGGTGGCGAGCAGCAGCACGCAGCTCGCACGCACGTTGGCGGTGCCGACGGTGTGCTGCGTCTGCCCCATCGCCCAGATCAGGCATGCAGGCTTGTCGTGCGACATCATCTTGGCGACGCGCTCAAGCTGCGCGCCCGGAACGCCGGAAATGCGCTCCACCTCTTCAGGCGTGTATTTCTCGACCTCCTTGCGGATGTCGTCCATGCCGTACACGCGCTGCTCGATGAACTGCTTGTCTTCCCAGCCGTTCTTGAAGACGTGCCAGACGATGCCCCACAGCACCGGAATATCGGTTCCGGGCCGCAGGCGGATGTATTCGGTCGCATGCGCCGCCGTGCGGGTCATGCGCGGATCGGCGACGACGAAGTTCGCCCGGTTCATCTCCTTGCCTTCCAGCAGGTGCTGGAGCGACACCGGATGCGCCTCGGCGGGATTCCCGCCCAGGAAGAACAGTGTCTTGGAGTTGCGGATGTCCGTGTAGCTGTTGGTCATCGCGCCGTAGCCCCAGGTGTTGGCTACGCCAGCGACGGTGGTGGAGTGACAGATGCGCGCCTGGTGGTCCGAGTTGTTGGTTCCCCAGAACGCCGCGAACTTGCGGTTCAGATACGCGCCTTCGTTGGTGAACTTGGCGGACCCGAGCCAGTAAACGGAGTCGGCGCCGGACTTGGCACGGATCGCCATCATCTTGTCGCCGATTTCGTTGATCGCGGTGTCCCACGAGATGCGGGTCCACTCACCGTTCACGAGCTTCATCGGATACTTCAAGCGGCGGTCGCCGTGCACCAGCTCGCGGGTCGCCGCGCCCTTGGCGCAATGCGAGCCACGGTTGATCGGGCTGTCCCAGCCCGGTTCCTGGCCAACCCAAACGCCGTTCGACACTTCGGCGATCACGGTGCAGCCGACCGAACAGTGCGTGCAGATGTTCTTGCGGATCGTGGCGCCGGCGCCGGGCGCGGAGCCCGCCGCTTCAGCCTTGCGCACGCTTGTCAGCGGCAACGCGCCGATAGCGGCAAGACCTCCGACGGCAACACCGGACCGGCGCAAGAAGGTGCGGCGGTCGAGGCTGCCGGCGGACTGCGTGGCAAGCGCGGCAGCGAGCATGCCGCGGCGCGCCTGACGTTCTGTTCTCTTGATCAGCACGGGCGCCTCCTTATGACTTCGCCGGATACCGGTTCACGCTATAGAATTTCTTCACGTGATCGGTTTCCTGGTAGCGGGCCTTACGCTTTTCATCGTTGGTTTCGCTGTCGGCTTTCGCCTCGGTCGCAGCGATCGGAGCCGTCGCGGCAATGCCCGCGCCAGCGCCAAGCGCCCGAAGGAAATCGCGACGCCCCACTGTCGTCTTGCGTTCTGTTGTCATTGCCGCTTCCTCCTAGTTCCAACGGCCTTCGCGCCACGCCGGTTCACGCCGGCAGCGCAAAGGCCTCTGTCTCGATATCGATGAACAATCGTCCGAGCGTGCCGACATGGCGATAGAACCGCGCCGCTTCGGCCCGCTCGAGATCGGTGAAAAAGCGCCCGATCCACGGCGCCATGTGCTTCTCGAAAATTTTCTGATCGCTGCCGGTAGGCGCTTCGAATTGGCGCGAGGCGAGGCCCGCCATGATCTCGCACAGGATCCCGGCATGATCCTCCGGTTCCATCTGCTTTTCGGTGCGCTCGATGCCGAGCGTTTTCAAATCTTCCCGCAGCCGCGCCAACGGACGCTCGTATAGGAAGCCCGAGAGATAGTAGGAGCCGTAGGGCAACAGTTCGCCCCGGCCGACGCCGATGAAGAGATCGAAAAACTCGCGCTCGACGCGCTCGACAGGCGTGTTGGCTGCGGCTTCGGCGAGCGCCACATGCGCAACGCCAAGCGGGGACGCGTCGCCGCGCAGCCGCGCGAGCTTCTGCAACAGCGCGGCGTCGGGCGCACGGATCAGCAGAGCGGAAAGCAGCGCGTATTCCTGCGCGCGCGCGATATCGATCTCGTCAGCGTCGGGTGCGGGCGTTGCTGCGAAGAGATCCGGCCGCAACACGCTGCGGCTTATGCCTGTGGCACCCTCAACCGAAACGACACGTTCAGCCGGAACTCGGTCCCAACTCGAAACCGATGGTTGTGAGATTCCGATGCGACGGGCGAGTTCACTGACCGAGCCCGCGACTCTGATGGCTTCCTGGAGACCGAGGTCCCTCATTGCTCAAAGTTCCGGCAAACAGAGTGCAATAAGAATAGTTCGAAACTGTAGTTAGTGCACTATGCGGTAGCAATAGAACTATAGAGGGAACCTATGGCTGCGCTTACCGCGGTAAGGCGCTGCCGTGCGTGCGCCGGGTGGGCAGAGCGCTGTCTGACTGCGGCACGTCTTGCTGCGTTGCGGAAATTTCCGCTTCGCGATGCACAACGGCTTCGGGCTCGCTGACGGACGTTTCGATGGACGTTTCCTGCGAATTTTGCGGCTCTGGGTTTTGAAGCAGCGCCTGTTGTGTCGGCTGTTGCGAATTTTGTCGCTCCGGCAACCCCTGAACATTGTTTTCCGACAGTGAGTCGACCGGCGACGGAGCGCTGCTGCGCCCTTCAAAGACCTCAGCGACCAAGCGGCGAACATCGTCGGTGGGTTCTAGCGGTCCAAATCCTGGAAGATCGCTGCCGGTGGCGAAGTCCCACTGGTTCTCGGCAACCTCGATGAAGTCGCGAATGGCGGGGTCGCTTGTCCACGCGCGGCGAAGAGCCGCACGGCTTAATTCCATCGGAACGCCCTTCTGAAGGAAGGCCCGGATGTCGGTGCCGGCACCGATCGAATCGATGGGAGGCAAGGTCGAAAGATCGAACTCGGGTTCTTTCTTCTCCTCCGATGCGTCTCCAACCGGAAGATCGGAGGACAATTCCGCTGCGATCTCACCGTCCTCGCGCGGCGGATCGTTCGGCTTTTCAGCCGTGTGCTCAGCCTCCTGCTTGCGGCGCGACCAGCGCGCCAGGAAATTCTCCGGCTCGCTCATTCTTCGCCCTTGTCGACACGACTGCGGCGCCCCAGCGCTTCGAGATCGGGCCGGTTCTGCTGCCGCTTGTAGAACGGACGCTCAACGTGGTGCTCGAAAACGAAGGTATCAAGCGCATTCCTGATGGCTTCCGGCATCGGCACCGACTCGACGATGTCATTTCCGGCCGCGGTAAAGCTTTCGCCCTCGGAACCGTCGGCGGTGACGCAAACCACTTCGAACGGCGGCTCCGTGCCGGTTGGCCGGATGACCACCCACAACACAGGCTGGCCGGTCGAAAGATTATCGCGGTAGTTCGCGGTATCGCTGGCGTGCAACTCCACATCGGCACGGCCGGCATAGAACGTCGTGCGGTCCGCCTCCTCCTTCAGCTTGGTCCACGGGGTTGCTTCCGGCTCACCCGGAAGGACCGCAACGGGCTGCCAAAGGAAATCGATCCACGGCGACGACGCCTTGCTCCGCTCCAGCACCACACCAACCGGTATGCGGACCAAGGGGTTCATTTCACGCCTTCACAAGCTCGAGCGGCAGACCCGTCACCAAGTTCTGCGGCTTGAAGCGCAGCACCATGTCAGGCCCCATGGCGAGGATCAGATAGACCGGCTGTTCCCTCACCTTTTCCATCGCATTCGACGGATCGCGAAAGGTCAGCCGGTAAAGACCAACGATACGGTTGCTCAGCGTTTCGTCGAGCTCCTCGCCTTTCCAGAGCTTATCACCGATTTTGGTGCCTTCCGCATCGAGACCCGCATACCAGGTGAAAGCCGCCTCACGGGCTTCGGTGAACGGCTCGATCTCGACATCGACCGCCAGCAGATGACGAATCCAACGTGTCATGACCTCGGCCAACGCACGATGGCCGCGCTGGCCGCCGCTCAGGTCGAGCGCGACATGGAACTGGTCGCTGTGTTCGAAATAGAAATCGGCGTTATCGTCGTTCATGACATCGATTTCGGCTTCCGCCGGAATGCCGAGCATCGAAACGAGCGGCGACGTTGGCGCTCCGCTTTTTCCGCCAATCGTTTCCTCGTCCGCCGCGATCAGCGAACCCTCGTGCAACGTCATGCGCTGCGGGCGGAAGAACAGCTCAGCAGCGCGCAGAACATACGGGTCCTCGCAGCCGTCCAGCGCATTGCGCAAAACCACGTGAATAAGTTGGTTCAGAAACAGGTGCGGCACCCGCACGCCATGACGCACGATGTGAAGATAGCCCGCCTCCAACGTCCGATGGCTCATCAAGAGGTCGCGGAAAGCCAGCAAAACTTGCCAGTTCTCGCGCGCATCCGCGTCGGCGATGGCCGCCACTTCGTCCGCTCGAACGGGTTTGCGAGGATTGGCGAGCAATGCCGCGTGCAGAGCGCGTTCGGCGGCGCAAGCATCGGCCGGCGGCACCAGTTCAGGCCGCGCCAGATAGACCTTCAGGAAATCGTCGGTCAGCAGCAACCCGCCGCCCTCGTCACGATCGAGCAGATGATGTCCGCAGGAGAACCAAAAGTCTTTCATCGCTTCTGGCTCTTGCTGTCGCCGAGCGTCATCAGATCGACGCGCTCTTCGGGCTCGTCCTCCGCTTCGAGGAAGGCGAACGCACGAAACGGCTTCGGCCCGTCCTTCGGCCGCAGGCTGCGGAATGTCTCGCGGATTTCGCCGTCTTCCTGGACACGATGAATGGCGATCAGCGTGTCCGTGGGATGCGTGCAGAGGGAGGTGGCGAAAGCGAACTCCTCTTCCGCCGCGGCTATCGCATCGTCGAGCGTCGGCGCGCCAAACTTCGCGATCAGTTGCTGCGCCAACATACCGACAGCAGCCTCGCGATCCGCCTCGCTGGCCTCAACAATCTGCACCAGCGTCGACCATCCGAGCGATTGCACGCCGAGGAAACCGCCGCGGAATGCGGAGCGCGCTTTGCCCTCGAGCGCGCCCGCATCTTCGTTCAGAAACACGAACGAGCCGGTCACCGCCCACTCTCCGGGCTCAGCCGCGTGGTCGAACACGAACGTGTCCGACGGATCGAGCCGGATGGTCCGCAACAGCTTCACAGCGGCCCCCGCGTGTTCGGATCGAGCCAACTCGGTTTGGCGAGCGCGGGCAGGAGTTTCTGGCGTTCGATCTCGACCTTGCCCATACGCCGGATCAGAAGATCGCCATTGCCGGCGATGCTGCGGCTAATGCCTTTCTCGGGCGTCACGCGCGATAGATAGTCTCTCGCGATGGCGTCGAAGCCCCGCTCCTGCCAGCGGTCAACCGCCGTCATCAGATGACGGGTGAAACTTTCAGCAATCTCACCCGATCCCAGACCGTCGAAACCTTCATCCTCCAGTGCCGAAGCGAGCGGCCGCAAGCCTGGATCTCCGTCGGTCATCGACACCGTCCGGATCATCGCACCGAACACCATCCATTCCGGCGGCTGATCTTCAAGCCCATCGGACCATGCGAACTGCCCGCCGCCGACCACGCCGCCATCGACACGGATCGCATCCGGCCACACGAACTCAATGGGCTTTTCGGGCGGCGCGTGGGCCGCAAGCGTGTCTGCGAGCGCGCACATCCCGACGTAAAAGGCGCGGCGCGCGGACGCGAGCGGCTCGTCCGGCTCCAGCACCACCGCGAATTCGGACAGATCAAAGCGACCGACGAACACCAGCGTCCCGGCACCCAACTCGGCGGCGTGCGTCTTCGCATGTGCGAACGCATCGCCGACCTCACGCAACGTCACCAGGCGGAAGCCGGGCGGCAGTGAAAGGTCATTCCCGACGTGTGATTTCGCGCGGATTTCCGCGGGCATCCGGTCTCCAATTGGTACTTTCAGTTTGGGATAATTATAACCTAGTTTGCAGCCCGGCCAGCCGACCAAAGTCGGCGTGCCGATGGGAGATAAGGTGGCGGAAAAGCGAACGATATTGGTGTGCTCCTGCGAGGACACCATGCCGCTCGATGCGGATGCGATCCGGCGCGCCTGTAAGGGCGCTTCGGTCGAAACCGCGCGCTTTCTCTGCCGCGATCAGCTTGATCAGTTCCGCAAAGCGGTCGCGGCGGGCACACCGCTGACGGTCGGCTGCACCCAGGAAGCGCCGCTGTTCTCCGAGGTGGGTGGCGACAGCGCCGACCTCGCCTTTGTCAACGTGCGCGAAACCGGCGGCTGGTCGAACGAGGCCGCAAAGGCCGGACCGAAGATGGCGGCGCTGATCGCGGCCGCCGCTGAACCGCTGCCCGAAATCCCGATCGTCACCCTGAACAGCGATGGCGTCGTTCTGATCTACGGTCGGGACGAAAAGGCCATCGAGGCGGCGAACCTTCTGAAGGACCACCTCGACGTCACCGTTCTGATTTCCAAAGCCGATCATGTGACGCCACCGCGTGTCACCGACTTTCCCGTTGTGAAAGGGACGATCAAATCGGCGAAGGGCCACCTTGGCGCGTTCGAGATCGTGGTCGATGACTACGCTGCGCCGGCACCGTCGTCGCGCGGCGCATTGTCGTTCGCCGCACCACGCAACGGCGCGGTATCGCGCTGCGATCTGATCGTCGATCTTTCAGGCCAACCCGCGCTATTCCCGGCATCCGACCTGCGTGACGGATATCTGCGCGCCGATCCCAACGACTCGGCTGCCATGCTGCGCGTCGTGTTGAAAGCGCGCGACTTGGTCGGCACGTTCGACAAACCGCGTTACATCACTTTCACCGAAGATCTATGCGCCCATTCGCGCTCGAAGATCGTCGGCTGCCGGCGCTGTCTCGATCTTTGCCCGACCGGCGCGATCGCGCCTGCCGGCAATCACGTGGCGATCGATCCGCAAATCTGCGCCGGCTGCGGACAATGCGCGGCTGCCTGCCCCACCGGCGCCGCCGCCTACGCTCTCCCGCCTGCGGACGCGCTGATGCGCAAGCTCCGCGCGATGCTGTCGGCGTATCGCGAGGCCGGCGGCTTGCACCCCGTCGTTCTGCTCCACGATGAAGAACACGGCGCCGCGTTGATCGATGCGCTGGCCCGGCATGGTGACGGCCTGCCGGCCCATGTCCTGCCGCTGACAGTGAACGAGGTCACGCAAGTCGGCCTTGAAGCAGTCGCTGCGGCCTTTGCCTATGGCGCGAGCGGCATGCGTTTCCTGCTTCGCGCCAAGCCGAAGCATGATGTCGATGGATTGCGAAAGACGATTGCGCTGGCCGAACCTATCCTTGCAGGGCTCGGCTTCGGCGGCGAACGCATCGCGACCATCGAGACCGACGATCCCGATGCGCTTGGTGCAATATTGCGCAGTGGCGATCCGCAGGAGCAGACGGCGAAACCAGCGAGCTTCGCCCCGGTCGGCGCCAAGCGCGACGTGCTGCGTCTCGCGTTGCGCGAACTGCATCGTGCTGCGCCCTCGCCTGTCGATGTGATCCCGCTTCCTGCTGGCGCGCCGTTCGGCACCGTCGAGGTCAATGTCGAAGGCTGCACGCTCTGTCTCTCTTGCGTCTCAGCCTGCCCGACGGGCGCGCTGCGCGACGATCCCGAGCGCCCGACGTTGCGCTTCGCCGAGGACGCCTGCGTCCAGTGCGGGCTCTGCAAGGCGACCTGCCCGGAGAAAGTCATCAGCCTCAAGCCGCAACTCGATTTCCGTGCAGCCACGGCTTCGGCACGTCTCATCAAACAAGAAGAGCCGTTCGCCTGCGTCCGCTGTGGCAAGCCGTTCGGCGTGAAAAGCACCGTCGAACGCGTCGTCGCCAAGCTCGAAGGCAAGCACTGGATGTACAAGGGATCGGCGCAACGGCTCGACGTCATCAAGATGTGCGAGGATTGCCGCGTCGCCGTGATGACCGAAACCGACTTTGATCCTTACGGCGCACCGCGCCAGAATCCGCGCACCACCGACGACTATCTGCGCGAGCGCGAACGGCTGAAGCAGGAATACGAGCGCAAAGGCGAGAGCTGAGCGCGCTACTTCGTCGCTTTCTTGAGGAATTCCGTCAGCGCCGCGCGATCCTCGGCAGAGCCAATCTTCTGCTCCGGCATCTTGGTGCCTGGCGTGTATTCCATCGGTCCCACCTCGAAGAGCTTTGAAACCGTCTCGGGAGTCCAGATGATGTCGAGCTTCTTCAGCGCGTCGGAGAAATTGTAGCCGGGCAAGGTCGCGATCTTGCGCCCGAAGAGGCCATGCAGGGTCGGTCCCGCGCGGTTTCCCTCATCGGGCGTCAGCGTGTGACAGGCCACGCAAGCGCGATAGACCTCCGCACCACGGTCGCCCGCAAAGGCTGCCAAGGGATCGTCAGTGCCGTTCATCGGCACTGCACCGACATGATCGCCCGTCATCGCGTCCCAGCGCCGCACCATCCGGTCCGTGCCGCCGGTGACAAGCGTGCGATTGTCCGGAAGGAACGCCGCCGCCCAAACCGGCAGTCCAGGCCCGACCAGCGTGCGCAACAGCGTGCGCGAAGCACGGTCGATGATCGCGACCGAGCCGCGAATACCAGCCGCGGCGATGAGCCTGCCGTCTTTTGAAACCGCGACATTGATCAGCGGCGTCTCGGCGACCGCCAGTTCGCCGCGCGGCTCGCCCGTCGGCGAAAACAGAAAAATCTTGCCATCGGCGCCGCCCGCAACGATTTCGCCGTCGTTCGCGACCGCCACCGAATTGAGCGGCGTCACCAGCGTGACGATCGTCGGCGCGCCGCCATCAAGCGGCCAGATGCGGAGCTGCGGATCATGGCTGACGCTGACGAGCGATTTGCCGTCCGGCATGAAGGCTACGCCGTTGACGTTCTGCTGATGGCCTTCGAGCACTTGCGCATCGCCGCCGTCAGCCGGCCAAATCCGCACCGTGCGATCCCAAGAGCCCGAGGCCACGCGCTTGCCGTCGGGGGAGACAGACAGCGCGACGACCGGCGCAGTGTGGCCCGCAAAGACGGACTGCGGCTGCGCACCGCCACGTGGCCAAATCGCAATCTTTCCGTCCTCGCCACCTGTGACGAGGCGTCCATCGGGCAGCATCGCCACCGCATTCACTGCGCTCTCATGGAAGCGCAACACCTGCTCGGCGGAGTTGTTCTTCAACGACCACAGAATCGCCGAGGTATCGAAACTCCCCGAAATTGCATGGGTGCCGTCGGCGGATACCGCAAGCGCACGTACAGGCCCACCGTGCCCGCGCAACTGCGCATGCGCCGGAACTTGAATGGCCACCAGCAACAAGAGCGCCGCAAGCGATCTGGCCCGAAATCCGATCATCTTCACAGAATAGCGATTTTAAGCCGGCGTGCCCGCACGAAAACCCTGCAACGGAACCCGCCCGAAAGCGTTGTCATCGGTCGGATTCAGAAGGAGACGGTCATGCGCACGGTGGCGTGGTGTGGTGCAATCGCGTTGGGCCTTCTCAGCTCGGCCCAGGTTTTGGCTCAGACGTCGCCAACGCAGGAAAAAACGCTCGATCAAGCTCAGGAGCAGTCCTTTCCAGCGCAGCGAACGGAGCCCGCGCAGAACAGCCCCGCGAACGTCACGCCGCCTCCGCCTCTAGCACAGCCGCAAGCTCCGATTGCCGATCAAGCTGCACCCGCCGCCGTCGGACCGGCGCAGGCAAACTCTACCGGTTCCATTCCCAGCAATGCCCCGCCGGGCGCGACCGGGCAGACCATGCCCTCGACGATCTCGAAGGAGAATGCCGCGCTCGACAAGAAGCCCATCACCGCGCTGCAATTTCCGTTGACCGACGAGCAGAAGCAGCTCATCGCCGCAAGCGTGGCCAAGGCTCCCGCGGCTCAGAATCCGGAACTGGCCAACATGCACCCGGCGATGTTTCTTCCGATCGGCGTTCCGATCCGGGAGTTCTCCGGCGAGTTGATGCAGCGGATCCCGTCAGCCGGGCGCTACAAATATGTGAAGCTCGACAATCGCGTGTTGATCGTCGATCCGCCGCTTCTAACGGTGGTCGGCGAGATCAAGCTGTAGACAGGACGGCGCGCCGCTTGGCGAATCGAAGACCCCCGTAGCAAGGGCATTCGAGCCCGTCGCCGTGCCGGAGGCCTCTCCGGTTCGACCGGGGCTATTGCCGGCCGAACATTCCGGCGCCAATTACAGCTTTGTTAACGTTAACGGAGCGTTAATCCCCTCCCGCCAGAATACCCGGAAACCACACGAGCCCCTCTTTTTGGGGGCGCCGTGGGTGTCGATCGTCACGGTGGCAGGGGCAGCCGACTTCCGAATATGTCCCGACGTGGGCGTCGAATCGACATTTCCAGTGCACGAGTCTGCGGTTCCTGGACTCGGGTGACATGAAGTCGATTCGGATTGGCAGATGTCCATCATCATTTCTTCGCTGACGCCCAGACAGCTCGCAGCGCTTTCCACGACCGCCATCGCCGCTCTCACGCCCACCGATGTCGCGTCTCTCAGCACGACACAGGCCGCGGCGTTGACGGCCACGCAGGTCAACGCCATGGAGACCACCGATCTCCAGGCGCTAGCGACGACGCAGATCGCGGCGATGTCGACGAACGTCATCCGCCAACTGCTCACGCTCCAGCTTCAGGCGCTGCTCGATACCCAAATCGCGGGACTCACCGCCACGCAGGTTGCCGTTCTGACGCCGACCGAAATCGGCGCGCTCAGCTCCACCGAAATTCAGGGCCTCTCCACCACGCAGGCCAACGCGCTGACCGCCCGGCAGCTTGGCGGCCTCACGACAACCGCGCTCGGCAACTTCTCGACCACGCAGATCGCTGCGCTCAGCACCGCCCAGGTGCAGGGCCTGACGACGACCCAGCTCAATGCGCTGGCTGTCGACGCAATCAACGCGCTCGACGTGACCAAGCTGTCCAGCAACCAGCTTAAGGGCCTAAGCACCACATCGATCGACAACCTGACCAATACACAGGTCGCCGCGCTAAGCTCGACCCAAATCGCGCTTTTGAGCGCCGCGCAGGTTGGTGCATTTACGTCGACCGAGGTGCAGGCCTTCACCACCACGCAGGCTAATGCACTGACCTCAAGGCAGCTTGGCGGGCTCGTTAGCACCGATCTTGGCGACTTCTCGACCACGCAGATCGCCGCGCTGAGCACCAATCAGCTTCAAGGCCTGACCACCTCGCAGCTCAACGCGCTGTCCACCGATGCACTGAACGCGATCGACCTGACCAAGCTGTCCAGCAGTCAGCTCAAAGGTCTGACGTCCACCTCGATCAACAACCTGACTACAACGCAAGTTGCGTCGCTAACCTCCACGCAGGTCAGCCTTCTCAATGCCGCGCAACTCGGGATATTGACCTCGACCGAGGTGCAGGCTTTCACCACGACGCAGGCGAATGCGCTAACGGCCAAGCAACTCGGCAGTCTTGCCACTGTCGAGCTCGGCGACTTTTCCACGACGCAGATCGCGGCACTGAGCGCCACTCAGATTCAAGGCCTGACAACAAGCCAGCTCAATGCGCTCTCAACCGACGCGCTCAATGCGATCGATCTGGCCAAGCTGTCGAGCAATCAGCTTAAAGGCCTGAATACGACATCGATCATTAATCTGAGCGATACGCAGGTCGGATCGCTGACCGCGACCCAGATCACTTGGCTGGCCACAACACAGATTGGTGCGCTCTCCTCGACCGACGTTCAAGCCTTTACCACCACGCAGGCGAACGCCTTTACCGCGACGCAGCTCAAGGGCCTCACGACCACCGCGATCGGAAATTTCTCGACCACGCAGATCTCCGCGTTGAGCACCACCCAGGTGAGAGGTCTGACAACGACCCAGCTCAACGCGGTCTCCACCGATGTGCTCGGCGCCATCGACGTGACCAAGCTGCTGTCCACCCAGCTCACCGGCCTCAACACCACCGCGGTCAGCAACCTCACCGACACACAGGTCGGCACCCTGACCTCGACACAGGTCGCGTTGCTCGCGGCCACGCAGATCGGCGCGCTCAGCTCGACCGAGATTCAGGCCTTCACCACCACGCAGGCCAATGCGCTGACCTCCCGGCAGTTCGGCGGCCTGACCAGCACGGCGCTCGGCAATTTCTCGACCACGCAGATCTCTGCGCTGAGCACCACCCAGGTGCAGGGCTTGAGCGCGTCGCAGCTCAATGCGGCGGCCATCAGCGTGCTCGACGCCTTTGACGTCACGAAGCTGTCGAACAGCCAGTTGACCGGCCTCAACACCACGGCGTTCGGCAACCTGAGCGACACGCAGATCGGCGCCTTGAGCTCCACCCAGGTGGGATTGCTCTCAACCGCGCAGATTGGCGCGCTCAGCTCGACCGAAATCCAGGCCTTCACCACCACGCAGGCGAACGCGTTGACGTCGACGCAGCTCCGGGGGCTCACCACCACGACGCTCGGGCTGTTCTCGAGCACGGAGATCGCCGCGCTTTCGACGACGCAAGCGCGGAGCCTGACCACCACGCAGCTCAATGCCCTGTCCACAGACTTGCTCAATGCGGTGGACCTCACCAAGGCCACCACGACGCAGATCGTAGGCCTGACCACTACGGCGGTCGGCCAATTGACCGACACCCAGGTTGCTTCGCTGAGCTCGACCCAGGTCGGGGTTCTCGGCACCGCGCAAATCGGCTCGCTGACGTCGACCCAGGTCCAGGCCTTCACCACCACACAGGCCAACGCGTTGACGTCGACGCAGCTTGGCGGCTTGACCACGACGGCGCTGGGCCTGTTCTCAAGCACCCAGATCGGCGCGCTTTCGACCACGCAGGTGCGGGCGCTGACCACCACACAGCTCAACGCCCTGTCCACGGACTCGCTCGATGCGGTGGACGTGACAAAGGCCACCGCAACACAGATTGCGGGCCTGACGACGACGGCGATCCAACAATTGACCGACGCCCAAGTCGGCGCGTTCTCGACGTCGCAAATTGCGAGGCTCTCGGCCGGACAGATCGGCGTTCTCACCTCGGCGGAAATCCAGTCCTTCAACTCCACCCAAACGGGCGCGTTCACAGCGACGCAGCTCGGCAGCCTCACGACAACTGCGCTTGGCCTGTTCTCAGTCGATCAGGTCGCGGGGTTCACCACCGGGCAGGTGCAAGGCCTGACCACAACCCAGGTCAACGCAATCAGCACGGATGCGCTCCAGGCGGTCGACGTTGCGAAGCTGAGCTGGAACCAGGTCCGCGGGCTCAACACCACAGCGATCGGCACATTGACCGAGTATCAGATCGAGTCGCTGAACACGACCCAGGTCTCTCTCCTCTCCACGACACAGCTTGGCGCGCTGAGCTCTGATGATGTCCAGATTCTCAGCACCGCGCAGGTCAATGCGCTGACGACGAAGCAGCTCAGCGGTCTCACCACGACCGCGTTGGGCTACTTCGCATATGAACAGATCAACGCATTCAGCACCACGCAGGTGCGGAGCCTGACCACCACCCAGCTCAATGCCCTGTCTACGGACCTTCTGAATGCGGTGGACATCAGCAAGGCCAGCACGACTCAGATCGCAGGCCTGACGACGACGGCGATCGGCGATCTGACCGACGATCAGGTCGCCGCATTCTCCGCTCCGCAAGTCGCGAGTCTTTCGACCGCTCAGATCGGAGCGCTGAGCTCGCTTGATATTCAGGCCTTCACGACGACCCAGTTGGGGGCGTTGACGGCGGGGCAGCTCGGCGGGCTCTCCACAACGGCGCTTGAACTGTTCTCATTCGACCAGATCGGCGCGTTCACCTCCACGCAAGTGAGAGGCCTGACCACCACGCAACTCAACGCAATGCCCACCGATCTGCTCAACGCGATCGATGTGAGCAAGGCCAGCACGTCGCAGATCGTGGGTCTGACGACGACGGCGATCGGTGACTTGACCGACGATCAGATCGCCGCGTTCTCGGCAACGCTGATCGCGGGCCTTTCGACCGTTCAGATCGGCGCGCTGAGCTCGACGGAAATTCAGGCCTTCACCACCACGCAGGCCAACGCGCTGACGCCGGCGCAGCTTGGCGGGCTCACCACCACCACGCTCGGCTTGTTCGCGAGCGAACAGATCGGTGCGTTCACCACGGCCCAGTTCCAAGGCCTGACCACCACGCAGCTCAACGCCTTGTCGACCGATGTCCTCGATGCGATGGACGTGAGCAAGGCCAGCACGGCGCAGATCGCGGGTCTAACGACAACAGCGATCGGCAATCTGAGCGACGATCAGATTGCCGCCTTCTCGACGGCGCAAGTCGCAAGCCTTTCGGCCGATCAGATCGGAGCGCTGAGCTCAACCGAGATCCAAGCCCTCACCACCACGCAGGCGGGCGCGTTCACCGCCACGCAACTCGGCGGCCTCACCACGACGGCGCTCGGCCAGTTCTCGAGCGATCAGATCGGCTCGCTTACGACCACGCAGTTCCAGGGTCTGACCGCCACTCAGCTCAATGCGATGTCCATCGATGTGTTCAACATCCTCGACGCCGCCAAGGCCAGCACGGCGCAGATCGCAGGTCTGACGACAACCGCGATCAGCGATTTGACCGACACCCAGATCGCAGCCCTTTCCGGAACGCAGCTTGGAGCTCTCTCGACCGATCAGATCGGAGCGCTGACCTCGACCGAGATTCAGGCGCTTACCACCACGCAAGCGGCCGGCTTCACGGCCACGCAATTCGGCAATCTCACGACCACGCAGCTTGGGCTGTTCTCGCTCGCTCAGATCGGCGCGCTGACCACCGATCAGGTGCAGGGCCTGAGCACGACGCAGCTCAACACAATCAACACCGATCTGCTGGACGCGCTCGACCTCAGCAGGTTCAGCAACGCCCAGGTCAGCGGGCTGACGACCACGTCGATCACCAATCTGACTGCAACGCAGATTGGCACACTGACGGCCACACAAATCCCGGCGCTCGCCGCGGCTCAACTTCTGTGGTTCTCCACGACGGAGCTCGGCAGCCTGACCACCGATCAGGCCGGCGCGCTGACGTCCACGCAGGTCGCCGGTCTGACGACGACGGCTTTCGCGGCCTTCTCGGCAACGACCGGTATCCCGTCGTTGAGCATCGCAGCGATTGCCGGCATCAGCACGGACGACATCTACGCACTGACCGCGCAACAGGCGAACGCGTTTACACAGCCTCAGATCGACGTCATGTCGGCCGCGCAGGTCTCCGCGCTGATCGACGCAATGTCGTAGCGAGCCAACGATCCCAGGTCACAGGGCCAGGTCACAGGGTAAGGGATCCGGCGAACTATACGGCTGAGCGGCTTGGCAGGGTTGGTGCCCAGGGGCGGGAAGTCGATAACAGCGTATTTTCAAAGGCTTCAAAAAAGGTGCGGGCGAATTACGCCCCATTGAGCGGCTTACAGAATAATTGCGGGCTCCCGAACCAAGAGCCCATCGCCGCCCTGCGATCGGGCGCGTCTCCTCCTCCAACAAAGCTCTGAAAACAGAAGCCCCACGCGGCTGGCAGGCCGCGTGGGGCGCATCTGCATAGCGCTGCTGTTGGAGCAACAATGTCGACATTTATCCTTCGCGCCGAATTGGCGCAATCTGCAATTCTCGATTTCCAAAAAGCGATCGACGCGGCCCGGAGCTCTGAGGCTCTCGACGCGATCTGCAAGCAAGTCTCACTCTGGTGGGGTGATGGCCGGCTTACAGATAGCGATGCCGACGCGCTCTTAGAGCGCATCCAGCGGCTTCGCGGGACGCAGCGAGCACCGGCAAAGCCGCTGGCCGCCAGCCGATCGATGCCGCGCCGTCATCGCCTGAGATCCAAAGCGGAGCTCGATGCCTGTCGCCGGCGTAAGCGGACACTCGCCAGCGACGGCTCGATGCCGCCGCAGCTCCGTGAGAACTACACTGAAGGCGAGCGCGCCGTCCTATGGGTGATTGCGGCTGAGGTTCGCGCAAAGGGCACCTGTGTGCTCACGATCGGAGAGATTGCCGACCGCGCCGGCGTCCGCCGAACGACAGTG
>JBFLYS010000041.1:0-41102 GCA_040756555.1 Pseudomonadota bacterium | reverse complement strand
GCCGCGCCGGGGCCGCGTCCCGCGGCCGATTGCATATAGACGTAGATGCCGTAGGCGAGCGGCGCATCGGGCGCGCGCGCGACGAGGAGCAGCGTCGCCGACAATTCGACCGCGGCGGTGGCGAAGCTCGTGACGAAGCCCGCGAGCAGACCGCCGGTCATCAGCGGCACCACGATGCGCGACAGAACGCTCGCCTTGCCCGCGCCGAGATTTTCCGCGGCCTCTTCGAGACTCACATGAAGCTGCTGCAACGCCGCGCTCGCGGCCGTTAGCGCGTAGGGCAGGCGGCGGATCGAATAGGCGATCACCAGCATGAACCAGAACGTCGCGAAGGATTCGCCGGACCACGGCAGCTTCACGTCGTAGTAGGTGCGAAGGAGGCCGATGCCGAGCACGAGGCCGGGCACCGCGACCGCGGCCATCGCCATCTGCTCGACGAGGCGGCGGCCGGGCAGCTTCGTGCGCAGCACGATGTAAGCGAGCGTCGCGCCGAGCACGACGTCGATCAAGCCTGCGAGGCCGCAATAGAGGATCGTGTTGCCGATCAGCGGGCCGGCTTCGCGGAACACGGTGCCGTAGTGCGCGAGCGTGTAGGCGTCGGGCAGCACGTCGTACGACCAGACGGTTGCGATCGACAGCAGGAAGATGCCGATGTGCGGCGAGAGCGACACCGCGAGCGCGAGGATCACGAAGCCGGCGGCGAGCGCCGTGCCTGTCTTGCCGAGTTGCCGCCGCGACAGCCCGCCGCCGCCGCGCTGCTGCGTGGCGTAGTCGCGGCCACGCAGCGCCAGCGCGGACAGCACCATCGCGCCGAGCGAGCAGATGATCATGATGACGGAGATCACGTAGCCCATCGGGTCGGTGACGCCGACGGTGGTGATCTTCAGATAGGCCTGCGGCGCCAGCATGTTGGTGACGTTGAGCAGGAGCGGCGTCGCGAGATCGTCGAACACCTTCACGAACACGAGCGCCGCGCCCGCGAGATAGCCGGGCAACGCGAGCGGGAACACGATGCGGCGGAATAGCGTGAAGCCGCGCGCACCGAGGTTCTGTGCCGATTCCTCCATCGCGGAATCGATGTTGGAGAGCGACGCCGAGAGGTTGAGCAGGATGAACGGGAAATAGTGCAACGCCTCGACGAAGATGACGCCGTTCAAGCCTTCCATGAACGGGATGCGGAAGCCGAACCAATCCATCAGCAGCAGGTTGATCGAGCCGTTGCGCCCGTAGATGAGTTGCATCGCCACCGCGCCGACGAACGGCGGCATCACCAGCGGCACCACGCCGAGCGTGTGGATGAGCGCAGCGCCGCGAAAATTGAAGCGGCTGATGATGGTGGCGAGCGGCACGGCGATCAGGCTCGCGACGATCACGGTCATCGCGCCGACGTAGATCGAATTCCAGAATGCTTCGCGCAGGAGCCCGGTGCGGAAGAAGTCGCCGAAGTGGACGAGGCCAAAGCCGCCGTTCGGATCGGTGAACGCGACGACGATGACGCGCAGCAGCGGCACCACCATGAAGGCCAGCAGGAACAGCGCGATGACGATCAGCGCCGCGGCCTGGATGGGGCTCGCGTTATAGCGGGCGAGGAAAGGGGGACGGGCAGGGCGGCCCGCGGCGGTTATCGATGACATGACAGAACGCGCCCCGGTCTCAACTCTCGTGTCCCGGACGCGGTGCAGCGTGAGCGCGAAGCGCGAAACGGTGCGCCGCAGATCCGGGACCCAGCTTGCTTTCTTTATTTGTGAAGAACAACCGGGGTCCCGAGTCTGCAGCGCATCATTCGCTGACGCTCATGCTGCACTGCGCCCGGGACACGCGCCCGATCACTTCGCGCTTGCCGCCTTCTCCGCCAGCGCCTTCGCCTCGGCGTAATTCTTCACCGCGAACGAGTCCCACTTCTCCTCGAACTCGGCCTGACGGCCTGCGGCTTTCTGCCCCGCCTTGAGCTCCTGGAACGACGCGGCGATCGCGGGATCGCTCGCCTCCTTCGCGGTGATCGGCACGGAGGTCGCGAGCTTGCGCGCTTCTGTCAGCAACTTTCTTGCTTCCGCGCCAACATTTGGACCAAGCTTCTTCTCGGTGTCTTGAATGGCCTTCCACGCCGCGTTCAGTTCCTTCAGGCGGAAGGTGATGAGCCGGTCGTAGAGCGAGTTGAGCAGCTCGTAACGGCCCTCCGAAAGATCGGCGTTGAAGTTCACGCCCGAGCCGAGCTTCGCGTCCTTGAACGGGTTCGGATAGCCCGCCGGCGCCTTGTCGTAAGTCGCGGGCTTCAGCGGCAGGCGCTGGATCTTCGGATCGAGCAGGATCTGCTGGCCCTCATCGGAGAGCAGATATTCGACGAAGGCTTCCGCGGCCTTCTGGTTCTTCGCGTTCGCGATGATGCCGACGTTCGCCGGCACGATGGTCGTCACGGTCGGATAGACGAACTCGACAGGGAAGCCGGAGGCCTTCGCGGAGAGGCCGAAGAAATCGATCACGATGCCGACGCCGTACTGGCCTGAGTTCACCGCGTCCGGCACGCCGAACGAACGGTCCGAAACCTGCGTGAGGTTGCCGCCGATCTCGAGCAGCGACGCCCAGCCCTTGTCCCAGCCCTCGCCCTGCAAGATCGTCTCGACGGTGAGATGCGTGGTGCCGGAACGCGACGGCGCCGAGATGCCGACGTGGCCGAAATAGACCGGCTTCTTCAGATCATCCCATTCCTTCGGCGCGGGCAGGCCGTTGGCGCGCATATAGCGCGTGTTGAACATGATGCCGTAGCCCGACGCGGCGAAGCCCGTGTAGAAGCCCTGCGGATCGTTGACCGGATAGACGCCGACCTTGCTCGCGAGGCCCTGCGCCTTCGGCTGGTACTTCTGAAGCAGCGAATTCTTCTTCAGCACCTCGAACGCATCCGGCGCCGACGCCCAGAAAATGTCCGGCGGGCTCGACTTGGTTTCGCGGATGAAGGCGATCGCCGCCGCGCTGTTGCGGTTCTGCACCTCGACCTTGGTGCCGGGGTACTTCTTTTCGAAGGCTTGCTGGAACGGCGAGGTGACGTCCTTGGAGAACGACGTCACGATCGTGAGCTTGTCCTCGATCTGCTGAGCAAGGGCGCTGTTCGCGCCGAGGAATGCGCAGATCAACAGCATTCGGACGATATTCGGACGCATGGCATTCCTCTCCGCGGCGGGTCTTTGAGACGTTGAGCGTCAGTTGATGACAGCCCCATGACTGGCGCAAGCCAGCCACAAACGAAAATGCCCGGCTTTGAGCCGGGCATTGCCTGCAGCAATTTGTCGCTGAATTACTTGCCTTTACGGCGGAGACGAACCACCACGTCAACGCGGGCGATCTCGTAGCCTTCCGGCGCGCGCGGCGTCTTGCCGACGATCTCTTCCGCACCCGGAATATCGACCAGCGCGTTCTCACCTTCCACGAAGAAGTGGTGATGCGTGGTCGTATTGGTGTCGAAATAGGTCTTGGAACCGTCCACCGCGACCTGACGGAGCAGGCCCGCTTCGGTGAACTGATGCAGCGTGTTGTAAACGGTGGCGAGCGACACCGGAACCTTGGCCTTGGTCGCTTCCTCGTAGAGCATTTCCGCGGTCAGATGGCGGTCGCCCTTGGCGAACAGGATCCAGCCGAGCGACATGCGCTGGCGGGTCGGACGCAGGCCGACGTCGCGCAGCATCGACTTCACGTCGTGCCACGGGCAGCCGTTCAGCTCGGCGCGAGTGAGATCAAGCTGGTTCGCCGTCGTGGGCTCAACCGTGCTCGAGAGAACCATGGTCCGCGTCTGAGTCATTTTGCCTACGCTTCAAACTACCTGAGAACGGCTCTAAACTGTTGCTATTCCAATAATATCGGCTTTGGATACCTGATGCAACTCTGTCGCAACAGGCGTCCGGCGGTCCACAAGTGGCGTCGGTGTGACGGAAACCCTATTTTGTGCCGGGTTCGGTCGGTATGTTAGGAACTTAGCTCGGATGACAGCTTTTCTCGGGACGGCAATGCAAAATCGGCGCAACAGCTTTGAATACGAAGACCTGCTGGCCTGCGGCCGCGGCGAAATGTTCGCGGAGGGCCCGCAACTGCCATTGCCGCCAATGCTGATGTTCGACCGCATTTCCGAAATCGCGGAAGCGGGCGGCGAATATGGCAAGGGCATTGTTCGCGCCGTGCTCGATGTGAAGCCGGATCTGTGGTTTTTCCCGTGCCACTTCAAGGGCGATCCGGTGATGCCCGGCTGCCTCGGCCTCGACGCGCTGTGGCAGTTGCTCGGGTTCTTCCTCGGATGGGGCGGTTCCTCGGGCAAGGGCCGTGCGCTCGGCCTCGGAGAACTGAAGTTCTCGGGCCAAGTCCTGCCGACGATGAAGAACATCGTCTACGGCCTCGAGATCAAGCGGGTGATGCGCTCCAAGCTCGTGCTCGGCATCGCCGACGGCTGGCTTTCGGCAGACGGCTCGGTGATCTACAAGGCGTTCGATCTCAAGGTCGGCTTGTTCCGCGACGAAGACGCGATGAAGCCGGCCTGATTGCGAAGGGCGCGGATTTGGGCCTAAAGATACGGCAGTAAATTGGTGCGGCCGCGCTGGCCGCAGATGCGGACGAGGCAAGTATGAGACGGGTCGTCGTCACCGGGATGGGCATCGTCTCGTCCATCGGAAACAACACCCAGGAAGTGCTGGCGAGTTTGCGTGAGGCCAAGTCAGGCATTTCGCGCGCGGAAGATTTCGCCACCCACGGGTTCAAGTGCCAAGTGCAGGGCATGCCGACGCTCGATCCGTCCGAGTCTGTGGATCGCCGTGCAATGCGTTTCCTCGGGCCGGGCTCGGCCTGGAACCATGTCGCGATGGAGCAGGCGATCCGGGATTCCGGCGTCGAGACGAGCGACATTTCCAACGAGCGCACCGGAATCATCATGGGCTCCGGCGGTCCTTCGACCAGCGTTCTTGTCGAAGCGGCCGATATCACGCGCAAGAACGGTTCGCCGAAGCGCGTCGGTCCCTTTGCTGTTCCCAAAGCCATGTCGTCGACGTCGTCCGCGACGCTCGCCACCTGGTTCAAGATCCGCGGCGTGAACTATTCGATTTCGTCGGCCTGCGCGACGTCCAACCACTGCATCGGCAACGCCGCCGAAATGATTCAGTGGGGCAAGCAGGACATGATGTTCGCCGGCGGCTCCGAAGAGCTGCACTGGACGCTGTCGAACCTGTTCGACGCGATGGGCGCGATGTCCACGAAGTACAATCAGACGCCGGATAAGGCGTCGCGCGCTTACGACGCGGACCGCGACGGCTTCGTGATCGCGGGCGGCGCGGGTGTGCTGGTGCTTGAAGAGCTGGAGCACGCGAAAGCGCGCGGCGCGAAGATTTATGCGGAGCTCGCGGGCTATGGCGCGACCTCCGACGGTCACGACATGGTCGCGCCGTCGGGCGAGGGCGCAATGCGCTGCATGAAGATGGCGCTCCAGACCGTTGGTGCGCCGATCGACTACATCAATCCGCACGCGACCTCGACGCCGATCGGCGACATCAAGGAGATCGAGGCGATCCGCGAGGTGTTCGGTGCGAAGTGCCCGCCGATCTCCGCGACCAAGTCACTCAGCGGCCACTCGCTTGGCGCGGCTGGTGTGCAGGAGGCGATCTATTCGCTCCTGATGATGCAGAACGGTTTCGTCTGCGAAAGCGCCAACATCGAAAATCTCGATCCCGCGATGGCCGATATGCCGATCGTCCGGGAGCGCCAGGATAATGTGAAATTGGGCGCCGTGTTGTCGAACTCATTTGGTTTCGGCGGCACCAACGCCTCGCTCGTGTTCAAACGTCTCGACGTGTAGATCAAAAACAATGACAAAATTGATGCAGGGCAAGCGTGGCCTGATCATGGGCGTCGCCAATGATCACTCCATTGCTTGGGGGATTGCGAAGGCGCTGTCGGAGCATGGTGCGGAACTCGCCTTTACTTACCAAGGCGATGCGCTCGGGCGCCGCGTGAAGCCGCTGGCGGAATCGCTCGGTGCGAAGATCGTTCTGCCTTGCGATGTCGAGGATATTGCGTCGGTCGATACGACCTTCGAGGCGCTGAAGAAGCAATGGGGCACGATGGACTTCCTCGTCCATGCCATCGGCTTTTCGGACAAAAACGAGTTGAAGGGCCGTTACGCCGACACGACGCGCAAAAATTTTGAGCGCACGATGGTCATTTCGTGCTTCTCGTTCACGGAAGCCGCGAAGCGCGCCGCGGCCATGATGCCGAACGGCGGCAGCATGATCACGCTGACCTACAACGGCGGCGATCGCGCGATGCCGAACTACAACGTGATGGGACTCGCCAAGGCCGCGCTTGAGTCGTCGGTGCGCTATCTCGCGGTCGACTACGGTCCGCAGAATATCCGCGTCAATGCGATCTCCGCAGGTCCGATCCGCACGCTGGCCGGCGCCGGGATCAACGACGCGCGCTACATGTTTGCGTTCCAGCAGCGTCATTCGCCGCTCGGCCGCGGCGTGTCGTTGGAAGACCTCGGCGGCTCGGGCCTCTATCTCCTGTCCGATCTCTCCGCCGGCGTGACCGGCGAAATCCACTTCGTGGATTCCGGCTACAATATCATCGCCATGCCGCAGCCGGACGCCCTGCGCGGCGAAGCAGACGAAAGCAAGGACGCCGCGCAATAGTTGTATCGGCGTGGCTTGGCGGCATCGATGTGATGCCACCGTGCGCACAGGTTGCCTGTCTTCCGGTCTGGAAATTGTTCCCGGAGTGGGCAATGCTCCCTCACAGTAAAGCGCTGCTGTTGAGGAGAACGAATATGTCGTTTCCGTTTCGTCTTGCGCTTCTGGCCTTGGGTGCGTTTGCCTGTGCGGCAGCCGCCACTCCGGTGTCGGCGCAGAGCTGGCCCACACGGCCTATCACCGTCGTCGTGCCATTTGCGGCCGGCAGTTCGACCGATACGGCGGCGCGCATCCTCGCGGTCGGCATGTCGGAGGTGCTCGGGCAGCAACTGGTGATCGAGAACGTCGGCGGCGCCGCCGGCATGACAGGCTCGTTGCGCGTGGCGCGGTCGTCGCCTGACGGCTATCAAATCCTGTTCGGATCGGTGGACACGCTGGCCATTGCTCCAGCTCTGCAAAAGCAGCCGCCCTACGACACCATCAAGGACTTCGTGCCCGCTGGCCTCGTGGTCGAGCAGCCGGTCGTGCTGATCGTGCGCGAGGACATTCCGGTCAAGACGATGGCCGAGTTTGCGGCCTATGCGAAAGCCAACCAGGCGAAGATGCAGTTCGGCTCCGCCGGTGTCGGCTCTGGGTCGCATTTCGCCTGTGCCAAGCTGAACGCGGCGCTCGGGATCGACACGGTCCATGTGCCCTATCGCAGCTCCGGCCTTGCCGCGCAGGATCTGATCGGCGGTCGTCTCGACTATCTTTGCGCCTTCGGCGCCACCGCACGCCAGCCGATCGAGAGCGGCAAGGCCAGGGCCATCGCATTGCTGACCGCGGACAGGTCGGCGCTCTTTCCGCAACTCACAACCTCGAAGGAGCAGGGTGTGGCCGGGGTCGACTCCTACTTCTGGTCGGCCTTCCTGTTCCCCAAGGACACACCGGACGCCGTCGTCCAGAAGCTCGCCGATGCCAGCAACCAGGCGCTTAACCGTCCTGCGACGGTGGAGCAGCTGCGCCGGGCCGGCATCGAGCCGGTCGCAGCGGGCCGGCGGTCGCCGGCCTATCAGCGCGACTTCACCGCGTCGGAAATGAAGACCTGGGCGGATCAGGTGAAGATCAGCGGGCTCCCGCTGCAATAACAGCTCGAACTTTGTCGCAAGTCCGAAGGCCGGGATCACTCCCGGCCTTCGCCATGCTTTGCGTCATATCTTGCATGCCTTGCGTGTCGCGAACGGTGATGATCGAGTGAGCGGAGAGATCACCGTGAAGGTGGCGTTGCGAAGCAAAGGCGAGGAACCCGATGGCCGCGGCGCTCGAGAAAACCTACGACGGCATCATCATCGGCGCGGGCCACCACGGACTGGTGCTCGGTTCCTATCTCGCCAAATTAGGCCTCGACATTCTGGTCGTCGACCGCCGCCTGCAATACGGCGGCGGGCTGTCGACGCAGGAAGCCACGGTCCCGGGCTTCTATCACAACCTCCACTCGATCAATCATTTCCACATCACCGAGACGCCCTGGTTCAAGGATCTGAACCTCGGCGAGCGCGTCACCTACATCACGCCGCGCTACGAACTCGGTCAGCCGCATCTCGACGGCACCGCGCTGGTGTTCGGCCGCGATCTCGAAGAAACGCTGGCGAATGTCGCCCGCTTCTCCAAGAAGGACGCCGAGACCTTCCGCGAGTGGAATAAGAAGGCCGAAGAGATCACCCGCCGCATCTTCCTGCCGGAGCGTTATTCCGAGCCGCTTTCGCAGGCCGAGCGCGACGCGCTTCTCTCACGCAGCGCCGTTGGCCGGGAGTTCCTCGCGGTCACCAAGCGGCAGCCGTTCGAGGTGGTGAAGGAGCTGTTTGAGAACGAGCACGTCCAGCTTCTCTTCCTGTTCAAGGTCTCGCTGTTCGGCACCTGGCTGGTCGACACCATGTCCGGCACCAGCCCGATGGGCTCGGTGATCCGCGCGTTCGATCTGGAGAGCGGTTATCAGCTCTGTCAGGGCGGCTCGTTCAATCTCGCGCGCGGGCTGATGGAAACCTTCATCGCTGCGGGCGGGCGCTATCAGCCACAGGTTCACATCGACAAGATTCTGATCGAGGGGGGCAAGGCGAGCGGCATTGTGCTCACCGATGGGCGCACGGTGCGGGCCAAGCAGTTCGTCGCCTCCACGCTCGACGTGCACCAAACCTTTGAGAACCTGATCGGCCGGAAACAAATGCCGGCCGCGTTCCTGCAGAAGCTCGACAAGTTCCAGTACACGACGTGGTCGCTGTTCGGCCTGCATCTCGCGATGCACGAGCCGGCGCGGCTCACCGCCGAGGCGTTCGATCCGAACATCCATCGCACAATGAAGTGGAGTCTCGGCGCCGAAACGATGGAAGACCTGATGGCCGCGCACAAGGATGTGGTCGCAGGCCGCGTTCCCAACATCGTGCAGTTCGGGGCGGGGCCGCTCAGCGTGCTCGATCCGACGCAGGCGCCGCCCGGCAAGCACACGCAGTATGCGTGGCACGTGATGCCGCTCGATCCGGACATCGGCGACAAGGACTACGAGACCTTCAAGGAAGAGTTCGCAGAGAAGATCATCGAGACGTTCGCGCGCTACGCGCCGAACATGACGCGCAAGAACATCATCGCGCAGTACGTCTACACAGGCCGCGAATATGTCGCGCAGTTCCCGCAGATGCGCGGCGGCGACATCTTCATGGGTGCGTTCAACGCCGAGCAGGTGATGTACAACCACTTCGGCTACCGCACGCCGATCGATGGGCTCTACATGGCTGGCTCCGCCGCGCATCCGGGCGGCGCGATCTCCGGCGGCTCGGGCTACATCTCGGCGGGGATCATCGCCCGCGATCTCGGGCTGAAGCCGTGGTGGAAACCATGGGACGCTCGCGAGGCGTTGAGCGCGGTGACGTAAGACCGGCGCCGCGTCGATATAAGGTTTATCCGTGTTGTTTGATCATCTCGATAAGACTATCTTATCGGGATGATCACACTGAGGCAGTTGAGATATCTCGGCGCGCTGGCTTCCCACCGCCATTTCGGACGGGCCGCGGAGGCCTGCGCCGTGACCCAGCCTGCACTCTCCATGCAGATTCGGGAGCTGGAGCAGGAGCTCGGGGTCGAGCTGATCGAGCGGCGTTCGGGAGAGGTGTCCCTCACCGAGGTCGGTGCCGAGGTGGTGCGTCGTGCGGAGCATGTGCTGGCTGCAACGCGCGATCTGGTGGATTTCGCGCGGCATCGCGGCCGGGTGCTGACCGGCCGTTTGCAGCTCGGCATCATTCCCTCGCTGGCGCCTTATATGTTGCCGCGAGTCTTGCCGGTGTTGCAGCGCTGCTATCCCGAGCTTCGCATCGAGCTGCGCGAAACCCAGACGAAGGGTTTGATGGAGGAGCTGGCGGCAGGATCGCTCGACGTGGTGATGCTGGCGCTTCCAGCGGGGGATGCCGAAATCGAAACCATCACGCTGTTCGACGACCCGTTCCTGCTGGCCGTGCCCGCGACCGATGAGCGCTCCGAGCGCGCCCCGGTGAGTCAGCACGATATCGATCCGAAGAAACTCATCCTGCTTGAGGAAGGCCACTGCCTGCGCGATCAGGCGCTGGCGTTGTGTGGCAACGCGCGGGGTGACGTCTGTCTCGGCGCGACCAGCCTCGCGACCGTGATGCAGATGGTGGCAAACGGCTACGGCGTCACACTGCTTCCGAGTGTCGCGGTGGATGTCGAGGTGCGCGACGACCGTGTGAAGCTGTTGCGCTTCTCCGATCCGGTGCCGGGCCGCAGCGTGGGTCTCGCTTGGCGCCGCACCTCGCCGCGCAAGGCAGACTTCGTCGCGCTCGGCCGGCTCATTACCGAGACGCTCGGCCCACCGCAGCGTCAGCGAGCGAAAGCGGTTACGGCAAAATAAAAAGGGCGGTCCGAAGACCGCCCTTTTGCATTCCGATGGTGTGAAGGACTACTCCGCAGCGCCGCCGCTGGCCGCCTGCTGATCGCGTTCGGCCTTCTGCTTGGCTTCGAGGTCCTCGCCGGTCGCCTGATCGACGACCTTCATCGAGAGGCGGACCTTGCCGCGCTCGTCGAAGCCGAGCAGCTTGACCTTCACCTTGTCGCCTTCCTTGACGACGTCGGTGGTCTTCTGCACGCGGTTCGCCGCGAGCTGGCTGATGTGCACGAGGCCGTCACGCGCGCCGAAGAAGTTCACGAACGCGCCGAAGTCCATCGTCTTCACAACGGTGCCTTCGTAGATCATGCCGATCTCCGGATCGGAGGCGATCGACTTGATCCAGTTGACGGCGGCCTTGATCGACTCGCCGTCGGCCGAGGCCACCTTCACGGTGCCGTCGTCCTCGACGTTGACCTTGGCGCCGGTCTTTTCGACGATCTCGCGGATCACTTTGCCGCCGGTGCCGATCACTTCGCGGATCTTGTCGGTCGGGATCTTGAACGTCTCGATGCGCGGCGCGTACTCGCCGAGCTCGGCGCGCGCCGAGTTGAGCGCCTTGCCCATCTCGCCGAGGATGTGCATGCGGCCGCCCTTCGCCTGCGAAAGCGCGACCTTCATGATCTCTTCGGTGATGCCCGCGATCTTGATGTCCATCTGGAGCGCGGTGACGCCCTGCTCGGTGCCTGCCACCTTGAAGTCCATGTCGCCGAGATGGTCCTCGTCGCCGAGGATGTCGGACAGCACGGCGTAGCGCTTGTCTTCAAGGATGAGGCCCATCGCGATGCCCGCGGT
Source organism: Pseudomonadota bacterium (assembly GCA_040756555.1). GTDB lineage: Bacteria > Pseudomonadota > Alphaproteobacteria > Rhizobiales > Xanthobacteraceae > Z2-YC6860. Next base: position 29,723 of record JBFLYS010000041.1, on the reverse strand, counting down.
CGGCCGCTTCAGCGGAACGCCCGCATCCATCAGCGCGAGCGAGGTGCCGCAGACGGTCGCCATCGAGGACGAGCCGTTCGACTCGGTGATCTCCGACACCACGCGGATGGTGTAGGGGAAGTCTTCCTTCTTCGGCAGCATCGGGCGGATCGCGCGCCAGGCGAGCTTGCCGTGGCCGATTTCACGGCGGCCCGGGGCGCCCATGCGGCCCGTTTCACCGACCGAATACGGCGGGAAGTTGTAGTGCAGCATGAACGCTTCTTTGTACGTTCCCGACAGCGCGTCGATCCACTGCTCGTCTTCGCCGGTGCCGAGCGTGGCGACGACGATCGCCTGCGTCTCGCCGCGGGTGAACAGCGCCGAGCCGTGGGTGCGCGGCAGGAGCGGTGCTTCCACGACGATCGGGCGAACCGTCACGAGATCGCGGCCGTCGATGCGCTTGCTGGTGTCGAGAATATTCCAGCGAACGATCTTGGCTTCGAGCTCCTTGAACACGGCGCCGATCAGCGTCATCGGGCGCTCGGGGTTGTCCTTGCCGTCCGGGAAGTAGTGCGCCATCGCCTTCTTCTTGACGGCGCCGACCGCCTCGTAACGCTCGGCCTTCTTCGGGATCGCGTAAGCCTTGCGGAGATCGGCTTCGACAATGCCGAGCATCTCCTTTTCGAGCGCCGCGTTGTCCGGCACGGCGAACTCGCGCGGCTCCTTGGCGGCCTTCTCGGCGAGCTGGATGATCGCGTTGATCACCGGCTGGAAGTGACGGTGACCGAACATCACCGCGCCGAGCATGATTTCTTCGGAAAGCTCCTGCGCTTCGGACTCGACCATCAGAACCGCGTCAGCGGTGCCGGCGACGACGAGATCGAGTTGCGTCTCCTTCATTTCATCGATGGTCGGGTTCAGCACGTATTCGTTGTTGCTGAAGCCGACGCGCGCCGCGCCGATCGGGCCCATGAACGGGATGCCCGAAAGCGTCAACGCAGCCGAGGTCGCGACCAGCGCGACGATGTCGGGATCGTTCTCCTGATCGTGCGACATCACGGTGACGGTCACCTGGGTGTCGCAGCGCCAGCCATCCGGGAACAGCGGGCGGATCGGACGGTCGATCAGGCGCGAGGTCAGCGTGTCCTTCTCGGTCGGACCGCGCTCGCGCTTGAAATAGCCGCCTGGAATGCGGCCGGCCGCGTAGTACTTTTCGGTGTAGTTGACCGTCAGCGGCATGAAGTCGATGCCCGGCTTCGGCGCCTTGGCTGCAACGACGGTGGCGAGGACGGTGGTTTCGCCGTACGTGGCGATGACCGCGCCGTCAGCCTGACGGGCGACTTTACCGGTTTCCAGGGTTAGCTTGCGGCCACCCCAATCCAGTTCAACACGATGGATATCGAACATCTCGATTGTCTTTCATGGTTTTCGGAAACGGCCGAGCGCCATGAGCAAGATGGCGAGACGCTTTCCCGCGCGGTGAAACCGCAAGCGTGAAAAGCATCCGGCGATCCTGCCATGGCTCTCGTGCCTCCGTTGAGGCGAGCCGGCACACGGTGCGCCGGCTCAATATCGGCAACGGCCTCGCTGCCGAGGAGTCGACGGACGATAAGCGTCCGTCCACGGCGCGCGCGGAAACAAACACTCCGCGCGCGAAATTGCTTTAGCGGCGAATGCCGGCCTTTTCGATCAAGGCCTTGTAGCGGGCCTCGTCGGTGCGCCGGAGATAATCGAGCAATTGCCGACGCTGAGACACCATCTTGAGCAGCCCGCGTCGCGAATGGTTGTCCTTGACGTGAGCTTTGAAGTGCTCGGTCAGGGTGGTGATCCGCTCGGTGAGGATCGCGACTTGGACTTCAGGCGATCCAGTGTCGCCGGCCTTCGTCGCATACGACTTGATGACTTCGGCCTTGCGGCCGGTGGTTAGCGACATCGTCAATGACCTTTTTGTAGACCGCGGTTTCCCACCAGACCGGTCAGGTTGAACACGCGCTTGGGGACGATCTCGCCGCGGTCCACTTCGGCAAGGGCAAGCAACTTGCCCGCTACCGTGACATAGACCGAACCGCGGAAGATGGGAGCGTCCCGTCCGCGCAACAAAACGGCTTGGCCTCTTTGAAGCCTTGCCGCATCAGCCCGATCGATGGCCAGTGCCGGGATGTCGTCCAGCGCGGTCTCTACGGGCATGAGCGCGTCAGCGAGGCTACCCTCGCCAACGGCCGCTCTATCGCACATGGCAGTCAGATGTTCCAGCGTAATCATGGCGTTTCGGCCCAGTGGGCCGACCGCCTCGCGCCGGAGGGCGGTAATATGGCCGAAACAGCCCAAAATCCGGCCCATATCGCGGGCCAGGGACCGGACATAGGTGCCTTTCCCGCATTCCGTCTCGAATTCGGTGTGATCGGGGTCGGGGCTGTTAACGATGCGTAGAGAGTGAATCTCGACCTGACGGGCCTGAAGTTCCACCACCTCGCCGTCGCGGGCGAGGTCATAGGCCCGCTCGCCGCCGACCTTGATGGCCGAGAACTGGGGCGGCACCTGGGTGATGGTGCCGGTGTAGGAGGGAAGCAAAGCCTCGATCTGCTCGCGGGTCGGCCGCTGGTCACTGGTCCGGACCGGGCGGCCGTCGGCGTCGTCGGTGTCGCGCTCCTCGCCCCAGCGGACGGTGAAGCGGTAGATCTTCCGGCTCTCCATCACGAAGGGAACGGTCTTGGTCGCCTCGCCGAGCGCGATCGGGAGGCAGCCTGAGGCCAGCGGATCGAGCGTGCCGGCGTGGCCCGCGCTCTTGCATTTGAACAGCCGTTTGATCGCGCCGACGGCCTGCGTCGAGGTCATGCCGACCGGCTTGTCGAGCACGACCCAGCCGTGGACGTCGCGCTTCTCTCGGCGGAACTGACCCGCACGCTTGTGGCCGGTCGTGTCCGTGGCGGGGGCCGCGGACGGTGCACGCGATTCGTCGTCGCTCATTTCGATTCGTCTTCGTCCGATTCGCTCTTGAGGTCGCGCGCGACCGCAGGCGCTCTCAAAAGTCTGTCGATCCGCTCGGCCTCGTCGAAACGCTCATCGGCGCGGAAGCGGATGTCGGGGGCAAATTTCAGATTCACGCGATGCGCGATCTCGCCGCGCAGATAGCGCTTGTTGCGGTCGAGGGCCTCGATCACCTCGTTTACGTCCTTGCCGCCGAGCGGCATCACGTAGATCGTCGCAAGACGAAGGTCCGGCGACATGCGCACCTCGGGGATGGTGATGAGATGGCCTTCGAGCACCGGATCGTGCACGTCGCCGCGCGTCAGCATCTCCGCGAGAGCGTGGCGGATCAATTCGCCGACGCGGAGCGCGCGTTGCGACGGCCCGGCGTTGGAATCGCGATCGTGATGATGCTTGCGTGCCATATTCGTTGCTTGGGATGCCGGGCCAAGACCCGGCATCCAATCTCTTTGCAATAACCTGCGTCTTGCAGATGAGTTGCCGGATCAAATCCGGCAACGAGTTCTGGGATCGGCCGCGCGTCTGAGATTCGGACTCAGAGCGAGCGTTGCACCGTCTCCACGCGATAACACTCGATGACGTCGCCTTGGCGCATATCCTGGTAGTTCTCGAAGGCCATGCCGCACTCCTGTCCGGCGGTAACCTCCTTGGCGTCGTCCTTGAAACGCTTGAGCTGCGACAGCTTGCCTTCGTGGATGACGACGTTGTCGCGGATCAGACGCACGTTTGCGCCGCGCTCCACCTTGCCGTCGGTCACGCGGCAGCCGGCGACCTTGCCGACCTTCGACACGTTGAACACTTCGAGAATCTGCGCGTTGCCGAGCATGGTCTCGCGCCGTTCCGGCGTGAGGAGTCCCGACATCGCCTTCTTCACGTCATCCACGAGGTCGTAGATGATGTTGTAGTAGCGGATCTCGACGCCATCGCGCTCGGCGTGCTCGCGCGCTTCCTTGTTGGCGCGAACGTTGAACGCAATGATCGAAGCGCCCGACGATTCCGCAAGCGTGACGTCGGACTCGTTGATGCCGCCGACGCCGGAGTGGATGACGCGCGCGCCGACCTCGTCGTTGCCGATCTTTTCGAGCGAGCCGAGGATCGCCTCGACCGAGCCCTGCACGTCGCCCTTCACGATCAGCGGGAATTCCTTGCGGCCCGCCGTCTTGAGCTGCGACATCATCTGTTCGAGCGAACCGCGCATGCCGGTGGAACGCGCGGCGGACTTGTCGCGCTTCTGACGGATGCGATAGTCGGTGACTTCGCGCGCGCGGCCTTCGTTTTCGACCACCGCAAAGGTGTCGCCGGCTTCCGGCGTGCCGGAGAAGCCGAGAACCTCGACGGGGACCGACGGGCCCGCATCGTGCACGGTCTGCCCGTTGTCGTTGACGAGTGCGCGGACGCGACCCCATTCGGCGCCGGCGACGATGATATCGCCGACACGCAAGGTGCCGCGCTGCACGAGCACAGTCGCGACCGGGCCACGACCGCGATCGAGCTTGGCTTCGATCACGGTGCCTTCGGCCGGACGATCCGGGTTGGCCTTGAGCTCGAGAATTTCGGCTTGCAGCCCGATCATTTCGAGCAGCTTGTCGAGATTCATCTTCTTGGTCGCCGACACTTCGACGTCGACGACTTCGCCACCGAGCGACTCGACCTGCACCTCGTGCTGCAACAGTTCGGTGCGCACGCGGTCCGGCTTGGAGTCCGGCTTGTCGATCTTGTTGATGGCGACGATCATCGGAACCTTCGCCGCCTTGGCGTGATTGAGGGCTTCGACCGTCTGCGGCATGACGCCGTCGTCGGCGGCCACCACCAGGATGACGATGTCGGTGACTTTCGCGCCGCGGGCGCGCATCGCGGTGAATGCGGCGTGGCCCGGCGTGTCGATGAAGGTGATCTTGCCGTGCGACGGCGACGACACCTGATAGGCGCCGATGTGCTGGGTGATGCCGCCGGCTTCGCCGCTGACCACGTCGGTCTGACGGATCGCGTCGAGGAGCGAGGTCTTGCCGTGGTCGACGTGGCCCATGACGGTGACCACAGGCGCGCGCGGCTCGAGGTGGGACGGATCGTCCTCCTCGGCGCGGCCGGTCATGCCTTGCTCGACGTCGGATTCGGACACGCGCTTGACGGCGTGGCCGAGCTCTTCAGCGATGAGCTGGGCGGTGTCGGCGTCGATGACGTCGTTGATCGTCGCCATCTGGCCCTGCTTCATCAGCAGCTTGATGACGTCGACGGCGCGCTCGGCCATGCGGTTGGCGAGCTCTTGAATGGTGATCGCCTCGGGGATCGTCACTTCGCGGACGATCTTTTCCTTCGGCTCGTTGCTCATTTCCTTATGCGCGCGGCGATTGCGGCGGCGGAACGAGGCATCGGAGCGCTCACGCACCTCGTCGGCGGTCAGCGCGGTGACGAGCGTGAGACGGCCACGCGGCCGTTCGGTCGCGGTCTTGGCGGCGCGCGTCGGGCGCTGCGGCGGGGCCGCGGGACGGGCGGGGCCACCACCGGGGCTGCGGCGGAACGTGCGCGGAGCCTCTTCTTCTTCGGCCTCGAGTTTCGGACGGCCGGTCGGTGTGCGAGGAGCCGCTGTCGTCGTCGTTGTGGCCGGCGCGGCTTCACCTTCGCCGAAGCGCTTCTTGGCGACTTCGTCGGCTTTGCGCTTGGTTTCGTCGTCGTGCTTGCGGCGGTCGTCTTCCTCGCGTTTGCGAGCTTCGGCCGCGTCGCGCTCCGCTTTCTCGATTGCGTCGCGTTGAGCGCGGATCTTCGCCTCTTCCTCGGCAATCTTGCGCTCTTCGGCTTCGCGCAGGCGCGCGTCGCCGAGTGCGTGGGCCCGGCGGTTGCGCTCCTCGTCGGTGAGCGTGCGGAGAACGACGCCGGACGGTTTCGTTGCGGGGGCCGCGGGAGCAGGCGTCGCCGCTGCGGATTTCGCAGGAGCGCCGGCGGCGGGTGCCGCGCGTTTCGGAGCCGGAGCAGCGGGGGCAGCGGCCGGGGCAGCAGCGGGTGCTGCGGCCTCGGGCTTGCCATCAGTGCCAGGGCGGCGCTTCTTGACCTCGACGACCACCTGCTTGCTGCGGCCATGGCTGAAGCTCTGGCGCACCACGCCAGTTTCGGTGCGCGGCTTCAGCGACAGCGTCGATTTTCCGACGCTCAGCGTCTTGCCGTCAGGGGTCTTGGTATCGGCCATTACGTCCTATTCCGTGTCAGTTCGGTGTGCGGCTTGTGCCGCTTTCGCCCGAGTCACCGGTCCGAAAGCGCTCAAGACGCTGAAAACGCGCCAGAAACGTATCACTCGGAGGCCCGGCTAGCAGGGCTGCATGTACCACATTTGCCCGCCCCAGTGCCAAATCCAATTGGGCGGAGCTGAATGCCCTGATGACCGCGATCCGGTCGGCATCCGGCCGTGATTTAAGCACTCCGGTCAGCTTTTTCACGCCGTCGGGTGCAGCTTCCGAGGCGTGGAGCAGGCCGACAATCCGATCCCGCATCAAAGCCGCCTCGGTTTTGGCAAAGCCGGCCGGAACAAGCCCGGCCTTGCCTGCGATCGCCAGCGCATCGAGTACGAATTGCACCAGGAGCTGTTCGGTCAGCGCGCCGAGATCGGATGGAACCTTCACCTCGCGTTTGAAACCACGCGCAAAAGCCTTGCGCGTGATCGCATCGGCGAGAATTTTTCTGTCAGCGGTGATCCAGAGGCCGCGGCCCGGCAACTTGCGCTTCAAGTCGGGCACGACGCCGTCCGGTCCGACGACAAACCGGATCAGTTCATCGATTGGTTTCACGGTGCGGGTCACCACGCAAAACCGCTCGGTGCCGGAACCGCCGCTACGGGGGCCGGCATCGAGCTCGTTGTCTTGCACGCTGTCCTGCGCCGCCAGCATCGATGGTGCGATCCGTTATGCCGGAGTGTTCGCGGGTTCCGCTTCGGCGTCCGCCGGAGCGGGCGTCAGATCGGCTTCGGTGATCCAACCGGCCTTGAGACGGGCCTGCATGATCATCGCCTCGCACTCTTCGCGCGACAGATCGAAGCCGTCGAGGATGCCCGGGAAGCGCTTGCTCTCGCCGTCCTTGCGTTCGGTCCAGCCGGCAAGATCGTCCGTCGCGCAGCCGGCGAGATCTTCGACGGACTTGATGTCGTTCTCTCCGAATTTGACCAGCATCTCGGTCGTCACGCCTGGGACGTCCTTCAGGGCATCTTCCACACCAAGTTCCTTCCGTTTTGCATCAAGCTCGTCTTCGAGCTTGGCGAGATAATCGCGTGCGCGGGTTTGCAGTTCGTGCGCGGTGTCCTCGTCGAAGCCTTCGATGCCCGCGATCTCCTTCTCGTCGATGACGGCAAGCTCCTCGATCGAGGCGAAGCCTTCCGACGCCAGGAGCTGACCGACGACTTCGTCGACGTCGAGCGCTTCCATGAAGATCTTGGTGCGGCTCTGGAACTCGGCCTGACGGCGCTCCGACTCTTCCTGCTCGGTGAGGATGTCGATGTCCCAGCCGGTGAGCTGCGACGCGAGGCGCACGTTCTGGCCGCGGCGGCCGATCGCGAGCGAGAGCTGCGCGTCCGGAACCACGACTTCGATGCGCTCACGATCCTCGTCGAGCACGACCTTGGCGACTTCGGCCGGCGCCAGCGCGTTGACGACGAAGGTCGCGATGTCCTGCGACCACGGGATGATGTCGATCTTCTCGCCTTGCAACTCGTTCACCACGGCCTGCACGCGCGAGCCGCGCATGCCGACGCAGGCGCCGACCGGATCGACCGAGGAATCTCGCGAAATTACAGCGATTTTCGCACGCGAACCGGGGTCGCGGGCGACCGCCTTGACCTCGACGATGCCGTCGTAAATCTCCGGCACTTCCTGGGCGAACAGCTTCGCCATGAATTGCGGATGGGTGCGCGAGAGGAAAATCTGCGGCCCGCGCGGCTCGCGGCGCACGTCGTAGATATACGCGCGAACGCGGTCGCCGTTGCGCATCGTCTCGCGCGGCAGCATCTCGTCGCGGCGTACGATCGCCTCGCCGCGGCCGAGGTCGACGACGACGTTGCCGTATTCCACGCGCTTGACGATGCCGTTGACGATGTCGCCGATGCGATCCTTGTATTCCTGGTACTGACGGTCGCGCTCGGCCTCGCGGACCTTCTGCACGATCACCTGCTTCGCCGACTGCGCGGCGATGCGGCCGTATTCCAGCGGCGGCAGCGGCTCGGCGATGCTGTCGCCGACCTGGGCCGCAGGGTTGTGACGGCGGCGGGCCTCTTCGAGGCTGATCTGGTTCGAGGGGTTCTCGACCGTCTCGACCACCAGCAGGTGGCGCGCGAGACGGAGCTCGCCGGACTTCGGATTGATCTCGGCATGAACGTCGGTCTCGGCGCCGTAGCGCGACCGCGCTGCCTTGGCGATCGCGTCTTCCATCGCCGTGATGACGATCGTGCGATCGATCGATTTCTCGCGGGCGACCGCATCCGCGATCTGCAACAGCTCGAGCCTATTGGCGCTGACAGCCATCGCTCACTCTCCTTCATGCTGGGCGCGATGATCGCGCCGGTCTTGGTTGTCGTTGTGACGGTTGGATCGTTGCCGATTCTTGAACGAAGGCTTGTTCGGCGACGAATTTTTATTCGAGGCGTCCTGCGTCGAAACTTGCGGTTCGTTGTCGTTGGCCAATCCGCGCTCGGCTTGCTTGCCGCGCCGGAGCGACTCCGCGATCAGCGCATCGGTCAGAACGAGTTTCGCTTCAGCCATGTCCTCGATGCGAAGCAGGATATCGGTCTCTTCGTCCGGCTTGGCGTCGTCGCGATGCACGCGTGCCATATCGCCGTCGATGCCGAGCAGCATCCCGCGGAAGCGTTTGCGCCCGTGCGCCGCGACCGCCATCTCGATCTTCACGACGTTGTTGGCGTAGCGGTCGAAGTCCGACTTGCGCACCAGCGGGCGGTCGATGCCGGGCGAAGAAATTTCGAGACGATACGCGCGGTCGATCGGATCGAACTCTTCGAGCACCGGCGACAGCGCGCGCGAGCAGGCTTCGCAGTCGTCGATCATCATCGTGCCGTCGGGCCGTTCCGCCATGATCTGCACGGTGCAGCCGTCGGTTCCCGAGACGCGGACACGCACGAGGCGATAGCCGAGTCCTTCGATCACGGGCTCGACGAGCGCAGCAACGCGCGCCGCCAAACCCGGCTCGACAATAAGGCGCGGCTCGGCGCCTCTGGAGGTCTCGATTTCGCTCATTCGCCGTAAGCTATTGATTCAACGTGCCTTTTTTGTCCCGGCCTCAATGCCCATGTCCGGGGACTTTCAGGTAACAAAAAAGAGCGGGTCCCGGGGGGCCCACTCTCAAAACCCGATTGGTTATGAGGGGTCTATACAGCACGTCCGTACAGACAGGCGGAATATAGCCATTTGCGAGGCCCGTGCAAGGGTTCGATCCCGCTTTCGAAGGGCGTCGGCGGACTAACGGTTCATTCACCAAGCCGATCTAACGTGCCGTGGCAGCCGCAAGTGCGTGCGCGGTGCGTAAGGTTTGTAGAATGTCCGCGTCGGCGTCGCTGATCCCCGAGCTCGAAGACGTCATCCAGAATGGCTCGCAGGAAAAGCGGGCCTTGATGCTCAAGCGCATCGCGAATCTGTTTTCTGACGGCGCGGCCGCCTTCAACGAAGATCATGTCGGTCTGTTCGACGACGTGCTTTGCCGTCTCGTCATCGAGATCGAGATCAAGGCGCGGGCGGAACTCGCCGAACGGCTCGCTCCGATCGATAATGCGCCGAGCGAGCTGATGCGCAAGCTCGCGAACGACGACGATATCTCCGTCGCGGGTCCGATCATTTCTCAATCGGCGCGTCTGGCGGAATCCGACCTCGTCAGCATCGCCAAGACCAAGGGCCAGGCCCATCTGATCGCGATCTCCGAACGCGATGGAATCGGCGAAGCGGTCACCGACGTGCTGGTGCGCCGCGGTGATACTGAGGTGATGCACAGCGTCGCCGGGAATCAATCCGCGAAGCTGTCGGAAGGCGGCTTCTCGGCGCTGGTCAAGCGCGCCGAAGATGACGGGGCCCTCGCCGAGAAGGTCGGCGCACGGCCTGATATTCCGCCGCATCTGTTCCGTGACCTGCTCGTGCGCGCCACCGCGGTGGTGCAGCAACGCCTGCTCCAGTCGGCGAAACCCGAGACCAAGGCTGAAATTCAGCGTGTCCTCGACAAGGTTTCGAAGGAGTTCGGCAAGTCGGCTGCGATTCGTGACTACACTGCGGCGCAAGCCTTGGTCATGGGGCTGCATCAGGCCGGCAAGCTCAACGAAGCGAAGCTTGCGGAATTCGCCAACGACAAAAAGTACGAAGAGACCGTGACGTCGCTCGCGATGCTCTGTGGCGTGCCGATCGAAGCGGCGGATCGCCTTATGAACGGCGATCGTCCCGATCCGATCCTCATCCTCTGCAAGGCCGCCGGCTACAACTGGATGACCGTGCGCGCGATCATCATGTCGCGGCCGAGCGCCAAGGGCACGTCGAGCCAATCGCTCGACGCCGCCTACGCCAATTTCGAGAAGCTGACGCCCGCCACCGCGCAGCGCGTGGTGCGCTTCTGGCAGGTCCGCGATCCGGACGCGGCCTGATCCCTTCTACTTCCTGCGGAAGATCAGATAGCAGGGCGTGCGGCCTTCGCGCACGGCCTTGGTTTCGTAGCGCGTGCGGGTGAAGCCCGGCCACGGCTTGCGCCAATCGTCGGCTTGCTCCGCGGTCCAGACAAAATCCGGCGAGCGCAGCAAACGCATGAGCGTCCATTCGATGTAGCTCGGAATGTCGCTGGCGAAGCGGAATTCGCCGCTCGGCCGCACCGCGTTCGCAATCTCGGCGACGCTCTTGTCCTGCACGAAGCGGCGCTTCCAGTGCCGCTTCTTCGGCCATGGATCGGGATAGAGCAGGTCGAACCGTGCAACGCTTGCTTTTGGCAGCCACGCCAGCATCTCGGTGGCGTCGCCGTGATACAGGCGGACGTTGGAAAGCTTGCGTTCGTCGATGGCCACGAGCGCCTTGGCCATGCCGTTGAGAAACGGCTCGATGCCGATGAATCCGGTGTTCGGATGCGCTGCGGCTTCCGCCATCAAATGCTCGCCGCCGCCGAAGCCGCTTTCGACGCGGACGTCGGTGACGCCATCGAACAGCGCGCGCAGATCGGCGGGGGCGGGCTTGCTCAGATCGATCGCAAGCTTCGGCAGCAATGTCTCGAACAGCGTGGCCTGGCGCGGCTTCAGCGCGTGGCCCTTGCGCCGGCCGAAGAAAGCGCCGGTCTGCTTGCGCGGTTCGTCGTTCATGTGAGAGGGACTATAAAACGAAGAGGCCCGGCACAAGACCGGGCCTCAGAAACATCAGAAAAGCCGCGTCTTACTTGAACGCGCTCTTGAGCTGGCTGACCAGATTCGTCTGCTCCCAGGAGAAGCCGCCGTCTTTCTCCGGCGCGCGGCCGAAGTGACCGTAGGCCGCCGTGCGGTAGTAGATCGGGCGGTTGAGCTTCAGCGAGCGGCGGATATTGGTCGGGGTGAGGCGGAAGATCTCCGGCAGCACCTTCTCGAGCTTGCGCTCATCAACCTTGCCGGTGCCGTGGAGGTCCACATAGACCGACATCGGATCAGCAACGCCGATCGCGTAGGCGACTTGAATGGTGCAGCGCTCGGCGAGGCCAGCCGCGACGACGTTCTTGGCGAGATAGCGCGACGCATAAGCGGCCGAGCGATCGACCTTGGTCGGGTCCTTGCCGGAGAACGCGCCGCCGCCGTGCGGGGCATAACCGCCGTAGGTGTCGACGATGATCTTACGGCCGGTGAGGCCGCAGTCGCCGTCCGGACCGCCGACCACGAAGTTGCCGGTCGGGTTGACGAGGAAGTCGGACGGCTTCTTCGGCATCCAGCCCTTCGGCAGCGAGGATTCGACCGCCGTCGAGATCAGGTCCTTGATCATGCCCGGCGAGTATTTCTTCTTATTGCGGTTCTCGGCGTTGTGCTGCGTCGAGACGACGACCTTGGTGCAGCCGACCGCCTTGCCGTCGACGTACTGGACGGTGACCTGGCTCTTGGCGTCGGGCTGGAGGTCGGCGAGCTTGCCGGAGCGGCGCTGCTCGGACAGCGTGCGCAGGATCTTGTGCGCGAAGAAGATCGGAGCGGGCATATACGAGCCCTTCTCGTACACTTCGCTCTCGGTGCAGGCGTAACCGAACATCATGCCCTGGTCGCCGGCGCCTTCTTCTTCCTTGCCCTTCTTCTTCTTGGCATTGACGCCCATCGCGATGTCGGGCGACTGGCCGTGCAGCAGCACCTCGACGTCGGCGCCGTGATAGGAGAAGCCGTTCTGGTCGTAGCCGATGTCCTTGACGACATCGCGAGCGATCTGGGTCAGCCGCTCGCGGTCGACCACCGACACGCCGTGGATCGTCTTGAAGAGCTGGCCGCGGCCTTCGCCCGCGATGACGATCTTGTTCGTCGTGCAGAGCGTCTCACAGCCCAGCCGGGTGTTGATCTGGCTGTCGTCGGCGATGCCGAGCTTGACGTCTTCCTCGATGAAAGCGTCGAGAATGGCGTCGGAAATCTGATCCGAAACCTTGTCCGGATGACCCTCAGATACGGATTCGCTGGTGAAGAGGAAATTGGCGCGAGACACCGTTGCACACTCCTGCGAAAGAATGGCGGGCTTGCGGCCGCGCCGGTCAATTATCGGGGGTGTTTGTTGCAGCGTCCCGGAGCGCGGTCAAGACGTGGGCGCAAGTGGGCAATCGTTCCGGTCGTGACGTCCGGAACGATCAATGAATGCCCCAAAAACCGCGATTTGAAGAAGCCAACCTCTCCGGATGGGCCGATCAGCGCTCGCTGTCGGCCACCATCTGTTCCACCAGGTCGACAATGCGGCGGCGCAGCTTTGCGTCCTTGATCCGCATGAAAGCCTTGGTCAGGGCCAGACCGTCGGAGGTTGCCAGGAAGTCGGACACGTAGGCCGGCGAGGGCGCCTCGGCCATGCCTTCCGTCGGCTGACCCGGAACATTCGGCGCGCCGTCAAAGAAGAACGACACCGGCACCTGAAGGATATGCGCGATCTGCTGCAAGCGAGAAGCGCCGATGCGGTTCGCACCCTTCTCGTACTTCTGCACCTGCTGAAACGTGAGGCCGAGAGCGTCGCCGAGCTTTTCCTGACTCATGCCCAACATCATGCGGCGCATACGCACGCGAGCGCCCACATGCTTGTCAGTCGGATTGGGCGCCTTCTTCGCCATCATATCTTTTCCTCAGCTCCTCTTACTTTGGTCATGCGCCAAATTATCACCGCGTGCAACGTGTGGTTTGCTCGCGCTTCGCCCCGCAGTCAATCGTTTCGAGGCGTATCGCAGATAATAGCTTCAATCTGTAGGAACTTGAATTCCGTCAGTGTCGCGACGGGTTAGGTGATGAATGACAATAGTTGCGATGCCAATGAAAAAACGACGCGGCATAGCGCCCTGCGCTTGGTGCATGCTGCCTTAATTCGTTATTCCAGCTGCTTCAAAAATTAGATGCGACGGACGCGGCGGCGCACGACGATGACAGCCGCGATGCCCAAAATCAGTCCAACGAGCCCGTCGCCTGTCCGCACATAGAGCGTCGGATCGATTTCGCGCGGCAGCGACGCATCCAGAACGCCTTCGCTGCCGAGTGGCAGCGACTTGATGACGCGCCCAAGCGGGTCGATCACCGCGGACACGCCGGTGTTCGCTGCGCGCACCAGCGGCAAGCCTTGTTCGATCGCGCGCACGCGCGCCTGCTGAAGATGCTGATAGGGGCCCGTGCTATTCCCGAACCAGCCGTCATTGGTCAGATTGAGAAGCCAGCCGGGCCGTTCGCCGCGCGGCACGGCGTCGCCCGGGAAAACGATCTCGTAGCAGATCAGCGGAAGAAAACGCGGCGCGCGCGGCACGTCCATCGCACGCCGGCGGTCGCCCGGAATGAAGCCGCCCGGCACCTTGGTGAGCTGCATTAATCCCAGTTTTTCAAGGGTTTCCTGAAACGGCAGGTACTCGCCGAACGGCACCAGGTGGACCTTGTCATAGACAGATAAAATCGACCCATCGTGATCAATCACGTAAACCGAATTGAGCGCGCGTGTGAGCTTGGCGCCCGGCGGCAATTCGGGCGCGCGCACAGCGCCGGTGATTAGAACCGTTCCAGGAGGCAATAGCTCGGCGATCTGCGCGAGTGCGTCAGGTTCGCGCGCGAGCAGAAACGGAAATGCGGACTCGGGCCAAATGAGATGAGTCGCGTCACGCACGCCGGTCGACTGTGGACCTGACGCGCGATCGGACAATTGAATGTAATGATTCATTACCCGCTGTTTGGCGGAGTAGTTGAATTTCTCATCCTGCTGCAAATTGGGTTGCATGATGCGCAGCCGGACATCCGGTACGAATTCCGTCGTGTTGCGCGCAAGACGCAGAGTGCCGTAGAGCGCGAGACACGCGAGAACGAACAAGCCGATCGCGAGCGGCAGCCAGGGCCGCCGCGTTTCTGTGCGATCGTCGGCGAGCAGTGCGGGCGAGGCGAAGATCGCAACGGCGAGAAACGTCAGTCCCCAAATTCCGATCAGTGCCGCGCTTTGTGCCAGCACCAGCGGGCCGGTGAGCGAATAGCCGAACGCGTTCCACGGAAACCCGGTCAGCAACTGCCCGCGTAGCCATTCACTCAGCGTGAGCGCGACGGCGAGGGCGAGCAGCCGGGTCGGCCCGCGCGTCCACATCATGCGTGCGAGTGCGAAGCCAAGTGCGGTGAAGAGCGCAAGATAGGCCGGCAGCGCGGTGATCGCGATCGGCAGCAGCCAGGCGAACTGTTGGGCGTCGACCAGGAAAGCGTGGCCGATCCAATAAAGTCCTACGACGAAGTATCCGAAGCCGAACCACCAGCCCGCGACCGCAGCGCTCACCATGCCGCCGAGGCGTCCGGCTGACGCGCCGTCGATCAGCCAGATCATGACAGGGAAGGTCAGGAACAAGACGGGCCAGGCGTCGAACGGCGCCATCGCCAGCACCGACAGCGCGCCTGCGGACCAGGCCAGGAGCGCACGTCGCCAGCCCCACGAGAGCACAACCGCGTGCACGAGCCGCAGAAGCGGGGCAGGGGAACCGCTGGTTTCGGCGAGGATCACGGGTTGGGCGTGGATTTGTTGGCGGTGGGTGGCGGTTTGGGCGATGGGTCGGATTGATCGGTCACGATCTCGGCGAGAGCCGCGGGCGCGGGATTGGCGGTGTCCGGCGCGCTGTAGCGGCGGCGTCCCTCGCGGTCGCGCTCGATCCGGCGGTCGGTCCGGCGGTGGATGCGGACCTTCTTGATCCGCCGCGGATCGGCGTCGAGCACTTCGATCTCGAAGCCCAGTGGACCGGGAACCAGCTCGCCGCGCAGCGGCAGGCGGCCGCTCTGCGCCATCAGATAACCGGCGAGGGTGTCGACTTCCTTCGCGGCGTCGCCCACGTCGAATTCGGGACCGATCGCAGCGATGACATCTTCGAGCGTCGCGCGCGCATCGGCAATGAATGCGCCATCGGGTTGACGCACCACGGTAGACGAATCGGCTTCGTCGTGTTCGTCGGCAATGTCGCCGACGATCTGCTCGACGATATCTTCCATCGAAACCAGCCCGTCGGTGCCGCCGTATTCATCCACCACCAATGCGAGGTGGATGCGGGTGGCCTGCATCTTCGCGAGCAGGTCAAGCGCCGGCATCGATGGCGGCACGTAGAGCAGCTCGCGGGTGATTCCGGTTTCCGACAATGGCTGCGCCAGATTGATCGCTTTCAGATCGAGCCCGGCAGGAAACGGCTTCTTGCGTTTCGTCGGCTTGTCGGGGCTCACCTCGGCGCTCGCCATCATGAACGCGATCAGGTCGCGGATGTGGACCATGCCGAGCGGATCGTCGAGCGTGTCGTTGTAGACGACGAGCCGCGAATGCGCCGCGCTCTTGAACACCTTCAGAAGTTCGCCGATCGGTATGTCCTGTTGCACAGAAATGATATCTGCGCGCGTCACCATGACGTCGTCGATCCGGCGACCGCGCATCGCCAGGATGTTCTTGAGCATGGTGCGCTCTTCCGGCGTGACGCCGGTCTCGCCGGGAACGGCGGCTTCGAGCACGACCTCGATATCGGCGCGCGTGGTGCCGCCCTTCCATCCGAAGATCGCGCGCGCGAGACGTTTGAAGAAACCGTCGCTGTCGGACTCGGCCGTGTGCGCGATCGTGGCGGGAAGATTCCGCACCTCGGGCTGGTTGCCGGATGAGTCACTGTCAGGCATGGGCCGCCCTAACGCTTCGTGTCGTGTTCGACATAGGGGTCAGGCACGCCGAGTCCAGCGAGAATTTTGACCTCAAGCCGTTCCATCCTGCGGGCTTCGCGATCGGTTTCGTGGTCGTAGCCGAGGAGATGAAGAAATCCATGCACGGCGAGATGCGCGAGATGATTCTTGAACGGCTTGCCTTCGCCGGCTGCTTCGCGTGCCACGGTCTGGAACGCGATGATGACGTCGCCGAGCGAGTTGTCGGCATTCGACTTCGTCGCCGGAAACGACAGCACATTGGTCGGCTTGTCGAAGCCGCGCCAATCGCGGTTGAGGGCTTGGATCGCCGAATCATCGGTCAGCACGATAGCAAGCTCGGGGTGTCGCGTTGAGGTGGCCTTGGCCGCGGCCTGTATGGCTTTTCGCACGGTGGCGGCGGCGCGCGGCTGCTTCTTCCAGCGCGGCGATTGCACCATGACGTCGATCAGCTTGGCGGATTTTGGCGCAGGCTTGCGCGTGGATTTGCGCGCGGATTTCGATGCCGCTTTCGACTTGCGCGCCCGTTTGGGCGTCATTCCTTCGCCTCGCGTTTGCGCGCAGCCGCCTTGTCGTAGGCGGCGACAATGCGCCCGACGAGCTCGTGGCGGACGACGTCCGCAGCGGAGAACTCGGCGATGCCGATGCCTTCGACATTGGCGAGAAGCCGCGTCGCTTCATTCAGCCCGGACGTCTGGCCTGGCGGCAGATCGACCTGGCTCGGATCGCCGGTGACGATCATGCGGCTGTTCTCGCCCAGGCGCGTGAGGAACATCTTCATTTGCATCGACGTGGTGTTCTGCGCTTCGTCGAGAATGACGACGGCGTTGGAGAGCGTGCGCCCGCGCATGAAGGCGAGCGGCGCGATCTCGATCTCGTTCGTTTGCAACGCACGCTCGACGATGCGTGCGTCCATCAGGTCGTACAACGCGTCGTAGATCGGACGGAGATATGGATCGACCTTCTCGCGCATGTCGCCGGGCAGGAAGCCAAGCCGCTCGCCGGCCTCCACCGCCGGACGCGAGACGATGATGCGATCGACCTCCTTGCGCTCGAACAGCGCAACCGCATAGGCAACCGCGAGCCACGTCTTGCCAGTGCCGGCAGGGCCGGTGCCGAACACCAGTGCGTTCTTGCGCAGCGCGCGGATATAGGCGTCCTGCGCGGGTGTGCGTGCGCGCACTGGCCGCTTGCGCAGGTTGATTTCCTCGAATGCGGGCCGAGCGGTGGCCGCATCGAAATCGAACAGCGAGCCTTGTGCGATGGCCAAGCGAATTGCGCCTTCCACATCGCCCGCGACGAGATCGTTGCCGCGCTTGATCTGTTCGTAGAGTCCTTCCAGCACGCGGCGCGCCTGCTCCACGCCGTCGCGCGATCCTTCGAGCGTGACGTGATTGCCGCGCTGTTCCGCGACGACGCCGAGCCGCCGCTCGATCAGCGCGAGGTTCTGGCCGTATTGGCCGAACAGCATCGAGGCGAGCTTGTTGTCGTCGAAGGCGAGGACGACTTGCGTGGGAGCGCCTTCAGTGGAGGTGACGATGCCGTTGCCAATACCAGTGCTAGGTCCGGGCGTGCGCAACGATCAGACTCCTGCCGTTTCAAGCACAGATTGGGACGGCGCGTGCGGCCGCACGAGCGTGCCGGACAGCGTGTTGGTTCCAACGTCGGTGATCGTCACCGGGTGAATCTCTCCGATTAGGGTGGACGGTGCCATGACATGCACCGACTGGAGATATGGGGAGCGGCCAACGATCTGGCCAGGACGCTGGCCAGGCTTTTCGAACAGCACGTCCATCGTGGTTCCGCGGCTTTTCGCCAGGAATTCCGCCTGCAAGCGGTCGATATCGCACTGGAGCCACTGCAGCCGCGCGTTCTTCTCGTCCTCGGAGACTTGCTGCTCCATATCGGCGGCGGGTGTGCCGGGGCGCGGCGAATACTTGAACGTGTAAGCGGTGGAGAAGCCGACGTCGGCGACGAGCCGCCGGGTGTCCTGGAAATCCTCCTCGGTCTCGCCGGGGAAGCCGATGATGAAATCGGACGTGAAGGCGAGCTTCGGCTGTGCCGTGCGGAGCCGTTCGATCAACCGTAAATAGTCTGCCCGCGTGTGGTTGCGGTTCATCGCTTCGAGGATCTTGTCAGAGCCCGACTGCACCGGCAGATGCAGCTGGGGCATCAGCGCCGACAGATCGCGATGCGCTGCGATCAGGCTGTCATCCATGTCGCGCGGATGGCTCGTCGTGTAGCGCAGCCGCGCCACGCCCGGAATTTCCGCGAGACGATGCAGCAGCATCCCGAGCGTCCAGTCGCGGCCGTCCTTGCCCTCTCCGTGATACGCGTTGACGTTCTGTCCGATCAGCGTGATCTCGCGCACGCCCGCGTCCGCGAGCCGCGCCACCTCGTCCGCGATCTTCTCGACCGGCCGCGACGTTTCCATGCCGCGCGTATAGGGCACGACGCAGAAGGTGCAGAACTTGTCGCAACCCTCCTGCACCGTGACGAACGAAGCGACGCCACGCTTCTTGATCGCGCTCCGGCTCGGTGGCGCGAGCTGATCGAATTTCGTCTCGATCGGAAATTCGGTCTCGATCACCTTGCCCTGTTCGGCGCGCGCGAGCATCGCGGGCAGGTGATGATAGCTCTGTGGTCCGACCACAAGATCGACGTAACGGGCGCGGCGCGTGATTTCCTTGCCTTCGGCTTGTGCAACGCAGCCGGCAACCGCGAGCGTCATCTTGCGGCCGTCATTCGCAGCGGCGTCCTTCAACTCGCGCAAGCGGCCAAGCTCGGAATAGACCTTCTCGGTCGCGCCCTCTCGGATGTGGCAGGTGTTCAGGATGACAAGGTCCGCGTCGTCCGGCGTGCTGGTCTCCACAAAGCCCTCGGGCGCCAGCGTGTCCGCCATACGATGGGAATCGTAGACGTTCATCTGACAGCCGTATGACTTGACGAAAAGCTTGCGGGGTCTGGTCATGCCGTTCGAGGTCGCTTCAAGGTACCTGCCGGCTCAATTCTCACGATAAATCAAGCGGTTCAGACGGTCCCTGGTTCCAGCGGCCATCTGCCGCCGGGCGGGATCGTCTTACCGGATTTGGCCCGGAAATGGAATGGCTTGGCCGGGCAAGACGTTTTGGTGAGCTAGTCTGCCGGCTTGATGTCGGCGTCCTTGATCACCTTCGCCCATTTGGCGATTTCGGCCCTGATAGTCGCGTCGAGCGCCTCGGGCGTGGAACCTTCACTGGTCATCCCGAGGTCCGCGAAGCGCTGCTGCGTCTCCGGCTGCACCGCGATCCGCTGAATCTCCGCGTTCAGCTTCTGCACGATGTCACGCGGCGTGCCCGCAGGTGCGACAAGGGCGAACCAGGTGGCGGCTTCGAAGCCCGGCAGCGTCTCGGCGATGGTCGGAATCTCCGGCGCGAAGCTGGTGCGCTTTGCGGTGGTGACGGCGAGGCCGCGCAGCGTGCCGGCCTTCACGTTGCTGAGCACGACCGATGCGTTCGAGAACATGAACGGGATCTGTTGGCCGAGCAGATCGTTCACGCCGGGTGCTTCGCCGCGATACGCGACGTGGGACAATTTGATGCCGGCGGTGAAGGCGAACAGCTCGCCCGCCATGTGCGGCGTGGTGCCGACACCGCCGGAGCCGAAAATCATTGGCTCGGATTTCGATTTGGCGAAGGCGATCAGCTCGGGGATCGATTTCACCGGCGACGCCGGATTGACGATCGCAATCAGCGGCGAAATGCCGATCATCGAGATGCCGACAAAATCCTTTGCCGCATCGACGGTGAACTTCTTGTAGAGCGCAGGCGCGACGGCGAGCGTTGTCTGGCTGCCGACCATCAGCGTGTAGCCGTCGGCCGGCGATTTTGCGACGGCCTCCGAGCCGATGAGGCCACTGGCGCCAGGGCGATTCTCGACGACGAAGGATTGGCCGAAGGATTCCGAAAGCTTTTGCGCCAGCACGCGCGCGGCGACGTCGGTGCCGCCGCCTGCGGTGAAGCCGACGACGACCTTCACCGGCCGGTCGGGATATTTCGATTGCGCATGGCCGTCCGTTGCGGCGAGCAATAGGCCGAACGGGACGGCGAACAGTGCCCGCGTCCAATTCATGGCGTCTCTCCCTGCCGGCGCCGTCTTTTCGCGGCTGCGGCCGGATGAGGATACCGCAAAAACTCTGGATTGGGGCCTCAGGCGTGGCCGGTCTGGAGCGGCTTCTCTTCCAGTAGGGCAAGGGCGATCAGGGCGATCGCGAAGCTGGCGGCCGCCGCCAGGAATATGCGGGCAAAGCCGTCGACCGAATACTGGCTCGCCGCAGCAGGCGCACCTTCAAGTCCGACCAGCACGAGCGCGCCGAACACCGCGACAATCATGGTGGCGTAGAGGTTGCGCGAGAACTGCATCGTCGCAACCGCCGATCCGAAGGTGTGGATGGAGACGCTGTTCTGAAGCGCGGTCGAAGCCAGCGGAGGCATCGTGCCGAAGCCGCAGCCGATCAGAAAGATGATGGCCTCGAATTCCCAGAGCGACATATTTCCCGCGCGCCACGCCAGCAGCAGCACCGCTGCGATGGCGAGGCCGAGGCCCATCATTGGAATGCGCTTGTAGTGCACGCGCCGGGGCAGGATCGTTCCGGTGACGCCCGCGCTGACGTTGAGCATGACGGCAAGCAGGAGAACGCTCAGGCCCGCGACGGCCGGCGGCAGGCCCATGATGTTCTGCAAATACATCGGCAGGAAGATGTGCAGGCCCACGATGGGCCCCCAGCCGAAGGTGTTGGCGATGATCGCGAGCCGCGCTTCCTTGTTCGAGAGGATCGCAAGCGGAATCAGCGGCTCGGGCGCGGTGAGCAGCCGCCAGACGAATCCCGCGCCGACCACGAATGCGATGCCGAACAATGTCAGGATTGCGGGCGACGTCCACGGATAGCGAACGCCGCCCATGCTGAGCGCCAGCATGAACGCCACGCTCGCGGTCATGATGAGGCCGGCGCCAAGGAAGTCGAGCTTGTGTGGGCGCTCGTGACGAGGAAGTTTCTTGAGCAGCGTCAGCGTCAGGAAGACTGCGACCAGGCCCAACGGGATGTTCATCCAGAAGATCACCGACCAGTGGAGATATTCCGCGATGAAGCCGCCGAGCGCAGGGCCGCAGGCGCCCGCTGTCGTGTAGGTCGCGGAGAAATAGCCGTAATATTTGCCGCGGTCGCGCGGCGCGGCGATGTCGCCCAGGATCACCATGCCGGTCGAGGTAAGACCGCCGCCGCCGAGTCCATGCAGCACGCGGCCTGCGATCAGAACATAGATGTTTGGCGCGAGCGCGCAGACGATCGAGCCCGCCATGTAGAGCGACAGCGCGATGAGAAGCGTCGCGCGGCGGCCGTGGATGTCGCTGATCTTGCCGTAAAGCGCGGTGATCGCGGTGTTTGCGATGAGATACGCGGTGATGAGCCACGGCAGATCATGCACGTTGCCCAGCTCGCGGCCGATGGTCGGGAGCGCGCTCGCAAGGATCGTGTTGTCGAGCGAGCCCATGAACACGGGCAGCAGCACGCCAAGCACGACGAGCATCGTCTCGCGATGCGTCAGGGTTCTGGCACCGCTCGATGGTCCGGCATCCATCTCGGTTATGCGGCCTTGTCTGCCTTATTCTTCGCGTTCTGGATCGCCTGCCAGATGGCGTATGGCGTCGCCGGCATGGCGAGGTCATGGATGCCGAGGTCGCGCAGCGCGTCGGCGACGGCGCTGATGATGACCGCGAGCGCGGGCGTCGTGCCGCCTTCGCCTCCGGCCTTCACGCCAAGCGGATTGGTCGGCGAGAGCACCTCGACGATCTCGCACTTGAACGACGGCAGCGTGTGGCCGTGCGGCATGCCGTAGTCCATGAACGAGCCGGCCAGCGGCTGGCCCGTTCCCGGATCGATGTAGCACAGCTCCCACATCGCCTGGCCGACGCCCTGGGCGATGCCGCCGTGGGTCTGGCCGTGAACGATCAGCGGGTTGATGCAGCGGCCGACGTCGTCCACGCACGAATAGCGCGTGATCGTCGGATGGCCGGTGTCGGGATCGATCTCGATCTCGCAGATCGCGCAGCCGTTCGGGAACACCGGATCGTGCATCTCGTTGGTGCGGCCGACCGCGAGGCCGTCCTTGAGATCGTCCGGCAGCGCGTGCTTCTCGATCTCTTTTGCAAGCTCGGTCAGATCGAACGTGCGGTTGCTGTTCGGCGCGCTGAGGCGGCCGTCTTTCCACTCCACTTGTTCCGGCTGTGTGCCGAGAACGACGGCGGTGATCTTCTTCGCCTTCTCGATCAGGTCCATCGACGCCATGGTGATGACGGTGCCGGCGTGACGCATCGAGCGGCCGGAGTGCGAGCCGCCGCCGACGCTCACCACATCGGTGTCGCCGAGCACGATCTGAACGATCTCGACCGGCAGCGCCAGGAGATCGGCCGCGACCTGCGCGAAGCTGGTCTCATGGCCTTGCCCCGACGGCTGCGTGCCGATGACGACGGTGACCTTGCCCTCCGGCTTCACGGTGATCTCGGCGCGCTCGCGCGGGGAGCCGATGGAGGACTCGACGTAGTTCGCGAAACCGAGGCCGAGAAGCTTGCCGCGCTTCTTTGCTTCCTTTTTCCGCGCCTTGAAGCCCTCCCAGTCGGCGATCTTCATGGCGAGGTCCATGTTCGCCTCGTAGGTGCCGCTGTCGTAGAGCATGCCGACGGCGTTGCGGTACGGCATCTTCTTCGGCGAGACGAGGTTCTTGCGGCGCAGCTTGACGCGATCGAAGCCGAGCTCGATGCAGGCGAGGTCGATCAGCCGCTCGATTGCGAACGTCACCTCGGGGCGGCCCGAGCTGCGGTAGGCGTTCGTCGGCATGGTGTTGGTGAACACCGCGCGCGAGCGCAGCGTCGCGACGGGAATGTCGTAGGAGCCGGTGATGAGCCCAGAGCCCTTGGAGAGCGGCGACAGCGACACGCAGAGCGCGCCGACGTTGCTGATGTTGTCCGCACGGAACCCAAGGAATTTTCCGTCCTTGCGGATCGCAAGCTCGACCTTCGAAATGAGGTCGCGGCCCTGATAATCGGTGAGAAAGGCCTCCGAGCGCGTCGCGGTGTATTTCACCGCCTGGCCGACCTTGCGCGACGCCCACAGCACCAGGCCGAACTCGACGTAAGGCCGGTTGCGCGCGCCGAAGTTGCCGCCGACGTCAAACGAAAGAATGCGAAGCTGGCGCGGCGCGATCCCGAGCGCGCCTGCAATCTCCTGCTTCTGCTTCACCGCGCCGCCCGAGCCGGCGTAGAGCGTGTAACGGTCGGTGTTCTTGTCGTAGTGGCCGAGCGCCGCGCGCAGCTCCATCGTCACCGCGGTGACGCGGGCGATGTTGAACTCGTGCTTGACGATGTGATCGGCCTTGGCGAAGGCCTCGTCGGTCTTCTGCTTGTCGCCGAAATAGGTGTCGACGAGGACGTTGTCCTTCACCTCGTCCCAGATCGCTGGCGCGTCAGGTTTGAGCGCATCGTCCGACTGCGAGACGAACGGCAAATCCTCGTATTCGATCTCGACCGCTTCCGCGCCGTCCATCGCCTGCGCACGCGTCTCGCCGACGACGATCGCGATGGCCTCGCCGACGTAGCGCGCCTTGTCCTGCGGCAGCAGCACATTCGGTCCTGCGAACACCTCGCCGCCGCCGGGCGCGGTCAGCTTCATGTCATAGCGCGTGGACGGCACCGGCGAATGCGGCAGCGGATGGAGGCCGTCGGCGGCGGCATCCGCGCCGGTCAGCACCGCGAGCACGCCCTTCATCGCCTTCGCCGCGTCCGTGTTGATCTTGACGATGCGCGCATGCGGGCGCGGCGAGCGCACCACCGCCATATAAACCTGGCCGTCGATGTTGAAGTCGTCGCTGAAGCGGCCCTTGCCGGTCAGGAGGCGCGCGTCTTCCTTGCGCCGGACCGGATGACCGATCGCATTGAACGGGGTGCCTTCGGGGATCTTGATGTGTTCGTTCACGTTACGCAGCCACTCTCATTTCAATTTTGCGATCGCGCAGCGCCCCCGCTGTTAGATCCCGCACCTTAACTTCGATTGAACGTGCAACCGACTTGCGGTCGGTGTTGCGGTCGTACGGCACCGCCGTGCCGAAGGTGACCGTCACATCCACCACGCCGCGGCGGACGAATGCCTTGAAATGCGGCGTGAAGTCCAGATCGCCATACCATGCCACGATGGGCCGGTGCTGCCGTCCCATCGGTATACCTTGAATGCGCGTGTAGCCGATCGAAGCCGGCTGCAACAGCACACTGTGTTCCGGATCGACCTGCGCCACGGCGCCGATCAGCGCGGAACGGAATTCCAGCACGCGGTTGCCGTCGCTCGAGGTGCCTTCCGCGAACAGCACGACCGGATGGCCCTCGTTCAGTCTCTCGGCGATTTCCGCGTTAACCTCGGCGGTTTGATGCCGCCGCGTGCGGTCCACAAACACCGTTCGCATCAGTTTCGCAATCAGGCCCACGATCGGATACCCGCTGACCTCGCGTTTGGCGACGAAAGCCACCGGGCCGATCGACGCCAGAACAGGGATGTCGAGCCAGGAGACGTGATTGCTGAGAATCAACGCGGGCTGACCTTGCACCGGCGTTCCGATCACGCGAACGCGCACGCGCAACAGTGCGCAGAGTATCCGGCTGTAGTGTTTTGCGAGCGGTTGTCGTCCCGCCAAGCGGAACGTCTCGGTCACCCAAACTGCGACGATGAACACCGGCGTAATCGTGAAGAACACCACGAGGACGGCGGTGAGGCGCAGCATTATCCCCGCGCTTTGTCGTCGAGCGGAACCGCGTAGAGCTCGAGGCGGTGATCGACCAGCTTGTAGCCGAGCTTGCGCGCGACCTCGGCCTGGAGCTTTTCGATCTCCTCGGACTGGAACTCGATCACTTGGCCGTTGCGCAGGTTGATCAGATGGTCGTGGTGCGAATCCGGGATCTGCTCGTAGCGCGCGCGGCCCTCGCGGAAGTCGTGACGCTCGATGATGCCGGCGTCCTCGAACAGCTTCACGGTCCGGTACACGGTCGAGATCGAGATGTTCTTGTCGACCTCGTGGCAGCGCTTGTAGAGCTCCTCGACGTCCGGATGGTCTGCGGAATCGGCCAGCACGCGGGCGATCACCCGGCGCTGCTCGGTCATCCGCATGCCCTTGGAGGCGCAAAGGGATTCGATATTGGTCTTGGTCTGCGTCACGCTCATTCTCCGCACCACCGCATCATACAAAGCCGGGCCGCAGCCCGTCTATTGGCGAGGGTTTTAGACCAAATCCCGGCGCAAAATCAGCGCCGTCGCGGTCTGTCCCGGCCCTTGCGGATAATAGCCCGGCCGCCGCCCGACCTCACGGAAACCGGCCCGGGCATAAAGTCGCCGGGCGGGCTGGTTGCCCTCCTCGACCTCCAGGAAAACCGCCTGAACGCCGAGGCCCGCGAGACGCCCGAGATGGAGGTTCAGCAGCCGCCGCGCCAGACCCCGGCCGCGCTCCGACGACACCACCGCGACCGACAGGATTTCCGCCTCGCCGCCGCCGATCCGCGAGATGATGAATCCGACCGGGGACGATCCGAGCGTGGCGCGCTGGGCGATCACGTTGCGCTCCATCAGGAAGCGCTCGAATTCGCCGTCGCTCCAGCCGTGCCGGAACGACGCAGCGTGAATTTTCGAAAGCGCGGCCGCATCGCGCGGCGTCGCGTTCGACAGCGCGGGCTCGCCGCGTGCGAACAGGCGGGCAAAAAAGCGAGACAGCCAGCCGATCATCGCCGCGGCAGCCTTGCGGCATCCTGCGGCTGCGCGTCGGGCTGGCGCAGATAGAGCGGACGCGGCGGTCCTTGCGTTTCGCTGGAAGCGACGCCGATGCGCGCGACCCATTTGATGTCGGGCGCGGGCTGCGCCTCGATGAGCTTCGGCGGTGCTTCGTTCTGCGGCCAGGCGGACGCCACCATCGCAGCGCCGTTGCCGACGAGACGCGCCGGGCCGTTCGCGGACATGCGCGCGGCTTCGCGCAAGCTCGAAATGCGCGGCGCAACCAGCGTGCGTCCGCCCGGTCCGAAGATTTGCAGATAGACGTGATCGTGCCGCGCATCGATCGCGACCGTCACGGGAATGGTGTTGTCCTGGTGGATGTACGGTGCCGCGTAGGCCGATAGTGTCGTCAGCCCGATCGCGGGCTTCTTCGCCGCGAGCGAGATGCCCCGCGCAGCCGAGATACCGACGCGCAACCCGGTGAAGCTGCCGGGGCCGGTCGTCACAGCGATACGCTCCAGATCGGCGAACTGCATCTTCGCCCGTTCCATCACGCGCGCGATCAGCGGCATCAGCGCTTCGGCGTGACCGCGCTCCATCGGCACGGATTCTTCCGTCAGTGCGCCGCGCTCGGTGTCGAGCACAGCGGCCGAGCAGGCTCCCAGTGCAGTGTCGATGGCCAGCACACGCATAATGCGTTCTATCACCCCAGTGGCCAGCCGCCCTCGCGGCGGCCGTCACAATCAGGTGCCAGAACGGCAATGCCCGGCGCAAGGCCGGGCATCGTCCGAAACCAGTAGATTTTAGGCCAATCAGCTCGGCCGCACCTCGATCACCTCGGGCACATAGTGCTTGAGGAGGTTCTGGATGCCGTGGCGCAGCGTCGCCGTGGACGACGGGCAGCCGGAACAGGCGCCCTTCATGTTCAGGAACACGATGCCGTCCTTGAAACCCTTGAAGGTGATGTCGCCGCCGTCATTGGCCACCGCCGGGCGGACGCGGGTCTCGATCAGATCCTTGATGGTGGCAACCGTCTCGGCATCGCCCGGCTCGAAGAACTCTTCTTCCGTGCCTGCCGATGCACCGGTCTCGCCGGACGCCAGCAGCGGCGCACCGGACATGAAGTGTTCCATGATCGCGCCGAGGATCGCGGGCTTGAGCTGCGGCCACTCGCCGTCGGCCTTGCTGACGGTGATGAAGTCCGAACCGTAGAACACGCCGTTCACGCCGTTGATCTCGAACAGGCGCTGGGCCAGCGGGGACTTCGCGGCCTCTGTGGTGTCGCGGATATCGAGTGTGCCGCTTTCGAGCACGGGGCGGCCCGGAAGGAACTTGAGGGTCGCCGGATTCGGCGTCGCTTCAGTCTGAATGAACATTTTTGGCTCCTTGGCCGGCAAACGGGTTCAAGGCCCGTGCGGCGCAGACACTATACCAGATAAGTGGCGTCCCGGCCGCGTCGGATCAACCCGCAAAACCGGCCTAAAACGGCCCGCTCAAGTCATCGCGTCGAGTTCTTCGTCGGTCAGATGCCCCGGCACGATGGCCACGGGGATCGGATAATCGCCGGCATTCTGGGCGACGCTGGCGACCAGCGGACCGGGCTCGCCGCCCTGGGCCGCCGCCAGCACCAGGATCGCGATGTCCTCGTCGTCCTCGATCAGCCCGAGGATTTCGTCCGCCACGGCTCCTTCGCGGATGACGCGCTCGGCGGTGATGGCGGCGATGCCGTTGACCCGTCCGGCGGCACGGTCGAGGTCCGCATTGGCCTGCTCGTGCGCTTCGGCCTTCATGATGTCAGCGACGCCGAGCCATTGCTGGTTGCGGTCCGCGGTTTCGATCACGCGCAGCATGACGACGCCCGCGCCGACACGCGCCGCGCGACGGGCCGCGAAATAGATCGCGCGATCGCATTCCGGGGTGTCGTCGATGACGACCAGCCATTTCGGCTTGTGCCCGGCTTCGTAGCTGCGGCGCCTGCGACTCAATGGGCCTCCTCGCGTGACGCTCTTGAGAGCGTCGCACCCCACGATGATGCTGCCACGGCGTAAAGCCGTGGCACAAGCTGGGTGTTCTTACCGGCGGACGAACCCGACGATGTCCTTGACGGCGTTCATGGTTTCGCGCGCGAGCTTGGAGGCGCGCTCGGAACCGTCCGCCAGCACCCCGTCGATGTAGGTCTTGTCGTCCTTGATGCGGCGCATTTCGGCGGTGATCGGCGAAAGCTTCGCAACCAGGAGATCGGACAATGCGGGCTTGAAGGTCGAGAACTGCGCGCCGCCGAATTCCTTGAGCACCTCGGCCTTGGTGATGCCTGCGCAGGCCGCGTAGATGCCGACGAGGTTGTCGGCCTCGGGGCGTCCTTCGAGTCCTTTCTCTTCGCTCGGCAGCGCGTCGGGGTCGGTCTTTGCGCGGCGGATCTTCAGCGCGATCGTGTCCGGATCGTCGGTGAGATTGATGCGCGACTGATCGGAGGCGTCCGACTTCGACATCTTCTTGGTGCCGTCGCGCAGCGACATCACGCGCGTCGCCGGTCCCTGAATGAGCGGCTCGGGCAGCGGGAAGAACACATCGCCGAAGCCGTGCTCCGCGATCGACTCGCGATAGTCGTTGTTGAACTTCTGTGCGGTGTCGCGCGCAAGCTCGACGTGCTGCTTCTGGTCCTCGCCGACCGGAACGTGCGTTGCGCGATAAACCAGAATGTCGGCCGACATCAGGTTCGGATAGCTGAACAGACCGACCGACACGTTCTCGCGGTCCTTGCCGGCCTTCTCCTTGAACTGGGTCATGCGGTTGAGCCAGCCCATGCGTGCAACGCAGTTGAACACCCAGGCCAGCTCCGCGTGTTCCGCGACCTGGCTCTGGTTGAACACGATGTGCTTCTTCGGATCGATGCCGCAGGCGATGAACGCCGCGGTGACCTCGCGGATCGCTTTGTTCAGCTCCTTGGGGTCCTGCCACACCGTAATCGCGTGCATGTCGACGACGCAGTAGATGCACTCGTGCGTCCTCTGCAACTCGACGAACTTCACGATGGCGCCGAGGTAGTTGCCGAGGTGCAGGTTGCCGGTCGGCTGCACGCCCGAGAACACCAGTTCCTTGAACGCCTGCTTTGGCGCGTCCATGTCGAAAACCCCTGTGGTAGGCGGGCCACTTTCCACAAGGGGCGGCGGGATGCAAGCGGGAGCGGCCAGGGCATCGCGGCCCCAAAAATAAAAGCCCCCGAAGGGGCTTTGTCTCACAAAAAAGCCCCGCCGAAGCGGGGCCTAATTCTTAGCGAACCTTCAGGTTCTCGGCAGACTCTTTGCCGCGGTTTGCAACAACCTCGTATTCAATCGTTGCACCTTCGTTCAACGAGCTGAGTCCGGCGCGCTCGACTGCGGAGATATGAACGAACACATCCTTGCCGCCGCCCTGGGGCGCAATAAATCCGTAACCCTTGGTCGCGTTGAACCA
Source organism: Pseudomonadota bacterium (assembly GCA_040756555.1). Lineage (GTDB taxonomy): Bacteria > Pseudomonadota > Alphaproteobacteria > Rhizobiales > Xanthobacteraceae > Z2-YC6860. The sequence continues at coordinate 213 of JBFLYS010000041.1, read as the reverse complement.
CTTCACAGTGCCTGTTGCCACAAAACTCTCCTTTGGGGGCTTCTAGAAAACGACACATACCACAAAAAGGTGAGCCCGCACCACGGCGAATGGTACGGGCTCAGCTCGCCGGAGACTGAATCTGGCAAGCAACGTGAAGAATCTACCCGTTTTCCGTCACGGAAGTCCAACTATTCGAGCCCATTTGCACAGCTCCCCCGCGAAAGCGGGGGG
>JBFLYS010000040.1:0-41157 GCA_040756555.1 Pseudomonadota bacterium | reverse complement strand
CGAGATAAGCGTCGAGGCTGACGCCTGCGAAAATCTTTCCAGAACGCAGCCGGATCGCCGCGCCGACCTCCTGCCAGTCGTAGCGATAGCGCGAGCGGATCGCCTGCGCCGCCGCTTCGATCAACTCGCGGTCCTTGTCGGTCAATGCACTCGCTTGAGCACTCACTTGGACAATTCCTTGAGACCCTGGCGGATCAGTTGCGCGGTGTCCGCGCCCTCGCCCGCGCTGCGGCTCGCGGCGGCGACGGCGGCGGCGGCCTGCGGCTGACCATAGCCGAGATTGACGAGCGCGGAGACCGCATCGAGCACCGGCTGCGGCGCACGCTTCTCGTTGACCGCGCCGGAGAGATTGATGACGGCGGGGTCGAGCTCGCTATACGCGGGCGCCTTGTCCTTCAATTCGATCACGATGCGCTCGGCGACCTTCGGGCCGACGCCGGGCGTGCGGCGGATCGCAGCCTTGTCGGCGATCGCGATGGCGGAGGCGAGTTCGCTCGGCTTGAATGTGCTCAGGATCGACAGCGCGACCTTGGCACCAACGCCCTGCACGGTTTGCAGCAAGCGGAACCACTCGCGCTCCATGTCGCTGGTGAAACCGAACAGCCGGATCTGATCCTCGCGCACATGCGTCTCAATGGAAAGCGTCGCGGCCTCGCCCGTGGCGGGCAGCGATTGCAGCGTGCGCGCGGAGCAGCTCACCAGGTAGCCGACGCCGTGCACGTCGAGGACGATGAAGTCCTCGCCGTAGCTGTCGATGACGCCTTTGAGCTTGCCGATCATCTAATGTGTTCAGCCTCGATCTTCAGCTTTGAGATATTTTTCAGACTGCCGGTTTTTGTCATCAAGTGTTTTGGAAGCAAGCCAATACACTTCAGTTCATAACCTGTTTCCTTGAATGGACTACTTTCTTCAATGCAATGCGGCGCGCGATGGCCAGCCGCGGCGGCGCCGTGGGTATGCCATTCCGAGCAAAACGGGCACCAGACAGCATACTCTCCAGGATGATTCTTCTCCGTTGGAGGCACCCAGTAACAGGCAACGACAGGAACTATTCGCTGCTTCTTCATTGTCAATCTCCAGAAAATAACCTCTCAAAAGTAGAATTCTTTATTGCGCGGCCACCTTCAGCTTCAAGATCGTGGCCTGACGATGGTGCGCATGGCAGATCGCGATGGCGAGCGCGTCGGCTGCGTCATGGCTCCCCGGATCGGCCTTCGGGAGCAGCACGCCGAGCATGACGCGGATCTGATCCTTGTCGGCGTGGCCCGCGCCGACGATGGTCTTCTTCACCTGGTTCGGCGCGTATTCCGCAACCGAAATGCCTGCCCGCGCCGGAATGAGCATTGCGACGCCGCGCGCCTGCCCGAGCTTCAGCGTCGCAGCACCGTCCTTGTTGACGAAGGTGTTCTCGACCGCCGCCTCGGCAGGCCGGAACTCCTCGACGATCCGCGTCAGCCCGTCGTGGATCTGCACCAGACGCTCGGCAAGGCTCGCCTTGTCGTTGGAAACGACCGAGCCGCAGGCCACATGAATGAGCCGATTGCCCTCAACGTCGATCAGGCCCCAGCCGGTGCGGCGGAGGCCGGGATCGATCCCGAGGATGCGAATCGTGACGTTCATGTCGACCGCTTTGATAGCACCGCCCGCGTGGTTCGTGCATCGTTCGCGCATGGGCGGGCTGCGCTCTCCCCAATCGCAATCGGGGAGTCCGGCTGGTAAACAAGCCTGGGCCGGGACCGAATTGTGATTGATTTTCCAGACAGCGCGACGATCCTCGCGGTGGTGAACGACCGCCGCTTCATCGCGGCCGCCGCGGTGTCCGCGCTGTCCGGCCTCGTGCGCGGCTTCGCCGGCTTCGGCTCGGCGCTGATCTACATGCCGCTGGTCGCCGCGATCTACGATCCGCGCCTCGCGGCCATCAGCCTGCTGCTGATCGACTTCTGCGGCTCGACGCCGTTCACGATCCCGGAGTTCCGCCGCTGCGACTGGAACGAGGTGATCCCGGTCGCGGTGACGACGGCGATTGCGGTGCCGTTCGGCACGATGACGCTGCTCTGGGTCGATCCGATCGTCCTGCGCTGGGGCATCGCGGTGCTGGTGCTGGGACTTCTCGCGGCGCTCATCGCGGGTTTCCGCTTCCACAAGAATCCAGGCGTGGGCGTCACCATCGGCGTCGGATTGTTCGCGGGCTTCGGCGCGGGCGCGGTGCAGATCGCGGGACCCGCGGTCATCATCTACTGGCTGAGCCGCGGCGCGAGCTCGATGAAAATGCGCGCCAACCTGATGGTCTATTTCGCCATCGCGGGCGCGATACTGATTGTCTCGTACATCGTGCAGGGCATCTTCACGGCGGAGGGCGTGTTGCTGTCCGTCCTGCTCGGCATCCCGTATCTCATCTCAATCGGGATCGGGACGTTGTTCTTTCACGGCTCGTCGGACGTCACCTACCGGCGCGTCGCCTACGTCATCATCGTGCTGGCGGCGGTGTTGAGCCTGCCGGTGTTCGACGGATTGCTGCGCTAAGGACACATTCTCTACAGCTTTCGTTTCGCCAGCGGCTTTGCAACTGCGCGCGCGTTTTCGATGAAGAGCCGGGCGGAAGGGCTGAGCGTGCGGTCCTTCAGGGTGAAGATTCCGTGAGGCAATGGAGCAATTGGAAGCTCGATCGGCACGGCCTTCAGCTCCGGATGCCCGAGGGGAAATTTCAATACGTAAGTTGGGAAAATTGTGAGAAAGCGCCCGGTCGCCAACAGACTGATCCGCACATCGCGGGGAAGCGTGAACACCGTCGTGCGAGGGTAATCGAGGCCGCTGGCGCGAAACGCCTCCCTGAAGAGCGCCCCAAAGACGCTTTCCGGCGGCGGCAGCAACCATGCTTCGTTCACCAACTCGGCCAACTCGATGCGCCGCCGCCGAACCCAGGCGTTTTGCGCGCCCGCCACGACGACATACGAGTCATCGAAGAGAAATTCGAAGTTCAGCCGCTCGTCCACGGCGGGGCTGAATTTCTGGGTGATCAGGAAGTCGACGTTCCGCTCGCTCAATTCCCGATGCATCGTTTCCGTGGGCGTTGCGACGAGATGAAACACCATGCGGGGATGGCGCAAGGAAAGCCGATCGATGACGGCGGAAACAAAACTCGCGGCAAGAAAGAAGCTGCTTCCGATCCGGACTTCTCCCGCCCCGGGATCGGCGAGAGACTCTATGTTCTTCACGCCCTGCCGCAGGTCATCGAACGCCGCAACTCCGCTTTCCAGCAACGCGCGGCCATACTCGGTTGGCTCGATCCCCTGCCGGTGACGGTCCAGCAGGCGGACACCAACTGCGTTTTCCAGATCGGCAATCGATCTGGAAATGTTCGGCTGACTGATGTTGAGGCGTTGCGCGGCCTTCCCCATGCTGCCCGCCTCCACCACGGTCATGAACACGTGGAGGTCTTGCAACTTGATCCGGCGTCCGATGCGATCGTTTAACTGCACGGGTTGCCTCATATCGAATTTGAGATGATGTCATAAGACAATAGCCTTATGCACGTATGACGGCATCAACTATCGTCCCGGTTCAAGCGCAAACCGCGAGCACGCAAACGAGAACCAGACGAGGACGCGATGACACTTCCGCGCCGTCATTTTTTGCAGATGGGAGCAGGCACCGCCGCTCTGGCAGCCTTCCCGCGGATTGCATGCGCGCAAACCTATCCAACCAAACCCGTGCGCTGGATCGTGGGCTATCCAGCCGGCGGCTCGGCGGACATCGTCGCGCGCCTGATCGGCCAATACTTGGCGGAAAAACTCGGCCAGCCGTTCCTGATCGAGAACAAGCCGGGAGCGGGCAATAATATCGCCACCGAGGCGGTCGTGCGGGCGCCGGCGGATGGATACACGCTGTTACTGGTCAATCCGGCGAATGCCATCAATGCAACGCTCTACGATAAACTCAGCTTCAATTTCCTCCAGGACATCGAGCCGGTCGCGGGTTTTCTGCGCGTTCCCAATGTGGCGGAGGTGCATCCCTCAGTTCCCGCCAAGACCATCCCGGAGTTGATCGCCTACGCCAAGGCCCATCCGGGAAAGATCAACATGGCGTCGGCCGGCAACGGAATCCCATCCCATGTGGCCGGCGAGCTTTTCAAGATGATGGCCGGCATAGACATGGTTCACGTGCCCTATCGCGGATCGGCGCCTGCGCTAACCGATCTGCTCAGCGGGCAGGTGCAAGTCATGTTCGACCCGTTGCCCTCGTCAATCGAACACATCCGTGCGGGTAAGTTGCGTCCGCTGGCGGTGACCACCGTGTCGCGCTCCGAAGTGCTGCCGGACCTCCCGACCGTGGGCGACTTCTTGCCGGGCTACGAGGCAAGCACCTGGTTTGGCGCCGGCGTGCCAAAGGGCACTCCCGCCGATATCGTCGAAAGGCTCAACAAGGAGATCAATACAGGCCTTGCCGATCCCAAGCTGAGGGCGCGGCTCGCCGACCTGGGTGGCACGGTGCTTCCCGGCTCACCCGCCGACTTCGGCAAGCTCGTTGCCGATGAAACCGCGAAGTGGGGCAAGGTGGTCAAATTCTCGGGTGCGAAGCCGAGTTGACGACGGCGATTGCGAATGCCCCGCAAGGCCCCCGCAGGACCTAGATCCCGCTTTTGCGAGGATGAATGGCTGACAGGCGCAGCGCGCGACAGCGAACGCTTGCGCGCTCAGCTTCAGGCGCTCATCTTCGCGACGACTGCGTCCGACACTTCGAAGTTCGCATAGACGTTCTGCACGTCATCGTTTTCTTCGAGCACGGAGAGCAGCTCCATCATCTGCTCGCCCTTGTCGTCGTCGAGCGCGACGGTGTTCTGCGGCTTCCAGACCATCGCGGCCTTCTTCGGCTCGCCGAACTTGGCTTCGAGCGCCTTCGCGACATCGCGCAGCGAGTCGGTCGCGGTGAAAACCTCGTGGCCGTTCTCGCCCGACACCACATCATCGGCGCCGGCGTCGATCGCGGCCTCGAGCATCTGATCCGCGTTCGCGACCTTGGCGTCGTATTCCACCACGCCGACGTGGCTGAACATGAACGACACCGCGCCGGTTTCCGCGAGATTGCCGCCGGCCTTGGTGAAGGCGGCGCGCACCTCGCCCGCGGTGCGGTTCTTGTTGTCGGTCAGCGTTTCGACGATCACCGCGACGCCGCCCGGACCGTAGCCCTCGTAGCGCATGTCATCGTAGTTCTCGGTGTCGTTGCCTTGCGCCTTCTTGATCGCGCGCTCGATCACATCCTTGGTCATGTTCTCCGCGCGGGCGGCGAGGATCGCGGCGCGCAGGCGCGGATTGAACGCGGGGTCGGGCTGGCCGAGCTTGGCGGCGGTCGTGATTTCGCGCGCGAGCTTGCCGAACAGCTTGGAGCGCACCTTATCCTGGCGCCCCTTGCGGTGCATGATGTTCTTGAACTGTGAATGGCCGGCCATCTGTCACTTCCCAAACGGCCAGCCGCGCGGAAACCCACGCCGGGCCAGCCATGATCCCGTGATGCGGCGTTTATAGATGCGCCCTTCGGGACGGTCAACGAATGGGGACGGTCAACAAACGGAAGCGATTGAGGAATCAGCCCCAGAACGCGGGCTTGATCTCTTCCAATCTGCCGCCGATCCGGAGCGGACCGACCTTCACGGCGAGGCCCGTTGCGTCGTCACTCTCGACCGCCACGCCGCAGAGCGTCGCGGGGCCGTTCGCAGGCTCGAACCGGCCTTGCGGGATGCGGCGGAGGAAACGGTTGAGCGGCTCGTCCTTGCTCATGCCGATGATCGAGTCGAAATCGCCGGTCATGCCGACGTCCGACATGAACGCCGTGCCGCTCGGCAGGATGCGGTGATCCGCGGTCGGCACATGGGTGTGCGTGCCGACGACGAGCGTGGCGCGGCCGTCGGCGAGATAACCCATGGCCTGCTTCTCGCTGGTCGCCTCGCAATGCATGTCGACGATGATGGCGTCGGCGGCGGTCTTCAGCGCGCAGGCGTTGAGCTCGCGGTCGATCGCGGTGAACGGATCGTCGAGCGGGTCCATGAAGATGCGGCCCATCGCGTTGATGACGAGCACACGCGCGCCGTTCTTGGCCTCGACCATCGCGGCGCCGCGCCCCGGCGTTCCGGCCGGATAGTTGATCGGGCGCACGAGCTTCGGCGCACGCTCGATGAAGACGAGCGCCTCGCGCTGATCCCAAGCGTGATTGCCGAGCGTGATGGCGTCCGCGCCCGCATCGACCAGCTCGTTGTAGATCGTCTCGGTGATGCCGAAGCCGCCGGCCGCGTTCTCGCCGTTGATGACGACGAGATCGAGTTTGTGGTCCTTGATGAGGCCGGGCAGCTTGTCGAGCACGATGGCGCGACCGCTGCGCCCGACGATGTCACCGATAAACAGAATCCGCATTCTTCAACTTACTTTCGGCATTTGATGACTTCACGCTCGGTCAGCACGTAGTCGAGCCGCGCGTCGTGCGGCTCGATCGGCACCACCGCGACCTGCTGCGCGGCATAGGCAAAGCCGATCGCGACAACCGGCTTGAGCAGACGCAGGCGATTGATGGTCATGTCGTAGTAGCCCGCGCCGTAGCCGATGCGGTGGCCTTTGTTGTCGAAGGCCGCAAGCGGCACGATCAGAACGTCGGGCAACACCTCTTCGGCGTCGGGAAACGGCTCGCGGATGCCCCACACGCCGCTGTTGAGCGCCTGGCCGAAGGCGTAAGCGCGCATGATCAGCGGCTTGTGCGGACCGGCGACGACAGGCAGCGCAAGCTGCGCGCCCGCGTCGGCGAGCTTGCGCATCAGCGGCACCGGATTCATCTCGCTCTTGAGCGGCGAATAGGCCGACACGATCATGCCGGGCGTGATTTCGACCGGAAGCCGCATCTCGGCGGCCGCTTGCGCGGCTGCGGCGCGCTTGTCGGCGGGCATGGCGTCGCGGCGCGCGAGCGATGTCTTGCGCAGGTCGGCCTTGAACTCTTCGATCGAAACGGTCGCCATCAAGCCGGTCCAAAATCCCGGCCGCTGGCCGAGCACTCAACACACGAAGACAAAATACGTGCGAACCCAATAGGCAAGCCAGACCAAAGTGCGGAGCCGCGATGGCCGTCGGAGTGCTGATCCCGGGAACCTACAGAAGTAGGTGGGCGCCATGTGACCAAGCCCAGGGGCAAGGCCAGGGACAGCTCCCTTCGAGATCGTAAGGCCCCGGGGATTTGTCTCCTAACGCACCCCGCAGCCCCGCGCCGCTAATGTAGTCGGCGCATCAGCCGAGCGCCACACCCGATCCGTTAACGGTCTGGTTGAGCGTCCGGGCGAGGTCTTCGATGCGCTCCGCGGCGGAATTGATGGCCGACTCGACCTTGGCGTTGGCGGTCTGGCTGCGCTCGGCGGCGAGCGTGCGGGCATCCTTCAGCGCGGCGATCTCCTGTTCCAGCACCTGCACGTTCTTCATCACCTCGGACAGTTCGTCCGCGATGGTGAGCGCCGCCATGATCGTGAGACGATCGTCGCCGACCTGACCGAACTTCCCGCGCATCTCGTTGATGCGGTCGTCAAGGCCCTTCGCCAAGCCGGCAAGATGCTCCTCCTCGCCGTCCGCGCAACCCATGCGGAGCTGACGGTTGTTGATGGTGACGTTGACCTGACCCATCAGCGATCCTTGACGTCGAGAACCGAGCGAATGTTGTCCATCGCAGCGTCCAGCCGGCGCGCGATGTCGCGATTGGTGCCTTCCAGGCGGCGCGCCCGCGCGGCCTGCGCGTCGAGTTCCGAAGCGAGCCGCGAACGGTCCGCGCCCAGCGCCTGCACCTGATCCTCGAGCCGCGACTGGCCGCGGTCAGCCTCCCGGCGGCGCTCGACCGCAGCCTCAAGCGCATCGAGCGCCTGAGCCAGGCGCTTGGCCGCAGCCTCAATGGAGGTTTGATCGTTCATTGCTCGACCTCGTGATCCCGGCGGCCGAACGGCGCTGTGCAGGCTCGAACTTGCAGGCTCCAACTTTCAAGCTCGGAAAAGGAAGCGGCAGCAAGGAATTAGCGCAAGAACCTTATGTGGGATCGCCGAATGGCGTCAATGTTCCCGGGAAATCTGTCCCCCGCCTTCGCTGCTGCTGTGCACATATCGCCGCGAAGGCTTCGTTTCGTTGACTCCCCCGCCTACCATCATGCTATCCCCTCGCCATCCGGATAAGCCCTCATGACCTTAAACTCCAGCGCCGCCGTTGCTGATACGCACGGCGAAGTGGTGCCTATGAGCCGCACAGAACACGACCGTATGGCGAATGCGATCCGCGCCCTGGCGATGGACGCCGTCGAGCAGGCGAAGTCAGGCCATCCCGGCCTCCCGATGGGAGCGGCGGATATCGCGACCGTCCTGTTCACGCAGTTCCTGAAATACGACATCGCCGACACCAAGTGGCCGGACCGCGACCGCTTCGTGCTGTCGGCGGGCCACGGCTCGATGCTGATCTACTCCGTGCTGCATCTGCTCGGCTCGGAAGCCGTCACGATCGAGCAGCTCAAGAACTTCCGCAAGCTCGGCTCGATCACCGCGGGGCACCCCGAGAATTTCGTGACGCCGGGCGTCGAGACCACCACCGGCCCGCTCGGCCAGGGCATCGGCAATGCGGTCGGCATGGCTATCGCCGAACGGCATCTCAACGCCGAGTTCGGCAACGACATCGTCGATCACCACACCTACACGCTTTGCTCCGACGGCGACCTGATGGAAGGCATCTCGCAGGAGGCCATCGCGCTCGCGGGGCACCTGAAGCTGAACAAGCTGATCGTGCTGTTCGACGACAACGGCATCTCCATCGACGGCCCGCTGTCGCTGTCCGACAGCGTCGATCAAGTGAAGCGCTTCGAAGCCGCGGGCTGGAACGCCTCGCGCATCGATGGCCACGATCCGCAGGCGATTGCCGCGGCGATCACCAAGGCGAAGTCGTCCGACAAACCGACAATGATCGCGTGCAAGACCACCATCGGCTACGGCGCACCGACCAAGGCCGGCAAGTCGTCGTCGCACGGCTCGCCGCTCGGCGCGGACGAGATCAAGGGCGCGCGCGAGAAGCTCGGCTGGAACGAGCCGCCATTCCAGATTCCCGCCGACATCCTCACGATGTGGCGCGCCGCAGGCCAGCGCGCCAAGGCCGCGCACAAGGAATGGGACAAGCGCGTCGCCGCGATGCCCGCCGACAAGCGCGCCGATTTCGAGCGCCGCATGCGCGGTGATCTGCCGGGCACGCTCAACACCGCGATCCGTCAGGTGAAGGAAACGCTGGCGAAGGAGCCGAAGGAGATCGCGACGCGCATCGCCTGCGAGTTCGCGCTCGAGAGCCTCATCCCGGCGGTCCCGGAAATGGTCGGCGGCTCGGCCGACCTCACCGGCTCCAACAACACACGCACCAAGTCGATGAAGGCGATGAGCGCCGCCGATTACTCCGGCCGCTTCATCCACTACGGCATTCGCGAGCACGGCATGGCCGCCGCGATGAACGGCATGACGCTGCATGGCGGCATCATCCCGTACTCCGGCACCTTCCTGGTGTTCGCCGATTACTGCCGCCCGTCGATCCGCCTCGCCGCGCTGATGGGCGAGCGCGTCATCCACGTGATGACGCACGACTCGATCGGCCTCGGCGAAGACGGCCCGACCCACCAGCCGGTCGAGACGCTCGCCTCGCTCCGCGCGATACCGAACCTCAACGTGTTCCGCCCGTGCGACGCGGTCGAGACCGTCGAGTGCTGGCAACTCGCACTGGAAGGCCGCGAGACGCCGAGCGTGCTGGCGCTGACGCGGCAGAACCTGCCGCAGCTTCGCCGCAACCTCGACGAGCGCAACAAGTGCGCCGCCGGCGCTTACGAGATTTCGCCTGCGAGCGTTGCGGCGCAAGTTTCGATCTTCGCCACCGGCTCCGAGGTCTCGCTCGCGGTCGAAGCGCAAAAATTGCTGGCCGCGAAGGGCGTCGCCGCCCGCGTGGTTTCCGTGCCGTGCTTCGAACTGTTCCTGAATGCCCCCGAGGCCGCCCGCAAGGCCGTCATCGGCGACGCACCCGTCAAGGTCGGCGTCGAGGCCGCGGTCCGGCAGGGCTGGGACGCCATCATCGGCTCGGACGGCGCCTTCGTCGGCATGACCGGGTTCGGCGCCAGCGCCCCCTACAAGGACCTGTATAACCATTTCGGCATAACAGCCGAGAAGGTTGCGGAAGCGGCGTTGAGCAAGCTCGGCAAAAGGTGATAACAACCCTGCCAGCCTAGGTTTTTTTCTGCGTCACGGCCGGGCTGAAACCCGGCCGTTCGCGTCTTATCTGTAAGGCTGCGGATGACGATTGCGGATGCCCTTTGCCGGGCGTGACCCACACATCACGGGAGCGACTATGACTGTTCGGGTTGCCATCAATGGATTTGGCCGCATCGGCCGCAATGTCCTTCGCGCCATCGCCGAATCCGGCCGCAAGGATATCGAAGTCGTCGGCATCAACGACCTCGGCCCGGTCGAGACCAACGCGCACCTGCTCCGCTACGACAGCGTGCACGGCCGCTTCCCCGGCCAGGTCACCGTGCAGGGCGACACCATCAGCGTCGGCAATGGCGCGATCAAGGTTTCGGCCGAGCGCGATCCGTCCAAGCTCCCGTGGAAGGACCTCGGCGTGGACATCGCGCTCGAGTGCACCGGCATCTTCACTGCGAAGGACAAGGCCTCGGCGCATCTGACCGCGGGCGCGAAGCGCGTGCTCGTCTCGGCGCCCGCCGACGGCGCGGACCTCACGGTCGTCTATGGCGTCAACCACGACAAGCTGACGAAGGATCACAAGATCGTCTCGAACGCCTCGTGCACCACGAACTGCCTCGCGCCGGTGGCGAAGGTCCTCAACGATGCCGTCGGCATCGACAAGGGCTTCATGACCACGATCCACTCGTACACGGGCGATCAGCCGACGCTCGACACGATGCACAAGGATCTCTATCGCGCGCGCGCCGCGGCGCTGAACATGATCCCGACCTCGACGGGCGCCGCGAAGGCCGTCGGACTCGTGCTGCCGGAACTGAACGGCAAGCTCGACGGCGTGTCGATCCGCGTGCCGACGCCGAACGTCTCGGTGATCGATTTCAAGTTCGTGGCGAAGAAGGCGACGAGCAAGGACGAGATCAACGGCGCGGTGAAGCGCGCAGCCGAGCAGCAGCTCAAGAACATCCTCGGCTACACCAACGACCCGAACGTCTCGCTGGACTTCAACCACGATCCACACTCCTCGATCTTCCACATGGATCAGACCAAAGTCATGGACGGCACGTTCGTGCGGGTGATGTCCTGGTACGACAACGAATGGGGCTTCTCCAACCGCATGGCGGACACCGCCGTCGCGATGGGCAAGCTGATCTGACGCTGAGAGGATCGCGCCATGCAGGTTCCAGCCTGGCTCGGAATCGGCTGCCTGATCCTTCTCGTCTCTTTTGTTGTCTTCGCATTTCGCCAAGGAATGAAGGTCAGGCGGCCACCGGAAGGTGTGCCGCCTGAAATTTATCCGCCCGGACCGTAAGCGGTGCCCGCGTCAAAGAACGCGATCCGCTGTTGCATGAGTGATCAGTCAAGATGTCCAACTTTCGCACCCTCGATAACGCCGACCTCAAGAACAAGCGCGTGCTCCTGCGCATCGACCTCAACGTGCCGATGGAGAGCGGCAAGGTCACCGACGCCACGCGGATCGAGCGCGTCGCGCCGACCATCACCGAAATCGCCGACAAGGGCGGCAAGGTCATCATCCTCGCGCACTTCGGCCGTCCCAAGGGCGTTGATCCGAAGGAGTCGCTGAAGCCGGTGGCCGCCGAGGTCGAGCGCATCCTGCATCGCAAGGTCGGCTTCGCCGAGGACTGCATCGGGCCGAAGGCCGAGGCTGCGGTCGCCGCGATGAAGCCCGGCGACATCCTCTGCCTCGAGAACACGCGCTTTCACAAAGGCGAAGAGAAGAACGATCCGGCTTTCGTCGAAGCCCTCGCCAAGCTCGGCGACATCTGGGTCAACGACGCCTTCTCCGCCGCGCACCGTGCGCATGCTTCGACCGAAGGGCTCGGCCACAAGCTCCCCGCCTACGCCGGCCGCACCATGCAGGCCGAGCTCGAAGCCCTGTCGAAGGCGCTCGAAGCACCGAAGAAGCCGGTGATCGCCATCGTCGGCGGCGCCAAGGTCTCGACCAAGATTGATCTGCTCGAAAACCTGATCAACAAGGTGCAGGCGCTGGTGATCGGCGGCGGCATGGCCAACACCTTCCTGCACGCGCAGGGCGTCAACGTCGGCAAGTCGCTCTGCGAGAAGGATCTCGCCGACACCGCACGGCGCATCATGGCCAAGGCCGAAAACTCCAAATGCGCGATCATCCTGCCGGTGGACGCGATCGTGGCGTTTCACTTCGAAGCGAATGCGCCGTCCCACGCCTATGGCGTCGATGCGGTTCCGGCCGACGGAATGATCCTCGACGTCGGCTCCCAGTCGATCGAGCGGATCAAGGGCGCAATCGACGACGCCGCGACCCTGGTTTGGAACGGTCCGCCCGGCGCGTTCGAACTCCACCCGTTCGAGAAGGCCACCGTGGAACTGGCGCGATATGCCGCAGAGCGGACCAAGGCCGGCAAGCTCATCTCGGTCGCGGGCGGCGGCGACACGGTCGCAGCCCTTAATATGGCCGGAGTTGCGGACAACTTTACCTATGTGTCCACAGCGGGCGGCGCTTTCCTGGAATGGATGGAAGGCAAACCCTTGCCGGGCGTCGAGGTCTTGAGGCAAAAGTGACCCGAAAGGCGCCTTTTCCGGGGGGAATTGCCGGGGCGCTGCGGGCGAAACGAAATCCAGAGGGAGAGCGCGATGAATCTCGCTGAGCTCAATAAGGTTGCGGTCGCCATGACCGCGAACGGCAAGGGTATCCTGGCCGCCGACGAGTCCACCGGCACCATCAAGAAGCGCTTCGACGCCATCAACACCGAGTGCACCGAGGACAATCGCCGCGACTACCGCGAGATGATGTTCCGCACGACGGAGGCGATGTCGAAGTACATCTCCGGCGTCATCCTGTACGACGAGACCATCTGGCAGAAGGCCAAGGACGGCACGCCGCTGGTCGACATCATCAAGAAGTCCGGCGCGATCCCCGGCATCAAGGTCGACGAAGGCACCAAGCCGCTGCCGAACTGCCCCGGCGAACTCATCACCATCGGCCTCGACAAGCTCGCCGACCGTCTCACCAAGTATTACGAGCAGGGCGCGCGCTTTGCGAAGTGGCGCGCGGTGATCGACATCGGCGCGGGCATCCCGACCGCGACCGCGATCCGCACCAACACGCATGCACTCGCGCGCTATGCGGCGCTGTGCCAGGCGGCGCAGATCGTTCCGATCGTCGAGCCGGAAGTCCTGATGGACGGCGATCATGACATCGACCGTTGCTACGAAGTCACCGAAGCGGTGCTGAACGCACAGTTCGAAGAGCTGTTCCAGCAGCGCGTCGCGCTCGAAGGCATCGTGCTGAAGCCGAACATGGCGATCGCCGGCAAGAAGGCGAGCAAGCGCGCGGGCGTCCAAGAGGTCGCCGAGAAGACCGTGCAGATGCTCAAGCGCACCGTGCCGGGCGCGGTGCCGGGCATCGCCTTCCTCTCCGGCGGCCAGTCAGACGAGGAAGCGACCGCGCACCTCGATGCGATGAACAAGATCGGCAACCTGCCCTGGAACCTCACCTTCTCCTACGGCCGCGCGCTTCAGGCCGCGCCGCAGAAAGCGTGGTCCGGCAAGAGCGAAAACGTCGCCGCCGGCCAGCGTGCCTTCACGCACCGCGCGCAGATGAACAGCCTCGCCGCGCTCGGCCAGTGGAAGCAGGATCTGGAGAAGAAGGCGGCGTAAGCTTCCTCTCTTTTCGGATTGGGAATACGCTCCCGGCAGTCATTGGCTGCCGGGAGTTTTTTTATGCCTCGAATGACGAAGCGAGTTTTTCTCGCGCTGGCGCTTGCTGCCCTCACTCTGCCCGCACGCGCGGACAGCTATCCAAACAAGTCCATCACCATCATGCCGCTACTTGCAGCCGGCACGGGCCTCGACATCGCAGTGCGGCTTTACGGCGAGGAACTGTCGAAGAGCCTCGGCAAGCCGGTGGTGATCGAGAACAAGCCCGGCGCGGCCGGTCATGCCGGCATCGCGGCGCTGAAGGCGGCACCCGCCGACGGCTACACGCTGATGGTGGCGACCAGCGCGGTGATGGCGATCCGTCCGACACTGCTCAAGGAAAAGACCTACGACTCGCAGAAGGACTTCATCCCGATCGCGCTTTACGTGAAGTCGCCGTTCATCCTCGTGGTCAATCCGGCGCTGCCGATCCACTCGGTCGCGGACCTGATCAAATACGTGAAGGAGCGTCCAGGCCAGCTCAGCTATTCGTCGTCGGGCGTTGGCGGCGCACCGCACCTTTCCGGCGAATACATGAAGAAGCGTTTCGGGCTCGATCTCGCGCATGTGCCCTACCGCAACTCGCCGCAATCGATCGCGGACGTCGCGGCGGGTCATGTCGCGCTCGCCTTCGCGGAAGCGGGCGCCTCATTGCCGCTGATCAAGGACGGCAAGCTCCGCGCGCTCGCGGTGTCCTCCGCGGCGCGGCTGCCGACCGTGCCGGAACTGCCGCCGTTCGCCGAAGCCGCCGGCGCACCGGACTTCGAAACGGTGTCATGGCACGTCCTGCTCGCGCCCGAGGGCACACCGAAGGACGTGGTGGACAAGCTCCACAGCGAGATGGTCCGAATCCTGGCGGCACCCGCGGTCAAGCAGAAGATCGCGGACCTCGGCCTCATTCCGATCGACGTCGCTTCAGTTGAGGATATGCGGCGCTATATCGCCACGGAAAACGAGAAGTGGGGTGCGCTGGTGAAGCAACTTGGGCTAGAGGGTTCACAGTAAATCTCTCGCCCCCATTCCGCCCGATTGCGGTCGCATCCGAACAGCATGTCCAAAGCGCCCAAGACAGAAACCGAGCGCCCTGCCCCACGCCTCTATCTCGTGACGCCGGAGGTCGAGGATGCGGCGGCTTTCGCACGCACGCTGACCGACGCTCTCGGCGCGGCCGATATCGCCGCGGTGCTGCTGCGGCTGAAGAAGGCGGACGAGCGCACCCAGATCAACCGGATCAAGACGCTCGCCTCTGTCGTGCAGCCGGCCGGCGTGGCGTTGGTGCTCGACGGCATGCCGGAACTGGCGGCGCGCGGCGGCGCCGACGGCGCGCATCTGAACGGCTTCGAATCCTTCTCGGCTGCGGTCAGCTCGCTGAAGCCCGAACGCATTGCCGGATGCGGCGGTCTCGACTCGCGCGACGATGCGATGACCGCAGCGGAAGAAGGCGCGGACTACGTGCTGTTCGGCGAGCCGGACGGCAATGGCGACCGGCCATCTCTCGAATCCATCCTCGAACGCATCGAATGGTGGGCAGAATTGTTCCAAGTGCCCTGCGTCGCGTTTGCGGCCAATGCCGACGAGGTCGGGCCGCTCGCGGCGGCGGGCGCGGACTTCGTCGCGATCCACTATCTCTGGGACGATCCGCGCGGCGTGAAACCCGCGCTCACGGACGCGGCGTCGAAGCTTACGGCCGAGGCTGTGGCATGACGAAGTGCCGTTCTCTGATTGCTCTCGCCGCGACGCTTCTTCTGGTGATCCCTGCGCAGGCGCAGCAACAACAACAGCGCAAGCCCGCAGCACCCGCGGCGAAGCCCGCGACGCCCGCCAAGCCAGCGGCTCCGGCGAAGCCCGCGGCTCAGGCTCCAGCACCCGCTCCGGCCAGCGACGACGGCGATGCCGCCTATGGCGCGTTCCAGCGCGGCCTTTACGTCACCGCGTTCAAAGAAGCGACCAAGCGCGCCGAGGAGAAGAACGATCCGAAGGCAATGACGCTGCTCGGCGAGCTTTACGCCGACGGGCTCGGCGTGCCGAACGACGATAAGAAGGCCGCCGAGTGGTACAAGCTCGCCTCCGACCGCGGCGACCGCGAGGCCACCTTTGCGTTGGCCGTGTTCAAGATGACGGGCCGCGCCGGTCCGCGCGACCGCGAAGATGCCGCACGGCTGCTCGCCGCCGCCGCGAAGCAAGGCCACGTCGCCGCGAATTATAATCTCGGCCTGCTCTATCTCGAAGGCCAGCTCTTCCCGCAGGACTTCAAACGCGCCGCCGAGTTGATCCGCGTCGCGGCGCAAGCTGGCAACCCGGAAGCACAATACGCGCTCGCGACCTTCTACAAGGAGGGCCAGGGCGTGCCGAAGGACGAGCGCGAGGCCGCGCGCCTCCTCGGCGCCGCAGCTCTCGCCGGCAACACCGACGCCGAGGTCGAGTACGGCATCGCGCTGTTCAACGGCACAGGCGTCGCCAGGAATGAGGCCGCCGCGTTCAACTATCTGATGCGGGCCTCGCGCAAGGGCAGCCCCATCGCGCAAAGCCGCCTCGCCTTCATGTATGCCAGCGGCCGCGGCGTGAAGGGCGATCCGGTGCAGGCGATCCGCTGGCATCTCATCGCTCTGGCCGGCGGCAGCAACGATCAGTCCCTCGAAGACTATATGCGCAAGCAGACGCCGGAGACGGTCGCCGCCGGTCAGCAAGCGGCGAAGTCGTGGATCGCTCTCCTGACCGCTCAGCGGGAAGCCTCCAACCGCAGCCTCGAACCGGTTCCTGCCCCCGTGAGCCGGCCCGCCCCTGCCGCCCCGCCGCCGCAGCGGTGATCCGACCTCCCACCGTTGACCGAGCTTGACTGACCTTGGCCCATCCGGGCATCTGAGCCCGGCAATCCTGGAAACGGTGGATTTTATGGCCAAAATCAGTGGCAGCGACGTGCGGCCGGGCATGGTGATCGAGTACGACGGCTCGCTCTGGGCCGCGGTCAAAACCGGCGCGGTGAAGCCGGGCAAGGGCCCGGCCTACAACCAGGTCGAGCTGAAGAACCTGCTCGACGGGCGCAAGCTGAACCAGCGCTTCGGCTCCACCGACCGCGTCGAGGAGACCGAGGTCGAGCGGCGGCAGTATCAGTTCCTCTACAAGCAAGGCGACCAGCTCGTGTTCATGGAAACGACAACCTACGAGCAGATCGAGCTGGCGGAGGATTTCGTCGGTGAGCGTTCGGCGTTCCTGCAAGACGGCATGAACGTGCAGTTGCAACTGCATTCGGACAAACCGATCGGCATCAAGTTGCCAGAGACCGTCGTGCTCGAGGTGACCGAGGCCGATCCTTCGCTCAAAGGACAGACCGCCGCATCGTCCTACAAGAAGGCCGTGCTTGAGAACGGACTCTCCGTTCAGGTGCCCCCTTTCATCGAGACCGGAGACAAGATCATCGTGTCGACCGACGAAGTCACCTACGTGCGCCGGGCCGAGTGAAGTAATGCAAACATCTGCACTGATGAACGTGATGATCGGCGCCGCCCGCAAGGCGGCGCGTTCGCTGAAGCGCGACTTCGGCGAAGTGGAGAACCTGCAAGTCTCGCTGAAGGGACCCGGCAACTTCGTCTCCGCCGCCGACCGCAAGGCGGAAGAGACATTGAAAGCCGAGCTGATCAAGGCGCGGCCGAACTACTGCTTCCTCGGCGAGGAAGGCGGCCGTCATGAGGGCACCGACAAGACCCACACATGGATCGTCGATCCGCTCGACGGCACGACCAACTTCCTGCACGGGCTTCCGCAGTTCGCGATCTCGATCGCTCTTGAGCGCGAAAGCACCATCGTCGCGGGCCTCGTCTACAACCCGATCACCGACGAAATGTTCACCGCCGAGCGTGGCAAGGGCGCGTTCCTCAACGAGAGACGCATCCGCGTCGCCGCGCGCAAGCGGCTCGCCGATTCCGTCCTCGCATGCGGTCTTCCGCACGCCGGGCACGGCGACATCGGCCAGAACCAGAAGGAGTTGGTCGCGGTTCAGGACAAGGTCGCTGGTCTGCGCCGTTTCGGCGCCGCCGCCCTCGACCTCGCCTTCATCGCGGCGGGGCGATTCGACGGCTACTGGGAGCGCGATCTGCAACCCTGGGACATGGGCGCGGGCATCATCCTGGTGCGGGAGGCCGGCGGCTTCGTCACCGACTGCGAAGGCGGCGACGCGATGTTCGGCCGCAAGAGCATCCTGGCCGGAAATGAGACGATCCACCGCGACTTGTTGGCTTTGGTGAAAGGCGCGGGCAAAGGCTGAGACGCTTCCTGCCGCGCCTCATGTTCCCATCTTTTTGACGTCGCAATTACGCGGTTTGCTTTCGCCGCCCCTGTGCCATATTGGGGGCCCTGCTGCGTCGTTGAGAAGGCCCGACATGGCGCGAGACGTCGATCCGTTCAAGGTTTCTTCGCCCCGGATTTTTCTGGTGCGAATGCTGGTGTTCCTGATCCTGATCTCGCTGATTCTCTTCGTCATCCATCAGCAGATCTGGGTCGCCTTCAAGGCCAATCCGCCGCTCAACGCGCTGATCATCGGCGTGCTGGTGATCGGCATCATCCTGTCGTTCCGGCAGGTGATCCGGCTGTTCCCGGAGGTCTCCTGGGTCAACACCTTCCGCATGGCCGACCCCGGCATCACCACGCAGCGCGCGCCGGTGCTGCTCGCACCGATGGCGGCGATCCTCGGCGACCGCATCGGCCGCATGACGATCTCGACGCCGACGATGCGCAGCATCCTCGACTCGATCGCGATACGGCTCGACGAGGCACGCGAGATTTCGCGTTACATGACGGGCCTGCTGATCTTCCTCGGCCTCCTCGGCACCTTCTGGGGCCTGATCGAGACGGTCGGTTCGGTCGGCAGCGTCATCAACAACATGAAGGTCGGCGGCGACGCCAATCAGGTGTTCGACACGCTGCGCGAGGGCCTCGCCGCACCCTTGAGCGGCATGGGCATTTCGTTCTCGTCTTCGCTGTTCGGTCTTGCAGGCTCGCTGGTGCTCGGCTTCCTCGATCTGCAAATGAGCCAGGCGCAGAACCGCTTCCACACCGAATTGGAAGACTGGCTCGCCACCACTGTCGAGGACATGGGCACCGGATCGCCCCCCGCCGCGGCCATCGGCGGCGGCCCGAACGTTTCCGGCGAGATACGTGTCGCGGTCGAGCGCCTACGCGAGACGATCGCCGAGGGTGGCGGGAACAAGGCCGCGACCACTGCGATGGCGAACCTCGCCGAGGCGATCCAGGGCCTCGTCAATCACATGCGCACGGAACAGCAGATGATCCGCGACTGGGTCGATGCGCAGGCCGACCAGCATCGCGAGATCCGCCGTCTGCTCGAACTCATGACGCGCGAGCGCGTCGACAAGTAACGCGAGAGAGACATCATGGCTCTTGCCCGCAGTCGCCACCGTGCCGGCGTCGATTACTGGCCCGGCTTCGTCGACGCGCTGTCGACGCTTATTCTCGGGATCATCTTCCTGCTCACGGTCTTCGTGGTCGTGCAGTTTGTGCTGTCGCAGGAGGTCACCGGCAAGGACACGGCGCTGTCGCGGCTCAGCGCGCGCCTGTCGCAACTCACCGAATTGCTATCGCTCGAACAAACCAACAAGCTGTCGCTTGAGGAACAGATCGCTCAGCTTCGCGCCAGCCTTTCGGCGAGCGAAGGCGAGCGCGACCGCTACAAGGGCCTCTACGAAGAACTCGGCAGCGGCTCCGCCACCGCGCAGGGCAAGGTGACCGAGCTTTCGGGCCAGCTCGATGCCGAGAAGCGGATTTCGCTTCGCGCACTGGCCCAGGTCGAGGTGCTGAACCAGCAGATCGCGGCGCTGCGCCGCCAGCTCAACGCGCTCGAACAAGCGCTTGAGGTGAGCGAGAAGCGCGATCAGGAATCGCAGTCGCGCATCTCGGAACTCGGCCAGCGGCTCAATCTCGCGCTGGCGCAGCGCGTGCAGGAATTGTCGCGCTACCGCTCCGACTTCTTCGGACGGCTGCGCACCATTCTCGGCAATCGTCCCGACGTTCGCGTGGTGGGCGACCGCTTCGTGTTCCCCTCGGAGGTGTTCTTCGACGTCGGCCAGTCCGCACTGAAACCCGAGGGCCGCGCCGAGATCGACAAGATCGCATCGGCGCTTCTCGAAGTGGACAAGCAGATCCCGCAGGAAATCCCGTGGGTGCTGCGCGTCGACGGCCACACCGACGTGCGCCCCATCGGCGGCGGCCGCACCAATTGGGATCTCTCCGCGGCACGCGCCATCGCGGTGGTGCAGTACATGATCAGCAAGGGCATCTCTCCGCAGCGCCTCGTCGCAGCGGGCTTCGGCGAGTTCCAGCCGATCGACACCGGCAACACCGAAGAGGCCTATAGCCGCAACCGGCGCATCGAGCTGAAGCTGACGGAGCGGTGACTAACTCAACCGTCACGCTTCGCCCCTATCGCGCGGCCGACGAGGACGCAGCCATCGAGCTTTGGCGCCGCACCTGGCAGCAGGCCTACCCCGACATCGACTTCAACGCGCGCGTTCCGTGGTGGCGCGAACGCTGGCGCAACGAGCTGGTGCCGCAGGCGAAGATCGTCGTCGCGGAGAGCGGCGGCGCGTGCATCGGCTTCGTGACGGTCGATCCGCACACCGGCTATCTCGATCAGATCGTCGTCGCGCCGGACCAATGGGGCAGCGCTGCCGCAACGATGCTGGTCGACGAGGCGAAACGCATTTCGCCAGGAAAGCTCGACCTGCTCGTCAACAAGGATAATGCGCGCGCCATCCGCTTCTACGAGAAGCACGGCTTCACGCATGCAGGCGACGATGTAAATCCGGTGTCGGGACGATCCGTCAATCGGATGAGCTGGCGAGCAAAATAAAACGGCGGAGCTTTCGCCCCGCCGCTTCTTCAACTCTGAAAGACGACCTTACTCGTCCTTGTCGTCGCTCTTGCCGCCGATCTGCTTGAGCTTGGCGAACACCGCATCGACGTTGAGGTCTTCCTTGGCCTTGGCCTGAGCCGGGGTCTCTTCCTCGGTCGACTCCGCCGGAGCCGTGGTGACCGCCGCCGGCAACAGAGTCGCGCCCCGATCGGACGGCGCAGGCTTTTCCTTCGAGGCGCGCTGAACCTCGAAGTCGAGATCGAGCTGCGAGCACAGGCCGAGCGTGACCGGATCGAGCGGCGTCAGGCTGGCGGCGTTCCAATGGGTGCGCTCGCGGATGCCCTGGATGGTCGACTTGGTGGTGCCGACCAGACGCATGATCTGGGCGTCCTTGAGTTCCGGATGGTTGCGGATCAGCCAGAGAATCGCGTTCGGACGGTCCTGGCGGCGCGACACCGGGGTGTAGCGTGGCCCCTTCTTCTTGCCGGCCTTGGCCTCCGGAAGGCCGACCTTGGCCTTCGCCAGGATCAGCTTGTGGCTGGGGTCCTCGACGCCCTTCTCGATCTCCTCGCGCGTGAGCTGGCCTGTCTGGATCGGATCCAAGCCCTTGATCCCTTGGGCAGAATCGCCGTCCGCGATGGCCTTCACCTCGAGCGGGTGCAGCTTGCAGAACTCGGCAACCTGGTCGAACGACAGCGCGGTGTTTTCCACCAGCCAAACGGCGGTCGCCTTCGGCATGAGGGGCGCTTCTTGCATGACAAAATCTCCTCTCAGCCCCGCCCGCCCTTTCGGACGAGGCCCTTTCGTCATCAACGATGACTGGAATTCGGCCGGAATATAGGCGTTTAACCCCGGATTGTGCAATGCCCGGCCCGTACGCTTGACAGGGCCGCGCCCGGAACCCCATGTCTGGACCATGAATCCTGAACAAAACACCCCATCCGGCCCCGCTTCTCCGGCGAAACCGCAGTTGCGGGTGTTTTTGTGCTCGCCCCGCGGCTTCTGCGCCGGCGTGGTGCGCGCCATCGACTCGGTCGAGCAGGCCCTGAAGCGCTACGGCGCCCCGGTCTATGTGCGCCACGAGATCGTCCACAACCGCTACGTGGTGGAAAGCCTCAAGGCCAAAGGCGCGGTGTTCGTCGAGGAACTCGACGAGATTCCGGAGACCAACGCACCGGTGATTTTCTCCGCGCACGGCGTACCGAAGTCGATCCCGGCGGAATCCCAGCGCCGCAACTTCTTCCACCTCGATGCGACCTGCCCGCTGGTGACCAAGGTGCACCGCGAGGCCGAGATCCATCACAAGCGCGGCCGCGAGATCATCCTGATCGGCCATGCCGGACACCCGGAGGTGATCGGCACGCTCGGCCAGCTTCCCGAAGGCGCGATCAAGCTCGTTCAGACCGTCGAGGAGGCCGAGACCTTCACGCCGGATAATCCAGACAATCTCGCCTATGTGACACAGACAACGCTGTCGCTCGACGACACCGCGGGCATCGTCACGGTGCTCAAGCGGCGCTTCCCGTCGATCATCAGCCCCCACAAGGAAGACATCTGCTACGCCACCACCAACCGCCAGGACGCGGTGAAGAAGGTGGCCCCGCTGGTCGAACGGCTGGTGGTTGTCGGCGCGCCGAACTCGTCGAACTCGCGTCGCCTGCAAGAGGTCGCCGAGCGCGCCGGATGCCCCTACGCCGTGCTGGTTCAGCGGGCGGAAGAGCTCGACTGGTCGAAATTCGAAGGCATCACGAGCCTCGGTGTCACCGCCGGTGCATCGGCGCCGGAGGTGCTGGTCGAGGAAATCCTCGACGCCTTCGCGAAGCGCTATGAGTTGAAGGTCGAGACCGTCTCAGGCGCCGACGAGTCCGACATGTTCTTCCCGCTGCCGCGCCAGCTCCGCGGCAAAGAAGTCGCGGCTTAGCTGTTAGATGCAGGCCCGCCCCTCTTGACGGGGCGGCTTGGCCCGGCGACCAGTAGCCTATGGCCGTTTACACCGACGTCGGAGCGGAAGACCTCACCCGGTTCCTCGCCGGTTACGATCTTGGCGAGCTGTTGTCCTACAAGGGCATCGCCGAGGGCGTCGAGAACTCCAACTTCCTCGTCCATACCGGCACCGGCCACTACATCCTGACGCTCTATGAGAAGCGCGTCGCGCTCGCCGACGTGCCTTTCTTCCTCGGGTTGATGGAACACCTCCATGCGCGCGGCATCACCTGTCCGCAGCCGGTGAGGAACCGCGCGGGACAGGCGCTCGGCGAATTGTGCGGGCGGCCGGCGGCCATCGTCACCTTCCTCGACGGCATGTGGATCCGCCGCCCCGACGCACGGCACTGCGCCGCGCTCGGCGAGGCGCTCGCCAGGATGCACCTCGCGGGTCTCGATTTTTCCGGCAGGCGCAAGAATGCCCTGTCGGCCTCCGGCTGGCGGCCTCTTTACGAGCAGGCGGCCGACCGCGCCGACACCGTGCAGCGCGACCTACGCGTCACCATCGAAGACGAACTAAAATATCTGGAAGGCGCGTGGCCGAAGGATTTGCCGCAAGGCGTGATCCACGCGGACCTGTTTCCGGACAACGTGTTCTTCCTCGGCGACAAATTGTCGGGACTGATCGACTTCTATTTCGCATGCACCGACACGCTCGCCTATGACGTCGCGATTTGTCTCAACGCGTGGTGCTTCGAGCCCGATCATTCCTACAACGTCACCAAGGGCCGCGAACTGCTGAACGCCTATATGAAGGTGCGGCCGCTCTCGCCCGCGGAACTCGACGCGCTGCCGCTGCTCTCGCGCGGCGCGGCGCTGCGCTTCCTGCTGACGCGGCTCGTCGATTGGCTGAACGTACCGCCCGGCGCGATGGTGCGGCCGAAGAGCCCACTCGAGTATTTCCGCAAGCTGCGCTTCCATCAGAAGGCCACGAGCGTCGGCGATTACGGCTTCCGCATCGACAAGGCGAACGCGTGATCAACGACGGCCCGCATGTCGTGATCTATACGGACGGCGCCTGCTCGGGAAATCCAGGCCCGGGCGGCTGGGGCGCAATCCTGACCTCCGGCTCCCACCGCAAGGAACTGAAGGGCGGCGAGGACCATACGACCAACAACCGCATGGAGTTGATGGGCGCCATCTCGGCGCTGGAAGCGCTCAAGGGACCGTCCAACGTCGAGCTGCACACCGACAGCAAATATGTCCAGCAAGGCATCTCGCAGTGGATCCACGGCTGGAAGCGCAATGGCTGGAAGACCGCCGACAAGAAGCCGGTGAAGAACACCGATCTCTGGCAGCGTCTCGACGCGGCGATCCACCGCCATGACGTGAAGTGGCATTGGGTGAAAGGCCACGCGGGCCACGACATGAACGAACGCGCCGACGAACTGGCGCGCGAGGCGATCGCGGAACTGCGCGCGGCGCGCTAGCGATCGTCGAAAAAGAAAGAGGCCGCGCGGACCAAAGGTCTGCGCGGCCTCTTCCATTGTTCGGAAGCTTAGAGGCTCTTGAGCATCGCGTCAGCGCCGGAGACTTCCGCCTTGCCGGGCGCTTCCTCGACGAACAGCGACTTCACAACGCCGTCCTCGACGACCATCGAGTAGCGCTTGGAACGCAGGCCGAGGCCGTTGCCCGATGCGTCGAGCGTGAGGTCGATGGCCTTGGCGAAGTCGCCGTTGCCGTCGGCGAGGAACTCGACCTTGCCCTCTGCGCCCGACGCCTTCTTCCAGGCGTCCATGACGAACTGATCGTTCACGCCGGTCACCGCGATGGTGTCGATGCCCTTGCCTTTGATCGCCGCGGCGTTGGTGACGTAGCCCGGCAGATGGTTCTTGGTGCAGGTCGGCGTGAACGCGCCCGGCACAGCAAAGAGCACGACCTTCTTGCCCTTGAATACATCGTCGGTGCTGAGCGGCTTCGGGCCGTCGGCGGTGATCACACGGAACGTCGCGCTGGGCAGTTTGTCGCCGACCTTGATGGGCATCTTGGAATCCTCTCGCGTTGGTTTTGGACTTTTATCGGCGCCAAAATTAGCGTCTCCGGCGGATTAGTCGAGCCGAAAGAAGGCCTCGGCCGCGCGGTCGCCGACGACGGTCGTGAGCCGCAAAACCGCCCCTTCCGGCTTCGCGCCGGAGGGCAAGCCATCGAGCTGGAACGCGAAGCGGCGGAAACCGGGAGGTGCGCCTTCGATCGGCTCCGGCAACGGCAGCGCCCAATCCGGCGCCGGGCCTTCGGCGAACAAATCGACCGCGACATGCGGGGGCGCGGAAACGTCGACGATGACGCGCGGCTTGCCCGCAGTGGTTTCGCGCTTGGCCATGTGGATCGACGGTGAACCCGCGTCACCGATCTTGCCCGGCTTCGGCACGCGCGCTTCGGCGGCTGTCACGGCAGCGTCCTGGCTGCTCTTGTCGCCGGTCAACGTCAGTTCGGTTTTCGCTTTCGCAGGCACGCACAGCTTCTCGCAAGCGGCGTAGTCGAACTTCATGCGAAGTGTGACAGGCTTCGTCGCGTCCTTCGGCACGACGCGCACCGGCAGGATCACCGTACCCTTGTAACCGATCGAGTGGCCGCCCGCGCCGTCCGGGAAACGGGAGGGCGCGGGGAACAGCACGGTCGCTTCCTTCACATTGTCGGAGGCGGAGAAGTCGAACACCGGCGGCACGCCGGAGTCACCCGCATACCGCCAATAGGTTTTCCAGCCCGGCTCGAGCTTGATCTCCACGCCTGCGCGCAAAATGCGCGCACCAGATTCGTCGCGCGCATTGGCCGCGACAAGCCGTGCCGCAGAGCGAATGTCATTGTCCCACGGGGAAACATCCGCCGAAAAAGCCGGCCCCGCCGCCGCGCCCCAGAGGCAAACGGCGGCGAATAAAGGCGAAAGACGGGCGTGTCGAGCGTCAAACATATTGCTGCCCATCTAATGACCGACGGGAACACATTCTACTGAAATGGTCGTGAACATTATAGCCGGCAAGCTTGTTCTCTTCCCAAAGTCCACGGGAAGAGGGTAATCTTCTCACATGAAAATGACGCGGAAAACCTTGCAGAAAGGTGCCGGACCGGAGCGCGGGTATCTGGACGGCCAGATGCTGATCGCTTCGCCGGGCATGTCGGACGAGCGGTTCGCGAAAAGCGTGATCTACGTCTGCGCCCATTCGTCCGAGGGCGCGATGGGCATCGTCGTGAACCAGCCGGCAAAGCACATCAGCTTCCCTGACCTATTGGTCAAGCTCGACGTCATTCCCGCCGCCGACCTGATCCAGCTTCCGCCGCGCGCCGGCGGCGTGAAAGTTCTCAAGGGCGGCCCGGTCGAGACCGAGCGCGGCTTCGTGCTGCACTCGTCCGACTTCTTCATCGAGAATTCGACGCTGCCGATCGACAAGGGCATCTGCCTCACCGCGACGCTCGACATCCTGAAGGCGATCGCGAAGGGCGCGGGCCCTGAGAGCGCGCTGCTCGCGCTCGGTTATGCCGGATGGGCCCCGGGCCAGCTCGACAACGAGATGCAGCAGAACGGCTGGCTGCACTGCCCGGCCGATCCAGCCCTCCTCTTCAGCACCAACATCGAAGAAAAATACGATTTGGCGATGCGCAAGATCGGCATCCGTCCCGGAATGCTGTCGAGCGAAGTCGGCCACGCATAACGACAACAATAATATTTTCTGGGGAAACGCCGATGAATTGCACCCGTTCTTTGGGGCTGTTTGCTGCTGCACTTTTTTCAGCGCTTTCCGTATCCGCCAATGCCGCCGAATTGAAAGTCATCTCCGCGGGCGCGGTGCGCGGCGTCGTCGGCGGCATGATCGACGACTATTCGAAGCAGACCGGACACAAGTTCGATTTCACCACCGGCCCGACCGGCTTCCTGCGTGACACCATCGCCTCCGGCAAACCGGCCGATCTGATCATCGCCTCGTCGCCGCTGATGGCGGAGCTTGAGAAGACCGGCAAGATGACGCCGGGAAGCCGCGTCGAGATCGGGCGCATCGGCCTGGGCGTGGTGATCCGCGACGGCGCACCGGCCCCGAAGCTCGCGACGCCGCAGGATCTGAAAGCCGCGCTCATCAATGCGAAGTCCATCGCCTACACCGATCCGAAGCTCGGCGGCGTTTCCGTTGTCCATCTGATGAAAATTTCGGACGGATTCGGCATCCGGGACGAAGTGACCAAGAAGGGCATTCACGCGACCGGCGGCAACGATGCCGCGGCGAAGGTCGCGAACGGCGAAGCCGAGATCGCGGTGGTGCTCATCAGCGAGATCGGCGAAGCCAAGGGCGCGAAGCTTGCCGCTCCTCTGCCGGTTCGACGCAATTGTGGATGGACTATTCTGCGGCGATCCCTGCGAGCAGCACCGATCCCGTGAATGCGAAGGCGCTGGTATCGGCACTCATAAGCCCCGCAATGCGCGGACGCTGGATCGAAGCGGGTTGGGAGCCGGCTTCGAAGTAAAAGCTTATCGCGCCGGCTCGAGCTGGTCGTGGAGCAGCATTTCCTTCGCTGCTTCCGCCGTCATCGGCTCGCCAAACACATAGCCCTGCGCGTATTCGCAGCCCATCTGGAACAGCTCGACCGCATCGGAGTCGGTCTCAGCGCCTTCCGCGACGACGTCCATGCCGAGATCGTGCGCGAGCGCTATAATCGAACGCAGGATAACCGGCCGCGTGCCCTTGTTGTTGGTGCGCACGAACGACTGGTCGATCTTGATGGTGTCGAACGGGAAGCGCTGGAGGTAAGCCAGCGACGAATGGCCGGTGCCGAAGTCGTCGAGTGCAAGGCCCGCACCGAGCTCGCGGATGCGCGTGAGAAGCTGCGCCGCATGCTCCGGGTTTTCCATCACCAGCGATTCAGTGAGTTCCAGCTTCAGCGTGCCGCGGGCGATGGCCGAGCGCGACAGCACGGTGCGCAAATCGTGAATCAGGTCGTGTCGCAGCAATTGCCGCGACGAGACGTTGACGCTGGCGAACACTGGCTCGCGCAGCTTCACAGTGCGCTGCCAGGCGCCAAGCTGGCGCGCCGTGCGCTCCAGCATGAACAGGCCGAGGTCTACGATCAGGCCGATTTCCTCGGCGATACCAATGAATTCGGACGGCGACATGCGGCCCATCTTGGGATGGTCCCAGCGCGCCAGCGCCTCGAAGCCCGCGACCGAGCGATCCTCCAGCCGGACGATGGGCTGATAAAGGATGCTGATTTCCTCACGCTCCAGCGCGCGACGCAGCTCGGATTCGAGCGTCAAGCGGTCGGTCTTGCGCGCGCGCATCGCCGGCTTGAACACCTCGATGCGGTCGCCGCCGATGCGCTTGGCGTGATACATCGCGAGTTCGGCATCCTTGAGTACTTCTTCCGTCCGCGCGCTCTGGCCATCGCCGAGCGCAAGGCCGATCGACGCGGTGAGGAAGATCTCGCGATCGTTGAAGGTGATCGGCGCACGCAGCGTCTTGCGGATCGTCTCGGCGAACTGGATGAGCTTGGTCGGATCCTTCTCCGAGAGAAGGATCATCGCGAACTGATCGCCGGTCAGACGCGCGAGCGTGTCCTGCGGCTTGAGAAGCCGCGCGAGACGCCGCGCCAGCGTCAGCAGGATCGAGTCGCCGACAGCGATACCGACGGAGTCGTTGACCTGCTTGAAGCGGTCGAGATCGATCACCACCACCGTCGGGCGGATGCCGGTGTCGGACTTCGCGAACGCCAGCACGGCCTCCAGCCGGTCAATGAAAAGCTGACGGTTCGGCAGGCCGGTGAGGTTGTCGTGCACGGCGTCGTGCAGCAAACGCTCCTCGGCGGTCTTGAACTCGGTCACGTCGGTGAGTGTGCCGACAAGGCGCACCACCTCGCCGTCCGAACCGACCACAGGACGCGCCTTGAGCGCGAACCAGAGGAAATGGCCGTCCGGCGTGCGCAGGCGGAAGTCCTGCATCAGACGCCCGCGGCGCTGCTCGAGAACGCTGTCGAGCGAGGCGCGAAAGCGATCGCGGTCGAGCGGGTGCAGCACCTCAAGCCAACGCGAGGCGGGGCCTTCGAGCGAACCGCGCTTGAGGCCGAGCAGCGCCTCGGTCTCGGGGCTCGTGAAGATGCGGTCGGACGATACGTCCCAGTCCCAAATCATGTCGCCCGCGCCGGTGAGCGCCAGTGCGCGGCGTTCGACGTCTGAGACGATGTTCTGCGTGATGCCGCCGGCAAAGGCGTGCTGCATGACCGTGAAGCCGATCAGCATGACGATCAGCACGAGGCCGCCGAGCAGCGCCGGACCGATGATGTCGTTGGTGACGACGCCGGTCACGGTGAGGCACGCTGCGATCGCCCACACGACCAGGAGGAACCAGGTCGGGATCAGCAGCACCGCGCGGTCGAAGCCGTGCGTCGAGAGATAGATGATGATGCCGAAGCCGAGGAACGCGACGAGGCCGAGCGAGAGCCGTGCGATGCCCGAGGCGACCTGCGGGTCGAACAGCGCGAGCGCGACAAGCGCCGCAAGGCCCGCGAGCCAGCCGTAGGTGATGTGCATGTAGCGCACATGCCAGCGGCCAAGGTTGAGATAGGCAAACAGGAACACCAGCAGCGTCGCGGCCAGGATCGCCTCGCCCGAGGCGCGCCAGATGCGCTCGGAGCCGGAGCCCATGTCGAACACCTTGCCCCAGAAACCGAAATCGATGCCGATGTAGACCAGCACCGCCCAGCCGAGCGCGGCCGCCGCCGGGAACATCACCGAGCCCTTCACCACGAACAGGATGGTGAGGAACAGTGCGAGCAGACCCGCGATGCCGATGACAATGCCGTGGTAGAGCGTGAAGGAGTTGACCTTGTCTTTGTAAGCGTCCGGCTCCCACAGATAGATCTGCGGCAGCTTGTCCGTGCGAAGCTCGGCGATGAAGGTGATCACCGTGCCGGGGTCGAGCGTGATGCGGAAGATGTCCGCGGTCGCGCTCTCCTGCCGCTCGGGGCGTTCGCCTGAGCTCGGAGAGATGGTGACGATGCGAGACAGACCGAGGTCCGGCGCGAACAATCCCGAACCGACCATGCGGTAATGCGGGACGACGATGAGGCGGTCGATCTGCTCGTCGCCGGAGTTCGCGAGCGCGAACACCGCCCAGTTGGTCGAGCCTTCGCGCGCGGGCTGCTGCATGCGGCGCACGATGCCGTCCGCGCCGGGCGCCGCCGACACCTGAATGCGGTCGGTGTCGGTCTTGTACATCTCGACGACGGAGGTGAGGTCGATCGCGGTCACGTCCGTGCGCACAGCCACCGCCTCGACGGCGTGGCTCTGCGAAGCGCCCAGCAAGGCGCCGATCAGGAGTGCCGCAAAACTGGCGGCGCGAAGAAAGCCCAAACGACGACCTCCGGCTCGGCGCTCGATCCGCTGCCTTTTGATCTCAATCCTAGCTTCAGATGGTCCGAGCCAGGAGTTAAGTCGTTAAAGATTGTGCCGTTTTCGCGACCCCCGCCGCGCGGGCCCTGGCCAAGCCCCATACCCCAATCGCTTCCCCCAAATTGAGTACCCGCGGAGGGCCGAAATGGCAAGGATTCCGGCCTGTAAGACCTGTCAGGGCCGAATGGCAGCGTGCCCTTGGTTAACCGGCAGAACGGCGGCCAGACGCTGTTCGCTGCGATCCAGGACGTCTTTTCGCAGCCGGCCGTCGGCCTCGGCCCGGATCAGCGCATCCATGACCGGATAGAACTGGTCGGGGTCGTAGCTAATCAGGATCAGGTCCACGCCGGCGTTCAGCGCGGCAAGACCCGCGCCCGGCAACCCTTCGGCGCTGCTGTAGGCTGCGCCCATACTGAAATCGTCGGTGACAAGGACGCCGTTGTGCTTCCACTCGCCGCGCAGCAAACCGGATACGACCCGTGCGGAGAACGATGCGGGCGTATCGCGGTCGAGCGCCGTGAGCCGCGCGTGGCTCAGCATCGTGAAGGCGCCCGCTGAGTGCATCAGCTCGCGGAACGGCATCCAATCGGTGTCGGCGAGCGTCTTCATCTCCGCCGTCAGATCGGCCGCTTCCGTGTGTGTATCCTCGACAACACGGCCGAGGCCGGGGAAATGCTTCAGCGTGCAATGCACGCCGGTCTGCAACAGCGCATCGCAATATTCGCCCGCAACGATGGTGACGACCTTCGGATCTGCGGAGATGGCACGCTCGGTGATGCGCGTGTAGCGGTCGTTCGGATTGACGACGTTGTGGTTGAGATCGACCACCGGCGCGAAATTCAGGTTGAAGCCAAGCCGAGCCAGCGCCCGCCCCTGCTTGGCCGCATATTGCCGCACAGCAATCAACCGCTCCGCCGCATCATGATGGCTGCGCACGATCTCGCCGAGCGTGGTCAGCCGATCCAGCGGCGGCGACATGCGCGATACCATCCCTCCTTCCTGATCGGTTGCGATCAAGAGCTTCGGCAGGCCCTGCCGCGAGCGGATGGATTGCAGCGAGGCGATCTCGCGGCGGATCGTATCGGCGTCCTTGCCGCTGACGTTGTGCGCGGAGACGAACACGCCTGCGACGGCGCGGCGCTCGACCAGCGCGCGCAATTCGCCGAGGTCGCGATAGCCGACGATGAAGTGCCGGCCGAGCTGTTCGACGGTCGCCGCGTCGGCGTTAAGGACGTGATGGCGCTGCCAGCGGAACTGCGCCTCGTAAGCCAGCGTCAGCGCGAGCGCGCCACCGGCAACTATGAACGTGGCGCTGGAAAGAACGGTCGTCAGCTTCGTGCGGCTCAAGCGCCGCCACAGCACGACTTCGAGCGCGATCAGCATGACGGCCGCGAAGAGAAACACCACCAGCGCCGACATCCGTGCGTTCGCGAAAATCGGCGAACGCCAGTAGAGCGCGAATGCGAGCAGGACGCATGCCGCGCCAAGACGGAGCACCACAAGCGCGATGTTCAGGATTGTGAGCACGGTCCCCGGCTGTGCTGTTTCGGGCGACATAAAGAAGCCACCCTTAGAGTGGCTTCTTTATGTCGCCGCAACCGGCAATATCAGACCGTCAACACGATCTTGCCGATGTGCTGGCTCGATTCCATGCGGGCCTGGGCTTCGGACGCCTTGGCCAGCGGATAGGTGGAATCGATCACCGGCTTGATCTTGCCGGCCGCGACCAACGGCCAGACCCGCTGTTCGAGACCAGCGGCAACCGCCGCCTTCTCAGCCACCGTGCGCGGACGCAGCGTCGAACCGGTGTGGGTGAGACGCTTGGCCA
Organism: Pseudomonadota bacterium; assembly: GCA_040756555.1. Lineage (GTDB taxonomy): Bacteria > Pseudomonadota > Alphaproteobacteria > Rhizobiales > Xanthobacteraceae > Z2-YC6860. The sequence continues at coordinate 9,191 of JBFLYS010000040.1, read as the reverse complement.
TCAGCTTGCCGAAGTTAGCGGTCGCCTTCGGACCGGAGGTGAATGATACCTGCGCGATCACGCCTTGATCGGCGGCGGCATCGTAGTTGCGGTCCACGTATTCGCCGCCAACGATGTCGACGATCAGGTTCGCGCCCTTTCCTCCGGTCGCCTCCTTGGTCGCCGCGACAAAATCCTCGGTCTTGTAGTTCACCGCCACATCGGCGCCGAGCTTCTTCGCGGCTTCACACTTCTCGGCAGAACCAGCAGTGGTGATGACCTTCGCGCCGAACGCCTTGGCGAGCATGATCGCTGTCGTGCCGATGCCCGACGTACCGCCATGCACCAGCACCCAGTCGCCGTCCTTCACGTCGGCGCGCATGAACATGTTCTGCCAGCAAGTGAAGAACGTCTCCGGCATTGCGGCGGCTTCCACCATCGTGAGCGACGGCGGCACCGGCAGCGCGTGATGTTCGAACGCGAGGCAATATTGCGCGTAGCCGCCGCCGACCACGAGCGCGCAGACCTTGTCGCCGACCTTCCAGCGCTTCACGCCATCGCCGATCGCAGCGACCTCGCCCGCGATCTCGAGACCCGGAATGTCTGTCGCGCCCTTGGGCGGCGGATAGGTGCCCTGACGCTGACGCACGTCCGGCCGGTTCACGCCGGCCGCCGCGACCTTCACGAGAATTTCGCCCGGGCCCGGCAGCTTCACGTCCTGCTCCTGCGGCATGAGCATTTCCGGCCCGCCGGGGGCCTTGATCGCTATCACGGTCATGCGGGATGGCAGCGTCATTTTTTGTCCTCGTCCAATACCTTTGTCTCACGAATAGTCGGCCCGCACCGGTGTGACAATGCCGGCCGCCGCCGCTATCTTTCCGGCAAAAGCGGAGGCCGCCATGCCAGCCATTGACGAAGACGACCGCCCGAAGAAAAAAATCGCGCACGAGATCGGTCAGGACCTCGCGCTGCTCTCGGTCGGCGAGTTGAAGGAGCGCGTCGCGCTGCTCAAGGAAGAGATCGCGCGGCTCGAAGCCAACATGGCGAGCAAGAGCGCATCGAAGTCGGCGGCGGATTTGTTTTTCAAGAAATAACGCGAGGCGGTACTGGCGTCTTGCTGCGCGCGCAATTTGGTAACGCGCCATTAACCATAATCAATTGTACGTTCCAGCTTAACGCGTCGTTAAGCTTTCTCGAATATTACTCTAATCGTCCATCTTCATGGACATTGAGTGGCTCCTGTCCACTCTGTTTGACGCCTCCCTGTTATCAACTTTCGAGCCGCCGGCAACGGCGGCTCTTTTTTTGTGCCGTTTCGGATCATCCGAGTTAATAAACGCACCTGCGCGGTTACCATTTTGAAAGCTTTGTGGCGGGCACGCTGGACTCAATCCTGAGCCGCGGGCAATCTCACCCTCCTGTGGGGTGAGGCGTACCGATGAAAGAGTTCCCGATCGACCAAGCGGCGCCGGTGTCTTTCGGCGAGAAGCTCGCGGGGTCGCAGGCTTTCGCGAATTTGTTCCGTGACGGTATGGCGCTGGTCGAAGAGACCGCGGCCTATCTCGACGGACCGGGCCGGCAGGAATCCAAGAAGCTCGAGCGTTCGGCTGCACTCGCTTACGCGACCGAAAGCATGCGCCTGACCACGCGGCTGATGCAGCTCGCGTCGTGGCTGCTGCTGCATCGCGCGGTAAAGGAAGGCGAGATGACGCTTTCCCAGGCCAACAAGGAAAAAACGAAGGTCAAGCTGACCGCCGGTGAACCTGGCGATCCCGAGACCGTGAAGCTCCTCCCCGAGAAACTCCGCGCGCTGATCGAGAAGTCCAAGAAGCTGAACGATCAGGTGCGCCGTCTCGACGCCAACATCTACGCGCCGCCGCTCGCGCCGGATCAGCCGAAGGTCAGCAATCCGGTCGAACGCCAGCTTGGCCTGCTGAAGGCCGCGTTCGAGCAGCGTTAGCCGATTGCCACTTGAAGCCTTGCACAAAAGAAAACCCCCGCTCTCGCGGGGGTTTTTGTTTCGTCGATTTGAAGAAACCGAAGCTTACTTCTTGTCGAGGCCGAGGCCGGCGAACTTCTTCTGGAAGCGCGAGAGACGGCCGCCGCGGTCCATGAGCTGCTGCTGACCGCCGGTCCAGGCCGGGTGCGACTTCGGGTCGATGTCGAGGTGCAGCGTGTCGCCCTTGTTGCCCCAGGTGGAGCGAGTGGTGAACGAGCTGCCGTCCGTCATCTTGACGGTGATCGTGTGGTAGTTCGGGTGCGTATCGGGCTTCATGTTCAATGTCCTGCGCGGCCACCCGCGCCGTTGGAATATCCTGGAGAATGTCCTGGAATTGCGCGGTTCTATACAGGACCGGCCCCCTCGGGACAAGCCTTGTTCCGGAACCCCTTGTGATTGCTTCGGAACGGCCCACGGGGCATTGTCCGGCCGCGGATTTCAGCCGCAACGGGGCTAAAAAGGCGTTTGGGATGAACGACACGGCCGGACGGGGAACCGTCCTTTCGGCACGTCAAGAAGCGGCAGCCGCGGCCGATGCCTCAGGCAGCCGGCGGGTCAAATTGCAGCCGCTGAAGCTGCTCCTGCCTTACGTCGGCCGTTACAAAGGCCGGGCGCTGGCCGCCTTCGCCGCGCTGATCGTCGCATCGCTCGCCACCCTCGCCGTTCCGATCGCGGTGCGGCGCATGGTCGATCACGGCTTCTCGGCCGAAGGCGCCGAGCTGGTGAACAGCTACTTCGCGGTGATGATCGCGGTGGTCGCGGTCCTCGCGGGCGCGAGCGCACTCCGTTACTACCTCGTCACGACGCTCGGCGAACGCATCGTCGCCGACATGCGCGCGAAAGTGTTCGGGCATCTCACCGCGTTGTCGCAGTCGTTCTTCGACAAGTCGCAGAGCGGCGAAATCCTCTCGCGCCTCACCGCCGACACGACGCAGATCAAGGCCGCGGTCGGCGCATCGGTGTCGATCGCGCTCCGTAATCTGGCGCTGTTCCTCGGCGCCTCCACCATGATGGTGGTGACGAGCCCAAAGCTCTCGTGCTTCGTGCTCGGCGCCATTCCACTGATCGTTCTACCGCTGGTCGCGTTTGGCCGCTCGGTGCGCCGCCGCTCTCGCGCGGCGCAGGACACGCTCGCCGATGCGTCGGCCTATGCCGCCGAACAGATCGGCTCGGTGCGGACATTGCAGGCCTATACAAACGAGGCTCCGACGGTAAGCCGCTTCGTCGCCGCCGTCGAAAATGCCTATGGGGCAGCGCGCGACTCCACCAAGGCCCGCGCCTGGCTGACGGCCTTCGCGATCTTCCTGGTGTTCGCGAGCGTCGTGGTCGTGCTCTGGGTCGGCGCGCAAGATGTGCTCGCGGGCGAAATGACGGCGGGACGGCTGTCGCAGTTCGTGCTCTACGCAGTCTTCGCGGCGGGCGGCTTGGGCGAACTCTCGCAAGTGTGGAGCGAGATTGCCGCGGCCTCGGGCGCAGCCGAACGGCTGTTCGAAATCCTGCGCGTCGAACCCGACATCAAGCCGCCGAAGCATCCGGTGATCCTGCCGACGCCCGCGCGCGGCGAAGTGGCGTTCGACGACGTGCATTTTGCCTATCCGACGCGGCCGGAGGTCTCGGCGCTGCACGGCGTGTCGTTCCATGTGCGGCCGGGCGAGAAGATCGCGATCGTCGGCCCGTCCGGCGCGGGCAAGAGCACGATCTTCCATCTCATCCTGCGGTTCTACGATCCGATCACGGGCGTCATTCGCTTCGATGACGTGGCGCTGACGCAGACCGATCCGGCCGAGCTCCGCAAGCGGATTGCGCTGGTGCCGCAAGACACCGCGATCTTCGCAGCGTCCGTGCGCGACAACATCCGGTTCGGCAAGCCCGACGCGACCGACGCGGAAATCGATCAGGCCGCTGACGCTGCGGCCGCGGCCGAATTCATCCGCCGCCTGCCGCAAGGCTACGACACAATGGTCGGGGAGCGCGGCATCACGCTATCCGGCGGACAACGCCAGCGCATCGCCATCGCCCGCGCGATCCTGCGCGACGCCCCTCTCCTGTTGCTCGACGAGGCGACCTCATCGCTCGACGCGGAAAGCGAGACATTGGTGCAAAGCGCGCTCAAGCGGCTGATGACGAAACGCACCACGCTGGTGATCGCGCATCGTCTTGCAACCGTCCTGTCATGCGACCGCATCCTGGTGCTGGACCAGGGCCGCATCGTCGAGGTCGGAACGCACGAGAGCCTCGTCATGCATGGCGGCCTCTATGCGCGGCTCGCCAAGCTACAGTTCCAGGGCTGACGATCAGTCGTTGCAGTCGCTGCTGTTGCAGTCGCTCTTGGCGCAAAGCAGCGAACGGATCTGCGTCAGCTCGCTGAGGGCCTCGTCGAACACCTTGCGCGGCTTTTCCAGGCTGGCGATCAAGGCGTTGCAGCGTTCCTGGTTGACGCGAATGGTTTCCGCCGATGTATCGTCGTCCACTGCCTTCAGAATCGGCGCGATGTCCGCAAGGCCGATACCGGCACGGCGGCACTTCACGATGAAAGCGATGCGGTCGCAGTCGGCCCAGCTATAGACGCGGATTTGCCCCATACGCTGGCGGCGCGCGATGACGCCGCGCAGCTCGTAGTAACGGAGCGTCCAGGGGCTGACGTCGAACATCTGCGCGACGTTCTCGATCGAAAGGGTCGCAGCCGACTGCGGCGCGACCGCGTCGTCGCCGTGTGTGTCGTCGAGCCAGATGACCTCGGCCACCGGCTTGCCAATGCATTGCTCACGATAGGACATCGCCCCTCCAGCCCATTCAGGGCGCGGTTTTTGTCCGGCGAGGCGCGATTTCGGAAGTAATTTGCCGCAATCTGACCCGCAAGGGCGGAAAAATCTTCTGATCTGACAACTGGTTATAAGAACCACGCGAAAGCGCGGATGATACCTGCGATCACGAGCCCGGAAGCCCAGCCTTGGCCAGATCCTTGGCCAGGCGATCGACGATCAGCGGATTGGGCGAAAGCTTAACGAGCTCCAAACGCGGGCTGCTCCGCCAGCCGGGCTGAAGAGCGACCAAGCGTGTGATCGCCTGGCGAGCCCGTTCGGCATCGTCCGTCGCGCTCGCCACCAGCGCACGGGCGAGAAAAGCCAGCGCATAGTTGGTTTCGGTCATTTGGCCCGCCTGGTAGGCGGCCTCCTTCATGTCGCCCGACAGATAAGCGCCCATGAAGAGATAGAAGTGCTGCCACGACGGCCGCACCACATTCGCCCCGACCGCGCGGCGCATCATCGCAAGGCCTCGTTCGGTCTCCCCGACCATGATGAGACGGCCGCCGTATTCCGCCGGCGCCAACATGTCGTACTTGTTGAGCGCCACCGCCTTGTCGCCGGCCGCAAACGCTTCCGGCACCTCCTGACGATGGAACAGCACCACCATCAACACCGTCCAGGTGCGCGAGCTCGCCGGATTGAGCTCGATCGAGCGGCGGACCGCGCGCAAGGCGCGGTCGAGCAGCGGCTCGGCGTCGCTGCGTTGAGAAATGCCGAGCTGATATTCGCGACCGTACAGGATCGCGAGGAATGTATAACCAAGCGCGAAGCTCGGATCGATCGACGTGAGATGTTCGAGACACGCGATCGAGCGCTCGTGCTCCGTAGCATTCAGCGTGCGGATGGAGTCAGCCGCTTCCAGCACGCAGCGGTAACGCGGATCGCCCACATTCGACACCAATTGTTTGGCGCGGTCGCGTGCACGGATCACGCCGTAGGACTGCAGCAGCGTGTCGGCGAGTGCGAAGACGATCTGATCCTCGGCGACACCTTGCTCTGCGGGTACAATCCGCTCGAAGGAGCGCGACCACACCACGTTGCCTTCGGCGACATCGATCAGCCGGAACTGCACGGTCGTGCTGTCGCCGCCATACTCAACAACGCCGGAAAGGCGATAGTCGGATCGCGGTTCGGTGGACGGCGCATCCGCCGAGGCCGTGCGCGGCGCATAGAGGACATTGATCGTGTCGAAACGCGCGAAGGCGTCGCCGATCTTTTCCGCCAGCGTATCGACGGAGAGAGCCTGATCCGAAGCCGTGCCTGTGACACGCATCGGCTCGATGTAGATCGAAGGCATGCCATTGCCCGGCTGAAGCATCGAGGCAGTCGCCTGGCGCGGGGCATCGCGCATCGCCGACGTGATCTCTGTCTGCTGCACCGGCAGGCGCATCAGGAGCACGGCACCGACGGCAAACACCAGCACCATGACCGCCCCCGTCAGGACCGCGAGCCCCCAGCGCGATTGAAGGACGCTGCGCCAGTCGGTGGCCTGCTCAGGCGCAACCTCCCCGGCGGCCTGCAGGCCCGGCTCGCGCCAACGGAATGTCGGAACGTAAGAGCCGCGTGGCAGATCAATGATCAAGGGATCGTCGGCGCCCGCGCTTGCATAATAACGCTCGATGGTGCGACGAAGCCGCGTCGCTTCCACGCGCACGATCGGATCGAGCTGCGGATCGAACTTCACATCGCGGCGCAGAACCTCGACGCCGATGGTGTAAGCCTTGATGCGGTCGGCCTTGCCGTGCAGCACAGCCTCGACGACGAAGCGCAGGAACGCGCCAAGCTGCGGCGAGCGCGCGAAAACGTCGCTCACCGTCATGCGTTCGACCGCCTCCCGGATATCCTCCGGGGCGGGGGTATCGTTGATCGTATCGTTCACAGCCGAAGCCTGGGAAAACGCCTATATGGGGGCACTACGCACAATTGCCATTGCGTGCCCCACAACCGGCATTGCGTAGGAGCTATATCGGAAGCCCGCCCCAAAACGCCAGCCAATCACGCACGAGTGATGGTTTCACCTGTGCGTATCTTCGCGATGTGCCGCAAAAATGGGCGTTACGAACGGCGGCGACCCAACATTGCATCGAGTGCATAGCGGCCGGCGCCGGTGATGAACAACAACACGATGCCGCCGGTTATCGCGACGTTTTTCCAGAAGTGGCTGTTCTGATTGGCCTGCTGGGCCTCGGGATAGCTCCAGTAGCGGTGCGAGCTGAAGGTGGCGAACAGCATGAACAGCAGCATCAACAGCGCCGTGTAGCGCGTGGCGAGCCCCGCAACGAGGAAAGCGCCGCCGAAGAACTCCACGAAGGGCGCGATATAGCCCAGGAATTCCGGCAGGCCGCGGCGCGGCATGGTCGCGGCAAAGGCCGAAATGTTCATCAGCTTGCCGAAACCGCTGGAAAGGAAGATCCAGCCGATCAGCACGCGGGCGGCGAGCAGCAGGAAGTCCTGCCATGTCGCCGCGAGGCGATCGGCGCCGCGGCACCAGGACGGAGATTCGGAATTCTGAAGTGACATCGCGCGGTTCCTCTCTGCTTTCTTGCCGATCTTTGCCGATTCTTGTGGTCGGTATTGTTGCTGATTCTTTGTCCGTGCGTCAGTCAGGCCTTTCGCCCTGTCATTCCGCAGCCGCGCTTGCCTTAGCAGCCGCAAGCAACTCATTGATGACTTCGTCCGTGGTGCGGACGTCGCCGAAACTCTGGAAGAACGAGGTGAGCCCGCCGAGATGGTCCTCCTCGTAGCGTGCGCCGTTGGCATCCGACACCATCGTCACCTTGTAGTCGCGCATCATGGCGTCGCGGGCAGCGGACTCGCAGCACATGTTGGTCGCGGTGCCGGTGACGATCAGGCTGTCGATGCCGTGGCTCTTCAGCACGTCCTCGATGTTCGACGCGCCGGCGATGAACGGGCTGAAGCGGTTCTTGTAGACGATGTCGTCGCCGGACTTGATGTCGAGGTTCTTGTGAAATTCATGACCCGGATGTCCGGGCGACAGTTGATCGCGATGGTTCGCGCCCTTCTCCGGCGTGAAGAAATGATCGTGATAGATGCGCCAGTCGCTTTGGCCATCCTTGCCCGCGCTCATGCCGACCCAGATCACGCGGCCGCCCTTCAAGCGAACGTCCTCTGCGATGCGGTTGATATTCGGGATGATGCCGACGACCGATGCAATCTCGCCGACGTAGAAGTTCTGCATGTCGATGACGAGCAGCGCCGTGCGCGCAGGCTCGAAGCGGTCGAACACGTTGAGCCGGCCGCGCTTCGCCATCACGCGGTCGATGACATATTGCGGAAAGCCATACGGGTTGCTCATGTGACGTCCTCTGGAACTTCCTTGTCGAGCCCTGCGCGGTGTGGGTTTTCGCACATCCTTGCACGGAGCGGGATGCAATAAATCCGTCCCATCGGGCTGCGCCAGATTGTCCGGTCAGACAGCCGATGTTACTGAATCCAACCGACTTTTTCCAAAGGGTGACCCATGAAAATCAAGCTTGCAACTCTCGTTGCGCTCTCCGCGCTGACGGCCGCCCTGGCCGGTCCGGCCGCGGCGCAGACGACCGACGACGTGAAGTGGATCAACCAGTGCGTCGGCGACAACAAGGATGAAGGCCAGACGCAGCAGGTGGTCCTCGCCTATTGCACCTGCATGAACAACGAGATGAGCAGCAACGAGAGCCGCTCCATCACGCAGTGGGAAAAGGCCAACCCCCGCAAGATGGAAATGTGCTCGTCGAAGGCGGGCTGGAAGGGCCGCTAAGCCTTCTCGCACTCCGAAATTGAACAGGGCCGCGAAAGCGGCCCTGTTTTCTTTTGCACGATGCGTGCGAAGCGAGCGTTCTACCGCTCCTCCTCGTCGTCCTCCAACAGCGCAACGCCGCCTTCGGAATCCTTGTCGTCTTCAACCTCCGGCTCCTCGCCTTCGGTTTTCTCGACCGCCGCCACCGGCTCTTCCGCAACCGGCACCGGCTTCGTCGTGCGCATATTGTAATTGCGCTTCGCGGGCCGCGCAGGCTCGGGCGGCGGCACGATGAACACCGTCTCGCATTTCGGGCACACGATCGGATCTTTCATCAGATCGTAGAATTTCGCAGCGCAGCCAGCGCACACGCGCTTGGTGCCGAGTTCGGGTTTGCTCACGTTGTTTTCCTAAGAGCCGGGGACTGGGAAGGCCGCAGTGTTCGTCCGGCTAGACCCCATACATAGAGCGTCCGGCCGGATTCTCCTAATCCGGGCCTTTTTGTTCCGATTCACTTGTCAAACAGCCACGTCTCAGCGTTCCGGGGCTGGTTCCGGCGCCCGGCCGCCGTCTTCCTGTTTCCCCCTCGGAATAGTCGAGGGGATGGAGCGCTGAGCAGCGCAACCATCTAGTCACGCCTTGCGGCGTGGCGCGTCTTTTCGCTCGA
>JBFLYS010000039.1:0-42159 GCA_040756555.1 Pseudomonadota bacterium | reverse complement strand
GCCGTCATCACCGCGCTGATGTTCTCGTTTGCCGACGACGAGGGGCCGCTGCTCAATCGCTTCGTCGCTCTTGGGCGCTCAGCAGGAGGAATAGCGCTCGGCGCTGCCGGCGGGCATCTGCTCGGCGGATACAGCCCGCTGTTCTGGGTGTTCTTCGTCGCGGCCGCCTTTGGCGCGGGATGGCTGAACCGTGCAGGCCGCACCGCGCACATCGGCGCGCGGCTGGCGGTCATGGCAATGGCCATCACAGCAGGGACACCCGGATTGTCCCGCGTCGAGGTTCTGTGCGTGGTGGGCTCATTGGCGGTCGTCATCCTGGCGCGGCTCGCCGATCACGCGGTGTTCGGTCCGTTGCCGGCCTCGAAGCTCAAGGCAGCGCCGGCCGTGCCCGAAAACGACTGGCTTTGGGTGCGCTATGCCGCGGCCTATGCCGTGGCCGCCGCCGCCGGGCTCTGGCTCGGACTGATGGTCGATCCTGCGCATGCGATCTGGGTCGCGATCACCACGCTGGTGGTGATGCAGCCGGACGACCGCAGCAATTACCGCCGCATCCTCGAGCGCGTCGTCGGCACGATCATCGGGACGGCGGCGGCCTTCGTCCTGACGCGGCTCGCGTTGCCCCCGGCGCTTGTCGTGGTCGCAATCATCGCCACGGCCGCCGTGCTGCCGCACCATATTCCGCTGCGGTACTGGGCGCACACCGCGGCCATCGCGCTGCTGGTGCTGATGAGCTACGATCTCGCCTCCGAGATGGGCGGTACCTTCGCCACACCGAGCGTCGGGCTGTTCACCGAGCGGCTGGTCGACGTCTTTGTCGGTGCGGCGCTGGCGCTGGCCGGGACCTTCGCGGCGTTTCCCTGGAATGTGCTGCGGGCGCGAGAGCCGGAAGAGCAGGGCTGACCTGCGCCGGGCGCTTCGGAGCGGCTCTCTGTTCTTTTTGCGAACCGTTCCTACATAGGAAGCCCGAAAGGCATTCTCATGTTCGAACTCAATGCACAAATCAGCGAATTCGAGGAGGCTGTGGAGCCGGTGGCGGCGTCTGAGCCCGCTGCCTCTGACGACAGCCTCCTCGATGCTTATTCCAACGCCGTGATGGCCGTGGCCGACCGCGTCGGCCCCACGGTGGTGCGCGTCGAGCGCGCGCCGTCGAAGGATTCCCGCGGCGGCATGGGCTCCGGCGTCATCATCTCGCCGGACGGTCTCGTGCTGACCAACAGTCACGTGGTCGACGGCGCGCGCGATCTGCGTCTGACCGACACCGAGGGCCGCACCATGGAGGCGCGGCTGATCGGAGAGGACCCGGATACCGACCTTGCGCTCCTTCGCGCCGGCGCGGCGCGGCATCTGGAGTCCGCCACGCTCGGCGACTCCAAGAAGCTGCGGCGCGGCCAGCTCGCGGTCGCGATCGGCAATCCGCTCGGCTTCGAGTCCACGGTGACCGCAGGCGTCATCTCGGCGCTCGGGCGTTCCTTGCGTGCGCGCACCGGACGACTGATCGAGGACGTGATCCAGACCGATGCCGCGCTCAACCCCGGCAACTCGGGCGGGCCGCTGGTGTCCTCGCGCGGCGAGGTGATCGGCATCAACACCGCGGTGATCGCGGGCGCGCAGGGCATCTGCTTTGCGGTCGCGAGCAACACGGCGCAGTACGTCCTGAGCGAGCTGATCCAGCACGGCCGGGTGCGCCGCGCCTTCATCGGCGTCGCAGGCCAGACGGTTGCGGTGTCGCGGCGGCACGCGCGGGCGGCGGAAATCGACAACGCCTTCGGCGCGATGATCACCGGCGTCGAGCCGGACAAGCCCGCGGATGTCGCGGGGCTGATGTCCTATGACGTGATCGTGCGTCTCGACGGTGCACCGGTGACCGGCGTGGACGACCTGATCCGGCTGCTCAACGCCGAGCGGATCGGCCGCGCGATACCGGTCGACGTGCTCCGCCGCGGGCAACTACGGACTTTCACGCTGCATCCCAAGGAGCGTCAGGCTGCGAAAGCGGCCTGACGTTCTGCGGAGATTTGCGTAGCATCGGACTCTTCTGCGGGAGAGTTCGATATGACGCATGTTGTCCGTTCGCATTCGGTGCCGGCTGCCGTTCCGGCGCTGCTCGGCGTCATCGCGGGCTTCGTCGATATCTGCGCCTTCCTTGGCCTGTTCCACATCTTCGTTGCGCAACTCACCGGCAGCTTCGTCTACGCTGGGGCACATCTGCTTTCCGGCGATCATGAGTGGCTGGCGTTGCTTGCCATTCCGGCGTTTTTCCTGGCAGGCTGTCTCGCCACTGCGCTCGCGTTCAACCGCGCGCCGGGCGGACGGGCGCTCGCCTGGGTGATGGCGCTGGAGTGCGTTCTGCTCGCCGCGATGATGGCGGCCATGATGACGATGCCGCTCGGCAGCATCACTGCGCCAGGCGTGGCGGCCGCGGCGCTGCTCGGCATCTCCGCGATGGGCGTGCAGAGCGCGATGGTGCGGCTGTTCATGCACGGCGTGCCGTCCACCAACGTGATGACCACGAACACGACGCAGCTTGCGATCGACGCGACGATTGCATTGATCGCGCTTGCGCGCCGCCATCAGACGGATGCGGAAGCCGGGCAGGCTCGGGGCGCGCGGGCCCGGCTCGCGCTTCAGTGGCCGCCGATGGCGGGGTTTGTCGCGGGCACGGCGATCGGCGCGGTGGGTTACGAGCTTGTGGGTGCGAGGGCGCTTGCAGCGCCACTCGCGGTTGCCTGTGTGCTGCTCATCTGGTCGATGCGGCGCGAACGGCAACCCGCGCCGGCCTGACGTTCAGCGCTTTTTCGCTCAGCCTTTGGCCTTCAACGAATTGAACAGATCAAAGGCTTCCTTCGGCTTCATGTTCTTGTGCACGACCGCGCTGACCGCCTCGATCATCGCCTTCGGCGTGTCGGACTGGAAGATGTTGCGGCCCATGTCCACGCCGGACGCGCCCTGCTGCACGGCGTTGTAGGCCATCGTCAGGGCGTCGAGCTCCGGCAGCTTCTTGCCGCCGGCCATCACGATCGGCACCGGGCAGGAGGCGGTGATCGTCTCAAACCCTTCATCGACGTAGTAGGTCTTTACGTACTGCGCGCCGAGCTCGGCGATAATGCGGCAGGCGAGGCGGAAGTATTTCGCGTCGCGCACCATGTTCTTGCCGACCGCGGTGATGCCCATCACCGGCATGCCCACGCGCAGTCCTGCATCCACAAGCTTCGTCATGTTGTGCACCGAGCGGGTCTCGTGCTCGCCGCCGATGAAGACCTGGATGCCGACGCCGGCTGCGTTGAGCCGCACCGCGTCGTCCATATCCATCGCGATCTGCTCGTCGGAGAGTTCCTCGCGCAGGATGCTCGGGCCGCCGCTCGCACGCAGCACCATCGGCTTCTGCGACTCCGCGGGAACCATCGAACGCAGCACGCCGCGCGTGCAGAACAGCGCGTCGCATTGGGGGAGCAGCGGCAGAATCGACAGGTCGATGCGCTCGAGGCCGGTGGTCGGACCCTGGAAATAGCCGTGGTCGATGGCGAGCATGACCGTGCGGCCGGACTGCGGATTGAAGGTGTGCGCCAGGCGGTTCTTCATGCCCCAGTCGAGCTGGTGCGAACCCTTGAGGAAAAAACCCGGCGTCGCTTGCGGCTTTTCGGCCTGATAGCGTTCGCCTTCCTTGTCTGCTTCCGGCATCCCGTCCTCGCGCCTCGTTCAACGAAGCGCGAGTGATAACAGCCTTTATGCCATGATCCAATTCAAACGAATTGGATCATGCTCGATCAGAAAAACGCCAGCGTGCGGATTTCGATGCTTTCGCGCGGCCGCGCATTGGGGGGCGAGGTCGGATCGTCGAAGGCGGTGTGTGCGGTCCAGCGGGCGCGGCCGTCCTTCGCCGAGTCGTAGACCTTGAACACCAACGCCTCGTCACGGGCCTGGCGTGGGAACCAGAACCATTTGTGCTTCGGGTTGTAGGCGATGGCGTAGGTCTGGCCGACGCGGTTCGGATAGCGGCGCTCGGAAATGATGAAGTCGGCGGGATCGACGCTGCGCGCGTCGGCGATGGCGAGCGGATGGGTCTCGACCGGGTAGCGGATCGGCCGCCACACCTGGATGATGGCGAAGCGGCGCTTCAGCAACTCGTCCGCCTCGTCGGGCAGGATGTCGCGCAGGCGCTGCGGGCCGGACCATTCGGTATAGTCGTTGTGGGCGCGCCGCACGACCTCGCGAATCTTGTGCTGCTCGCGGAAGGCATCGTCGGCGGTGCGCAGCGTGTGATCGAACACCACGACGCGCTTGGCGCCGCTCTCGGCTTTGATCAGCGCCTCGACCTCCGGATAGTAGACGCGCTTGATCTCGCTCTCGTCGAGAAAGTTCTGCACCTTGGTGTCATGATGCACGAAGCGGAATCCGTCGACGTCGAGCTTGAACTCGCCCGCATGCGGCCGGCCGTTGTGCATGACGACCTTCTGCGGATCGGGCTCTCCGCCGTTCCGCACGTCGAGCGAGCCGGGGCCGCCGGTGTAGGTGAACACCTCTGTGCCGTTGTTGACGAGATAGTTGACGATCGGCTCGATGGTCTGCGGGGTGGTCTGGGCTTCGGCGAGTGCGGACATGGATGCCTCCGGCGTTATTCGGGGGAATCTAGGCGCGCGCCGGAATGGCGACAATCACAGAATCGCGAGGAACAGTTTTGTTCTACCGGAGCGCGGCTGCGATGTTGCCGCCGTCTACGGTCGTGACATCGCCGGTGGTTTTCAACTCCAGCGCCTGATGCAGGAAGGCCTGCGCCACGTCGTCCGCGGTGACCTCGCGGCCGAGCAGATTCCCGCTCATGTAGTCCTTCTCGGTGACGCCGCGCGCTTTCGAGCGTTCCTTGATGAAGTCGTCGGTGAGGAGGCCCGAGCGGATACGGTCGGCGTTCACCGCGTTGGCGCGGATGCCGTCTGAGCCGTAGTCGAGCGCGTACTGGCGCACGAGGAACAGCGTTGCGGCTTTTGGCAGACCGTAGGGGCCGAAGTTCGGGCCTGGATTCACGGCTTGCTTGGAGACGTTGAACAGAAGGCAGCCGCCGGTGCCTTGCGCCAGCATGATCCTGGTCGCGGCCTGCGCGACGCTTTGATGCGCGAAGAAGTTCAGCTCAAAACTCTTGCGCAGGATCTCGTCGCTCACTTCACCGATGCGGCCTTGCCAGGCGGCACCCGCGTTCGAGACGACGATGTCGACGCCGCCGAATGCCTTGGCGGTCTGGATGAACGCCGCCTGCACCGACGACGGGTTGGTGACGTCGCAGGCGAGGGCGAGCGCATTCGGACTGATCGCCTTGGCCTTCTCGGCGGCCGCAGCCGGGTCGAGATCGAGGAGCGCGACCTCCGCGCCTGCCGCAGCGAACGCCCGTGCGGTCGCTGCGCCAATCGCGCCGCCGGCACCGGTGATGACAGCGATTTGGCCCGCCAGCGGCTTCTCCGGATTTTTGCCGAGCTTGGCTTGCTCGATCGGCCAGTATTCGCAATCGAACATGTCGGCTTCGGTGATCGACTCGAAGCGGCCGATGGCTTCCGCGCCGGTGATGGCTTCGATCGCCTCCTCATAGAGATCGGCGGCAATCAAGGCGTCCTTCTTCGTGCGGCCAAGGCCGAACAGGCCAAGCCCCGGCACGAGCACGATGCGGGGCAGGGGATCGAGCATGATCTTGTTGCCGCCCGCCCGCGCGTTGTGGCGCGCGAAGTAGGCCTTGTAGCTCTTGATGTAGGCCTGCGCCGCTTTCTCAGCCGCGGCGCGAAACTCTTTCAGCTTGCCGGCTTCCGGCGCGGGCAGGATCAGCGGCGCGTTCTTGACGCGGATCGAGTGGTCCGGTGTGACAACGCCCGCGCTGTATCGGGCGACCTCCGAGCCGTTCACGAAATTGATGATCGCGTCGCTGGTGCGGAATTCCAAGATCATCCGCCGGTGCGCGCCTTCGGCCTTCTCGTTCTTGACGCTACAGGCACCACGCACGATCGGCGCGACCTCATTCGTCGGCGCGATCTGCGATGGCACGGCAGCGGCCTTGAATGTCTTCTTGCCACCTTTCGCCAGGCGCTCCTCGGCGCGCGTGACCACCTCGATCATGCATTCGTAGGACTCTTGCGCGTCCTTGCCGAACGTGAAGATGCCGTGCTGGTCGAGGATCAGCCCGCGCACCTTCGGATTGGCGTCGAAGGTGTTGGCCGCGGCCTTCGCGAGCCCGAAACCGGGCCGCACGTAGGGCACGATGCCGAACGTGTCGCCGTAGAGCTCGCGGACGATGTCTTTGCCGTTCGGCTGGTCGATCAGACTGAGCAGCGCGGTGGCATGCGTGTGGTCGACATACTTGTGCGGCACGAAAGCGTGCAGCAGCAGTTCGAGCGACGGGCTCGGCGCCATCGGATCGATCAGATGGGCGCGCTGAACGCGTGCCATCTCGTCGTCGGAAAGATCGTTCCAGGTGCGGAGCTTGAGAAGCGGTGCAAGGCGCACCGCGACCATGCTCTTTGCGTCAGCCTCGGCCATATCGGAGCCGGTGCCCTTGACGCACAGCACGTCGACCTCGTCGCCGACGAGGTCTTTCATCCGCAGCTTCACGGAGCTGTTGCCGCCGCCGTGAAGAACAAGCTTGCGGTCGCCGCCGAGGAGCCGCGTGGTGTAGATGCGCAGGGCAAGCTCCGGCGGAACGCCGTCGCGGCCGTAGAGGTCGACCGCGGCCTTCGCGTCGCGATCGGCCCAGCGGCTTTGCATCCTCTAGTCCTTGCCGAGCAGCTTCTTGGCCCACCAGCCGGTGCGGCGGGGCTTCGCCTCGTCGCCGCCCGACGATTCCACGACGACGGGCGTTGGCTCGGGTTGCGGAGGTGGCACCGGCATTGGCGGCAGGTCGCCGAAGCTTGTCGGTGCAGGCTCGCGCACGGTCGAGCGGCGCCGCGGCGGTGCGTCCGGCGCGGGAGCTTCCGCCACCGAAGCAGATGCGGGTTGCGGCGCAGGCTCAGATGCGACCGGCTCGGAGTGCTGCGCGTAACCGGTGTTGCCCATTTCAGCAGATTGCGCGGGCACACGATCCTGCCAGCCCTGCGGAGCGGGGACGTAGTCCTGGCCCGCCGCGTCATGTCCGCCGAAGTCCTGACCAGCACCTTGCGGAGCGTTGCCGAAGTCGCCCGTCGGCGGACGATCGTCGCGGTCGCGCCGGTTGCGGCGTCCGCCGCGGCGTCCTCTGCGACGGCGGCGATGGTCGCCATTGCCGTTGCGGTCTTCGCCCTCGCGCGGTGCGAATTCGCCTTCGCCGGCGGGCATGCCTTCCGGTGCGCCTTCGAACTCGCCGTGCGGAGCGCCGTTCGGTTCCTGCACGGCGCCTTCGCCATGGGCCGGCTGGCCGGAGAAGCCTTCCGCAGCGTATTCGCCTTGCTCGTTCACGTCGCGCGGTCCGCGCTCACCTTGGAACGCGCCACCCTCGCGGCCTTCACCGCCACGGCCGCCGCGTCCACGGCGGCGGCGGCGCCTGCGGCCCCGGTCGCGTCCGTTTTCCTGACCACCCTCGCGGCCATTCTCACGGCCGCCTTCGCGGGCAGACTGTTCATCGCCTTCGGCGTCTTCGCTCTCGGGCGCTTCGGAGATGTTGTCGCTGCGGAATTCCGCCGAAGCCTCAACGCTCTCCTCTTCGTCGATCTCCTCGACGTACTCCGGCTCCTCGTCCTCGTGCAGGAGGACCGGACCTTCGTATTGCGCGGCCAGTTGCTTGGCTTGTTCAGGCGTCATCACCTGTTCGCCGCGGTCGATGGCGAACGAGACCGTGCCCTCGATTTCCTCATCGGAGCTGATGGTGATGGTGACGCGGTAGCGCGTTTCCAGCGCGCCGAGGTGCGCGCGCTTGTGGTTGAGCACATAAAGCGCGATCTCGGGCCGCGTGCGCACGATGAGATTGTGCGTGCCGGCCTTCTGAAGCGTGTCCTCGATGCCGCGCAGCAGTTGCAGCGCGACCGACGAGACCGAGCGGACATGTCCGGTGCCGCCGCAATGCGGGCACTTCTCGGTTGAGCTTTCGAGCACCGATGTGCGGATGCGCTGGCGCGACATCTCCATCAAGCCGAAGTGGGAGATGCGGCCGACCTGGATGCGGGCGCGGTCGTTGCGCAGCGCGTCTTTCAGGCGGCGCTCGACGGTGCGGTTGTTCCGCTTCTCGTCCATGTCGATGAAGTCGATGACGATGAGGCCCGCGAGGTCGCGCAGGCGAAGCTGACGTGCCACTTCTTCAGCGGCCTCGCAGTTCGTCTTCAGCGCGGTGTCCTCGATGTGATGCTCGCGCGTCGAGCGTCCCGAGTTCACGTCGATCGCGACCAGAGCCTCGGTCTGGTTGATGACGATGTAGCCGCCGGACTTGAGCTGCACGGTCGGCGAGAACATCGCGTCGAGCTGGCTCTCGATGCCGTAGCGCGTGAAGATCGGCTGGG
This sequence comes from Pseudomonadota bacterium, assembly GCA_040756555.1. Taxonomy (GTDB): domain Bacteria; phylum Pseudomonadota; class Alphaproteobacteria; order Rhizobiales; family Xanthobacteraceae; genus Z2-YC6860. Next base: position 33,721 of record JBFLYS010000039.1, on the reverse strand, counting down.
TGTCGCGGTAGAGCTTCACGTTCTTCGCATGACTCGGCATGAGCATGCGCATGAAGTCCTTGGCGTCCTTGTAGCCGCCTTCGCCCGCGACGATGACCTCTTCGATGTCCTTCGAATAGAGATCGCGGATTGAGCGCTTGGTCAGCGAGCCTTCCTCGTAGACGAGGGTGGGCGCGGAGGATTTCAGCGTCAGGTCGCGGACCTGCTCCCAGATGCGGAGCAGATATTCAAAGTCGCGTTTGACTTCGGATTTGGTGCGTGCGGCGCCTGCGGTGCGCAGGATGACGCCCATTCCCTCCGGTACTTCGAGTTCGTCGGCGATCTCGCGGAGCTTCCTGCGGTCGTCAGCGCTGGTGATCTTGCGGCTGATGCCGCCGCCGCGTGCGGTGTTCGGCATGAGCACGCAGTAGCGGCCGGCGAGCGAGAGATAGGTGGTCAGCGCCGCGCCCTTGGTGCCGCGCTCTTCCTTGACGACCTGCACCAGCATGACCTGCCGGCGCTTGATGACTTCCTGGATCTTGTACTGGCGGCGATAGCGCGGCGTGCGCTCGGCCACTTCTTCCATCGCGTCGGCACCGCCGACGGTGTCCACGACCTCTTCTTCCTCGTCGTGGTGCTCGCCGTCGTGACCGTTGCCTTCGGCAGCGAAAGCAGGAGCCTCGCCGCCCTCGGCCGGCGCGCCAGCCTCGGTGGTCGCTTCGTGATGCTCGTGCGCGTGAGCATGGTCGTGCGCGTGATCGTGGTCGGCATGATCATGTTGTGCATGATCATGGTGATCGTGGTGTGTGTGATCGTGATGATCGTGCCCTGCTTCCGCGACCGGCTCCGGAACGGGGGCTGCGCTCTCGGCGACGACCGGCGGATTGGCGGCCTCTCCAACCGGCGCGGCCTCAGCCGGCGCGTCGTGATGAGGCTCGTGATGGTCCGGCTGGTGTTCGCTTGCGTGTGTGCCCGGCTGCGCTTCGCCATCGGCGTGCTCGTGCGCCGGAATTTCTGCGGCTTCGTGCGGCGTGTCGTCGCCAATGTAAGGCTGCTCGCCCGAACCGTCCGCCGCCTGACCTTCGGTGGGAACGGGACCGCGGACGCTCTCGTCGCGGCGGCGCGAATCGCGATGGCGGTTACGGCCGCTGCGGCGGCGTCCGCTGCCACGGCGATCCTCTTCGTCCTCGTCGCGGGCGGCGCGCGCTTCGTCTTCAAGCAGCGCCTGCCGGTCCGCGACCGGGATTTGATAATAGTCCGGATGGATTTCGCTGAACGCGAGGAAGCCGTGACGGTTGCCGCCGTAGTCGACGAACGCCGCCTGAAGCGACGGTTCGACGCGCGTAACCTTGGCTAGATAGATGTTGCCGCGAAGCTGTTTGCGATGGGCAGTTTCGAAATCGAACTCTTCGACCCGATTTCCGCGAAGCACGACCACCCGGGTTTCCTCCGGATGGGTCGCGTCGATAAGCATTTTGTTGGCCATTGAACTGTCTCTTTGGGGCGCGTCAGGGCGCTGCCGCCAACTTGGGGCGGCATCATGCGGGACGAGCCTGATGTGTCTTGGAATGAAGAAGAGAGGGCAGCGAGTTCACCCGCGGCGCAGACCGGCGCGCGATCGCGTGAGGCGAACTCACCACGATTCGACCGGACCTGGAAAAACGCTTCGGGCATAACCTCGACCCGTTTGGGGGCGGCGGCGCGGCGCGCCACCAGTCGTTTTGCTCACAGCAGGCGGAGAAGGCGCATGAGCGCCGCCGCGAAATCCGGTCGTCCTGAACAAAGGCTTCGGCGTCGGTCACCTGGCTGCCGCAAACCGCCGGACCTCATTGTCCAGGCGCTGACAGGGGAAACCGAAGGTCGCTCGCCAAGCCGGTCCCCGTGGGGAGCAATCCTTGGCGGGCGTGCCGGAAGTCCGAACGCGGCACAGCCGGATACTCAACCGTGAGCAACCTTTACTTACGGCGGGGAAACCCCGATGGCAAGTACATCGCTGGAAAACCATATAAAATGGGAGCCCGCGGATGGTGTTAAGAACCGGTTAACCACGCGATCCCTAGGGTGTAAGAGGGTCTCGGAGGCTCTGACTCGTGGCAATTCGTGCGGCGGCACTGATGGGCGTCGCGGCGACGCTGCTGTTTGTCGGTCCGGGAAGGGTTCCGGATTCGGCAATGGCGCAGCAGCGCCCGCCGCCGCGCGTCTCGGCGCCTGCGACCATCGATCCCTATCCGACCGCAACCGACACCCGACTCGGCGGCGACGACAACCAGACCCGCTTCGTGATGGACCTGACGCGCAAGGTCGAGTTGCGGGCGTTCACGCTCGCCGATCCCTATCGCGTCGTCATCGACCTTCCGCAGGTGACGTTCAAGCTGCCGCCCAAGATGGGCGAAAGCGGGCGAGGGCTGGTGAAGGCGTTCCGGTTCGGCCTTGTGATGCAGGGCGGCTCGCGCATCGTGCTCGACACGGTCAAGCCGGTGCGGATCGACAAGGCGTTCGTGCTGGAGCAGACCGACAGCCAGCCGGCGCGGTTGGTGCTCGATCTCGCGCAGACAGACCGCGACACGTTCCTGCGCACCATCGCTCTCGACAATCCCAAGGTCGCGCGGCCCGACCCGAAGCGCTTCGAACGTGAGGCGCCGATCAAGGGCGATCCGCGTCCGCTGATCGTGGTCGATCCGGGCCACGGCGGCATTGACCACGGCACCCGCGCGGCGAGCGGAGAAACCGAAAAGCAGATCGTGCTCGATTTCGCGTTGCTGCTGCGCGATCAGCTTGAGAAGTCCGGCAAGTATCGCGTCGTGATGACGCGCTCCGACGACACGTTCGTCGCCCTCGACGAGCGCGTCCGCATGGCGCGCGCCCGGCAGGCGGCGCTGTTCATTTCGATCCATGCCGACGCTTTGAAGAAGAGCGAAGGCGAGGCGCAGGGCGCCACGATCTATACGGTGTCGGACACGGCGTCCGACGCCGAAGCAGCGCGATTGGCGGAAAACGAGAACCGCGCCGACGTGATCGCCGGCATCGACCTCTCCCGCGAGCCGGACGACGTGGCCGATATTCTGATCGACCTCGCCCAGCGCGAGACCAAGACCTTTTCCCTGCACTTCGCGAAGACCCTCGTGACCGAGCTTCGCAACGTCGCGAGGTTGCACAAACACCCGATGAAGTCGGCCGGGTTCAAGGTGCTGAAGGCACCCGACGTGCCCTCAGTACTCGTCGAGCTGGGCTACGTCTCGAACAAGGAAGACCTGAAACAACTCGTCTCCGGCTCCTGGCGGAACCGCACCGCTGCCTCCATCGCCCAGGCGGTCGAGACGTTCTTCAACACGCGGGTGGCCGGTTCGCCGGCCTCGCCGCAGTGAAATAGGCCTTGAATATGCGGGAGAACCCCGGATACGGGCCTCAGTTTGACCATAAAAACCAGCGATTCCTTGCGAGGAACCGCGGGTGTAACATACCTGGAATCGGGGGCCGTGGCGCTCGTCCGGGCGGCTCGACACGGATGGAATTTCGGCGATGAGGCTTCTGCTCCGCTTCTGCGGCTTCCTGTTCGCGGCCGGAACCATCGTGTTCCTGGTCGGTGTTGGCGCCGCGGCCGGTTTGCTCTGGCATTTCTCGAAAGACCTGCCGGATTACTCCCAGCTCCAGGACTACGAGCCACCGGTAATGACTCGCGTGCATGCGGGCGACGGCTCGCTGGTCGCCGAATACGCGACGCAGCGCCGACTCTATCTGCCGATCCAAGCGGTGCCGAAGATGGTGATCAACGCCTTCCTCGCCGCCGAAGACAAGAACTTCTACGAGCACAACGGTATCGACCCGCAGGGCATCCTGCGCGCCGGCGTTCTGTATCTCCAGAATTTCGGCTCGAACCGCCGTCCGCAGGGCGCGTCGACGATTACGCAGCAGGTCGCAAAGAACTTCCTCCTCACGAACGAGGTGTCGTTCACGCGCAAGATCAAAGAAGCGTTGCTCGCGCTGAAGATCGAGCGGACGTATTCGAAAGAGAAGATCCTCGAGCTTTATCTGAACGAGATCTATCTCGGCTTTGGCGCCTATGGCGTGGCTGCGGCCTCGCTGCTCTACTTCGACAAGTCGGTGCATGAACTGACGCCCGCGGAGGCCGCCTATCTCGCCGCGCTGCCGAAGGCGCCGAGCCAACTGCATCCGTTCCGCGCCCGTGACCGCGCGATCGAGCGCCGCAACTATGTGCTCGACCAGATGGTCATCACCGGCGAGATCAAGCAGGCCGAAGCCGACAAGTGGAAGAAGGAGCCGCTCACCGTCACCGCGCGGCCGACCGGCGCACACATCTTCGCCGCCGAATATTTCGCCGAAGAGGTTCGCCGCTGGGTCTATGAGAAGTACGGCGAGAAGGCGCTCTACGAAGGCGGGCTCTCGGTCCGCACCACGCTCGACCCGAAGATCCAGGTGGTGGCGCGCAAGGCGCTGGTCGATGGTCTCGTCAAGTTCGACGAGTCTCAGGGCTGGCGCGGCCCGGTGACCAAGCTCGTCGTCGCGGGCGACTGGGGCCCCAAGCTTGCCGAGGTGAAGCAGCTCAACGACATCGCGCCGTGGCGGCTCGCGGTCGTGCTCGAAACCGGCGATCAGTCCGCGCGTATTGGCCTCTATCCGTCGCGCGAGCCGGGCGGGGCGCTGACGAAGGAACGTCAGGTCGGCATCGTGCCGCTCGACGGCGTGAAGTGGGCGAAGGCCGCCGAAGGTCCGCAACGCGGCAAGGTTCCAGCGAAGGTCAGCCAAGTTATCGAGGTCGGCGACGTCGTCTATGTCGATCCGCTGAACAAGGATCAGAACACCTGGCGGCTCCGGCAGGTGCCGGAGGTGTCCGGCGCGATGATCGTGATGGACCCGTGGACCGGCCGCGTGCAGGCGATGGTCGGCGGCTTCTCCTATGACCAGAGCCAGTTCAATCGCGCGACGCAGGCAATGCGTCAGCCGGGCTCCTCGTTCAAGCCGTTCGTCTATGCGGCAGCGCTCGACAACGGCTACACGCCGGCGTCGCTGGTCGTGGACGGTCCCGTTGAGGTCGATCAAGGGCCGGGCCTGCCGCCGTGGCGTCCGGAAAACTATTCGGTCGGCAAATACTCCGGTCCTTCGACGCTGCGCTTCGGCATCGAACAGTCGCGCAACACGATGACCGTGCGTCTCGCGCAGGACATCGGCATGCCGCTGATCTCGGAATACGCGCGGCGCTTCGGCGTCTACGACAACCTGCCGACCTATCTGTCGTACTCGCTCGGCGCTGGCGAAACGACCGTGATGCGCATGGTCACCGCCTATTCGATGTTCGACAACGGCGGCAAGCGCATCGTGCCGACCTTCATCGATCGCATCCAGGATCGATACGGCCGCACGGTCTACAAGCACGACCAGCGCGAATGCCGCGGCTGCAACGCGAACCGCTGGGCCAATCAGAACGAGCCGAGCCTCGTCGACAAGCGCGAGCAGGTGATCGATCCGATGACGGCTTACCAGATCACCTCGATCATGGAAGGTGTCGTGCAGCGCGGCACTGCGACGGTGGTCCGTTCGGTCGGCAAGCCGATCGCCGGCAAGACCGGCACCACCAACGACGAGAAGGACGCTTGGTTCGTCGGCTTCTCGCCCGATCTCGCGGTCGGCGTTTACATGGGTTACGACAAGCCGCGCCATCTCGGCCGTGGCGCGACCGGCGGCCATCTCGCGGCGCCGATCGTTGCGGACTTCATGAAAGTGGCGTTGGCGGACAAACCGGCGGTGCCGTTCCGCGTGCCGGCCGGCATCAAGCTCATCCGCGTCGATGCCAAGACCGGCATGCGCGTTGGCCCTGGCGCCGAAGGCCGCGTGATCCTCGAGGCCTTCAAGCCCGGCACTGCGCCGCCCGACAGCTACTCCGTCGTCGGCTACGATCCGGACGGCCGGCCGATCAGTGGTGGCGGTGGCGGCGCGCCTCCGGGTTACATCTCGCCCGATGCGGATCGCGCGGTGCGCGGCGGCAGCGGTCTCTACTGACCGCTACTCCATCTTTTCCGGAGTCATCTTTTCCCAAGTGATGGTGCGGACGCTCATGCGCCCGCTTACCGGATCGGGTGTCGGCTTCGTCGAGAGTTCGACGCGGTTGCCCTTGAATGCCGCGATGCGCACCTGCTGCGTGCCGGTCCAGGTTTCGTTCCAGGAAATGTCGACGTGATGCGTCACCACGTTGCCGTCGATGGTGTAACGGCCGGCGTAGGCGAGGCAGGAGCGAAACAACTCGGCGGCTTCCTGGTCGGTCGGTGCGGCGGACGGTTTCTTGCGGCCGTCGCCGGTGTTGATGACGATCATGCGTCCGTCCGGACCATAGTTGATGTAGCCGGACGGGTTCGGTCCCCAGGTGTTGGACTTCTCGCCGGTGGTCAAATCCTCGCTGACGGTCGAAACGAGCCGCCAGGTGCCGATCAGCCGCTTGATGGTGTCTTCGTTGCTCATACAGCGACGGTAGCGCGGCCATTTGCCGGGGAAAAGCCAGTGTCGCAATTCGGAAGTTCGCCTGCATTCTCAGCGCATTCCGAAGCGAACTTCCGAATTAAAGCGACACCAGCAACACCAGTTGCGGGACTCGGTTTGAGCCGCTACATCAGCGCCATGCGCGCAGAAATCGAAAAGTTGGTCGAAGACATCAAGCAGTCCCTTGGGCTGCTGAGGAGGCATCTTTGACTTCGATGCATCCCAGGCCCGTCTCGCTGAGCTGAACAAGCTCGCTGAAGCTCCCGACTTCTGGAACGACTCCGTCAAGGCCCAGCGCGCGATGCAGGAACGCACCGCGCTCGAGGACCAGTTGACCGCGATCGGCCGTATCGAGCGCGACCTCGACGATCAGCTCATGCTGATCGAGATGGGCGAGGCCGAGAAGGATCAGAAGGTCGTAGCCGACGCGGAAGACGCACTGCGCAAGCTGAAGACCGAATTGGCGCGCCGCGAGCTTGAGGCGTTGCTGTCCGGCGAAGCAGATTCGAACGACGCCTATCTCGAAGTCCACGCCGGCGCGGGCGGTACCGAAAGCCAGGACTGGGCGGGCATGCTCTATCGCATGTACCTTCGTTGGTCGGAGCAGCACGGCTACAAGGTCGAATTGCTTGAAGAGACCGAGGGCGAAGGTGCGGGCATCAAGTCCGCGACGATTCAGGTCAAGGGCCACAACGCTTACGGCTGGCTCAAGACCGAAGGTGGTGTGCATCGCCTCGTTCGCATCTCGCCGTTCGACTCCAACGCGCGCCGGCACACGTCGTTCGCCAGTATCGCGGTGTTCCCGGTGGTCGACGACCGCATCAAGATCGAGATCAACGAGTCCGATGTGCGCACCGATACGATGCGCTCCGGCGGCGCCGGCGGCCAGCACGTCAACAAGACCGAATCCGCTGTGCGTCTCACGCACATTCCGACCGGGGTTGCGGTGGTTTGTCAGGCGGAGCGTTCGCAGCACAAGAACCGCGCGCAGGCGTGGAACATGTTGCGTGCGCGACTCTACGACATCGAGTTGAAGAAGCGCGAAGCGGCGGCGGTTGCGGCCAATGACGCGAAAACAGATATCGGCTGGGGCCACCAGATCCGCTCTTACGTCTTGCAGCCCTACCAGATGGTCAAGGACCTGCGCACCGGCGTGACGTCGCCGACGCCGCAAGACGTGCTCGATGGCGATCTCGATCAGTTCATGGCAGCGACGCTTGCACAAAAGGCATTCGGCGGCGGCCCCGACAGCGTCGAAGACGTCGATTAATACGAAATCCCACTCGAATTTGATTCAGTTCCACGAGGCGGCGCTTACCGCCCGTTCAAACGCGCCTCCTACCGTCACGGGCGACACCGTGCTTTGTTGTGAGTTCCCTTATGGAACAGAAAGTTTCTTAGGAACCCACTTCGGGAAGCAGCGTTGTTGGTTTCGGAGTGCCGTGGCGTCGGTTGTCGCCCGGCCAATAATGACGGAGGAGAGGCTCCATGTGGATCGCGCTGTTCACGATCGCTGCCGCTGCCGCCATTGGTTTGAGTGTTGCGGCTGTGATGATGCAGGCGGCAAGCCCCGGCGAGTTCCAAGGCTAGGAACCGGATTTGTTTTAAGCGTGGGACGACTGAGTAAGCGATACCTTGCAGGGGCGGCCTCGGGCCGCCTCTTTTTTATTTGCTAGATTGCGTTGCCTAACCTGATACCGGCGCGGAGAAACTTCTGTGGATCGACCGCATCGCCGTCGATCCGGGTTTCGTAGTGCAGATGCGGTCCGGTGGAGCGGCCGGTCGAGCCGATCTTGCCGACAGTCTGCCCGATGCGGATGCTCTGGCCGACCTTCACCAGGATTTCCGACATGTGGCCATAGCGCGTCGAGATGCCATTGCCGTGGTCGATCTCGACCATTTTGCCGTAGCCGCCGTTCCAGCCGGCCGATACGACCGTGCCGTTGGCGGTGGCGCGGATGGGATCGCCGGTGTCGCCGCGGAAATCGAGGCCGGAATGCATCGCGGGGCCACGGCCGAATGGATCGCTGCGCACGCCGAAGCTCGATGACAGGTCGATCTCGCCGACGATCGGCTTGCGCACCGGCACCACGCTGAGCGTGCGCGTCATCCGGTCGATGTGCGAGCGCGTGATCTTGATGCGGAAGAGCTGGCGCTCGAACGCACCGGCGTTTGCAGACACCGTCGCCGGAATGTAAGGGCCGCCGACACCCGATTGTGTCGGTGCCTTACCGGGATCGAGGCCGAGATCGACCAGCACGCCGCGGATACGCTTGGCCTTGGTGTCGTAACTTTCCTCGACAGCGTTGAGCGTCGCGGTCTGCCGCGCTTCGACGCGGTCGAGCGAGGCTTGCAGACGATTGAGCACGCCTTCGACGCCGGCCACCGCTTTGCTCTGCGCCGAGCCGTGCGCGCCGGCGAGCGCAAAGCGCGTGACGCTCGGCGGCAGCACGCGCGATTCAAGGCGCGCTTCGCGATCTGGCGGCGCGGTGAAGGTGACGGTGTCGCTGATCGGAGAGGGTTTCGGGATCGTGTTGGAGGCGGGTTCGAACGACATCGGCGACGGCTTGGCGTTGCGGCCAATGGAGCCGGTCGGCGTCGGATCGGGCACGCCGGTCATCGTCGATGCGCGCGACTCCAGCGTCTGCTGGCGGCGCTGAATCTGCTCGAGGCGCTGCTCGAATTGCTCCTGATCGAGCAACTGACGGCTCGCGATGCGATCGACCTGCGCGCGAAGCTCCGCGATGCGGTCTTCGTACGCGAAATTCTGATCGGCTTGGCGCGCAATCAATCGCGTCAGCACGTCGTCCTTGAACGCGAAATAGGTGCCGGTCGCGAGCGACCATCCGGCCATGATGACTGTCGCGCCGACAACGATCCAGAACGTCACCGGGCCGAGACGCACCTGACGTCCGCCGTGCCCGAGCGTGTAGTCGGCCTGCGAGGAGCGGCGATGTTGAGGATGCGGGTGTTGGACGGGATGAGCACCGTGGGCATGAACGCGAGCGTGCGCATGACCGTGGTGCTGGCCGTTAGACTGGCCGTGACTGTGGCGCTCGACTTGACGCATGGACCCCGACGACCTCGACGCTCCCCATCCGGACCCCGTTGATTTCGAGGCTGGCGCGTAGGAGGCCGATTTCAGCCCGTCATGGTTAATTTCCCCTGAATAGAACCGTGAAAATGCGTTGGATCGTGAATCAACGGTTCACGTCGGCGCGGCCGCGTCGAGCGGTGGGCAGAGTCCGGTTCAGCGTCGGCTTAAAGAGCCTTGGCGGCCTCCAGGACCTCCTCGGCGTGGCCGGGGACACGCACTTTCTCCCAGACCTGCGCGATCTTGCCGTCCGGACCGATCAGGTAGGTGTTGCGCAGGATGCCCATGTATTTCCGCCCCCACATGGATTTTTCGGCCCAGACGCCGTAGGCCTCGAGCATCTCGTGGGTTTCATCGGAGCCGAGCGCAACCTTGAGGCTGTGCTTGGTTTTGAATTTGTCCTGCTGTTTCACCGGATCGGCGGAGACGCCGAGCACGGCGGTGCCAGCCTTGGCGAAGGCCGAGGAGAGGCGGGAGAAGTCAATCGCCTCCTTGGTGCAGCCAGGGGTGTCGGCCTTGGGATAAAAATAGAGGACGAGCTTCTGGCCCTTGTAGTCGGACAGCGACACGTGGCCACCGCCGTCGCGGGGCAGCTTGAAGGCGGGCGCCTTCATTCCGGTGGTGAGATCCGATGCCGGTTTAGGCGTTGATTTGGCTGCCATACGCCTTCCTTTCGTCGTTTTCGAGGGGTCAATCTGCCCCATTCATGGGGTGGGGACGGGCGCTGGCGTAACGGGCGGATTTCATGCGAAATCCCTGCCGCGTCAAGGGAATCAACCAGCCGGCTGGGCCGGCCATTCAGACCGGCGGACGAGGGGACGCCCGATCGGGCATGACGGACAAGGATACCAGTCCGCGCGGGTTGACGCTTCAGGAAGTGGCGCTTCTGGAACTGGAAGCGGCCCTGGAAAGGCACCGGCGCGAACAAGGCGAGCCCGACACGCGGCGCGAAGGGGACGCGCGCACGGGCAAACGCATCTGGGGGCTTCGCAAGCCCGGTTGGCGGCTGCCGTTCAATCCCTGGTTCATGTTCGATCGCCGTCATCCGATCATGCGCAAGGCGAGCGTGATTGGCATCGGCGTGATTGCGGTCATTGCGATCGCTTGCGGTGCGCTGGCGTGGCGGCTGTCGAGTGGCCCGATCATGCTCGACGTCGCGACGCCGTGGCTCACCTCGGCGATCGAGAAGAACTTCGGCAACAAATATCGCGTCCAGGTCGGCGGCACGCAGCTCGAACGCGACCCGTCGGGCCGCACCGCGCTCCGCCTGCGCGACATCGTGCTGTACGACGCGGCGAACGGAGGGAAGGTCGCGGCCGCTCCGAAAGCCGAAGTGTGGATCGCCGGCAGCAGCCTTCTGGTCGCTAGCCCGCGTGCGGAAAGCTTCCGCCTCGTCGACGCGAACATGACGATCCAGATCGAGCAGGACGGGCGCGTGAATTTTGTGGTCGGCGGCGACAGGCCGTTCACCACCATCGAACCGAACGGAATTCCGCACGCCGCCGCCGGCAATCCCGGCGCGCTTTCGCTCGCGGCTCTTGGCGAGCGCAGCATGGCGGCCAATCTCGCTGCATTGGTCGGCTGGATCGATAGCCTCGGCACGCTGACGCGGGATGGCAACTCCACGGGCTTCGACGGTGAGGATCTGAAAGAGATCGGCATCAGCAACGCCCACGTCACCATCGACGATCGCCGCAACGGCAGCGAATGGAAGTTCCGCCAAATCAACATCAGCTTGATCCGGCCGAAGAACGGCGGCGTCGCGCTGAGTATTGGCTCCGACAATGCGGAACGGCCGTGGCTGCTCAACGCCGGGATCATTCCACGCGCGCAGGGCAATCGCTTCCTTCAGCTCGAAGCGCGCAAGGTTCTGCTCGACGATCTTCTTGCGCTGCGCATGAGCGAGGCCCGGCTGCGCTCCGATACGTTGGTCTCGGCGTCGATCGAATCCGAGATTGCGACCGATGGCACACTGCAGTCGATCGCCGGGTCGATCATTGCGGAAGGCGGCTCGATCGGCGATCCGGACGATGCGATCCCGATCACCAACGCGGAGGTGCAGCTCGACTGGGACGCCAGCCGGCGGACGCTGCGTGTGCCTTTCAAGATCAATGCAGGCAATGCGCGCATCACGCTGCGTTCGGAGTTCGCCGCGCCGCAGACGCCTGGCGCGAACTGGATGTTCGCGGTCGGCGGCGGCTGGATCGTGCTCGATCCGCCGGCGCCGGACGACGAGGGGCTGGTCCTCAAGCGCGTGGTGGTGCGCGGGCAGATCGATACCGGCAATCAGCGCATCATCCTCGATCAGGGCGACTTCGGCACCAAGGAGCTTGGCAGCAAGGACGACAAGGACGTCACCTTCGCGCTGTCCGGCATCGTCGGCTATGGCCAGGACGGACGCGTTGCTTTGGGCCTTGCCGGCAATCAGATGTCGGCAGCTACGCTGAAGCGCATCTGGCCGCTGAATGTCGCGCCCAAGGTTCGCGACTGGGTGAACGCCAACATCATCAGCGGCACGGTCGAGCGGTTGGATGTTGCGACCAACGCCCCGCTTGCGACGCTGTTTGCTGGCGGGCCTCCCGTCCCTGATGAAGGGCTCGCCGTGGAGATCATCGGGAGCGGTGCCGTGCTGCGCCCTGTCAACGGGCTTCCGCTGATCCGCGAAGCCGACATGAATGTCCGCATGACCGGCCGCACCGCGGTGGTGTCGCTCGGTAAGGGCGTGATCGAAGTGTCGCCGGGCCGCCGCATGGCCGTGACCAACGGCGTGTTCGAGGTGCCGGACATGCGCCCGACGCCGCCGCAGGCGAACGTGCGGTTCCGTCTCGAAGGCCCGGTGCCGGCGGCGGCGGAATTACTGACCGTGGATCGCCTCCGCGAGTTTTCCGGTTCGCCGTTCGATCCCGCGACAACACGCGGCACGCTGAGCGCGCAGATCAATCTCACGATCCCGCTGCGGGCCGATCTGCCGCGCGGCTCGACCCAATACAACATGGTTGTCGACCTCACGAACTTCACCGCCGAAAAGTTGCTGTTCGGCCAAAAGGTCGAGTCTCCAGCGCTTCGCATCACCGCGACCAACCAGCGCTACGAGATCAAGGGGGATGTGAAGATCGCGAACACGCCCGCGACCATTGAGTATAGGAAAGTGTTGAACGATCCCGACGCCGAGCTGCGTCTCGCCGCGGTCGTCGACGACGCTGCGCGCCAGCGCATCGGCCTTGACGTCGGTCCGATGCTCGCAGGATCGGTGCCGATCAAGCTCTCGGGCCGGATCGGCTCGGGCGATCGCGACAGCCGTTTCAACGTCGAAGCCGATCTCACGCCTGCCAAGCTTGAGAACCTGCTGCCCGGCTGGGTGAAGCCCGCGGGCAAGCCGGCGCGGGCGATGTTCCTGATGACCAAGGAGAAGAACGCGATCAAGTTCGACGATCTCCTCGTCGATGGGCCGGGCGTTCTTGCGAAGGGTACGGTCGAGCTCGACGTCAACGGCGAACTGGTGTCGGCGAACTTTCCGGTGTTCGCGACCTCCGACGGCGACAAGGCCTCGGTGAAGGCCTCGCGCGGCGCGGATGGTGCGCTTAAGGTGGAGATGCGCGGCGACGTCTATGATGGCCGCGCTTTCGTCAAGACGGCGATGGCGGGTCCGAACGATCCGAAGATCAAGGCAAAACATCCTGATCTCGATCTCGACATCAAGATCGGCGTGGTCGCGGGCCACTTCGGCGAGACCATTCGCGGTCTTGATCTCCGTATGGCGCGCCGCGGCGGACGAGTCCGCACGTTCAATCTCAACGCCAAGATCGGCCGCGACACGCCGCTGATCGGCGACATCCGCACCCGGGTCGCGAACGGCAAGCCGGTGCTCTACGTCGAGACCAACGATGCCGGCGCGCTGTTCCGCTTTACCGACATCTATTCGCGCATGGTCGGCGGCAAGATGTGGGTCGGCATGGACCCGCCGACGCAGGATGCAACGCCGCAGGAAGGCCTGATCAACGTGCGCGACTTCACCATCCGCGGCGAGGCGGCGCTGGATCGCGTGGTGGCCGGACAGGCCAGCAACGGCCCACGCACGGTGAACTCGGTCGATTTCAGCCAGGCGCGTGCCGACTTCACGCGCATACCGGGCCGCATGTCGATCCGCGACGGCGTGGTGCGCGGCCCGACCATCGGGGCCACCATCGAAGGCAACATCGACTACGTACGCGACGACGTGAACGTGCGCGGTACGTTGGTGCCGCTCTACGGCCTCAACAACATGTTCGGACAAATTCCGATTGTCGGCCTGTTCCTCGGCGGCGGCAGTAACGAAGGCATCTTCGGCATCACCTACGAGGTGACAGGCTCGACCGCCAACCCGCGTCCGCAGGTCAATCCGATCTCGGCGATCGCGCCGGGTCTGCTGAGAAAGTTCTTCGAGTTCCGCGACAACTCAAACGAACGCACCTTCGCAGAACCCCAGGTGCGTTGAGTCTGTGGCCGCGCTTGGCGCGGTTCAGACGGGCTTGAGCAGGATGTGCTTCTTCTTGCCGAGCGACAGCTTCACCACACCTTCCTTCGTGAGCGAGGCAGGCGAGAGCACCATCTTTTCGTCGGTGACGGTGACGTCATTTACCTTGAGGCCGCCGCCCTTGATCTGACGCCGCGCGTCGCCGTTCGAGGTGACGAGGCCGGCCTTCACAAACGCGGCGAGCACGCCAAGGCTCTGCATCTCGGCGCTCGGCACGTCGATGGTCGGCAGGGTTTCCGCGAGCGCGCCTTCCTCGAAGGTGCGGCGCGCCGTCTCGGCCGCTTCCTCTGCCGCCGCGCGACCGTGCATCAGCGCCGTCGCTTCGGTCGCGAGGATCTTCTTGGCTTCGTTGATCTCCGAGCCCTGAAGCGCCGCGAGGCGCGCGATCTCGTCGAGCGGCAGCGTGGTGAACAGCTTGAAGAAGCGCGATACGTCGCCGTCCTCGGTGTTGCGCCAGAACTGCCAGTAGTCGTAGGGGCTCATCAGGTTGGCGTTGAGCCACACGGCGCCGGCTGCGGTCTTGCCCATCTTTGCGCCCGACGACGTGGTGATCAGCGGTGCGGTCAACGCAAACAGATGCGCTTCGCGCATGCGGCGGCCGAGGTCGATGCCGTTGACGATGTTGCCCCACTGATCGGAGCCGCCCATCTGCAATACGCAGCCGGTGCGCTTGTTCAATTCGACGAAGTCGTAGGCTTGCAGGATCATGTAGTTGAATTCAAGGAACGACAGCTCCTGCTGGCGGTCGATGCGCAGCTTCACGGAGTCGAAGCTCAGCATGCGGTTGACCGAGAAATGCCGGCCGACGTCGCGCAGGAAGTCGATGTAGTTGAGCGAGTTCAGCCAGTCGGCGTTGTTCGCCATGATGGCGTTGCCGCCGGCACCCTCGAACTTCAGGAATTTCGAGAAGGTCTGCCGGATGCTGGCGAGGTTCTGATTGATGACCTCCTCGGTCAGCACGCGGCGTGTTTCGTCCTTGCCGGACGGGTCGCCGACGCGCGTCGTGCCGCCGCCCATCAGCGCGATCGGGCGGTGGCCGGTCTGCTGCATCCAATGCAGCATCATGGTCGGCAGCAGGTGGCCGATGTGCAGCGAGGGGGCGGTGCAGTCGTAGCCGATGTAGGCGGTGATGCTTTGCTTGGCCGCCAACTGGTCGAGCGCGTCCGGTTCCGAGACCTGGTGGATGAAACCGCGGGTCGCCAGGACGTTAAGGAATTCAGACTTATAAGCGCTCATCGGCCTATTCTCAGGCTTTGGTCCGTCGGGCCGGTGGTGTAACAGGTCCGGCGTCGGATTCAAATCAGCGCCGGGCGGGGGAGCGTTAACGTTTGTCGGTGGTTCGGGCCATTGGGCTGATGAGCGGAACCTCGCTCGACGGCGTGGACGCCGCCGTGATCGAGACCGACGGCGAGCGCATTACCGCCTTCGGGCCGGTCGAATACCGTCCTTATCGCGAAAGCGAGCGGGCCGTGCTCCGCCAAGCACTGGCGGAGGCGGTGACGCTGAACGACCGCACCGCACGTCCGGGCATTCTTGCGGAGGCCGAGGCGCTCACCACGCGCATCCATGCCGAGGCGGTTGAGGAACTGATGCTGCGGCGCGGGCTCAAACCCGCGGATATCGCGGTGGTCGGCTTTCACGGCCAGACAGTGATCCACAAACCTGCGGAAAAGCTCACGGTGCAGATCGGCGACGGTGCGGCGGTTGCTAGGCGACTGAATATTCCAGTGGTCTATGACTTCCGGCAGGCCGATGTGATGGCAGGCGGGCAGGGAGCGCCGCTCGTACCGGTGTTCCATCGTGCGATCGCGCAGACCGTGTCGCGGCCGCATCCGATCGTGGTGCTCAACCTCGGGGGCGTCGCCAACATCACGTTTGTCGATGGCGGCCCCGATCCGATCGCCTGCGACACCGGTCCGGGCAACGCGCTGATCGACGATTTCATGCGCGCGCGAACCGGAGCGCCTTACGACGACAACGGCGACGCCGCGGCGAGCGGCAAACCGAACCACGAGTTCATCGCACGGGTGCTCGAGCATCCGTTCTTCGACCTGAAACCGCCGAAGTCGCTGGACCGCAACGCGTTCGCTTTCGCAAACATCGGGTTGCCGGAGTTTTCCGTGGCGGATGGCGCGGCGACGCTGTCGGCGCTGACCGTCGCGGCCATCGCGCGCGTCGTGCCGCATCTGCCGGAG
Source organism: Pseudomonadota bacterium (assembly GCA_040756555.1). Lineage (GTDB taxonomy): Bacteria > Pseudomonadota > Alphaproteobacteria > Rhizobiales > Xanthobacteraceae > Z2-YC6860. The sequence continues at coordinate 17,451 of JBFLYS010000039.1, read as the reverse complement.
AAGCCGCGCGCCTGGATCGTCGGTGGCGGCGGCGCGCGCAATCGCACACTGATGAAGATGCTGGCCGAGACGCTTGCGCCTGCGACGGTCGAAACCGCGGATCACGCCGGCTGGTCGGCCGACGCGCTCGAGGCACAAGCCTTTGCGTTTCTCGCCGTGCGTTCGATGCGCGGCTTGCCGATCACGTTCCCGACGACGAGCGGGGCGCCGAGTCCGTTGCCGGGCGGCATCATCGCCCATCCTTGAGACGCGCTAGCGTCTCTTCTTCGTCTTGTTTTTCGGCGCAAGGAACGCCGCGCAGAACGCGAGATCGAGCTCGCGATAGTCGTTGGTGAGCTCTTCGCCCTTGGCGATGTTGCGGCGGGCGCGGATGCAGCCGCGATTCCAGTGGGTGTTGGAATCGTCGGAATGGTTCATGTGATGGTCGTTATCGGCGGGGAGCAGAATTTCGCCGTCGACGCCATAACCGTGAAACTGGACGTAGTCGCGCGCCTGTTTCGGCAGGCGGGCGAATTGCGCGGGCGTCCAGCAGCGGTCGAAACCTTCGACGAAGCGCCAGACCGGACGGCCTTTGCGGATGGTTTCGGCGGCGAACACGCCGAGTCCATGAATGCGGCTTTTGCCGAGTTTCGTTTTAATGAGCAACATGCACGCATGGATAGCGGCGTGCTCGCTTGCTCGCCACTGGATTTCAACAGCTATGCACGGTCGCGATTGTGAGCGGCGCGGCGGCGTTGTGCCGCAGCGTTCGCTGCGTGTGTGGGCAATCTGCGCGATTGATGAGCACTGCACTCTCATAACAGCATTGCGGAATCACCCGGTTCGACTGCGCCGGGTGGAACGTCTCTTGCTTTTTGCGGGAGCGAACCGAACCACAGGAGACGAGAATGTCCCTCAAGAACAATCGTATGATCGCCGGTCCGCTGCTGACGCGCCGCGCCGCCTGCCTCGGGCTCGGGGCAGCTTTTCTCACTTCGGCTGCGCGCGCATCGGAATGGCCGACGCGGCCGGTCACCGTCATCGTGCCTTACGCGCCCGGCGGCAACACCGACATGATGGCGCGGCTCGCTTCGCAGTATATGGAGAAGAAGCTCGGTCAGGCTTTCGTGGTGGAAAACCGTGCGGGCGGTGGCGGCGCAGTTGGCGCAATCGCGGTGTCGCGTGCGCAGCCGGATGGCTACACACTGCTATTCGGCGCTTCGACGCAGATCATCAACATCCCAATGTTGCAGAAGGTCAGCTACGATCCGCAGAAGGATCTGGTGCCGATCAGCATCTTCGGCGCGGGGCCATATATTCTGGGCGTGAAGGCATCGCTGCCGGTCAACACGCTGTCTGAATTCATCGCGTATGCGAAGGCAAATCCGGGCAAGCTGAACTACGGCACCGCAGGCCAGGGCGGCAATATCCACCTCAACACCACGCTTTTCCTGGCTCGCGCCGGGATCGACATGGTCGCGGTGCCCTACAAGAGCGGAGCGCCCGCGATGGCGGGCCTCGTCAGCGGCGAGGTCGACATGTATTTCGGCAATGCCTCGGAGCTGTCGCAGCATCTCGATAGCAAGCTCATCAAGATTCTTGCGGTCTCGACCTTGCAGCGCCTGCCGCAGATTCCCAACGTGCCGACCGTCGCGGAAAGTTATCCGGGGTTCGACACGTCGTCGTGGAACGGCTTCTTCGCGCCGACCGGCACGCCGCAGCCGATCGTCGATGTGGTGGCGCGGGAAACCATCGCGGCCTCCAAGCAGCCCGAGATCGTGGAGCGCCTGGGGCGGCTCGCGATCCTGCCGCTCGGCACGACGCAGGAGGAGTTCCGCGCGGTGATCGATGCCTCGCGCGTCGCCAACCGTCAGGCGATGAAGGCGGCGGGGTTGCCGATTATCGAGTAGCGCTTAGTCCTTGCGCTCGCGGTCGGTCTTCAGCCGCTTGTCGAGATAGGCGTTGACCGAGGTCATCAGCGTTTCGATCTTGCCGTCGAAGAAGTGGTTCGCGCCTTGCACGACCTTCTGTTCGATGATGATGCCCTTTTGCGTCTTGAGCTTGTCGACCAGGCCGGTGACGTCTTTGTGCGGCACGACCGCATCCTTGTCGCCGTGGATGATCAGGCCCGACGAGGGGCAGGGCGCGAGGAAGGAAAAGTCGTAGAGGTTTGCGGGCGGCGCGACCGAGATGAAACCTTCGATCTCGGGACGGCGCATCAGAAGCTGCATGCCGATCCAGGCGCCGAACGAGAAGCCCGCGATCCAGCACGAGCGGGCCTCCGGGTTGATCGACTGCGCCCAGTCGAGCGCGGAGGCCGCATCAGAGAGTTCGCCGGTGCCGTGGTCGAACGAGCCTTGGCTGCGCCCAACGCCGCGGAAGTTGAAGCGGATCGCTGCGAAGCCGCGATGCACGAACGCGTAGTACATCTGGTAGATGATCTGATGGTTCATCGTGCCCCCGAACTGAGGGTGCGGGTGCAAGATGATGGCGATCGGAGCGTTCTTCTGCGGTGCCGGGTGATACCGGCCTTCGATCCGGCCAGCGGGGCCGGTGAAGATGACCTCAGGCATGCTCAGTAACCTCGATCGCTGGCCCGGCTTGCCGTGCGGCCGGGTTGGGGAACAGAACGGTCCATGCGCTTGACGGCAACGGCGGGCGCACGTAACTATTTAGAACTATTCTAAATTCATGGAAAGTTCCGTCGGCAAGGGCCTCGGCCAAGCGGAGCCGACCTGTCGCGGCGGCGCTTTCTAACATAACCCCCGGGGCGAAAAGCAAGTAAAAGGAGCAGGGGCGGCTTCTAAGTCACGCCCCGGCTTTAGGAAGTTTCGATTTGATGGCTGGACCGGCCTACCTCGACTGGAATGCGACCGCTCCGCTGCGGCCGGAGGCCCGCGCGGCCATGACCGCGGCGCTGGGCGCAGCCGGCAACCCGTCGTCGGTCCATGCGGCGGGCCGGGCAGCCCGACGGCTGGTGGATGAGGCGCGCGAGCGGGTCGCGGCGCTGGTCGGGGCCTCGCCGAAGGACGTGGTTTTCACCTCGGGCGGCACCGAGGCCAACGCGCTAGCGCTGTCACCTTCGATCGGCGGGAGCCTGCTGGCGTCGACCATCGAGCACCCTTCCGTCCGCTGCGGCGGGCGTTTCACGGTGGTTGAAGATGTACCGGTAACCGCCGATGGCATCGTCGATTTGAGCGCGCTGGAGCGTCTCATCGCCGGCCGCGACCGGCCGCTGGTTTCGATCATGCTGGCGAACAATGAGACCGGCGTCATTCAACCGGTTTCTGAGGCTGCGGGGATCGTCCATGCGGCGGGCGGGCTCCTGCACGTCGATGCGGTTCAGGGTCCGGGGCGGATTGCCTGCAATTTCAAGGCGCTCGGCGCCGATCTTATGACGCTGTCTGCACACAAGCTCGGCGGCCCGCAGGGCGCGGGAGCATTGATCCGGCGCGACGGCTTGGGGCTCGAGCCGCTGATCAAGGGCGGCGGACAGGAGCGCGGCGCGCGCGCCGGCACGGAAAACGTGGCGGCAATCGTGGGTTTCGGCGCAGCAGCGGAGGCGGCCGGCAAGGCGCTTGCGGGCGAGGTCGCCCAGATGACGGCGCTACGCGATAAGCTCGAGGCCGGAATCAAGGCTGTGGCCCCGGATGCGGTGATCCTCGGCGTGGAAAGCGCCCGGCTCCCCCAGACCACTCTGTTTTCGGTTCCCGGCATGAAGGCCGAAACGGCCGTCATCGCCTTCGACCTGGAGGGGGTGGCGGTGTCGTCCGGATCGGCCTGTTCCTCGGGTAAGGTGGCCCCGTCCCACGTGCTGGCGGCCATGGGTGTGGAACCGGAACTCGCCAGGGGTGCCATCCGGGTCAGTCTGGGCTATTCGACAGGCCCGAATGAGGTTGAATCGTTCTTAAAGGCTTGGGCCAAGCTGGCCGAAAGCCTATATAAGGCTCGAAAACACAGGGGTATCGCCGCCTGAGGCGGCTTTTAGAAGGGCCATACCGGACCGAACGGAACCGAAGCCCATAACCGACAACCCAAGCCGCGGGCCTTGACCCCGCGAGCGGAGGAGTGAATGCCGGCCGTGCAAGAGACGATCGAGCGGGTCCGCCGCATCGACGTCGATCAATACAAGTACGGATTCGTCACCGATATCGAATCCGATAAGGCCCCCAAGGGCCTCTCCGAGGACATCGTCCGGTTCATCTCGGCCAAGAAGGGCGAGCCCGAATGGATGCTCGCTTGGCGCCTCGACGCCTACAAGCGCTGGCTGACCATGCGCGAGCCGACCTGGGCCCGCGTCGATTATCCGAAGATCAATTACCAGGATTACTACTACTACTCCGCGCCGAAGAAGAAGGCGCTGGCCTCGCTCGACGAGGTCGATCCGGAAATTCTTGCGACCTACGAGAAGCTCGGCATTCCGCTGCGTGAGCAGAAGATGCTGGCGGGCGTGGTCGAGACGAACGAAGACGGTGAAGAGGGTGCTGCGCCGCGTTCGCGCGTGGCGGTCGATGCCGTGTTCGACTCCGTGTCCGTCGCGACCACGTTCCAGGAAGAGCTGAAGAAGGCCGGCGTGATCTTCATGCCGATCTCGGAGGCTCTGCGCGAGCATCCGGAACTGGTGAAGAAGTATCTCGGCACAGTGGTGCCGGTTTCAGACAACTTCTTCGCGACGCTGAATTCGGCGGTGTTCTCCGACGGCTCGTTCGTCTACGTGCCGCCGGGTGTGCGCTGCCCGATGGAGCTCTCGACCTACTTCCGCATCAACGAAAAGAACACCGGCCAGTTCGAGCGCACGCTGATCATCGCCGACAAGGGCTCCTACGTGAGCTATCTCGAAGGCTGCACCGCGCCGATGCGCGACGAGAACCAGCTTCACGCCGCGGTGGTCGAGCTCGTCGCGCTCGACGACGCCGAGATCAAGTATTCGACGGTGCAGAACTGGTACCCCGGCGACGCCGAGGGCAAGGGCGGCATCTACAACTTCGTGACCAAGCGCGGCGACTGCCGTGGCGCGAATTCGAAGATCTCGTGGACGCAGGTGGAGACCGGCTCGGCGATCACCTGGAAGTATCCGAGCTGCATCCTGCGCGGCGACAACTCGCGGGGCGAGTTCTACTCGATCGCGATTTCGAACGGCCGCCAGCAGGTCGACTCTGGCACCAAGATGATTCATCTCGGCAAGAACACATCGAGCCGGATCATCTCGAAGGGCATTTCGGCCGGCCGCTCCAACAACACCTATCGCGGACTCGTGTCGGCGCATCGCAAGGCGACCGGGGCACGCAACTTTACCAACTGCGACTCGCTCCTGATCGGCCACGACTGCGGCGCGCACACGGTGCCCTATATCGAGGCGAAGAATTCCTCGGCGGTGTTCGAGCACGAGGCGACCACCTCGAAGATTTCGGAAGAGATGCTGTTCTACTGCCGCCAGCGCGGCCTTTCCGCGGAAGAAGCGGTGGCGCTCGTCGTCAACGGCTTCGTGAAGGACGTGCTGCAGCAGCTCCCGATGGAGTTCGCGGTCGAGGCGCAGAAGCTGATTTCGATCAGCCTCGAAGGCTCGGTGGGCTGATGGAGCGGGCGATGACGAACAGATACTGGTTCAAGCCCAAGACCTACGGCTACGGCGCGACGCCCACGACTTGGGAGGGCTGGGTGCTGGTCGCCGCCGGGATCGCGGTGATCGCCCTGTCGTCGTTCGTTCTGCTCGGTCTCAAACCTCACACCGCAGGGATTTTGCTCTGGGGGGCAGTGGTTCTTGCAACCGTCTTCGTGCTGGTTGTCGTCAGCCACCGGAAAACCGATGGCCAATGGCACTGGCGCTGGGGATCTCGCGCTGACGCGGGTTGAGGCCGGGGATCGGTACGATGTCGGCGCTCGACAAGGCGGTCGCTGAGCTTGATGCCAAGCGCGCGCAGGATGAAGCCGAACGGCAGAAGAAACTGAAGGCGTCGGCCGCCTTCCTGAAGGAGTTTTTCGACGCCGACGTCGCGCCCTCCAAGGCGCTGAAGGACAACGGGGTGCAGGGGGTCTTCGACGGCTCGCGCATCATGCTCCGGAAGCCGGAAGAAGGCGTGTACGCGGAAGGAATGATGATCGTTGTTGGCGAGCAGGGCGAGATCGATGTGAGCGGACGTTCGCTCGGCACCGTCACCGCCGCCAACAGAGACACGAAGAAGAACGAGCTGATCGCGGAAATCATCGCGCATTTCAGCCTGTAACTACACTGTCATCACCGGGCGAGCCGCGAAGCGGCGAGACCCGGTGATCCCGATCAGGCGGGCACCGTGCCCTCCTAAGCGGGATGGCCGGGACAAGCCCGGCCATGACGAAAAAGAGATAGATCGAGAAGGATTGTTCGAAGTGGCTATGCTTGAGATCAAGAACCTGCACGCCGAGGTGGACGGCAAGAAGATCCTGAACGGCATCAACCTGTCGGTCCCGAAGGGCCAGGTACACGCGATCATGGGCCCGAACGGTTCGGGCAAATCGACGCTGTCTTACGTGATGGCCGGCAAGCCGGGCTACGAGGCGACCGAAGGCGAAATCCTGCTCGACGGCGAAAATATCCTCGAGATGGAGGCGGATGAGCGCGCCGCGAAGGGCCTGTTCCTGGCGTTCCAGTATCCGCTGGAAATCCCTGGCGTGACGACGGTGAACTTCCTGCGCACGGCGCTGAACGCGCAGCGCAAGGCGCGCGGTGAGGCCGAACTGCTGGCGCCGGAGTTCATGAAGCTCATGCGCGAGACCGCCAAGGCGCTTGAGATCAATCCCGAGATGTTGCGCCGCGCCGTCAACGTCGGCTTCTCCGGCGGCGAGAAGAAGCGCAACGAGATTCTCCAGATGGCGCTGCTTGCGCCACGCCTTGCGGTGTTGGACGAGACCGACTCCGGCCTCGACATCGACGCGCTGAAGATCGTCTCCGACGGCGTCAACCGTCTGCGCTCGCCGGACCGCGCGATGATCGTCATCACCCACTATCAGCGGCTGCTCGATCACATCGTGCCGGATGTCGTGCACGTGCTGTCGAAGGGCCGCATCGTGAAGACCGGCGGCAAGGAACTCGCGCTCGAACTCGAAGCGCAGGGCTATGCCCAGTTCCAGGACGACGCGGCGTAGAGGTCGAAATGAACGCCGAAGTTCGCACCATGAAGACCGCAGCCGAGCTTTCGCTCGCGGACGCCTATACGGCCGCGAAGGCGAAGCTGCCGGGCATCGCGGCGCTGCGCGAAAGCGCATTCCGCAAATTCGAGGTCGACGGTCTGCCGAACCGGCGCGTCGAGGAGTGGAAGTACACCGACCTGCGCGCGCTGATGCGCGAGGCGATGCCCGTCGCGGGTGCTCCTGATGCCGCCGGCAAGGTGTTCGCAAAGAGCGCCGGCAAGATCATCGGCGACATGGAGGCGCGGCGCATCGTGTTTGTCGATGGCGCCTTCGTGCCGGAACTGTCCGATCTCGCGGACTTGTCGAAGGGGCTCACGATCCGCCCGATGGCGGAGGCGCTGACGCGCGACGATCTGCTGATCGCGAAGCATCTCGGCAAGCTGGCCGACGGCGATATCGCGGTCGCGCTCAACACCGCGCTGATGCGCGACGGCGCGCTGATCCATGTGGCGGCCGGCGCGACGGTCGATAAGCCCATTCATCTGATTTTCGTCGCGGGGCAGGACAAGCCCGCTTCGATCTTCACCCGCTCGCTGGTGGTGATCGAGAAGGACGCCCGTGCCATGCTGATCGAGAGCCACGAGGGTGGCCGCGATCACCAGATCAACGCCGCGCTCGATCTCGTTGTCGGTGACAACGCCCACGTCGATCACATCAAGATCGCCGCGAACGGCGAGGGCGTGGTTCACGTCTCCTCGATGATGGCAACGATCGGCGCACACGCGCGCTTCAACGATTTCAGCTTCAACATCGGTGGGGCGGTGGTGCGCAATCAGCTCTTCCTGTCGTTCGACGGGGTCGAGACGGTCGCCAACATCCGCGGTGCGAGCCTGCTCAAGGGCAAGCAGCATGCCGACAACACGCTGGTCGCCGACCACAAGAAGGGCGGCTGTCTGGTCCGTGAGGTCTTCAAGTCGGTGCTCGACGACGAAAGCCGCGGCGTGTTCCAGGGCAAGATCATCGTGCGCCAGCACGCACAGAAGACCGACGCCAAGATGATGACGCGCGCGCTCCTGCTGTCCGAAGATGCCGAGGCCGACAACAAGCCGGAACTCGAGATCTTCGCGGACGATGTGCAGTGCGGTCACGGCGCAACCTCGGGCGCGCTCGACGAAGAGCTGCGGTTCTATCTGATGGCGCGTGGCATTCCGGAGAAGGAAGCCGAGGCGCTGCTGGTTCAGGCGTTTGTCGGCGAGGCGGTTGAAGGCATCGAACACGCGGGCCTTCGCGACGCTCTGATGGACAATGTGGTCGCGTGGCTGCGCGCGCGGGCAGGGTAAAGTCATGCATCCCGCGGTGAGCAACGGTTCCTACGATATCGCGAAGATCCGGGAAGACTTCCCGATCCTCGGAATGCAGGTCTATGGCAAGCCGCTGGTCTATCTCGACAACGCGGCGTCGGCGCAGAAGCCGAAGGTCGTGCTCGACCGCATCCAGCATGCCTACACCCACGAATACGCCAACGTGCATCGGGGCCTGCATTATCTCGCGAACGCCGCGACAGAAGCCTACGAGGGCGCGCGCGATCTGGTGAAGGACTTCCTCAACGCGCCGCGCCGCGAGGAGATCATCTTCACCCGCAACGCCACCGAGGCGATCAACCTCGTGGCTTATACGTTCGGCCGCGAACGCATCAAGGCAGGCGATGAGATCGTGCTCTCGATCATGGAGCACCATTCCAACATCGTGCCGTGGCACTTCCTGCGCGAGCGGCATGGCGCAGTGCTGAAATTCGCGCCGGTGGACGACGAGGGCAATTTCCTCCTCGACGAGTTCGAGAAGCTGCTGACGCCGCGCACCAAGATGATCGCGATCACGCAGATGTCGAACACGCTCGGCACCCCGGTTCCGATCAAGGAGGTGACGAAGCTCGCCAAGGCGCGCGGTATTCCCGTGCTGGTCGACGGCGCGCAGGGCGCGGTCCACCTCGATTGCGATGTGCAGGACCTGGGCTGCGATTTCTACGTCTTCACCGGCCACAAGCTCTACGGGCCGAGCGGCATCGGCGTGCTGTGGGGCAAGTACGAGCATCTTGAGGCCATGCCGCCGTTCAACGGCGGCGGCGAGATGATCCGCGAAGTCTCGACCGACGTTGTCACTTATGGCGAGCCTCCGCACCGCTTCGAGGCCGGTACGCCATCCATCGTGCAGGCGATCGGGCTCGGCGCCGCCATCGAGTACGTCAACTCGATCGGCAAGACGCGCATCCGCGCCCATGAGAACGACCTGCTTGCTTACGCGCAAGACAAGCTGCGCGAGATCAATTCGCTCCGCATCATCGGCACGGCGAAGGACAAGGGCCCCATTGTTTCGTTCGAGATGAAAGGCGCGCATCCGCACGACATCGCGACCATCATCGACCGCTCCGGCATCGCAGTTCGCGCCGGCACTCATTGCGTCATGCCGCTGCTTCAGCGCTACGGCGTGACGGCGACCTGCCGCGCGTCATTCGCGATGTATAATACGCGCGAGGAGATCGACAGCCTCGCAAAAGCCCTCATCAAAGCTCAGGATATTTTCGCATGAGCGATCCAAACAAAGCTCCGCCCGCGGAGATCGACAACAAGATTTCCGGCCTGCCCGAGGCCGAGATCACGCGCATGAGCGATGACATCATCGCAGCGATCAAGACCGTCTACGATCCGGAAATTCCGGCGGACATCTACGAGCTCGGCCTGATCTACAAGGTCGATATCGAGGACGACCGCTCGGTGAAAATCGACATGACGCTGACCACCCCGAACTGCCCGTCGGCGGCCGAACTGCCGCAGATGGTGGAGAATGCGGTCTCGGCGGTGAACGGCGTTTCCAGCGCCAAGGTGACCATTGTCTGGGAGCCGCCGTGGGACCAAAGCCGGATGACGGACGAGGCCCGACTCGTTCTAAATATGTGGTGAGTTGCGGAATGGCTTTTGCTTCTTAAGTAAAGGTATGAATTCGTTGGTTTTATCGAGCTATTCCAAACCAGCGGCCCGTGCGGCGGGTTAAACTCCCGCCGCGAGGAGAGATCGAAATGGCGACTGCCCGTCCGAAACCCCAGGTGATGCGCCTCTCGGAGGCCGCTGCCACCCGCATCAAGGAATTGATGGCGAAGTCCGGCCGCCCGATCGCGGGGCTCCGCGTCGGCGTGAAGAACGGCGGCTGCGCCGGCATGGAATACACGATGGAATACGTCGACAGCATCGGGCCGACCGATGAGGTGGTCGAGGACAAGGGCGTTAAGATCCTGATCGATCCCAAGGCTGTGCTGTTCCTGCTCGGCACCGAGATGGACTGGAAGACCGAGAAGATGTCCTCGCAGTTCGTGTTCAACAACCCGAACCAGACCTCGGCCTGCGGCTGCGGCGAGTCCGTGCTGCTGACGCCGGCCAAGAGCGACGCGCTCGAGGCGCGTTAGTCTGCGCGGGGTGGGCGCATGGCCGGCCCCGATCCCGAACACATTGCCGAGATGTTCGCCGCCTTCGGGCGCGTGAGTGTGCGCCGGATGTTCTCCGGCGCGGGCGTATTTTCCGATGGCCTGATGATCGCGTTGATCAGCCGCGATGTGATTTATCTGAAGGCTGACACACAAACGATCCCGGCCTTCGAGGCCGAAGGGCTCGCGCCGTTCAGCTACCAGAGGAAGGGCGTCACGCGGACGATCAATTCGTTCTGGCGGATGCCGGAGCGGCTCTACGACGATCCCGACGAACTGGCGCAATGGGCGCGGCAGGCGAGGGATGCGGCGCTTCGGGTGGGGGTGAAGAAGCCCAAGGCTGCCAAGTCCAGAGCTGCGAGATCCAAAGCTGCCGCCCCCAAGCCTTCCAAACCCAGTCCTGTAAAGCGCCATGCGGCGAAGAAGGCCGCAAAATCAAAACGCCGCTTCATGAAGAAGCGGCGTTAATCAACTCAGCGCTCGCCGAAACTCAGGCGACCTTGGCCTCCGACGCGCCTTGCGCCACCTCGGGGTCGGTCTCGGAGATCACCCGATTGCGGCCGTTGCGCTTGGCCGCGTAGAGGCAGGCGTCGGCGCGAGCGATCAGCGTCTGAGCGGTGTCGCCCTTGCGCACGGTCGCGACGCCAAGCGAGATCGTGACACGGCCGAGGTTCTGGCCGGTCGAGCGCTTCATCAGCTCCTTCGACATCACCGCGCGGCGGATGTGGTCGGCAACGGTGATCGCCGAACGCAGCACGGTGTTTGGCAGCACCAGCGCGAACTCCTCGCCGCCGTAGCGCGAGGCGATGTCCTGGCCCTTCACGTTCTGTTTCACCGACATGGCGACGAGGCGCAGCACTTGGTCGCCAGTGAGATGGCCCCAGGTGTCGTTGAAGGTCTTGAAGTGGTCGATGTCGGTCATCACCAGCGACAGCGGCTCGCTGCGCTCGACAGAGGCTTCGAGTGCCTCATTGAGGGACATGTCGAAGAACTTGCGGTTCGACAGGCCGGTGAGGGGGTCGGTCAGGCTCTCGTTGCGGACGGTTTCGAGGTTTTCCTGAAGCTGGTTGATCTCCTGCTTCGACTGCGACAAGCGCTGCTCGAGCGTGTGGTTGTCCTTCTTCATCTCGGACGCGGTCTGCACCAGGCTTTCCACGATCGCGCGCAGGCCCTCGCGGTCCTTGGCGCTGCCGAGCTTGTTGGTCACGTCGGCGAGGCTCTCCGAGTAGTTGTTCGCGGAGCCGGTCGCCGCGTCCATCATGGACATGACCTGGTTGATCTCATCCATCACGCGCGCGCCGACGGTGTCGATCTTGTCGGTCAGGCGCGTCGGCGAAATGAAGTTGGCGTAGATCTGTTCGAGGTCGGCGTCGGTCAACGTGCCGGAACGCGCCAACGTCTCGTTGATGGTTTGATTCAGCGATGGGCTGTAGCCGGTCGCGTAGGAATACCAGATCTCATAGTTGCGCGGCGTGGCCGGCTGGCGAAGTGCCTTCAATTGTCCGAGCGCGATTTCCGCGAACGCCATCGTGCGTTCGTGTTCGTCGGCGATCTCGGCCATTGCAATTACCCCTTGCCGTCCGGCCAAAATGCGCCGGCCAGCGTCCTCGGAAATGAGACAGACACTGAGATAGGCACGATATTTCTACAGTCGTAAAAGCGGGGTAAACACCCCGGAATTATCAGGCTTTTGCCCGCACCGGACGCAGCAGAAACGCTGGCAAATGGGAGCTGACATCACCTGCCGGTTCGCTTTGCCGCGGTGCAGCAGGACGAGGCCGGGCCTCTTCAATCCGGGCAATCGGGGCGGGCTGTTCGGCGCGGACCGGAGCCGCATGAGGCTGGCTGTGATCACGCGGCGGACGGGGCTCGTGGCGAGGCCCTTTGGATTCGCCTCGGCGTCCGTTGCCACGTCCATCCCGGCGGCCACGGCCGCCATGACGGCCTTCGCGCGGCCGACCTTCTGATGACGTTTCCTCGGCCGACGGTGGTTCGCCGATCCAGGCGATGCTCTGGCCGATCAGCTTCTCGATCGCGCCGAGCGACTTGCCGTCGGCGGGCGCCACGATCGTGATCGCGGTGCCGCTCTTGCCGGCGCGGCCGGTGCGGCCGATGCGGTGGACGTAGTCGTCAGCGTGGTGAGGAACGTCGTAATTGAAGACGTGGCTCACGTCTGGAATGTCGAGACCGCGTGCGGCCACGTCGGACGCAATCAGGAGCTTGGCATCGCCGTTGCGGAAGGACTCCAGCGCGGCCGTGCGCGCGGACTGATCCATGTCGCCATGGAGGGCGACCGCGTTGAAACCGTGACGCACCAGCGAGCGGTGCAGTGTTGCGACCTCACGCTTGCGGTTGCAGAAGATGATCGCGTTCTTGAACGGATCGGCGCTCTTGATGAGGCGGCGCAACGTGTCGCGCTTCTCGTAATCCTCGCGGCCGCACTTCACGAGCTGCTGGGTGATGGCGGACGCGGTGCTGGCGGGCTTGGAAACCTCGACGCGCACCGGGTTGTGCAGGAACTGTTCGGTGATGCGCTGGATTTCCGGCGGCATCGTCGCGGTGAAGAACAAGGTCTGCCGCGTGAAGGGAACGAGTTTGCAGATACGTTCGATGTCCGGGATGAAGCCCATGTCGAGCATGCGGTCGGCTTCGTCGATGACGAGCAGTTCGACCGCCGACATCAGCAGGCGCCCGCGCTCGAAGTGATCGAGCAGGCGGCCCGGCGTTGCGATCAGCACGTCGACGCCGCGCAGAAGCTTGGCGTCCTGATCGTCAAAAGAAACGCCGCCGATGATGAGGGCGACGTTGAGCTTGTGGTTCTTTCCGTATTTTTCGAAGTTCTCGACGACCTGCGCTGCGAGCTCGCGTGTGGGTTCGAGAATGAGCGTGCGCGGCATGCGCGCTCGCGCGCGGCCTTGCTCGAGCATCGTCAGCATCGGGAGGGTGAAGGCCGCGGTCTTGCCGGTGCCGGTCTGCGCGATGCCGAGAACGTCGCGGCGCGCGAGCACATGCGGGATAGCTTGTTCTTGGATGGGCGTGGGAGCCGGGTAACCAGCCGCGGTGACCGCGGAAAGAACCTTTTCGGACAAGCCGAGTTTGGAAAAGGGCATAGAGCCTCGTGTCAGGGCCGCCCGAAGCCGCGCCGGACTACATGCACGACGGTGATGCGCGGAGGCTGGCCGAATCCATATTCGTGCCGTTGCAGCGCAAAATAGGGACGAACCGCGGAAAGTCAATGGTTTGGCGGGGTTTTCAGTTAAATTAACCCCTTCAAACTCCGAAGAAATTTCGTCGCGGAAGTGTCACGGACATGGCTGCTCCGCGATGCAAATGATGCCCCGGCGTGCGGTTTTTGGCTGGTAATTTTTCGCGCTGCGGAGCTTCCGCGCCGCGATTGTTCTTTTCCTTTCATGGCTTTGCGAGCGTGCTAAGGGAATCGAATGGCATCGACACTTGACCTGATTGGCCAGACTCCGCTCGTCGAAGTCACGCGCATGGATCGCGGCCAGTGCCGCCTGTTTTTGAAGCTCGAGAGTGCCAATCCGTCGGGTTCGATCAAGGACCGGCCGGCGCGCGCCATGATCGAGGCGGCTGAACGGGAAGGGCGCCTCAAGGCCGGTGGAACCATCGTCGAGGCGACCGCGGGCAACACGGGCCTGGGCCTCGCGTTGGTCGGCGGGCAGAAGGGCTATCGCACCATCCTGGTCGTGCCCGACAAGATGGCGCGCGAGAAGATCCTGCATGCGCGCGCGATGGGCGCGCAGGTGATCATCACGCGTTCGGACGTCGGCAAGGGCCATCCCGACTACTACCAGGACCTCGCGCAGACGATCACCGCAAAGACCAAGGGCGCGATCTTCATCAACCAGTTCGAGAACCCGGCGAACCCGCTGGCGCACGAGCAGGGCACCGCGCCGGAGCTGCTCAAGCAGATGGATGGCGACATCGACGCGATCGTGTGCGGCGTCGGCTCTGGCGGCACGCTGACCGGTGTGGGCCGCTACATGAGAGCGCATTCACCGAAGACCGAGATGGTGCTCGCCGATCCGATGGGGTCGATCCTCGCGCCTTATGTGAACTGCGGCGAGATGATCGAAGCAGGGAGCTGGACGGTGGAGGGCATCGGCGAGGATTTCATCCCGCCGAACGCGGACCTCTCGCTGGTGAAACATGCCTATTCGGTCACCGATCAGGAAAGCTTCTCGGCGGCGCGTGAGCTTTTGAAGAAAGAGGGCGTGTTCGCAGGCTCGTCGTCCGGTACGATCCTCACTGCGGCGCTGCGTCACTGCAAAAGGCAGAGCACGCCGAAGCGTGTCGTGGCCTTCGTCTGCGACTCCGGCGCCAAGTATCTTTCGAAGGTGTTCAATGACGCCTTCATGGCGCAGGAGGGCTGGATCGACCGCGCCCGCTTCGGCACGGTGCGCGATCTCGTCATCAACCGCCACACCGAAGGTCTCGCCATCGAAGTGCGCCCGCACGACACGCTGCGCACGGTGTTCGCGCGCATGCGCGCCGCCGATGTGTCGCAGATGCCGGTGATGGAGGACGACAAGCTCGTCGGTCTCGTGGATGAGAGCGATCTTCTGGCGGCGCTGATCGACGGCAACGACACGGCGGGCAAGGCTTTCGAGACGCCGGTCAAGGACGTGATGGTGACGAAGCTTGAGACGGTCTCCGCCGATGCGCCGATCAAGGCGCTCGTGCCGTTGTTCCGCAAGGACTATGTCGCCATCGTCATGGACAACGGAAAATTCCTTGGCCTTGTGACGCGCATCGATCTCATCAACCACTTCCGGGTTGCGATGAAATGACCAAATCCAATCAGCTTGCCTTCGCCACGCGCTGCATCCACGCCGGCCAATCGCCCGATCCGACAACCGGGGCGGTGATGACGCCGATCTACACGACCTCGACCTACGTCCAGATCAGCCCGGGCGTGAACAAGGGGTACGACTACGCGCGAAGCCAGAACCCGACGCGCTTTGCCTATGAGCGCTGCATCGCGGACCTCGAAGGGGGTGTGCGCGCTTGCGCCTTCGCGTCCGGACTTGCGGCGATCTCGACCGTGCTCGAGTGCCTCGATGCGGGTTCACACATTGTCGCCTGCGACGACATCTACGGCGGCACGCGGCGGCTGTTCGAGCGCGTGCGGCGGCGCTCGATGAACCTCGATATTTCCTATGTCGATCTCACCGATCCGGCGAATTTCGAAAAGGCGATCAGGCCGAACACGCGGATGGTCTGGGTCGAGACCCCGACCAACCCCTCTCTGAAGCTGGCTGATCTCGAGCGCATCGCGGTGATCGCGAAGAAGCACAGCATTTGGGCCGTCGCCGACAATACGTTCGCAAGCCCGTACATCCAGCGGCCGTTGGAGCACGGTTTCGACGCGGTGGTGCATTCGACCACCAAATATCTCAACGGCCATTCCGACATGATCGGCGGCACGGCGGTGGTCGGCGAGAACAAGGAACTGGCCGAGCGCGTCGGCTTCCTCCAGAACGCGGTGGGCGGCATCCAGGGCCCGTTCGATTCCTTCCTCGCCCTGCGCGGGTTGAAGACGCTGGCGCTCCGCATGGAGCGGCATTCGGCGTCTGCGCTGAAGATCGCGGAGCGGCTGTCGGTCCATCCGAAGGTCAAGCGCGTGATCTATCCGGGCCTGCCGAGCCACCCCCAGCATGCGCTCGCCAAGAAGCAGATGCGCGCCTTCGGCGGCATGATCTCGGTCGATCTCAAGACCGATCTTGCAGGCGCGAAGACCTTTCTCGAACGGACGCAGCTTTTCTCGCTCGCCGAAAGCCTCGGCGGCGTCGAAAGCCTGATCGAGCATCCGCTGCTGATGACCCACGCTTCGGTGCCGCCCGAGGTCCGGGCGGAGTTGGGCATCGGTGAGGGGCTCGTGCGGCTCTCGGTGGGCATCGAGGATGCCGACGACCTGATCGCCGACCTGGAACAGGCGCTGGCGGCAATCTAAACGCTGCGGCAAGCGGGCAATCGACTTTGGCGGATTTTTCGCTAGTGTCGCGATTTGGAAGTTCGCCCGAGCTCTCGGCCCGTTCCGAAGCGAACTTCCAAATCAAAGCGACACTAGCAACATTATGACTCCTAGTGTCCCTTTGAACCCGAAGTTCGCATAAGTGCCCGCAGCACATTCTTGCGAACTTCGGGTTCGGGACACTAGGTTGAGCCCCAACAAGAACCATACCGCAGACTAGGGAGTGCTCCGATGAACCTGATCCGATTGGGCCGCGCCATGCTGGGCGGCCTCGCGCTGCTGGCTGCGACGGCACTCGCCCCGGCCTCGGCGCAGGACGCGGCGAACTATCCGAACAAGCCGATCCGCGTCATCGTTCCGTTCGCGGCCGGCGGCGGCAACGACATCTTCGCCCGCCTGGTGGGACAGAAGGTCGGCGACTTCCTTGGCCAGCCGCTCATCATTGAAAATCGCCCTGCGGCCGGCGGCCGTCCCGCGGCGGAATATGTCGTCAACCAGCCGCACGACGGCTACACGCTGTTCGTCGGCGCGAGCGGTGTGATGTCGATCGCGTCCGCGGCGTATCCGAACCTCGCGTATCACCCGACCAAGAGCTTCGTGCCGCTGTCGATGATCGCGAACTTCCCACTGATCGCCGTGATCCCGATCGATCATCCGGCGAAGACCGTGAAAGAGCTGGTCGAGTGGGCGAAGAAGAATCCTGACAAGTCGAACTATGCCTCGACTTCGCCGGCGTTTACGACGGCGACCGAACTGCTCAAGCTCAAAAGCGGCATGCCGGGCACCCTGATCCCTTACAAGAGCAGCAACGAGATGATCCTGAGCGTCATTCAGGGGCAGACCCTGATTGCGATCTCGGACGGGCCACCCGCGATCCCGATGATCAAGGCGGACA
>JBFLYS010000038.1:0-46163 GCA_040756555.1 Pseudomonadota bacterium | reverse complement strand
CGGTTCACGACGCGGGTGAGGTGGCGCTGCTGGCCCGCCATGCACAGCGCCGCATAGGAGAGTGCGACGAGCGTCTGCATGCGCGGTGCGCCATCCGGCGCTTCGAGCGCAGTGTGACGCAGATAGCGGACCTGCCGCGTCAGGCTGCGCAGGAAGCGGCGATAGAACTGATCGTCGGCGTCGTGAAGGATCAACGGCGCCTGGCTCAGCCAGTTGATGATACGGCGTGCGAGAATCTCCGGGCGCCATCCAAGCGGATGAAACGCGCCTTGAAGCACGATCCACTCGTCGACGAGGGCGCGCGCGTTGGCGCGGGTGATGCCGGATTCGGCGGCGCGCAGATGGCGCAACCAGCCGAAGCTGAGCAGCGTCGCCGCCCATTCCTCGGACGGCGGTGCGATTTCGAACGGCGAGCGGCCGTCGCACATCACGGCCTTGCCGGCGAAGACGAAGCGGCCGGCGTAGATCTCGCTCGCGCGGGTGCCGTCGGCGGTCCGCAGATCCTGCGGCGCGATCACCAGCCGGTCGGTTTTGCTGGAAACGAAATTCAAACGGACGAGGGGATGGCCGCGCACGCGCCCGGCGAGATGGCGCAAGCCGCGACGCCCCAGGAGCAGGGACAGCTTGACCCGCTCCGCGATCGACAGGCCAGCCATTACCGCATTCGCCTCTGTGGGACTTTTGTGACTTTTGCCGCGGGGCCCGGTCCCCGCTCACCCCAGTGTCACATATAGCGAAGGGGCGGACAGTGGCCAACAGTGGCGAAAGCCCTAAACCCTAATGATTCGGGCAGCATAGAACCCGTCGAGCCCGGACATCTGGGGCTCCGGGTCGGGCAGGTGGCAGGGCAGGCTGCGGATCGCACCGTCGGGGGTGACAATCTCGGAAAGGCCGCCGACCTCGGCGGGTGTGATCGGCGAGCGCTTCAGGCCGGGGTTGCGTTCGAGCAGCGCGGCAATGGCGCGCTCACCCTCCTCCGGCTCCAGCGAGCAGGTGCAATAGACCAGCGTGCCGCCGGGCTTCGTCAGCATTGCGGCGCGGTCGAGCAGGCGGCTCTGGAGCGCCGAAAGCTTGGCGATGTCTGTCTCGGACTTCAGCCACGGGATGTCCGGGTGGCGGCGGATGGTGCCGGTCGAGGAGCAGGGCGCGTCGACAAGCACGGCGTCGAACGGTTCGTGCTGCCATTGCGCGGCGTCGGTTGTGACCGTCTCGGCATCGAGCTTCAGGCGCGCAAGATTTTCGCGAAGGCGCTTGAGGCGCGGCTCGGAGCGGTCGACGGCTGTGACCTTCGCGCCGGCAGTGGCAAGCTGCGCGGTTTTTCCGCCAGGCGCGGCGCAGAGATCGGCGACAGACTTGCCACGCACGTCGCCAAGAAGTTTCGCGGGGATCGCGGCAGCGGCGTCCTGCACCCACCATTCGCCGTCGTTGAAGCCGGGAAGGTTCGGCACCGCGCCGTGCGCGACGGTGCGGATCGTGCCGGTGGGGAGGACACGGCCGTTGAGCCTCGTGGCCCAGCCTTCGGGATCGCTTTTCACACTGATGTCGAGCGCCGCTTCATGCGTATGCGCGGCTGCAATTGCGCGTGCTGTTGGCTCGCCGTAAGCCGCAATCCAGCGCTTCATCAGCCAGTCTGGCGTGTCGAGCATCACGGTGTCGAGCGCGGCGAGACGCGCTTTGCCGTCGTTCGCGAGCCGCCGCAGCACGGCGTTGATCAGCTTGGTGTAGTGCGCGGCGTAGCGATCTGCGCGTGCGATACGAACCGAGAGATCGACCGCGGCGTGATCGGGCACATCGAGAAACAAGATTTGCGTCGCGCCGACAAGCAATGCGGTCTCGGCACGCGGGGCTTCCTTCGGCAGGCCGCGCTCAAGTTGCTCGTTAAGCAGATGGCGGATCGTGCCGAGGCGGCGCAGCGTGGTTGCAACGATGTGGCGAACGAGTGCGCGGTCGCGGTCCGGCAATGCTGTGAGATCGGCAGCCTCAAGCTGCTCGTCGAGCGGACGCTTGCTGCGCAGCACGGCGTCGAGAATGCCGGCGGCGGCGCTGCGCGCGGCCAGGCCCGGAACTTCCTTGGTCTCTTCTTTGGTATTTTGCGATGACATCGCCGGGCATGTGCCACGAAGATGCGGCGAAAAGGAAGCCCGCGCTTATGCCTTGACCCGCCGTCCGTGCCAGGCGTTTAAGAAGTCATGTCCGATAAGCTGAAGCAGAAGCTGACACCCGCCGCGGAACGTGCGCTGGCGGAGGCTGCTGCGCGGCGCGCCGAGATCGACCGCAA
The DNA here is from genome assembly GCA_040756555.1 of Pseudomonadota bacterium. GTDB lineage: Bacteria > Pseudomonadota > Alphaproteobacteria > Rhizobiales > Xanthobacteraceae > Z2-YC6860. The sequence goes on along the minus strand of JBFLYS010000038.1, from coordinate 43,885 downwards.
GGCCGCGGAACAGGCGAAAGAGGCGGGCGGTCCCGAAGGCCCGGAGCCGACCCGATACGGCGACTGGGAGCGCAAGGGCATCGCCTCGGACTTTTGATCCGACGACGATGCCCTGCTCAGGTCCGCTCCTGGTAGCTCAGCGCGTGACGATCACCGGCGTGCCGATGGCAACGCGCTCATAAAGATCGGCGATGTCCTGGTTGTACATGCGGATGCAGCCATAGGACACGAAGCCGCCGATCGAATCCGGCTGGTTGGTGCCGTGGATGGCGTAGTCGCCGCCCGACAGCGTCAGCGCCGCAATGCCCATCGGATTGGCCGGCGAGCCGCCGGGAATGACGTTTGGCAGGTTCGGCCGGTCGCGCTTGATGTCCGGCGGCGGCGCCCAGTCCGGGCGCACGTGCTTGCCGTCGATGAAGGCGCGGCCTGCCCATTGCCGGCCGGCGCGGCCGACGCCCACGGTGTAACGAAGCGCACGGCCTTCGCCGATCACCAAGTAGAGCTTGCGCTCGTTGGTGCGTACGACGATCGTGCCGGCGGGCACGCCGTTTTGGAACGCCACGACCTCACGGGCCGAAGCGGGTGTCGCGGTGGTGAAGGTGGAGAGAAGCGCAGCAGAAACGGCCACAGCGAGTGTGGCCACAGACCGGTACAGAGCACTCATTTGCAACGTCCTGACTAGGCGTTGCCGCATCTATTAACCAAATATTAACCATACTTGGTCGCGCCAGGCAATCCGCTTTAAGTGCTTGTTCTGAAAGAAAAAGGCGCGGCTTTTGACCGCGCCTTTTGCTTCGTTTTGGGACGATGGTGTCAGGGTGCCGCCTCAGGACGCTGCCTTGGCGCCCTTCTTGTTCTGCCGGTTGTTCACGAGGTCGTCGACGACGGCCGGATCGGCCAGCGTCGAGGTGTCGCCGAGCGCGCCGTAATCGTCCTCGGCGATCTTGCGTAGGATGCGGCGCATGATCTTGCCGGAGCGCGTCTTCGGCAGGCCGGGCGCGAACTGAATGAGGTCCGGAGAAGCGATCGGGCCGATCTCCTTGCGCACCCACTGCACCAACTCCTTGCGAAGCTCCTCGCTCGGCTGCTGACCGGCCATCAGCGTGACATAGGCGTAGATGCCCTGGCCCTTGATGTCGTGCGGATAGCCGACGACTGCGGCCTCCGACACCGAGTCGTGAGCAACCAGCGCGCTCTCGACCTCGGCGGTGCCCATGCGGTGGCCCGCGACGTTGATGACGTCATCGACACGGCCGGTGATCCAGTAGTAGCCGTCCGCATCTCTGCGGCAGCCGTCGCCGGTGAAGTATTTGCCCGGATAGGTTTTGAAATACGTGTCGATGAAGCGCTGGTGATCGCCGTACACGGTGCGCATCTGGCCCGGCCAGGAATCGATGATGCAGAGATTGCCCGACGCGGCGCCTTCGAGAACCTTGCCCTCGGCGTCGACGAGCTGCGGCTGACAGCCGAAGAACGGCCGCGTCGCGGAGCCCGGCTTCAAGCGCGTCGCACCCGGCAGCGGCGTGATGAGAATGCCGCCGGTTTCGGTCTGCCACCACGTGTCGACGATCGGGCAGCGGCTGTCGCCCACCACCTGATAATACCACTCCCATGCTTCCGGATTGATCGGCTCGCCGACCGAGCCGAGCAGCCTCAGCGATTTACGCGAGGTCTTCTTCACCGGCTCGTCGCCGGCCTGCATCAGCGCGCGGATCGCGGTCGGCGCGGTGTAGAACGTGTTGACCTTGTGCTTGTCGATCACCTCCCAGAAGCGGGAGTTGGTCGGATAGTTCGGCACGCCTTCGAACATCAGCGTGATCGCGCCGTTCGAGAGCGGCCCGTAGAGAATGTAGCTGTGGCCGGTGACCCAGCCGACGTCGGCGGTGCACCAGTAGATGTCGCCGTCGTGGTAGTCGAACACGTATTGATGCGTGATCGACGTGAAGACCATGTAGCCGCCGGTGGTGTGCAGCACGCCCTTCGGCTTGCCAGTCGATCCTGACGTGTAGAGGATGAACAGCGGGTCCTCCGCGTGCATCTCCTCGCACGGGCATTCGCTGGTCACGACCTTTGCTGCCTCGTGGTACCAGACATCGCGAACGGGATTCCAATCGACCGCGCCGCCGGTCCGCTTCACGACGATGACGTGATCGACGCCGCCAACCTTTGCGATCGCGGCATCGGTGTTCGCCTTCAGCGGAATCTTGCGGCCGCCGCGCACGCCTTCATCGGCGGTGATGACGACCTTCGACTGGCAGTCCTCGATGCGGCCCGCGAGCGAATCCGGCGAGAAGCCGCCGAACACCACGGAGTGCACCGCGCCGATGCGCGCGCACGCGAGCATCGCGTAGGCCGCCTCCGGGATCATCGGCATATAGATGGTGACGCGGTCGCCCTTCTTGACGTTGCGGTTGCGCAGGATGTTGGCCATCCGGCACACCTCGTCGTGCAGCTCCTTGTAGGTGATGTGCTTGCTATCTTTCGGATCGTCGCCTTCCCAGATGATCGCGGTCTGGTTGGCGCGCGTCTTGAGATGGCGGTCGATGCAGTTGTAGGCGGCGTTCAGCGTGCCGTCCTCGAACCATTTGATCGAGACGTCGCCGCTGTAGTTCGTGTTCTTCACCTTGGTGAAGGGCTTCATCCAGGTGATACGCTTGGCCTGCTCGGCCCAGAACCCGTTCGGATCGGTGACCGATCGCTGGTACATCTCCTTGTATTTTGCGTCGTCGATGAAGCCGCGCTGCTTCCACTCGGCGGGAATTTCATACACCTTGTCGTCGGACATCGTTTCCTCCACGCAAACGCAGACTTCACGCTCAAACAGCGCGAATTTTCGTCTCACCAGGCATTATGCGACGGGCTGCCGACGAGCGACAAGGCTCGCAGGGTTGCACTTTCGTCTCGGAATTAACGCTTTCGGCGGACTATCGGCCCATGCCGCCGACGATGGCACCGATGATCAGAAGGCAGCCTAGCCAATGGCCGCTGTCGATCACGGTCAGCATAGGCCGCCTGCTGTGGAACGCGTTGTTGACTGTCTGTGTGGTCAGGATGAATCCGAACCAGCAGAAGACGCCGGAGATCATGCCTGCGCGCACCGACCACAGGCCGGAGTGAGTCAGTATGCCGAACAGGACAAAGGCCATCAGGAACACGCCGACAAAAGCGAGAACGAATGGCGCGACTTTGGCGAAGCCTTGTTTGGCCGCCATCTCGGCGCGGCACTGCTCTTCGGTCTTGCCCATCGCAGCCATCCACGGCTTGCTGAGCACGGTGTAGTAGACCGCGCCGAACAGCCACGCAGCGACGGCTGCAAGAACGACCGAAAGGTAGTTCACTTCCGCGAGAATCTTCGACATCCGGCTTCTCCTACTTCAATCCGCCCATCTTACAGACGAGTTTCCATTCTTCCGTGGTCACCGGCTGCACCGAAAGCCGGGAGAATTTGATCAGCGCCATTTCCTTCAGCTTCGGATCGGCCTTGATCGCGACGAGCGTGACCGGCTTCGGTAGCGGCTCGACCGCCTTCACATCGACGACGACCCACGGATCGCCCGCCTTCGCGGTCGGATCGGGATGGGCTTCGCGGATGATCTCGACGATGCCGACGATCTCCTTGCCTTCGTTGGAGTGATAGAAGAAGCCGCGATCTCCCTTCTTCATCTTCATCAGGTTGAGCTTGGCGGTGTGGTTGCGCACGCCGGTCCACAATTCGCCTTTGGCGCCCTTGGCGACTTGCTGCTGCCACGACCAGGCGTCGGGCTCGGATTTCATCAGCCAGTAAGCCATCCTCAGTCTCCGTTCAGGGCTTGATTTGGATCGGTGTTCCGACGTCGACCATCGCCCAGATTTCCTCGATCTCTCTATTGGTGACGGCAATACAGCCATCTGTCCAATCGCGGCTTTGCATCAGGCGGCCGAGCATACCAAGTCCGTTGGGCAGGCCGTGGATCATAATATCACCGCCCGCCTGGATTCCGCGCTGCTGCGCCTGCTTGCTATCCTCTGCGTTCGGATAGGAGACGCGCAGAGCAAGGTGAAAGCGGCTGCGTGGATGTTTGAAGTCGATCGCGTAGGTGCCTTCCGGCGTGCGCTGGTCGCCTTCCTGCTGCTTATGGCCGACGGGATGAGTGCCGAGTGTAACGTTGTATGTTTTCAACACCTGTCCGTTGCGCACAAGACTGAGACGACGGACCTGCTTTTCAACAAGGATCAGTGTTGCGCGCGCATCCGGCGCGGCTTGCGGCGGCGCCGTGCGGGAGAACTTGAAAAAATCCCAGGACGCAAGCGCCGCTACGCCTGCAACCAGAATTGTTGCGACCGTCAAAACGATCGTGCGAGGGCGCATCATTCCGCGCGGAATGGCCGCGTCATCAGCGACTCTACAGCCTGATCGACCGTGAGCCGTCCATCGAGCACCGCGGTGACAGCCTCCGCAACGGGCATTTCCACCTTGCGGGCACGCGCCATCTCGACCAGCGCCTGCGCGGTGAACGCGCCTTCTGCGAGTTGTCCATGGCTGGCCTCTTGAGGGCGTTCGCCCTTTCCGAGCGCGATGCCGAGCGAGAAATTGCGCGACTGCGGGGTTGAACAGCTCAGGACGAGATCGCCGAGGCCCGAAAGTCCGGTGAGCGTTTCCGGCCGCGCGTTGTAAGCTGCGCCAAAACGAAAGAGCTCCGCGAAGCCGCGTGTGGTGAGCGCCGCCGCAGCGCTCGCGCCAAGCCCGCGGCCCGCTACGATGCCTGCGCCAATCGCGAGCACGTTCTTCGCCGCGCCGCCGATCTCGACACCACGCACGTCGGTGGTGTGATAGGGCCGGAAGGTTGCGGAGCCGAGCGCCTGTGAGAGACGTTCGGCCACGCCAAGATCGCGAGCGGCGAGCGTCACTGCAGTCGGCAGGCCGCGCGACACGTCGGCGGCGAAGCTCGGGCCGGAGAGGATCGCGGGCAGTGCGGTCTGCACGCACTCGCCGATCACTTCGGTGGTGAACTTGTGGCTGCCGCGCTCGATGCCTTTCGCGCAGCTTACGATCGGCGTGCCAGACGGCACATGCTCGTCGGCGGCGACCATCACCTCACGCAGCGCCTGCGCGGGCACGACCGCGAGCACGGCGTCGGTCTTCGACAGCGCGTGGGCAAGGTCGGCGGTGACCTCGATGCCCGGTTCGAGCTTGGTCTGTGGATGGGGTGCGCGGCCCCACAGGATGGTGTTTCGTCCGGCGCGCTTTGCGGCGTTGGCGAGCGCGCAGCCCCAAGCGCCTGCGCCGAGCACGGTAATCCGCTGAAAGCTCATGATGCTGTGCTCGCAGGCTTGGCCACGTCTTCCAGCAGCCAGCGGGCGCGCGGCGCAGTGTCGAGCGAGTCGGTGAGGCCATGTGCCAGCCGTTCCGCGCCGGCCCAGGCGATCATCGCGCCGTTGTCGGTGCAGAGTGCGGGCGGCGGCGCAACGAGCACGGTGCCGGTTTCAAAAGCGATGCGGTGCAGGACCTTGCGGATCGCCTGGTTGGCGGCGACACCACCGGCCGCGACAACGGCGGTCGGCGCGCCAAAACGTTCGCGGAACACACGCATGCCCGCACGGAGGCGATCCAGAATGGTTTCGACCACCGCTTGCTGGAAGGAGGCGCAAAGGTCCGCGACATCCTGATCGGTGAGCGGAGCGATTCTCTCGGCTTCGAGACGCAGCGCGGTCTTCAAGCCTGAGAACGAGAAATCCGGCTCCACGCGGCCCTGCATCGGGCGCGGCAGCGCGAAGCGAAGCGGATTGCCGCGCGCGGCCTCCTTTTCAACCTGCGGTCCGCCCGGATAGCCGAGGCCAAGCAGCTTCGCGGTCTTGTCGAAGGCCTCGCCTATGGCGTCGTCGATGGTGGTGCCGAGCCGCACGTAATCGCCGACACCGCGCACGGCAACGATCTGGGTGTGACCGCCGGAGGCGAGCAGGAGGAAATAGGGGAACGCGACGCCGTCGGTGAGCCGTGCGGTGAGCGCATGGGCCTCGAGGTGATTGACCGCGATCAGCGGCTTGGCGTTGACCAGCGCGATGGCCTTGGCGGTGGTCAGTCCGATGATGACACCGCCGATCAGGCCGGGGCCGGCCGCGGCGGCGACGCCGTCGAGCTCGGCGAAATCCTTGCCCGAGTCGGCCAGCGCCTTGGCGATAATACGGTCCAGCGCCTCGACATGGGCGCGCGCGGCGATTTCGGGAACCACGCCGCCGAAGGCGGCGTGCTCATTGACCTGCGACAGCACGACGTTGGACAGGATCTTGCCCGGCCCCTCGTCGGGCCGTTCGACCACGGCGGCCGCGGTCTCGTCGCATGTCGTCTCGATTCCGAGTACAAACATGGGGCCTCTTGGTTCAAACAACGGCTAGCACTGCGGGGTCCATTGACGCAATCCTCTGCAATTCTCCGGCTCGGAACGCGCGGCAGCCCACTGGCGCTGGCGCAGGCCCATATGACGCGCGCGGCGCTGGCCGCGGCGCACGGGATCGACGCTGAGCTGATCGAAATCCAGATCATCAAGACGACCGGTGACCAGATTCAGGACCGGCCCCTGGCCGAGGTGGGCGGGAAGGGGCTGTTCACCAAGGAGATCGAAGAGGCGCTGCTGGCCGGGACCATCGATCTCGCGGTGCATTCCTCGAAGGACATGCCGACGGTGCTGCCGCCGGGGCTGATCCTTTCGACGTTCCTGCCGCGCGAGGACCCGCGCGACGTGCTGATCAGCCGCAAGGCGAAGTCGATCGCCGATCTGCCCAGGGGCGCGACGGTCGGTACCGCGTCGCTGCGGCGGCAGGCGATGTTGTTGCGGAAGCGACCGGACCTCAAGATCGTGCCGCTGCGCGGCAACGTCGAGACGCGGTTGAAGAAGATCGACGAGGGGCAGGCCGATGCGACGCTGCTTGCGCTCGCGGGGCTTAAGCGGCTGGGGCTGACCGAGCACGCGGCGGCGGTGCTTTCGATCGACGAATTTCTTCCGGCGGTGGGGCAGGGCGCCATCGGCATCGAAACCCGCGAGAACGACGAGAATACGCGCACGATGATGGCGGCGATCAATCATCCGGCGACGGCTGTCGCGCTCGCGGCCGAGCGTGCATTCCTCGCTGTGCTTGATGGCTCCTGCAAAACGCCGATCGGCGGTCATGCGGTTGTCACGGGCGATGTGCTGAGCTTCCGTGGCATGATCGTGAAGCCGGACGGCAGTGTGGCATTCGAGACCGTGCGTGAAGGCAAGGTCTCCGATGCAGCGCGTCTTGGCGCCGACGCGGGCGCGGAATTGAAGGGCCGCGCCGGCCCGGATTTCTTCGCGCACTGACATGCGCCTCCTCGTCACCCGTCCCGAGCCCGATGGCGAACGCACCGCCAAGATTTTGCGCGCGCAGGGACATGAGGTGATGCTCGCGCCGATGCTGCGGATCGAAGCGATCCCGAATGCAACATTCGGCGCGGGGCCGTGGGCCGCGGTGCTGATGACCAGTGCAAACGGCCCGCGCATGATGGCGCAGCATCCACGATTGCGGGAGCTGCTTTCGCTGCCGGTGCTGACGGTCGGGCGCAGCAGCGCGGAGGTGGCACGGGTTGCGGGGTTCACCAACGTCGAGTCCGCGGATGGCGACGGCGAGGATCTGGTGCGGCTGGTGGCCGTGCGCTTTACAGGAGCCACGAAGCCGCTGCTCTATCCCGCAGGCGAGGACCGGGCGCGCAACCTGTTCGGCGATTTGGCGCAGCACGGCATTTCGGTCGAGACCGCGGTGGTCTATCGCGCCGCGAAGGTTACGCGGCTGCCGCCGGAGGTGCAGACGGCGCTTCAGGCCGGCCGGATCGACGGTGTCATCCATTTTTCACAGCGCAGCGTCGAGACCTATCTGGAATGCACCCAAAGCTTCCACCAAGCCGCGGTGGCGCCGGTGCATTATTGTCTGTCCGGGCGCGCCGCCCGCCCGCTTCTGAGCGGGGGTGCCAAGGAGGTCATGGTCGCGCCAAACCCCGAAGAATCGGCATTGCTCGCTTTGGTCACGCCCCGGCCATAACCGAATCGTTTAGAAGGGGACATGGCAACGGAAACCCCTCCTGAGGACGGTGGACGCCGCAAGCGGTCCGCACCGACCATCGACCTTAAGGCGACGGAGGTTTCCGCCGAGCCGCAGGAGACGGCTGCTCCTGCTGAGCCGGAGAGCCCGCCGCCGGCTGAGGCCGCTGCTCCCACGCCGGAAAAGCCGTCCGCGCCGGAAACGCGTGAGCCGTTCATTCCGCCGCCACCGGAGCGGCCGCATCAGCATGCTGAACAGGCCGAGCCCGAGCCGGATCGCCGGAGCACGATGCCGCCGCCCGGATTCGCTCGTGCATCTTTTTGGCCGATGATCGGCGCGGGAGCCGCAGGCGCGGGCGGCGTGCTTGCCGCATTCATTCTGCTGTGGGCTATCGGTGCGGTGCCGAGCGGACAGAAGGAAACCGTCGATCTCAGCCCGCGGCTCGCGGCGATTGAAACGCAACTGCGCGATCTCACGACGCGGCCGCCGCCTGTTGTGTCCGTTGCGCCAGCCAGCGCTGATACGAAAGTGGTCGAAGGGCTGTCTTTGCGGCTCGACAAGCTTGAAGCCGCAGCGAACGCGCCGCGTCAGCCTGTGACTGATCCGGCGGTGCTCAATCGCATCGGTGCGGTCGATAGCGCTGTAAAAACACTGAACGACAACGTGAATGCATTGGCGCGCCGCAATGACGAAGCCGCGACGACCATGCGCGGGCGTCTCGATGCGCTCTCCGCTTCGGTTGTTGAGATTCAGAAGAAGGAACAAGAGGCCGCGTCCGATCGTCCGGTGCGGCTTGCTGTTGCTTCGGGCGCGCTGCGTGTTGCAGTCGAGCGTGGTCAGCCTTTTGCCGCAGAATTGGCGGCAGCGAAATCGCTGACACAAGACACCGCTGCTCTAGCACCGCTTGAACCATTCGCGGCGAGCGGTGTGCCAAACGATGCCGTGCTCGGCCGTGAGCTGTCGGCGCTCATTCAGCCAATGCTGAAAGCGACAGCGCCGCAGGCGAGCGAAGCAAGCTTCCTCGATCGCCTGCAGGCCAATGCCGAGAAACTCGTGCGCATTCGTCCGATCGGCGCCCCAACGGGCGACGACCCGGCCGCGATGCTGGCTCGCATTGAATTCAAGGCCGCGCATGGCGACATTGCCGGCGCGCTCGCCGATCTTGCGAAGCTGCCCGCGGACGCGCGCGCGAAGGCGCAAGCCTGGATCGCGAAGGTCGAGGCGCGCGACAAGGCCATCGCCGCGAGCCGCCGTTTCAATGCCGATGCGATTGCCGCGCTCAAGACAACACCCTAGGCAACACGCCCGATGATCCGCGTTCTTATTTTCCTCGCGTTGGTCGCCCTGATCGCGTTCGGCGTCGTCTGGATCGCCGACCGGCCGGGCGATATCGCGATCACGTGGCAGAGCTATCAAATCGAAACGACGGTGATGGTGGCGGCTGTTGCGCTTGGCGCGGTGGTCGTCGCCGCAGTGATGCTGTGGGCGATCATCCGTAACATCATCCGCTCGCCCGATCTGATCTCGACCTTCCTGAGCCAGCGCCGCGGCGTGCGCGGCTATCTCGCGGTGTCGCGCGGATTGATCGCGGTCGGAGCGGGCGACGCTCGCGCCGCGCGCAGGGCCGCGGAGGAAGCGCTACGGATCGCCCCGAACGAGCCGCTCGCGCTGTTGCTCAACGCGCAGAATGCGCAGCTCGCCGGCAACCGCGCCGAGGCGGAGCACGCTTTCCGCGCGATGACCGAGCGCGAGGACACCAAGCTCCTCGGTCTGCGTGGCCTCTACGTCGAAGCGCGCCGCCGCGACGACATGACCGCAGCGCAGGCCTACGCGGAGGAAGCCGCGAAGGTCGCGCCGACGGCGGGTTGGGCAAGCCAGGCGGTGCTCGACTTCCGTTGTGCGGCAAACGATTGGGCCGGCGCGCTCACCGCGCTCGATCATAACAGCCGCAACGGCCTGCTCGACAAGGACGACTATCGCCGCCAGCGCGCGGTGCTGTTGATCGCGCAGGCGATGGCCGCGGAGGAAACCGACAAGGACAAAGCTCGTTCGTTAGCGCTCGATGCCGTGAGGCTCGTGCCGACGTTCGTCCCCGCGGCCGATATCGCAGGCCGTCTGCTCGGCGAGAACAATGAGATCCGCAAGGCCGGCCGTATCATCGAGAGGGCGTGGCTCGTGAATCCGCACCCCGATCTCGCGGACACCTACGCGCATCTGCGGCCGGGCGACTCCGCACGCGAGCGCCTCGCGCGAATCGAGACGCTCGCGGACAAGATGCCGGGTCATGTCGAAAGTGCGCTTGCGGTGGCGCGGGCTGCGCTCGACGCCAAGGAGTTCACCATCGCGCGCGATGCGCTGAAGCCGCTGCTCAAGGAGCCGACGCAGCGTGTCGCCGCGCTGATGGCCGAGCTTGAGCAAAGCGAGAACGGCGACGAAGGCCGCGCCCGCGAATGGATGGGGCGGGCATTGCGTGCGGCGCGCGATCCGCGCTGGACAGCCGATGGCGTCGTTTCGGACCGCTGGGTGCCAGTGTCGCCGAGCGGCCGGCTCGATGGTTTCCAGTGGAAGGTGCCGCTCGCCGAATTGCCCGGCAGCCGCAATGTCATCGAGGTGGAGGAGCCGGTGGTCGCAAAGGAACCGCCGGTGATCGATCTGCCGCCTCCCGCGCCGCCCGTTTCCGAAGCGAAACCGATCCCCGCGCCCGCCGAACCTGTCACAGAGGCGAACGAACCCCGCCGCAACAGCATCGCTTCGGCGAAGCCGCCGGAGAGCTCACGCGTCGAGGCCGTGGTGCCGCTGATTCACGTTCCCGACGACCCCGGCCCCGAGCCGGAACACGACCCCGAGCCGGAAACGCCTGTGGGGGTACGGGGTTCGCGTCCCTAAAAAAAGCTGGAACGGCCTTGCTTGCCATTCCAGCGGGCGGGCGGTATCAAGCCCGCCAATCCAGAACGGCGCCGATGTAGCTCAGTGGTAGAGCATCCGCTTCGTAAGCGGGTGGTCGGGGGTTCAAATCCCTCCATCGGCACCACTCTTTCCCGACATCGAAGCGGTCAACTTCCTGGCAGGCCGTGGGCCTCCGGGAAGAACATGTCTTTCCAGGAGTCGGCCTTCACCTTGGTCAGACCCTGCTTCGCCATGAAATTGGCGAAGGTGGCGACGTTTTGCGGCGTCATGGTGAACTTCGAACCCGGGTCGGTGACGATCTCGACACCCTCTTCTAGAGTGATCGGGTCTTTTGACGCGTCGAGATAGTCCTTGGTCGCGCCCTTGGGATCCTTGTTGATCGTCTCCATCACCTCTTTCAGAGCCGCGACGTAGGCGGCGTAGACCTTCGGGTTCTCGTTGCGAAATTTCTCGGTCGTGTAGGCCGTCATGTAGCTCGCCGGGCCGCCAAGAATTTCCTCTGCGGTGGTGATGCGGCGAACGCCCGCCTTCAACTCCATGTTCTGGAAGGGTGGCGCGGTGAAGTGGTTGTTGATCTCGTGGTTGCCGGAGATCATCGCAGCAGCGGCGTCGCCATGCGGAATGCCGACGGTCAGCGGATCGAACTTGCCGGAATTCGCCGGGCCGTAAAGTTTCTCGGCAGCCATCTGCAACAGGATCGCATGCACGGCGACCTTCACGGTGGTGACCGCAATCTTGTCCTTGCTGCTGAGGTCCGCGAGCGTCTTCACGTTCGGATTGCGCGACATGAACCAGAGTGGCAGCGAGGAAATCGAGCCGATTGCGCGCACTGCGGTCGGCGTGCCCTTGGCGCGCGCCCACAGGGTGATGAACACGGTGGTGCCGGCCGAGACGATATCGAGGTTTCCGGCGAGCAGGCCTTCGTTCATCGGATTGCCGCCAGGGAATTGCTTCCAGCTCACCTTCACGTTGCCGAGACCGGCGGCGGCGAGCTGTTTCTCCAGAACCTGATTCTTCTGCATCAGGATCATCGGCATGGCGCCGATGCCGAATTGCGTCGCCATGCGCAGCTCGGACACTTCGGCGCGCGCAGGCGCCATCGCGAGCGGCGCAAGGAGCATCGCTCCGAGCGCCGCGATCATCGATCGCTTGGTCATTGAATTCCTCCCGGTGAACTTTTGTTTTGTTTAAGCGGCGCGCGTGCCTTTGGCCCGCTGCGACGAGCGCAGCATGTCCATCAGCTTGCGCACCGAGCCGAAGTCCTCGAGCCGATTCACGGCGCCGATGACCTCTTCGATGTGCGCATCCGAGAGCAGCCCCTTCGCGTAGGTGCGGAACTTGCCCTCGATCTGCGCGCGCGACAGCGGATTTTCATAGGAGCCGCGTGGATGCTCGCAGCGCGCCTTGAAGACCTTGCCGTCGTTCATCTCGATTTCGACAACCGATTGAACGCCGGTCAACGAGGCATCCGGACGCACATCGACCTGCTCGGCGGACGCCTTGCGCAATTTCGGATCGTCGTAACGCGCGGCTTCGTATTGCGCGAGCGTGAGCTTCTGGTCGTGCAGGATGATCGCCGCGGTGTAGTGTGCGGAAATCAGCGCATCGAATTTCGCCTTGTAGCGCGCGAGCTTGCCATGCAGATCGAACACGGTCTGACTCAGTGCGACGCGGAGCTGCTTCACCTTGTCGGGGTCGATCTTGTTGGCTTCGATGATGTCGAACAGCGCGGTGTTCATGCCCTGTGTCGACGACGCCGACGGCCAGAGCCGCAGCGCGATCTGCTCGAGTTCCCAGCGCTTGCCGAGATCGTTGGTGACGAGCTCCGGCTTGCCGCCGTTGGAGTAGCTGTTGAACAGGCCGCCATCTTTCGCTGTGAGGAATTCCTTGGTGGCGAGGAAGTTCTGTTCGGCGAGGATCGCGGCCAGAAGGCCGGACACTGCGCCGCGGCACTGATGGAATTTCACCGTCGGCGTGCCCCAGGCGGCGAAGGTGCCGGCGGCCTGGCTGCCGGCGAGGCCGAATGCCTTGGCCATCTTCTCCGGATCGAGCTTGCGCAGGCTGCCGACAGCGGCAGCCGCGCCGAACGGACCGAACACGCCGGGGCCGTGCCAACCGCGGGCGCGGGCCGCAGGATAGTCGGAGCCGATGCCGACGCGTGTCGTCACCTCCATGCCGGCGGCGAGCGCCACCAGAAGATCGCGGCCCGACTTGTCGTCGCGCTCGGCAATCGCGAGCGCAGGCGGCATCACTTCGGGCGTGACGTGGGTGAGCGTCGAGCGGTGGATGTCGCACATCGTCACCGCGGTGATGAGATAGCCGTTGAGTAGCGTCGCGCCGGAGAGCGAGAGCTTGTCGCCGCCGAGCACAGTGGTTTCGCGCGAGTCCGCCATCTGCGTGGCAAGCGCGCTGACTTGGTCGGTTTCTTCGCCCTGATGGCCAGCGACCGCGCAAGCCAATGTGTCGAGCAGAACGTTCTTGGTGTGCTCGCGCACGCGCTCCGGGATGTCCTCGTACTTCAGCGACGAGGCGAATTTGGCGAGCGCTTCGGTTTCTCCCGACATCACAATCTCCTTGGATTCCCCAGTTCGGAATTTTGTTTTCGACGTTTAGACAGGCAGCCTAACGAAAAGCCGCGCGGTTGCGCAATTTGAGATGATTTCTGGCGATGTCGCAGGCGTCCTTTGCCGTGCGCTGAAATCGGCGCTCAATCGGGCCGCGTGTTAACCTTTGAGGCAGGGTGATTCCACCGCGGAAACAATGGCTTGGGGACCCCGAAAATTCATTAAAATTGTCACTATTAACCATATCAAAAAGGCGGCCGGTGCCAACGTCGCATTATGCTTGCGAGGTTACGAAGCCGATGGGAAGAATTGCGCATAAAAATCGATAAACGTGTCCTTTTCCCGCGTGCGGCGGCTCAGGAAACGGAGGGTGACAGACAGAAGCTAGACAACGGGAAGAAACATGAAGCGCTCAATGCAGACGCTCATTCTCTTGGCTGCCGCAACAGCACTCGCGACTCCGGCGTTCGCGATCGGTGAAAAGAAAAAGGAAGAACGGTTCTCGTTGGCCAGCGTGCCGAACGAGACTCACCGCAACGGCAACGACAGCACGGCCCCCATTTCCTCGATCGCGCCAAAAGCCGAGAAGAAGGACAGCGTGTTCTCGATCGGGCTCGAAGCCCTGAAATGGATGGGCGCGACCTCGCGTCAGGTTGGCGTGCCCTATCCGGATCTGTGGTGCGCGGACTTCGTGAACTTCGTCCTGCGCCGCACCGGCTATCCGACGACCAATTCGCGCGCCGCCAAGTCGTTCCTCGACTACGGCAAGCGCATCGATACGCCGCGGGTCGGCGCCATCGTCGTGCTCACGCGCGGCAACAATGGCGGTCACGTCGGCATCGTCCGCGGTACCGACGGTGCGGGCAACATCATCGTGATCTCGGGCAACCACGGGAACAAGGTTTCCGAGAGTCCGTATCCCAAGAGCCGCGTGCTCGGCTATGTGATCCCGACCGACGCGAACTGACCGGTCGAACGAATAGGAATAGAAAGCGCCGACTGCAAGCGAGCAGCCGGCGCTTTTTTTTGCGTGCGTGTCCGATTTCGGGACGCGACGATTTCGGTTAAGCCACTTTGGCTTTGGTTGCCTTCGCGGCTGAAACCTTCTCGTCGGATGGCGCGAGCACGGCCTCCTTCGATTTCTCAAGTTCAGCAACGAGATATGGTGTCAGCGGCTCGTCGTCGGCTTTGGACGACGCTTCACGCGCCAGCCGCAACCATCTTTCGGCACGCATGAGCCAGAGGGTGCGCTCGGTTTCATCGGTCGCCGACTGCGCGCTGGCCAGACATGTTTCCGCATTCTGCTGGAAGTAGTGAGGTTGAGCCATGTCTTGTGTCCCCAGATGTATCGACGGCGGGACCTTAGAGCCAAGTGTGACAGATTGATTGCAGGAACGCGGGCGGTGGTTATCGCTGTGTGAAACCGATCGCAGAATGATTACGGTGTCCATCAGTACAAATAAAACGGCCCGCCGAAGCGGGCCGTCTTTTCTTTAATTGCTGTCGCGTGTTGCGTGAATTAGGCGGCCTTGTCGAGAAGCGCCGCGATCGCCTTGATCCGATTCCGGACATAGTTCGGAAGACCGGAGGAGATCGAAGTGCCGGTGTTGAACGAGCTGTTGCCGAGCAGCACCTGCTGCGGCACGAGGTTACGCAGCACCGGGACTTCCTGGTATTTCTTTTTGGTGTCCAGCGTGCTGGAGGAAACCGCCAGCGCGATCATCACGGTGGCGATAGTGCTGTTGGCGTCGGCGGGGTTCGGCTGGACCACCGCCACCAGCTTGCCGAAGCGCATCACCTGATTGATGTAGAACATGTTTTGCTCGAGAACGCTGGCGACCGGCGTATCGACGCCGGTGAGCTTGCGCATGCCGGCCTCGTCGATGTCCGACGCCGAGAGAATGCGCATCTCGCTCTCGAATTCGATCGTGTCCGAAACCTTCTTGTCGCTGTCGCGCAGCTTGTTGGCGAGCGCGACGCCGATCGGCAACTTGCCCTCGAGCTTGTAGGTCGAGCGGGTGCAGGTCGCGACGGTCGGGCCCTCGCACCAGACGCGGTCCGGGTTCTTGTTGTTCATCGCCTTCTCGTCCTTCATGACGGACGTATCAGACGCCTTGATGATCTGGTGTTTGATCTGCGGGTCGATGCTCTGGATGAAGTCCAGCGTTGCGAAGGTCTTGAGGTCAATGGACGCCGCCGGGCGCGACAGCTTGAAGCGCGCCTCGGTGATGTACATCTGGAGCTCGTCCTTCACCTCTTTCTTCGAGCCGTCGATGATCTTGTGGATCATGCCCTCGTGGAAATTCGGGAACAGGCTGAGGAACTGCCGCTGGACCGGCTTGGTGCGGGACCACTCGTCGAAGCGGGTGAACGCGCCCTTGTCGGTCGTGTCGTCGGCGCGGCCGTCGTTGAAGAAGATCGTCTTGGGCTTCAGCTCGCCCACGGCCGACGTGGCGACCGACGACACCTTCACGATCTGGAAATCCTGGGCGCTGGCGACCGCGGTGGTGGCAGCAAGCGCGAGGAGCACGGCACTGACAGTTCGCATCTTCATGACTCGTTACCCCGAACTAAGTTGACGCTGTTTCCTGCAAAGTCTCAATCGACCGTGGCCGATTTGTGTGGCCCCGTATTTCAGTAGCGCTGTAATCCGAACAGTTCCCTAAGAGTGCGTGGAGCCCGCGACGGTGCGGCGACAGCCTGGCGCATGGCCGGCGCAGGCGCGCTGCGCTCCTCGGCGGGCGGCGCCCAGGCCGGACGCGAGGCCACGCGGCCGGCACCGACCAGGGCGTGCTGGGTCTCGCGGACCTTGCCGCCAACGGTGCGGAAATACTCCATAAACGCGGTCTTGGAGGGGCTGACGCGCTGCCCGGTATAGACGTCGATCGGGAAGGCTTTCAGCACCTTGGAGGCCTCCAGCGAGGGCGGCGGCAGGGGCTTTTTCTCTGCCTGGTACTGCCAGGCTGCCTGGAAAATGGGCTCCGAGATCGGGACCGCCGTGCGGCCACCGGTCGCGCCGTCGCCGAGGGTCTTCTTGTCGCGGGCGTTGTCGTAGCCGACCCAGACGATCACGGTGACGTCGGCATTGAAGCCAGCGAACCAGGCGTCGTTCTCGCTGTCCGTGGTACCGGTCTTGCCGGCGATGAAACCGGTGTGCTGCTTCATCGAGATGGCGGTGCCGCGTGACACCACGCCCTCGAGGATGGTGCGGAGCTGGTAGAACGCGGCGCGATCGCCATCGGCCATGTACGTCGGCGGCGGCGTCTTGTGGCGATAGACCACGCGGCCGGCCTGCTCGATCGCATCGATCGAGTACGGTGTCACCTTCATGCCTTCGTTTGCGATGGCGGCGTAGAGGCCCGCGAGGTCGATCATGCGCAGCGCCTGGGCGCCGAGCACGAACGGATAGTTCTTCATGCACTCGCGATAGACGCCGGCTTCCATCGCCAGCTCGCAGACCATTTCGAGGCTGCGGCGCGGATCCTTGTCGATGGCGCCGTCGAGAAGGCGTGCGGTGACAAGGTTCTTGGACTGCTCGAGCGCGCGGCGAAACGTGATGACGCCGGCGCCGCCACCCTCATAGTTCTTCGGCGACCAATAATGCGTAGTGACGCCCGCGATCGGCGGCAGCGTCACGCTGCTGTCGTAGACGAGGGTGTTGGGCTGCAGCCCCTTATGCAGCGCCGCGAGATAGGTTAGCGGCTTGATCGACGATCCGGGCTGGCGAATCGATTGCGTCGTGCGGTTGAGCTGGCTCTGCACGTAGGAGAAGCCGCCGACCATCGCGAGGATGCGGCCGGTCTTGTTCTCCAGCACGATCGTCGCGCCCTGAACCTTCGGTCGCACGCGGATATGCGCGATCCTCTCGCCGGTTTTCATCTTGCCGTCGGCGCCGCGCGCCGGCTTGCCGTCTTCGAGCTTCACATAGATGACATCGTTGAGCTTGAGCGACTGCGGATTGATGCTGTCCGGCATCCACAGCGGCAGGATGCTGCCGTCTTTCAGACCGACGCGGATCGAAGCGCCGCCCTTCTCATTAATCTTCTTCTCAACGACGATGGCCGGCGGCCACTGCACGTCGTAGAGCGGCAGGCGAGCGTTCTGAAGCGCCATTTGCCAGGTCGGTTTCACCTTGCCGCGGCGCTGAGCGCGCGTGCGCTGGTCGGTGTCGTAGCGAGCGACGGTCTCGCCGAGGTTGGTCTCGGGACCCTCGAACTTGGCGCGGCCGGTCGAGGACTCGTACTTCGCAAGGCCTTCCTGCAAAGCGTATTCGGATGCACGCTGGAGCTTGGTGTTGATCGTCGAGCGAACGGTGTACGAGTCGACGGTCAGCGACTGCATGCCGACGAGGGTCTTCGCCTCGCGCATCAGGTGATCGACAAAATGAAAGCCGGTCTCGCGGCGCGGCTTCTCGTAAGGCCAGATTCGCGGCTGAGCGCTTGCCACCTCATCCTCGGTGCCGGGGATCTTCTCCTCCTGCATGCGCTTGATGACGTAGGCATAACGCTCGCGCGAACGCTCCGGATAGCGGTCCGGGCTGAAATAGGCCGGGCCTTTGGCGAGGCTCGCCAGCACAGCGCCCTCGGTCACGGAGAGCGCGGACGCGGGCTTCCTGAAGTAGGTATGCGCGGCCATGTCGATGCCCCAGGAGCCGCGACCCAGGAAGATCGAGTTGAGATAAACCTCGAGCACTTCGTCTTTCGATAGCGACTGGTCGATGCGCGCCGCCACGATCATTTCGCGGATCTTGCGCTCATAGCTCACGTCGTCGCCGACGAGCAGGTTCTTCGCAACCTGCTGCGTGATGGTCGAGCCGCCCTGCGGACGGCCCGGCTGCGCGATGTTGGCAATGAAGGCGCGGATCAGGCCACGCTCGTCGACGCCCTTGTGCTGATAGAAGCGCTTGTCCTCGGCGGCGATGAACGCCTTCTGCACATGATCCGGGATCGCGCTGAGCGGCACCCAGGTGCGGCGGTGATCGGATTCGAACAGCTCTGCGAACTTCTCGCCCTTGCCGTCGAGCACCACGCTCGTGCCCGGAAGTTTGAGGCCCTTGAGCTTGTTGTGATCGGGAAGCTCTGCGACTGCGTTGTTATAGAACTCGATCACTTCGGCCATGTTGAATGGCGAGTTCTCGACATCGCCTTTGCCGCAGAACTGGCGATACGCGATGTGCAGATCGTCGAAGTTGATTCCGCGAAACGCCTTGATCTCGCCAGCCACGGTCTGCGGATCTTGGAGTGCGGTTTCGATCAGATCGTCGAGATTGAGGTCCTCGATGTCGAACGCCTTGCGCATATGCGCACAGCCATTCTTCAAAAGCTGGACGACCTCCGCCTGATCCGTGATCGGATCGAAATGCGTTTTCACCGCATCGGGCTGAGTCGTGACCTGCGCCAATGACAGCGCGGTCGCAAACATCTTCACAAGAATCAGATTCATTTCCGCTACGCTCTACGAGTGGCCATCGCGATATTGCGTGCAGAGCAATCTGTATTCTTTTTTTCAAATACGATCCAAGGACAACAGCCGATTCGCTGCGAATTGCTTGTGTTAGTATTAAAAACGCAGGTTCTCTCGCAGGCATCGGACGCGCTTCGAAATGGTTGTCGCGCGTTAACGAGATTTCTTCGATCGCGGTATGAAAATGTTCAGCATGTTTCGCGTGCTTTCGCCGATCAATTTCGTCGAAATTAGCTCGATTGCTCCGGTATTTTCAGCGATTTCGGCGAGTCGTGCGTCTACATTTTGACGGCGCGCAATGCTTCGACGCGGAGCGATCGATCGCGTGTTTATCAATACGACGCCTGAGGAATCGTGCGCCGCCGGATTAATGTTACTCCGTGAATCCGCACCCTTCACCATACGCTTCGTTCTATGAGGGCCAAAGAGGCAAAGGATCAGTTCTGACGTCGAGTAGGCAGACGTCACAATTGAAAGAAGCGGTGAGGCGGTGATGAACAGGGGAATTCGCTTCGGTATCAAGCGTGCAACACTCGCAACTGTCGTCGCACTGATGTCGACGACTGCGATTGCACAGCCGTGGGCTCAGCGCGAGCCGCAGCGCCGCGTGCAGCAGCGGCCGGCTCCACAGCACCAGCCGATGCAGCAGCGTCAGGCTCAGCCGGAGCCGATGGCGCAGGCCGCCGAGCTGCCACCGCAGCTCAAGGGCGCGTGCTTCGTCAAGGAATCATCCAATCAGGATTCGATCATCAGCGCCTGCACAGCGGTGATCGACAATCCGAAGGAGCGTCCCGCGACGCTTGCGGCCGCCTATGCGGCGCGCGGCGACGCATACCGGGAGAAGGGCGAGTTCGATAAGGCGATCGACGATCTCGACCAGGCGATGAAGATTGATCCGCGCAACGGCACGGCGATCTACAACCGCGGTCTCGCTTATCGCTCGAAGGGCGACCACGATCGCGCGATTGCCGATTTCGATGTCGCGCTCAAGCTCGATCCGCGCAACGCAGCGACGATCTACAACAGCCGCAGTCACGCCTACTACGAGAAGCGCGACTACGAGCGCGCGATCCAGGATTTGACGCAGTCGCTCAAGATCAATCCGCGCAGCACGCTCACGATTTACAACCGCGCGATGACGTACCGCGCCAAGGGCGAGCCGGACCGCGCAGTGCCGGATTTCGACGCCGTCATCAAGGCGAACCCGAACGACGCCTACGCCTATCACAATCGCGGCCTCGCCTATCGCGATATGCGCGACTATGACCGCGCGATCCGCGACTTCGATTCCGCGATCAAGATCAATTCGTCCTTCACGCAGGCGTTCAACGATCGCGGTCTGGCCTACGTCTCCAAGGGCGAGACGGACCGCGCCATTGAAGACTTCGACCACGTGGTTCTGCTGAATCCGAAGGACGCGATGGCGTTCAACAATCGCGGTCTCGCCTATCGCAACAAGGGCGAGATGGATGCCGCAATCACCAACTACGATCAGGCGATCTCGATTCAGCCGGACTTCGCGCTCGCGTTCTACAATCGCGGCAACGCGAATTACGACAAGCGCGACTACGATCGCGCGATCAAGGACTACAACGAGGCGATCAGGATCAATCCGAACTACGCGCTGGCTTATTACGATCGCGGCGTCGTCTATTACGATCGTCACGATTACGAGCGTGCAGTGGCCGATCTCAGCAAGGCGATCGAGCTCGATCCAAAGGATTCGCTCGCCTATTACAACCGCGGCCTGACCTTCCGCGCGAAGGGCGAGATGGACAAAGCGCTCGCCGACTTCGATGTGGCGATCAAGCTCGATCCAAAGAATCCGCTGCCCTTCTACAACCGCGGCCTCGCTTCACGCGACAAGGGCGATCATGAGCGCGCCGTCGCGGACTTCTCGACCTCGCTCCGTCTCGACGCTCGCAACGCGCTCGCGTTCTACAACCGCGGCCTGTCTTACTGGGATATGCGCCAGCCCGAGCGCGCGATGCAGGACTATGAGCAGGCGCTTCGTATCAATCCGGGCTATGCGCCGGCGTACTTCAGCCGCGGTCTCGCCTACTTCGAGAAGAAGGACTACGACCGCGCGATCAACGATCTGAATCAGGCGATCAACGGCCGGCCGAACTATCCGGTGGCGTTCAACACCCGCGGCATGGCTTACGCTGCCAAGGGCGAGACCGATCGCGCCATCCAGGATCTCGATCAGGCGGTTCGTCTGGATTCGAAGTTTGCCGTCGCCCACAACAACCGCGGTGAGCTCTACATGGGCAAGCGCGATCTCGAGCGCGCCATTGCCGACTTCGACAATGCGGTGAAAGCGAATCCGAACTTCGATACCGCCTTCTACAATCGCGGCATCGCCTATCGTGACAAGCGCGAGTGGGAGAAGGCCGCGGCCGACTTCAGCGCGGTGATCAAGATCAATCCGAAGCACGCGACCGCCTATTCACACCGCGGCTCGGCCTACTGGCACATCGGCGACAACGACAAGGCGATCGCCGACTTCGATCAGGCGCTCAAGTTCGACAACAAGAACGTCGCGGCGTACACCTACCGAGGCAATTCGCTCTATGCGAAGGGCGACTACGACCGTGCCATCGCCGACTTCGATCAGGCGCTCAAGTTCAATCCGAACAGCGCCAACACCTGGTATGAGCGCGGTCTGGCCTATCGCGACAAGGGCCAGAGCGACCGCTCGATCCAGGATTTCGACCAGGCGATCAAGCTCGACGGCAAGTTCGCGGCGGCCTACGCCAGCCGCGGTCTCGCCTACAGCAACAAGCGCGATTACACCCGCGCACTCGCAGATCTCGACAATGCGCTCCGGCTCGATCCGCGTTCCGCCAACGCATTCAACGACCGTGGTCTTGTCTATCTGGCCCGGAATGACCGCGACCGCGCCATTGCGGACTTCAGCCAGGCAATCCGCATCCGTCCCGAATATGACGCCGCGTTCTATAACCGTGGCTTGGCCTATCGCGCCAAGGGCGAGATTGACCGCGCCATCGAGGACTTCGATGCGACGGTCAAGTTCAACCCGAATCACGATGCAGCCTTTGTGAACCGCGGTCTCGCTTATCGCGGAAAAGGCGATGCCGACAAGGCGATTGCAGACTTCGACGCCGCCATCAAGGTCAACGTCAACAACGACGTCGCCTATGCCAATCGCGGCATGCTCCTCCGTACCAAGGGCGACACGGAGAAGGCGATTGCCGACTTCGATGCGGCGATCAAGCTGAACCCGCGCGAAGCGCTGACATTCTATAACCGCGGCAGCTCGCTTGCGGAGAAGCGCGAATACGACCGCGCGATCACGGATTTCGATACCGCGATCAAGCTTGCGCCGAACTATCCGATGGCGTTCTACGAACGCGCCGTCGCGCACCTCGCGATGGGCCGGACGGACCGGGCGGTTGCCGACCTTGATGCTTCGATCAAGCAGAATCCGAACTATGATCTCGCCTACTACAATCGCGGCACAGCGCTGCGCGCGCGTGGCGAGGTGGATCGCGCCATCGCGGACTTCGATGCGGCGCTCAAGCTCAATCCGAGCTTCTCGGCGGCTTACTACAGCCGCGGCAACGCTTATGCCGACAAGCGCGACTATGACCGCGCCATCGCCGATCTGAGCCAAACCCTGCGGTTCGAGCCGAACAAGGCGCAGGCCTATAACGATCGCGCCGTGGCCTATGGCTCGAAGGGCGACCACGACAAGGCAATTGGTGATTTCGATCAGGTTCTCCGGCTCGAGCCGCAGAATGCGGTCGCATTCAACAACCGCGGCATTGCGTATCGCAACCGCGGCGTGGCCGATCGCGCCATCGAGGACTTCGACGCGGCGATCAAGCTCAACGCCGGCTACGCTATCGCCTACTACAACCGCGGCACGGTCTATTACGACAAGGCCGATCACGACCGCGCGATTGCGGACTTCGATGCCGCGATCAAGCTCAACCCGACCTATGTGGCCGCGTTGCATGACCGCGGCGTGTCGCACTACGACAAGCACGACTACGACCGCGCCATCGCCGATTTCGATGCGATCGTGAAGACCGGCGTGAATTTCGTCGTGTCGGCCCTGCCGAAAGAGAAGGCGCTCGACCGCCAGCGCGGTTTCGACCGTCCGGGTCTGGACGGCAACCAGCCGCTCAAGATGAATCCGGCGTTCTCGCTGGCGTTCAACGACCGCGGCGTCGCGTTCGCCGCCAAGGGTGAGTTCGACCGCGCCATCACGGACTACAATCAGTCCCTGAAGCTGAATTCGGCTTATAGCGTCGCCTTCTACAACCGCGGCAACGCCTTCTACGGCAAGCGTGAGCTGGACAAGGCGCTCGCCGATTTCGATCAGGCGCTGAAGCTCAATCCGAAGGATGGCGTCGTCTACTACGACCGCGCGCTGACCTACTACGATCTGCGCCAGTACGATAAGGCCGTGGCCGACTTCGATCAGGCCATCAAGGCCGATCCGAAGGACGCATTTGCTTACTACAACCGCGGCATTGCGCACTACGGCCGGCTCGACTTCGACCGCGCTGTCGCCGACTTCGACATGGCGATCAAGCTCGATGGCAAGATCGCGCTCGCGTACCACAACCGCGGCAACGCCTATGCCCGCAAGCGCGACTATGACCGCGCGATCATGGATCTCGATCAGGCGATCAAGCTGAACGGCAGCTACGCCATCGCGTTCAACGATCGCGGTCTGGCCTACGGCGCCAAGGGCGAGCTCGACAAGGCGATCCGAGACTTCGATCGGTCGGTGACGATCGACACGAAATATGCGCCTGGTTACGTCAACCGCGGCGTTGCTTACGGCGTGAAGGGCGAGACCGACAAGGCGATCGCCGACTTTGACGCGGCGATCAAGCTCAACCCCGCGTATGCGTTCGCCTTCTACAACCGCGGCAACGCCTTCTACGACAAGAAGGAATTCGACCGCGCGATCGAGAACTACAACGAGGCGATCAAGCTCAATCCGAGCGACGCGGTGGTCTATCACAACCGCGGCAATGCCTACGGCAACAAGCGTGATTTCGACAACGCGATTTCCGATCAGTCGCAGGCCATCAAGCTGAACCCGAACTACGCGATGGCCTTCAACGACCGCGGCCTGGCCTATGGCGCCAAGGGCGAGTCCGAGCGCGCTGTGACCGATTTCGATCAGGCCGCAAAGCTCGCTCCGAAGAGCGCGATGGTGTTCTACAACCGTGGTCTCACGCTAAAGAACCGCGGCGAGATCGATCGCGCCATCGCGGACTTCGACACCGCGATCCGGTTGAGCCCCGGCTATACGGCGGCGCTCTATGCCCGTGGCAACGCCCACCTGATCAAGCGCGATCTCGACCGCGCCATTCCGGATCTCGATCAGGCGCTTCAGCAGAACCCGAATCACTCGGTGGCGTTCTACGACCGCGGTGTCGCTTACGGTCTCAAGGGCGACCCCGACCGCGCGATCGCCGACTTCGACGCGGCGATCAAGCTCGATCCGAAGGACGCGCTGGCGTTCAACAGCCGCGGCCTCGCCTATCGCAACAAGGGTGACGTGGCGAAGGCCATCGAGAACTACGATCAGGCGATCCAGATCGAGGCCGGCTACGCGCTTGCTTACTACAACCGCGGCAACGCCTTCTATGAGAAGAAGGATTTCGACCGCGCCATCGCCGACTTCGACCAGACTGTAAAGCTCAACTCAAGCCACGATCTTGCCTACTACAATCGCGGTCTTGCGATGCGCGAGAAGGGCGATCTGGATCGCTCCGCCGCCGACTTCGGCAAGGCTATCCAGCTCGATCCCAAGAATGCGCTCGCTTACAACAATCGTGGCCTGATCTATCGCGCCAAGGGCGATCTCGACCGCGCTGTCGCAGACTTCGAACAGGCGACGAAGATTGATCCGATGCTCGGTATGGCGTTCAACAACCGCGGCGTCGCGCTCGGCCAGAAGGGTGAGACCGACCGCGCGATTGCGGATTTCGACGCCGCAATCAAGGTCGATGCGAATGACTTCCGCGCGTTCAACAACCGTGGCTTCGCTTGGCGCAACAAGGGCGACCTCGATCGCGCCATCACGGACTTTGAGCAGGCGGTGAAGCTCAATCCGGATTACGCCATCGCGTTCTATAATCGTGGCAACGCCTTCTACGAGAAGAAGGACTACGACCGCGCCATCGTGGAATACGATCAGTCGATCAAGCTGAACCCGACCTTCGCCGGCGTGTTCAACAGCCGCGGTCTCGCTTATGACGACAAGCGTGAAACTGAACGCGCCATCAAGGACTTCGACGAGGCGATCAAGCTGAACCCGAACGACGCACTGGTCTACAACAACCGCGGCTTCGCCTATCGCAACAAGGGCGACACCGACAAGGCGATTGCGGACTATCAGCAGGCGATCAAACTCAACCCGAACTATGCGCTCGCGTTCTATAATCGCGGCATCGCCTACTACGACAAGCGCGACTTCGATAAGGCCAGCACCGACTTGAACCGGGCGATCAAGATCAACCCGAATTACGCCGGTGCGTTCCACGATCGCGGCATCACGAACTACGACAAGCGCGAGTTCGATGCGACGATCCCGGAGACCGACGAAGGCATCGCGGTGAAGCCGAGCTACGCCATCACGCTGAACAACCGGGGCAACGCCTACGAGAACAAGCGTGACGACGATCGCGTGATCCAGGAGGTCAATCAGACCATCAAGAACAACGCCGCGCCGGCGGTGGCCTACTACAATCGCTCCGCTGCCTTGTTCGGTACGAAGGACTATGCCGGCGCGATTGAGATGGCCGATCAGGCGATCAAGCTCCAGCCCGGCAACGCCGATGCGTTGAACCAGCGCTGCGGCGCCCGCACCATGGTCGGCGAGCTCGAGGCCGCGCTCGAGGATTGCAACGAGGCGCTGCGGCTGAAGCCGAACAACGCTTCCGCGCTCGATTACCGCGGTCTGGCCTACCTCAAGATGGGGCAGCCCGATCAGGCGATCGTCAGCTACGACGAGGCGATCAAGCTGAACCCGAATTCGCCGGGCGCACTGTTCGGCCGCGGTGTCGCCAAGCTGATGAAGGGCGATCTCGCCGCCAGCAACGCCGATTTCGAGGTGGCGAAGCAGCTCAAGCCGAGCATCGCGGAAGAATTCTCCAAGGTCGGAGTCCGCGCAGCCCCGCCGGTCAATCTGGTTCAATAAGACCGTTCCGCAGACGGAAACAGAAGGGCGCCTCTGGGCGCCCTTTTCGTTTGCGTGCCACAACCTGCGGGCGTCTCGTAGAGGCGAGACTCCATCAAGGCCATCCGCTAACGTTTCCGCCGCCAATTATAAGGCTGTTGGGGAAGGAAACGGACATGGACGAACTCGAAGGCGCCATTCGCGATCTGGTGATCGCCAATCGCATCCTCGCGATGGAGAACGTGGTCGATGGCTACGGCCATGTCAGTATTCGCCACCCGCAGAAGCCGGACCACTATCTTCTCTCGCGCTCGCTGAGTCCCGGTTACGTCACCAAAGACGACATCATTGAGTTCACGATCGATGGCAAGCCGGTCAACGACGCGCGGCCACCGTATCTCGAAAGATTCATCCACGGCGCGATCTATGAGGCGCGGCCGGATGTGAAGGCCGTTATCCATTCCCATGCGGAAGATCTGCTGCCCTTCAGCATCTCCAAGACGCCGATGTGTTGCGTCGCTCATGTGGCGAGCGACATGGGCAACCACGTTCCGGTGTGGGACATCGCGGACAATTTCGGCGACGCCACCAATCTGCTTGTCATCAACATGGAGCAGGGCCGCGACATGGCGAAGCGGCTCGGTTCGAATGCCGTCGTGCTGATGCGCGGCCACGGCTTCTCGGCGGCAGCGAACCATCTCCTCAAGCTCGTGCGGATGAGCGTGTACCTTCCGCGCAATGCACGCATCCAGCTCGCCGCCATGCGCTTGGGTGAGTTCAAGGCGTTGTCGGAGAACGAGATCAAGACGCGCCAGAACTTCCGGCCGGATTCGCCGGAAATGCAGCGCGGCTGGGAGTTCTGGGCACGCCGCGCTGGTTGTGGCGACATGCTTCCAGGCAGCAAGGGAGGGGTCTGAGTCATGGCCGACCTTCGCCGGATCGACGTTCATTTCCACGCCATTCCGCCGTTCTACGCAGATGCGGTCTATGAGGCTGGCTCGGGGCCCGCGATCGGCCGCTACCCGGACTGGTCGCCTGAGCTGGCGCTCGAGATCATGGACCGCTTTCAGGTCGAGGTGGCGCTGACATCGCTGGCGCAGCCGGGCGTTCAGTTCTGCGCGCCAGACAAAGCGAAGGTGCTGGCGCAGAAGTGCAACGATTATGCCGCCGATCTGAATGCGAAGTGGCCGAAGCGCTTCGGCGCCTTCGGCACGGTGTCGATGTGGGATGTGCGTGATGCAGTCGCCGAGATCGAGCGAACGCTCGACGCGATGAAGTTTGCAGGCATCAGCCTGTTCGCAAGCTACGACGGCAAGTTCCTCGGAGATCCTTCGTTCGATCCGGTGATGGAGGCGCTCAACGCGCGCGGTGCGGTGGTGTTCGTGCATCCCGGTACGCACCCGACCAACAAGCTCATTCAGCTTCCGTGGCCGGGCTTCATGATGGAGTACCTGTTCGACACCACGCGCGCGGTGGTGAACCTCGTGTTCGGCGGTGCGCTGGAACGCTATCCGCGTATCCGGTTCATCCTGCCGCACGCGGGTGGATTGATCCCTTATTTCTCGTGGCGTTTGTCGGTGTCGCCGATGATCGACAAGCGGCTCAATCAGATGTCGCAGGAGAAGGTGTTCGAACTGCTGAAGCGCTTCTGGTACGACAACGCGCTCTCGCCGGGCGAGCAGACCTGGGGCTGTCTGGAAACAGTCGCGTCGCCCGATCGCATCGTGTTCGGCACTGACTGGCCGTTCGCCAATGTGCGCGTGACCGACGTGGCGATGAAGACTTACGAGGCGCTCGACGCGATCTCGCCCGCGCAACGCACGGCAATCGACCGAGGCAATGCGCTCAAGCTGTTTCCGCAATACGCCTGAGCGTTATTCCTCCTTGATCCCGGCGCGTGCGATGACCTGCTCGAAGCGCTTGGTCTGGGCCGCGATGAACTGACCGAACGCCTCCGGCGTGCCGAGCGGCATCGACGCGCCCTGCGAAATGAAACGGTCGCGCGCGTCAGGCTTGCTGAATACGGCGTTGGCCTCGCGATTGAGCCACGCAACGACCGAAGGAGGTGTGCCCGCGGGAGCCACGAGGCCGAACCATGCGCCGATCTCCATGGGATAGCCTTGCTCGGCCATCGTTGGAACGTCGGGCAGCGTGGCGACACGCTCGGTTGATGCCACGCCAATCGCGCGCACTGCGCCAGCTTTCAGCGGGCCGAGCGCGAGCGACACCACATCGAACATCATGCTGACGTGACCGGCGGCGAGGTCCTGCGCCGCGGGCGCAGCGCCACGATAGGGTATGTGCGTGATCTCGACGCCTGCGGCCTGCTTGAGCAGCTCACCCGCGATATGGCCGGATGCGCCAACGCCCTGTGAGGCGTAGGAGAGTTTGCCTGGATTGGCTTTTGCGTAGGCGATCAGTTGTTGCAGGTTCTTCGCCGGGATCGATGGATGCACCACAAGGATGTTCGGCACCGTCACGAGCAGGATGACCGGAGCGAGGTCTTTGGCGGTATCGTAGGGTAGCTTCGCGATGTGCGGGCGGATCGAGAGCAGGCCCTGATTGCCGACCAGCAGCAGGTAGCCGTCGGGCGGCGCCTTCGCGACAGCGTCAGCCGCGACCACACCGGCGCCGCTGGTGCGGTTCTCGACCACGATCGTGTGGCCGCTCTCAGCAAGCTTCTGTCCCAGGAGGCGCGGTAGAATGTCGCCAATCCCGCCAGGCGCAGCGGGGACAAGCACCTTGATCGGCTTTGAAGGATAGTCCTGCGCCAGTGTCGGAGCGGCGAGCGTCAATGCAATGGAAATGACAGCGGTCCGCGCCGCTGTCAGGTAAAAACCCATAGCGCATTCCTCCCGAGGCGATTTTTGTTGTTGGGGGAACTATTGCGCTTCCAAATCGGCGCGTCGAGGCCGTCCCACCCCGCCAGCGTGCCGTACCGAATTCGGCAGTCCTTCAATATAACGAAAATGACATGTGACGGCGACAATTGGCTGGTTGATAAGACCTGCCGCAAGGTTGCTGCGAGCTTACACCGTTGAAATACTTGAGGGTCAATCGGGCGGGTGTGGTCTGTGTTTGTAATGTGCGTGCCGGGCAGTGATGTTCGTTGCGGAGGCTCCGCGTTTCCGGAGCGGACTCCTATCGTCCAGCGGTTTCGCTCCCGATTCCTGCAATCCGCGGCGTTTGCCGCCGTTCTATTTGCGAGCTCCGCGGCGCTGGCCGAAACCCTGTCGGATTCCTTGACTCGCGCCTACCAGAACAACCCGCAGCTTACCGCCGAGCGGGCCCGGCAGCGAGCCACCGACGAAAATGTTCCGCAGGCCCTATCGCAATACCGGCCGCAGGTCGCCGCCCAGTTCAGCGCTGGGCTTCTTGCGGTGCGAAACCTGTTTCCGGACAGCACGGTGCAGTCCCAGTTGCTGCGCGCGTGGACTGCGGGCGTCACCGTCAATCAGACGCTGCTGAACGGCTTCAAAACCGCGAATTCGGTCCGGCAGGCCGAATCCCAGGTGCTCTCCGGCCGCGAGGCGCTCCGCAACATGGAGCAGAGCGTCTTCCTCGATGTGGTCGGCGCCTACACCAACGTCTATGCCGCGCAGTCCTTGGTCGAGGCGCAGCGCACCAGCGTGACCTTCCTGCGGGAGACCTTGGCCTCCACCAAGCGGCGCCTGGAAGCCGGCGACGTGACGCCCACCGATGTCGCTCAGGCCGAGGCGCGCCTGTCGCGCGGCCTCGCCGATCTCAACGCCGCCGAGGTGGCCTATGCGGTGGCGCAGGCGACCTATCAGTCGGTCGTCGGCATTCCGCCGAACCGGCTGACGCCGGCCGAACCTTTGGACAAGCTGTTGCCGGGACAACGCGACCTGGCGCTTGCGGTCGGCCGCCGCGAGCACCCGTCATTGGTTGGCGCGCAGTTTGACGTGGATGCCGCGCAATCGGCGATCAAGATCGCCGAAAGCAGCCTCTATCCGACGCTCGGTGTGCAGGGCTCCGTGTCGCGAAGCGTCAACACCGACACCACATTCGGAACGGCCCGCACCGACATTGCGTCGGTCGTTGGCACAGCGAACGTGCCGCTCTACGACGGCGGCCTTGCCGCCTCGCAGATCCGGCAGGCCAAGGAAATGATGTCTCAGGTGCGTGCGCAGTTGGACAAGGCGCGCGTCCAGATCGATCTCTCGGTGCAAGCTGCGTGGGCGACCAACGAAGGCGCGCGCGTTGCGGTTCAGGCGTCCGAAGCCGAGGTCCGCGCGGCCAATCTGGCGTTGCAGGGCGTTCAGCGCGAGGCCCAAGCCGGCCAACGCACCACGCTCGACGTGCTCAACTCGTTGCAGGATCTCACCGCGGCGAAGTCGCGGCTGATTAATGCGCAGCGTGACCGCGTGGTGGCGTCGTACACGCTGATGGCAGCCGTCGGCCGGCTCGATCACAAGCGGCTGGCGCTCAACACACCGAGCTACGAGGCGCAGGTGAATTACCAGCAGGTGCGCGACGCTTGGGGTGGTCTCCGCACGCCAAGCGGTCAATAGACCTCAGGGTTATTCGGAAAATTATTCGGCGGGTTCGCTAACCGCCGGCTGCTCGGCGTACTCCTGCGGAGCCTTGCGCCGCGAGAAGAGCGCGATCAGCACCGGCAGCGTGACCAGGATCACGATCGGCGCCAGCATCATGCCGCCCACCACCACAATCGCCAGCGGCTTCTGAACCTGCGATCCAATACCGGTCGACAGCGCGGCGGGCAGGAGGCCTACGCCGGCGATGATGCAGGTCATCAGCACCGGCCGCATCTGCAATTCGCCGGTGCGAATGATGGCCTTGGTTCGCTCCATCCCGTTGTCGATCAGGTTGTTGAACTGCGACAGGATGATGATGCCGTCCATCACCGCAATGCCAAACAGCGCGATGAATCCGATCGCCGCGGAGACGCTGAACGCAATACCTGCGACGAACAGCGCGAAGATGCCGCCGACGATCGCCATTGGGATCACGCTCATGGTGAGAAGCGTGTCGGTGACCGAGCCGAAGTTGATCCAAAGCAACATCGCGATCAGCACCAGGCTGAGCGGAACGACGATCTTCAGGCGCGCGATAGCGTCTTGCAGGTTCCCGAATTCACCGACCCATTCCAGCCGCGATCCTGGAGGCAATTGAACCTCTTGGGCGATCTTGGTCTGCGCTTCCTGGATGGCGCTGCCGAGGTCGCGATCGCGCACACTGAACTTGATCGGCAGATAGCGCTGCTGCTGTTCGCGATAGATGTAGGAGGCGCCGGACAGAAGCTTGACGGTGGCGACCTCGTTCAATGGAATTTGCGCGAGGCCGTTCGGGCCCTGCACGCCGATGCGCAAATTGCGGATATCGTCGGGACTCTGCCGAAACTGCGGCGCGAGACGCACGACGATCGGGAAATGCCGATCGCTGCCGGGCTCGTAGAGATCGCCCGCGCTGTCGCCGCCGATCGCGACGCGGATCGTCGAATTGATGTCGCCGGGCGAGAGGCCGTAGCGCGCCGCCTTCGCGCGATCGACGTCTATCTGCACCGTCGGCTGGCCAAGCGAGGTGAACACCGCAAGGTCGGTGATGCCGGGGATCTTGGCGAGCACCGCCTTGATCTTGTTGGCAGTGTCCGAAATCGTCTGGAGGTCGTT
This sequence comes from Pseudomonadota bacterium, assembly GCA_040756555.1. Lineage (GTDB taxonomy): Bacteria > Pseudomonadota > Alphaproteobacteria > Rhizobiales > Xanthobacteraceae > Z2-YC6860. The sequence continues at coordinate 12,101 of JBFLYS010000038.1, read as the reverse complement.
GCCGAACAGTTTGATCGAGTTTTCGCCCTTCACGCCGGAGACGGCTTCGGCGACGTTGTCCTGAAGGTACTGCGAGAAGTTGAACTCGACGCCCGGAAATTCAGCCTGAAGCTTGTTGAGGATTTCTTCGGTCAGATCGTCCTTGTCGCCGAGCGATTTGCGCCATTGGTCGCGCGGCTTGAGCGGAGCGAAGAACTCCGCATTGAAAAAGCCGGCAGCGTCGGTGCCGTCGTCAGGGCGGCCGTGCTGAGACACGACGGAATCGACCTCCGGCATCTGGGCGATGATGCGACGCATTTTGTTGACGTAAGGGTTCGCTTCGTCGAGCGAGATGGTCGAGGGCATCGTCGCGCGAATCCAGAGATTGCCTTCTTCGAGCTTTGGCAGGAATTCGAGGCCGAGGAACCGGACGGTGATGCCCGCCGCCAGGATCAGCGCCAATGCGCCCGTGGCGACGATCGCCTTGTTGTCGACGGCAAAGCGCAGGAGAGGCATGTAGAGGCTGTGCAGAATGCGAACAACGAGCGTCTCGGTTTCCTTGACATGCTCGGGCAGGATCAGCGCGCTGAGCGCGGGCGTCACGGTGAAGGTCGCGATCAAGCCACCGGCCAACGCATAGGCATAGGTCTTCGCCATCGGACCGAAGATGTGGCCCTCCACGCCGCTCAGCGTGAACAGCGGGATGAAGCCAGCGATGATGATGCCGGCCGCGAAGAAGATGGACCGGTTGACGTCGGCCGCGGCATGGAAGATCGACAGCAGCTTCCCATGCAGGCGTGCGGGCGGCAGCGTGCGGATCGCTTCCTCGGTGGCCGTGCGTTTGCCGGCGCCACTAAGCCAACGGAAGATGCTTTCCACCATGATGACGGTGGCGTCCACGATCAACCCAAAGTCGATGGCGCCGACCGAAAGCAGGTTCGCCGACTCGCCGCGAATGACCAGAATTCCGATCGCGAAGAACAGCGCGAATGGGATCGTCATGCCGACGATGATGGCGCTGCGGAGGTTGCCGAGGAACATCCATTGCAGGATGAAGATCAGGCCGATGCCGACAAGCATGTTGTGCAGCACCGTATGCGTGGTGATGTCGATCAGATCCGAGCGATCGTAGATGCGCTCGATCCGCACGCCGGGCGGCAGGATGTTCGAGGTGTTGATGTTGTCGACCTCAGCCTTCACCCGCTGGATCGACGGCATGCTCTTCTCGCCGCGGCGCATCAGAACGATGCCCTGGACGATATCGTCGTCATCGTCCTTGCCGGCGATGCCGAGACGCGGCTGATTGCTGACGATGACGTTGGCAACATCCTTGACGAACACCGGGGTGCCGTTGCTCTGAGTGAGCATGGTGTTGTTCAGATCGTCCATCGACCGGATCAGGCCGACACCGCGCACGACTGCGACTTGCGGGCCGATATTCACCGTGTTGCCGCCGACGTTGATGTTGCTGTTGTTCAACGTTTGCATCATCTGCGGCAGCGTCAGCCCGTAGGACATCAGCTTGTTGAAGTCGACTTGGAGCTCGAACGTCTTGGTCTTGCCACCCCAGCCGATGACGTCGATGACGCCAGGCACCGCGCGGAAGCGGCGCTGTAGCACCCAGTCCTGCAAGGTCTTCAGATCGAGGACGCTATAACCGGGCGGGCCCGCCAACTTGTAGCGGTAGATTTCGCCGATCGGGCTGACGGGAGAGATTTGCGGCTGCGCGCCGTTGAGCAAGGGCGGAAGCTGCGAGAGGCGGTTCAGCACCTGCTGAAGCGCTTCGTCGTAGGTGTAATCGAATGTGAACTGAAGTTTGACGTCGGAGAGGCCGTAGAGCGAGATCGTGCGGATGACCTTGAGATTGCGCAGCGCTGCAACCTGGTTCTCGATCGGGATAGTGATGTAACGCTCGATCTCCTCCGCCGAGAGCCCGGGGCTCTGGGTGATGATGTCCACCATCGGGGGAGTCGGATCGGGATAGGCTTCGATATTGAGCTGGCGGAATGCAAGCAGCCCGCCGAAGAACGTCATAATGAACAGTGCGAGCACCAGCACCCGCTGCCTGAGCGCAAATGCAATCACCGCATTCATGGCCGGGCGACCTGCTTTGCTCGCGTCAAGGGCTAACTGCCGGCTGCGGCGCGGTCGATGAACAGGCTGCCCTTGGTAATGACCTTCTCGCCCACCTTGAGGCCGTCAATCACCTGGATCGTCTTGCCGTTCACGAGGCCGGTTTTGATCTGACGCAATTCGATGGAGCGGTCTTCTTTCACGACCCACACACGCGCCTGCTCGCCTTCGTAGAGGACGGCGTCGCGTGGAATGCTCGGGCTTGGCTCGCCTTCGCCGGTCAGCAGCGTCACGTTGGCGAACATCTCCAGCTTGAGGAGGCGCGCTGGGTTCTGCACTGTCGCGCGCACAAGAAGCCGTCGCGTCGTCGGATCGAGAGAAGCTGCGACGTAAGAAACCGCCGCCGTGAACGTCTGGTCCGGATAGGATAGGACTGTGAACTTCACGGACTGGCCGATCTGGATCTTCGGCGCTTCGGTTTCGCGAACGTAAGCGATCAGCCAAACGGTGGAGAGATCGCCGATCACGAACACAGGGTCGCTTGATCCGTTGCCGATGTATTGGCCGGGACCGACCTTACGTTGCACGATGGTGCCGCCGATCGGCGCATAGATTGGCGTTGCCGGATCGATCGAACCCTTATTCTGGAAGTCGGTGATTTCCTGATCGGTTTTTCCGAGAATGCGAAGCCGGTTGCGCGCGGCTTCGAGTGCGACCTCGCCGGAGCGCACGTCGTTCTCCGCGGCATCGAGCGCTGCGCGGGCGTTCTGCACTTCCTTGAGCGGAACCGCCTTACCCTCGAACAGATCGCGCTGACGCTTGTCGATGATCTGCGCGAGGTTGAGCTGGGAGCGCGCCTTGTTGAGGGCGGTGGCGGCCGTGATGAAATCGTTCTGGGCCTGCACCATGTCGGCGGCTTCGACGGTGAACAGCGGCTGGCCGCGCTCGATGGTGTCACCGGGCTTTGCGAAAAGACGCATCACACGGCCGGCATAGGGCGAGAAGATCGGCGTCGAGCGATCCTCGTCGACCGCGATCTTGCCCTCGGTCACGTGCTCGGAGCGGAACACGCGCTTCTCGACTGGCTCTACCGTGAGCGTCGCCCATTGGGCCTCGGTCGGCGCAAAGCGCTGCGAGCGTTTGGCTTGGCTGGAGAGTTCGACCTTGGGCTCGGAGCGGTCGTGCATCAACGGATATGCACCACCGGTTGCCACTGCAACGACCGCGGCGGCAATCAGAATCTGCGCACGCTTCGACAGCGCACGTCCCCAGATCGGGGAGCGAAGCAGGCTGTTCAACACGTCACCGTTCTCCCCCCAACGGAGGCATCTCTCCCCGCGCGCCGATATACCAGTACACGTCTCGCCAAATCGAGAAAAATGATGCCCCTACACGTCAGGTAATACCTGACCGTATGTTACAAAAATGCGATGAAATAAGGGTTATCCGGGGTGGTTATCGCGGTCTTGCTGTTATTTCTTACAGGTCCATTATTTGTGCTGTGTGATGGTATCGACGAGGGCCAAACGGCCTTTTTTCACCTCGGCCAGAGCGCGCTGCAGTGCGGGCTTGATGTCCTCCGGCCTGTCGATCGGCCCCTCGCCGTAACACCCCATGGAACGGGCCAGCGCGCCGAAGTCGGGTTCCGGACCGAATAGATCCATGCCGATATGGGCCTTGGCCTCGTCGGTCCCCCGCAGTTGTGCCATCCGCAACTGATGTGCCCAATCGTTGTAGTAGGCGCGGTTGTTGTGCATCACGACCAGCATCGGGATTTCGTACTTGGCCGCGATCCAGAGCGCGCCGGCGTCGAACATCAGATCGCCGTCGGGCTGGATATTGACCACGATCCGCTTCTTGTCGCGATGCGCAAGGGCGACGCCCAGCGAAATGCCGATCTGCGTTGAAGTGCCGAGTTCGACGCCCGGATGACGGTACGACTTGTCGAAGTCCCAGAGCTTGCGAACCTGGTGCTTCAATTCGTTCGCGGTGAGAACCCAGTCCTCGTCCTTGATGACATCCCAGACCTCCATCGCGAGGCGTGAGAACGTGATCGGCGAGGCGTCCCAATCCTTGCGCGACTCGTCCTGCCATTTCGCCCAGACCTGATCGTGACGCTTTCCGATCGCGACCTTGCGGGCTGCGATCTTGTTTTGCAGCGCGGGGTCTTTCGCGATGCGCTCGCGGCATGCGCGCGTCAGCTCCGGAATGCCGATCACAGTATCACCCAGCGCGCGCACTGAGCATGGTTGCATGCGGCAATAATCCATCGCCCACTTGCTGATGTTGAGCTCGGCAAAACCGATCTCGACATAGTCGCAGTTCTTCGGCGGCAGCGGCTCCATGATCCGCTTGGCGTTGTTCAGATCGACGAGCTGCTTCTCCCAATCCTTCACATCGAGACCGACCACAAGGTCCGTATGCTTGAGCGACTCCTTGTCCATGCTCAGGCATAGCGGATGCTTGTTCGGGAAGTTGAGCGCGTTGTTGACATCCCACACCGCCGAGCCGGTCAATTCGGCGAGTTCGACGATGCTCTCGAAACCGCCTTCGCGGCGGCCGGCGTATTCCGGCAGCAGCATCGGGTGCTCGGCCTTCACGAGCTTGTCTGCGATCGCTTCGATCGCGCACGGGTCGGGCGCCATTGGCGAAGGCACAACGACCGCACTCGGCGGCGGCAGCGGCACCTCGTGCGTCTTCGGCGCTTCCTGCAGCGCTGCGTCGTAGCACATGTAGATCGGGCCCTTCGGCTCGGTCATCATGATCGAATAGGCGCGTGCGAAGCTTTCCGGTACGCCGTCGATCGAGGTCGGCTGATAGTCCCACTTGGTGTAGTCGCGCACCGCGTTGCCCTGCACGAGCGCGGTGTGCGTCCAGTCGATGTGCGGGCGGCGCTTGGCCTCGTCCATTGGGCCCGTCGCGCCCATGATGAAGATCGGCACGCGGTCGAGATAGGCGTAGTAGATCGCCATGCAGGCGTGCAGCAGGCCGACAAGATTGTGCAGGATCACGACCATCGGCTTGCCGGTCGCCTTGGCGTAGCCGTGGGCGATCTGCACCGCGATCTCTTCGTGATTGCAGACCATCATCGGCGGCTTGTTGTCGCCGTAGTTGACGAGCGAATCGTGCAAGCCGCGGAAGCTCGCGCCGGGATTGAGCGTGATGTAGGGGAAGTCGTAGCGCTTGATCAGGTCGACGATGACATCCGACTGCCAGCCTTCGTAATTCTTCGGCTTCTCACTCATTGATGAACCTGCAAAGTGCGACGTGTTGGGAATGTGTTAGCGCAGGAAGGAGATCGCCTTCTTCGTGACTTCCGGCGGCGTCGAATAGATATCTTTCACCAGCGCCTGGACCTTCTCGCCCGGCACCGGATTGATCTCCATCTGAACCTTCTCCGCGTCAGCGAGGAAATCCTTGTCCTGCATCGTGGCCATGAAGGCGTTGCGCAGCGCGTCAGCGCGGTCTTGCGGAATGTTCGGCGGCGCGACGAATGGCCGGCCCATCGCTTGCCGCGCGAAGATCAGCCGGAGGATTTGCCGCTGCTCGTCGGTCTTGGCGAGATCGATGATCAGCGGAACGTCCTGCAACTCCGGATGTTTTTCGAGCGCAAGCTGGACAAGAATGGTGAATTTCTTCTCCTCCAGTGATTTGGCGTGTGTCGACTTCACGCTCGACCACGACCAGCCGCAGCGGCCCTTCACCTCGCCACGCTCCATCGCGAGGCCGACCTCGTTGCCGCCGGGATAGCCGGTAACGACTTTCATCTTGGTGCCGAGCACGCCATTGGTGATGCGTGGGAATTGATCCGTGTCGGCGGAGGTGCTGGTGCCGCCGACGATCAGCTCCTTCGTCAACAGATCTTCGAATTTTGTGACGCCGCTGGTGTTCCAGGCGACACAGACGCTCACTTCGTTGTTGGCGCTTCCGATCCAGGTAAACTTGGTGCCGTCGAACTGCGCAGCCTTGTTGCCGAGCAACGGATCGAAGCCCGTGCCGCGGCCGATGATGCCGAACGCAGAGCCATCCTTCGGGCCGACGTTGTAGAGCCAATTGGCGAGCCGCAGGCTTCCGGCGCCCTCCATGTTCTTCGGCACGACGAGTGGATTACCGGGAATGTGCTTGCTCATGTGACGCGCAAGCATGCGCGCGTAAAGATCGTAGGCGCCACCGACGCTGTAGCCGATGTAGAGGTCGATATTCTTGCTCTTGTAGAAATCGGCTGCGCTCTGCGCTGACGCGCTTGCGAACGACGACACGACGATCGTTGCAGTGATCAAGGCGCGCACGAAACTCAAACGCATTGTGTTCCTCTCCTCGGAACGCTCCACGTGACGGAAGCTTGAGCTCATTATCTTCGCTGCCGGATTGATTTGCAAAGGACGCGCGATAAGGTGCTTCACGCATCAAGTCTCCTGAAAGGAGCGGCCGATGACAGGCATTCTCGAGAATCCTCCCGGCGTGGGGCACAACCAGCCGGAAGCCGAAGGCGCGGAAAAAGAAAACCAACATTGGGAGCGCTGGGCGAAGAAGCGCACTTTCGTGCGCGCGCTCGAAGGCACCTATAGCCATCTCTACAAATCGCTGATCGAGCAGCCGCGCGTGTTTTCGTCGAAGGACGTGCCGTGGAAGGGCGGGCCCGGACACTTCGGCAAGAGCGTGATCTCTCCGCAGGCCGTCAACATCACGCAGTCGATCGAGTCGCACATCGAGGCTTACGCGCCGAACGCCGCCGGCCAGAAGCACGGCCATCTCAACAGCGCGGTGTTCTATGTGCTGAAGGGCCGCGGTCACGATGTGCACGATGGTCGCCACATTCCATGGAAGGCCGGTGACGTGATGATCGTTGAGAACGGCTGTGTGCATCAGCACTTCAACGATTCGCCGGACGAAGAGGCCGTGCTGTTGGTGTTCAAGGCGAAGCCGTTGTTCCTGTTCATGCACCTTCTGTTTCAGAAGATCGTCGAATGGCCGCCGAAAGTGCCGCCGAAAGGCGGCGAGAATTACAAGCCGCCGGCTGACATCTGAGCGACGGAGAAAACCATGGCCACCATTGAAGACCGCACCTCGTCGCTCTCCGGCAACAAGACCGCGACCTTCCGCGCCGATGACGTGAAAGCATCGCAGCAGTTTCGCAAGGACTATGAGAGCAAGCTCAACGTCGTGCTCGCCGAAGACATGCCGTGGGAGCAATGTCCGGATGGCCTGATCAAGCACCTCGTCCATCACAAGATGGGCACGCGCGAGATGTGCGTCGAAGCCTACATGCAATTCCTGAAGGCCGGTGAGAAGTCCGGCATTCACCGGCACATGTGGGAAGAGATCATCTTCGTCGCCGAAGGCTCGGGCTACGACCTCCACTGGGATCTGAAGTGGGATTGCCTTGAAGCGTTTCAGTGGGAATGGGCGGCTGAGCCGAAGGCTTATTCCTGGAAGCGCGGTGACTACATCTACATCCCGCCGTTCACGAACCATCAGCACATCGCCGGCGATCACGAGGAGTGCCGGCTGATCGTGATGTCGAACCGGATCACCAAGGAGATGGGTTTCGACTGGTTCGATCAGGTTGCGAACGCGCCGAGCTTCGATGCGCTGAAGAACGGCGTCGGGCGCTAGGCGGCGCGAGCCTGCTGCTTCGCTTTCGAAAGCTGAAGGATAGCCTCGATCATCGCCTGCGGGTTGGCGATGCCTTTGCCTGCGATGTCATGCGCGCTGCCGTGCGCGACCGACGAGAACAGGATCGGCGTGCCGATGGTCAGCGCGATGGTGGCGTGCGGCGCGAGAAGCTTCGCCGCGATATGGCCCTGGTCATGCAGCATCACGATGAAGGCATCGATGTCCTTCTTTTGAAACATCGTGTCGGCGCCGAACGGGCCTGACACCGCGATGCCCAGCATTGAGGCTGCCTCGATGGCCGGCGTGATGAACTCGATCTCCTCTTTGCCGAACAGCCCGCCTTCGCCGGCGTGTGGGTTGATGCCGCTGACGGCGATCCTCGGAGCAGGAATGCCCACCGCGCGCAGCGCGCTTTCGGTCGCGCGGATGACGCGGGAGACTCTATCGCGGGTGATCGAGTCGATGGCGATGCGCACGCTTTGGTGCAGCGTCGTGTGTGCGATGCGCATGCCGCCGCAGGACAGCATCATGTAGGCATCGTCTTCCGGCGTGCCGGTCTCGCGCGCGACAAATGACGGATGGCCGTCGAACTTGATCCCCGCTTGCGCGATCGAGGTTTCGTTCTGTGGCGCGGCGACGACGGCATCGACTTGCCCCGCGAGCGCGGCCTTCACGGCGGTTCGGCAGAACGCAATCGACGCGCGTCCGGCAACCGGATTTGTTGCGCCGAATTCAAGCGACGCCGCGGCGGGCTGATTGCAGTCGAGAATCGTCAGCCGGTTGTCAGAGTCATCGAGATCGCCTGCGTATTCGATGACTCGCGTGTCGAGTTGAATTCCACAGGCCCGGGCGTGGCGGTGGAGGACGGCGGGGTCGCTGACGACGATGGGGTGGCAGGCGGCGCGGACGGTGGGGTCGAGCGCGGCCTTCAGGCTGATCTCGGGGCCGATCCCCGCGGGATCACCGGTGGTGATGGCGATTTTCGTCTTGTCGCGGGACATGCTCACAGCCAGCGTTAACGAACGAGGCGACGAGACCACATCCAGCATAGCAAGGCCAGAGCGAACGAAGTCGCAGCGATCAGCCCCCAGACGAAATTGTCATCGGTCAGAACAAGGCTGATTTCGGGTACGAAGCAGCGACCCAGCTCATTGAAGCAGTTCCGCCATTTCCAATAATGCTCATAGAACATCCAGCCGAATGCCAGCGTGCACAGCGAGAAAAAGATCGCGAGCGCGGTCAGGGCAATTCGCATTGCGCGCGTGGATTATTCCCAGGGCATCAGCGAGGCATGGATCACGTCGGGCACGCCCTTGCCGCCGACGGAGCGGATCGCGAGGTCCACGTCCTTGAGGCCAAAGCGATGCGTGGTGATCTTCTCCAGCGGGAATCGCTTGGACGCGATCTGCTCCAGCGCCAGCTCGCACGCCCGGTAGCTGTGGCCGCGTGCGCTCTTCATGGTGATGAACTTCACCGTGAATTTCTCGAGCGGGAAGTTCGGGAACTGGCTCATCTCGCCCTGGGCGACGATGATGCCGCCTTTGCGCTTCAAGGCTTCGATGCCGAGCAGGATCGGGATGGTGCCTGCGCCCGCGGTGCAATCGAGCGAGACATCGACGCCCTTGCCGCCGGTGATCTCCATGATGCGGGCGAGGGGGTCTTCCTTCTGCACGTCGATCACGTAGTCGGCGCCGAGTTCTTTTGCGACCTTCAGACGCGCGGCGTCCTTGCTCGTGCCGGTGACGATGATGAGCGACGCACCGGCTTGCTTGCAGATGACGGTTTGTGAGAGCCCCTGCTGGCCGGGACCTTGAATCAGCACTGTCGAGTTGTAACCGACCTGTCCGTCGAACAGTGACCACTCGACGCCGTTCGCCATCGGCGTGACGAGACCCGCGAGCTCCGGCGTCACGCCCTTCGGCACGTGATGCACGACGGCGTTCCACGGGAGATAAACGTACTGCGCGAAGCCGCCCCACAGATGCGGGGGTTTTTCGTCGGAGGTGTAGCCGTAGCGGATCGCGTCCGGATTGGTGCGCCAATTGGTGTTCTCGCAATGGCGATACTGGCCCTGATGGCACCACTCGCACTTGCCGCAGCTCACGTAGTGCTCGACGAAGACGAGATCGCCTTCCTTGAAGCCTTTGCGGTTGGTGAACTCGCGGCCGGCCTTGGCGATGTAGCCGATGTTCTCGTGGCCCATGATGGTGGGCTTGTTGTGCGGCGGGTGCGCGTAGAGCTTCACGTCGGTGCCGCAGATGCCCGCGACCTCCATCTTCAGGAGCGCGGCGTCGGTAGGAACATCGGGCATCGGATATTCGCGGATCTCGGTCTTGCTCGGACCGGTCCGCACAGCCGCCAGTACTTTCTCAGCCACGATGACTTCCTTCCAATAGTGACGTTCGCTCCCTATCGAGGCATTGTATTGCCCGCAATGCGCGGCTTCATCAACAAAAGTCCGGAGCACAGCCAGGCGCTCGACCGCGTCCGCGATCTGGTGCGCGAACAGTTCAAATTATCCGATGAAAACGCGATTCTCGTGAGCGAACTCGAGTGCGCGCTGCCCGGCTGTCCGCCGCTCGAAACGGTGATTGCGTTCTGGTGTGAGGAACGCCGGCACCACTTCAAGATCTTCAAGCCGGTCGCGGAGGTCGTGCCGGAGGACCTTCCGCCCTATTGGCTGCGTGGCTCGTTCGTCGTGCCGGAGGATTGGGAGTGCGGCTGCTGTTGAGCCGCACTCCATGTTCGGAAGGTCAGATCGGCAGGACGTTGATCGTCCGGTTCTCGATGTCGCCGCGAAGCCGCATGTAGAGCTTCGGATTGCGCGCGGCGAGGATGTTGAGCGCGGCGAGCACCGCGTTCGAAGGCTCCATCACTGTCATCACCGGCACCGCGCTCGGCGTGCGGAGCGACGACCACACGTCCTCCGGAAAATCCTTCGCGCTTGCGGGCACGGTGATCACCGGAATGGTGGTCGCCGCCGACAGCGTCGGGCCCGCGCCGTTCGAGCGCCCGATGAAGGCGATCATCACGGAATCCGGAATCTCCTGCGTCATCTTCTGAAGCGTTGCGATGCCGAGCACCGGCTCCTTGTGCACGGAGCAGGTGACAACCTGCATCATGTCCTTCAGATCGCCGAGGAGCTTGGAGAAGGTCTCGGTGTCGTCCGTGGCGGAACCGCGCCACAGGATGATGCGCTGGTTCGGCACCTGGAAGCGCGCCGTGGTCTCGGCGACCTGACGATACTTCTCGGCGACTTCGCTCAGCGCGCCGCCGTCGCGATACACCTGCTTGTCGATGTAGTTGCCGTTCTCGAGAACGCGCCAGGAGTCGTTGTCGACCACGTCGGCGAGCAGCAGGTTGCCCTTGGTGTCGGTGCCGAACTCGACCTTGAGGTCGACCAGCGTGCCGCCTTCGAGTTGCCACGCCTTCTCCAGAACGAGGAAGACATCGCGTGCGATCCGGCGCATCGCCGGGAAGATCTTCCACTCGTCCTTGCTTGCGAGCACTTCGTCGGCTTGCAGAACGAGGAAGGGTTCCGCGCCGAGCAGCGGCTTCGCCGGATTGAAGAGCTGAATCTGCGCGTCGCCGTCCTTGAAGATCATCAGCGGATCGTCGGCGACGAGCGGCTTGCCCTTCCAGTTCTTGTCCTTGGTCTTGAGATAGAACTCGACGATCGCCTTCGGGAAGAGCTGGCCCTTCGAATAGTTCGGGTTGCGCTTGAGCGACGAGCCATGTGCTTCGCGGCGGACGACGACTTCATACGGAAGCATCGTGCAGCTCGGCGAGACGAACGACGTCGGGCTGTTCTGCTCGATGAAGGCGACGGGAATGCCGCAGGCCTTCAGCAGACGGAAGACGTTGCACGCGGTCGCGGTGGCGAGCCGGCCCTTGTCCGGAATGACATCGTGCTTGGCGCCGTCGCCCGCGGTGATGTCGTCCTTGGCGACAAGGACCACGAGGTCGGAATGATTGGTGACCTGATGAATCTTCTTGGTCTTGCCCTCGTTGAGGAGCTTTCCGGGAAGATATTTATTGCCGGAGCGGTCGGCTGTATGAGCGTCCACGACAGGTCTCGTTATTTTAGAGGGAACGGGATTACCCCTTATAACTAGGGCAGTTGGCTGGCAATTTGAAGCCGGGCAAGGGTTTTAAACAGCAGTCCACATGCGGGTTTTGGCGGTATTTTTGGGTTCCATCGCTGTCTGCCGCCCCGCTTCTGGTTCACCCGTCAAACAGCCACGCCAAATCGCGCCCGGGAGCTTGAGGCGCCGGGCGCGCCTTCCTTCTTCCCACTCGGAATAGTCCGAGGGGATGGAGCGCCAGGCGGCGCTTCATCTCAGTTCACGCCTTGCGGCGTGGCGCGTCTTTTCGCTCGAAAGACACGCTCGCCACCCAGCGCTCCATCGCGGTGCTCGTTGCGATCGTGGACC
>JBFLYS010000037.1:0-52214 GCA_040756555.1 Pseudomonadota bacterium | reverse complement strand
CGCTGGTGGTGCTGACCAGCGCGGCGATGGCGATCAATCCGACGCTCTACAAGCAGATCAACTACAATCCGCAGCAGGATTTCGTACCAATTTCTCTCTATGTGAAATCGCCGTTCATCCTGGTGACAACACCGTCGCTGCCGGCCAAGACTGTGCCGGAGTTCATCAAGCTCGCGAAGGAATCCAACCCTCCGCTGAACTACGCGTCAGTCGGCGCGGGTGCGCTCCAGCACCTCTCGATGGAATTCGCCAAAAAGCGCTTCGGGTTCGAGGCGACACACGTGCCATACCGCGCCACCGGTCAGTCGGTGAGCGATCTCGCGGCGGGTCACGTCGCGGTCGGTTTCGTGGAGGCAGGCGCTTCCATCCCGCTGATCAAGGACGGCAAGCTCCGCGCTCTGGCGGTGTCGGCGTCGCAGCGGCTGCCGCTGCTGCCCGACGCGCCGCCGTTCTCGGAGGCGTCCGGTGCACCGGACTATGAGGCGGTGTCGTGGCACATCCTTGTCGCGCCCTCGAAGACTCCGCAGCCGATCGTGGAGAAGCTACACAATGAGATGAAGCGCATCATGGCGGACAAGGACATGAAGGAGAGGGTCGCCAACATCGGCCTGATCCCGTTCGACACGCCGTCGGTCGCGGATATGCGCGCCTATATCGCGTCGGAGCACGAGAAGTGGGGCTCGCTGGTGAAGAGCCTCGGCCTCGAAGGTTCGCAGTAAGGGAAGCAACTCACTCACATGTCAGGACGACTTCAAGACAAGGTGGCTCTCATCACCGGTGCGGGCTGCATCGGTCCCGGTTGGGGCAATGGCCGTGCGATGGCGGTTCTGTTCGCGCGCGAAGGCGCAAAGATCTTCGCGGCTGACAAGATCGGCGAGGCGATGAAGGAGACGGTGGAGCGCGTCCGCGAATTCGGCGGCGCGATCCAGGCGCACGAGTGCGACGTCACCGAGAACGCGTCATGGGCCGCGATGGTCGAAGCATGTCTGAAGGCCTACGGCCGCATCGACATTTTGGTGAACAATGTCGGTGGCTCTGCTGCGGGCGGGCCGGTCGAGATGGCCGAAGAGGTGTGGGACGCGCAGATCGACTACAACCTGAAAAGCGTGTTCCTCGGCTGCAAGCACGTCTTGCCGGTGATGGAGAAGCAAGGCGGTGGTGCGATCGTCAATCTCGCCTCCACCTCGGGCTTGCGTTGGACTGGCGCGGCGCAGGTGGGGTACGCGGCGACCAAGGCGGCGGTGATCCAGCTCTCCAAGGTGGTCGCCGTGCAATACGCGAGCAAGGGCATCCGTGTGAATACGGTGGTCCCGGGACAGCTCCACACGCCGATGGTCGAAGCGCGGCTTGCCAAGCAGCGCGCGGGTGGCGATGTCGAGAAGCTTCTAAAATCCCGCGTCGAGCGTATTCCGCTCGGCTTCATGGGCGACGGCCGTGACACCGCCAATGCCGCGCTTTACTTGGCGTCAGACGAGGCGCGTTTTGTCACAGGGACGGAGATTGTGGTTGACGGTGGCATGGTTGCACGCTGCGATTGAATGTTGGATAGAAACACCATGAAAAAGCTTGCTCTCGCACTCGCTGCGCTCCTTTCGCTCGCCACACAGTCCCGTGCCGACGATGCTTACCCGTCGCGACCCATCACGATGATCGTGCCGTTTGCGGCGGGCGGCTCGTCCGACGTGATCGCGCGGTTGATCGCCGAGCAGATGGGCGGGCCGCTCGGCCAGCGCATCATCATCGAGAATGTGGTGGGGGCGGGAGGTTCGACTGCGCTCACCCGTGCGGCGCGCGCTACGGCCGACGGTTACACGATCGCGATCGGCAACAGCGGCACCAATACGGCGGTTTACACGCTCTATCCGGATGTGAAGTTCACCGCCGACGATTTCATGCCGCTCGGCCTCGTTGCGAAGACGTCGCCGATCATCGCGATCAAGAAGGATCATCCGGCAAAGAGCCTGCGCGAGTTCCTCGATTACGCGAAGAAGAACCCGGGCAAGGTTACGCTTGGCCACGCTGGCGTCGGCTCTTCCAATTACCTCATTTGCAAGACCTTCGTGCAGGCAGCAAACATCAACGTGACGCTCGTCGGTTATCGCGGCGGCGGCCCCGCGCTGAACGACCTCATTGGCGGCCAGATCGACGGCGTCTGCGATTCCGCGGCTTCGGTCGCACCGTCGATCCAGGGCGGGCTTACGAACGGCATCGCGCTTGCGATGCCGCAGCGGCTGCGAAGCCTGCCGAATGTGCCGACCACCGCCGAAGCGGGTCTGCCGGAATTCCAGCTTCAAGGCTGGAACTCGCTGTTCGCGCCGAAAGGCACGCCGGAGCCGGTGATCGCCAAGCTGAACGCCGCGCTCCGAAAGGGCGTTGCGAACGAGGGCTATCTGAAGCGCCTCGACGAACTCGGCTCGCTGCCGCCGACCGACGAAGAGATGACGCCGGAGTACGTGAGGCAGTTCATTCCGAAGGAAATTGAGAAGTTTCGGAAGCTCTTAACCGACGCTAAGTAGAGGCTGACCGGATTCTTGCTTGCGTTGTCGCGAGAGCGAACTCGGGCAAAGCGTCGCAAGCGCGCAACTCGCGCACGCGGTTTGGTGATGGCGGCAAATTTGTTGTCCGTGCATTTTCATCAGCCAGTGCAGTTCGTAGAGATGGTCCGCATCCCATTGTGCGGGAACGTGCCGCATGAGCAGACGAAAGCCGCGGTCGAAATCGGCTTTGGGCGGCAGAAGCCCAAGACGTTTCGACACGCGCAAGATATGTCGGTCTACGACAAGCAGAGGTTTGCGCAGTGAACTGAAGTTGAGAACGGCTGCTGCGATCTTGGAGCCCACGCCGGGCAAGCGATCGAGCCATGCGAAGGCCGCGTCCGTCGGCCAATCCACAAGGAAGTCAAGATCGACACTGCCGCGCTGTGAGCGGATGATGCGCGCTGCGGCGACGATCTGGATAGCTTTCTCATTGGGGCGGGTGACGGCGGCGATAACAGCGGCAACTGCTTCCTGTGTAACGACCGGTAGATCTTCCCATGCAAACTTCTCGTGAAGCCGCTCGTATGCCGCTTGAGACACTGCGTCCCTGGTGCAAGAACTCGCCATTGCTTTGAAGAGTTGCGACGTCGGATCGTGCCGCTCCGTGTCGCGCTGCGGTCCGTAAACGCGCAGCAGTCGCTCACGAACGTCCGTCAGCAACGACGATTGGCAAAGCGGAAGCGACAACTGCATCACGCACGCCATGCAACTAGGGACACTTCCGATCATATAGAACAAAACAAGAACATATCAAGCCGCGCCAAATCAGGAATCGGTGCTACATAAGGCGCAGGCTCGCGGTTCCGAATGTGCCGGAGAGCGAAAACGGCAACAGAATGAAGAGATTAGACCATAGGTTCTCAGTGGCCCCGATGATGGAATGGACGGACCGGCACTGCCGGTTCTTCCATCGCCTGCTGTCGCGCCGCGCGCTGCTCTACACCGAGATGGTCACGACCGGCGCGGTGCTGCACGGCAACCGCGAGCGGCTGATCGGCTTCGATCCGGCAGAGCAGCCGGTGGCGCTCCAGCTCGGCGGTTCCGATCCGAAGGCGTTGGCTGAATGCGCGCGCATCGGCGCGGACTTTGGTTACGTCGAAATCAATCTCAATGTCGGCTGCCCGTCGGACCGTGTGCAGGAGGGCCGCTTCGGCGCCTGCCTGATGGCGGAGCCTACGCTCGTCGGCGATTGCGTCGCCGCGATGAAGGCCGTTGTGAAAATCCCGGTGACGGTGAAGTGCCGCATCGGCATCGACGATCAGGACCCCGAGCAATCGCTGTTCGGCTTTGCCGACAAGGTCATCGCAGCCGGGGCAGACTCGTTGATCGTGCACGCGCGCAAGGCATGGCTCTCAGGTCTATCGCCGCGAGAAAACCGCGACGTTCCACCGCTCGACTATCCGCTCGTCTATCGTTTGAAGACGCAGCATCCGAACCTTCCTATCGCCATCAATGGCGGCATCGGTTCGCTCGACGAAACGCTGGAGCATCTCAAACATGTCGACGGCGTGATGATGGGCCGCGCCGCATATCAGGAGCCGTGGCGTCTGCTCGATGTGGATCCACTGGTGTTCGGCGCGGCCGCGCCATACGAGTCCGCGAAGGCCGCGGCGGAAGCACTGATCCCCTACATCGAGGATGAGGTTTCACGCGGGACCAAGCTGCATTCCATCGTGCGCCATCTGCATGGGCTGTTTCGCTCCGTCCCCGGCGCGCGAGCCTATCGTCGGCACCTTGCGACGCAGGCCACCAAGCCCGGCGCATGCGCTAGTGTACTGGCTGAGGCGCTTGCGCTGGTGGTGGACACGCCGCGCGAAGAGGCGCAAACCGCCGCGGCTTAGATCGTCGGGGCCGGTCTTCCGGGAAATATATGCTGCTTGGCGTTTCGTTCGGCGAGCTTGCAGTGCTTGCGGCCGCAATCATCGCGGGCGGTATTGCAACGGGGCTGCTGGCGGGTCTGTTCGGTATCGGCGGCGGCGCCATCATTGTCCCGGTTCTCTACGAGGTCTTCCGCGTGCTCGGCGTGCCCGATGAGGTCCGCATGCAGCTTTGTGTTGGCACCTCGATGGCGATCATCCTGCCGACGACGATCCGCTCCTATCAGACGCACAAGGTCAAAGGCGCGGTGATGCACGACGTGGTGCGTGCCTGGGCGCTGCCCGCAGTCGCCGGTGTGGCGCTCGGCTCCGCCATAGCGCTGGTTGCGCCCGGTGGCGTGTTCAAGATCGTGTTCGTGCTGGTCGCGCTGACGATTTCGTTCAAAATGCTGTTTGGCCGCGACGATTGGCGCATCGCGGACGAATTCCCGGGCCGCCTTGGCATGACCGGTTACGGACTGCTGATGGGGCTCACGTCGTCCTTCATGGGCGTGAGCGGCGGCTCGGTTTCCAACATGATCCAGACGCTGCACGGCAAGCCGCTGCACAATGCCGTTGCAACCTCATCGGGGCTTGGTGTGCCGATCACCGTCGCAGGCACGATCGGTCTCATGCTGGCGGGCTTGCCGAAACAGGCGCTGATGCCGCCGCTGTCGATCGGCTATGTCTCGCTGATTGGTTTCGCGCTGATGGCGCCAGTGTCGAGCTACACAGCGCCTTTTGGTGCGCGGCTCGCGCACAGCCTGCCCAAGCGCAAGCTTGAGATCGGCTTCGGTATCTTCCTGCTGGTGGTGTCGCTGCGCTTTATCGCCAGCCTGATCTGACCTTACGGGTGGCCGCGAAGCTGGAGCTTGTCGCCGCGAACCTCCCAGCTTTCGAGCCGGTTCAGGAAGCTCATACCGAGAAGATTGGTCCGGAGCTGTCCCGGCTGCGCAATCAGCGCCGGCACGCCGCGCTCTATTATGTCGCCAACCGCGAGACGATCTAACGTCACGGGTGCAGCACGGGTGCGGCCGTTCGCAGTGTCCACGGCTACGGAATAGGACAGCACCTCGAGCGGCAGGCCGGCGGTCTTGGCCGCCTCCTGCGTCAGGACGACCGAACTCGCGCCGGTGTCGAGCACCATCGCGACGCGTGAGCCGTTGATCTGAGCCGCCACCTGGAAATCGCCGTTCCGGCCGCGCACGATCTCGACCATTCGGTTGGTGCGTTGCGCCGCGCGGCCCGGCATCAGCTCGGCCATGATGCGTTCGGAGGCGTCGCGCAATTCGTTGCGATAGGTGTAGCCGAAGGCCAGCACCAGGCCGATGACGATCCAGAGCAGGGCGGCCTCAAGCGCCTTCGAAAGCTTCTCGCGGAACATCACCAGCACCGCGCCGCCGAGGAACACGATCAGCGCGAGATTGTAGGCAAGGGACGCGAAGTCGTTGCTGGAGAGGCCGGCGATGGTGCCCTGATCGTGGCGTGCGATGAGCACGGCCAGCGCGAGCGCAATACCGGACAGCAGAACCCAGAATAAGACTCGGCGCACGCTTATACCTCTGCGGACGCTTTGAAGCCGCCGGCGCGCAAAATTTCAAGCCGTTGCGGCAGCTCGCCCATGATGCGGATGCGCTCGGCGTCGCTATAAGACGACCAACTCCCGACCTCCGCGCGCGTCCGTCCGCAGCCCCGGCACAAGCCGGACGTGTCATCGAGCACGCAGATGTGCTGGCAGGGGGTGATCATGTCCGACTCGTCATATTGCGCTCAAAATAGGCGCTGCGCCGTGGAAGGCAAACGCTGGGTGTGCGCTGGACGTGGACGAATTGCGGCGCAGTCGATCAGGCGCCAAAACTAAGCGCGAAGCCGGAACATGTTGCGCTTCGGCTTCTGCCTCTCGGCCGGCTCCTGATCGGGCTGGAGCGGCGGCGAGGGCACAGCGATCGGTGCAAGCGCGGCCATGACGCGTTCGGGCGGGAAGGTCGCGATCAGTTCGGTGCCGATGCGAACCTTCGATTTCAGCGTGAACGTACCGCCGTGTAGATCGACGAGGTTCTTCGCGATCGGCAGGCCGAGGCCGGTGCCTTGCTCTGCGGACTTGATGGCGTTGGAGCCCTGGCCGAATTTCGAGAGCACGACCGCGATCTCGTCCTCCGGGATGCCGGGGCCGGTGTCCTTCACGCTCATGTACTGGCCGCCGGATGCGGTCCAGCCGACCTTGAGCCAGATCTCACCGCCCGCCGGCGTGAACTTGATCGCGTTGGACAGAAGGTTGAGGCAGACTTGCCGGATCGCGCGCTCGTCGGCCCACAAACGCGGCAACTCCGGCTCGAACATCTCGTGCACATTGATGCCGCGATTTTTGGCGCGCAGCTTGAGCAGGTGATGGCAGTCCTGCACCACCATGGTCAGCGATACCGGCTCTTCGTTCAGTTCGTAGCGGCCTGCTTCGATGCGCGAGAGATCGAGGATCTCATTGATGAGATTGAGCAGGTGCTGGCCCGAGTTGTGGATGTCGTTCGAGTATTCCTTGTAGGCCGGCACCTGATGCTGACCGAACACCTCGGTCTTCATGACCTCGGAGAAGCCGAGGATAGCGTTGAGCGGCGTCCGCAGCTCGTGGCTCATCTGCGCGAGGAATTGCGACTTCGCGATGTTGGAGCCTTCGGCTCGACGGCGTGCCTCGTCCGAATTCATCTTGGCCTGTTCGAGTTCGCCGATCAGCGCGTCCTTCTCGGCGCGCGCGACAAGAGTAGCGAGGCCCGCGGTGTAGAGGCGGTGTGCCAGCAGCGTGAAGTAGCACTGCGCGGCGATCGCCATGATGCCGAGGATGTAGTTGTGCAGATCGCCTTGCAGCACGAAGTTGAGCGCGACGGCGAAGGTAACCGGGATCGTAGCGGCCAGCACCGCGATCGGCAGGCTCGAGGCCAGCATGCTCGACACCGCGACGACGAGCAGCATGACGAACAGCATGAAGGTGCTGGAGCCTTCGTCCATGCCGACCGGATGCACGAGGTTGTACATCCAGGCAAGGCCGTAGAAGAGATCGAGGATGATGAAGCGCAGCCGCCAGCGGCGAAGCTGGATGCCGTTCGGAGACTCGGCGAGGAACTGGCGGCACTTGGTGACGATGACGGCGTGAATGACCAGCACCGAAGCGGTCCACGCACCGGCCATCACCGCGCCGGTCCACAAGCTCGAAAGCAATCCGACCGTTCCGACCAGGAGCAGCACCACGAGCGACGCCGACAAGCGGTTCTCGGCGAACTGGCGCAGCAGCTCGTAGTCGAAGGCGACGCGGGTGCCGGTGGTCGAGGTCAGGCGATCGCGGGCGTCGCGGACCTGCTGCGCGGACTCGCGCCGACGTCGCGCCAGCGGCTTCTCCACCGGCATGGGAATTTCGCGCTCTTGGGTTACGCTCACCGGGTCACGCTTGCTTGGACGCCACCGATCACCAAAATTCGGGCTAAACTCGCGCAAATTCCTTAAGAGCTGGCTTAAGCAAACCGCGAAAACGGTGGTTAACGAGGGTGGAACGATGAGGCTCCAAGACTTCAAGCTCTATGACGGCGGCAAAGCCCCCAATCCGCGCCGGGTCCGTGTGTTTTTGAAGGAAAAGGGCATCGAAGTGCCGCTGGTCCCGGTGGACCTCGGGAAGATGGCGCACAAGTCGCCGGAGTTCACATCGATTAACCCGCTCCAGCGGGTGCCGGCCCTGGTCCTGGACGACGGTACGATCATCACAGAATCCATCGCGATCTGCCGCTATTTCGAGGCGCTGCATCCGGAGCCGCCGCTGTTCGGCAAGGGCGCCAAGGAGGCGGCCATTGTCGAGATGTGGCAGCGCCGGATGGAGTTTCAGCTCCTGACACAGGTCGGCCACGTGTTCCGCAACTCCCATCCGGCCATGAAGGAGTGGGAGGTGCCGCAGGTTGCGGCCTGGGCCGAGGCCAACAAGCCGCGTGTGCTCGAATTCCTGAAATTGCTGGACGATGAATTGAAGAGCCGCCGTTACGCCGCGGGGGACACGTTCACGGTCGCCGATATCACTGGGATGATCGGCATCGATTTCATGAAACCCGCGAAGATGACAGTGCCGGACGAGTTCGCCAACGTGAAGCGCTGGCATGCGGAGATTTCGTCCCGTCCGAGCGCGGCTGCGTAACAATGAAACTGACGGTCATCGGCTGCGGCGACGCCTTCGGTTCCGGCGGGCGCTTCAACACTTGCTTCATGATCGACGCACTCAACAAGCGGCTGCTGCTCGATTGCGGCGCGTCGTCGCTCGTCTCGCTCAAGGCGCGCAACATCGATCTCAACTCCATCGACGGCGTGATGTTGAGCCATCTCCACGGCGATCACTTCGGCGCGCTGCCGTTCTTTATGTTGGACTCGCAATTCTTAGCGCGACGCGAAAAGCCTTTGTCCATCTTCGGGCCACCCGGCACGAAGGCGCGCCTGACTGCGGCGATGGAAGTGTTCTTCCCGGATTCAAGCAAGACCAAGTGGAGGTTTTCGCTCGAAGTCGGAGAGATTACGCCGGACATCCCTGATGAAATTCTGGGATTTTCTGTCCGCACCGCGCAGGTGATCCATCATTCCGGAGCACCATCGACGGCGGTGCGTCTCTCGGATGGCCAGAAGACGCTGACCTATTCGGGCGACACCGAATGGACCGAGGCTCTGATCCCGATTGCGGACGGCGCCGATCTCTTCGTGTGCGAGTGTTACGAATACGCGCGCGATCTCACCGGACATTTGAGCTTCGTGAAGCTCAAGGAAAAACGTGGGCTTTTCAACGTCCGGCGTGTGATGCTCACCCATATGAATCCGAACATGCTGGCGCGCGTGGACGAAGCGCGGCGTGAAGGCTTTTTGGTTGCGGAAGACGGTCTCGCGCTCGACGTTTGAATGCGCACAAGCTGAACGAGCATTCAGCCGTAATTGCGCTACAGTCCCATTCGATTCTGCTGGACGGCGCCAGCCCGGATCTAAGGCTGGAACGGAGGATACTCATGTTGGGCCGGATTTGGCTTGCTGCGTGTGCGCTGGCTTTCGCGTTCGGATCGGTTGCGCCTGCAACCGCGCAGCAAACGGAAGCGCGCATCGCGCTCGTGATCGGCAACGCCGCTTATCAGGCGGGCGAGCTCAAGACACCAGCCAATGACGCCGGCTTGATTGCCCAGACCTTGCAGGCCGCAGGCTTCGATGTCGTGGGCGCCCGCGATCTTGACCAGGACTCGCTGCGCCGCGCGTTCCGCGACTTCCTGCAGAAGGCGCAAAGCTCGGGACCGAACACCGTCGCCTTCGTGTACTTGAGCGGCTACGGGCTTCAGCTCGAAGGCGAGAACTACTTCGTTCCGATCGACGCGAGGATTGCGCACGACACCGACATTCCTGTCGAAGCACTGCGCATATCCGACTACACGCGGCCACTTGCCGCTTTGCGGCTCAAGGCGAGCATCGTTGTGCTCGATGCCGCGCGTCCGCATCCGTTTGCGGCGAGCGGCCAGCCGCTCGCTGGTGGCCTCGCGCTGACCGAAGCCGAACCCGGCATGCTGATCGCCTTCAACGCGATGCCCGGCACCGTGGCGACGGAAACACCCGACGCCTACGGCTCATACGCGCGGGCGTTGGCCGAGATGCTCCGGGAAGGCGGCCTGCCGCTTCCGGCCGTGTTCGATCGCGTGCGCTTGCGCGTCAACGAGATGACGCAAGGCGCCGAGATTCCGTGGCACGCTTCGAAGGTGGAAGGGAACGTGGTGTTCTTCGAGCGCGCGCCAGATGCGCCGCCGCCGGCGGTCTCTTCCGATCAGATGATGGCGATGCGCACGCGGCCAATCGGCGATTTCGGTGCGCAGGAGGCCTATCTCGCGGCGCTCGACCGCGACACGCTGCAAGGCTATCTGGATTTCCTTGCCGCCTTCCCTGACGATCCGATGGCGAAACGCGTGCGCGCGATCGTCGCGGCGCGGCGCGAGGCGATCACATGGCGCCGCACGCGAAACCTCGATACGCCGCAAGCGTACTGGTCCTATCTGAGGCGCTATCCGAACGGTCCGCACGCTTACGACGCGCGCCGTCGCCTCGCGTTCCTGTCCGTAGCGCTTGAGCCGCCGCCGACCTTTGCGATGGTCGACTACGACGTCGCTCCGCCGCCGCCTGACGAAGTAGTCTACGTCGATCGGCCGGTTCTCGCGTTCGGCGATCCGGGTTACGGCTTCGCGCCGCCGCCTCCGCCGCCGGTCTATTTCCTGCCGCCGCAGCCCGCCGAGTTCGTGGTCGTGCCGCCGCCGCCCGCGCCGATCGGTCTCTTCCTGTTGCCGACGCCGATCTATCGGCCGGTGCCGGCCTGGGTGCGTCCGCCCACTTACGTGACGCCGCCGCCGAACAACGTGATCTACAACAACGTTCACAACACGGTGGTCATCAACAACACGACGAACATGGTCACCGTGACGAATCCGGCCGGGCAGACGAGCACGGTGACGCCGGCTGTGGCTGCCGCACCGCGCGGCGGTCCCGGTGGTGCGGCTCCTGGTGCAGTTCCCGGCGGCGCCCCTGGCGCGGGTCCGGGTGGGAGACCACAGCCGGGCGTAGCGGTCCCCGCTGTTGCTTCGGTTGGTCCGGCTTTGCCGCCGTCGGTTCAGCAGAAGGCCATCACCATTCAACGTCAGGGCGGTCCGCAGACGCCGGGGGCGCCTGGCGCAGCTCCGGGTCAACCCGGCCAGCCTGGTGCTCAACCCGGGCGACCGTTGCCCGGGGCAGGGGCGCGGCCGCCGCTGCCGCCAAGCGCCGCGTTGCCCCCGGGGAGCGCTCCGCAGCCCCGTCCTGGTGCAATTCCTGTAACCCCGGGCGTCTCGCCCGGCACAATTGCTCCGCCGCCTGGCGCGGTCCGCCAGCCTCCGGGCGCGGGCCAGCCGCAGCCAGGCGCACCGGCGCCGGGAGTTGCCGCCCGTCCGCCTCTGCCTGCGGGAACGCCCACTCCGGGAACGCCTGCACCGAGCGCGAATGTTGCGCCGAACGTGACGCCGCCTGCCGGCTCTCAGCAACCGGGTACCAACCGCCCGCAGGGCGGCCCACGGCCGGGTATCGCCGCGCGTCCGCCGGCCGGAGGTCCGCCTCCTGGTGCAACTCCGCGTCCACCGGGATCGCCTCCACCGCCGACCGTCAACCGGCCGACACCGCCTCCACCAGTCGCGCGACAGACACCGCCGAACACGCCTCCAAGCGCGAGCCCGCCGCCGGCCCGTCGTCCGCCACCCCCGGCTGTGGTGAATCGTCCGCCGCCGTCACCGCCTCCGGCCGCGCGCCCGGCTCCACCGCCGCAGGTGGTGCACCGTCCTCCGCCCGCGGCCGCGCCACCGCCGCCGCGTCCGGCAGCGCCACCACCTCCGCCTCCGCCGCGTGTGGCTGCTCCACCGCCGCCGAGGCCCGCTGCACCCGCGGCCAAGCCGCCGCAGTGTCCGCCGGGCAAGACGTTCCAGAACGGAGCCTGCAAATAGAAAACGCCGCGCTGGAGCAATCCAGCGCGGCGCTTGCTTTTAGCGAAACGGTTTAGCGCTTGGAGGGATGCGGCGCGGGGGTGCAGCCCTTCGGCAGGTCGTATTGCCCGCTCGGCAGCGTGTCGAAGAATTCAATCACCTCCGACGTCTTTACCACGTCGGCGTATTTCGCGTTCATGTCGCACAAGTTGATCGCGTGGCTCGCCTGCGAGCGGTCGAAGCAGCCTTCCTCCGCGAGCGTGATGCGATAGTTCAGACTGAATGCGTCAAGCACGCTCGCGCGCACGCAGCCCGATGTCGTCGTGCCGGTGACGATCAGGCTGTCGCAGCCGAGCAACGTCAGATAGCTCGTCATGTTGGTGCCGAAGAAAGCGGACGGCTTCTGCTTGTAGATGACGATGTCCTGCGGGCCAGGCGCGATCTCGGCGACGATCTGGTTGCCGTCGATGTTCGTATGCGGCCGTTTGCTGCGATCCTCTTCGCCGCGGCTGTTCTTCCAGCCCCAGCTTCCGTTGTCCCAGTTGTCTTCGCGCCGCACGCCGGTGGTGTAGATCACCGGAATGCCTTTTTCGTGCGCCTTGTCGATCAGCGACTTCAGATAGGGCATTGCGATCCAGGCATCCTCGCCGCAGGAATTGCGCCAGCGCTTGATCGACTCCAGGATCGGCATCGGCCGCTCATCGCAGAATGCGTAGTTCACGTCGATGATGACCAGCGCCGGCCGCTTGCCGAAGCCCTGGCGCGCGCCATAGCCGGATGTCCCGAACACGGCCTTGTCGCGCTCGGTGAGGAACTTGTCCCAAACGTGTTCGGTCATTCATTCACTCCATTCGCGGATTGAGCGGCGAGCCTAGCATCGTCACAGGCTGGCGCGCACGCTTTCCACGAAGCTCATGTCGATGATGTCTTCATACTTGGTATCGACTTTGAGCATGCCTGCACCCATCACGACGGCCTTGCCGGTGTCCCATGCCGCGCGGCTGATCATGCCGTCGGGGCTCCACATTTGGTCCGCGAAGGAGCGATCGAGCGTCGCCTTGAGATCGTCGAGCGCCATGGTCGGGAACTGCTTCTTGGCGACATCGGCCGCGCCATTCTTGTCCGCGTAAAGATATTTGAGGCCCTTCATCATGCCGCGGACGAAACCGCGCACGACCTCTGGTTCCTTCTTGATGGAGTCCTGGCGGATGTTGATGGTGGAATAGGCGTAGGGGCCGAGCTCCTTCGGAACGTTGAAGAATGGCTCGCCCCAAAGACCTTGCTTGATGCCTTGCGCGATCATCGGCTCGGTGACGACGCCGATTTTGGCCTGGCCGCCGCGCACGCCGGCGGGCACCGCCGAGTTCGGCATTTCGAACAGCGTCACGTCGGCCTTCGCATCGAGATTCCATTTCTTGAGCAGATAGCGCGTGATGGCGTTCGGCGTTCCGCCAAACGGACCGACAGCGATCGCCTGGCCTTTGAAGTAGGCCGGCCAGTTGGTGTCCTTCGGCTCGTTGCCCTTGGCCGCGCAGATGTAGATGTTGCCGCGATCGACGCAGTGCACCACCGCGCGCAGTTCCGCGCCCTTCGCTTTGGCATAGGCATTGTGTTCCGGGCCGCCGATGAAGGCGA
Source organism: Pseudomonadota bacterium (assembly GCA_040756555.1). Taxonomy (GTDB): domain Bacteria; phylum Pseudomonadota; class Alphaproteobacteria; order Rhizobiales; family Xanthobacteraceae; genus Z2-YC6860. The sequence continues at coordinate 38,699 of JBFLYS010000037.1, read as the reverse complement.
AGGCCTGGCCTGACAGCACTGCGTTGGTGTGGCCGCCGCCGGTCTCAATGGTGACGATCTTCACCTCAATGTCGGCTTCGGCGAAGTAGCCCTTCGCCATTGCGATATACATCGGCAGATAGCCGGTGGAGTGAACAGGCTCGGCGACGAGAAGCTCGTACTTTGCGGCCTTCGCGACATAGGGGCTCGTGACGAGGGCAACGCCTGCTGCCGCCGACGTGCCGAGGAATTTGCGCCTGTCCATTTTGATCTCCATTGAACCGATTACTGACGCGTACCTTTGCGAAGGACGCCCTCAAGCCATGACACGATGGCGTACATGACGATCGCGAGTGTCGAGAGCACGAGCACCGCGACCCACACGAGAGCGATGTCGTAGGTCTGTCCCGCATAGAGGATCGCGCGGCCGAGGCCGTGCTGAGACGCGATGAATTCGCCGACGATCGCGCCGGTGAGCGCGAGTCCGATGTTGACACGTAACACCGAGATCACCCACGGCAGGCAGAACGGTACGACGAGCTTGCGGAACACCTGCCAGCGCGTTGCCCCGAGCGAGTAGAAAAGCTTTTCGCCATCCGGATCGAGCGCCTTCACACCTGCGTATGTCGTCAGTGTCGAAATGACAAAGGTGAGGGCGAAGGCGATAGCGACCTTCGATGAGAGGCCGAGGCCGAACACCAGAATAATGAGCGGCGCAAGCGCAAGCTTCGGGATCGACTCGAAACAGATAATGTACGGCTGCACGATCGCTGCGTAGTTGCGCGACCACCAGAACGACAATCCCACCAGCGAGCCGACCGTGGTGCCGAGCAGGAAGCCGAAGATCGTCGAGCGGAAGGTGAACGCAATGTCGGTCCAGGCGTCGCCTTCGGTGACGAAGATGATAAACGTCTTCCAGATCGCAGACGGCTGCGACCAGAAGAATGCGTTGAGGAGGCCCGTGTCGGCGGCGATCTCCCACGCCGTGATAATGCCGATCAGGATTCCGACCTGTGTTGCGATGATCGCCCACGACGGCCAGTCCTTCTGGACGGGCAGGCGGCGGATCGGACGCGCGGTCTTGGTTTTCTTCGCGGGAGCCGTCTTCTCGATGCCGATTCCCGAGATCTCGCCGGCGTGATCCTGAATCGTCATCAGGCGGCCTCGTCTACGGTTTGTGCGTAAGTGGTGAGGAGGTTGAGGCAGCGTTCCTTGATCGCGATGAACTCAGGCGTTAGCGACGAGGTGCGCAGGCGCGGACGCGGCAGCGTGATCGGGATCGTCTCGACGACGCGGCCGGGCCGCGTGCCCATCACATGAATCTCATCGGACAGGTAGATCGCTTCGTCGACGTCGTGGGTGACGAACACGACCGTCTTCTTGAAGTCGCTCCAGAGCTGCATCAGCCATTCTTGCATCTGCGTCTTGGTCTGCGCATCGAGCGCGCCGAACGGCTCATCGAGCAGGATGACGTCCGTATCGAACAAGAGCGTTCGGAGAAGCGCTGCGCGCTGGCGCATGCCGCCGGACAGCGAGTTCGGATAGAGGTGCTCGAAACCGGCGAGCCCGTACTTCTGCAACAACGGCAGGGCGCGCTCGCGCGCGTCTTTCATCGACTTGCCCTGGATCTCCATCCCGAGCACGACATTGTCGAGCACGGTGCGCCACGGCAGCAGCAGATCCTTTTGCAGCATGTAGCCGACGCGGCCGATGGTGCCGGTGGCGTCTTCGCCGTCGATCAGCACGCGGCCTTCGGTCGGCTGCAACAATCCCGCGATGACGTTGAAGAGCGTGCTCTTGCCGCAGCCGGACGGACCGACCAGGCTGACGAAGCGTCCGGTCTCTATCTTAAGGTCGAGCGGTGCGACCGCTCGAAAGACACCGCTCGGTGTCGTGAACGCCATCCCAACGTTATCAAGGTGCACTTTCACAGGCATCGCCGTCTCCGCGCACAGGCGGAAACGGTAATGCATCGTGTGTGCCAAGTCGATTAGCTCCAGTTTGGAGCGATTGACGCGCCTTTTCAGTCGTTTAGGTGCGTATCACCAACGGTTCCACCGCGTCGTTCCGTCGCGCTTGCGTCGGAACTGACGCAAAAAGCGGCAGCCGTTCGCGCTGGCGAGCGAAGCGAGCAGCAAGCGCGAACGCGCGTTTTAGTGGCCGCGCTGGCTCCTTGTGTCGCCATAGCGTGTCGCAGCCGCGCTCAAACGCGCTTATGGCTCCACTCGGCAGCGCGGCGCGCTCAGCGATCAAGCCGTGCGAGCAGCGCCGACGTGTCCCAGCGGCCGCCGCCCATCTTCTGCACCTCGGCATAGAACTGATCGACCAAAGCCGCGACCGGAAGGTTCGCGCCGTTGCGCCGTGCTTCCGCGATGCAGATCGACAAGTCTTTCCGCATCCAGTCCACGGCGAAACCGAAATCGTATTTGCCTGCGGTCATTGTCTTGTGGCGGTTCTCCATCTGCCACGACTGCGCGGCGCCCTTGGAGATCGTCTCGATCAGCGCGTCGATGTCGAGGCCCGAACGCTTGGCGAAGTGAATGCCCTCCGCGAGGCCCTGCACGAGGCCGGCAATGCAAATCTGGTTGACCATCTTGGCGAGTTGACCAGAGCCCGACGAGCCGAGCAGCTTGCACATGCGCGCGTAGGCCGCGATCACCTTCTCTGAGCGAGAGAACGGCTCCGCATCGCCTCCGCACATCACCGTGAGTACGCCGTTCTCGGCGCCCGCCTGTCCGCCCGACACCGGCGCGTCGACGAAATCGAAGCCGCGCTTCTTGGCCTCGGCATAGAGCTGGCGCGCGATCTCGGCGGAGGCGGTGGTGTGATCGACGAACACCGAACCCTTCTTCATGCCGTGATAGGCGCCGTTCGCGCCGAGCGCGACCTCGCGCACGTCGTTGTCATTGCCGACGCACATCATGACGAAGTCTTGGCCTTCGGCGGCCTCCTTCGGTGTGGCTGCGGTCTTGCCGCCGTATTGTGCGGCCCACTTCGCGGACTTCTCGGCGTTGCGGTTGTAGACAGTGACCTCGTGGCCACCCTTGTTCTTGAGATGCCCGGCCATAGGGTAGCCCATGACGCCAAGACCGAGAAAAGCAACCTTCGCCATCTTGTCCCTCCTGCGCGCTGTTCCGCCGCTTATATGAGAGTAGGTCATTGCGACGCCGGACGGCCCGCGTCAACCACCCTATAGGGAGGGCCGGTGGCGGCGTTGACCGAAACGTGTACGACACTATGGTGACGCCAAGTTCCAAGGGAGCATTTGCAATGCCGGTGACCAAGGACGACGTGTTGGCCAGCCTGAGCAAGGTCGCGGCGCCAGACGGCACGCCCTTGCCCCGGACCGGCACGCTCTCCGACATCGTCGCGGGCGACAAGGTGTTCTTCTCTATCAGTGTCGATGCCGCGGTCGTGCAGGCGTGGGAGCCGGTGCGAAAACGCGCAGAGGAGGCGGTGAAAGCGATCCCCGGCGTGCAATCGGTGATGATCGCGCTCACAGCCGAGCGTAAGCCGGGCAGCGCGCCAGCAGCACGGCCAGCCGCGCAACCGGCGGGGCATGGTCACGCCCACGGTGCAGCGGCGCGGCCGGGCCCCGGTGGCCAGCCGATCGGCGTCCCGGGCGTCGGCGCGATCATCGCGGTTGCCTCCGGCAAAGGCGGTGTCGGCAAATCGACGACTGCGATCAATCTTTCGCTGGCGCTACGCGATCTCGGCATGAAGGTCGGCGTGCTTGACGCCGACATCTATGGCCCATCGATGCCGAAGCTGCTCGCGATCCGCGAGAAGCCCGAAACGATTGGCGGCACGCGGCTGAAGCCCATCGAACGTCACGGCCTCAAGGTCATGTCGATCGGATTCCTGATCGAAGAAGAGACGCCGATGATCTGGCGCGGCCCGATGGTGATGTCGGCGCTGACGCAGATGTTGCGCGAGGTGGAGTGGGGCACACTCGACGTGATGGTCGTTGATATGCCGCCCGGCACCGGCGACGCCCAGCTCACCATGGCACAGCAGGTTCCGCTCAAAGGCGCGGTGATCGTCTCGACACCGCAAGACCTCGCCTTGATCGACGCGCGGCGAGGCATCGCCATGTTCAAGCGTGTCAACGTGCCGGTGCTCGGCATCGTCGAGAATATGAGCACGTTCATCTGCCCGAAGTGCGGCACCCGCTCGGACATCTTCGGACACGGTGGCGCGCGCCACGAGGCCGAGCGGCTCGGCGTGCCGTTCCTTGGCGAAGTGCCGCTCGATATGGTGATCCGCGAAACCTCGGACGCGGGCCTTCCCATCGTCGCCACCCAACCGGACGGTCCGCACGCCGCAGCCTACCGCGTCATCGCCGAAAACGTCCGCAACGCAATGGCTGGCAGCGGTGCAGCCAAGCCCGCGCCCCGGATTGTCATCGAAGCCTAAGTTTCGGAGGCCTGAACTTTCGGCGACTTGCGCCCGTTTCAGGCGGGCGTCATGCTGACCCTCAATCAAACAAGAATTGAGGGGGAATGCTCATGAAACGCCGCGAGTTTCTCAAAGCCGCAGGTCTGGGCGCCGCCGCCTCTGCTGTGGCCGCGCCCGCAATCGCGCAGTCGATGCCGGAATTGAAGTGGCGTCTGACGTCAAGCTTCCCGAAATCGCTTGATACGATCTACGGCGGAGCGGAGGTTTTCTCGAAAGCCGTTGCGGAAGCGACCGATAACAAGTTTCAGATTCAAGTGTTTGCTGCGGGCGAGATCGTGCCCGGTCTTCAAGCGCAGGACGCAGTGACGGCCGGCACCGTCGAGATGTGCCATACGTCGTCCTATTACTATTTCGGCAAGGATCCGACGTTCACTTTCGGCACCGCGCTGCCGTTCGGTTTCAACGCGCGCATGATCAACGCCTGGATGTATCAGGGCGGTGGCATGGATCTGATGAACGAGTTCTACAAGAAGTATCAGATCTTCGGGATTCCGGCTGGCAACACCGGCGCGCAAATGGGTGGCTGGTTCCGCAAGGAGATCAAGGAGCCGTCCGATCTCAATGGTTTGAAGATGCGCATTGGCGGTTTTGCTGGCCGTATTCTCTCCAAGCTCGGTCTCGTCGCGCAGCAGCTCGCCGGCGGCGACATCTATCCCGCACTTGAGAAGGGCACGCTCGACGCATGCGAATGGGTCGGCCCCTACGACGATGAGAAGCTCGGCTTCCAGAAGGTCGCGCAGTACTACTATTATCCAGGCTGGTGGGAGGGCGGCCCGACCATTCACAACTTCATCAATCTCGCGAAGTGGAATTCGCTGCCCAAGAGCTATCAGTCGATCATCAGGTCTGCGTCGCACGTTGCCAACGAGATCATGTTGTCGCGTTACGACGCGCAGAATCCGGCGGCGCTGAAGCGCCTGATCGCAAGCGGCGCGCAGTTGCGCTCATTTCCGCAGCCGGTGATGGACGCCTCGTACAAGGCCGCGACAGAACTTTACAATGAGATCGCGGCCTCCAATGCCGACTTCAAGAAGGTCTACGACTCGGTCGTGGCGTTCCGTAACGACCAGTATCTGTGGTGGCAGGTCGCGGAATACGGCTTCGACAGCTTCATGATCCGCTACCGCGGCCGCTAGCGCGTTTCGCTGGATCGCGGGCGGGTCGCCCGCCGAAGACTCGCCTTTAGTCGAATAGGTTCAAACCCCTGGCAGCCCAACTTCACGAGAGGTTGGCTGGCCAGGGGTTCCCTTTTCCGCTATCCGGGATACTCCTACAATGCGCGCATCGGTCGTTCGCCCGGAGCAAGGGCAAGGTGCAGCGGCGTCAAAAAAGCGCGCGTCGGACGATTTTTTTGAGAGAGGAAACATCCAAATGAAGCGTCGTGAATTCCTGAAGGCCGGCGGCCTGGGTCTTGCCGCGTCGGCCGTGGCCGCACCCGCCATCGCGCAGTCGATGCCAGAGGTGAAATGGCGGCTGACCTCGAGCTTCCCGAAGTCGCTCGACACCCTATGGGGCGCCTCCGAGACCTTCGCCAAGTTCTGCTCCGAGGCGACCGACGGCAAGCTGCAGATCCAGACCTTTGCCGCGGGCGAGATCGTGCCCGGTTTGCAGGCGCTCGACGCGGTGTCCGCCAACAACGTCGAGATGTGCCACACCGCGGCTTATTACTTCTTCGGCAAGGACCCGACCTGGGCACTGTTCTGTGCCGTCCCGTTCGGTCTCAACACCCGCCAGCAGAACGCATGGTTCTACGACGGCGAAGGCATGAAGCTGATGAACGACTTCGCCAAGAAGTCGAACGTCTATGCGCTCGTCGGCGGCAACACCACCGCGCAGATGGGTGGCTGGTTCCGCAAGGAGATCAAGGAGATCACAGACCTCAACGGCCTCAAGTTCCGCATCGCTGGTCTTGCTGGCCGTACGTTGCAGAAGCTTGGCGTGGTGCCACAGCAGCTCGCGGGCGGCGATATCTATCCTGCGCTCGAGAAGGGCACCATCGACGCGACCGAGTGGGTCGGTCCGTATGACGATGAGAAGCTCGGCTTCCAGAAGGTCGCTCGCTTCTACTACTACCCGGGATGGTGGGAAGGAGCGGCAGCGCTCCACTTCCTGATCAACTCGTCGAAGTGGAACGAGCTCCCGAAGAACTATCAGGCCATCGTTCAGGCGGCGGCAAGCCACGCCGGCGCGGAAATGATCGGCCGATACGACAAGCGCAACCCGGATGCGATCAAGCGGCTCGTGGCTGCGGGCACGCAGCTCCGTCCGTTCCCCGCGCCGGTCATGGATGCCTGCTACAAGGCAGCCAATGAGGTCTATGCTGAAGTCAACGCATCCAGCGCCGACTTCAAGAAGGTTTATGACAACATGGTGGCCTTCCGGAACGACGAGTATCTGTGGTGGCAGGTCGCCGAATACACCTATGACTCGTTCATGATCCGCTCGCGCTCGCGCACCTGACCGCGCTGCGTTTTTCAAACTACGGAAACGCCTCGGAGAAATCCGGGGCGTTTTTGTTTGAGCAGTTCTCAAGCACTGATTTGTGCGCGGTGCAGCATCGAATGACCGTTCCGCTCGATTGGGTTGTGGCGTAGCATCGTGACGCACTGTGTCGACGAGAGGTCAGGTCGTCGTGACGGTTGCGGTCTCCTCGCGTCGACAACAGACAAAAGAGGGGAACGCCAATGAAACGTCGTGAATTCTTGAAGGTCGCTGGGGCCGGGGTCGCGGCTTCGGCAGCGATGGCTGCGCCTGCGGTCGCGCAGTCGATGCCTGAAGTGAAATGGCGGCTCACGGCAAGCTGGCCCAAGTCGCTCGATACACTCTATGGCGGGTGCGAATATTTCGCCAAGCGTGTTGCAGAGATCACCGACAATCGATTCCATATCCAGGTGTTCGCTGCGGGCGAGATCGTGCCGGGTCTGCAAGTGCTCGACGCGGTGCAGAACGGCACGGTCGAGATGGGCAACACCGCGCTCTACTATTACTGGGGCAAGGACCCGTCGTTCACCTTCGGCACCGCTTTGCCGTTCGGGTTGAATGCGCGCCAGAAAAACTCGTGGCTCCGGTTCGGCGGCGGCGAGGACCTGCTCAACGAACTGCTCAAGAACTACAATTGTATCGGCGTACACGCGGGCAACACCGGCGCACAGATGGGGGGCTGGTTTCGCAAAGAGATCAACAGCGTCAACGATCTCTCCGGATTGAAGTTTCGCGTCGGCGGTTTCGCCGGCACGATGCTCGCCAAAATCGGCGTGGTGCCCCAGCAGCTCGCGGCGCCGGACATCTATCCCGCGCTTGAGAAGGGCACGCTCGACGCGGCCGAGTGGGTCGGGCCATTCGACGACGAAAAGCTCGGGTTCTACAAGGTCGCCCGCTATTACTACTATCCCGGCTGGTGGGAGGGCTGCGGCAATGTCCACAACATCATGAATCTCGCGAAGTGGAACGAGCTGCCGAAGCACTATCAGAGCGCCGTGCTTACCGCTTCGGGAGATGCGTGGTCGCAGGTTCTCGGCCGCTATGATGCTCTTAATGCTGCGGCGCTCAAGCGGCTGCTCTCAGGCGGTGCGCAATTGCGCGCGTTCCCGCAGGACGTCATGGAAGCCAGCTACAAGGCCGCAAACGACATCTACGCGGATCTGGTCAAGACCAATCCGATGTTCAAGAAGCTATACGACAGCTTGGTGTCGTTCCGCGGCGACGCCTATCTCTGGCAGCAGGTCGCAGAGGGCGCATTCGACAACTTCATGATCCGGATGCGCACGCGGACCTGATGTTGTTTAGTTATTAGGCCCCAGAGGTTCGCCTCTGGGGCTTTTTCGTTGCATCAAGCGCTATTGCATTCGCGGCGGTGAAAGATCGAGCGAAGGCGGTGGCGGCAGATCGAGCCCCGGCAAGCTCCTCAACTGCTCCTCGATCTTGGCCGGATCGACCACCGGCGGCTTGTCGAGCAGGAACGTGACGGTCTGCGGGAAGGCGATCAGGATCACGACCAGGATGACTTGCAGGATCACCCACGGAATCGCGCCCATATAAATGTCGGAGCTTTTCACCGAGGGCGGGGCGATGCCGCGTATGTAGAAGAGCGCGAAGCCGAATGGCGGGTGCATGAAGCTCGTCTGGACGTTTGCGCCGATCAGGACACCGAACCAGATCAGGTCGATGCCGAGCTTCTCTGCGGCCGGCGCCAGCATCGGGATGATGATGAAGGCGATCTCGAAAAAGTCGAGGAAGAACGCGATTACGAAGACGAAGAGGTTGACGAACACCAAGAAGCCCACGGTGCCGCCCGGGAGCGAGGTCAGAAGGTGTTCAATCCACTCCTTGCCGCCGACGCCCTGGAACACGAGGCTGAACACGCGCGCGCCGATCAGGATGAACACGACCATCGCGGTGATGCGCATGGTCGAGCTCATGCCCTGATAGACCAGATCCCAGGACAGGCGGCGGTTCAGCCATGCGAGGATAAAACCGCCGACCACGCCCATCGCGCCGGCCTCGGTCGGCGTTGCAAGACCGAGGAAGATCGTTCCGAGGACCAGGAAGATCAGGACGATCGAGGGTACCATTCCGCGAATACAGCGCCAGATCAGCGGCCATCCATGCAGTGTTCGGGCCTCAGGCGGAAGCGCTGGGACGTCCTGTGGCCGGAAGAAGCTGAGGAACAGAACATAGGCCGTGAACAGCGCGACCTGGATAAAGCTCGGACCGACCGCACCCAAGTACATGTCGCCGACCGATTTTCCGAGCTGGTCGGCGAGAACGACGAGCACGAGTGACGGCGGAATGAGTTGTGTGATCGTCCCCGACGCCGCGATCACACCGGTGGTGTGCCGGATCGAATAGCCATACCGCATCATGACCGGCAGCGAGATGATGCCCATCGCGATCACGGAGGCCGCGACCGTGCCGGTGATCGCGCCGAGCACCGCGCCGACAAGAATGACCGCGTAGGAGAGGCCGCCGCGAACAGGCCCAAACAATTGGCCGAAGCCCTCGAGCAAGTCTTCTGCCAGCCCGCATCTCTCGAGGATCGTCCCCATCAGCGTGAAGAACGGGATCGCGAGTAGAAGGTCGTTCGAGACGATCGCGTAGAGTTGGAACGTCAGATTTCCGAGGAAGTCTGGCCTGATCAGGCCGAGTTCGATGCCGATGAAACCGAAGAACAGGCCGACGGCCGCGAGAGAAAATGCAGCCGGATAGCCGATGATCATGAAGACGATCAGCCCGACGAACATGAGCGGCGCCATGTTGTGCGCGATGAAGCTGATCATTGCAGCGGCTTCTCGTAGGCGTGTTCGCGCTTGTAGCCGGGCACGGTAAACACCGCGATGCACTTGATGATCTCGGACACGCCTTGCAGCGCGACGAGGCCGAAACCGATCGGCAGGATGAGCTTCACCGGCCAGCGGGCGAGACCACCGGCGTTGGTCGAGACTTCCCCGGAGTACCAGGCGTCCAGGAACCACGGCCAGGTGAAGTACATGAGCAGCAGGCACATCGGCATCAGGAAGAAGATGCCGCCGAGGAGGTCGATCCACACCCGCGTGCGGTCGCTGACCCAGCCGTAGAACAGATCGACGCGGACGTGCTCGTTGACCTTCAGCGTCCACGCGGCGCCGAACATCACCATCGCGGCGAACAAATACCATTGACCTTCGAGGAAGGCGTTCGAATTGGTGCCGTACCAATTCACCAGCGACTGGATACCCGACAAGAAATGGAAGTCGCGGCTGAGTTGGATGAAGCCGTTGATGCCGTATCGGAACGCCGCATTCGCCGCGCTCAGCAGCGCCGCGAACAGCACGAGATAGTTGGCGATGATCCCGAACCGGAAATTCAGCGCGTCGATCGCGCGGCTGATGGCCAGAAGATGACCCAAGCTCGTTCCCTCATACGCGACGCGGGCGGATGCCCGGTTCGGCTTCGAGAGACGGAGGAGGAAAAAGCTATGGTGCCTTCGGCGCGTGACACGCCGTTCAACTTGGTCCCAGCCATTCCCCTCAGGCGTGCCGGCCTTGCCGGTTCCCACCCTGTCCCTGCCTCGGCCTTCCGCGCGTCCCCCACGGCCGGTCGAGGTTCACCACATTCCCGAACCGGCCGGGGGCCGTCAATCCATAGTTGGTCGAAAGGACAGCCCCGACAGCGGCAGGTGCAAATATTGCTATTGCGCGGTCGGAGTCGTGGCCGTGAGCTCCCGCCGGCGCACTGTTTCGCGGTGCAGCGCATAAAGACCGCTCGCCACAATCAGACCTGCGCCGAACATCGACCAGCCGTCAGGCAGTTCGCGGAATGCAAGGTAGCCGGCAATGCCCGCGAAGATCAGGAAGGTGTAGCGGAAGGGAGCCACCGACGAGACCACCACGTCGCGGAAGGCGAGCACGGTGAGGTAGGTCGCAAGGCTGAAGAAGCAGGCGGCGACCGAGAGATAGATCGCCTCCCGCCAGCCGACCGCTAGCCAATGTTCGGTAGCCCCAATCGCGCAGCCGACCACGGTGAGCATGGTGACACTGACAAAGGTGATGACGAGCGTCGGCATTGAGGTGTCGATGCGGCGGGTTAGGATTTCGCGCGACGCACCGAGCGTCGTTCCGACCAGCGCCACGAGCGCCCAGGCGTTGAATGCGTTCGGCGTCGGCTTCACCACGAAGAGCACACCGACAAAGCCAAGCACAACGGCGCACCAGCGCCGCCAGCCGACGTTCTCTGAATAGAAAATCACCGACAGCGCTGTGAGGATCAGCGGCGCGATCATCACGACAGAGGCAACCTCCGCGATCCGCATGTGAATGAGTGCGGCCACGTAGCAGCCAGAGGACAGGGCGTCGAACACCGAGCGCGTCAGGATCAGCGGCGTCATGGCTGTCCGCAGATGCCGGATCTGTCCGAGCGCGATCAACAATGTGCCGATCAGCAGCACCGTGAAGATCCCGCGGATCGCCAGAACCTCGCCGAGCGGCAGTGTCTTCGATGCGAGTTTGGTCAGAGCATCGCTGACGGAATAGGCCGCCATCGCTCCGACCATGGCGATCATGCCGCGGCGATTGGCGCGGGGTGAGGTCAAATCTGGCTCCGCGGAATTCAGAACAGGACGGCTCAGCCGCCGGTGACGCTCATGTGGCGCGACAGTGTCGGACGTTTATGGCGGCGGTCGATGACGAAGTCGTGCCCTTTGGGCTTGCGTGTGATCGCCTCGTCGATGGCAGCGTTCAAGAGATTGTTGCTCTCCGACGCGCGCAATGGCGTGCGCAGGTCTGCCGCATCCTCCTGGCCGAGGCACATGAAGAGCGTGCCGGTGCAGGTGATGCGGACGCGGTTGCAGGATTCGCAGAAGTTGTGCGTCATCGGCGTGATGAAGCCGAGGCGGCCGCCGGTTTCCTTTACGCGCACATAGCGCGCCGGGCCGCCGGTCATGTAGTCGATGTCTTCCATCGTGAAGCGTTCGGCGAGACGCGCGCGCACGAGGGAGAGGGGGAGATACTGCGTCAGCCGTTCGTCGCCGACGTCGCCCAACGGCATCACCTCGATGATGGTGATGTCCATGCCGCGGCCGTGCGCCCAGGCAACGAGATCGGCGAGTTCGGCTTCGTTGACGCCCTTCAAGGCCACTGCGTTGATCTTGACCTTTAGGCCTGCGGCCTGCGCGGCGTCGATGCCCGCGATGACCTGATTGAGGTCGCCCCAGCGCGTGATGGCGCGGAACTTGTCCGGGTCGAGCGTGTCGAGGGAGACGTTGATCCGCTTCACGCCATAGCCCGCAAGCTCGGCGGCGTACCTGGCGAGCTGCGAGCCGTTGGTCGTGAGCGTCAGCTCGTCGAGCGCACCGGTGTTGAGATGCCGCGACAGCGAGTGGAACAGCGTCATGATCCCGCGGCGCACCAGAGGTTCGCCGCCGGTGAGGCGGAGCTTGCGAACGCCCTTGGCGACGAAGGCGCTGCACAGCCGGTCGAGTTCCTCGAGCGTCAGCAGATCGGCCTTCGGTAGGAATGTCATGTGCTCGGCCATGCAGTAGACGCAGCGGAAGTCGCAGCGGTCCGTGACCGAAACGCGCAGATAAGTGATCGGCCGCGCAAACGGATCCACCAGCGGAGCCGTATGGCCCGCGGGGCGGTCAAGTGTCAGTGGCGGCACGGCGATATTCATGTCTTATCCCGGCAGAGGAATGAATTCTGGCGCGAATGGGGTGCCAGCGTCCACCCTCCGATAGGCTATATATAGTTGGAAATAGCGACCCTTACAGCGCCCTCCGGAGATCGAAATGGCCGCACCTTCTAGCCGCAATCCTGGCCGTCCTTGGCCCACGGAACTGCGGCTTTCCAAGGATAAGAAGGTGCTGAGTGTCGCCTTTGACAACGGCGAGAATTTCGCGCTCGAGGCCGAATATCTGCGGGTCACGAGCCCGTCCGCCGAAGTCCAGGGGCATTCGCCGGACGAGCGCAAGACCGTGCCCGGGAAGCGCAATGTGGCGATCCTGGAGGTGAACCCGATCGGCAATTATGCCGTCCGGCTGGTGTTCGACGACCTGCACTCGACCGGCATCTATAGCTGGGACTATCTGGCCGAACTCGGGCGCGAGCGCACCCGAAGGTGGCAGGACTATCTCGACGAGCTTGCTGCCAAAGGTTTGAGCCGCGATCCGCCGAAGCGGCATTGAGCGGAAATAAAAAGGGCCGGCGTCGAGCCGGCCCTTTGTCGTTCAAAAGACGTCGTTCACTGCACGACGACGGTCGTTCCGACCTTCACGCGGTTGTAGAGATCGACCACGTCCTCGTTGGTCATGCGGAAACAGCCCGACGATACAGCCTGGCCGATCGTCTCCGGCTCGTTCGAGCCATGGATGCGATAGAGCGTCGAGCCGAGATACATCGCGCGCGCGCCAAGCGGGTTCTCGATGCCGCCAGCCATGTGCCGCGGCAGGTCGGGGCGGCGTTTGAGCATCTGCGACGGCGGCGTCCACGACGGCCATTCCTTCTTCTGTGTGATGTTCTTCACGCCCTTCCAGGTGAAACCGACGCGGCCAACGCCAATGCCGTAGCGGATTGCGGTGCCGCCATCTTGCACGAGGTAGAGACGGCGTTCGGCGGTGTCGATGACGATGGTGCCCGGCTTATGGCTGCCGTTGTAAGTGACGGTGCTTTTTGGAATAGCGCTGATGTTGCCCGAGAAGAAGTCATAGCCGCCGCGTCCGGCCGGTGCACCGCCGCGCAGCATCTCCATGCGTTCGTCGTATTGAGCGTGAGCTGCGCTCGCAAATCCGAGCGCGAGGGTGGCAATGGCAGCAAATCGAAGGAAACGCGACGTCATTGCAGGCTCCCGTAAGTCCAATATGTGGCCAGTGAGGCCATAAAACCGGATTTGCGGCAACCGGAATGTGGCCATTGCCACAATCGAGCACCAAATCGTGAAGTTACGACAATTGTGGCAGCGATCGCTTGGACAGGCGGAGTGTTGGATCGATGGTGGAGATTGATCAGCTCTTTGCGAGCGCTGTCGGGTGTGAGTATCGGGAACGGCTCTAGCGCGGTTGGGACTGCGTGGAGTCCTGCGGCGGTTCGCCGAGTGAGTCATAGCATTCCGCGAAGAACCGAACGACGCCGCGCAACAGTTTGAGCATTGGACCTCCGATGCGGCGCCTTTCGTGCACCGATTCCGAACGGCAGGGAAGTCTTGCCAAACCTTGCGCGTGGATGTTGGGGACGATTCCGATTCGTTCCAACTGTGACAAATGGAACGGGTTGCGCCGCCGATGAAATGCGCAACGCGCTCGAACAACGCAGCGATGTTGGATGAAACAAGAAATGGTGGGCGCGACAGGGATTGAACCTGTGACCCCTCCCGTGTGAAGGGAGTGCTCTCCCGCTGAGCTACGCGCCCGCCGGAACCGAGGTCGAACCAAGGTTCACGCCGTGAGGCCGGGTTTTAGAAAGTCCGTGCGCGGCGTGTCAAGGAACGCCGCCCAAAAGCGTCAACGTGACGGGGCGGGCGGCCAGGGGGCCGCAGGCGCCGGAGCGGGCGCAGGGGCCGGCGCCGGTGTCGACGAGGCAGCCGCCGGGCGTGCGGCCGGGGTGGCGGAGGACGTCGTTGTCGCGCGGGGGCGCTTGCTCGGCGCGGGCTTGCGGGCGGCCGGCGGCGGCGCAGGCTGTAATTCGACATAGACCGGGTTGGGCACGAGCCGCGGGCCCGGAACCTCTCCCGTGTTGGGATCCATCGGCTCGTTCGAAGGAACGATACGCACCGGCACGGTCTGCGGCTGATAACCCGGATGCGTGAAGGTTGTCGTGAAATCGCTCGATGCGACCGCGAGCGAGCACGGCGTGCGGCAGGTTTGGCCGGTGGAGGTCTTGGCTTCTGCGCCGGCCGGCTCGGACTCGAATTGTACGGTCGTCGCGGCAGGAGCGGCCTTCGGAAGTTCGAAGCTCGGCAGACTCGGCATGCCGGAGCAAGCGCCAAGAGAGAGCCCGCATAGCGCGATGGCGACAACTCGGTTCATGATCGTTTCCCACTCTGCGGCGACTGGCCGCGCGCGCTACGTACTCCGGACCCCATGCCCCGGCGCGCAATCCTCAGGATTTCAGCGCAATGTGCCCTCATTACGGTAAATGAAGCATTAAGTAATTTCACGTTGTGGATTCAGAATCGGCCTGCCACGAGCTCGGAAACAGCGTCCGGCAGCGCGTTGAAATGGCTGATGATGCGGTCCGGTCCGAGCTTGTTCACAGGTATCTCGGTATAGCCGAAGTCGACTGCGACGACGGGCACCTGAGCGGCCTTGGCGGTGTTGATGTCGGTCGCGGAGTCTCCGACCATCACGGCCCGAGAAACGTCACCGCCGGCTTTCTGGATCGTGCGGCGCAGCACCTCGGGGTCGGGCTTCATCGTGCTGAACGTGTCCTGGCCACAGATGAACTCGAAACGCGAGGTCATATTCAGCGCATTGAGCAGCAGCATCGTGAGCCGTTCGAGCTTGTTGGTGCAGACCGCGAACTTGCAGCCTTTGGCCGCGAGCGCGTCGAGTGCGCCTTCAAGACCGGGGAAGGGCTGGGAGTGATCGGCCACGTGCTCCGCATAGTAGGCGAGGAAGTCCTTGAACATGCGCTCCATGTCGGGACCGCTGGTCGGACGACCATCAGCCTTCAGTCCAAGTTCAAGCATCTTGCGCGCGCCGCCGCCGATCATCAGGCGGGCCTCCTCATAAGGCACCGCGGGCAGCCGCTCGTTTCTGAGGATTACGTTTAGGGTCTCGATCAGGTCTGGCGCTGTGTCGATCAGCGTGCCGTCCAGATCGAAGACAACAGTGAGGAAAGCCATATTTTTTCGACTATCTTGAGGAAGGGAACGTGGCTAGATAGGCGCCGGACCGGGACGCCGCACTCTCAGAACGCGCACTCTTAGAACGCTCTCATGGACATCGAAGCACTGAAACGTCAAGCCGCCGCCCGGGCGTTGGAATGGGTGCGGCCGGGCATGAAGCTTGGGCTCGGAACCGGCTCGACCGCTAAGCATTTCGTCGATCTCGTGGGCGAGAAGGTGCGCGACGGACTTGATGTGATCTGTGTGCCGACGTCCGAGGCGACGCGGGCGCAGGCCGAGGGGCTTGGCATCAAGCTGACCACGCTCGACGAAACTCCCGAACTGGATTTCACCGTGGACGGTGCGGACGAGATCGAACCGGGCCTTGCCGTCATCAAGGGCGGGGGCGGGGCGCTTCTGCGTGAGAAGATCGTGGCCTCCGCATCCAAGCGCATGGTGGTGATCGCCGACGAGACCAAATGGGTGCCCACACTCGGCCGCTTTCCGCTGCCGATCGAGGTAGCGCCATTCGGCCTCAAGGCGACGCAGAACGAGATTGAGGCCGCGTTCAAAGCCTGCGGCGTTTCTGGGCCGATGACGCTGCGGAAGCGCAAAGACGGCCACGTTTTCGTCACGGACGGCGGCCACTGGATACTCGATGCCGCTATGGCACGCATTCCTGATCCAAAACGGCTCGCTGACGCGCTGTCGCCCATCCCCGGGGTGATGGAGCACGGGCTGTTCATCGGGCTCGTGCAAGCGGCTATTCTCGCCGGATCCAATGGGATCCGCGTGGTCGAACGGCCATAAGTATTCAACAAGGAGACGCGCCATGAACTTCCGCCAAACCATGCGCACACTCTGCGCCGCAGCGATCGTCGGTATCGCGCTCGCAGGGCCGTCGCACGGACAGCAGCAGCCGACCGCAAGTGCGCTGGCCACGGCCCGCGAACTCGCGGAGATCAAGGGCAGCATCAAGCTGTTCGATCCGATCGTCGTCGGCGTGATCGAGAACCACCGGCAGGTCTTGCTGGCCAGCAATCCGGGTATGGCGCGTGACATCGACGCCGCCGCGCTCACGCTGCGCAACGAGATGGCGCCGAAGCGTGCGGAGCTCCAACAGGAACTGATCCGTCTCTACACGCAGTTTTTCACCGAGCAGGAGCTGAAGGACGCGGTTGCTTTCTACAAGACCCCGCTTGGGAAGAAGCTTCTGTCCGAGGAGCCCAAGATCGCCGAGGCCAGCATGAAGGTGGCGGACGAGTGGTCCTCGAAGTTCGCCGAGGAGGCGATGAACAAGATGCGCGCCGAGTTGCGCAAGAAGGGCCTCAACCCCATCTAACGGAAGCAGTTTTTCGGAGAGTCGGGGAATCCTAATGGCCAAGGACGTCGATCTTTTCGTCATCGGCGGAGGCTCGGGCGGCGTTCGCGCCGCCCGTATCGCGTCCGGCTACGGCGCGCGCGTGATGGTCGCGGAAGAGTACCGCGTGGGCGGCACCTGCGTGATCCGCGGCTGCGTGCCGAAGAAGCTCCTGGTCTATGCCTCGCGCTATTCCGAAGAGTTCGAGGACGCAGCGGGTTTCGGTTGGACCGTACCGGAGCCGTCGTTCAGTTGGGAAAAGCTGATCGCCAACAAGGACAAGGAAATCGCCCGGCTTGAGCACGCCTACACGAGCAATCTCGAGAAGGCCAAGGTCGAGATCGTCAAGGATCGCGCGGTGGTCGTCGATCAGCACACGATCAAGCTTGTGAAGAGCGGCGAGACGATCAAGACGAAAACCATCCTCGTCGCGACTGGCGGTGCACCGTCGCTCGGCAAAGATATCGAAGGCCGCGAGCACATCATCTCGTCGAACGAAGCTTTCCATCTGAAGGAGTTGCCCAAGCGCATCCTGATTCAGGGTGGTGGCTATATTGCCGTTGAGTTCGCCGGCATCTTCAACGGACTCGGCTCCGAGGTGACGCTCGTCTATCGCGGCGACAACATTCTGCGCGGCTTCGATGATGAACTCCGAGCGCACCTGCGCAGCGAGATGGAGAAACGCGGCATCAAGATCGTCACCAAGAACATTGTGGAGGCGGTGGAGAAGGTCGATCACGGCCTGTGCGTCCAGCTCTCCAACCACGAAGGGCTGATGGTGGATAAGGTGATGTTCGCGACTGGCCGCCGCCCGAATATCGCGGGCCTCGGTCTTGAAGCGGTGGGTGTGAAGCTCGGCCAGACCGGCGGCGTCGCCGTAAACGAATATTCGCAGACGTCCGTGCCGAACATCTACGCCGTCGGCGACGTCACCGACCGCATCAATCTGACGCCGGTTGCGATCCGCGAGGGGCACGCCTTCGCCGACACCGTATTCGGGAACAAGCCGACACGCGTCGACCATTCGAATGTGCCGACTGCGGTGTTCTCGGAGCCCGAGTGCGGCGTCATCGGCATGACCGAGGCACAGGCAGCCTGCGATCTTCCCAAGGTTGACGTCTACAAGACGACGTTCCGACCGATGAAGGCCACGCTTTCGGGCCGCGACACCCGTACCTTCATGAAGCTCGTGGTCGACGGCTCGACCGACCGGCTCGTCGGCTGTCACATCGTCGGCCCCGACGCCGGCGAGATGATCCAGTTGGTCGGGATCGCCATGACGATGAAGGCGACCAAGGCGGACTTCGACGCCACCATGGCGGTCCATCCGACGGCTGCCGAGGAGTTGGTGACGATGCGGACCAAGTCCCACAGCCACGTTCGGCAGGCGGCCGAATAGGCGCAGAGCAGGGCGCAATAGCCCGTCTTTTCTGGGTTTTCGGGCGGCTTTCCGAGGTGGCGCCGCAAAACTGGCATTTGCGATGCGCTCCCTATATAAGGCCGTGTCCCGACAGGGGAATTTCAGAAACGGAGTATCGCGTCGTGGCCGAGCGTTGGACGCGCGACAGTTGGCGCAAGAAGCCTATCGTGCAGGTGCCGGAATATCCGGACCGGGCGGCATTGGAGAACGTTGAGCGGCAGCTTTCGAGCTATCCGCCGCTGGTGTTTGCAGGCGAGGCGCGCAACCTCAAGGAACTGTTGGGCGGCGTCGCCAACGGCGAGGGTTTCCTGCTGCAAGGCGGAGACTGCGCCGAGAGCTTCACCGATCCGAGCGCCAACAACATCTCCGCGAACAATATCCGCGACTTCCTCCGCGTCTTCCTCCAGATGGCGGTGGTGCTGACCTATGCCGCCTCGGTACCCGTGGTTAAGGTCGGCCGTCTCGCCGGCCAGTTCGCCAAGCCACGCTCTTCGCCGACCGAGAAACGGAACGGCATCGAGCTCCCGAGCTATCGCGGTGACGTCATCAACGGACCGGAGTTCTCGGTCGAAGCGCGGACGCCCGATCCCCAACGGCAGATCGAGGCCTATCGTCATTCGGCTTCGACGCTGAACCTGGTGCGTGCGCTGACGCATGGCGGCTATGCCAGTCTTGGCCGCGTGCACCAGTGGATGCTCGATCTCGATCCGAAGTCGAGCAAGCGTTATCTGGAGTTGGCGGACCGGATTTCCGAGGCGCTGGCCTTCATGCAGGCCTGCGGGTTGGACCTGGAAAAACATCCGGAGCTCAAGACCACGGACTTCTACACCAGCCACGAGGCGCTGCTGCTCGGCTACGAGCAGGCGCTGACGCGTGAGGACTCGACCCGTCCCGGCACCATGTGCGCGACCTCCGCGCACATGGTCTGGATCGGCGACCGCACGCGCCAGCTCGACCACGCGCACGTGGAGTTCTGCCGCGGCATCATGAATCCGCTGGGCCTCAAGTGCGGCCCATCGTCGAAGACCGATGACCTCCTGCGTCTAATCGACGTGCTGAACCCGGAGAACGAGCCGGGTCGCCTCACGTTGATCGTGCGTATGGGCGCGGAGAAGGTCGGAGAGATGCTTCCGCAGATGATCCGTGCGGTGAAGCGCGAGGGCAAGTCAGTGGTGTGGTCGTGCGATCCGATGCACGGCAACACGATCACCGCGACGACGGGGTACAAGACCCGGCCGTTCGACCTGATCCTCAAAGAGGTGAAATCGTTCTTCCAGATCCACACGGCGGAAGGTACGCACGCCGGCGGCGTTCACCTTGAGATGACCGGGCAGAACGTCACCGAATGCACCGGCGGCGCGCACGCGATCACCGACGAGGGGCTCAACGCGCGTTATCACACCCTGTGCGATCCGCGGCTCAATGCCGAACAGGCCATCGAGCTCGCTTTCCTGATGGCGGATCTCATCAAGGTGGAGCGTGCCGCGAAGGCAAAGCCGCTGCCGCGGGTGTCGGGGCTCTAACCTTCGGGGCAATTGCACTGTGCTCCGGCTTCTGTACGCCACGCGCAACTCCTGGAATGGGCTGGTTGCAGCGGCTCGCACGGAAAAAGCCGTTCAGCAGGAGCTCTGGCTCCTGCTCATTGCGATCCCGCTCGCGTTTGTCGTTGCGAGCGACACCTGGCGGCGGGTGGCGCTGATCGGTGTCATCCTGCTTCTGATCGTGGTCGAGCTTCTCAACACCGCAGTCGAGAAGCTGTCCGATCACGTCACGCCGGACATCCACCCCAACATCGGATTCGTGAAAGACCTCGGCTCCGCCGCGGTGTTCTTCGCGCTCTTGATCGCTGGAATGGTCTGGCTCGTTGCTTTGGCCGAGCGCTTCGGCATTCTCTGAAAGCGTAATTTTTCTTTACCTTAACCCGGTGTATCGCGCCGGATCGCCGGTTCCAATTCGCGCGTTGTACGTGGAATTGCGGAAGCGCCGTGGAATCGGCGCTCGCGTCGCGCACGGATAACAAATCCCAAACACGCACTTTCGCATTTTATGCGGCCATTAACGCTCCGCTGCGCGCGGTCTGTTTGTGACGTTTTGCACGAAACCAATTGAAAGCAATTCGCTTCAAATTTTACGCGTCGACGAAAGGAAAGTGTCGTGACGCGTACTTGGAATGGTCTTGCCCTCGCACTCATCGCCGCCCTGAGCGTGCCGGTGACGCCTTCATATTCCGCGAGCCGGCTGGCCGATCGCGACACAGGTCCGCAATGGCCGAGTGTCTCCGTGCCGGAAGCGGGGCCGCAGTGGCCGAACATCGGCAAGGACGACACCGGACCGCAGTGGCCGAACCTGCCGCCCGTCGGAAAGGACGAACCGAGGTATCCGGGTTTGCCCGCGCCCTCTGTGCAGATCGGTCTCGACAAAGACCTCAACGCTATCGCCGGAAAGTCCACGCCGAAGGACGATCTCGACGTCACCAACGCCACGCCGCGCTCCAACCGCACCAATCGCTCGGTCATGACCGAGCCGAGCCTGGAAGCCAGCGCCGCGCAATGGCCGGTGCTGCCGCAAGCCGAGCCGCAGTCGCGCTTTAAGTTCGAGATCGGTACGCGTTACTGGTACTCGGGCGGCAATGTCCGCTTCGGCTTCACGAACATGAACCCCAACTTCGGAAGCCCGACTTCAACGCTGGATTGGCGCGGCCTCGAAGCCCATACCGGTGAAGTTTTCGCCCGGCTTGATCACACCTCGTCCGGCTTCTTCGTGAAGGGCGTTGCCGGCATGGGTGCGATTACGCGGGGCCGGATGGATGACCGCGACTACTTCCTCCAGCAGATTCTGTTCTCCGACACGACGAGCGACGTCAAAGGCAGCCCTGTCACCTTCGCGACCATTGATTTCGGATGGGGCTATAAACCGATGCCGGGCATGTGGATCGGTGGTTTCATCGGTTATCACTATTGGCGCGAAAAGATGACGGGCTACGGGCTGATCTGCAACGCGATTGATCCGCGTTTGATCGGCGGATGCACGCCAGGGTCGGTTGAGTTCGGTTTCGAAACTCCGGTCATTATCTATGAGCCGACCTGGCACGCGCTACGCCTCGGCTTCGAAAGCAAGGTTGCGATCGATGATCGCTGGTCGGTCAACGGCGAGATTGTCGGCATCCCGTTTGCGATGGTCGAAAACAAGGATAGTCATCTGATGCGGACCGACCTTGGTCCGTCGCCGAACATCATCACCAAGTCCTCCGCGGGCTACGGTGTGCAGGCCGAGGTTTTCGTCAATTACGCGCTGACCCCGAACATCGAAGTGGGCGGCGGCTTGCGCTACTGGCAGTTTGTGACCCAGCACGGACAGACGACTTTCACGGGCTTGGGCAACTCTTTTCCGATCGACCGCTTCGAGCAGACCCGCTACGGCGTCCTGCTCCATGTGAAGGGAAAATTCTAGCCCCCGTACAAGTCCTGCATTCTGTCGCTGCCGCCAGGAGGCTGCGCAGCAGCCGTGACTGCCATGAGCCGCGCGCGATTGCTGGCGTGGCCCGGACGCGCTAGATCAGAGTCATGAATTCGCGGCCCGCCGACAGCCTCAAAATCGCGCTTGCGCAGCTTAATCCGACCGTCGGCGATGTGGCCGGCAACGCGGACAAGGTGCGCCGTGCACGTGATGAGGCGGCGGCGATGGGCGCCGATCTCGTCGCCTTTCCCGAACTCTTCATCGCCGGCTACCCGCCGGAGGATCTCGTCCTGAAGCCCGCCTTCCAGGCGGCCTGCCGCGCTGCGACCGAAGCCTTGGCGCGCGAGACGGCGAACGGCCCGGCGCTCCTGGTCGGAACGCCCTGGGTGGAGGACGGCAAGCTCTACAACGCCTATGCGTTGCTTTCGGGCGGCATGATCGAAGCGCTGCGCTTCAAGGTCGATCTGCCGAACTACGGCGTGTTCGACGAGAAGCGCGTGTTTGTGCCGGGCCCGTTGCCAGGCCCGATCACGTTCAAGGGTGTGCGCATCGGCATTCCGGTCTGCGAGGACATTTGGGGCTCGGAGGTCGTTGAGTGTCTGAGTGAGACCGGCGGCGAGATTCTGCTGGTGCCGAACGGCTCGCCGTATTGGCGCGACAAGACCGAGCACCGGCTTAACATTGCCGTGTCGCGTGTGGTCGAGAGCGGTTTGCCGCTTGTTTATCTCAACATGGTGGGTGGCCAGGACGAGTTGGTGTTCGACGGTGCGTCCTTCGTGTTGAACGCGGATCGTTCTGTCGGCGCGCAATTGCCGGCGTTCCAGGAGTACATCGCGCTGACGGAGTGGAAGCGCGACAACGGCACGTGGCGCTGCACGGGCACGATGGCGGGCGCAGCTTCCGAAGGCGACAGAGCGGATTACGCGGCTTGCGTGCTCGGGCTTCGCGACTACGTCAACAAGAACGGTTTCAAAGGCGTCGTGCTCGGCATGTCGGGCGGCATCGACTCTGCGCTTTGCGCCGCGATGGCGGTCGATGCGCTGGGGCCCGCGCGCGTGCGTCTTGTGATGCTGCCGTATCGCTATACATCGCAGGACTCGCTCACTGACGCCGCGACGGCGGCAAAGGCGCTTGGCTGTCAGTATGACGTGCTGCCGATCGAGGAAGCGGTCCTCGGCCTGGAGGCCGCGCTGATCCCTGCGCTCAAAGGTCAGACGCGCGACGTCACCGAAGAGAACCTTCAAGCCCGTGCGCGTGGCACGATCCTGATGGCGATCTCAAACAAATTCGGCCTCATGGTGGTCACGACCGGCAACAAGTCGGAGATGTCGGTCGGTTATGCCACGCTCTATGGCGACATGAACGGCGGCTTCAATCCGATCAAAGATCTCTACAAGACCGAGGTCTATCGGCTGTCCCAGCTTCGCAATCTATGGAAACCAGACGGCGCGCTCGGGCCGGACGGCGAGGTGATCCCGCCGAACATCATCACCAAGGCGCCGACCGCGGAGCTTCGCGAGAATCAGAAGGACCAGGACACGCTGCCGCCTTACGACATGCTCGACGAAATCCTCGGGCGGCTGGTCGAGCGCGAGGAGCCGATCGCCTCGATCGTTGCAACCACAGGCTACGGCCGGGAGATCGTCGTGAAGGTCGAGCGCATGCTCAACCTTGCCGAATACAAGCGCCGTCAGGCCGCGCCCGGCGTGAAGGTGACACTGAAGAACTTCGGCCGCGACCGCCGCTATCCGATCGTGAATCGCTTCCGGGACACCGGCGCGCCGCTGCCCGAGCCGGACAAGGCTCTGGTCAGGAACGGCGGGGCATCCAAAGCAGCGGCCGTCGACGTCTAGGCGACGCTCAGATCTTCTCGATATTCGCGCCTTCGATCACCGCGCTCCACTTCGCGATGTCGGCGACGATCCGCGCCCTGAATTCCTTCGGGCTGGTGGGAGCCGGCACATTGCCGATGTCATGAATGCGCTCGATCACCGCGGGATCGGAGAGCACGGTTGCGATCTCGAGATTGAGTCGATCGACCAGAGGCTCCGGCATGCCTGCGGGACCGATCATGCCTTGCCATGATGTGAACGTGTAACTCGGGATGCCGGATTCCGTTGAGGTCGGGACGTCCGGCAGTCCGAAGAACCGACTCTGCGAGGTGACAATCAGCGGCCGTGCTTTCCCGGCGCGGATGTACTGCATCTCGGCGGTCGGCGAATCCACCAGGAAGTCGATCCGCTTCGCCATCAGGTCCGTCAACGCCTGCGCGCTGCCGCGATAGGGCACATGCTGGAACGTGATGTTGAGCGTGCGCGAGAGCAATTCTCCCGCGAGATGTTGTAACGATGCGTTGCCCGCGCTGCCATAGAGGAACGGTCTTCCGCTTGCCTTCGCGGCCGCGGTGAAATCCTGGAAGGTCTTGAACTCGGTCTCGGCGTTGACGACCAGGATGAACGGAAACTCCGTCAGCATGCTGATCATCGAGAAGTCGCCGATACTGTCGTAGGGCAGCGACTTGTAGAGTGCGGCGGCAACGGCATGTCCTGACGGAATGGTCATGAGCGTGTAGCCGTCGGGCGTCGCACGTGCGATTTGCCCCGTCGCCAAACGCCCGCCCGCACCGGGGCGCGGATCGACGATTACCTGCTGCCCAAAGCGACGGGTCAGGCTGTCCGCGATGATGCGCGCGATGATGTCGGACGGTCCGCCTGGCGCAAGCCCATGCACGATCGTCACCGGACGGTCCGGCCAGGTGGCTTGTGCTCCAGCCGGTGTCGCGGACGCCGCGAGCATCCCGGCCAGCGCAGCGCGGCGTGTGAGAGTCACAGCCATGCGCGCGTCAGATCCGTTCGATGTTCGCGGCCTCGACCACGGCCGACCACTTGGCGATGTCGGAGCCGATGCGATCGGCGAACTGATGCGGTGTCGTCGGCTTGGTCATGCTGCCGAGTGCGCGCAGGCGTTCGATGGTTTGCGGTTCCGAGAGAACCGCATGGACTTCGGTGTTCAGCCGCTTGAGCATATCGGCGGGAAGGCCTGCCGGCCCCGCAATGCCGAGCCAGGACGTCACCGAATAGCCGGTCACGCCCGCCGACGCCGCGGTCGGCGTCGCAGGCAGAGCGAAGAACGGTTCGGTGCCGGTGGTGGCCACCGCGCGCAACTTGTTGTCCTTGATGAGTTCGAGCATCGCGGTCGGCGTGTCCATCCAGAAGTCGATGCGCTTGCCCATCAGGTCGGTCGCCGCCTGCGGCGAGCCGCGGTAGGGCACATGCTGCATCTTCACCTTTGCCATCGATGCGAACAGTTCGAAGGCGAGATGCTGGCCGGTGCCGTTGCCGGGTGACGCGCAGGTGAGCGTTTCGGTGCGGGCCTTCTCGATCAGATCGGCGACAGTGCTCACAGGATGATCCGGGTATGTGACAAGGACGAACGGAAAATCCGTCAGCATGCTGATCAGTGAATAGTCTTCGACCGGCTTGTAGGGCAGCTTCTTGTAGATCGCTGCGGCGATTGCATGGCCGCCCGGCAGGATGCCGAGCGTGTAGCCGTCGGGTGCGGAACGCGCGAGCAGCGAGGCCGCCGTGGTCCCGCCTGCACCGGGTTTTGGGTCCACCACGATCTGCTGGCCGAGCCGTGCTCCAAGCCGCTCCGCGACAAGCCGTCCCACCACGTCGGCGTTCCCGCCGGCGCCGAAGCCATGTGTCAGCGTGATCGGACGGTTCGGCCAAGGTGCGGGCTGCGCAACCGCCGGAACCGCGGCAAAGGCCGATAAACCGGCCATAACCGCGCGGCGGCTTATTTTCTTGTTCATTGAATCTCTCCCTAAGCCCCACGCGCAGCATGGGGCGGGACAGCGCTCAAGGCAATCGGGCGAAAAAGCTCAGCGCGCCGGGATGAAGGTTGGGCCGACGTTGCGAACGGTGCGCTTGGGGTCTGGCTTGTCCGGCGTGTCATCAGCGCCCGGCACGTTCGTCGTGGGCTGGGCGGCGACGGGCGTGGGCGCGGTCGGCGCAGGGCGCCCGGTCTTCGGATCGACGCGCGTGTTGGCGCGCGGCGTGGGCTCCTGACGGATCGGTTTGCCTTGCGCGTCGAAGCGCGGCTGCGACATCTGCTTGGCGCGCTCGGGTGTCACCACCACGTCGCCGCTCTCGATCTGGTCCTCGACGCCTTTCAGCGCCTGCGACCAGGTCTGCCCTTGCGGCTTGCAGGTGCAGGCGTTGTCGAACGCTTGCCGGTATTTGAACGCAGTCGGCAGCGCCGTGTAGGGCTGCTGCGTCATCGTGTTGGTGGCTTGGTTGATGTCCTCGCCGGGATTGCGGTGCGCGTAGAGCTGCACCTCGGCGGCTGGGCATGATTGCTGGCACGCGCGCGCGTCGTCGGCGAACTTGTTCGGATTGCTGGCGTAGGAAATCGGATAGTAGAAGCCGTCGCACGTCCGCACGCAGATCGTCTTGTATGTGCCGCCGGGGACCGGTGTGCTTGGACCGTCGGCTGCTCCCGGCGTAAAGGCGCCGGAGTTCGCGCCGAACAGCGTCTCGAACAAGCCGCCGCGGGCTGGAGCAGGCTGAGTCGCGACTGCGTTGCGGTACTGCGGGCCGCAGTCGTTTTGTGACAGCGCAACGAGAATAGCGCGGCGCTGAGCGTCACGCTCCGGATTGGGGCCGCCGGACTGAAGGCGAGATAATTCCTGCTGTGTGCGGTCGATGCCGTCGCGCATCGATTGCACTTGCGAATTGAGCGCACTGCATTGCGGCCCCTGGAACAAGAAGAAGCCGCCTTCACAACCGGCGCGGCGCGTCTCCACGACCCTCCGGTCAAGGTCGGCCTGCTGCTTGTTGAGCTGGTCTTCGAGCTGTTTGACACGGCCGGCGTCGGCACCGCCGCGGTCGAATGTTCCGAGTTGGGCTTCGAGACGCTGGCAGGCCGGGTTTTGTGACGGCGGTTGTTGCGGGGGCTGCTGTTGGGCGAGGGCGGGTGCCGTGGCCAACACGGCAAACGCGGTGATGGGCGCAAGGCTGCGGCGAAGCGTCCAAATCATCGCAGTTCCGACCCTCTGGTGAATGCGACGCGCGCCGCCGATCGCGCCGGACCATGCCGTCCGACCGTGACCAAAGTGTGAGCATTGGTAACGGGGTCCGTCAAGCTTCGGCGACGGTGGCCTTTTCTGGCCCCAAGCCGGTCGGCGGACCGGGTCTCCGCGATTCGGCGCGCAGATTCCAGAGGACACCACAAACGATCAGGCCGGCGCCCAGGAATACGAAGACGTCGACGTGCTCGTTGTAGAGGACGTAGCCCACCACGGCGATCAGCGGGATGCGGAGGAAGTCGATCGGCACGACAACAGAGGCATCGCCGGCGCGGAAGGCATTGGTCAGGCAGTAGTGCGAGGTGAGGCCGCTGCCTCCGAGCGCGATCATCGGGATGATGTCCGTCCAGCCAAGCCTCGTGATGAACAACAGATCGCCATTCGTGAAAATAACCGGCACCAGCAATGCCACCGGGAATTGCAGCAAGTTCATCCAGAAAATGATTGTGAAGGTGCCCACGTTGGAAGTGAGCTGCTTCGTCGCGATCAGCGATAGCGCAAACGCAAAAGCCGCCAGCAGCACCAGAAGCGCGGCCGGCTGAAAGCTCGCAAGCCCCGGCCGCACGATGATCAGAACGCCCAAGAAGCCGACGATGACGCTGCCGACGCGCGCGACCGACAGGCGCTCGCCCAGCATGGGCACCGCGAGCAGCGCGACCCACATCGGCATCGTGAATTCGAGAGCGAACACGGTGGCGAGCGGCAGCAGTGTGATCGCCAGGACCCAGGCATATTGTCCGGCAAGGTGCGTCGAGTTGCGCCAGATATGCATTGGCATGCGGCGTGTCGAAATCCCCCGCGCCAACGCCGGGTAAGCCAACATCAGAACGAGCAAGAACAGCAGGCCCACGCCCGAGCGGACCGAGAGGATTTCGAAGGTGGTGAGCTTCTTCGACAGCGCGCGCACGGCGACCGCGCTGACGGAGAACGAAAGCAGCGCGCCGGTCATCCAAAGTACGACACGGCCGATGTGATGGGGGGCCACGATGAGCTTGCTCTTTTTGAGGAAGGCGGGCGCTGTCTAACAGTCCGGCCGGCTGCCGTCACTCGGCGTCAGGTTGATTGTCCGGCCGCGCCTTGTCGAACGCCGGAAGCTTCTGCAGTGCGGCATCGATCGCGACCAGCTTGGGGAATTTATCGAGCGGCGTCTTCAGCCGCCGCGCGTTGGCCACCTGCGGCACGAGATAGACGTCGGCGAGGGTGACCTCGCTGCCGAAGCAATAGGGGCCGGGACCGATCATGGTTTCGAGCGCGGTGAAGCCCTCGAGGATCCAGTGGTGATACCAGGCGTCGATCGCTGGCTGCTCCTGTTTCATCTCGCGCTTGAGGTATTGCAGCGGCGCGAGGTTGTTGAGCGGGTGGATGTCGCAGCCGATCACTGCGGAAAATGCGCGGATTTTGGCACGCGCGACCGGATCGGTCGGCAGGAGCGCCGGCTTTGGATAAACCTCTTCGAGGTATTCAATGATGGCGGGGGACTGAATCAGCGCCTCGCCGTTGTCGAGCACCAGAGTCGGAACGCGCCGCTGCGGATTGACCGCGCGATATTCCGGGGAATGCTGTTTGCCGCCGTCCTTGGTCAGGTGGATCGGGATCAGATCGGGCGAGAGGCCCTTGAGATTGAGCGCGATCCGCAGCCGGTAGGCCGCCGACGAACGGAAATAGCCATAGTACTTCATTGCCAGGTTCCCGGAACTCGCGGGGAGCGAGCGGGCGGGATACTAGCCTTCGCGCTTGGCCTTTGAGAACTCGGATGTGAGCGTTGCAGAGCGCTCCGTCAGGCCCTGCATGGCTCGCTCGAAGGCTGCGCGGTCGGACGGCGGGATGGCGTCCTCGAGCCGTCTGGCGAAGTCGAGCGCGATCGGTGTGAGATCCTCGTAGATCGCACGTCCGGCCGGGGTCAGCGACAGAAAGGACTCGCGCAGGTCGGCCCGATTGGTCCGCCGCATCACCATCTTGCGCTTTTCGAGCAGAGCCACCGCACGGGAGACTTTTGTCTTGTGCATATGGCTGTGTGAGCCGACGGCTTTGCCCGTCATGGTGCCGTACTCGCCGAGCGTCACCAGGACGCGCCACTCGGGTACTCCTATGCCGTAGCGCTCGGCATAGATGCGCGACAACGCCTGCGAGACCACGCTCGCCACCACGTTGATACGGTAGGGCAGGAACTGTTCTAGTTTCAGTGCAGCGGTATCGACGCGGTCTAGGACCATGGCGTCCACGCTGCCGTTGGCTGGTTGGATATTCATGACTTTCTTTAGCTCCTGTCCCCCCGGGCCTGAGCACCGCGCTGTTGTGACGCTCTGCGCGACGAGGGAAGGTTGGCGAAAGTTTCGACCGGGCGCAACGAAGGAAAAACCTTACAAGACGCGAGGTTAAACGCGATATTCTCTAGGTTGCGGAATGTGTTATGTTTTGTTGCTTATGTAACTAAAACGCCTAAAAACAGGGATTGCACGGGTTTAGGGGAGCTTCATGGCGATCAAATACATGTCGGGTTTTGGCAACAGCTTCGAGAGCGAAGCGCTGTCCGGCGCTTTGCCCGTCGGACGCAATTCACCGCAAAAAGTGAACTACGGTCTCTACGCCGAACAGCTCTCGGGTTCCCCGTTCACCGCGCCCCAATCCACCAACCAGCGCACCTGGCTCTACCGCATTCGCCCCACCGTGCGGCACACCGCCCGCTTCGAGAAGATGGACGGTGGCATGATCCGCACAGCGCCCGCGCGCGAGGACACCGATCTGCCGATCGGGCAACTGCGCTGGTCGCCGACACCGATCCCCAAGAAGCAGCTCACCTTCGTCACCGGCCTGTTCACGATGACGACGGCGGGCGACGCCGAAGCGCAATCCGGCATGGCGAGCCATGTGCTGCTCGTCACCAAGTCGATGGAGCGCGAGCATTTCTTCAACGCCGACGGCGAGATGATGATCGTCGCACAGGAGAACAAGCTCCGCTTCGTCACCGAATTTGGTGTCATCGAGGTCGAGCCGGGCGAGATATGCGTCATTCCTCGCGGCGTGATCTTCCGTTGTGAGCTTATCAACGGCCCGGCGCGCGCTTACGTCTGCGAGAACTACGGCGGCGCCTTCCAATTGCCGGATCGCGGGCCGATCGGCGCGAACTGTCTCGCCAACGCGCGCGACTTTCTCGCACCGGTTGCAGCCTATGAGGATGTCGAGAAGCCCTGCACGCTCTTTGTGAAGTGGGGTGGGGAGATGTTCCGCACCAAGTTGCCGCATTCGCCGATCGACGTGGTCGGCTGGCACGGCAACTACTACCCCTACAAATACGACCTGCGCCGCTTCTCGCCGGTCGGCGCGCTGCTCTACGACCATCCCGATCCATCGATCTATACGGTGCTCACCGCGCCTTCTGACACACCGGGCACCGCGAACGTTGACTTCGTGATCTTCCCCGAGCGTTGGGCGGTGGCGGAAAACACGTTCCGTCCGCCCTGGTATCACCGCAACCTGATGTCGGAGTTCATGGGCCTCGTTTATGGCGTCTATGACGCCAAGCCTGAGGGCTTCGTCCCGGGCGGCATGAGCCTGCACAACCAGATGCTACCGCATGGTCCCGACAGCGACGCGTTCGAGCACGCGAGCAATGTCGAGCTCAAGCCGGTGAAGCTCACCAACACGCTCGCCTTCATGTTCGAGTCTCGTTTCCGCCAGCGCATCACCCGATACGCGGCCGAACTGCCGACCCGGCAGGACGACTACATGGATTGCTGGAAGGGGCTGAAGAAGCACTTCAATCCGCGGCAGCGTGATCCCAACAAGCCGCCCAAAGCCAAAGGCAAGAAGAAGCGCAAGTAGTCGAAGGATGCTAAGGAGCGCGCGGGTAAGCCTGCAGCGGTCCAGGAGGAAATAGAATGAAGCTGGCGTCTTTGAAGGGCGGCCGTGACGGCCGCCTGATTGTGGTTTCGCGCGATCTGACGCGTTGCGCCGATGCGTCGGCCGTCACGCCGACGCTGCGGGAGGCGGTCGAGAACTGGGATGCCGCCGTGCCGCGCCTTCAGGAGATCGCGGACTCGCTCGAGGCGGGGCGTATCGCGCATATGCCGTTCGATCCGAAGAAATGTGCAAGCCCGTTGCCGCGAAGCTTCGGCTGGGCGGACGGCTCGGCTTACGTCAATCACGTCGCGCTGGTGCGCAAGGCGCGTGGCGCCGAGATGCCGGCGGCGTTCTGGACCGATCCGCTGATGTATCGCGGCGCGTCCGACGAATTCGTCGGTCCTTGTGACGACATCTGCGCCGCGGATACGGCCTGGGGTATCGATCTCGAAGCGGAAGTCGCGGTGATCGTCTCCGACGTGCCGCAGGGCACGACGCCGGAGAAGGCCGCGCCGCTGATCAAGCTCTTGATGCTCGTCAACGACGTGAGCCTCCGCAATCTGATCGCAGCCGAGATCGGCAAGGGCTTCGGTTTCGTTCAGAGCAAGGGACAGACGGCTTTCTCTCCGGTGGCCGTGACGCCCGACGAGCTCGGCGCCGCGTTCGATGGCAAGAAGGTGCACCTGCCATTGCTCAGCCAGGTGAACGGCAAGCCGTTCGGCCGGCCGAACGCCGGCATCGACATGACGTTCGATTTCCCGACGCTGGTCGCGCACGCGGTGAAGACGCGGCCGCTCAAGGCCGGCGCGATCGTCGGCTCCGGCACCATCTCCAACCGCGACGCTGACGGCGGGCCGGGCAAGCCGATCGATCAAGGTGGTGTGGGCTATTCCTGCATCGCGGAAATCCGCACGGTCGAAACCATTGTGCACGGTGCGCCGAAAACGCCGTTCCTGAATTTCGGCGACCGCATCCGTATCGAAATGAACGACATGCAAGGCAAATCGATCTTCGGTGCGATCGAGCAGCAGGTCGTGAAGGTCTAGGTGGGCGC
The DNA here is from genome assembly GCA_040756555.1 of Pseudomonadota bacterium. GTDB lineage: Bacteria > Pseudomonadota > Alphaproteobacteria > Rhizobiales > Xanthobacteraceae > Z2-YC6860. The sequence continues at coordinate 6,751 of JBFLYS010000037.1, read as the reverse complement.
TGCCCACCGCTGGCGCGCACTGTCGCCTGTGTTAGCCTGATCCCCGCGAGACCGCCGTTCAATGAGCGGTCCGTCTAGGGGATACGCCATGAACCGTTATTACATTCCGGCCCTCGGCCGGATCTACGAGAGATTTGGCGGCTGCATGCTGCCGATGCTGCGCATCGTGCTCGGTGCGATCCTCATTCCGCATGGCTGCCAGAAATTGTTCGGCTGGTTCGGCGGCATGGGCTTCGTCCGCTTCTCGGCGCTGTTCGATCAACTCGGCTACAAGCCCGGCGTGTTCTGGGTTGTGGTGGTGGGGCTGACCGAACTGGTCGGCGGCATCATGCTGATCCTCGGCCTGTTCACGCGTTTTGCCGCGGCAGGCGCCGTGATCTTCATGATCAACGCAATATGGTTCACCTCGGCCAAGGGATTCTTCTGGACCTCGGGCGGCTCCGAATTCTCGATCCTTATCCTTGCGGTCGCGCTCGTGTTCCTCGTGCGCGGCGGCGGCGAATTCTCGATCGACTCGAGGATGAGCAAGGAACTCTGAGCAGACATTCGCTCAGGTCGGCATCCGCAGCGAGTTGAGCATGTCGTTGCAGGCCTCCGCGCATGTCGCGCAGGCCTCGGCGCAGACATGACAATGCCGGTGCATCTCGGCGTGGCGCGCACATTCCGCCGCGCACGCGCGGCAGAACGCGACGCAATTCGCAAGCTGCGCTTCCAGCAACTGCCGGTGACCGGCCTTGTTCGCGCGCGACATGATGTTGCCGGTCGCGTTGCAGACCGCAGCGCAATCGAGATTGAGCCTGACGCAGGCCACAAGATGAGAGACGTCTCGTTCGGAGAGGCATGCGTCGGCGCAAGCGGTGCAGGTTTCGACGCAACCGAAGCACGCATCGATACAGCGGCTCATCGCCTCTGCGTGAGCAGGCCTTTCGGGGTGGGAGCGGAACATCGCGCGCACGGCAACGGCGGACATGGAACTTCTCCGGAGCAGGCTTCTCGCTCCCCCGCGCCCCGTCGAGAAACACGGCGGTACCCGTTTGGTTCCAAATGTGACACGAGATGCGGTCGCAATTCCGATGGAACTGCAACGAATGCGAATTGATTCAGCGTAATAATCTTGAAAACGGCGAGTGCGGCCCCGCGAGCGAAGCCCGAGGGGCGATGTGAGCCGAAGCAGATCGCTTAACGCGTGCAGACGATGGCGACGTATTCGTCGCAGCCGCTGCCCCGGCACGCTTGCGTGCTGGCGGGAACGGCGCCGGTGATGTCGTCCTTGTCGACCTTGCTGAACGACACCGCCTGCGCGAACTCGCGCGACTTGCAATAGGCGGTCGCCGCCGCAGCCCCGCAATGGGCGCCGGAGGCGAGGCAACGGTCGACCCCGTAGCCGTCGGAATTGTTGGCAACGATGAAAATGCGTCGCTCCGAGGCTTGGCCAGCGGACGCGCCGACAAGCGTGGCAAACGCGGCAATTGCGAGCAGGGCACGCATGGTGTGACTCGTGGTTCAAGGGCGCGGATTGCGCCCCATTTCCTAAGAATGTGAGGGATTCATTAATCGTTCGTTAACCCGATCGTAGACGCAGACACCAGCCTTGCTTGTCCGGTCTGTGGATAGGAGGCCGTTTTAGACCGAAAATTCAGGGGCTTGACGGGAAGGCGTGGCCTGGATCATTGTGCCGCCCATGTTCGGCCTTAACCACATCTGCGGCATTTGCCGGGAGATTATTCGCTAGCTCATCGCTGGCGCGGCCGTCTTTTTCTCAAGTTTGAGACTGAGTGACGCCCGGCCAGCCAGGCCCGGGGACGCCAATGGAATTGCGACTTTACGATACTCTTACCCGTGAGAAGCGGCTGTTTCAGCCGATCGATCCGAAGCGCGTGCGGATGTACGTCTGCGGGCCGACGGTCTACGACTTCGCCCATATCGGCAACGCACGGCCGGTCATCGTCTTCGACGTGTTGTTTCGGCTGCTGCGCCATCTCTACGGCGAGCAGCATGTGACCTACGTCCGCAACATCACGGACGTCGACGACAAGATCAACGCGCGCGCCGCTGAGCGCAACATCGACATCCGGCAGCTCACCGAAGAGACCTACGCGAACTTCAAGGCTGACGTTGCGGCGCTGGGCTGCCTGCCGCCGACCGTCGAACCGCGCGCGACCGAGCACATCGATGAGATGAAGGCGATCATCGAGCGCCTGATCGCCTCGGGCCACGCCTATGTGGCGGAGGAGAACGTCTTGTTCAGCGTTCCCTCGATGAAGAATTACGGCAAGCTTTCCAACCGTCCGCTCGACGAGATGATCGCGGGCGCCCGCGTCGATGTCGCGCCGTACAAGCGCGATGCGATGGACTTCGTGCTGTGGAAGCCCTCGAAGCCCGGCGAGCCGTCATGGCCGTCGCCGGCGGGCATCAAGACGCCGGGCCGTCCCGGCTGGCACATCGAATGCTCCGCGATGTCGTGGAAGCATCTCGGCGAGACCTTCGACATTCACGGCGGCGGCATCGATCTCGTTTTTCCGCACCACGAGAACGAGATCGCGCAATCGTGCTGCGCGTTCCATACGAACGTGATGGCGAATTTCTGGATGCACAACGGCTTCTTGCAGGTCGAAGGCGAGAAGATGTCGAAGTCGCTCGGCAATTTCGTCATCATCCGCGAGGTGCTGAACGACTGGCCGGGTGACGTCGCGCGGCTTGCGATGTTGACGAGCCATTATCGTCAGCCGATCAACTGGACGGTGAAAGGTCTGGAAGAGGCCGAGAAGGCGCTCGGCAGCTTCTATGACGCCGCGTCCGCCGACGCCGATCCGCGTCCCGCGCCGGATGTGCTTGAGGCGCTTTGCGACGATCTCAACACGCCGCAGGCGATCGCGGCGATGCACGGCTTGAGGAATGCCGCTGGCCGCAAGGCGCTGGCGGGCACGCTTGCGTTCTTCGGGTTTCGTCCGAACGAGTTGAAAGAGTGGCGCGTGAAGCACGCGCCGCAGCCCTCGATCCCGGCCGTGGAGATCGAAAGCCGGATCGCGGCGCGCAATGCCGCCCGCAAGAGCAAGAACTTCGCCGAGTCCGACCGTATCCGCGACGAACTTGCGACGCTCGGAATCGTGCTCAAGGACTCCAAGGACGGCACCACCTGGGAGGTCGCGCGATGAGCGCTTCCGCCAATCCCAAGACTGGTCTGCGGCCGTTTCTGTCGGAGGACGCGTCCGTGGTGGCCGCGATCTTTCGGGCTGCCATCGAGGAGCTGACCGAGGACGACTACAATCCAGCGCAGCAGGAGGCCTGGGCCTCGCTCGCGGATGACGAGCAGGAATTCGGCGAGAAGCTCGGCAAGGAGTTGACGCTGATCGCAACTTTCGACGGCGCGCCTGTTGGTTTTGCGTCGCTCGAAAATAACAGCATCATCGATATGCTCTATGTGCATCCCGCAGCGGCGGGGAGGGGTGTCGCGGCCACGCTCTATGACGCGCTCGAAAAGCTCGCGACCGCGCGTGGCGCAACCGAGCTGAAGGTTCACGCGAGCGACACTGCCCGCGAGTTTTTCGTCCGTCGCGGATTCGTTCCGCAGCAACGCAGCACGCTGTCGGTCGGCAACGAATGGCTCGGCAGCACCACGATGAAGAAGGCGTTGGCCGCCAAGGGAGCCGCGTCGTGAGTAAGGAGCGGCTTTATCTCTTTGACACCACGCTGCGCGATGGCGCTCAGACCAACGGCGTTGATTTCACGCTGGCGGACAAACTCGCCGTCACCGCGATGCTTGACGATCTCGGCGTCGACTATGTCGAAGGCGGCTATCCGGGTGCCAACCCGACCGACACGCAGCTTTTCTCCGAGCAGCGCAAGCTCAACACCACCTTCACGGCCTTCGGCATGACACGCAGGCCGGGCCGTTCGGCCTCGAACGATCCGGGCTTGGCCGCGCTTCTGGAAGCCAAGGCTGACGCGATCTGTTTCGTCGCGAAGTCTTGGGATTATCACGTCCGCGTCGCGCTCGAGACGACGCTTGAGGAGAACCTCGCCTCGATCCGCGACAGCGTGAAGGCCGCCAAGGCCAAGGGGCGCGAGGTGATGCTCGACTGCGAGCACTTCTTCGATGGCTACAAAGCCAATCCGCAGTATGCGCTGGCCTGCGCCAAGGCCGCCTATGATGAGGGCGCGCGCTGGGTGGTGCTCTGCGACACCAACGGCGGTACGCTGCCGAACGAGGTCGAAAGGATCGTCGGCGAGGTGGTGAAGGTCATCCCCGGCGATCACATCGGTATCCATGCCCATAACGACACTGAGCAGGCGGTGGCCAACTCCTTCGCTGCGGTCCGCGCCGGCGCACGCCAGATTCAGGGCACGCTCAACGGCCTCGGCGAGCGTTGCGGCAACGCCAATCTGGTCTCGATCATTCCGACGCTGAAGCTGAAGCCCGAATTCGCCGATCGTTTCGAGATCGGCGTGTCGGATGACAAGCTGAAACACCTCGCTCATGTCTCGCGCGAACTCGACGAGCGCCTGAACCGCGGTTCGAACCGCTATGCGCCCTATGTCGGCGAGAACGCGTTTGCGACCAAGGCCGGCATCCATGCCTCCGCGATCCTCAAGGACGCGGCGACCTATGAACATGTGACGCCCGAAACGGTCGGAAACAAGCGCAAAGTTCTGGTTTCGGAGCAGGCGGGCCGCTCCAATGTGATGGCTGAGCTCGATCGCATTGGGCTGAAAGTCGACAAGGACGATCCGCGCATCAGCCGCCTCCTGGAGGAGGTGAAAGAGCGCGAAACCATCGGCTATGCCTACGAGACGGCGGATGCCTCGTTCGAATTGCTCGCGCGCCGTACGCTTGGTTCTGTCCCGCACTTTTTCGACGTCAGCTATTTCGACGTGAAGGTCGAGCAGCGCCGCAACAACGGCCATGGCGGCGAGGTACTCACCACCGCGGTGGTGAAGGTGAAGATCGGCAATGATACGCTGATCTCCGCCGCCGAAGGAAACGGCCCTGTCAACGCGCTCGACCTCGCGCTCCGCAAAGACTTGGGTAAATATCAGAGCTATATCAGCGGGCTCGAGCTGACCGACTACCGTGTGCGTATCCTCAACGCCGGAACGGAGGCCGTGACGCGCGTGCTGATCGAGAGCAGGGACGAGACCGGCGAACGCTGGACCACGGTCGGCGTTTCGGCGAACATCATCGACGCTTCGTTCCAGGCGTTGATGGATTCGATCGTCTTCAAGCTCGTGAAATCCGGCGCGCCGGCCTAGGGAGAAGCCGCCATGATCGATCACATCTCCATCGGTGTGCGCGATCTGGCAGCGAGCGCGAAGTTTTATGACGCAGCGCTCGTCCCGCTCGGCTACGTCAGGATGATCGTGCGCGAAACCACGATCGGCTACGGCAAGCAGTATCCCGATTTCTGGCTGAACGAACGCCGCGCCATGGCGCCGGTCGATCCGGATACCGGCACGCACGTCTGCATGCGGGCATCGAGCCCGGAAGCGGTTAAAGCGTTTTACGACTCGGCGATGAGCGCAGGTGCGACATCGGACGGCCCGCCGGGCCAGCGCCCGGAATACACCGATGGTTATTTCGCAGCCTTCGTCCGCGATCCGGATGGTAACAAGATCGAAGCGGTGACGTTTATCAAAAAGGTCTAGAGGCTGATTGAGCTCCAGTTAAAGTTCAGACGCGATGGTCTGAAGCAGCTGGAAGCGCAGCGCGCCATTGTTGCTCTTGAGCGAGATCACGAAGCGCACCCGTCCGTGACTGGAGGTGTTGGCGTAACCCGCCAGGGTACGGACGCCCTCGAGAGTGCCGGTCTTGTACGCGGCATCCTTGCTCGCGACGAGCAGATCGGCATGAGGTGCGAAGAGGTTGAGGACCTTGGCGAGGCCACGCGCCGTGAAGCGGTTGTCGTGGCTGATGCCTGAACCCTCCTGAAGTTGAATTGCTTCGGCGAGGTCATGCTTGGCGAGGATCTCGCGCGCGACCTTCAGCGACTTATCGAGACTCACGGGACCGCCCAGGCGTTTGCCACCGATCTCCAGGAAGACCTGGTTGGCGATGTAGTTGTTCGAGCCGCGGAGCATCTCGGTGAGAATCTCGGCCAGCGTGCGCGACTGGTTATGCACGTAGACCGGGGTAAGGCCCGCGGGAATGCGCCCGGTTGAGATCTTGCCCTTCACACTGCCGCCGGCCTTCGCAATGAAAGCCGAGAGCAACTCGCCGGCATATTGCACGCTCAGCGCCGGGTCCTGGCCCAGGCTGATGCGGCCTTTGCCGTTCTTCGGCCCTCGCGCGCGGAATTGGCTGATCGCGAGTGGCGTGATCGGCGTTTGCGGCTCCGCGGACTCGACCTTGTTGCCGCGGCGCACGGCACTGATCGTGTTGAAATTCACCGCGAGCGCGGAATTGAGAGCGTCGTAGGACCGGTTGCTCTCCTCGACGCCCGGGATGCGCAACGTAGCCGGCTGGTAGCTCGTGTCGATGACGATGCCGGTGAGCGGCTTGTTGCCGACCGCGGCAACCAATTTCGGCGCGAGCAGAGCCAGCTCTTCCGAAACCAGGAACGGGTCTCCGCCGCCGCGCACATGCAGCACTCTGGCCTTGTCGAGATAGAAGCTGGTCTGGAAGCGGTAGTCACCGCCGAGGACCTCCATCGCCAGCCAAGCGGTCACGATCTTGGTGACGGAGGCCGGTACGAAGGGCTCGTCAGCATTCTGGGCCACCAGCGCGTTGCCCTCGGCGTCCAACACGAGCACGAGC
>JBFLYS010000036.1:0-52629 GCA_040756555.1 Pseudomonadota bacterium | reverse complement strand
GCCGCCGCCGAGATCGTGCCCGATCGCACCGCGCGCTGGGGCGAAGCCGCCATCACCGTCGAGAACGGCTTTCACGAGGCCGGCTTTGAGCGCGATCTCACCGCGCGCGTGATCGAGGAAGCGAGCCGCTATCACCTGCACGATCTGCGCGTGCACGAGCAGACGAGCGTGCGGAACTACAAGATCCCGCCGTTCCAGCTCCAGGTCTACGCCGCCAACGGATAAGCGGCTTCCACGACGTAAGGCCCGCCGCCCGTCGAGGCGCGCGACGAAAACAGCACGAAGCGCGAGATCTTGAACGGCAGCGACCGGAACATCGGCCGCGCCGATAGATAATCCGCGACTTCCATGCTCGATGCGTCGCGCAAGCGCGCGAGCGTCACATGCGGCGTGAACTTGCGGCCCTCCGGCTCAAGCCCGACGCGGCGCATCAGCCGTTCGTGCTCCGCCTGCAACTCCATCATCGTCTGCGACGGCCCCACGGTCGCGACGAGGGCACGCGGCCTACGCCCACCAAACGACGACAATCCGTCGATACGAAGCTCGAAACCGCCGCGCCGCACTTGTCCCAGAATTTGCGCGACCTCGTGCGCCGTCATGTCATCGATGTCGCCGATGAAGCGCAGTGTGATGTGGTAGTTCTCGGGATCGATCCAGCGCGCGCCGCGCAATCCACCGCGCACCAGCGACAGCTCCTGCGCCACGTCCGTGGGAATTTCCAATCCAGTAAAAAGGCGCGGCATCGTCAGCTTCCACGCTTGGCCTTGACGCGCGCCACCAGCTCTTCGGCCTTCGGCAGCACGCGCTGCACGATCGCGGCAATGCCTGCTTCGGTCGGATGGATGCCGTCGCGCTGATTGAGCTTCGCATCGCCCGCCACACCGTCGAGATAGAACGGATAGAGCAGCACATCCTCCGACTTCGCGATGTCGGGATAGATCGCGTTGAACGCGGCCGCGTAATCCGGCCCCATGTTCGGCGCCGACTGCATGCCCGTCAGCAGCACCTCGATCTTCCGCGCCTTCAGCTTCTGCACGATCTGCGTGAGCGCATCGCGCGTCACCTTGGGATCGATCCCGCGCAGCATGTCGTTCGCGCCAAGCGTGACGATCACGGCGTCCGTGTCCTCCGGCACCGACCAGTCGAGCCGCCCGAGCCCGCCGGACGACGTGTCACCCGACACGCCCGCATTGGCGATCTCGACCGCCTCACCCTTGGCGTTCAGCGCCTTCTCAAGCTGCACCGGAAATGCCGCATTCGCAGGCAGGCCGTAGCCCGCAACCAACGAATCGCCGAGCGCCACGATCTTGACTGGTTTGTCCGCTGCCATCGCGGAAACGCCTGCAAACACCGCGATAACCAACGCGGCGGCAAGGCGCTGGACCAACCGCCCCGGCTTCCCATATGAGCGGGACGCGGAAGGAAACCGTGATCGGGCCCACCATCCCATGAACGACACCTCGGTTGCGGTTGCTCCGGCCATCTCTCTGGACGGGGTCCATCTCTCGCTCGGCCGCGGCGCGGCCCGGGTCCATATCCTCAAAGGCATAGACCTTCATATAGGGCGTGGCGAGGCGATCGGCCTGGTCGGCCCGTCAGGCTCCGGCAAATCCACGTTGCTGATGGTGATGGCCGGCCTCGAACGCGCCGACAGCGGCACGATCACTGTCGCCGGCGAGAACCTCACCGCGCTCGACGAGGACGCGCTCGCGCGCTTCCGCGGCCGCAACGTCGGCATCGTCTTCCAGTCCTTCCACCTGATCCCGACCATGACAGCGCTCGAGAATGTCGCGGTGCCGCTCGAGCTTGCGGGCAACGGCGACGCCTTCCGCCTTGCACGCGAGGAACTGGCGCAGGTCGGCCTCTCGGAGCGGCTCAACCATTATCCGGCGCAGCTTTCCGGCGGCGAGCAGCAACGCGTCGCGCTCGCCCGCGCGCTGGCACCCAATCCTGCGATCCTCGTCGCCGACGAACCGACCGGCAATCTCGACGAGAACACCGGCAAGCAGATTGTCGATCTCATGTTCGCCGGGCACATCGAACGCGGCACCACATTGGTCCTGGTCACGCACGACGCGGCGCTGGCGCGCCGCTGCGATCGCGTGGTGCGATTGCGGTCCGGCTCAATCGACAGCGTCGAGCGCCTGCCGCAAAAGGCGAGCTAGCGACGCAATGCTCGCGCCCTCCGCCGCCGCTGCGCGCTTCCGTCCCTTCCGCTTCGCGATGCGCGAATTGCGCGGCGGGTTGCGTGGCTTCTACGTGTTCATCTTCTGCATCGCGCTCGGCGTGATGACGATCGCGGGCGTCGGCTCGTTCTCGCGCAGCCTCACCGACGGTCTCTCCCGCGAGGGCCGCGTCATCCTCGGCGGCGACGTGTCGTTCGCGCTTACGCACCGCGAGGCGACCGCGCCTGAACGCGCATTCCTCGACCGCCAGGGTCAGGTGTCCGCGGCGGCCACCATGCGCGCGATGTCGCGCACCGCGAGCGGACAGCTCGCGCTGGTCGAATTAAAAGCCGTCGACGGCGCCTATCCGCTCTACGGCAGCGTCGCGCTCGAAGACGGCAAGCCGCTGAGCGAGGCCATCGCCAAGCGCGGCAACGCCTTCGGCGCGGCGGTCGATCCGGCGCTGCTGGCGCGGCTCGATCTGAAACCCGGCGCACGGCTGACCATCGGCGCCGCCACCATCGAGATCACATCGGTCATCAAATCCGAGCCGGACAAGCTCGCAGCCGGTATCGCCTTCGGTCCGCGCGTCATCATCAGCGAGGCCGCGCTGCGCGCCACCGACCTGCTGCAACCCGGCAGCCTCGTGCGCTGGAACTACCGGCTGCGCCTGCCCGACGGCACCGACAGCGCCGCCGACGCGGCCATTGCGCGCGCGACCGCGCAGGTGCCCGACGCCGGCTGGGAGATCCGCACCCGCAACAACGCCTCGCCTGCGCTCGAGCGCAACGTCGAGCGCTTCACCCAATTCCTCACCCTCGTCGGCCTCACCGCGTTGCTCGTCGGCGGCGTCGGCGTCGCCAACGCCGTGAAGAGCCATCTCGACAGGAAGCGCGAGGTGATCGCCACGATGAAATCGCTCGGCGCGACCGGCGGCCGCGTGTTCGCGATCTATCTCTCGCAGGTGCTGGTGCTCGCGGCTGTGGGTGCCGTGATCGGCCTTGCCGTCGGCGCATCGCTCCCCTTCGCCATATCGGCGGCGTTCGGCAAAATCCTTCCGCTTCCCGTCGCGCCCGCACTGCATACAGGCGAGCTGATGCTCGCGCTGATCTACGGCCTGCTCACCGCTCTCGCCTTCGCGCTCTGGCCGCTCGGCCGCGCCCATGACGTGCCGGTGTCGGCGCTGTTCCGCGATCAGATTGCACAAGAAGGTCCGAGAGGGCGGCGCTGGCCGCGCCGCCGCTACGTGATCGCGACCGCGCTCGCCGTCGCCGCCGTGGCCGCGCTCTCGATCTTCCTCGCTTACGACCGCAAGATCGCGGCGATCTTCGTCGCCGCCGCGGCAGCGGTGTTCGTCGCGCTGCAACTTGTCTCGATCCTGCTGATGGCGATTGCGCGCCGCCTGCCGCACGTGCGCATGACCGCGCTCCGCATGGCCATCGCCAACATCCACCGACCCGGCGCGCTGACGCCGACCATCGTGCTGTCGCTCGGCCTCGGCCTTGCGCTGCTCGTCACCGTCATCGAGATCGACGGCAACCTGCGCCGCCAGTTCGAGGCCGCGCTGCCCGACAAGGCGCCGTCGTTCTACTTCGTCGATATTCCCTCAACCGATGCCGACCGCTTCGATGCCTTCGTGCGCGAACGCGCTCCGACTGCCAAGTTCGAACGCGTGCCGATGCTGCGCGGACGCATCGTCTCGGCCAATGGCATCAAGGCCGAAGATCTGAAGCCCAGCCCCGCCGCCTCCTGGGTGCTGCAAAGCGACCGCGGCATCACCTACACCAGCGAGATGCCGCAAGGTTCGCGCCTCGCCGTCGGTGAATGGTGGGGCGATAGCTATAAGGGCCCGCCGCTCGTCTCGTTCGAGGCCAAGGTCGCGGAGGGCCTCGGCCTCAAAATCGGCGATCCGATCGTGGTCAACGTGCTCGGCCGCAACATTTCCGCGACCATCGCCAACCTCCGCAACGTCGACTGGCAGAGCCTCGGCATCAACTTCGTGCTGGTGTTCTCGCCGGGCACCTTCAGCGGCGCGCCGCACACCCACATCGCCACCCTCACCTATCCGGGCGGCGGTACGCTCGAGGAGGAAACCGCGCTGCTCAAGGCTGTCGCCGACGCCTTCCCCTCCGTCACCACCGTCCGCGTGAAGGACGCGCTCGACGCCGTCGCCGGCATCGTGCGCAATTTGGTACTCGCCATCCGTGGCGCGAGCATGATCGCGCTCATCTCGGCCGTGTTCGTGCTCGGCGGCGCGCTCGCGGCCGGCCACCGCCACCGCGTCTACGACGCCGTCATCCTGAAGACGCTCGGCGCGACGCGCGGACGCCTGATCGGTTCTTACGTTCTGGAATATTCGATGCTGGGTTTCGCGACCGCGCTGTTCGGCGTCGCCGCCGGCTCCGTCGCGGCGTGGATGGTCGTCACAAAAGTCATGAACCTGCCATACGTCTGGCTGCCGGGCCCCGCATCGGCTGCGGCATTTAGCGCACTGATCGTTACGCTCGCCTTCGGCCTGCTCGGCACCTTCACCGCGCTCGGCCATAAGCCCGCGACGGTGCTCAGGAATTTGTGAGTTGCGCGACAAACAGTCGCGTAATCGGTAAAAGTTTCAACACGTTAGAGTGCCACACCCCTGCTTGTGGGGGGCTGTGTGTTATACATATAGCGAAGTCGGCGGGCGTGATTTGCGCGTTCGCTCGAAAGGTAACTTCACCGGGTTCGACAACCACGGGGGTTTCGACGATGTCGGACTACAATCGTAACGTAACGACCGCGCCGTTCGGACAGGCGGCAGGCCAGACGACGGTCGCCGTCGATCAAGGCCTGCGCGCGTACATGCTGCGCGTTTACAACTACATGGTTCTCGGCCTCGCCATCACCGGCTTGGCCGCTCTCGGCATTTACATGCTGTCGGTGACCGGCGACGTGACTCAGGCTGCGAAGGTCATGAGCAAGGGCATCGAAGTTCCGGCGCGTGTCGCCGGGAACATGTATCTCACGCAGCTCGGCGTCACGCTGTTCGTCAGCCCGCTGAAGTGGGCCGTCATCCTCGCGCCGCTTGCGATGGTGTTCGTGCTGTCCTTCGGCATGGACCGCGTCCGTCCGGCGACCGCCCAAATCCTGTTCTGGATCTTCGCCGCGCTGATCGGCCTGTCGCTGGGCTCGATCTTCATGGTCTACACCCACACGTCGATCACCCGCGTGTTCTTCATCACCGCGGCGTCGTTCGGCGCTCTGAGCCTGTACGGCTACACCACCCAGCGCGATCTGTCGGGCATGGCCTCGTTCCTGATCATGGGCCTGTTCGGCGTCATCATCGCGAGCCTGGTCAACATCTTCCTCCAGGCGCCGATGCTGCAGTTCGTGATCTCGATCGTCGGCGTGCTGGTGTTCGCGGGCCTCACCGCCTACGACACCCAGCGCCTGAAGAGCGAGTATCTCTACGGCGCGATGGAAGGCGAGGCGATGGAACGTTCCGCGATTTCCGGTGCGCTGTCGCTGTACCTGAACTTCATCAACCTGTTCACGCTGCTGTTGCAGCTTCTCGGCCAGCGCGACGAATAAGCGCCTCCGAAACCCTCGCAACCCAAGGCCCCGGTGCAAACCGGGGCCTTTTTGTTTCCGCGGCAAATCGCCGTTAGCGATGACAAAAATGTAACCATTCCAGGGGCTTGAACCCATCTGGCGCATGGGGCCGGAGCGGCATAGATTCCAGCGCGACGGGGCGCCGCAGGGCGCCCAGGAACCCGGCTCTTCGCCGGGAGGAGAGCCCGGCTCCTGGCCGGGACGACAGAGGGAAATTCAATGTCGGATTTTGATCGCAACATCGCTGCCCGCGGCACCTATGCCGGCCAGGCGGCCGCGGTCGATGCGGGCCTCCGCGCCCACATGATCCGCGTCTACAACTACATGGCGGCGGCGGTTGCGCTGAGCGGCGCGGTCGCGTGGCTCACCTTCAACGCAGCCGTAACCTCCGCCGGCACGCTGACGCCGTTCGGCGAGGCCGTGTTCAAAGGCCCGCTGATGTGGGTTCTTCTGTTCGCCACGCTGGGTCTGGTGTTCTTCATCAGCTTCCGCATCCAGACGCTGTCGTTCCCGACAGCGTTCACGCTGTTCTTCATCTACGCCGGACTTCTTGGCGTCACGCTGGCGCCGATCTTCCTGGTTTACACAGGCGCGTCGATCACGCGGGTGTTCTTCATCTCGGCCGCCTCGTTCGGCGCACTGAGCCTGTGGGGCTACACCACGCAGCGCGACCTGACTGGCATGGGCTCGTTCCTGTTCATGGGCCTGATCGGCATCATCCTGGCATCGATCGTGAACATCTTCTGGCCGAACGGCATGCTCTCGTTCGTGATCTCGGTCGCGGGCGTGCTGATCTTCGCGGGCCTCACCGCCTACGACACCCAGAAGATCAAGGAGATGTACTCGGCGTATGACGACGGCACCGTCGCCGGCCGCAAGGCGGTGATGGGCGCGCTGTCGCTCTACCTCGACTTCATCAACCTGTTCATGATGCTGCTGCGTCTGGCGGGCGATCGCCGCTAACCGAACTCAAAAGAACCACGAAACGCCCCGGTGAAAACCGGGGCGTTTTGCTTTGGGGCCGCATCTGGAATGCACAACCGGGCTTGCGGAGCGCGACGGCACGTTGTTTTTATCGGCGCATGTCCGCCGTTTCGATCCGCCCGGCCACCGAAGCCGACATTCCCGCCATCACCGGCATCTACGCCCACGCGGTGAACACCGGCACGGCATCGTTCGAGCTGGAGGCGCCGAACGAGGCCGAGATGGCGCGGCGCATGAAGACGCTACTGGAGAGCGGCCATCCCTATATCGCCGCCACGGTCGGCGGTGCGCTCGCGGGCTATGCCTATGCCGGGCCGTACCGGCCGCGTCCGGCCTACCGCTTCGCCGTCGAAGACTCGATTTACGTCGATACCACCAGCCACCGCCGCGGCGTCGGCCGCGCCTTGCTGACGGCGCTGATCGCGGAAAGCGAGAAGCGCGGCTATCGACAGATGCTCGCGGTCATCGGCGATTCCGCCAACGCGCCGTCGATCGAGCTGCATCGCGCCATGGGCTTCCACATGGTCGGGAATTTCGAGAACGTCGGCTACAAGTTCGGCCGCTGGCTCGACAGCGTGATGATGCAACGCGCGCTCGGGCCCGGCGCAAGCACGAATCCGTAGACAATCACTACTGTCGCTCCAATCCCTGCTGTCGTCCCCGCGAACGCGGGGACCCATACTCCCAAATCTTCGTATCTGAGAAACACGCTCCGTCGCGCAGCCTGACGTTGCTCGCTGAGGATAGAACGGTGGTTATGGGTCCCCGCGTTCGCGGGGACGACACTGGAGTGCTGGGAGAGAGCAAACGTCCGGTGAGAGCTACACCGCCACCAGGCTCGGCGTCTTGTCGAGCACCCGCAGCACGCGGTCGAGCTCGTGGCCGCGCCGCATGATCAGGCCCGTGGCTGAGACCACACTGTAGGCGCCCTGCTTCTGCGAAAGCTTGGGATTTTTCTCGATCCGGTAGATCGGCATCTCCGACGAGCGGCGGAACACCGAAAACACCGCGCGATCCTTCAGGAAATCGATTGCGTAGTCGCGCCATTCTCCGGCTGCGACCATCCGTCCATACAGATTGAGAATCCGATCGAGCTCCCGCCGATCGAAGTTGACCTGCCTGGAAACGGGGGCGGTGTGGGTCACGGGTCCGCCCCCGAAAAGCTTGCTCGGTTCGGTGTCGCCGAAGTCCATGCGGCGCCTCCCATTTGTCGCAGCGTGTCGTCCTAACGTCATGATCGCGCCAGAGCCCCACATCTTCAAGGGCTTGGCTCTCAAAGACTTGGCTTGCGTATTAAACGCGCAGCCACGCACGCCGGTCGATCACGGATTTGTTAAGCGAATCATAATGCTGCCCCAGTTCGGTCAAGGGGACGCCAACCCCAAAAGTAAGATGGTGACAGTTGCCTCAGGCCCGGTTCTCGAAGAGCACCGGATTCCTCAGCCCCCCAGCCCCCCGGGGTTCGTAGAGGACCGGGCCAGTTGTTTTCGCGTAACGCGTTCACGTTCCGCGTAAGTACGGTTCAATCCCCCAAAGTCTCGGGCCGGCTCACCGCCGGCCCGTTTTTTTGTTTGTACCGAGTGACGCGCCGGCCACGTAACACACTCCGCCGTCATGGCCGGGCTTGTCCCGGCCATCCACGTCTTACTTCCTTTTCACTGATCCAAAGACGTGGATGCCCGGGACAAGGCCGGGCATGACGAACTCAAGCGTCGGAACGTGTGATTACTTGATCGCGACCTGCGCCGCGCCGAGCACGACCTTCGGCGCGCTGGCGAAGCCGCTCTGCACCAGCACGACGACCGAGTCGGCATCATCGGTTTGCATGTCCTTCAGCGCGACGTTGAAGGTCTCAGCCTTGCCTTTCCAGTCGCCGAGCTTGACCCAGCGCTTCACCACGTTGGTGTAGGTGACGGTGCGGCCGTTGTTCTCGCCGCGGCCGATGGCAACCGTCACCGCCTTGGTCACCGGGCAGAGCCAGACCTCGGCTTGTGTCTCTGCGCCGTCCTTGCCGGCGATATTCACGGAAACCTTGTCGCCGTGGACTGACATCGAGACCGGCAATCCGAGCGCCACGGGATTCTGCCGGGTCTGCATGACCGCCTTGTCGATCGCCGCCTTGTCGCTGCCGAGCGCATGCACAGCGCCGTTCACCACCACCTGTGGCGTGTAGACCTCGCGGTCGCCGCGCGACTTGGCATAGGCACGCTGGCGGTTGGAATGGCCGCTGATCGCGAGCGTGTCCTTCCAGCCGAGGTAGTCCCAGTAGTCGACGGCCAGGCTCAGCACGATGTTGTTCGGGTCGCGCGCCAGTTCGCCGGCCAGCTTGTCGGCGGCCGGGCACGAGCTGCAGCCTTGGCTGGTGAAGAGTTCGATCACAGCGCGCGGCTCGGCGCGAGCGGCAGTGTTCGCCATCAGCGCGATGCAGGCCAGCGCTAAAGAGGATGCGACCCGGAGCAGCATATTCTCAGAAATCTCCTACGCCCCTTGGCCACACGCAAGACAGCCTGCGGGACGACGCCCTCCAGGTGGCGCATTGATAATCCTGCGGCCCATCACCTGCCACTCACTTCGCGGTGAGGGGTATCCGATTGATGCCGTTAACACACGGCTCATAAATGAAGCCGCGGCCCGGAGGCCGCGGCTTTTAAGGCATTTCCGGCGATGTCAGGCGGCGAGATGCCGCAGCACGTACTGCAGGATGCCGCCGTTCTTGAAGTAGTCGAGCTCGTCGTAGGTGTCGATCCGGCAGATCAGCGGGACGCGCTTGAGCGTGCCGTCGGACGAAACGATCTCCGCCATCAGCTTCTGGCGGGGCTTCAGTTCGCCATGCAGGCCGCGGATGGTGACCAGCTCATCGCCCTTCAGCCCCAGCGTCTGCCAGGACGTGCCTTCCTCGAAGCAGAGCGGGATCACGCCCATGCCGATGAGGTTGGAACGATGGATGCGCTCGAACGACTGCGTGACGACCGCCCGAACGCCGAGCAGAACGGTGCCCTTCGCCGCCCAGTCGCGCGACGAGCCGGTGCCGTACTCCTTGTTCGCGAAGATCACGAGCGGCACGCCCTCGGCTTTGTACTTCATCGCCGCGTCGTACATCGTCATCTTCTTCTTGTCGGGATAGTGGATCGTCACGCCACCTTCGACGCCCGGCACCATCTGGTTCTTGATGCGGATGTTGGCGAAGGTGCCACGCATCATCACCTGGTGGTTGCCGCGGCGCGTGCCGTACTGGTTGAAGTCCTTCGGACGCACCTGATGGTCGCGGAGGTATTCACCGGCCGGGCTCTCTTCCTTGATCGAACCGGCCGGCGAGATGTGGTCGGTCGTGATCGAGTCGAGGAACAGACCCATGACGCGGGCGTCGACGATGTCCTCGATCGGCGTCTGCCGCTTCGCCATGCCTTCGAAATACGGCGGGTTCTGCACGTAGGTCGAGCGGTCGTCCCATGCGTAGGTGAGGCTGCCCTTGACCGGCACCTTGGCCCACTGGGCGTCGCCCTTGAACACGTTGGCGTACTTCTTCGCGAACACCTGCTTGGTGATGCACTTCTTGATCACCGCGTTGATCTCGCGGCTGGTCGGCCAGATGTCCTTGAGGAACACCTTCTTGCCCTTCTTGTCGACGCCGAGCGGCTGCTTGTGCAGATCGAGGTACATCGTGCCCGCGATCGCATAGGCGACCACCAGCGGCGGCGACGCGAGATAGTTCGCGCGCACGTCGGCGTTCACGCGGCCTTCGAAGTTGCGGTTGCCCGAGAGCACCGCCGCGGCCACGAGATCGTTCTTGTTGATCGACTCGGAGATTTCCTCCGGCAGCGGACCCGAGTTGCCGATACAGGTGGTGCAGCCGAAGCCGACCAGGTTGAAGCCGAGCGCGTCGAGGTCCTTCTGCAGACCCGACTTCTCATAGTAGTCGGCGACGACCTGCGAGCCCGGCGCAAGCGACGTCTTGACCCACGGCTTCACCGTGAGGCCCTTCGCCACCGCGTTGCGCGCGAGCAGGCCCGCCGCCACCATCACGCTCGGATTCGAGGTGTTGGTGCACGACGTGATCGCCGCGATCACCACGTCGCCGTGGCCGAGATCGTGCTTGCGGCCTTCGACCGGAACGCGCTTGTTCAGCTCGTTGCCCTTGCCGAATTCCTTCTCCATCGAGCCGGTGAAGCCCGCCTTCACGTCCTTGAGCAGGACGCGATCCTGCGGGCGCTTCGGGCCGGCCATCGACGGCTCGACGCTGTTGAGGTCGAGCTTCATGACGTCGGTGAAGATCGGATCCGGCGTGTTCTTCAGGCGGAACATGCCCTGCGCCTTGGCGTAGGCCTCGACGAGCGCGATGCGGGCGGCCGACCGGTTGGTGTTTTGCAGATAGTCGAGCGTGTCTTCGTCGATCGGGAAGAAGCCGCAGGTCGCGCCGTATTCCGGCGCCATGTTGCCGAGCGTCGCGCGGTCGGCGATCGTGAGACCCGCGAGGCCCGGACCGAAGAACTCGACGAACTTGCCGACCACGCCGCGCTTGCGCAGCATCTGCGTGACGGTGAGCACCAAGTCGGTGGCCGTCATGCCTTCCTTCAGCTTGCCGGTCAGCTTGACGCCGATCACCTCGGGCAGAACCATCGAGTAGGGCTGGCCGAGCATCGCGGCTTCCGCCTCGATGCCGCCGACGCCCCAGCCGAGCACCGAGAGACCGTTCACCATCGTGGTGTGCGAGTCGGTGCCGACCACGGTGTCGGGATAGGCGACCTCCAGCTTCTGTTCCTTGCCGTCCACCTTCACGGTGCCCGGCGCGGTCCAGACCGTCTGCGAGAAATATTCAAGGTTGACCTGGTGGCAGATGCCGGTGCCGGGCGGCACAACGCGGAAATTCTCGAACGAGCGCGCGGCCCACTTGAGGAACTTGTAGCGCTCCTGATTCTGCTTGTACTCCTCTTCGACGTTCTTCTTGAACGAGTCCTTGTGGCCGAAGAAGTTGACGCCGACCGAGTGGTCGATGACGAGATCGACCGGCACCAGCGGATTGATTTTCTTCGGATCGCCGCCGAGGTGCTCCATCGCGTCGCGCATCGCCGCGAGATCGACCACCGCCGGAACACCGGTGAAGTCCTGCATCAGCACGCGCGCCGGGCGGAACGCCACGTCGCGGTCGGAGGTCTTGTTCTTCAGCCAGGTGGCGAAGGCGAGAATGTCGTCCTTGGTGACCGACTTGCCGTCCTCGTTGCGCAGAAGATTCTCCAGGAGCACCTTCAGCGAGAACGGGAGGCGGGAAATGCCCTTCAGGCCGTTCTTCTCGGCCGCGGGCAGGCTGTAATAGGCGTAAGTCTTGCTGCCGACCTTCAGGGTCTTGCAGCATTTGAAACTGTCGAGCGATGTCATGAGGCAGGTTCCATCCCAGAAACGCAGGGGCGAAAAAGCGGGCTTTCCGGCGTCTCGCCGGGCCTGGACTTGAACGCCCCCAGCCGTACTTCTGGCGCAACCGACTCTGCGCCGCGCGGCCAAAGGGCTTATAAAAGCTTTTCTCGTGGGCTGCTAGATAAACTAGGGCCTTCAACAAGATGAGGGCTGATTTGCAAGGATTTCAAAGCTCTCGGAAGGTCGTAAGGCAGCCTTAAAATATGGCAGTGGGGGCGATCCGGCTTGAGGGCGAAAACCTGACCTGCGTGCGCGGGGGCCGGGAGGTCTTTGCCGGCCTTGGGTTTTCCGTCGGCGGCTCCGAGGCCCTGGTGGTGGCGGGCCGGAACGGGGCCGGAAAATCGTCGCTGCTGCGGATGATCGCGGGCCTCGTCCGCACCGCCTCCGGGCGGCTGGCGCTCGCCGGCGGCGACTCGGAACGGACCCTGCCCGAGCAGGTCCACTACCTCGGCCATCAGGACGCGCTGAAGCCGTCCCTGACGGTGATCGAGAATCTCAACTTCTGGGCGCATTACCTCGGCGCCGACGGCGACGCTCCGGCGGCGGCGCTCGGAACCGCCGGCCTCGGCGCCCTGACGGACCTCCCCGCCGGATATCTGTCCGCGGGCCAGCGGCGCCGGCTGTCGATCGCGCGGCTGCTCGTCTCGAAGCGTCCGGTGTGGCTGCTCGACGAGCCGACCACCGCGCTCGACCGCACGGCGCAGGACATGCTGGCCGGGCTGATGAAGGCGCATCTCAGCGGCGGCGGGCTGATCGTCGCCGCCGCGCATGGCCCGATCGGATTGGAGCGCGCGAAGGAGCTGCGATTGGGAGAGAGCCCATGACCGCCCTCTCCGCGCTCTTCCTCCGCGATCTCAAGCTCGCCGCCCGCGTCGGCGGCGGCGCCGGCATCGGCGTGCTGTTCTTCCTGATCGTCACCGTACTCGCGCCTTTCGCCATCGGTCCTGATCTCGCGCTACTCGCCCGCATCGGCCCGGCGATCCTCTGGCTCGGCGCGCTGCTCGCGAGCTTGCTCACGCTCGACCGCCTGATCGCGGCCGACGCGGAAGACGGCTCGCTCGATCTGATGATCGGTGCGCCGACACCGCTTGAGTTGACCGTTGCAACCAAAGCCATCGCGCACTGGCTCACCACCGCGCTGCCGCTCGTGAGCGCGACGCCGCTGTTCGGCCTGCTGATGAATCTCGACCTGAAGGCCAGCGGCGCGGTCGCACTCACACTCCTCGCCGGCACGCCGGCGCTCACCTTCATCGGCCTGATCGGCGCCGCCCTCTCCGTCACGATCCGCCGCGGCGGGCTCCTGCTCGCGGTGCTGGTGATGCCGCTGACGGTTCCCGTGCTGATCTTCGGCGTCTCCGCCTCCAACGCCGCCATCGTCGGGCCGCTGCCGTTCGGCACGCCGTTCACGATCCTGTGTGCGCTGTCGCTGGTCAGCCTCGTGGTCGGCACCTTTGCCGCAGCCGCGGCCTTGCGGCATGGAATGGAGTGAAGCCGTGCATTGTTCTAGATTCGCCACACTCCGCCATCATTGCTACTTGTAACGACACATGCCGATCATCGACCTCGCCAACCCGTCGCGCTTTCTCTCGTTCACCGAGCGCGCGCTGCCGTACCTCGCGGGCGCGACAGCGCTCGCCTTCGCCTACGGCCTGTACCTGAGCGGCGGCGCGCCGGACGATTATCAGCAGGGCGCGACGGCGAAGATCATGTTCATCCATGTGCCGTCGGCGTGGCTGTCGATGGGCTGCTGGACACTGATGAGCCTCGCTGCATTGGGCACGCTGGTGTGGCGGCATCCGCTCGCCGACGTCTCCGCGAAAGCCGCGGCCCCGATCGGTGCGGCCTTCACCTTCATCTGCCTCACCACCGGCATGCTGTGGGGCCGCCCGATGTGGGGCACCTATTGGGTGTGGGACGCGCGGCTCACCTCGGTGCTCGTGCTGTTCCTGATGTATCTCGGCGTCATCGCACTATGGCGCACAGTGGACGATCCCTCGCGCGCCGGACGCGCGGTCGCAATCCTCACCCTCGTCGGCGCGATCAACCTGCCGATCATCAAGTTCTCGGTCGACTGGTGGAACACACTGCACCAGCCTGCTTCGGTGATGAAGCTCGGCGGCTCCGCGATCCATCCGACCATTCTCTATCCGCTGCTCGCGATGGCGCTCGCGTTCGTCCTGTTCTTCATCACGCTGCACATCGCGGCGATGCGCAACGAGATCCTGCGCCGGAGGGTCCGCACGCTGATGATGATGAAGGCACAGGCCGCGTCATGATAATGAATCTGGGCCCGCACGCAGACTTCATCGTAATCGCCTATGCGATCGCGGCGCTCACCGTCGCCGCGCTGATCGGCTGGGTGTGGCTCGACTATCGCGCGCAGAAGGTCGCGCTCGACGAACTCGAAGCGCGCGGCGTCACGCGCCGCTCCGCCCGCGCCACGGAGAAAACGGCGTGAGCGCCGTCTCCAACGGCGACAACACGCCCTCGGGCAACCGGCGGCTCTTCGTCCTCATTCCGCTTGCGGTGTTCGCAGCCCTCGCGGCGCTGTTCTTCTATCGTCTCGGCACGGGCGATCCGTCGCGCATCCCCTCTGCGCTGATCGGCCGGCCCGTTCCTGAAACCACACTGCCGCCGGTCGCGGGCCTCACCCGCGACAACACGCCGGTGCCCGGCATCACGCCCGCGGACTTCAAGGGGCCGGTGACGCTCGTCAACGTCTGGGCCTCGTGGTGCGTGCCCTGCCACGACGAAGCGCCACTTCTGATGAAGATGGCGGAGGACAAGCGCTACCGCATTGTCGGCATCAACCAGAAGGACAATCCGGACAACGCGCGCCGCTTCCTCGGCCGCTACGGCAATCCCTTCGTCTCGGTCGGCGCCGATGCCAACGGCCGCGCCTCGATCGACTGGGGCGTCTACGGCGTGCCGGAGACCTTCGTGATCGGCAAGGACGGCCGAATCGCTTACAAATTGGTCGGGCCGATCACGCCCGAGAACATCGAAACGACGTTGAAGCCGGCCATCGCGAAAGCCCTCGCCGCCAACTGATTCCGTTTCAACTGCGGTCAGAGTCCATGCTTCTGCGCACGCTCGCGGCCACAGCATTCCTCTCCACCGCGGCGCTTGCCGCGAATGCGCAAACCGCGCCGCGCTTCTGCGCTGTCCCCGTCAAGGACGGCGCGCCGACCGAGAAGGACATCAACCAGGCCTGGCGCATGCTCACCAAGGTGCTGCTGCTGCCCGGCGTGCCGCGCCCGCTGATCTACGCGGCGAACCGCGGCGGCGCCTGGACCATCGACGAGACGCGCGCCTTCGTGCCGTTCGGCGGCGAATTTCCCTCGAACTTCCTCTGGGACCGCTTCATCCGCGATCCCGACACCCGCCGCATCCTCGGCGTCAGCAACGCGGCGGGCCTGTTCGCGCTCGATCCCGGCGAGACGCAATTCAAGAAGCTCTATGCCGCCGACGGCAAGCCGCTGAAGCATCCCACCTCCGCGTCGTTCATCCCGCGCCTCAAGGGCTTCGTCATCAGCGACTCCAACGGCCTGTTCCTGCTCAACCGCGCGGGCGAACTGTCCGCGCTGCCGGTGTCCGACCGCTTCATCCTCGGCACGCCATCCAGGACCTTCGATCTTCCGGCGTTCGGCGGCCTGCTCGTCAACGGCTCGGGCAATGCCGCGACGGCGTTGCCCTTCGCCGTGATTCGCTTCGACGACGGTCAGGTGGCGCGCGGCCCGGCCCTCGAGCGCGACGACAGCATCAGCAAGGTGGAGGTCGCCCCCAACGGCACGCTGATGCTCAGCGGCAACAACAAGACCTACACGATGGAGATCGACCCGCGCCCCACCGGACAGATCGAGCAGGGGCAATCGTTCGAGATCGACGGCGAGCGCAAGCTCGTGCGCCGCGACCGCCTCGAAGCCCCAAGCATCGGCAAGACGTTCAGGATCGAGCGCCGCAACGGCCTCTACGAGATGCAGGGCGATGTGCGCCGGGGCGTCGCGCTGCCGTTCGACGTCTCAAAGGAGCCGATCGAGCAAGCCGCCGAACTGCCGGAGTCGAAGGCCGTCCTGATCTTCACGCCGAACGCGATCTATGCGCTCGACGCCGACAACAACGTGAGCGAGGTCGCGGGCTCCCGCAGCGTCGGCAAGGTGCAGCTTCAACAGCCGAACGGAATCATTCCCGTCCGCAACGAGATGATCGTCCTCGGCGCCAACGCTCTGTTCCTCGTGCTCGACACGCGCTTCGCCGGCGAGGCCGCCTGCCGCGCGGCGAACTGAGAATTTCACCGAAAGCTGGTGACAATTCCCGGCGGCGATTCTTTCCGTAGACGAATCAAATAGATTGCGGCCGTTGCTGCTCCTGATTCGGAGCGCAGTTACCAGGCCTGCGGAGGAAACGCATGCGTGTGTTTCTGTTCCGTAACAGCGTCAATCCCATTGAGTACTGCGCGACCTACAACCGGCTCGGCGATTCATTGCCGTCGCCGGGCGAGAAGGCGCGCTGGCAGTTTCACGCCGAGATCCAGAACGCCATGCACGCCGCCGTGCACGGCATGCTGAACTATGAGATCGCCGTGCGTTCGGTGATTAGGCGGGGTTATTACCAATACACCGAGCCGCGCATGCTGCGGCTGGCGGGCTAGTTCGCCTCGTCCTTCTTCGGATTGGCGTCGTACTTCATCAGCAGCGGATATTGCAGCGCGGCGAAGACGAAGGTCAGCGGCACGACGCCGAACACCTTGAATGCGACCCAGAAGTCGGTCGTCTGCGTCCGCCAGACGATCTCGTTGAGCGCCGCCAGCACCAGGAAGAACACCGACCAGCGGATGGTGAGCTTGCGCCAGCCCTCCTCGGTCAGATGGAACATCTGGTCGAACACCATCTGAAGCAGCGGCTTCTGGAACAGCATGCCGCCGAGCAGCACGCCCGCGAACAAGAGATAAATGATCGTCGGCTTGAGCTTGATGAAGGTCTCGTTCTGAAGGAACAGCGTTAGCCCGCCGAAGATTACGACCACCACCGCCGTCACCAGCGGCATCACCGGCAGGTGCCGCGTCATGATGTAGGACACGATCAATGCGATCACGATCGCGACCATGAACACCGCCGTCGCGACGAAGATGCCGGAGCGCTCGCCGTGCGCCACCGCCTCCGGGATGATCGCAGCAAGCCACGGTTCGAACAGGGCGGGCTTGGAGTTCGCGAAAAAGAACAGAAGCAGCGGCCCGAGATCGAGCGCGAGCTTCAGCAACGGATTCATCTGTTGTTTTTCGGCCATGCGATGTGTCTAACCTGATCTTTACCCTGCTGTCATGCCGCCCGCCGAAATGCCGCGCACGTGAACACGCCGCGATCTACACTCTGGAGTACGGCAACACGGCGACCGGCATGAGCGATCTCATCAGAATCCTGCTTGAAAAGCTGCTGGGCCGCGCCCAGGACCGGCTGCATAGCATGCCGCCGCGCGACTGGAGCGAGGCCGGCTGGCAGGACCGCGCGGGACGGCTGCTGCTGATCGCGGTCGCACTGGCCCTGGTCATTGCCGTGCTCTGGCTCCTGCTGCGGTAATCATTCGATTCCCGCAATCGCCTTTGCGAACTCATCCGCCTTGAACGGCTGAAGATCGTCCACGCCCTCGCCCACGCCGATGAAATGGATCGGCAGTTTGAACCTCTCCGCGATTGCAACCAGGATGCCGCCGCGCGCGGTGCCGTCGAGCTTGGTCATCACCAATCCTGTGACACCAGCGGTCTTGCCGAACACCTCGACCTGCGACAGCGCGTTCTGACCCACCGTCGCATCGAGCACCAGCAGCACCGCATGCGGCGCGCTCGCATCGACCTTCTTGATGACGCGCACGACCTTCTCAAGTTCGCTCATCAGCTCGGCGCGGTTCTGCAAACGGCCCGCGGTGTCGACGATCAGCACATCGGCGCCGTCGTTCTTCGCCGCGGTGACCGCATCGAACGCGAGGCCCGCCGCGTCGGAGCCCTGCTCGCCCGCGACGACCTTCGACCCTGTGCGCCCGCCCCAGATTTTGAGCTGCTCGATGGCCGCCGCGCGAAACGTGTCGCCCGCCGCCAGCATCACCTTGCGGCCTTCGCCGGCAAATTTTGCGGCGAGCTTGCCGATGGTCGTGGTCTTGCCCGAACCGTTGACGCCGATCACCAGCAGCACGAACGGTTTCCCGCCGTCGATCGAAAGCGGCTTCGCCACCGGACCGAGGATCTTCTCGACCTCCGCGGCCAGCACGGCCTTCACCTCGTCGCCGGAGATCGCCTTGTCGAAACGCCCCTTGCTCAGCGCGTCCGTAATACGCCCGGCGACACCCACGCCGAGGTCGGCGCGGATCAACACCTCCTCCAGCTCCTCGACCATCGCGGCGTCGAGCTTGCGCTTGGTGACGAGGTCCGTCAGCGCGGTTCCGAGCGCCGACGAGGTCCGCTTCAGGCCGCCGGTGAGCCTCGCCCACCAGCCGCGCGGCTTCGTTTCATTGGTGCTGTCACTCATGCTGGGAGCCGTGATACCCGTTCCGTCATGACACCGGAAGAGATAGTCAGCCGCATCCTGTACCGCGACGGGCTGATGCTCATTATCGACAAGCCCGCCGGGCTTGCCGTGCATAAAGGGCCGAAAAGCTCCAAGGCCGCCGCGCGCGGCTTGCCGAGCCTGGAGGACTATTTCGACGCGCTGCGCTTCGGCCTGCCGCGTCCTCCCGTGCTGGCGCACCGGCTCGACAAGGACACCTCGGGCTGTCTGGTGCTGGGCCGCCACCGCAAAGCGACCGCCAATCTCAACGACCTGTTCCGCGCCAACAAGGTCAACAAGACCTATTGGGCCGTGGTCGAGGGCGGACCGGAAGAGGACGAAGGCCACATCGACATGCCGCTCGGCCGGCTCGACGACACCATCGGCTGGTGGATGAAGCACGATCCGAACGGACTGCCGTCGCAGACGACGTGGAAGGTGATGGGGCGCTTCGTTGCGGACACGAACATTCTTTCTTCGCGCAACACGCAAGCTCTCTCAATCCCCTCCCCCGCTCGCGGGGGAGGGACAGGGAGGGGGAATGCAACGAGCGCTGAATTAAGCCCCCTCCCCACCCCTCCCCCGCTTGCGGGGGAGGGAGCGCAGCGAGCAAGCGGCGAGAACAATGCGCAACAAGTGAAGCACTTCACCTGGCTCGCGCTCGAACCGATCACCGGCCGCACACACCAGCTTCGCGTGCATTGCTCGGAGATGGGCTGGCCGATCGTCGGCGACGCGATCTACGGCAACGCGCCTCGCAACGGCGGCCCGCCGATGCATCTGCATGCGCGCCAGATCGAGGTGCCGCTCTACAGGAACAAGGCGCCGATCAAAGCCGTCGCGCCGGTGCCCGCACACATGCAAGAGTTGTTGCGCGCATGCGGATGGAACGGCGAGGAGCCGGCCGCCGCCTGAATGCGTCAATTTTGCGGGAACCCAAACGCGCCTTGATGCTTGTTACGAAGCATCATGGAGTTTGTGCGTATGACGAAGTTGAAACTCGCTTTTTGTGCCGCTGCCCTCATGCTGATCGCAGCACAACCTGCGGAAGCAAGCTACAAGGTCATCAGGTGGAGCACCGGCCTGTGCCAGGTCTGGGTCAACGCGCCGTGGAACGCAGGCCCGTTCGGCTGGCGCCCTGTGTCCCCCAACTTTCGCACCTTCGGGCAGGCCGTGGCGGCACGCCATCGGCTGATCATGTCCGGCCACTGCTGGTAGAGCGGCGGACAAAACCTCCGCTTGTCGTCCCCGCGAACGCGGTGACGACAGCCGAAATTACGGCGGGTGGCAGCTGAATTTCACCGCTGTGGTTTGAACCTTCCGCCGGTACCCCGCGACCAATCGCGGACGGCAAGGCTTTTCCCCTGCCTCAAAACCCACCCCAGCCTGCATCAATCACGATGCCGGGCACAGCACAGTATTGAGAGAAACCGATCATGAAGATGAAAATTGCCCTCGCCGCTGCCGCGCTCGCGTTCGTTGCTGCCGCGCCCGCTCAGGCGAGCTTCAAGGTTATCAAATGGGACACCGGCCTCTGCCAGGTCTGGGACAACGCCACGCCGTGGAATGCAGGCCCGTTCGGCTGGCACACCGTGTCGCGCGACTATCAGACGTTCGGCAGCGCGGTGGGCAAGCGCCATCGTCTGATCGCGCACGGCCACTGCTGGTAAGCGCAAATCGTCTCATAAGCGACAAAACGGAGCGGCGGCGAGATTATCGCCGCTGCTCCAATTTTCTTTGCACCGCACCACGATTCCCGTTTGACCCTTCGATAAATTTCGCCGAAAAGTCCCGCTGTACCGGATACTGGTCAACGACACCTTACGGGAGAAATCGAATGAAGCTGAAACTCGCACTCTGTGCTGCCGCGCTGGCGCTGGTCGCGGCCCAACCCGCCGAAGCAAGCTTCAAGGTCATCAAGTGGAATACGGGCTGGTGCCAGATCTGGAACAACAAGACGCCGTGGAACGCCGGCCCCTTCGGCTGGACCACTGTGTCGCCGAACTTCAGCTCGATGGGCGAAGCCAACGTCGCGAAGCTCGATCTGGCCCGCAAAGGTGTGTGCTGGTAAGACGCAAAGCGTCTCTCGCGTAGAGACAACAGGAGCGCCGGCCATGCCGGCGCTCCTTTCATTTTCAGCTATTGAATCGCTTCAATAAATCGTCGCCTTCATCCGCTCCGGCGCGGCCGCGTCATGAGCCGGACCGCCGTGCTTGCCGTCGGTGATCTCGGCGAGGATCGATCCGGGCGTCGGCAGCGTCGAACGCTCGACCTTGGTCGCCGGGTCCCACAGCTTCGAGCGCACGATCGCCTTCGCGCACTGGAAGAACACCTTCTCCACGGCGACGAGCAGCACCGAGCGCGGCGCCTTGCCCTGCATGAGGAAGCTTTCGCACAGTGCCGGATCGGTCGAGATCGTGGCGCGGCCCATCACGCGCAGCGTCTCGCTCACGCCAGGAATGAGGAACAGCAGCGCCACGCGCGGGTCGTGAATGAGATTGCGCAGGCTGTCGATCCGGTTGTTGCCGCGCCGGTCCGGGATCGCGATGGTCTTGTCGTCGATCACGCGCACGAAGCCCTTGGGGTCGCCGCGCGGCGAGCAGTCGAGTCCGTCCGGCCCGATGGTCGCGAGCGCGAAGAACGGCGCCGCCTCGATCAGCTTGCGGTAGTTCTCGCTGACGCGGTCGATCTCCTTCAGGAGCGCCGGCGGATAAGGCGCTTCCTCGTAAAGCGCTTCGAGCTCCGCCATCGTCGTGATGGTGTTCGCCTTGCCGTTGCCGTTCTGCATGGAGCGAATCCCGGTTGGTTCGGCGCATCTTACCCGCGCCGCAGGCGCCTATACCATCCTATGGCGCATAGCTCCCTCAGCGTCATGGCCGGGCTTGTCCCGGCCATCCACGACTTACTTTGTCGCGAGGAAGAAAGACGTGGATGCCCGGGACAAGCCCGGGCATGACGTGGATAGAGTCGTGACTATCGCCTCGTCTTCCGCTTGGTCTTTTTCTTCGCGCTCTTCTTGGCCGTTTTCTTCTTCGCCAGATACGCGCCGACCTTCTTCGACGAATGGCCCGCAGCCTTCACCGCCGCCTTCAGACGCGCGGGCGAGACCTTGAACTTCTTCGACCAGTAGCGGACCTCATAGGGCTGACTCACCGCGATCAGCGCCTTGTCGCGCGCCTTGTGCTTCTGCAACGCGATGTAGGCTTCGACCTTCTTCGAAGAATGCCCGACCTTCTTCACGGCGTACTTCAGCTTCGCCGGCGTCACCTTGAACTTCTTCGACCAATAACGAACCTCGTAAGGCTCGCTCATTGCAATCAACGCGCGGTCCGAACCACCGCGCTTGCTCTTGTTGTCGGCCATGACGGTCTCCCGTGTTTTGAAATCGGATTGCTCCAAACCGTCCCCGTGCGAATGCTAGGCATTTCCCGCAGGAGTCGGAAGCTTTTATTCGCGACTTTTGCGCGCGCCGTCCGAGAGAAAAAACAGCCGGCGGGTGCCGGCTGTTTTCACCACGCGATCATGGAAAAGCGGATCAGGCGCCCTTCAGACGCTTGTTGCATTCGCTGTAGTAGCCGCCGCCCTTCTGGATCCAGTTGAGCCCGCCATTACCGCTGCCGGCCTTGTTCGCATTGTATTGATCGAGGCAGGTGTGCATCCGCGCCTTGCCCGCCGACTCGCTCGAGTACTTCGGCGACACGGCGTTCGGGAATACTGCGTTGCCCATCGGAGCGGGCGCCGCCGTCGGTGCGGCTGACGATCGCGTGCCAGTGGTCGTGGCCGGAGCCATGGGCTTGGCCGCGGTGGTCGCGGGCGGAGCGGCCGGAGGCGGTGCCGTCGTTGTCGCGCTGGCCGGAGCGGCCGTTGCGCCTGCGCCGCACTCGGCCTTCCGGAAGTCATTCCACTTCATACCCTGGAGGGTACCGGCGCTTTGCGCCGCTTTATATTTCACGCTGCATTCCTGCATGGTCAGTGCTTGCGCGGACGAGCTCGCAAAAATGAGCGCTCCCACAAGCACCCCGGTCGATACGACGACGAGACGCATGGACATGGTCGGCCTCCTGTTGCCGGGTTCGAATCTGGGCGATTCAACAAGCGAAACAGAGACGTGTGACGGCACCATGCACGCGGTGCCGGCCGAAACCAACGCGACCGGGCCGTTCGGGTTCCATGCCCCCGTCACCGTCGCAGCTCGGCCCAGCCGATCGTTTCCGTCACAACCAATCGCCGCGCCGCAGCACGGACGGCCGCGCTCACCGCGCCAGGTTTTTACCGCGCCAGGATTTGATACATGCTGATGACGATCTCCACCGCGATCAGCAGCACGATAATCGCCTCGAGCCGGAGCGCCCGCTCGGTGTCGATGATGTCCGCCAACGCCCGCGCGGTGTCGGAGATCACCGCGAGTTTGCGCGTCAGCACCTCGGCGCGCTCCTTCAGCTCGTACTCGTCTTCCAATCTCGCGTAGAAGCGCTCGAGGCTCGGCCGCTCCCACAACACGTCAGGCTTCTCAGCCACCGCGACCAGGCCCGACACACGCTGCTGCACCAGCAGCGCGTTGCCGATGTGCTTGAGCAGCGCGCGCCGCCCGCCCGGCGTGCGGCCGCGTTCGGCGAGCAGGCGCGCCAGCGGCTCCATGACGTCGAACACCGCCGCCACGTCCTTCTCGTCATGCGCGAGGATAATGCTGGTTGCGAGTGCGTCGGCGATCAGCAGCGTGTGCTCGGTCGATAGCGCCCGCACGACGATGCGGCCCGTCGAGGTGATGTGATCCTCCTTCTCCGGGACGATCTCGATGAAGGCGGAGTCCTCCTCGCGCTCCTTCAGCGGCTTGACGATACGGTCGTCGAGCCGGCGCAGCACCTCGTCCTCTTCCAGCGGCGACATGTTGACGAAGACCGCCACGCCGAAGCGGAACAACGCCACGATGCCCTTCTCGCCGCTGCGGAAGGCGAGCGGAACGGTGGACAGCACGTCGTCGCGCTCGAGGCCGCCGGTTTCGATCCGTTCGCCAAGGAAGATCGCGCGGGCGGTGATGACGTTGTCGTGGGGCGCCGTTGATTCTTCCATGAAAACACCCGCTACCCGGTCAGAATGGATTTCAGCGCTTCGCGTTCCCCGACAACGAAATCGAAAAAGGCCGAGACGCGCGGCGTGCGCCGCACGTCGGGATGCGCGAGCAGCCGCCAGCTCCGCGACAGCTCCGGCACCGGGCCGAACAGGCGCACCAGATCGGCGTCCTCATCCGCCACCGCCGTCGGTAGCGGCCCGACGCCGACACCGGATTTCACCGCATACATCAGACCGAGCACGCTGTTGTTGCGCGCCACGATCTTGCCGTCCGGCACCTTGTCCTTCAGCCATGTGACGACGCGATGGCCCCGCATCGACTCGTCGAGGCTGACCAGCGGATGCTGCGCCAAGTCCTCGATGCGCTCCGGCCTGCCATGCCGTTCGATGTAGCCGCGGCTCGCATAGACCGCCCAGATCGAGTCGGCGATCTTGCGGCCGACCAGCTCGTCGTCGGTGTCGCCGGAGCGGAACGCCACGTCGGCGTCGCCCTTCGCCAGATCGAGGTAGCGGTCGCTCATCACGAACTCGACGCGAAGCTTTGGGTGCTTGGCGTGAAAGCGATCGATCAGCGGAGTCATTCGCTGCACGATCGGCTCCGGACACGTCACGCGGATGACTCCATTCAATTCGCGCTCGGCGTCCGACACCCGCGCTTCGAGATCCAACACCGCAGCCTCGACGCGCTCCGCATAGGGTCGCAGCGCCTCGCCGAATTCCGTCAGCCGATAGCCGGTGGTGTGGCGCGTGACGAGCTTGCGCCCAATCCGCCGCTCGAGCTCGTCGAGCCGGCGATGCACCGTCGACTGGCTGAGCTTCAACGCCTTTCCCGCCGCGATCGTGCTGCCGTGGCGCGCGACCGCAAGGAGGTATTTGAGGTCGTCCCAATCGAACATCCCCGATTATGCAATTCCGCGGCCCCCGTGGGCAATCTTGCGGCTGCCGCGAAACGGCGTTCCGGGCGTAGGGGTTCGCACCCGATGGAGAGCGCCATGAACGCACCCGCACCCCTCAACCCCGAGCAGTTCAAGGCGGCCACGCGCGAACAATGGGACCGTCACGCCAAAGGTTGGAACGACAGCGGTGCCATGATCCGCGATTGGCTCCGCACGGCCACCGCCGCGATGCTGGAGATGGCCGAGGTCGGCGCCGGCGCGCGCGTCCTCGATGTCGCGGCGGGTGCCGGCGATCAGACGCTCGACATCGCGCAACGCGTCGGGCCGGACGGCTCGGTGCTCGCGACCGATCTCTCGCCCGCCATTCTGGAGTTCGCGAAAGCCAACGCGCTGCGCGCCGGCCATTGCAATGTCGAGACCCTCGCGGCCGACGGCGAGACCCTCAACGCACCTGAAGCAAGCTTCGACGCCGCCGTGTGCCGGCTCGGGCTGATGTTCTTCCCCGATCCGGGCCAAGGATTGCGCGGCATGCATCGCGCGCTGAAGCCCGGCGGCCGCATCGCGACGATGGTATTCTCGTCGCCGGACAAGAATCCCTGCGTCGCCATTCTGGTTTCGACCGCGCTCAAGCACACGGGGCTACCGCCGCGCGATCCCTATCAGCCGGGCGGGTTGCTCAGCCTCGGCAAGCCCGGCCTGATCGACGAGCTGTTCGAGCGCGCCGGCTTCTCGCGCGTCGCGACCACGAAGGTGATGGCGCCGTTCCGCTTGCCGTCGGTGCAGCACTATCTCGATTTCGTGCGCACATCGGCGAGCCCAATTGTGCAGATCCTCGGCCGCCTCGACGACGCGGCGAAGGCTGCGGCCTGGGCCGAGATCGCGGAGAAGCTCTCGGCGTTCAACACGCGGGATGTGTGGGAGGGCCCGAACGAATTGCTGCTGACGGCGGGGCGGAAGTGAACGGCCAGGCGAAGGGACTTAAGCCAACACAAAGAGCAACGATTGCGTTTGGAACGTCTGTGACCGCATCGACGTTCTAGGGGAATGGACACGGAAGATCCCCGGAACGATCGGAAACAGAAGGAAATCAAGGCGCGGCGGATCGTGTCCGAGCGCCTGCATCGTTTTTACGGCAACCTGCTGTCAGGATTCAAAGCCGACGCCGATGAATTTTTTCGTCGCGTCATGCAGCAACAGGACGCACGTGAGCGACACGACGCCGGATCGCAGTCATAACTTGCGACATCGCAAGCTTGCACGGCCAATCACGCACGGGAAAGGTTTGCGAAGGCTACCAAATCGCGATCAGTTGCGTGCCGCCGTGCGCGGCGGCGCCGGCCACATCCATCGCGCCAGAACAACCGCGGCGAACGCGCCCACAAGCTGCGCCGCGATGAAGGCGGCCACGCCGCCCGGCGCGATCCCCGCGAACGTATCCGACAGCGAACGCGCGAACGTCACTGCTGGATTGGCGAACGACGTCGAAGCCGTGAACCAATAGGCCGCGGTGATGTAGAGCCCGACGGCGTAGGCGACAGAATTCGGCGCATTCGCCACGCAGCCGAAGATCGTCAGCAGCAACCCGAATGCGGCGACGGCCTCCGCGAGCCACTGGCCCGGCCCGGTCCGCACGGTGGTCGAGAGCTGCCACACCGGCAGATCGAACATCAGATGCGCGGCCCACACGCCGATCGCCGCGCCGATGAACTGCGCCACGATGTACGCGCCAGCCTCTTGCCACGTCATTTCGCCGCGCACGGCGAACGCCAAGCTCACCGCCGGATTGAAATGCGCGCCCGACACCGGACCGAAGATCAGGATCAGCACCACGAGCATTGCGCCGGTCGGCAGCGTGTTGCCGAGCAAAGCAAGCGCGACGTTCCCGCCCGCGAGCTTCTGCGCCATGATGCCGGAGCCGACCACCGCCGCGAGCAGGAAGGCGGTGCCCAGTGCTTCCGCGCCAAGCCGTTGCGCGAGCGTCGGCGTCACGTCGGCTCCGCAGCCTTCGCGGTCGCGCCCTCCATGCGGCCGATCTCTTTCAGCTTCGCCTGAAGACTGAGCGTGTCGAGACTCTTGATCGGCAGCGCCGTGAATACCGCGATGCGCTGATGCAGCATCCGGTACGCATCCTTGAACGCCATCGCGATCTCGGCGGGCGACCCCGTCGCCTCCGCCGGATCGGGCACGCCCCAATGCGCCGTCATCGGCTGACCGGGCCAGAACGGGCAGGCTTCGCCCGCGGCGTTGTCGCAAACGGTGAACACGAAATCGAGCACCGGTACGCTGGATTGCGCGCCGAGCTTTGCAAACTCGTTCCAGGACTTCGAACGGAAGCCCGAGGTGTCGTAGCCGAGCCCTTGCAGCAGCGTGATCGTGTTCGGATTGGGCTGCCCCTTCGGCTGGCTCCCCGCGGAGTAAGCGCGGAATTTCCCCGCGCCGAGCTTGTTGAGGATCGCTTCGGCGATGATCGAGCGCGCCGAGTTGCCGGTGCAGAGGAACAGGACGTTAAAAACACGCTCAGACATGGGCGCGCTTCCTTGATTTGGTTTTGGCGGGTGGGCAGCAAGCCGCTTCGTTCAAAGCCGGAGCGCAAATCTCGGGACGGCCTGCGCAGCAGTCCTTCATCAGGAAGCCGATGAGGCCGCGCAAGGCCGCGTAATTGGCAGAGTAGATGATGGAACGGGCTTCGCGCCGTGCATCCACCAAGCCGGCGTGTTGCAGTTCCTTCAGATGGAAGGACAGGTTTGACGCGGAGACCCCGACTTCATCAGCCACGTCGCCCGCGGCAACGCCGTCCGGTCCGGCTTT
Source organism: Pseudomonadota bacterium (assembly GCA_040756555.1). Taxonomy (GTDB): domain Bacteria; phylum Pseudomonadota; class Alphaproteobacteria; order Rhizobiales; family Xanthobacteraceae; genus Z2-YC6860. Next base: position 25,173 of record JBFLYS010000036.1, on the reverse strand, counting down.
GACGAGATAGCGGATGATGGACAGCCGCGTGTCCTGCGAGAGGGCCGCGAATGATGAAAGCGCTTGACGCCGGTCCATTGTTCAATAATCCTATATTTCAATAATCATTGAAATGAAGGTATCACCCATGAACGCAGTTGCCAAGCCCCACCTCGCCGAGCCCCAACCCGCCAAGTCCCCGTCTCTGGTCGGCGCTCTGATGCCGGTGGAAGAGATTTCCGCCCAAGCGCTTCTCGAAATGCTGATGCTGCACAAAGACAAGAAGCTGATCTTTGCCTACGACGGACACGACGTGCGGCCCAGCTACCATGTTACCGAAGTCAAAACCGGCGCCTTCCGGGCGCTGGATTGCGGCGCGAATGCCGAACGGTGGAACGAGACGTTTATTCAGCTCTGGGATATCGAGGAAGAAAACCGGGGGCACATGCCTGTCGCCAAGTTCCTCGCCATCATCGGCAAGGTCGGCGAAGCCGTCGGGTTCGATGCCGATGCCAAGCTGACCTTTGAAGTGAGCGATGGTGTGAAGCCCATGCAGATTTACCGCGCCGAGCGCATGGATATTGGAGAAGAAGTTCGGGTCACGCTGTCCGCCCGTCCCTCGAGTTGCAAGCCGCGAGACCGCTGGCTGGCCGAGCAAACTGCAAGCACCTGCTGCGGCACGGCCAAACCGCAGCCTTGTTGCTCCAGTCAGTGAAAACCAGTCAGCGCCTTCCTGTCGTGTTGGTCCTTGGCTCGACGCAAACGCTCGCGTGGGCGTCGAGCTACTATCTTCCGGCCATCCTTGGCGATGCCATTGCGGCAAGCCTTGGCATTCCACCGCCTTGGGTGTTCGGCGCATTCTCCGTGTCGCTGCTTCTCGCCGCGATGCTGGGACCGCGCGTTGGCCGGACCATCGACAGGTTCGGCGGGCGCGGCGTGCTCGCCGCTTCCAATCTGCTGTTTGCAGCCGGACTAAGCGCGCTTGGACTGGCTCAGGGCCCCACGACACTCGCCACCGCATGGGCGTTGCTGGGCGTCGGCATGGGGCTTGGCCTGTACGATGCTGCGTTCGCAGCTCTCGGACGGATTTATGGAGAGCAAGCGAGAAGGTCCATCACCGGCATTACCCTGCTCGCCGGATTCGCCAGCACGATCGGCTGGCCGTTATCCGCATGGGGACTGGCCCATTTCGGCTGGCGGGAAACCTGCTTTGCGTGGGCGGCCGCACATCTGTTCATTGGCTTGCCGCTCAATCTTTTTCTGCTCCCGCGCGTGAGCGCTGGCCACGAGCACAACGGTTCCGAAAAGCCGCATGTGCCGATGGACCGCAACATGTGGCTATTGGGTCTTGCATTCGCGCTGGCATGGACCGTGACCGGAGCGATGGCCGCGCATTTGCCCCGCTTGCTCGAAAGCGCCGGCGCCACGGCAGAACAAGCCATCGTCGCTGGAATGCTGATAGGCCCTGCGCAAGTGGCGGCACGAATTCTCGAAGCGTCGTTGATGGCGCGGTCGCATCCGCTGCTTTCAGCGCGGCTCTCGACCATCACCCATCCTGCGGGAGCTGCGTTGCTTGCCATCTTCAGCGGAGGCATTCCCGCGATGGCCTTCGCGGCCCTGCATGGTTTTGGAAACGGCATCCTCACCATTGCACGAGGCACAGTTCCGCTCGCCATCTATGGTCCCAAGAACTATGGCTACCGATTGGGATTGCTGGGCGCACCAGCCCGCATTGCCCAGGCCATCGCACCGCTGGCTTTTGTTTTCCTTGTCGATGCAATTGGCGCGAGAACACTCATAGTGTCTTCGGCGCTCAGCTTACTCGCGCTTGTGTGTCTGGCTTTCGTAGCCAAGGAGCACAGGTAGTTTTTTCCGGGCCACACCGCGATCAATTGCCTGACAGGTTCCACACCTCCGGCTCTGATCCGGAATCGTCACGCAGGCGCGGACGAATTTCCTCAACGAGACCGCAATCAATGACCATCGGTCGCGTGTAGTATTCAGCATAATGCGAGATCATCCACCGCTATTGCCGTCGCTGCGGCGCCATGAGCACTCGCCCCTCGCGAGTTTCGGCTATAGTGCACGCAGGAAATCTCGAGCCGCCCCGGGCCGGAAGGGTTGTCCATGCGCCAGAAATCTCCCAGTCCCATCGACAAACACGTCGGCAGCCGGGTTCGAATGCGGCGCTTGATGCTCAACATGAGCCAAGAGAAGCTCGGCCACAGCCTTGGGCTGACATTTCAGCAGGTGCAAAAATACGAAAAAGGCTCAAACCGCATCGGTGCAAGCCGGCTCCATCAGATGGCGAATACGTTGCAGGTGCCCGTTGCCTTCTTTTTCGAAGGCCTGTCGGAACAGCCGATGGGTGCGCAGGAAGGACTGGCGCCGGAATACATCAACGATTTTATTTCGACATCGGAAGGACTGTCGCTGGCGCGAAGCTTTATGCAAATCAAGGATCGCAAGATGCGGCAGTCCATCGTCGCATTGGTTGCTGAGATCAGCGACAAGGCGCCCGCATCGGACACGGACTGAAAACTCCGGCTTCAATTCTCGGCGCGGATTCCGGTTTCCCGAATGATCGCGTTGTATCTCGCGGTCTCAGTGCGGATGCGTTCAACGAGAGCTGTCTGCCCAGCCTCACCGGGCTCGAGGCCGATGTCGTTCATCCGCTTTCGTACAGCGGGGTCTTGAAGAACGCGCGCCATGTCTTGTTCGAGCCGCGACACGATCGCGGGTGGCGTTCCCGCCGGAGCAAACAATCCGACCCAGAACACCGCATCGACCGGCAGCCCGGCCTCGAACAAGGTCGGCCAGCTCGCAGGCATGAATGACGGCCGTGTCTTGCCCGTCAGCGCGAGAACTCTGATGCGGCCCACGTCGATGAGGCCCTGCACCACCGGCGGCGAGAGCACGCCGAGGGGAAGATCGCCGGCGGCAATGCCGTTCGCGGAAGCGGCTCCCCCGCGATACGGGATGTGCTGCAGCTTGATATTGGCGGCGCTCGCCATCCATTCGGCGGCCACGTGATTGAATGTGCCGTTGCCGGGCGTGGCGTAGCCGATATCGCCCGGCTTGGCGCGCGCCGCGGCGATCAGCTCCGCCATCGTGCGAAAGGGCGCATTCGCCGTCGCGACCACGACGAACGGGTTGCTGCTGACCATCGTGATCGGCACGAGGTCCTTCAACGGATCGATCGGCATCTTGGGCATCAAGCTGGGCGTGGTAATCAGATCGCCCGGCCCCGCCAGGATCGTGTAGCCGTCAGGTGCCGCCTTCGCGGCCGCGGTGGCGCCGATGGTGCCGCTCGCGCCAGCGCGGTTTTCGACGACGACCGGTTGCCCCAACAGTTCGCTGAGCTTCTGAGCCACGATGCGGGCGGCGGCATCCACACCGCCGCCTGCAAGAAATGGGACGATCAGATGGATCGGGCGGTTGGGGTAATCCTGTGCAGCGGCCGGCCTCGTGAGAGCGCAGCATACGAGCACAAGCGCAACAAACCTGTACCTCATACGGATATGGCTCCAAAAAAATCACTTCTCAAATGCCGGCGATTCTAAACGTGGTTGCCATTGGTGTCGAACCGCCCGGAGGTTGCAGGCCCCGCGATCAATCGATGGGATAACTGGACACAGGCAAGCAATCGGTTCAGGCTTTGTAATATTCGCTGAACTGAATGTGAGCCGTCCCTGCGGAGCGAAACGGTCTGAGCAATGAATCGGCGCTACCGGGATATTCCAATCGAGCTGCTGCGCAGCTTCGTCACGATCAACGATCTCGGCGGCTACACGAGAGCGGCGGATGAGCTTCAGCTCACGCAGGGAGCCATCAGCGCGCAGATGCGCAGGCTTCAGCAGTTGGTCGGCGGGACCGTTTTCAACAAAGGGCCGCTCGGCAGCGGACTGACCGACCGCGGAAAGTTTCTGGACAACTATGCGCGCCGCATTCTTGCGCTCAACGACCAGATCATGGCCTACGCGGGATCGGCGCCCCAGGGACAGACGTTGCGGCTTGGCATCCAGAACTTCTTTGCCGAGTCGACCCTTGCCGCCGTGATCGAGCAATGCGTGGGCGCACAGGAGTTCGGGCGAATCCAGTTTGTTTGCGAGAGCGCGCCCAATCTCCTGAAGTTGCTCGAGTCCGGCTATGTCGATTTGATTTTCGCGGTGGCTCCGTTCGAGCTCCGCCTCCATACGATCAAGGAGTGGACCGAGCCGCTGGTGTGGTCGTGTGCGCCAACGACGTCGCTGAAGATCGGTCAACCGATTCCGTTGATCGTGTTGCCGGAGGGCTATATCGACGGCCTGGCCATCCGCGCCATCGAATTCAAGGGCCTTCCGTACACGATCGTGTTCAGCGCGGCTGATATGACAGCGCGGCGTGCCGCTGCACTGGCCAGCATCGGCTACATGGCTGTGCCCGAGCGATGTTTGCCGGATGGGCTGGTCGTCGCAGATGACTCTTATCTGCCGGGCCTCCCCTCATTACGCGCCGGAATATTTTATAAAGAGGGATTGGATACGCGCCGCATCAAGTCGCTCATCGAGACGTTCTGCGCCGCGGTTGCTCCACCCGAAAAATCGTCGCCTGCCGTTGCCAAGCTGGCCGCGGCATCGCGGCGCGTGAGATGAGATTTAATGCACGATCAAAAATGATCGCGAGCGATAATCAAATTCCTTCTCATTGAGTGGCTCGGTCCGCATCTTTTCTCCGGGATTCGATTTCTGAGGGGAATTGAGAGTATGGCTGCTGACCACAACGGTCCAAAAATCCAACATGTCGCCGACTACATCGGAGACCTTTCGACCGAACTCGCGCAGATGGCCAAACACGCCGACTGCAAGCCTCTTGCCCACCTGCTTGATCTCGCTGCGCAAGAAGCCCGGCGGATCGGCACATCGCCGGCGCCGGAAAACTCCGGCGAACGTGTCGGCGCGCTGCACTAGAGCGCGTGACTTTCCACCGAGCGCACGCGGCAGCGCTTGAACCGCGAACTTCGGAATTATTGCCGCACAGGCCCGAACAGCCGAACCGCTTGCGGCATGCCCGTTGAGGCGGCGGGCGCTACGAGTGCAGCCGCCAGCCATCGGCTCGTTGTCTCAACCGCGGCTCTCTCACCATCGACAACGATCAATCCGCGCTGAAGCGCATCCGCGGCCGACAACCGCTTCTCGAGGATCGCCGCAAGCACCGGCTCGCTGGTGATGATCGCCACATCGCCGTCCTTCGCTCCTTCGGTGTGCACGTCCATCGCGAACCCGTTCGCAGTGGGCGTCAGCCGCGCCCACAGCCCGGAGTCGATGAACAGCACCGATACCGCTGCGCCACCTTCCACGTGGGTCGCGGACAACGCCCGCTGCAGCGCGGTGAGATGACCGACAGCACGCCAGTATCCGGCCTGGCCCGCCGCCGCCGGATCGGTCGCCGGTTCGATCGCGCCGGCCACGGTCGCATCGCGAACGGCGAAAGCGACCGCCATCGATTTCGGATGCATCGGCGTGAACGTGTTGCCGAGCGGACTGTCGAATCCGCAGGCTGCGGCAACACCGGCCGTTGCCGCGAGCAGCGCTGCCGTACCCATCCATAACAAAGCTTGCCTGATGCGCATGGGAACCCTCGGAATGGGACGCGAGGCGAGACGCTCGTGCGTTCGCCCCGCGTCATTGCACTGGCTGTCAGCGCGGCGCGCTGCCGACCGTCGAAGCCTGCTTCGGCGTCACGATCGGGAACCAGAACGGGAAGTTGTCGAGCATCGCGACGAACTCGCCCAACGCCTCGCGCCGGCCTTCCACCTTCAGTTCACCGGACGTCACCGCCTGCTCCACCGGCAATTCGCGCAACTGGATGCGATCCAGCGTCGGCTTGCTCAGAGTCAGCTTGGCGTCGGCATTCGCCACCGGCTTGGTGAAGTAGTTGAGCACGCCGTTCTCGACCACCAGCGCATAGGACTTGTTGAGATCGGTGAAGTCGATGTTCAGCGCAAGCTTCTTGCCGGCCGCCTTCTCGCCGTTCAGCCGCACACCGAAATAGTCGAACGTCATCTCCGGCGGCATGGCCTTGATCGTGTCGGCCGATGCCGTGTTGATGCCACCCGTCGTCGGGATGCCGTTGCGCAGCTCATAGGCGCCTTGCAGATAGACCGAGCGCCACGGACCGGACTCGGACTGATAGCCCATCTGCTCATAGGCGTCGGCGAGCAGCTCCTTGGCGTCCTTGTTGTTCGGATCGGCGAACACGACGCGCTGGACGATTTCGGCGACCCACCGGTACTCGCCCTTGTCGAAGTCCGCCTTCGCCTTGGCGAGAATGGCGGGTGCGCCGCCCATGTAGTCGACATACTTCTTCGCGGCGTCGTCCGGCGGCAACTGATCGAGCGTCGCCGGCACCGCGTCGTAGAAGCCCATGTAGCGCTGATAGACGGCGCGGGTGTTGTGCCGCACCGAACCATAGTAGCCGCGGTTGTAGAACTGTTTGTCGAGCTCAGGCGGCAGCTTGACCATGTTGGAGATCTCGATGCCGGTGTAACCCTTGTTCATCAGGTTCACCGACTGATCGTGGATGTACTTGTAGAGGTCGCGTTGCTTCTTCCAATAGTCGATGACCTTGGCGTTGCCCCACTGCGGCCAGTGATGGGCCTGGAATTTTACGTCTACATTCGGGCCGTAGAGATCGATCGTTTCGTTGAGGTAGCTCGCCCATTTCAAAGGATCGCGCACCACCGCGCCGCGCAGCGTCAGCACGTTGTGCAGCGTGTTGGTCGTATTCTCCGCCATGAACATCGCGCGGAATTGCGGCAGATAGGCATTCATCTCTGCCGGCGCTTCGGTGCCCGGCGTCATCTGGAACACGAAATCGACGCCATCGATCGTGACCTTCTCGCCGGTCTGCTTGATGAAGCGGGTCGGCTCGATCAGACCCGCCGTGCCGGTCGAGGTCGTCGGGCCGAGGCCGCCGTTGACGCCGCCACGCTCGTTACGCGGCAGCATCGCGCCGTACATGTAGATGGCGCGGCGACTCATGGCGTTGCCGGCGATCACGTTTTCGCTGATCGCGTGTTCGGTGAAATGCTCCGGCGCAAGAATCTGCACCTTGCCTGACTTCACGTCGGCTTCGTTCACGACGCCGCGCACGCCGCCATAATGATCGACGTGCGAATGGCTGTAGATGACCGCGACCACCGGACGCGCGCCGAGATTCTGGTTGACGAGATCAAGCGCCGCTTTCGCGGTTTCAGCTGAGATCAGCGGATCGATCACGATCCACCCGGTGTTGCCCTGGATAAAGGAAACGACGGAGAGGTCGTAACCGCGCACCTGGTGTATGCGGTCGGTGACTTTAAACAGTCCGTACTTCAAGTTGAGCTGGGCGTTGCGCCACAGGCTCGGATTGACGCTGTCCGGCGCCGGTTTGTCGTCGCCGATGTAAGTTTTGTACTGCTCGAGATCCCAGACGACGTCGCCCTTCGCATTCTTGATCGTCAGCGTGTCGGGCTTGGCGATGAAGCCGCGCGTCGCGTCTTCAAAATCGCTGCGGTCGTTGAAGTTGAGATACTGCTGAACCGCGCGGTTTGCGGCCTTGGTGGCTTCGGTTGCAGGCTTCGGTTGCGACTGGGCCAACGCGCCGGTCGCGAATCCCATTGCGACCACGGCGGCAACACTGATCGTCGAGAGCAGGTGTTTCGTCATGAGACGGTCCTCACATGGCGGGTGCTCCCTCCCCTGCGAACACGTTACCGTCGCAACCGTCCCTCAACGATTGGACCAAGGGGCACCCACACGCGACTACCGCTATGCCGCTGAGTTGCGCGCTACGCCGCGATCAACTGTCTGCCGTCATGGGCAGCGATGCCGACATCCAGCATCACGCCCGGCTCGACCGGCGCGTTCAGCCGCACCGCGGTGAACTGCTCGGTGCGGCCGATGCCGCCGCGCTCGGTCAGCACGCGGCGCGTTGATCCGATCTCGCTCTGAAGATGCCGCGCGAGCGCCTCCGCCCCGTGCTGGCGCAGGCGGCGCGCACGATCCTTCACGACCTCACCCGCGACCTGCGGCATGAGGGCGGCCGGCGTTCCGGGGCGCGGCGAGAACGGAAACACATGCAGATGCGTCAGCCCGCATTCGTCGACGAGATCGAGCGAGCGCTGAAACATCGCTTCGGTCTCGGTCGGGAAGCCCGCGATGATATCGCCGCCGAACACCACGTCGGGACGCAGCCGCCGCATCTCGGCGCAGAATGCAATCGCATCGGCGCGCGAGTGGCGGCGCTTCATGCGCTTGAGAATGAGATCGTCGCCGTGCTGAAGCGACAGATGCAGATGCGGCATCAGCCGCGCGTCGGTCGCGAACGCATCGAGCAGATCGGCGTCGGCCTCAACGGAATCGATCGAGGAGAGCCGCAGCCGTTCGAGCGCGGGCACGTCCTTCAGGATGCGCTTCACCAGCGCGCCGAGCGACGGCTGATAGCTCGTGATGTCGACGCCGGTCAGCACCACCTCGCGGTGGCCGGTCTCGGCGAGGAGCCGCACCTGCGCGATCACGTCGTCGGGCGAGAGCGAGCGCGAGTTGCCGCGGCCGAACGGGATGATGCAGAAGGTGCAGCGGTGGTCGCAGCCGTTCTGGATTTGCACGAAGCCGCGGGTGTGGCCCGCAATGCGGTCGAGACGCGGCGGGATCATGGTCGTCTCCGCCATGATGTCGCCCACATACGACCTCGCGGGGCCGTTCCGCGAGGAATCGCCGCCGGCACCTAGAACAAGCTTCACGTCGCGCCAGAGCAATGGGCTTATCTTCTGATCGTTGCCCACTACGATCGCGACCTCTGGTCCTTCTATGAACTTTTCGGGGTAGACCTGTACCGCACAGCCGGTCACCACGATCGGCGCTCCAGGACGCTCCCTGTGGCTCCTGCGGATGGCTTGGCGCGCCTGCCGGACGGCCTCGGCCGTCACCGCGCAGGTGTTGACGATCACCGCATCCTTGATGCCGGCGGCTTCCGCTTCACGCCGGATCGATTCCGACTCGGTGATGTTGAGCCGGCATCCGAACGTGACGACATCGACGCTCACGCGCCGACCTTCGCGAACAGCGACGGATCGAATGCGCCTTCGCGTTCGAACTCGACAGGCCCGGTCATCAGCACGTGGTCGTCGCCCGTGCGCCAGTCGATCGTGAGATCGCCGCCGGGAAGCGTCACGCGAATCTTGCGTCCGGTATAGTTCAACCGCGCTGCGCACACTGCCGATGCGCAAGCCGCCGAGCCGCATGCCTTCGTCAGACCCGCGCCGCGCTCCCACGTGCGAATGATGATGTGCTCGCGCGATTCAACCTTGCAGATCGTGATGTTGGCGCGCTCGGGAAACATCGGATGATGCTCGAGCAGCGGGCCGATCTTGGCGAGATCGTAAGCATTGACGTCATCGACCCAGAACACCGCGTGCGGATTGCCCATGCTCGCGACCGATGGCGAATGCAGGATCGGCTTGTCGATGGGACCGATCTGCAATTCGATCTTGCGCGTGTCGGCGAATTCCTCCGCGAGCGGAATCTCGTTCCACTTGAAGCGCGGCGCGCCCATGTCGACGGTGAAGAGCCCGTCCGGGTTCTTCCATGTGTTGAGCACGCGGCCATCGACTTCGAACGACAGCTTGTCCTTGCCGGTTGCAGCCGTGACCAGCGAAGCGACGCAGCGCATGCCGTTGCCGCACGCACCCGCTTCGGAACCGTCGTTGTTGAAAATACGGATGCTGGCGTCGGCGCCCGACGAGCGCGGCGGATAGAGAGCCATCATCTGATCGTAGGGCGCGCCAGCGGGCTGCGCCGCCGCACGCGCATCCGCAGCGCTGATCGCGTCAGGCTTCGCGCGCATGTCGACGACCACGATCTCGTTGCCGAGACCGTTCATCTTCACGAACCTGTGGTTGGCCAGCGCGCTCATCAGCGACGTCCTGTTTCGCCCGGTTTATATGGGGAATTGCTTAGGGTTGGCCAGAGCGTGGGAGGTGCCCATATTTTGTGTCATTCCGCCCCTATCCTGGCGTGGTAGATTTGGTTGATTCCTCGCGGCGTTGCGCCGGGAGCGCCGCCGTCCGAAGGAGAGAATTCAATGCCAAGGCCAATGCGGGCCATTGCACTCGCTGCTTTGCTGGTGCTGGCCGCCCCGTTTGCGTTTGCGCAAAGCCCTGCGCCATCGCCCGCACCGGACGCGGCTCCCGCCCCCACCCCGCCGGTCACCCAGTCGCCTTTGCCGGATGCGGGTCCGCCGCCACCGCCTCCTCCGCCCCCTGCGGCCGCGCCGGCCGAGCCGAGCAAGGACCCGTTCGGCGAGCCGCTGACGCTCACCTCAAAAACGATCGTCTTCGTGAAAGGCAACGGCACCTGGGACACCGCCTATGAGACGCTCCAGGCCGCGTTCAAGATCGTAAACGGCTATCTCGACAAGGCCGGCGTCAAGGCGACCGGCCCGTCGATGACGATCTATACGCAGGCCGACGACACCGGCTTCTCCTTCCAGGCCGGAGTGCCGGTCGCCGAGGCGCCGAAGGAGGCGCTGCCGCAAGGCGTCAGCGTCGGGCAATCGCCCGCCGGCAAGGCGCTGAAATTCGTCCACCGCGGCTCCTACGATTCGATGGACAACACCTACGAGGCGATCACCAACCATCTCGATGAGAAGAAGCTCGAGGCGCAGGATCTGTTCGTCGAGGAATACGAGACCGACCTCGTGACGACTCCCGAGGACAAGCTGGTCGTGACCGTCTACGTCCCGATCAAATAGCCCGCCCGATGATGCGCTTCCTCGCGCTGATTGTCCTGCTGTTCGCTGCGCCTGCTTTGGCGCAAGAGTCAGCAAATTCCACGCCCGCGAAGCTTGCGAAATTGCCGGAGGTGTTCGCCCTCACGACGATCAAAGAGGGCGAATGGCTCGATATGGACGACTACGTCGCCGAGGCGTTCCAGGAGGTTGAAGACCTCGCCAACAAGCGCGGCTTCAAGCTAACGACCACCGAAGTCGTGATCTACGAAATATTCGGCCTGAAAACCTTCCGTGCCCGCATCGGCTTCCTGATGGACACCGAAGGCAAGGTGAAGCCGCACCGGCCGGCCCAGCGCTTCGACCTGCGCCAGCTCAAGGGCCCGGCGTTCATGGCCTCCGGCGACGGCGGCGCCAAGGCCGCACCGGATATCCGGCGGCGCGTCTTCAGCGAGATCGAAAAGCCGAAGGTGAAGCGGCTCAAGGGCGTCGAACTGATCGAGCTCTATTACGGCGACATGGACGACGAAAAGACGCGCGTCGAGGTCTATGGGCCCTTGGCCTCAAGCCGTTGATTCTTATGATTGAATCGTTCCGGCGTTGACTCTCGCGCCCCAGCCCCTTACGACACCGGCAAATCCGTCAGGTTTCTGACGTCTAACCGCCGACCGGTCCCGTGAGGCCGGAGGCAACCGCCCGACAGCGCGATGCGCCCTCGGGCGCAAACGTGTTTGGAAGCGATGTTCGAGAGCCTTTCAGAACGCTTAAGCGGCATCCTCGACAGCCTCACGCGGCGCGGCGCGCTTTCTGAGGCGAACGTCGACGAAGCACTGCGCGAGGTTCGCCGCGCGCTGCTCGAAGCCGACGTCGCCCTCGACGTCGCGCGCGCTTTCATCGAGCAAGTGAAGAAGCGCGCGGTCGGCGTCGACGTCATCAAGTCGGTGACGCCGGGCCAGATGGTCGTGAAGATCGTTCACGACGAACTCATCTCAACGCTCGGCGCGGACTCGCAGCCGGTCGATCTCAATGCACCGGCGCCGGTCGCCATCATGATGGTCGGCCTGCAAGGCTCCGGTAAGACCACAACCACCGCGAAGCTCGCCAAGCGCCTCACCGAACGCGACCACAAGAAAGTGCTGATGGCCTCGCTCGACACCCGCCGCCCGGCGGCGATGGAGCAGTTGGCCGTTCTCGGCAAGCAGGTCACGGTCGAGACGCTGCCGATCGTGCAGGGCCAGACGCCGGTGCAGATCGCGGGCCGCGCGATCCAGGCAGCCAAGCTCGGCGGCTTCGACGTCGTGCTGCTCGACACTGCGGGCCGCATCACGCTCGACGAGGAGATGATGCTGGAGGCGGCCGAAGTCCGCCGCTCCGCCAATCCGCATGAAGTGCTGCTGGTTGCCGACAGCCTGACCGGCCAGGACGCCGTGAACCTCGCGCGCTCGTTCAACGAGCGCGTCGGCCTCACCGGCATCGTTCTGACCCGCGTCGACGGCGACGGCCGCGGCGGCGCAGCTCTCTCGATGCGCGCCGTCACCGGCAAACCGATCAAGCTGATCGGCACCGGCGAGCGCATGGACGCGCTGGAAGACTTCCATCCCGCGCGTATCGCCGACCGCATCCTCGGCATGGGCGACATCGTCTCGCTCGTCGAAAAGGCCGCAGCGAACATCGACCGCGAGCAGGCGATGCGCGCGGCCGAGAAGATGCGCAAGGGCGCGTTCGATCTCGCCGACCTGCGCGATCAGCTCACGCAGATGCAGAAGCTCGGCGGCATGAGCGGGCTGATGGGCATGATGCCCGGCGTTGCCAAGATCAAGAACCAGATCGCCGAACGCAATCTCGACGACAGCATCTTCAAGCGCCAGATGGCGATCATCGATTCGATGACGCCGGGCGAGCGCAAGCATCCCGACGTGCTGAAAGCCAGCCGCAAGAAGCGCATCGCGGCGGGCTCGGGCACCAAGGTCGAAGAGATCAACAAGCTCCTGAAGATGCACCGCGGCATGGCCGACATGATGAAGGCCATGAGCAGCGGCAAGCGCGGACCGATGGCCGGTCTCGCGCAGATGATGGGTTTCGGCGGCGGCATGCCGTCGCCGGAAGACATGGCGAAGATGGCGCAGCAGATGCCGGGCGGTGCGCCTGGCGCCTTGCCGCCGACGATGCCCGGCGGATTGCCGCCGAAATTCCCCGGCGGCCCTTCGCTTCCGGGGCTCGGAAAATTCCCCGGATTGGGTGGGCCGCCTCCTGGCCTCCCCGGTCTTGGAAAGAAGAAATAACGATCACTCGAACACAACGAACAACATCAGAAAGGACTACCAATGCCCGTCGTTCTCCGTATGGCCCGTGCCGGCACCAAGAAGCGCCCGGTCTATCACATCGTCGCCGCCGACTCGCGTTCGCCGCGTGACGGCCGTTTCATCGAGCGTCTCGGCTACTTCAACCCGCTCCTGCCGAAGGACAAGGAAGAGCGCCTCAAGCTCGACATGGACAAGGTGAAGGCCTGGATCGCCAAGGGCGCGCAGCCGTCCGACCGCGTGATGCGCTTCCTCGACGCCGCCGGCGTCGCCAAGCGCGAGAAGCGCAACAACCCGGAGAAGGCTGTTCCGCGCAAGGAGCGCAAGGCGAAGGCTGAAGAGGCCGCGAAGGCCGCTGCCGCCGCGCCCGCCGCTCCGAAGAAGTAACAAGCTTGTAGCGCACCGTGACCGACCGCATCTGTGTCGCCCAAATCGGCGCGCCGCATGGCGTGCGCGGCGAAGTGAGATTGCGGTCGTTCACGGGAGACCCTCTGGCGTTCGTCGAATACGGACCGCTGGAGAGCGAAGACGGCAAGCAGCGCTTCGAGATCGAAGCGCTGCGGCCCGCGAAGGATCACTTCGTGGCGCGGCTGTCCGGCGTTGCGGATCGCAACGCGGCCGAGAAACTCACCAATGTGAAGCTCTACGTCGCGCGCGATGTCCTGCCGGACATCGACGAGGACGAGACGTTCTATCATGCCGATCTCATCGGCCTCGACGCGTTCACCCAGGACGGTGCGAAGTTCGGCACGGTCACGACCGTCCATAATTTTGGCGGGGGCGACATCATCGAGATCAAGCGCGAGAGCGGCGATCTGGTGATGCTGCCGTTCACCGAAATCGTGGTGCCTGAAGTGAATATCGCCGAGCGGCGCATCGTTGTGTCGCCGCCCATCGAAACCGAGAGCAAGGACGAGTGACCATGTGGCGCTCGACCGTGCTCACGATCTTCCCCGAGATGTTTCCCGGCCCGCTCGGCACGAGCCTCGCCGGCAAGGCGCTCGCGGCAGGGCTGTGGTCGCTCGATGCGGTCGATATTCGCGCTCATGCCACCGACAAGCACCGCACGGTTGACGACACGCCGGCCGGCGGCGGCCCCGGCATGGTGATGAAGGCCGATGTGCTCGCACGAGCCATCGACGCTGTTTCGAGCGACAGCCGCCCGCGCCTGCTGATGAGCCCGCGCGGCAAGCCGCTCACCCAGGCGCGCGTCGCGGCGCTTTCGAAGGGCGAAGGCGTGACGATCCTCTGCGGCCGGTTCGAAGGCGTCGACGAGCGCCTCATCGCCGCCCGCAACCTCGAAGAAGTCTCGGTCGGCGACTACGTGCTCTCGGGTGGCGAGCTCGGGGCCATGGTCCTGATCGATGCCTGCGTCCGGCTTCTGCCCGGCGTCATGGGCAAGGAGGCTTCCGGGACCGAGGAAAGCTTCTCCGACGGCCTTCTGGAGTACCCCCAGTACACCCGGCCCGCGGTGTTCGAGGGGGTCCAGATCCCCGAAATCCTGACCGGAGGCGATCACGCCAAGGTTAAGGCCTGGAGGCAGGCCGAGGCCGAAAAACTCACCCAAAACCGCCGCCCGGACCTCTGGGAAGCCTATAAAAGCCGCGGGAAACCACCCCGAACGTGAAGGGGTGACAAGCCAATCGGATTGCTTTAGAAGCTCGCTCCAACCCGGAAATTCAGACAATTTCGCGCGGCCCTGACCAGCGCGCTTAGCCTACGGAGTATTTGCCATGAACCTGATCCAGACGCTCGAGAAGGAGCAGGCCGCCAAGCTGTCCGCCAACAAAAACATTCCCGATTTCGAGCCGGGCGACACTCTCATCGTCAACGTGAAGGTGGTCGAAGGCGAGCGCACCCGCATTCAGGCCTATGAAGGCGTCTGCATCGGCCGTTCCGGCCGCGGCATCAACGAGAGCTTCACCGTGCGCAAGATTTCGTACGGCGAAGGCGTCGAGCGCGTGTTCCCGCTGCTCTCGCCGATGATCGACTCGATCAAGCTCACCCGCCGCGGCAAGGTCCGCCGCGCCAAGCTGTACTACCTGCGCGGCCTGCGCGGTAAGTCGGCGCGTATCGCCGAGGGCACGCACCACGGCGGCCAGTCCACGGACGTGGCGGAAGAAGCCTCGAAGTAGGATTGTTCGCGTGCACCGCGATCGCTGCAAAAAGGCCGGCTTGTCCGGCCTTTTTCATTGGGCCGCTGCGATCGTTCTAACGTCGACCTTGCTTGTTGCGGCGAATGCCGAGCCGATTGCCATCGACGTTGTGAGTGCGGAACTGGGCTTCGATCAGCGCTCAGGCCAGCCCGTCATTTCGTTCAAGATGACACCCGCCTCGCAGGGCCTGTTTGCGAATTTCACCGCCGCGAACGTGGGCCGGAAAATGGACATTCGGGTGGACGGCCAAACGCTGATGTCTGCGGTGATCCGCGAACCCATTGTCGGCGGCACCGGCCAGATTGCCGACCGTTCCTTGACGGCCTCACAGATGAAAGACCTCGCCGGGCAGATTGCGGCCGGAAGAGCAAAAATAGAATTCGAGATCGCCAAAGACTGACCGGCGGGGCCGTGAACCGCGAGGCCATCGGCCCACTGTGCCCCTCCGGACGGCGGCGTACCGGCCCCGCGCCGTTTTGCCTTTGTTGTGAAGACCGCTGCGGCTGGCTATATCTAGGACATGTCTAAAGTAACCAAAGACCGCCGGATCGTCCTCGACGACCATGTGCGTCTGCCGGGCCGTTTCTTCGGCCGGCTGACGGCGTCGGTCCAGGCTGGGCTTTGAGCGGACGCCTGAAGCGACCGCATGGCGGCTGACGCCGCTCAACCATTCAAATCTCAATCAAGGTTCAACGCGATGAAACCGCGCACGTTTTACGACAAGATCTGGGCCGACCATCTGATCGACGAGCAGCCCGATGGCACCTGCCTGCTCGCCATCGACCGTCACATCGTTCACGAGGTGACGTCGCCGCAGGCGTTCGAAGGTCTGCGCCTCTCGGGCCGCAAGGTGAAGAGCCCGGAGAAGACGCTGCTGGTCGTCGACCACAACGTCCCGACCTCGGACCGCACCAAGCCGAACCCCGATCCGGAAAGCGCCGATCAGATCGCCTATCTGGCGGAGAACGCCAAGCACTTCGGCCTCGAATACTACGACGAGTTCGATATCCGTCAGGGCATCTGCCACGTCATCGGCCCGGAGCAGGGCTTCACGCTGCCGGGCACCACGCTCGTCTGCGGTGACAGCCACACCGCGACGCACGGCGCGTTCGGCGCGCTGGCCTACGGCATCGGCACGTCCGAGGTCGAGCACGTGCTCGCGACGCAGACGCTGATCCAGAGCAAGTCGAAGAACATGCGCGCGATCGTCGACGGCAAGCTGCCGCCGAACGTCACCGCGAAGGACATCATCCTCGCCATCATCGGCGAGATCGGCACCGCGGGCGGCACCGGCTACGCGCTGGAATACGCCGGCGAGGCGATCCGTTCGCTGTCGATGGAAGGCCGCATGACGGTCTGCAACATGTCGGTCGAAGGCGGCGCCAAGGCCGGCTTCATCGCGCCGGACGAGAAGGCCTACGAATATCTCAAGGGCCGTCCGAAGGCCCCGAAGGGCAAGATGTGGGACGACGCGGTGCGCTACTGGGACACGCTGCGCACCGACGACGGCGCGCACTTCGACCGCGAGGTCCGTCTCGACGCTGCGAAGCTGCCGCCGATCGTCACCTGGGGCACCAGCCCCGAGCAGGTGACGTCGATCACCGGCCGCGTGCCGGTGCCGTCCGAGATCGCCGACGAGAACAAGCGCCGCGCGGCGGAGCGTTCGCTCCAGTACATGGGACTGACCGGCGGCGAGAAGATCACGGACATCGCGCTCAACCGCGTGTTCATCGGCTCGTGCACCAACTCGCGCATCGAAGACCTGCGCGAAGTCGCGCGCGTCGCGCAAGGCAAGAAGGTCAACGCGAATGTCTACGCGATGATCGTGCCGGGCTCTGGTCTCGTGAAAGAGCAGGCCGAGTCCGAAGGTCTCGACAAGATCTTCAAGGCCGCGGGCTTCGACTGGCGCGAACCGGGCTGCTCGATGTGCCTGGCGATGAACCCGGACAAGCTGGCGCCGGGCGAGCGCTGCGCCTCGACCTCGAACCGCAACTTCGAAGGCCGCCAGGGCTTCCGCGGCCGTACGCATCTCGTCTCGCCGGCGATGGCGGCAGCAGCGGCAATCGCAGGCAAGTTCGTCGACGTGCGCGACTGGCACTGAGCCGACACCAAATGCAACAAAAGGCCCGCCTCACGGCGGGCCTTTTCGTTTGCGCGTGTTCGATCAGCTAGTAGCCGAACCCGAAGCCGACACCACCCGGACCGACGCCGATGTACGGACCCGGACGATAGTAAGGCCGGTAGTACGGGCTGTAGGCGTAAGAGTTGTAGCCATAGTACGGCCGATAGTAGCGCGGGCCATAGTAGCCATAGCGCGGGCCGTAGTGGCGGTAGCCGTAGTGACGATAGTAACGCCGCTGCGCACTCACTTCGATCTGATCGCTATTGCGCATGCCATCCGCGCGATGCTGCTGAGAAGCGGCATTCGCCGGACTCATTGAAATCAACGCCGCGACGCCGATAGCCGCAGCGCTCGCGAGAAGCTTGGTCATCGTTCGACCTCCGCGTTTCGGTTCAGGGTCGTGCCCTTGACGAGATAACGCGCGAGGCCGCAGGCGGGTTGCTGCAACAAAGATGCAAAAGTGATGGAACCCAACCGCGCGCCCGACGTGCGCGACTGGCACTGAACGAACGCATCAACGCAAGCAAAAAAGGCCCGCCTCGGGGCGGGCCTTTTCGTTTGCGTGTATCGGTCCGTTAGTAGCCGAACCCGAAGCCGACATGGGGCCCCGAACGGTAGTGGTGGTGCCGATAGTACGGCCGGTGATGACCGTACGAATGGCCGTAGTGCGGCCGGTAATAGCGCGGCCCATAGTAGTGGTGATGGCCGTAGCGCGGCCCGTAATGGCGATGCTGATAGTGGTGACGATGGTGATGGTGGCGCCGCTGCGCGCTCACTTCGATCGAATCCGCGTTGCGCATGCCTTCCGCGCGCTGCTGCGGAGCGGCGTTCGCCGCACTCAAAGAAAGAAGCGCCGCGACGCCGATCGCCGCTGCGCCAGCAAGAAACTTGATCATTACTCGAGTCTCCACATTTCCAGTTAGGCATGCGCCCATGCAGGCACAACACGCCGGCCCGCGAACGGGTTGCTGCGACATAAAGATGCAAAGGTGACTAAACTTAGCCGCGCTCCCACCAGCAGCGCATGCGCGGCACTATGACCGTGCCGCTCGGCCGATATTCCTCGACATAACGCGCGGCGCATTGGCGCACCGCGCTCGGGCCGGGATACTCAACCGCGTAAGGCAGCGGGTAGGTCGTCGGGAAGTTGCGGTACGGATAGCCGCGCGGACGGATCGTCAGAGTTGTGCGCGGACGCTTGCGGCTTTGAGCAGAGATGTCGGTCGCGTTTGTCCGAACAGACGTCTGCGTATCGACGGCGCTCGCTGGCGTCACGCTGAACGCCGCAAACCCCATCACTGCGCCTGCCAAGATTGTCGCAATCCGTTGCATGGCCCTACGCTCTCCTATCGGTGGAAGCACGTCAACTGCATGCATAGATTGGAGTTAAACGACCGCCTATGCTGCACTCATGACGGACGAAACCCTGCCCGACCCGATGGCTTGGCGGCCCCTGAAAGCGCCGTCGCTTGAGGAGTTCGAGGTCATTGCCACCGAGGCGTTCCGCAAGCTGCCGAAGCATTTTCGGGAGAAATGCGAGGGCCTGGTGATTCAGGTCGACAACTACGCGACCGACGAAGTGCTCGATCATATGGGCATCGCCAGCGAGCTCGATCTCATGGGCCTGTTCCAGGGCATCGGCCTGCCGTTCCGATCGGAAAGCGCGCCGGCCCAGATGCCCAACATGGTCTGGCTGTACCGCGTGCCGATCCTACTCTACTGGGCGGAGCACGACGAGACGCTCGGCAATGTCATCACGCATGTGTTGGTGCATGAGATCGGCCATCACTTCGGGTTGTCCGACGACGACATAGACGAGATCGAACGGTCGGCGGGTTAGAAACGCGGCTCAGGGAGGATTGCGATCATGAAGGTTCACGGCGCCTGTCATTGCGGCTTCATCACCTTCGAAGCCGAGGCTGATCCCGCAAAAGCTTCGATCTGCCATTGCACCGATTGCCAGGCGAGCACCGGCGCGGCGTTCCGCACCAACATTCCGATCCCGGCCAAGGACTTCAAACTGCTCTCCGGCCAGCCGACCATTTACGTGAAGACCACCGCCGACAGCGGCAATCCGCGCGAGCAGGCGTTCTGCCCGAAGTGCGGCTCGCCGATCTATTCGACCAATCCGGGCCCGACCAAGACCGCCTACATGGTCCGCATCGGCATCCTGAATGAGCGCGATCAACTTCCGCCCCAGGTGCAGAACTGGGCGCGCTCGGCGCAGAAGTGGCTGGGAGACATTTCCGGCATCCGCCGCAACGAGAAGGGCGCGCCGCCGCCCTGAGCGGCCGCCCATCACGGGCGGGCATCCTTCCATTCAAAACTTGCGTTTGATCCGGTGCGGCCCGCCGCCGCACACTGGGGTCCCAGATCAGGAGGGCTCCATGATCGTCACCGTCTTCCGCTCGCGCCTGATGCCCGGCCTCAAGGACGAGTACGTGGCGCTGGTCGACCGCATGCAGCAGATCGCCCGGACCATCCCCGGCTACATCTCGCACAAGGGTTTTTGGGCCGACGACGGCGAGCGCGTCACCATCGTCGAATTCGAGCACGAAGAGGGCCAGAAGGCCTGGCGGATGCACCCGGAACACCTGGAGGCGCAGAAGCAGGGCCGGCTCAAATATTACGAGATGTACGACATCAAGGTCGCCGAGGTGGACCACCACCGCCATTTCGAACGCAAAAAGACCTCGCCCGAAGCCTGAAAACCGGAGGCCGGACAGGGTCTTGACCGAAGACCTCCGAGGGGCCATTCAAAGGGCAATATTTGGTCCAACGACTTGGGGCCAGGAGAAAGCGCAGATGGAAAAGTTCACGAAACTGGAGAGTGTCGCGGCGCCGCTGAAGATGATCAACGTCGACACCGACATGATCATCCCTGCGGATTACCTCAAGACGCTCAAGCGGACGGGGCTCGCGAAGGGTCTGTTCACGAGAATCCGCCGGCTTGCCGACGGTAATCTGGATCCGGATTTTGCGCTCAACAAGCCTGCCTATAAGGACGCCAAGATCCTCGTTGCCGGCGATAACTTCGGCTGCGGCTCGTCGCGCGAGCACGCGCCCTGGGCGCTGTTGGATGCCGGCATCCGCTGCGTGATCTCCACTCAATTTGGCGACATTTTCTACAACAACAGTTTCAAAAACGGCCTGCTGCCGATCAAGGTGAGCAAGGAAGATCTCGAGAAGCTGTTCGACGACGCCGACCGCGGCGCGAACGCGACGCTTTCGATCGATCTCGAGAAGCAGGAAATCCGCGGACCGGACGGCGGCGTGGTGAAGTTCGAAATCGACTCGCACCGCAAGCACTGCCTGCTCAACGGTCTCGACGACATCGGCCAGACCAATCTCAAGAAGGCCAAGGTCGACGCCTTCGAGGCCAAGGCGCACGCCGAGCGTCCCTGGATCTGACCGTTTCGGACACATCGTGCACTTCAAGACACTCGCGGCCGCCGTTGGTTTTCTCGCCATGGCGGCCGTTTTGTTTGCGCTGGCGGCGCCCGCGGACGCAGCACGGCGCTCGGCCACACGTTTCGACGGCATCCGCGATTGCGAGCGCGCGGGCTACACGCAATTCCTGCGACACAACCCGACATTCAAGCGCTTCACCATCGACCGTGCGAACGTCGAAACCGACAAGTTCGCCGATCGCGTCGGGCCGCTGTTCGTCTCGACGATCTATCACGGCAAGGCGACCTACGAGGCCGCGGGCGGCACACAGACGACGCGCTTCATCTGCCTGCACGGCGGCATGGGCCGCGGCGCGTTGTTCGTCTACACGCTGCCGGAATAATCTTCGCTAGCTCGCCGCCGCTATCGCTTCCGCGATCGCCACCGTCCGGCGCGCCATCTCGGCGTGCATGCGTTCGACCATGCGGCCGTCGATCTGCACCACGCCCTTGTCTTTGTTTTCCGGCAGATCGAACGCGGCGATCATCTTCTTCGCCTGCACGACTTCGTCGTCACTCGGCGAGAACACCATGTTGCATGGCGCGATCTGGTTCGGGTGAATCAGCGTCTTGCCGTCAAAGCCCATGTCGCGCGCCTGCGTGCATTCCGCGATGAAGCCTTCGGTGTTGCCGAGATCATTGTAGACGCCGTCGAGGATTTCGATGCCGTGAGCGCGCACCGCGAGCACGCAGGTCGCAAGCCACGGCACCATCGGCGCGCGTCCCGGCACCTGACGCGCCCGCGTTTCCTTCGCGAGATCGTTGGTGCCCATGATGAAGCCCGCAAGCCGCGTCTCGGAATCGCGCGCCGCGGCGGCCAGCGCCATGATGTTGAAGATCGCGACTGGTGTCTCGATCATCGCCCAGATGCGCGTCTTGAGATCTGCCTTCATGTCGAGGAGACGCTGGCCGAGCA
Source organism: Pseudomonadota bacterium (assembly GCA_040756555.1). Lineage (GTDB taxonomy): Bacteria > Pseudomonadota > Alphaproteobacteria > Rhizobiales > Xanthobacteraceae > Z2-YC6860. The sequence goes on along the minus strand of JBFLYS010000036.1, from coordinate 3,502 downwards.
TCTCGATCTGTTCGACGGTCGAGACCTTCGGCACCACGATCGCGTCGGGACCGGCGGCCGCGGCAGCCGTCAGATCATCCGAGCTCCAGGGCGTATCGAGGCCGTTGATGCGGATCATCACCTCGCGCGATCCGAAGCCGCCGGCCTTCACCGCCCCAACCACCTGATCGCGCGCCTGCGCCTTGGCATCCGGCGCGACAGCGTCCTCGAGGTCGAGGATCACGCCGTCGACCGGCAGCGTCCGCGCCTTGTCGATGGCGCGGGCGTTGGAGCCCGGCATGTAGAGAACGCTGCGGCGCGGACGGATGGTCATGAGAAGCCCCTTGTTGCGAGCCCACCCTAGCGGCGTCGCAACAGCCGTGCCAGCGTCCGAGCATGAGGATGCAAAGCATCTGGCTTGCGGGCGTGGATGGATGTCCAGGCGGATGGATCGCAGCGTTTGTCCGTCCCACAGGCGACGATGTTCGCGTGCGGATCGTACCGCGCTTTGCCGATGTGCTCGGCGCACCGGAAGCGCCGGCGGTGGTTGCAGTCGATATGCCGATTGGCCTGCCGGAGCGCACAGGGCTCGGCGGGCGCGCGGCGGAGAACGCCGTGCGGCCCCTGCTCGGCCAGCGGCAATCATCGGTGTTCTCGGTGCCGTCGCGTGCTGCGATCTATGCCAGCGACTATGGCGAGGCATGCCGGATCGCAGCCGAGACATCCGATCCACCTCGCAAGGTTTCGAAGCAGCTCTTCAACATCGCGCCAAAAATCCGCGAGGTGGATGAGTGCCTGCGGGCGGACGCGGGTGCGGCAAAACGCACCTTCGAGGTCCATCCGGAGGTCGCGTTCTGGCGGCTCAACGGCGAACGTGCGCTGGAGGAGCCGAAGAAGGTGAAAAGCCGCGCTTACGAGCCGGGGCTTCAATTGCGGCGGGCGCTGCTGATTGCCGCAGGGCTGTCTGCGGGCGCTGTCGACGCGCCGCCGCCGAAGGGCGCAGGGCCGGACGACCTGCTCGACGCCCTCGCCAGCGCCGCTGTCGCCCGCCGCCTCCACGAAAAAACTGCGCAACCATTCCCCGACCCACCGCCCCGCGATGCGTTTGGATTGCGTATGGCGATCTGGGCGTGAATGTGCTGAAACACGGCCACTGTTCAGTGGTTCAAGAGTAGCGAATGCAGTTCCCGAAGCGTCTCCTCGATGGCTACAGCGCGTTCCGTTCCGGCCGCCTCAAGAGCGAGCAGGACCGTTACCGTGAGCTTGCCGAGACCGGCCAATCGCCGGAGGTGATGATCATCGGCTGCTGCGACTCGCGCGTCTCGCCCGAAGTGATCTTCGACGCCAAGCCCGGCGAGCTGTTCGTGGTCCGCAACGTCGCCAACCTCGTTCCGCCCTATGAGACGGACGGCATGTACCACGGCGTGTCGGCGGCGCTGGAGTTCGGCGTTGGCGTGTTGAAGGTGAAGCACATCGTGGTGCTCGGCCATGCCCATTGCGGCGGCGTCAAAGCCTTCGTGGAAGAAACCGCGCCCATTTCGCCGGGCGATTTCATCGGGCGTTGGATGACGCTGATGGCGCCTGCGGCCAAGAAGGTCGGCCCGCGTGGCGGCATGTCCGCGGCCGAGTACATCGTGCGGATGGAGAAAGCGTCCGTCATCAACACGCTGGAGAATCTCAAGACGTTCCCGCGCCTGAACAAGCTGATCGAGCGCGGCGACGTGAAGGTCCACGGCGCCTACTTCGGCGTGGCGCTCGGCGAGCTTTCGGTGCTCGATCCGGAGACGGGCGAATTCTGGCCGGTGAAGGATGGGGAAATAATGCGGTGACGCTCAAGCGTCGCATCAACCACGGTTGTCATCGCCGGGCTTGTCCCGGCGATCTCGCTTAGGCGAGCACCGTGCCTCCCTAAACGAGATGCCCGGCACAAGGCCGGGCATGACAGCTACGCAAGTGGCAGCAGGAAGGGCCTACGCCGCCTTCTTCTTCGCCTGGATCAGCTTGCGGTTGATCAGGCACTCCGCGATCTGCACGGCGTTGAGCGCCGCGCCCTTGCGCAGATTGTCCGACACGCACCACAGCACAAGGCCGTTCTCGACCGTCGAGTCTTCGCGGATGCGGCTGATGTAGGTCGCGTCCTCGCCGGTCGCCTCGAGCGGCGTGACATAGCCGCCGGGCTCGCGCTTGTCGATCACGATGCAGCCCGGCGCGTTGCGCAGAACCTCACGCGCCTCGTCGGCGGTGATCGGATTCTCGAATTCGATGTTCACGGCCTCGGAGTGGCTGATGAACACCGGCACGCGCACGCAGGTGGCGGTGAGCTTGATCTTGGGGTCGAGAATCTTCTTGGTCTCGACCACCATCTTCCACTCTTCCTTCGTGAAGCCGTCATCCATGAACACGTCGATGTGCGGGATGAGGTTGAAGGCGATGCGCTTCGGAAACTTCTTCATCTCCAAGTCCTGGAGCGAATAGAGCGCCTTGGTCTGCCGGTCGAGCTCGTCCATGCCGTCCTTGCCGGCGCCGGACACCGACTGATAGGTCGACACGACCACGCGCTTGATCTTGGCCTTGTCGTGCAGCGGCTTGAGCGCGACGACGAGCTGCGCGGTCGAGCAGTTCGGGTTGGCGATGATGTTCTTCTTGCGGAAGCCTTCGACAGCGGCCGCGTTGACCTCCGGCACGATCAGCGGAACGTCCGGGTCCATGCGCCACTGCGAGGAGTTGTCGATGACGATCGCGCCCTGCGCGCCGATCTTCGGCGACCACTCCTTCGACACGCTGCCGCCCGCCGACATCAGGCAGATATCGACGTCGGAGAAGTCATACTGGTCGAGCGATTTGCACTTCAGCGTCTTGTCCCCGTAGGACACCTCGACGCCCATGCTTTTGCGGGAGGCCAGCGCCACCACTTCGTCGGCGGGGAAACGCCGCTCCGAAAGGATGTTGAGCATCTCCCGGCCGACATTGCCGGTAGCGCCCACGACCGCGACCTTGAAACCCATCTGAACTCTCCGAAATCTGGCTAGTGTCCCGAACCCGAAGTTCGCACGAACGTGCAGCGGGTACTTATGCGAACTTCGGGTTCAAAGGGACACTAGAATTATAGCCTTGCTCGTGTCGCTTCGATCCGGAAGTTCGCTTCGGAATGCGCTGAGAACACGAGCGAACTTCCGGATCGCGACACGAGCCGGGCCAGCTTTAGGCGAGAAATGCCGAACATTCAACGCCGCCGAGCCGCCCGGAAATATGACTTTTCCGCGCAGAATCAATCGTTTCGGGCAATGATTCGATCGCAGCGAACGCGCGAAAACCACGCAAATACGGGTATTTCCATAAGGCCCCGTTTACGGTGCGGCTTAATTTGGCGGGTGGCCATCAGCGCCAGCGACAGAGGATCAACCTCTTTCATGCCAATGGATACGGGCGATTAGGCACTGGGAGGCGGGTGTGAGTTTGCGCGGCAGCTATCAACCCGTGACAACGGGCGAATACGGATCGCCTGTCGCCATCGCCGGCAACA
>JBFLYS010000035.1:11075-54452 GCA_040756555.1 Pseudomonadota bacterium | reverse complement strand
CCGGCATGAAGGTCGCGACCGGCGTGAGCTTGTCTTCCTTGCGCATGTCGATGACCCACATGAACTGCGCGTCCCAGTACTTCTGCTTGGCGCGCGCCTCGTCGGTGCAGATCAGATACGGCCGGTCGCCGAGCGGCCAGCAGGTGTGGTTCGAGCCCGGGAAGGGCGGCGCCCACGACAGATGGCCTGCGAGCTTCATGTTGCTCAGGTCCGAGCAGTCGATCACCGAGATGCCGCCGCCCCACCACGCGCAATACATGCGGTTGCCGCGGATCACGGGCGGGCCGTGCAGGGTGGTCAGGTTGTCGGGCGGATGGCCGGCCACTTCATCGCCGTTGCTTTCCGCCGCCTTCATCCAAGGCAGGCCCCAGATGCTGACCACCTCCGGCTTGAGCGGATCCTTGATATCGAGCGTCCAGATCACGCGGCTGTTCCAGCCCGGGGCTGCGTTCGGCAGGAACGCGAGCTTGCGCTTGTTGTCGACGCCGAAGCGGTGCGGGCCGTTGCCGGGCGTGTCGTAGAAGCCGACCTGCTTGGGCTCGCCACCCTTGGAGATGTCGAAGATGAACAGGCCGGTGCGGGCGTTGCGTCCGGCCTCGCCGCCGAGACGCTCGGAGTTCACATAGAGAATGTCGCCGTCGACCACGCGCAGCTTGTGCATGTGCACGCCGGGCGGCGCCTTTACCTCGGCGACCTTCTTCGGATTCTTCGGATCGCGCACGTCATGGACGGTGAAGCCTTCCGGTCCATTGAAGCTTGAGCCGCCGACCGCGCCGACGTAGACGAAGCCCTTGTTGTATTCGACGATCGAGCCGCCGCCCCAGGCCGCTGACGGATCGTGGCCAAGCTTCTTGAAGTTCTTGGCCTCTTCCGGAATTTGTACCGACATTCGCAGTCCTCCCAGACGCAACTTTCGAAAGAGCATAAAGCAAAACGAACACGGCCGGGAAAGGCCCGGCCGTGTCAGTGGCGTCTTTTAATTTTGCAACGCTCGGTCGCTACGGCTGATAGCGCCCGCCGATCGCCGGCTTGCCGAAGCCGAGGCCCGGCAACTCCCAGACGCCGGCGCCGCCGGGGTTCATGTCGCCCGCGATGTTGGCGTCGATCAGGAACGGCTTGTTGGCGGCGACCGCCATCTTCACCGCAGAGTGCAGATCGGCGGGCTTGTCGACGCTGACGGCTTCGACACCCGCGGAACGCGCCATTGCCGCGAAGTCCGGGTTGTACGGCTTGCCGGTGGTCGGGTCCTTGAAGTCAGTGGCCAATTCACGACCACCCAAGTATCCGCGCTGCAACCCGCGGATCGAGCCGTAGGCGTAGTTGTTCCACACCACCCACACGACCGGCAGATTGTATTCGACCGCGGTGCCCAGCACGTTGGCGTGCATGAAGAATGCACCGTCGCCGGAGACCGAGACGCACGGCCGGTCGGGCGCCGCGAACTTCGCGCCCAGCACCCCCGCGACACCGAAGCCCATCGCGCCGAAGCCCATGCAGCCGACTTGCGAGTCGACACGGCGCGGCTTGCAGTATTGAAGGAGCCAGTTGTGATGCACGCCGATGTCGCTGACCATGATCGCGTCGGCGGGAAGGGCGCGGTCGATCTCGAAGGCCGCGCGCTGCGGATTGATCGGTGACGACTCGTCCTTGAAGCCCGGCGCGATAAAGGTTTCCCATTCCTTGCGCCACGCATCGATCTGCTTCAGCCACGCCTGACGCGCCGAAGCCTTGGCATCGAGCGCCTTGCGGCGGTCGAGCTCGGCGAGCACCTGCCGCAGGAACGTGCGCTGGTCTGCCATCAGGCCCAGCGCGACGGGATAGTTCCGGCCGATCTCCTCGGGCTCGATATCGACGTGAATGAGCCGCGTCGGCGGGATCGTGAACGAATAGCCCGGAATCCACGACGACGAGGTGCGGTCGTCGAAGCTCACACCGAGCGCAAGGAGCACATCGGCCTGGCGCGTTGCGCTGTTGGCCTGCAGCGCGCCGGCGCGAGAAACCAGGCCGAGCGACAATGGATGCAGCGTGTCGATCGCGCCGATACCGCACATCGAATGCGCCACCGGGATTTGTAGCTTCTCGGCGAGTGCGAGCAGCTCTCCCGTCGCCTGCGCATACTTCACGCCCTGTCCGACCAGGATCACCGGCCGGTCAGCGGACAACAACATGTCGACCGCTTTCACCACGCCGTCTGGATCAGCACCACAACGCGACGAGATGTTGGCGCTCCATTCCTGCGCCTTCGGCGTCTCTTCGGCAGCCGCTTCCTCGAACACGTCAAACGGTACGTCGAGAACGACCGGGCCGGGACGCCCGGTCACCATCGTCTTCCACGCCTGCCGCACCATCATCGGCACCTGCTCGCCGCGCGTCGGCTGATAGACCCGTTTGCAGATGCTGCGGACCGTGGAGGGGAAGTCGGCCTGGTAGTGACGATGCAATTCCTGGAATGCGCCGCGGCCGAATTGGCTGGTCGGCACGTTGCCGGTGACGGCGAGGAACGGCACCGCGTCGAGATAGGCGGTGGCCAACGAAATAGGCAGGTTCACCGAACCGGGGCCGCATGACGTGAACGTCGCAACCGGCTCGCCCTTCACGCGGTAGTAGACGTCCGCCATGAAGCCGCAAACGCTCTCGTGGTGCGTCGAGATCGTTTTGATCTCGCTCTGCCGCTCGAACAGCGCGTCGATGAACTGGATGTTGCCGTGGCCGCACAGGCCGAAGGCGTAAGGGACTTTCTGCTGGATCAGGTAATCGACGATGACCTGCGCGCCGTCGAGCATATTGTTTTTGGACATCGAATTTCCTTGGGTGTTTTCCTCGCGGCCTATTAAGCAAGCCGCAGACGAGACCGCAACGAACTAGGGCGATACGCGCTTCAACGCGCGGTCGTAATAGGAGAGGTCGAGATACTTCGCCGGGTTCGGCGCGGGGCCGCCTTCAACCTCCTGCCGCAGCGCCAGCACGTTGTTGAAGCCCTCGACCGAGAGCTTCGCGTCTGGATTGAATCCGAAGCCCGGCTCGATCATCAAGTCGTAGCTGCGCTCCGCGAGCGAGCGCGACAGGTTGCGCTTGCTCATCAGGAGAGCAATCGCCTCCTCGCGGTGCGACTTGTCGACCACCCAGCGCAGCGATTCGATATAGCCCGCGATGTAGCGCTCGAGCGTGTCCGGATTTGCCTTCGCCCATGAGCGCAGCACAAACGCGCCGCCCGCCTGGTAAGGCCCGAGCATATCGACCGTGCGGCCGAGGCTCTTCAATCCGGCTTCGATGGTCTGTGCTGAGAAGGGGAGGTTCATGATCGCGGCGGCGTTGTCGCCGCCTTCGAGCATGGCCTTGAGCCGGAAGGGCCCGGCGCCGACCGCATTGATGCGGTAGTCGACGCCTTCCTTGAGCCCGTTCTTGAGAAGAATTTTCTTCGCCTGCACCGCGTAGGCCGTGTTCGGCGCGTCGGTGACCAACGCCTTGCCCTTGATGTCGGCGAACGAATTGATGGTCTTGCCGACGATGAACTCGTTGGTGCCGCCGTCGCCGCCCGAGACGATCACGACGTCGACCTTCGCCACCTCGATCATCGCGAGCGCGTTGTCGACCGCCGAATGCACCACCTCGAACTTGCCGTTCGCGAGGCCCTCGCGCTGCGCCTTCGAGCTTTCGGTGAACTCAAACTCCAGCTTGATGCCGTGTTTTTTGAAGATGTCTTTTTCGACGCCGACGAAGAACGGCAGCGAGCGTGCGGTTGGGAATGTGTTGACCCGGACCAGCGTTTCGTCGGCGCGCGCGGAACCAGCAACCAGGGCGAGAACCGCGGCGAATGGCGCGAGGGGTACAAATTTCATGGCTGGGATGCTCTTGGATAACAATGTGCCGGCTCAGAACCCGCCCTTGGGCCGTGGCCCAAGAGAATTGCTGCGTCCGGCTTGTCGGTCGGGTAGTTTACCTGACCAATTCGAGGAGATCGAGGAATGAGACTAGGGTACTTCACGATGCCGGTTCACCCGCTGAATCGGCCCTGGCACGAGACCCTTAAAGAGGACCGCGAGGCGATCATCCTCGCAGACAAGCTCGGCTTCTACGACGCCTTCGTGGGCGAGCACCTGACCGACAAGGCCGAGAACGTCACCAACTGCATGACGTTCCTCTCCTCGCTCATTCATTCGACCAAGAACATCAAGCTCGGCTCCGGCACGACAAACCTGTCGCACATCCATCCGGTTGTGATCGCGCAGCAGGCGGCGATGTTCGACCATCTCTCCGAGGGCCGTTTCGTGTTCGGCGTGAGCCCCGGCGCGCTGACCTCGGACGCCGAGGCGCTAGGCATCCTGGAGCAGGACCGCAACAAGATGTTCGCCGAGTCGATCGACGTGATCCTCGCGATCTGGGAAGGCCAACCGCCCTACAACATCGATTTCCCGGATAATCGCTTCAAGGTGTCGACCAACCGCACCCAGGCGCTGGAGATCGGCGTTGGCTATCTCGGCAAGCCGTATCAGCAGCCGCGGCCGGAGATCGTCGGCACCGTGGTCGCGCCGTTCTCGCCCGGCGTCGTGCTGATGGGCAAGCGTGACTTCCATCCGCTGTCGGCGAACTTCCTGCTCTCGAAGCATCTGAAGTCGCACTGGGAGAACTATTGCAAGGGCAAGGCCGAGGTCGGCGCCGAGCCGAAGGTTGCGGACTGGCGCGTGGCGCGGAACATTTTCGTCGCCGACGACGACAAGACCGCGGCACGCTACGGCCGCACCGATCCGAGCAGCCCATATCAGTTCTACTGGTCCCAGATGCTCTACAAGATGAAGCGCGGCAAGCGGCTTTACGTCTTCAAGAGCCACAAGGATCAGCCGGACGAGGAGATCACGCAGGATTACGTGATGGACAATTGCGTGATCCACGGTTCGGTCAACAAGGTCGTGGACGGCATCCTTGCGCTGCGCGAGGAGATCGGCGACTTCGGCGAGCTCGTCTATGCCGGCATGGACTGGGTCGATCCCACGCTCGCCAAGCGTTCGATGCAATTGCTGGCCGAAGAGGTCATGCCGCGCGTCAATGCCGCGATCGGGAAGTCCGCCGCGGCGTAATCGCGCCTTAAATCGCTGTTCACTATCGCGGCCCCCGCCCGGAAACCGAGCGGGGGCCGTAACATTTGGCGGTCATACGGCTGACACAAGGTTCCCCGCACTGTAAGAATTGAAGGCGTCGGGAGGTTTGCATGCGTTACGTCGCGATCGTTGCGAGTCTCGTCGGCACGCTGGTCTTCGGCCTGCTGATCCCGCTCCACCCGCTGTTCTGGATTGCGTTCGCCATCTGCGCCGTGCTGAGCGCGATCGGCGCTTGGGACATGATCCAAACCAAGCACAGCCTGCGCCGCAACTATCCGATCATGGCCAATCTCCGTTTCATGCTGGAGAAGATCCGGCCGGAGATCCGCCAATATTTCCTCGAGAGCGACACCGACGGCACGCCGTTCAACCGCACGAAGCGCGCCATCGTCTATCAGCGCGCCAAGGCACAGCTCGACAAGCGGCCGTTCGGCACGCAACAGGACGTCTATGGCGACCATTTCGAATGGATCAACCACTCGCTCGTTCCGGTGCCGCCCACAGGCCACGACCTCCGCATCACTGTCGGCGGGCCGGAATGCAAGCAGCCGTATTCGCTGTCACTGCTGAACGTCTCCGCGATGAGCTTCGGCGCGCTGAGCGCCAACGCGATCCGCGCGCTCAACAAGGGCGCCAAGCTCGGCAACTTCGCGCACGACACCGGCGAGGGCGGTTTCAGCAGTCATCACCGTGAGTTCGGCGGCGACATCATCTGGGAGATCGGTAGCGGCTATTTCGGTTGCCGCAATGACGACGGCACGTTCTGCGCGGAGAAATTCGCGAAGCAGGCGGCGGAGCCGCAGGTCAAGATGATCGAGATCAAGCTGTCGCAGGGCGCCAAGCCCGGTCACGGCGGCGTGTTGCCCGGCCCGAAGGTGACGGAAGAAATTTCCCAGGCGCGCGGCGTCCCGATCGGCGTCGATTGCGTGTCGCCGGCGTCGCACTCGGCCTTCTCTTCACCGCTCGAGATGATGCATTTCATCGCCAAGCTGCGCGAGCTGTCGGGCGGCAAGCCGGTCGGCTTCAAGCTCTGCATCGGCCATCCGTGGGAGTTCATGGGCATCTGTAAGGCGATGCTGGAAACCGGCATCCGGCCTGACTTCATCGTCATCGACGGCAAGGAGGGCGGCACCGGCGCGGCCCCGCTCGAGTTCGTCGATCATATCGGCACGCCTTTGCGCGACGGTTTGGTCTTCGCGCACAACTGCCTCGTGGGCGCTGGCCTGCGCGACACGATCAAGATCGGTGCGGCCGGCCGGATCGTCACCGGCTTCGACATGGCGCGCGTGCTGGCGCTCGGCGCCGACTGGTGCAACGCCGCGCGCGGCTTCATGTTCGCGCTCGGCTGCGTGCAGGCGCAGTCGTGCCACACCGACCGCTGCCCGACCGGCGTCGCGACGCAGAATCCGCTGCGCCAGCGCGCCATTGTCGTGCCGGACAAGGCGGAGCGCGTGCGGCGCTTCCACGACAACACGCTGGCGGCCCTCACTGAGCTGATTGGCGCGGCGGGCCTGCATCATCCGAAGGATCTGACGCCGCTGCATCTGCTCAAGCGCGTGTCGTCGCATGAGGTGAAGAGCTTCGCCGAGCTCTACACGTTCCTCGCCGACCGCGAGCTTCTGGCGGGCTCAGGCCATTCGTTCTACGCGCAGACCTGGAACCTCGCGCATGCGTCGCGCTTCACCGTGCTGCCGGAGGTGAAGGCCGCGGCGGACGCGCAAGGGCAGGCTGCCTAGCGCGCAGGCGGCTTAAATCGCCGTCAGCCCGCCGTCGACCGGTAACGTGTGGCCGGTCACTGAAGCCGCGCCGTCGCTTGCGAGATAGACCACGGCGGCGGCGATCTCTTCGGCGGTGGCGAAGCGGCCCGAGGGAATACGCGCCAGCGCGTTCTTCCGAGCGACCGGATCAGCCAGCAGTTGCTGGCGCGATTCCGTCATCACGGTGGTCGGTGCAACCGCATTCACGCGGATGTTGTGGTCGGCCCACTCGATCGCCAGCATCCGCGTCATCTGGATCAGTCCGGCCTTCGAAATGCCGTAGACCGAGCGGCCCGCGATGCCGGTCATGCCGTGCGTCGAGGCCATGCTGACGATGACGCCCGGACGGCCCGCCGCGATGCAGGCGCGGCCGAACAATTGCGACAGGAAGAACGCGCCTTTCAGATTGGTGTCGATGACGTCGTCCCAGTCGGCTTCGGACACATCGACCACGGGGCGGAGCAGGGCGCGCCCCGCGTTGTTGACGAGAAGGTCGAGCGGGCCAAGGTCCGTCCAGGCCTCTTCGAATGCCGCCTTGATCGAGTCCTGCGAGCGCAGATCGAGCGCAATCGCAAGCACCCTACGTTTGGCGATGTCCGGCTGTTTCAGCGTGTCCTTCAGCATCGCCGCATCGAGATCGGTCAGCGCGAGGTCGTAGCCCGCCTTCGCGAGTCCGATGGCGATGGCGAGGCCGAGGCCGGTGGACGTTCCGGTTACGAGCGCGCGCCGAGGCTGATCCATTTTCCGTCCTTCATGCTCTGATAACAGGCCTCCGCGAACTGCACGTCGCGGACACCCGCCGCGAGCGTGGCGCGCATCGGTGCGCCGCTCGCGACATGCGGCAGAAAGTTCTCCCAGCCGACGCGGTAAGGGTTCTTGTACGGTCCCTCGGGCGCGACCTCGTGCCAGTTGGCGCGGTAGTCGATGTTCATGTCGGTCACGATGTTGAAGTGCGCGGTGCGCGGCGTCTGAGCGTTGGTCGTGGTCCAGCAGCGGTGCAAACCGGCGATGGCCGACGCTTTTGTGCCGTCGATCTGCACGGTGAGCAGGTCGTCACGCCGCACGCGCGTCGCCCACGAGGAGAGAATGACGCCCGTCGCGCCGCTTTCGAGCTCGATCAGCGTCGACGCGTTGTCCTCCACGTCGACGCCGTAGCGCGCGCCGCGTTCGTCGATCCGCTCCGGCGTTGCAGTCGACATCGTCGTGATGACGCGCCGCATCGGCCCGAGCATGTTCTCGATCACGTAGCGCCAGTGCGGATACATATCGAGGATGAGCCCGCCGCCTTCCTTCTTTTTGTAGTTCCAGCTCGGCCGCTGGCACGGCACCTCGGTGCCGTCGAACACCCACCAGCCGAAATCGATACGAAAGCCGACCACGCGGCCGAAGAAATCCGACGCCGCGAGCTTCGACAATTTCTGCAGGCCCGGGAGATAGAGCTTGTCCTCGACCGCGCCGTGCTTGAGGCCCTTCGCGTCGGCGGCCTTGGCGAGCGCGAGGCCGTGCTCGACCGATAGTGCGACCGGCTTCTCGGAATAGATGTTCTTGCCGGCGTCGATGGCGCGCTTCAGCGATGCCTCGCGCTGATGCGTCGCCGCGGCCTCGAAGAACACGCTGAAGGCCGGGTCGCCGAGCGCGGCATCGAGATCGGTGGTCCATTCCGCGTCGTAGCTCTTGGCGAGCGCCGCGAGCTTTTCAGCGTTGCGTCCGGCGAGCATGAGCCGCGGCATGATGCGGTCATTGCCCGCGGGCAGGCCGCCCTCGGCGCGGATGGGGGCGAGCGCGTTTGCCAGATGCTGCGTCGAGCAGATGCGCCCGGTCGCGCCGTTGAGGATGATACCGATGGTCTGGGTTGCCATTCTTATTCGCAGAACGAGGACGGAAATGCCCGGCTAGACCGGGCGTGGCCGAGTATGATGGTCTGTCATCGTTCGAAGCAACCCAGGTTCTTGCATGCCCCGCCACATCGTCTGTCTGACCTTCGATTTCGACACCCAGTCCGGTTTCATCGCGCGCGGCATGACGACGCCGACGCCGCTGTCGCGCGGCGAGTTCGGCGGAAGGGTGGCCTGCAACCGCATCCTGAAGTTCCTCGCCGAGCGCAACATCAAGGCGACGTGGTTCACGCCGGGCTTCACCATCGAAAGCTGGCCGAAAGAATGCGCGGCGGTGGTGGAGGGCGGCCATGAAATCGGCCATCACTCTTGGGCGCACATTCCGCCCGCGAACCAGACCCGCGAGGAAGAAGAAGCGGATCTCGTCCGCGCCAACGAGAACATCCGCAAGCTCACGGGCAAGACCGCGCGCGGCTATCGCTCGCCGTCATGGGACCTGAGCGAGCACACCATCGACCTGCTGATCAAGCATGGCTTCCTCTACGACACGAGCCTGATGGGCGGCGACTACATTCCGTATTCCGCGCGGCGCGGCGATGTGGCCGAACTCGGCAAGCCTTATAAATTCGGCGAGGCCACGTCTCTCATTGAAATGCCGATCTCGTGGTCGCTCGACGACTATCCGCATTTTGAATTCGTCCGCACGCCGCAGACCGTGCTTGCCAGCATGCAGCCCGCGCGTGCGGTGATGCAAAGCTGGTACGACGAGTTCCTCTATATGAAGAAGACGACCGACTGGGGCGTGCTGACTTACACCATGCATCCGTATGTGATCGGCCGCGGCTACCGGATGCTGGCGCTGGAGGGGCTGGTGGCACAGCTTGCGGAGAACGGTGCGGTGTTCATGACGATGGAGCAGGCAGCGCTGGAGGCGAAGCAAAAGTTGTTCGCGTAAACGCTCCACTCCCTCCGCGTCATGGCCGGGCTTGTCCCGGCCATCCACGTCTGGCTCTTAGAAAGAAAGGAAGACGTGGATGCCCGGCACAAGGCCGGCCATGACGGCTGAGAGACGCGTGGCTGACGTTACTTCGGCGTCTCCCGCGCCACCTGCTCCAGGATCGGCCGCCACGTCGTCTGCTCGTCCTGCACGAACTTCGTGGTCTCCTCCGGCGACATGAATTTGATGAACGCGCCGTTGGCCTGATACTTGTCCTTCACCTCCGGCGCGTTCAGCGCGGTCCACATGTCCTTGCTGACCTTGCGGATGATCGGGTCCGGCGTGCCGGTCGGCGCCAGCATGATCGTCCATGCGCCGACGAAGAAGTTCGGCACGGTTTCTGCGACCGGCGGAATGTTCTCCAGGCCCGGCAGACGTTCCGTCGCGCTGTGGCCGATGCCCTTCACCAGATCGCCCTTGATGGCGGCCGCGAGACCCGCATAGGCGTCGAGCACGAGCGGTACGCGCCCGCTCATCACGTCGTTCATCGCCTGCGCGGGGCCGCCCGCGTAGGGGACGAGCTGAAGCTTGATCCCGGTCCTGGCCTGCAACATCTCCATCGTCAGATGCGTGAGCCGCCCGCGACCCGTCGCGGCGTAAGTGACTTCGTTCGGTGTCTTCTTCGCCAGTTCGATCACCTGCGCGATGCTGGTGATGCCCGACTTGTGCGAGGCGGCGATGAAGATCGGCTGCTGGAGCACGAAGCCGATCGAGGCGAAGTCGCGCGGCACTTCGACCGGCATGTTCGGCGCAACGCCGACGCCGCCCGGCAGCGCGAGGAACGTCGAGGTCGAGGGCAGGTACAGCGAATAGCCGTCGTTCGGCTGCTGTGAGGCGAAGCGCGCCGCGATCGCGCCGCCTGCGCCGGGCTGGTTCATCACGATGACCTGCTGGCCCCAGATGCTGCTCAGCTTGTCGGCGAGGATGCGCGCAGTGGCGTCGTTGGCGCTGCCCGCGGCGGAGTCGACGATGAGGCGCACCGGTTTGGTTGGATAGTCCGACTGCGCCTGCACCCCGGATGTTGCGATGATCGCCATCAAGAGCGATGCAATAGTGATTCGAGTTATTCTCATCCCCGTCGCCTCCCTCCGCCGTCATCACCGGGCCGCGCGAAGCGCGAGTCCCGGTGATCCCGATTCATTTGGCACCGTGCCCTCCCAAGCGGGATGGCCGGGACAAGCCCGGCCATGACACTGGAGTATGTTGCGCCGTTTTAATCCGGCTTCGGCACCTGCTTCACGTACCAGTCGTGAATTTCTTGTCCGGTCCAGTGCACCACGCCCGGATGCTTGTTGATGTAGGCGTAAAGCTGCTCGTAGTACTTGATGCGGTGCGCCTGGCCGCTGACGTAAGGATGCACGCCGATCGCGATGATGCGCGTCGACTCCTTGCTCTCATCATACAGCCGGTCGAACGCGTCTTTCGTGCGCTTGAACAGCACGTCGGATTCGTGATGGTGCGACACCATCATGGTGATGTCGTTGATCTCGGCCGAGTAGGGAATGGCGACCAGCGGTCCGTGGGCGGTCTTCACCCAGATCGGCTGATCGTCGAGCACCCAGTCACCGAACCAGGTGAAGCCCGCCTTCGCGACATGATCGAGCGTGTCGTACATCTGCCCGCGGCCCGGTCCAAGCCAGCCATAGGGGAACTTGCCGGTGAATTTCTGCAGGATGTCGATCGACTGCTGCATGACCTCGGCCTGCTGATCCGCGATCTGCTGGATCGGCATTTGCACATAGCTGTGCGCCATGAACTCCCAGCCGGCGTCACGCGCCGCCGCCGTGGCCTCCGGATAGGTCTCGCAGACCTTGGCGTTCAGCGACATGGTCGGCGTCACCTTCGCCTTCTTCAGCGCGCGCATCAGGCGCCAGAAGCCGACCCGCATGCCGTATTCGTACCAGGTCCAGTTCGGCATGTCGGGGATCGCGCTCTTGCCCTGCGGCGCGATCGAGAGCTGCCGCGCCATCGGCCGTTCGATCTCCCACTCCTCGATGTTGACGACGGACCAGACGATGATGCGGCCCTTGCCGGGCAGCTTCAGCTTCGGGCGGGTGAACGGAGAGGAATAGGAAAAGCGGTCGCGCGGATATGTTGTCATGTCAGCCCCGGTTATTGCGGATCAATTGTCGAGGATCGCGACCGCCCGTGTCCAGCCTGCGGAGCCGCCTTTCACCTTCACCGGGAAACACGAAATCAGAAACCCATCAGCGGGCAACGCTTCCAGGTTGTGCAGCTTCTCGAGATGGCAGTAGCCGATGTCGCGCCCGGCCTTGTGCCCTTCCCAGATGATTTTCGGATCGTGGTCCTTCGCGTAGCGCTTCGCGGTGAAGCTGAACGGCGCGTCCCAGCTCCAGCCGTCGATGCCGGTGACGCGGACGCCGCGCTCGGTGAGGTAAAGCGTCGCATCGCGCCCCATGCCGCAGCCGGAGTCGACGTAATCCGGCGCGCCGTATTTCGCGCCCGCCGACGTGTTGACCACGACGATCTCCAGCGGCTTCAGCGTGTGGCCGATGCGCTTCAACTCAGCCTCGACGTCTTTTGCGGTCGCCACGTAGCCATCGGGGAAATGCCGGAAGTCGAGCTTCACACCGGGCTGGAAACACCATTCGAGCGGAATCTGGTCGATGGTCGCCGACGGCTTCGGCGCGCCGAGCGCATGATCCATGGTCGGATGGAAATGATAGGGCGCGTCGAGATGCGTGCCGTTGTGCGTCGTGATCTCGACCTTCTCCAGCGCCCAGCCCGCGCCGTCCGGCAAGTCGCTCTGCTTCAGCCCCGGAAAGAACGACGCGATCCGTTCGAACGTCTGGTCATGCCGCATGTAGTGGATTTTCGGCAGCGCGACCGGCGGATCGCTGGCCACGTCGGCTTCGAGTGGAATCGAAATGTCGATGATGCGTCGTGGCATAGATGCGTCCCGGCGTTGAAGGTTGACGACAATAGACCGCGCCCGTAGCGTTTTAAAACGCCTCGCAAAACATCGCAGGGGTGCCGGAGGATCCGATGTTCGCAAAATTTGCTGCCGTGTCTGCTCTTTCGCTGGCGCTTGTCGCGCCTGCCGCGGCCCAGCAGAAATATCCGTCCAAGAACATCGACCTCATCATTCCCTTCGCGGTCGGCGGCGGCGTCGACCTGATCGGCCGGGCCATCGGCGCGTCGCTGGGCGAGCAGCTTGGAACGAATGTCGTGGTGATCAACCGCGACGGCGCGGCCGGCACGCTTGGCTTTGGTCAGCTTGCGAACGCTGCGCCGGATGGTCACACGCTCGGCTTCGGGCCTTCGACGCCGATCGCCAACGCGCCCTACCTCGTCAGCGGCGTGCGCTATACGGCCTCGTCGTTCGAATACATCTGTCAGGTGTTCGAGAACGTCTTCACCATCGCGGTCGGCCCGAACTCCAAATTCAAGACCGCGCAGGACTTGCTTGCGGCGGCGAAAGAGAAGCCGGACGGGCTGACCTTCGGCCACTCCGGCCTCGGCTCGATCCCGCATCTGTCGGTCGAGAACTTCGCCGATGCGCTCAAGATCAAGGTCCAGCATTTGCCGTTCCGCGGCGACGGCGCGTTGCTGCCGGTGCTGCTCAAGGGCGATCTCGACTTCGGCGCGCCCGCGGTGTCGTCGATCCGCGGCAACGACACGCTCCGTCCGCTGGTGATGTTCTCGGACAAGCGCCACCCGGCCTATCCGGACGTGCCGACAGCGAAGGAGCTGGGTGTCGCGACGGCGGTGCCGCCCGGCCAGAACGGTCTGTTCGCGACCAAGGGCATTCCCGCCGAAGTGAAGGCCACGCTCGAACGCGGCTGCGCCAACGCGGTCAAGAGCGAGCAGGTGCTGCGTGTCACCGGCAACACCGGGCAGAGCATCGCCTACATGGACAGCGCGGCGTTCGAGGCGCAGACGCTCGCCGACTACAAGTTCAAGGGCGAGCTGATTAAGCGGCTCGGATTGAAGCAGCAGTAATCATTCCGCGGCGGCGGCCAGCGCCGGGATCGGCGGGCGCTTGTCGGCGAAGCTGGTTGCCTCGCAGTACGCCTGCGCGACGCGATAGACCATCGCCTCGTCGAAGGCGTGTCCCGCGATCTGCATCGCCAGCGGCATTCCGCTCTTGGAAAAGCCGGTCGGCACCGAGATCGCCGGCGTGCCGGTGACGTTGAACACCAGCCGGCATTGCT
This sequence comes from Pseudomonadota bacterium, assembly GCA_040756555.1. Taxonomy (GTDB): domain Bacteria; phylum Pseudomonadota; class Alphaproteobacteria; order Rhizobiales; family Xanthobacteraceae; genus Z2-YC6860. Next base: position 40,592 of record JBFLYS010000035.1, on the reverse strand, counting down.
GGTCGTAGGTGCGCGCCACTTCCTTGGGATCGTCGATCCGCGCCGGCAGCCACAGGCTCGACAGCGTGATGACGGCATCGAGATCGCGCATCGCCCCCGCCATCTCGCGGCAGAGCGCAGTGCGAAGCTGCTGCGCCTTGATGTATTTCGACGCCGGGATGAATGCGCCGGGGAACAGCCGGTTGCGTGTCAGCGCCGAGAAATCCTGCGGCCGCTCCTGCACGTCCTTCTCGTGGATCGAATAGGATTCGCACTGATGGATCGTGCGGTTGCAGTCGGTCCATTGCGCGAGCGGCGAGACGCGGATGGTGCGGACCTCGGCGCCGAGTTTGCGCAGCACCGCGACGGCGTCTTCGATGCCGCGCACCTGTTCGGCATCGGTCGGCGCGTCTTCCGTATAGAAGTGCTCGATCAGGCCGATGCGCAGGCCCTTCAGTCCGCTGCGCAAGCCTTTCAAGCAATCGCTGATCGGCTCGCGCGCGCTGGTCGGATCGCCCGGGTCGTGGCCCGCGAGCGCGTGGAGCAGCAGCGCGTTGTCCTCGACGCTGCGCGTCATCGGCCCGACGTGATCGAGCGAATAGGTCAGCGGAAACACGCCGTTCAGACTCACCGCGCCGTAGGTCGGCTTCATCCCGATGATGCCGCAGCAGGTCGCGGGGTTGCGCACCGAGCCGCCCGTGTCGGTGCCGAGCGTCATCGGCGCAAGGCCGAGCCCCAGCGCCGCCGCCGAGCCGCTCGACGAGCCGCCGGGATGATGGTCGCGATTCCAGGGGTTGCGCGCGGGCGGCCAGGGCAGATCGAACGCCGGGCCGCCGGTCGCGAACTCGTGCAGCGATAGCTTGCCGAGGAACACGGTGCCGGCGTCGCGCAGCTTGCGGATCGTGAAGGCGTCGGACGTGGCGCGATGATCGATGCGGATTTTCGAATGGCATGTCGTCGCCATGCCTTCGACGTCGAAGATGTCCTTCGCCGCATAGGGCACGCCGTGCAGCGGCCCGCGAATATTTCCTTTCGCGATCTCCGCTTCGGCGGCCTTCGCCTGGGCCAGCGCCGCATCCGCGGTGACGACGAGGAACGCGTTGTAGTGCGGATCGATCGACGCGGTGCGGTCGAGCAGCGCGCGGGTCCATTCGACCGGCGACAGCTTCCTGGCGTGAAGGAGCTTCGCGCCTTCGGCGACGGAGAGATAGGCGAGGTCGGTCATTTGCCTGAGCGCACCGGCACGAAGACGTTGGACGGATGGATGCGCGGCGGCGTGCCGGGCGGAAGCGTCACCGGCTTCAAGCCGCGTTCCGCGCCGGCCTTCACCGCGTCGGGATAAAGTTCGAGCGCGCGGGTAATGCCCTGCTGTTCGGCGATCAGCCGCACAATGTCGGGATTTTTCGAGGTATCTGCCATTTCATTATTCTGGCAGCACCATTCTCCGCTGTCATGCCCCGCGAAAGCGGGGCATCCAGCTCTTTTTGCAAAGATGGGTGTGGTCTAACTCACCACCCGCAGCGGCTGCGGCGCGGGCTTGTGGCTCTCGAAAATCCGGATCACGTCTTCCGCAATCGGCGAGTACGCCGCGTGCGTGCGCATGATCCAACTCCGCATGCCTTCGCTGTTGTGGTGCTTCTTGCGCTCGTTCGGCAGATCGATCCGCACGTTCTTCGACGCATCGCGGAAGGTGAACATCGGGTCGACGCCTTCCTCCACCTTCTTGATCTCGCGGCGGAGCACGCGGCGGTAGAGCGCGATGCCGTTGTCGGAGGCACCGAGGTTCTCCTTGGTGCGGTCGGCGATTGCGCCTTGCGAGATCCAGGCCATCATGTCCTGGCCGTCGATATTGTCGAGGATGAACGCGCCCTTCTCGTCGCGGTAGGGCACTTCGTAAACGTGGACCTTGTCGAGCAGATGCTGCGGCACCTTCTCGCCCTTCGGCGGCATGTAGGCTGTGTACCAGAGGTGCAGCGTGTGCGTGTCGTCGGCGGGCACGCGGATCTGGAACGCGTAGTAGCGCGACGCCTCGTCGCCGTTGCCGACCGAGAGCGTGTTCGGAAACACCACCGGGTGTCCGATCTTCCAGTCGTCGCCATCCTCCGAGTGGCCGGCGAGCAGGCGATGCTTGGTGATGCCGTGCTCGAATTCGCGGAACGCGATCTTCTCGTGGCGCGCCGAGATCGCGACCTTGTGGCCTTTGCCTTGCTGCTCCTTGACGAACTCGTAGGTGTGGCCGTGCAGCCATTCGGTGTGAATGGGATCGAGCGAGTTCTCCATGATCTGGAGCCAGTTCACCGGAATGAGCGTCTTGCCGAGCATGCGGATAGCGCCCTCAGCGACGAAGCCGTCGATGCGCGGCAGCAGCGGCTTGCTCTCGGCCGGGCCGAGATAGGCCCAGTACATCCCGCCCATCTCTTCGACTGCGTAGGCGGGCGTCGACACCTTGTTGCGGAACTGGCTCTTCTCCGGCTCGTTCGGCTGCGCGAGGCATTGGCCGCCGTGACCAAACTCCCAGCCGTGATAGGGACAGCGGATGCCGTCGTCGGTCGGGATGCCGTAGGCGAGCGAGGCGCGGCGGTGCGGGCATTGCTCGGTGATGAGGCCGATGCGGCCCTGCTTGTCGCGGAAGAGCACGAGGTCTTCGCCGAGCAGACGGACGCGGATGTTCCACTTGCCTTCAAGCTCGGAGACCGCGGCGATCGGCTGCCAGTAACGCCGCATCATGTTGCCGGCTGGTGTGCCGGGTCCGATGCGGGTGAGCAATTCGTTTTGCTCGGCGGTCAGCATGAGGCAGTCTCCTGTTCAGGCTTCCGGCGAGAGTTTACGCTCGCGCCGACACGGTGGCCAGAAGCGTTCAAGGTTAAGCAAGGATGTCCGGCCGAATCCGCATCGGGATCGTGGGAATGGGCGCCGCAGGCTGGGCTTTCGTTCCGGCGATTCGCGGCAGTGCGTCATTCGAACTCGCCGCGATTGCAGAGCCCGCCGCCGATATGCGCGAAACGGCTGCGAACGAATTGAACGTCGCGGTTTATCGCGATTTGCCGTCAATGCTGGAGAAGGCCGCGCTCGATGCGGTGTACATCGCGACGCCGACCGAGCTGCATCCCGAGCATGTGGCACTCTGCTGTTCCGCGAAGAAGAACGTACTGACCGAAAAGCCGATGGCGATCCGCGTCGAGCAGGCGCGGACGATGGTCGAGGCGGCGGACGACGCTGGTGTCGTTCTTCAAGTCGGCCATTCGCACTCCTACGATCTGCCGATAGCGAAAATGCGTGAGATCGTCGCGTCCGGCTCGCTCGGGCATGTGCGGATGATCCACACGTGGAATTTCACCGACTGGATGGCGCGGCCGCGCCGCGCGGCGGAATTGGACGTCGCGCAGGGTGGTGGCGTGACCTACCGGCAGGGCGCGCACCAGATCGACATTCTGCGGCTCATCGGCGGCGGCCTGGTGAAGAGCGTGCGCGCGACGACGTTCGATTGGGATGCGAGCCGCCGTTCCATCGGCGCACACACGATCTTCCTGAATTTTGCCGACGGCACCGCGGCGACGGCGATCTACAACGGCTACGGATTCTTTCCGGGTTCCGAACTAACCGGAGGTGTCGGCGAGTGGGGCGAGTCGTTGAAACCGCGTGCTGCGGCGAAGCCCGCCGCGCCGTTGTCGCCGGACGAAGAACTCGCCGCCAAGCGCGAGCGCGCTCGCAACGCGATCCCGGCCAACGCGCCGCACCAGCCGCATTTCGGCCTGACGATGGTGAGCTGCGAGCGCGGCGATGTTCGCCAGTCGCCGGATGGTCTGTTGGTTTATTCGAACATGGGCCGTGAAGAGATCGCGCTGACGAAGGACGTCAGCCCGCGCAATCTCGTCATCGCGGAGTTCGCCCGGGCCATCGAGGGCAAACCGGTCACGCACACCGGCCGCTGGGGTCTCGCAAACCTCGAAGTCTGTACAGCTGCGATCGAGTCGTCGCGGACAGGCAAGGAAATCGAATTGAAACATCAGGTCGCGGTCGCGGAGTAACACCATGCAGCCGGTCAAGCTCAAGCCGTCATCGGATGGTGCCTCTCTCGGCCTCTCGCTCGGGAGCGCATCCGCCGATCTGTCCGCGCACGACGTCGATCAGCTCATTCGCGATCTTGCCGCTGCCCGCGCGAAAATGACTCCGATCCATCCTGCCGAGCCGCCGTCCGACCGCAGCAAACTTCATCACGGCGACAATCTGCTCTGGACCGTGAAGGCTGCGCCGGGCACCGCGACGATCCAGTTCGCCACGCAGCATCCCGGTCTTGGCTGGACCTCGATGTGGCTTTCCCGCGCGCAGGTCGAGGATTTGCGGACCAGCTTTGAATTCGAGCTGGTCAAGATTCCGGAGTAGCACCTCGCGGCGTGCGCCGTTTTGAGCTATTCTAAGCTCATGCAAACCGCCGGATTCGACGAAGCCCTGATGAGCCGCGTCGGCGAGATGGCCGACGCCTGCACGAAATGCGGCGCCTGCTTCAAGGCGTGTCCGATCACCGGACCTGCCGGCATCGGCGACGCCAATCCGGAAGCGGTCGTCTCCGGTGTGCTCGACATCCTTCGTCTCGGCAAAGGCCCGGAAGAATCCGAGAAATGGGCGAAGTCCTGCATCGCCTCGGGCGAGTGCATCAAGGCCTGCGAATACGGCGTCAACCCGCGCTTCCTGCTGACGATGACGCGGCTCTCGATGATCCGCACCCAGAAGGAGCCGGTCGAACGCCGCAAGCAGGCGGTCGACGTGTTCCGCAAGACGAGCCAGGACGTCAGCGTGCTCTCGCGCATGCAACTGTCCGAGGAAGACCTCATAAGGCTTGGTCAGCGGCCGTCGAAGGCCGAGGAACGCGCTGATCTTCCCGATGTCGTGTTCTACACAGGCTGCAACGTCCTCAAGACGCCGCACATCGCGCTCCTGTGCCTCGATATCATGGACATGATCGGCACCGACTATCAGGTGATGGGCGGCCCGACCCATTGCTGCGGAACCGCGCAATTGCGCGCCGGCGATATCGACAGCCTGGGCCGTTTCGCCAACAACACCATCAGTAAGCTCTCGCAATCTAAGACGAAAACCGTGCTGGCCTGGTGCCCGAGCTGCGTCATGCAATTCGGCGAAACCGTCCTGCCGACGGTGGAGCGTGCGACCGGCGAAAAGCCGTTCGATCTCACGCCGTTCATGCCGTTCCTGCATGGCCAGCTTGAAAAAGTGCGGCCGTTCCTGAAGAACCGCGTCGAGATGACGGTGGCGTTGCACAAGCATCCGGGCATTGCGGGCGTGATGGAAGCCGCCGAACAGCTTTTGCAGGCGGTTCCGGGCATCAAGATCGTGAAGCTCGATGTACCCGCGATGGGCCTTCAGAGCGTGAACCTCGCGGCGCTGCCGAAGTTCAAGGCCGAGCTTCAGCTTCGGGAGCTCGAAGCCGCGAAATCAGCGGGCGTCGATGCGCTTGTCGCGGTCTATCACTCGGATCATCGCGAGCTTTGCGCGCACGAGCGCGACTGGCCGTTCAAGATCATGAACATCCTCGAGATCGTCGGCGCGAGCATGGGCTTGAGCCAGGACGATCACTACAAGCATCTGAAGATCAAGCAGGACGTCGACGCGATCATCACCGATGCCGCCGATCTGATGAAGGCGCACAAGGTCGATCTCGACACGGCGCGGAAGGTGATCGTCCAGGGCATGCTCGGCGACCAGCCGCTGCCGCTTCAAGGCAAGCAGGCGGCCGTCTAGGCCGCCTCGATCTCCGCCATCAGCGCGTCCGAAACGGACAGCCCTTCGGCTTTTGCCTTCTCGCGCGCAGCAAGCCGCTTGGTGCCGGGCAGTCGCGCACCCGCCTGTTCTTCAATGGAAGTCGCCAGCACGCCGAAGCGTTCGACCGCGTTGCCGCCGAACGCCTTCGGATCGAACGCGATGATGAGTTGCCCCACGCCCGGCGGTCCGCCCTTTGTATCGAGGAACGACGACGCATCGGCAGCGTAGTTCGAGCCGGTCATCCCTGCCGCGAGCAATTCGACCATCAGCGCCAGCGCCGTGCCCTTGGCGTCGCCCGCGGGCACCATCGTCCCGCGCAACGCGGCATCGGGATCGGTAGTCGGCCTGCCATGCTCGTCAAGCGCCCAGCCTTCGGGGATCTTTTCGCCGCGCTGCTTTGCGGTGACGATGTTGCCGCGTGCGACCTTCGACAGCGACAGATCGACGACCAACGGCGCGCGGCTGGGCAGGGGACACGCGAACGCCAGCGGATTGGTGCCGAACACCGGCTTCGAGCCACCCCACGGCGCCATCGCGTAAGGTGTGTTGGAGAACAACATGGCGACGAGACCCGTCTGCGCAAGACGTTCGACCGGATGGCCCGCCGCGCCGCAATGGTGCGAGCGCCGGATTGCCGCGGACGCGATGCCCTGCGTCCGCGCGGCCTCGGGCAAAACTGTCTCCGCCAGTTCAATCGCCGGATAGGCGAAGCCGTGCGCGGCATCGACGAGAACGAGGCCAGGACGGGGTCGCTCCATCGCAGGCGTGGCCATCCCGTCGACCTTCCCGATCTTTGCCTGCGCCGCGTACATCGGCACGCGCGAGAGCCCGTGGCCCTTCAGCCCGTCCATTTCCGCGGCGACGAGGGCGCGCGCGACGGCTCGCGCGTTGGCGGCGCTGGTGCGGCAGCGCGTCAGTGTGGAGACGACGAGTTCGTGGGCCTGGGCCGGCGTAAGGTTCGGCATCGGTCTAGCCGACCACGAACAGCCCCGCTGTGACAAGGACGAGGATCACAATGGTGGTGCCCACCACGGTCGCGACATGGCGCATGCCGAGGGCAGCGATCGCCGAGATCGAGGTGCCAAGCCCGAGCGCGCCGATGGAGATGAGCAGGCCCCAGTTCGAAATCTCGATCAGCGCGGCACGGATCGGCGCGTAGACCGTGCCGAGCCCGAGCATCGGGATGACGCTGTTGAGGATGCAGAGCCCGAGGAAGAAGAAGGCGAACACCGGCGCTGGCACCTTCGCCGCGTTCGACGCGGCGTCGCCGCGCGCGAACCAGTAGCCGATCGCGAGCACCATCGGCAGCAGCAGGAACACCCGGAACAGTTTTACGATTACCGCGCTGTTGCCGACCGGCTCCGACACCGCATAGCCCGCGCCGACCACCTGGGCGACGTCGTGGATGGTCGCGCCGAGCATCACGCCGGTCTTGGTTTCGGAGAAGCCGAGCCAGATGCAAATCAGCGGATAGACCACCATCGCAACGGTCGAGAGCGCATTCACCGAGACCACCACGAAGGCGACGTCGGCTTCCTTGCCTTTGTATTGGGGCAGCACGATCGAGGTGGCGAGCGTCGCCGACGCGCCGCAAACCGCGGTGCCCGCTCCCGCGAGCGCGCCGTAGGTGTCGGTCTGGCCGAGCAGCCGCGCGAACAGGAAGCCCGATAGAATCGTAACGATCATCGAGACGATAACGAGAATCGCCGTGCCCCATCCAAGCGCGATGATGTCACCCAGCGCGATGCGGATGCCGAGCAGCGCGACCGCCCAGCGCAGCAGCGTCTTCACGCAGAACACGATACCCGGCTGGAAAACCGGCCTCCGGGCGACGGAATTGAGCGCGATGCCGATGATCAGTGCGATCACCATTGCGGGAATCGGCAGCGCCTTTGCAACCAGAGGTGCCGCCAGCACGGCGGCAACCGCAACGGCTGCTGACAACGCGACGCCCGGCGCGAACAGCCGGGCGTTGCTAGCGGCTTGGCGAAGCGGAACGTCAGTCACCGATTAATCAACCATTCCCTATGAATGGCCCGCGCCGCTCCAGGGCCAGAGCAACGAAAAGGAACCATCAAGCCCGGCTTCTTTACGCGCTCCGGTACAGTTTCGTCATCACATATTCTCGGTGACCCAGGGCTTCCGCAGCGGTGAGACGGCCATTTGCGGTGCGAACGATCATATCGATCAATGCATCGCCGGCCTGCGGAATCGTCATGTCTCGGCGCAGGATACCGGAGACGTCCACATCCACGTGCTCGCCCATGGTGCGGATGGTCTTCGGATTGCCGCTAATCTTGATGACCGGGACAATCGGATTGCCGATCACGTTGCCCTGGCCGGTCGGGAACGTGTGGACCACGTAGCCGCCCGCCGCCATCAGGGTCACGCATTCGGCCGCGGCCGACGACGTGTCCATGTAGTAGAGGCCCGGTCCCTGGCGCGGTGCCTCCGCCGGCTCGAGCACGTCGATGTATTTGCACTCGCGGCCGATCTTCTCGAGGTTGCCGAGCGCCTTTTCCTCAATCGTCGTGAGGCCGCCCGCGATATTGCCTTTGGTGGGCTGCGAGTCGGAGAGGTCGTCGGTCTTGTGCGCCTCGATGACGTCGTCCTGATACGACTGCCACGTCTTCATCCACTTGTCGCCGATCTTCTTGTTGATTGCGCGGGCACGCGCCAGATGCTCGGCGCCGGTGATCTCCGAGGTCTCGCCGAACACGCCATAAATGCCGCGCGGGATCAGCTTGTCGTACATGTTGCCGACCGTCGGGCAGGAGGCAAGGCCGGTGGTGGTGTCGCTCTCGCCGCACTTGGTCGAGACCCAGAGTTCCGAGATGTCGCACTCCTCGCGCTGAAGCTCCGACGCCCACTGGACGTATTCCTTGGCGACGTAGGACGCCTTCGCAATCGTCGCGATGTCGCCGTGACCCTCGATGCCGAAGCCCATCACCGGCTTGCCGGTCTTCTTGATGCCGTCAACGACACGCTTGGTCCACTGGTCCTCGATGCCGATCACGACAACCGCGGCGACGTTCGGATTGGATCCCGTGCCGATCAGCGTGCGGAAGTGCAATTCGAGGTCTTCGCCGAATTGCAGACGCCCGTAGGCGTGCGGCAAGGCCATCGTGCCCTTGATGTTGTTGGCGACCGCCTCGCAGGACGCGTTCGACAGATCGTCGAGCGGCAGGATGATGACGTGATTGCGCACGCCGACACGGCCGTTCTCGCGCCGCCAGCCCATGAATGTGAGCTCGCCGTTCTTCTTCGCGACCGCTTTGCCGTTTTTCTTCTTTGCTTTTGCCATGACGTTTATCTCTCCCATGTCATTCCAGCCGAGCGCGCAGCGCGAGAGCCGGAATCCAAAAACGAAATCCCATCAAACCCACCCGCTGCGCTGGTTCCGGCCCTCGCTTTGCTCGGCCGGGATGACAGCAGGGAGGGAGCGCTCACCACCGCTTCGTTTTGACGTTATGGACGTGGACGTGCTCGCCCTTGCCGATGCTGGATTTCGCGATGCCAATGTCCTGGCCGTACTTCCAGATCGTGTCGCCCTTCTTGATGTCCTTCAGCGCCACCTTGTGGCCGATCGGCACGTCCATCTTGGACTTGAGCTTGAACGACGAATTGTCGTGCGTGACCACGCACAGCATGTCGGTATTTTTCTTGAGGCCCTCGACGACGACGACACCAACGGTGTCCTTCTTGTCGTGAACCAGGAGCTGCGGAATTGCCATTGTCCTCCCCGTGGGTTCTGCACTTTCGTTGCCTCACTATAGAACCGCAGGCGCGCGAGTCGAGCGGGGGATGACGGGTGCGGCGCGGGATGAACCCGGCCGAAAATTGGCCTATGCTTGGCCTTGCAAGCACCGTCGCCGGGGAAGGGGCTCGCAATGCAAACGCTGCTGGTTCTGCTGGTCAGCTTGTTCTTCATCAATTCGGGCAAGGCGCAAATGGCACCTCCAACGCTCGACTACGTCGCGGTTGCTGAATCCTTCAAATTGCCGGCGGGTATGAACTTCGGCGGCACCTCGGGCATCGCGATCAACTCCAAGGGCAATCTCTTCGTGTTGCATCGCGGGCCGATGCCGCTGATGGAGTTCGATCCCGATGGCAACTTCATCCGCGGCTGGGGCGACGGCTTGTTCGACCGGCCGCACGGGCTGCGCATCGACAAGGACGACAACATCTGGGCGACCGACGTCGCCTCGCACGTCGTCTACAAGTTCAATCCGTCCGGCCGTCTCGAAATGGTGCTCGGCGTGAAGGGCCGGCCCGGCACGACGCACGAGTATGGCCATCTGCGATTGTTCAACGAGCCGAGCGAAGCGGCGGTCGGGCCGACCGGCGACATCTACGTGCTGCAAGGCCACGGCAAGGCCGACTCGAACGTGCTGAAGTTCGACAAGGACGGCAACTTCATCAAGGCGTGGGGCAAGACCGGCAAGGGGCCAGGCGAGTTCAACATCCCGCATTCGATCGTGTTCGACGCGCAGGGGCTGCTTTACATCGCCGACCGCAGCAACCAGCGCATCCAGGTGTTCGACGCCGATGGCAACTACGTCCGCGAGACGAGCCGTCCCGGCACGCCGTGCGGATTGTTCATGACGCCAGACCAGACGATCTGGCTCGCGCACGGCCACACCGGACAGATCATGACACTCGATCTCAAAGGGAACGTCACCGGACGAATGGCGGGCGACGGACAGGGCAAGACGCTCGGCAAGTACGGCGAGGCGCACTACATCGCGGTGAGTGCGCGCGGTGAGGTGTTTGTCGCCGACACGCTGAACTGGCGCATTCAGAAGTATGTGAAGAAGTAGGATACGGGCACACTCTCACTCCGCCCTCATCCTTCGAGACGCATTGCTTCGCAACGCTCCTCAGGATGAGGCCGGGCGAGAGCGGAGCACGTCGCCGCACCCCGCCACCATCACTTAGTCATCTGCCTAAATGTTCTTGACAGGCGCCCGTTGGTCCAATTACTTAGCTATATGACTAACCAATCGCAGCAGCATCTCGACCGCCTGTTCCACGCGCTGTCCGATTCCACCCGCCGCGCCATCGTGATGCGGCTGAGCGAGGGGCCGGCATCTGTCACGGAACTGTCGAAGCCGTTTGAGATGGCGATGCCGACGCTGCTCCAGCACATCCGCGTGCTGGAGGATTCAGGGCTCGTCGGCACACACAAGGCCGGCCGCGTCCGCACCTGCGAGATCAAGCAGGAGGCGTTCGCCGCCACCCAGACCTGGCTCGAGAAGCAGCGCGTCATCTGGGAAAGCCGCCTCGACCGTTTCGAAGCTTACGCTGCCAGTTTGCATGCAAAGGAGAACAACCATGGCAAACGCAAAAACAAACTTTGATCCCAGCCTCGATCTGGAGCTGATCCGGTTCACCAAGCTTCCACGCGCGCTCCTGTGGCGCTGCTGGACCGAGCCGGAGCATCTGATGCCATGGTTTGTGCCGTCACCGTGGAAGATCACCGACTGCGAGATCGATCTGCGGCCGGGCGGCGTCTTCAGCTCCACGATGCTGTCACCGGAGGGCGAGAAGTTTCCCAACATGGGCTGCTATCTCGAGGTGGTGAAGCACGAGAAGCTGGTGTGGACCGATGCGCTGCTGCCGGGCTACCGGCCGTCGGAAAAGCCGTTCATGACGGCCGTTCTGACATTCGAGGATCATCCCGACGGCACCAAGTACGTCGCGCGCGCTCTTCACAAGAGCGGTGAAGACCGCAAGAAGCATGAAGACATGGGCTTCGAACACGGCTGGGGCACCGTGTGGGAGCAGCTCCTTGTCTACGCCGCGAAGATGAAGTGATCAGTCGAGGTTGAAGCCCTTCCGGCGCACGAAGGCGCCGAAGTCTTTCCGCTGCGGCACGCCATATTGGCGCGCCTTGTCCTCCGACCAGCCGTAGAACGCGGCCTCGCCCCAACGGGCGGGGTCGCGCGGTTTGTAGGAATGGATCGCGGCACGGCGCTTGTCGTAGGCGTCGATCTTTTCGGCAAGATCGCTGTCGTCGTAGCCGCCGTTGTGCAGCGTGGATTCGAGGCCGAGCCGCGGGCTGATGTGGCCCGCCTCCGACGGCCAGCCGACACACATTCCTGCGGTCGGGATCACGCGCTGCGGCAGACCCAGCATGTCGCTGATTTTCTGCGAATGATCGCGGATCACGCTGATCGGGCAGGTGCCGAGCCCGACCGCGTCGCAGGCGGCGAGGAAGGTCGCCAGCACGATGCCGGAATCGACGGCTGCGTTGAAGAACTGATCGAGATGGTCGTTTGGAAACGGCTTGCCGCGCATTTTCCCGAGTTCGGGCAGGCGGCGACCGCTCGCAAGGAAGATGAGGAACGCGGGTGCGGAGCGGATGAACGGTTGGTCGGGGATGAGATCGGCAATCGCGTTCTGCTGGTCCTTCGACACGATCACGATATCGGCCTGTTGCAGGTCGCTCTTTGATGGCGCCGACAGAGCGCAGGCGCAGAGTAGCCGCAGCAGCTTTGGATCAACGGGCTTATCGGTGTAGCGGCGATGCACGCGCCTTGCTGCAATGCGGGCAAGTTCGTCGAGGCCCGGAAGTCCTTCATCGACGTCGAAGGTTTCGCCGAAACGGCGGTTGAGGGCATCGCGGATGTTGGCAGCGTGATTGGGCATGTCCGGTCCGGTGTTCAAAACGATTCCAATGTCCTAGCATTCTCTCATGGCGGACGGTTCCGAATCGATGCTTTCGGTGGAGGTCTGGCGCGGCGCGGCGGAAGGCCGCTTCCAGACCTTTCAGGTGCAGCGCCGCGAACACCAGACCATTCTCGATGTCGTGACCGAGATCCAGCGCGTGCAGGACGCGACGCTGTCTTACCGCTTCGCCTGTCGGGTCGGCATGTGCGGTTCCTGCGCCATGGTCGTAAACGGCCGCCCGCGCTGGACCTGCCGCACGCGGGTCAGCGAGGCGGTCGGCGAGGGGAGCGCGCTGCGGCTTGAGCCGCTGAAGAACTTCACGGTGGTGAAAGACCTCGCGGTCGAGATGACCACGTTCTTCGACAAGTGGCGCGACGCGAGGGGGTCGTTCGAGCCTGGCGAAGAGCGCGCAGACTTCGCCGTTGTGCCGCCCTCGACGCCGGAGCGGCAAGCGGCGAACGCCGGGATCGAGTGCATCGGCTGCGGCGTCTGCTATTCGGCCTGCGACGTTGTGGCATGGGACAAGGACTATCTCGGACCCGCAGCGCTCAACCGCGCCTGGACGCTGGTCAACGACGTGCGCGACGGCGGCAACGATGCGCGGATCGCAGCGGTGTCCGGCAGCGCCGGCTGCCACGCCTGCCACGCGCATATGAATTGTACGGAGTTCTGCCCGCGTGGCATCGCGCCGACCTATTCCATCGCCGGATTGAAGCGCGCCATGCTCAAGCGCGCGCTCGGGAAGCGCTCGCGATGACGGCGCTGATGTTCCTGCTCCAGCGCGCGACAGCGGTGGTGCTGGCCTTTGCGGTCGCGGTGCATCTCGCGACGATCATCTACGCGGTGCGGGTTGGGCTGACGGCTGGCGAGGTGCTGGGGCGTACCCGCGACAACAACTGGTTCCTGGCGTTCTATCTTGTGTTCGTGCTCGCGGTCGCAATTCACGCGCCGATTGGCCTGCGCAACATTGTGCACGAATGGACGCCATGGCGCGGGCGTTCGCTCGATATTGTTTTGGCGTTCTTTGCGCTGCTTCTGCTGTTTCTCGGTTTCCGCGCGGCCATCGCGGTCTATCTCCCCATCGCGGTGGGGGTGAAATGATGCGCGCATCGCACAAACAGCCGGGATTTCTCGCAGCGATCTTGCATCGACTCGCGGGCATCGCGCTCGCGATCTTCCTGCCGCTGCACTTTCTTGCGCTGGCGACTGCGCTCAATGGCGCCGACGCGCTCGATGCCTTTCTCAAGGCGACCAGCACGCCGCTCGCGAAATTCGCCGAGTGGGGGATCGTCGTCGCGCTCGCCGTTCACATGACGCTCGGCTTGCGCGTCCTCGCCATCGAGTTCCTGCCGTGGCGCGAGCGCACGCTGGCCGTGGTCACGGCCTGCGTCGCCGCAGCCTTCGCGGTGGGGCTGGCGTTCCTGCTCAACCTCTAGAGCACGCGGATATACGGCCGCTCGCCGGTCGGGTCGATTTCGACCGTCGCGCCGTTCGGGATTGCCTGCGTGATGTCGCAGTCAAAGCCCGAGATCATCGTGAAGTCGGCAAGTGCCACGCCCTGCACCATGATCGGATTGACTGCGTTGAGAACAAGCGCCGCGGGCATCACGCCGCGCGATTGCATTTCATAGAGCATCCACGCCGTCGCGACGCCACCCTTCGCGGCGTCGAGCACCAGCACCTTGCCGACGTAGCTCTCGCCCGCGAGTTTGTGCTCGGGCCGCGAGAACACGCCCTTGATGCGGTCCAGGTCGTAGCGCGCGGAGAAGCCGTCCTTTGCGACGAGCGCCTGCGCCTGCATCTTGCGGCCCATGCCGGCGGTGGCGTGAAAGATCTTGCTCATGCGAGTTTACCTCCCGCGCAGGCGACATCGACGCATTGCTCCATCGACAGCAGCGCCGGCTTGTAGCCGTAGCCGCCGATGATGTTGGTGAGCTTCGCCGAGTTGGTCGCAAGTCGCTTCCAGCCGTTCGCCTCCGCCATCTCGCGCGCATAGCTCTGATAGAAGCACATGCCCGCAAGCACGGTGCCGCCTGCCGCTTCGATCCGCGCCGTGATGCCCATGCGGTCCGCGTCCGGCTTGATCTGCGGGCTGGTGATTGCGAGTAAGGGGATAGTCGCGCGCCGTCCGTCGAGCAGGCTCGCAACCTCCTGCATCTCCACGAGGCTGAGCTGCGGTGCCGAGAACACGACGAGGTCGACCGCGTTATCGACCGCCTTCACGTAGCTCTGCTGGAACTTGCGGATGTCGGCCTCGCCGACGTCATGCGTGCGCAGCGACACGCCGGACGGCACCACGTCTTCCAGCCGCTGCGCCTCCGGCGTGATCCCGGCCATATGGAACAGCGCGAGCGAGCCGTAGCTCGCTGCGGCCGCGCCAAAATGTTTCATCTCGTCGGAGCCCGGCACCCGATCGAGCCCGACCACGACCGGCACCTGCCAGTAGTCGCCCGCGAGCCGTCCGACGAGGCCGCCGAGCGCGCCCCATTCGTTCAGCTCGCGCGGGGTGGCGCTGGTCTGCACAACGAGCGTCGCGAGGCGATGCTCGTCGAGATGATAACCATAGCGCGGCGTGCGTCCCGTCAAACCCGCGCTCAGCGCCGAAGGCCCGCCCTCGAAGTTCGATCGCGCTCCGCACACGCTGTTGGAATAGATCACCACGCCGGTGTCGCCGTAAGCGCAGTGCTCACCGCGCACCGGCGGCATGATGGTCTGATAGTTGATGCAGGTGTCGGTCATCAGCACGCCGAGCGCCTCGAAGGCGGCGATGGCGCGCTTCTCGAGATCGAGCATCCACGGCTGATGTTTCAGCTTGTGCGCCGACGCGAAATCGGTTCCACGCGGATCGGTGATGGTCGGAATCCGCACGCGGCGTTCGGTCGCGGGCAGCCTCGCCATCGTTTCGAGCCATTCGACGCCGGCCGCGCCGAGCGACTCGGTGTCGGCCATGATGTGCGCCTGCGAAACCGGCACAAAGTCTTCGGCGCCGAGATATGTTCCGACCTTGATCTGATGCTCGATCGCCCATTGCCGCGCGCGCCCGGCTTTGCCATCGCGCATTGCCTTTTCTTCGTCGGTGAGTCGCATTCAAATTTCCTCGCCGGGATATTCTTTTGCAGCGCAGCGATCTTTTGAAACACCATTCTGAACCAGAGGCGGTTCAGTGCAAGACCCAACCAAAGTTCGATTTGAGCGAAAGCAGTGCTTGCCCACCGCGACGAGGCAGGCTCATGATCAAGCGAATTCAGCCTTCGTCAATGGGGAAGCACGATGCATTGCATGCGGTTTCTGATTGCGGGTGGAATTGCTCTCGTTGCGTTTTGCGCGCCAGCTTTGGCGCAATATCCGACCAAGGCGATCACAGTCATCGTGCCCTTTGCGGCGGGCGGCCCGACCGATGTGGTCACGCGTCTCGTCGGTGAGCACATGGGCCGCACACTCGGCCAGACTCTCGTCGTTGAGAATATTGGCGGCGCCGGCGGCAGCCTCGGCATGACACGCGCCGCGCAGGCGACGCCAGATGGCTACACGATTGCTGTCGGTAACATGGGCACGCAATCGGCGGCGCCCGCGCTTTATCCCAATCTGAAATACGATCCGGCGACGAGCTTCGCTCAGGTCGGCGTGGTCAATTATACTCCGCAGGCCATCGTTTCGAAAAAGGCGCTGACGACCAAGACCCTAAAAGAGTTCATCGCTTATGTGAAAGCCAAAGGCTCGGAACTGACCTTCGGTCATGCCGGCGTCGGCTCGATCTCCCACGTGGCGGGTCTTGTCTTCAATGCGAAGTACGGTCTCACGCCGAACCTCGTTCCCTATCGTGGCACCGGTCCGGTGCTGCAGGATCTCGTCGCGGGACAGATCGACTACACGGTCGACCAGTCCCTCAACGTCATCCCGCAGATCAAGGCCGGCACCATCAAGGTCTATGCGATTGCCGCACCGGAGCGGTTGTCGAGCCTGCCAGACGTGCCGACCACCAAAGAGCAGGGCGACGATTTCATCTTCAGCGCCTGGAATGCGATGGTCGCGCCGAAGGACACGCCGAAGGAGATCGTGGACAAGCTCGTCGACGCGCTCAACAAGGCGCTCGACGATCCGGCGATCAAGGCGCGCTACGTGGAACTCGGCAGTTCCGCGCCGCAAGGCGCCGAACGCGGCCCGGCAGGCTTGCAGAAGCTGGTCGAGAGCGAGGTCGCGCGGATCACGCCGGTGATCAAGGCCGCGGGCGTGACCGGGCAGTAGCGTGCATTGCGTCATGACGGGGGCGGCGGAGTTCTGGTAGACTCGCGGCCATGCAGCTCGATCCCAAGGAAGTCGAAGAGCTCGCCAAGACGCTCTACATCCGGGCGCTGAAACTCCTGCCGCCCGACATTAAGCGCGGTTTCGGTCGTCTGATAGCGAGCGAGACCGATGCGACCGGTAAGACGATCCTCGGCACGATGGTTGAGAACATCGCGGTCGCGGAGCGCACGCAGAACCTGCTGTGCCAGGACACCGGCATCCCGATCTACAACATCACCATCGGCAAGAACGTCGAATTCGACGGCGTCGCCATGAAGGATGCGATCCGCCGGGGTTGCGAGCGCGCGACGAAAGAGCATCCACTGCGCTCGTCTGTGGTCCATCCGGTGACGCGCAAGAATGAGCAGACCTCGTGCGGCATCGGCGTGCCGCTCATCAATGTCGATTTCGACTCGCGCGAGGAGACTGTCGAGATTGAGATGATCCCGAAGGGTTCGGGCTCCGAGAACGGCTCATTCCTGCAAATGCTGATCCCCGCCGATGGGGTGAAGGCGGTGAAACGCTTCGTCATCGACAAGGTGATCGAATGCGGCGGCCGCGTCTGCCCGCCGACTATCGTCGGCGTCGGCATCGGCGGCACGTCTGACCTCTGCATGCACATCGCCAAGGTCGCGGCGACGCGCCCGCTCGGAACGACATGCAGCGATCCGGAAGGCGCGAAGATCGAGGCGGAATTGTCGGAGGCGGTGAACGAGCTTGGCATCGGCCCGCAAGGGCTTGGCGGTCGCTCGACCTCGTTCCGTGTTCACGTGGAGGTGGCGGCGACGCACATCACGATGAACCCGGTGGCGGTGAACATCCAGTGCCACTCCGCGCGCCGCGCCAACGCGGTTATCACGCCCGGCGGCATAGCGTTCAAATGACCCACCACGTGCTCGAAACACCGGTTGCCGAAGCGCAGGTCCGCGCGCTGAAGGTCGGCGACACTGTCACGCTGGAAAAGACGCTGTTCGGCGTGCGTGACGCCAACCTGATCGCGATGTTCGATCGCGGCCGCCGCACGGTGTTCGACATGAAGGGCCATGCGGTGATCCACACCGCGCCGAACGTGCGCAAGGTGCCGGTCACCAACGAATGCCCGACCGGCTACGAAGCCGTCTGCGTCGGCACCACCACGTCGCAACGCATGGAGCGTTTCACGCGTCCGCTGATGGAGCGCGAGGGCGCGCGCATCATCATCGGCAAGGGCGGCATGGGGCAGGGCACGCTCGACGCCTTCCGCGACATCGGCGGCGCCTATCTCGCGATCGTGGGCGGCGCGGCGGCGCTGGAAACCACCTGGATCGAGGCGGTGGAGGAGGTCGACATGGACGACCTGCATCCCGAGAGCCTGTGGCGCTTCCGTATTAAAAACTTCGGTCCGTTGCTGGTGACGATGGATTCTCACGGCGGATCGTTGCATCGTGAGATCACCGACAGCGCGAAGGCGAAGCGCGATGCGATCCTCGCGAGTATCGGGGCGAGCGAGTGAATTTGTCGATGTTGGCCACAGACTCCGCTGTCGTCCCCGCGAAGGCGGGGACCCATAACCACCGCTGTTTGTATTTGCGAAATAGAGCTGGATCCCCGCTTCCGCGGGGATGACAGTGGAGGGCTGGGCGAGGATAGTGTGCCCGACCAGGAGTGAATGCGAATGTCCGTCGAACTGTATCTGACCTACGTCGCCGCCTGCTTCATCATCACCATCATCCCCGGTCCGACCGTCACGCTGATCGTCGCGAATTCGCTGACGCATGGCACGCGTGCTGGGCTGCTCAATGTCCTTGGCACACAGCTCGGCCTCGGCCTGATGATGCTGGTGCTCGTCGTCGGCCTGTCATCGATCATCGCGACGATGGGCGTCTGGTTCGACTGGCTGCGTCTCGCGGGCGCGGCCTATCTCGTGTGGATCGGCTGGAAGCTCATTCGTTCGTCCGGCAGTTTCGCGCAGCCGGGGAGCACACCCGCGCCGCGAGGGGGATTCTTCTTGCAGGGCTTCCTCGTGCTGCTCGGCAATCCAAAGGCGCTGCTCTGGTTCGGCGCGTTCATCCCGCAGTTCGTCGACCCCAGCGGTAACTATGTGGGGCAGGTGGTGCTTCTCGGCCTCTCCGCGATGGCGTCGGCGGCGATTTCCGACGGCGGCTACGCCATTCTTGCGGGCCGCGCCGGGAAGCGCTTGTCCCGCCGCCGTGTGCAGACGGTGTCGCGGATCGGCGGTCTCTGCCTGATCGGTGGCGGTGCCTGGCTCGCCTTCGCGCGGGTGCGGTGAGGGTGCAGTCCGTCCGCGCTTCGCGCTACACTCAAACACGATGCGAACGCTCGACACCGATATCCTGATCCTCGGCTCCGGCGGCGCGGGCCTGTTCGCCGCGCTGCACGCCAAGAAGGCGCGTCCCGATCTCGACGTCACCGTTGCGGTGAAGGGCCTGCTCGGCAAGTGCGGCTGCACGCGCATGGTGCAGGGCGGCTACAACGTCGCGCTCGCGGCGAACGACTCGGTCGAGCGCCATTTCATGGACACGATCGAGGGCGGCGCGTGGCTCAACAATCAGGAGCTGGCGTGGTTGCTTGTTAGCACCGCACCCACGCGCATCCGCGAGCTCGAGAACGACATCGGCTGCTTCTTCGACCGCAATCCCGACGGCACGGTCCACCAGAAAGCCTTCGCGGGTCAGACCTTTGATCGCACGGTACACAAGGGCGACCTCACCGGCATCGAGATCATCAACCGCCTCGCCGAGCAGATCTGGAAGCGCGACGTGAAGCGCCTGGAGGATCACCGCGCACTCGATCTGATTCCTGCGGCGGATGGCTCGGGGCTCGCGGGCGTCTACATGCTCGACATGCGCACCGGCGAGCCGCTGCTCGTTCGCGCGCGTGCGACGCTGCTCGGCACCGGTGGCGGCCCGACGATGTACCTCTATCACACGCCCTCCGGCGACAAGTCGTGCGACGGCATGGCGATGGCGCTGCGCGCGGGCCTGCCGCTACGCGACATGGAAATGGTGCAGTTCCATCCGACCGGATTGCTGGCGGGACCAGGCACGCGCATGACCGGCACGGTGCTGGAGGAGGGCTTGCGCGGCTCGGGCGGCTATCTGCTCGACGAGACCGGCGCGCGCTTCATGTTCGAATACGACAAGCGCGGCGAGCGCGCGACGCGCGACATCGTCTGCCGCGGCATTGCCGACCGCGTGCGTAAGGGTTTCGCTTCACCGAATGGCGGGGTCTATATTTCCATGGGCCATCTCGGGCCGGACAATGTGCGGCGCGAGTTCAAAGGAATGGTCGAGCGTTGCGCCGACTGTGGCTTCGATCTCGCGGGCGGTAAGGTCGAGGTGGTGCCGACCGCGCATTACATGATGGGCGGAGTGATGTTCAATCCGGATTGCACCACGCCGATGCCGCGGCTCTACGCGGCAGGCGAGGACACCGGCGGTGTGCACGGTGCCAACCGGCTCGGCGGCAACGGTGTCGCGAATTCGACGGTTTATGGCGGCATCGCCGGCGACAGCATGGCGAAGGCGGTGCGCAAGGACGAGGCGCTCGCCGATCCATCGCAGGACGCCATCGACATGGCGCATGAGCGCGCATTCGTGCCGCTCGGCAAGCGCCGGTCTGATCTCGAATCCGTCCGCACGCGGCTCTACGACATCATGTGGAGCGATGTCGGCATCCTGCGTACCGCCGAAGGGCTGGCGAAGGCGCGCCACGCGTTAAACAACTTGGCGTCTGGCATTTCCGGCATGGGCGTGCCCGATCCGGACCCGCGCTACAACCTGACCTGGATGGACCGGATCAACCTGGAAAATCTCATTCTGGTGAGTCGCGCGATCTGCGCCGCGGCACACGCGCGCACCGACAGCCGCGGTGCGCACTTCCGGGAGGATTTCCCGCAGACTTCGGACCTGATGACTTCGCGCTATACGGTCGCGCGGGCGAACGAGGACGAGCGCATCGACGTGACGACCGAGCCAGTCGAGTTCACCCGCGTGAAGCCGGGAGAAACGCTGTTGCGGACCGAAGCCGCGGAATAGCCTCCATTCTCGAAAACCGGGGTCCCGGGTCTGCGTCGCGTCACTGCGCGCTATGCGCTTGTGCTGCGTCGCGCCCGGGACACGTCGTGCAACACTGTGCTACATCGCCCTGGGTCCGAGTGTTTGAGGTCGTCCATGTCCAATCCCATGCAGCCCCGCGAGCGCTGCGAATACTCCGCCATCGTCGATCGTCCGCCGCTGAAACTGCCCGGAAACGCGCGGATCGTGTTCTGGACCATCGTCAACCTTGAGGTGTGGGACATTGGTAAGCCGATGGCGCGGCAGGTGCTCGCTGCGCCGACCGGACAGGTGCTGCTGCCGGACGTGTCGAACTGGAGCTGGCACGAATACGGCATGCGCGTCGGCGTGTGGCGCTTCTTCGATCTCTACAAGCGGCTGAACATCAAGCCGACGCTCGCGATCAACGCACGGGTGATCGAGGACTACCGCCGCGTCGCCGAAGAGGCGAAGACGCAGGGCTGGGAGTTCATGGGCCATTCCTACGAGCAGGGTCCGATCCACAAGGAGCCGGACCAGAAGGCGATGATCCATCGCTCGATGGATCTCTGCGAGAAGTTCACCGGCAAGCGTCCCGTGGGCTGGCTCGGACCGGGCCTCACGCAGACACTGGAGACGCCGGACCTACTCGCGGGCGCGGGCGTAAAATACATCGGCGACTGGGTCTATGACGACGAGCCGACAGTCATCAAGACGACCAACGGCCCGCTGGTCACGCTGCCCTACACGATGGAGATGAACGACATCCCGATGATGGCCGTTCAGCATCACGAGAGCGACTATCTGCTCAAGCGGATGACCGATCAGTTCGACCGGCTCTACGCGGAGAGCGCGGATCGCGCCAAGATCGTCTCGCTGGCGATCCATCCGTATCTGTCCGGCCAGCCGCACCGGATCAAGTATCTCGAGGCGATCTACGACTATGTGAAGAAGTTCGAGGGCGTGCTGTTCTGGAATGGCGCGGAGATTCTCGATTGGTACAAGTCCGTGTCCGGCAGCAAGGTGTAAGCGCAGCGAATGGCTCAGGAAGCGATCCGGATCAGCAAGGCTGATCTCACGAAGTTCACGTCCGATATTTTTGTTGCGGCATCTCTCTCCCGCGAGCACGCCGATGAATGGGCGAAGATGCTGGTGTGGGCGAACCTGCGCGGCACAGACTCGCACGGCGTCATCCGCATCCCGCGCTACATCGATCTCATCAACGCAAAGTCGATCAGCGCCAAGCCGAACATCCGCGTTGAGCGCAATCTCGGAGCGGCCATCGTGCTGGAGGCCGACCGTGCGCCGGCGGCCGTCGCGATGACGCAGGCGATGAACGAGGCGATGGCTGCGGCGAAGAAGGTTGGCATCGGTTGGTGCGCGGCGCGTAACATCACGCACACCGGCGCCATTGGCTATTTCGCCTTGCAGGCGGCGGAGCAAGGCTTCGCCGGCATCGCGACCAGCGCCTCGGGCCCGATGATGGCCTATCCCGGCACGCGTGTGCCGGCAGTGTCGTCGAACCCGATCGCCTTCGCCGTGCCGCGAAAGGACGGTCGTCCTTATCTCCTGGACTTCTCGACCGGTGTCGTCGCCAACGGCAAGATCATGGGCGCCGCCGACCGTGGCGAGAAGATCCCTATTGGCTGGGGGCTCGACAAGGACGGCAAGGACACGACCGATCCGAAGGCGGTCGAGACGCTGCTGCCGCTTGGCGGCGCAAAGGGCGCGGGCCTCTCGTTCATGATCGAGTGCCTGACGAGCCTTCTTCTCTCCAATCCGCGCGTCGCGCCGGACCTCGAGGATGGCTCGATCGAGAACAACCCGTTCCTCAACGGCGCGGCGATTGCAATCAACGTCGAGGCGTTCGGCAATCGCGAGATGTTCGAAGCCGAGGCCGAACGGCTCGGCAAGGACATCGCGGTGCTGCCGCGCGCGGAAGGCGTCGAGAAGATCATGCTTCCGGGCGAGCGCGGCGACGCGACCCGCGCCGAGCGCGAGGCCAAGGGCATCCCGGTTGCGAAGGGTACTTGGGACCGCATCCTGAAGGCCGCGGACAAGCTCGGCGTCAAAGCGCCGGTCTGACCCAGCGCTACTCCGTCGCGTCGTGCGATGAGATCGCGATCACGCAGGGGCGATCCGAGCGATTGCTCCACGCGTGGTTGGTGCCGCGCTGCACGACCGTGTCGCCGGCCTTGAGCTGCACCTCCTCGGTGTCGAGAACGAGCGTGATCTCGCCCTCCAGCACCAGGCAGAAGTCGAGCGTGCGCGTCTTCTGCATGTACGGGTTTGGCGCTTTCGCCGAATAGGTCGAAGCGCCGGGCGATCCCATCGCGTTGAAATAGGCCGCGACCTCTGCCGAGCCGATCTTGCCCCTGAACGTCGCGTCGGGCGGGAAGGTGACAACACGGCACACCGAGCCATTCTTCGGCGGTTCGAGCGTGTGGGAGCCGAGCGTCGGATCGGCGAAGGCCCCGATCCGCGGTGGCGCACGATCCGTCAGCCAGATGCGGGTCGAGGTGAAACCGGCGCGCGCCGGATCAGTGCGAACGTCCGGTGCGGGACCATCCTGGATGGCCGTCGATTTTCCTGCGTTGTCATCGATGGTGACGATACGGCGGGTGGGTTTCGCGCCTTGCATCACGTCTGCTCCTCGAACTTCGCACCCATCATGACAAAGGCCATCAGGCTTCGTTGGTTCGGGTTGGTCCAGCCGTGCCAGTTGCCGAGCTGCACCACCACGTCGCCGGGCTTCATCGTCAATGTTCCGCTGTCGAGAACAAGCAGACGTTCCCCTTCGAGCAGGATTCCGTAATCGACAGTTTCGGATTTGTGGATCGGTGAGCTGTACGCATTCTGTCCGCCGCGATCGAGCACGCCGTCGGGGCGCCGCCGCGGTCCGGTCAGCGGCTTCGCCGCAGGGTCTTTCGCCGGATCATAGTTCGCGGGCTTCGCCGGCGATTGCACGATCCGCAGATGTCCGCCGGCTGACGGCGGCTCGAAATGAAACGGCAGTTTGCCGTCATCCCGCGTGCCGGAAATCGGCGCGGGTATTTCCTTGAACACCCACAGATCCGTCATGCAGGTTCCGCGTACAACCGCGCCGGGGTTCACGTTGGGCGCCGCGCTGTCGAACAGAACACGCGAGCGGCCATGCTCGTCGTTGCCGGTGACGACGCGTCGGATCGGTTTCGGATCGTCGGACATGAAGAACCCTTTGCGCTTTCCAGGCGGCTGCATTGTAATACCGGACGGCAGCGCAAGCATATGCGTGCCGGGAGGATGCCCATGACGAGAATCGTGCTGCTGGTTGCAGCGCTGCTAGCGCTCGCGGTTCCGGCTCGCGCGCAGGATTTTCCCAATCGCACGATCCGTATCATCGTCGGTCCGAGCCCCGACGCGTTCGCGCGCATCATTGCGGAGCATCTACAGCAGACGTGGGGCCAGCCTGTCGTGGTGGAATCGCGCCCGGGTGCGGGCGGCAAGATCGCAGCGACTGCCGTCGCGACCGCGGAACCGGACGGCCACACACTCCTGTTCGCGACGCCGTCCTACACGCTTAACACCGCGATGAAGACCGCATCCTACGACTTCGTGAACGACTACGAGCCGGTCGCGCTGATCGGCATCATCTCCTATGCGCTGGTAACGCATCCCGGTGTTCCAGTGAAGTCGGTGCAGGAGCTGGTTGCGCTCGCAAAGGCGAAGCCGGGGCAGATCAACTGCGCGTCGGCCGGTATCGGCACGGTGCCGCACATCGCCTGCGAGGTGCTGAACAAGTCAGCGGGCATCAACATCGTGCACGTGCCGTTCCGCAACGTGAACGACGCGATGACGGGCGTCGTCGGCGGCCATGTGCAGATGTTCGTTGGTGTGTCCACGACGGCGAAAGTGCAGATCCAGTCCGGCACCGTGCGCGGGATCGCCGTCACCTCTGCGAAACGCTCCCAATTGCTGCCGGATGTGCCGACGATTGCCGAGTCTGGCTTTCCCGATTTCGACATGCCGGGTTGGGGCGGGTTCATGGCACCGGCGAAGACGCCAAGGGCGATCGTCGAGAAGCTCAATCAGGAGATCATGCGTGCGGTGCAGAAGCCCGAGGTGAAAGCCAAACTTCTCGCCGTCGGCATGGAGACGCCGCCGATCTACGGGCCGGACAAGGTCGGCACCTTCATCAAAGACGATATCGCACGCTGGACTCGCTACGTCGATGCGGTTGGCCTCGACAAGCTCAAGGACGGATCGGCGCCGCAATGATGCGAAGGCTCGCTTGTGTTGTTGCTGTTGCGCTCGCCACGCTCTACGCGCCGGCGTATGCCGCCGACTGGCCCACAAAACCCATCCGCATCGTCGTGCCCTTCGCCGCGGGTGGCGCGGCGGACGTGTGGGCGCGCGTTATCGCCGAGCATCTTTCGGCCGCGCTCAAGCAGAGCGTCGTTGTCGAGAACCGCGGCGGCAGCGGCGGGATGATTGCCGCGACGCAGGTCGCCCGTGCCGAGCCTGACGGTTACACCCTGCTGATGGGCGGGCTTGCGCCGCAAATCCTCGCGCCTGCGGTCGCCAAGAATGCGGACTTCGACGCGCTGCGCGATTTCACGCCCATCGCCTATATCGGCGGTCCGCCACTTGTCTGGGTCGTGCCACCGGCGAGCGATCTGCGTTCGGTGGCGGACCTGATTGCGGCCGCGAAGGCCGACAAGTTCTCCGGCTACGCCTCGTCGGGCGTGGGCACGGTCGGTCATCTGGTGGTGGAGCTTGTCGCCCGGCAGAACGGCCTCAAGCTGACGCACATCCCGTACAACACGGCGGCCTTTGCCGACATTATCACCGGCCGCGTTCCGATGGGCTCGTTCACGTGGGGCGCGGCGCTCGGCCAGTTGCAGGGCGGCACGCTGCGCGCGCTCGCCGTGACCACGGAAGCACGGCGGCCGGAGGCGCCGAGCGTGTCGACGTTCAAGGAGCTCGGCTACGATCTTGTCGCGAGCACGTGGTTCACGCTCACCGCGCCGAGGGGGCTGCCGAAGGAAATCGCGCAGCGACTCAACGAAGAGGTGTCCCGCATCCTGAGCCGGCCGGAGATCAAGCAGCGCCTTGCGCAGGATGCGTTCGAGCCGAAGCCGTTGACGTCGGATCAGCTCTCGGCCTTCATAGCGTCCGAACTCGCGCGCTGGACCCCGGTCGCGCAGGCAGCGGCAACGAAGTAGTCCAATGGCAGTGCGTAAAGGTCTGCGTGCGGGCGGTAATAGCACGAACCTCCGCCTCGCCGCCGACATTGGCGGGACCTTCACCGACATCGCGGTGTTCGACGACAAGACCGGACGTTTGACGTTCGGCAAGGCGCTGTCGACGCCGCAGCGGCTCGTCGACGGCATCAGCAACGGCGTTCACAAGGCGGGCAGCGAATACGTCTCCGCGAGCCTGTTCCTGCACGGCTCGACCGTCGCCATCAACACGATGCTGGAGCGCAAGGGCGCGAAGACCGCGCTGATCACGACCGACGGCTTTCGCGACGTTTACGAGATCGGCCGCATCAACCGGCCCGACGCCTACAATCTGTTCTTCCAGAAGCACCAGCCGCTGATTGAGCGTGCGCTTTGCTTCGAGGTGAAGGAGCGGGTGCGCGCCGACGGCGAGGTGCTGATCCCGCTCGACAAGGAAGGCCTGATCACATTGGGAGACAAGATTGCCGCGCTTGGCATGGAGGCCGTCGCGATCATGTTCATCAACTGCTACGCCAATGCGTCGCACGAGGCGCGCGCGAAGGAAATCCTCACCAAGCGTCATCCCAATCTGTTCGTCTCGGCCTCGCACGAGCTGTCGCAGGAGTATCGCGAATTCGAGCGCGTCTCCACCGCGGCGGCGAATGCGTACATCGGTCCGAAGGTGCGCCGCTATATCGGTGAGATCGACGATCATATCCGCAAGGACGGTTTCCACGGCTCGTTCCTGATCGTGCAGTCGACTGGCGGTCTTTACGAGAGCGAACAGGCGCAGACCCATTGCGTGCGGATGCTGGAGTCCGGCCCCGCGGCCGGCGTCATTGGCACGCAGGCGCTGTGCCGCACGCTCGGCATCGAGAACGCCATCGCCTTCGACATGGGCGGCACGACCGCCAAAGCCGGCGTCATTCACAAGGGCGAGGCGCTCACAACTGGAGCCGCGCTGATCGGCGGCTACGACAAGGCGCTGCCGATCCAGATCGCCATGATGGACATCTTCGAGGTCGGCACCGGCGGCGGATCGATCGCGCGCGCCGAGGATGGCGCGATGCGCGTCGGTCCGCAGAGTGCGGGCGCAGAGCCGGGCCCGGCCTGTTACGGCCTCGGCGGCGAGGAGCCGACCGTCACCGACGCCAACCTAATGCTCGGCCGTCTCGGTGCCGACCGCTTCCTCGGCGGTGAGATGACGCTCGATACGAAGGCTGCGGAGCGCGCGCTCGCCAAGGTCGGCAAGCCGCTCGGCATGAGCGCGACCGAGACCGCCGACGGCATCATCCGCATCGCCGCGACCGCGATGTCCTACGCGGTGAAGGGCGTCACCACCGAACGCGGCCTCGACGCCGGCGATTTCGTCATGTTCGCCTATGGCGGCGCGGGTCCGTTGCATGCGGTGGCTGTCGCGCGCGAGATCGGTATTCGCAAGGTCATCATCCCCGGCGCGCCGGGTGTGTTCTCGGCGTTCGGCATGCTGTTCTCCGATCTGCGCTACGATTTCGTGCGCACCTCGCTGATGAGCCTCGAGGACGCGCCGTTCGAACGCATCGAGAGCGTATTCAAGGAACTGGAGCAGCAGGGCCGCGACGCGATCGGCGCGACGTCGGTGAAGCCGCACCAGATCACCGTGAAGCGCGCGCTCGACATGCGCTACGTCGGGCAGGAGCACGCGGTGACGGTCGATCTGCCGCTGTCGGTGTTCAAGAAGCAGGACCGCAAGGCAATCAAGAAGAACTTCGACGAGGTGCATCTGCTTCGCTACGGCACCTCGGCGCCAAACGAGCGCGCCGAGATCGTTTCCATGCGCGCGACCGTCGCGGGCCTGATGAAGAAACCGCCGCAGGAGAAGATCAAGCGCGGAACGAAGACGCCGCCGAAGGCCGCCTTCACCGGCAAGCGCAAGGTGTCGTTCGGCGGCAAATTCCGCGATGCGCCGACCTATCGCCGCGCCGAGCTTTTGGCGGGTAACGCCATCGCTGGTCCTGCGCTGATCGAGGAGCACGCCTCGACCACGGTGCTGATGCCGGGCGACAGGATGACGGTCGATCCTTTCGGCAATCTCGTGATCGCGGTGGCGGGAGCGAAGTGATGGCGAAGAACACCAAAAAAGCCGCAGCCAAACGCCGCAAGAACGATCCGGTGGTCACCGAGATTCTCCGCAACGGCATCATCGCCGTGACGGAGGAGATGAAGACCAACCTGATGCGGACGGCCTACAACATCATCATCTACGAGGCGCTCGATTTCACAACCGGCCTGTTCACGCCGGAGGGCGACACGGTCTCCATCGGCATCGGCCTGCCGATGTTCATCCGCGGCATGTCGGAGACGGTGAAGGCGAAGATTCGCCATTTCGGCCGCAAGAACATTAAGCCGGGCGACATCTACGTCACCAACGATTCCTACACGACCGGTAGCCACCTCAACCACTTCACCTTCACGTTGCCGATTTTCCACAGGAACAAGCTGGTCGGCTTCTCCTGCTGCATGGCGCACTGGCTCGATGTCGGCGGTGTGCTCGGCGGCATGACCACGGACATCTATTCCGAGGGCATCCAGATCCCGATTCTGAGGTATCAGGACCAGGGCAAGGTCAACGAGGACTTGCTCGACATCATCAAGATGAACGTCCGCCTGCCGCCACGCGCGATGGGCGATCTCCGCGCGCAGGTGACGGCCGTGAAGACCGGGGAGCGGCGCTTCTTGGAATTGATCGAGCGTTACGGCGCCGACGCGGTACAGGGCGCCATCGTTGAGATCATGGACCGCGCCGAGTCCGCCGCGCGAGCGCGGACGAAAACCATCCCGGACGGCACCTACGAAGCGGAGTCCTGGCTCGACGACGACGGCCTCGAAATCGGCAAGCGCATCCCGGTGCGCGTGAAGGTCATCGTCAAGGGCGACGAGATGATCATCGACCTGTCCGAGGTGTCGAAGCAGGTGCGCGGCTTCTTCAACTCCGGCATTACGACCGGCTACGCCTGCGCGCAGGTCGCCTACAAGTGCATCACGTCGCCGACGGACTATCCGATCAACGACGGCGCGTTCCGCAGCCTCAAGGTTATCATCCCGCCGGGCCGGATCGTCAGCGCGACGCGGCCTGCGCCGATGCGCTGGTGGATGACGTTTCCGATGACCATCGTGGATACGATCTTCAAGGCGTTGCACAAGGCGATCCCGGATCGCGTCATCGCGGGACACCACGCCGATCTCGTCACCCCGAGTTTCCACGGCTTCAATCCGCGCACCTCCGAGTTCTTTATCGGCACGTTCGGCCCGCTCGGCGGCGGTTGGGGCGCCAAACACAACGAGGACGGCGTCTCCGCGACCGTCTGCCTCAACGACGGCGACACCCACAACGGACCGAACGAGCAGGCCGAGGCGAAATTTCCCATCGTGGTGGAGCGCTTCGAACTGATCCCGGATTCTGGCGGCGCGGGGAAGTATCGCGGCGGGCTCGGCATCGCGCGCACCACGCGGGCACTCTCGCCGCTCGCCGTGAACACGCAGAGCGAGCGTTCGGCCTGTCCGCCGTGGGGGCTCGAGGGTGGCGACGA
>JBFLYS010000035.1:0-10975 GCA_040756555.1 Pseudomonadota bacterium | reverse complement strand
GCGGCGCGGGGAAGTATCGCGGCGGGCTCGGCATCGCGCGCACCACGCGGGCACTCTCGCCGCTCGCCGTGAACACGCAGAGCGAGCGTTCGGCCTGTCCGCCGTGGGGGCTCGAGGGTGGCGACGAAGCCGCTGGCAATCAGGTCGCGTTCCGCCTCAAGGGCGAATGGAAGACAGACTTTAAGAACGCCAAGGTGCTGGTCGCCCAGCTCAACGCCGAGGATGCGTTCAAGATCAGTTCGGGCGGCGGCGGCGGATATGGTCCGGCGCTCC
This sequence comes from Pseudomonadota bacterium, assembly GCA_040756555.1. Taxonomy (GTDB): domain Bacteria; phylum Pseudomonadota; class Alphaproteobacteria; order Rhizobiales; family Xanthobacteraceae; genus Z2-YC6860. The sequence continues at coordinate 10,702 of JBFLYS010000035.1, read as the reverse complement.
AGCGCGACATCGAGTCCGTGCGCGAGGATGTGCGGCAGGGTTATGTCTCGGTTGCAGCCGCCGCGGAGAAATACGGCGTGGTGGTTGATCCGGAGACGTTTGCGGTCGATAACGCCGCAACGGAAAAGCTGCGCGCTGCGCGATAACAGGAGAGTTTCATGTCGGATGTCGTCAACACCAATCCCGCCACGATGGCGCAGCCGGGCGGCCACTACAGCCACGCGGTGACCGCGAACGGCTTCGTGTTCGTCTCCGGCCAGCTTCCGATCGCGCCGGATGGCACCAAGCTCGCCGACGCGCCGTTCGAGAAGCAGGCGCAGTGCGTGCTCGACAACGTTGCCAATGCGCTGAAGGGGGCGGGAAGCGGCGTCGAGAAGCTCGTGCAGGTGCGTGTGTACGTGACCGATATCGGCGACTGGCCGGCGTTCAACGCGCTCTATGCGAAGTGGACCGGCAACGCGAAGCCCGCGCGCTGCGTCGTTCCGGTGCCGCAGCTCCACTATGGCTTCAAGATCGAAGTCGAGGCGACAGCGGTTAAGTAGTTCGGCGCAACAGAGGTGCTGTCATGCCCGGCCTTGTGCCGGGCATCCACGTCTTGCTTTCTTCGTTGTCGCAAAAACGTGGATGGCGGGACAAGCCCGGCCATGACGCTGAGAGAACAGTGAACTACTTCTTTCGCTTAATTTTTGCCGTGTAGTTCATTCCGCCTGCGCCACAGCACGGGCAGTTCAGCGCGACCAGAATCGTCTGCTTGGCGTCCTCGTCGAGGTCGGACTGCTCCAGCGCCTGCTGAACCTGTTTCTGAAACAGATCGTGCAGCGCGTTGGTGCTGCCGCCGGTGAAGATCTGGTCGTCCGTTCCCACGTGGCCTTCAGTCCCGCTACGCCGTCAAACCTAAAAGCCGCTCCGCGTTCTTATACGCGATATCGGCCCGCACAGCCTCGTCCATGTTCTCGGTGTCGAGCCAGTGCCCGGCTTCCTCAGCCCTCTCGAACGGATAGTCAGCGCTGAACATGATGCGGTCCTTGCCGAGAGCGGCGATCGCGCAGTTCAGCGGCTCCGCCGAGCACATGCCCGATGTCGTGATCTCGATATTGCTCTTGATGTAGTGCGACACCGGCTTCTTCAAACCCACGTCGTAGAACTCCGGCCCGGTGCGGCTGTCGAAACGCCACAGAAGATAGGGCAGCGTCTCGCCCATGTGGCCGAGACCGACGCGCGCCTTTGGGAAGCGGTCGAACACGCCTGCGAAGATCAGCCGCAGCGCGTGCGAGCCGGTCTCGAACGTCCATTCCCACGTCGCGCGGCGAAGCCCCGGATGGCCTTCCAGCACCGGCGCGACCGACACCGGATCGGTCGGATGGATGTAGATCAGCGTGTTGAGCGCGTCCGCGCGCTCCCAGAACGGCGCCAGCGACGGGTGATCGAGATATTGCCCGAGCGTGTGACCGTTGATCATCGCACCGCAGAACTTCAGATCCTTCACGCAGCGTTCGAGCTCATCCGCCGCAGCCTTCGCGTCCTGCATCGGCAGATGGGCGAAGCCCGAGTAACGATCGGGCCGTTTCTGGATTTCCTTGGCCAGAAAATCGTTGCCGGACTTGGCGTTGCGCACGGCGGTCGCAACGTCGCGCTCCGCCTGCACGCCGGGGCCGGCGAGGCCCAGCACCGCGCGGGAGATGCCCGCCTTGTCCATCGATGCGAGCCGCATCTCACCGAAATCGGTGTTGCGATTCAAAAGGTTCTCGCGCTTGGCCGCGGGCATGCCCGCCACGGTCGGATTCCAGTACTCGATGAATCCCGGGCAGAGGAAGTGTTCTTCCAGCGCGATCTTCTTGACCAAGGCGTCCTCCCGTCTTCGCAGCGTGTGCGCTGCAGCATCTTTTCTGCTTTTGACCGTACCGGATATTGGGCTAGCGTGTACCACGATGCAAGGCGGCTGTGAGACCGCCGCGCGGTCCAGGTTTGGGGTGGTTGCGTCATGAGTGAGCTTGGCGAAAAGCCGCAAGGCGAAAAGCAGGCCGAGAAGAACCAGGTTCAGGTCATCGCCCGCGCCGCGAGCATTCTGCGCGCGCTGGAGGGTGAGGACGGCGGTCTCAGTCTCGGCGAGATCGCGCGTCGTGTGGGGCTGGCACGTTCGACCGTGCAGCGGATCGTCGCGTCGCTGGAATCCGAAAAGCTTCTGATCGCGGCGTCGCCTACGGGCCGCGTGCGGCTTGGACCGGCACTGCACCGCCTGGCGGGCTCGGTGCGCCGCGATTTCGTCGGCATGGCGCGGCCCTTCATCATGAAGCTGTCGCAGGAGTTGCGCGAGACTGTCGATCTCGCGTCGGTCCGCAACGATCATCTCGTGTTCATCGATCAGGTCATCGGCTCGCATCGGCTGCGCACCGTCTCCGCGGTGGGTGAGACGTTCCCGCTGTACTGCACGGCCAACGGCAAGGCCTATCTGAGCGGCCTCGAAGAAGACGAGATCGAGCGCCTGATCGGCAAGCGCTACGAGGCGCGGACGCCGAACACACTGACCACGCTCAACACGCTGATGCAGGACATCCGCACCGCGAAGCGCACCGGCGTCGCCTTCGACCGCGAGGAGCACACGCTCGGCATTTGCGCCGCAGGCATTGCGCTGCAGGATCCGAACGGCAATGCGGTCGCGATCTCCGTGCCGGTGCCGAGCCAGCGCTTCCGTGAGCAGCAGGCGCTGATCACCAAGAAGCTTCTCGCCACCAAGAGCGCCATGGAAGCCGACTGGAACGCACTCGCGGCGTAACGAATTCGCGGCCCGCGCCTCGCGTTGGCTGAATACAACGATGCAAGGCGTGCAACGCGCCGGCACAAGGATCAGACAGGAGGACAACCTTGGCTAAGAGAATTCGCGGTGTGATGTTCGAGGAGAACCTGAAGAACGATATGGGGTTGGAGTTCTACAACCTGTCCCATCGCTTCGGTTATCAGTCGCCGAACTGGCCGTACTTTGAAGACGTCAAGATCGAGCGCATCCACTACATGGCGAAGTCGGGCGTGCTGTCGCAGCGCATCACGACGTCGATGCACAACACCACGCACATCGACGCGCCCGCGCACGTCGTGCAGGGCACGCCGTTCATCGACGAGGTGCCGCTGCCGCACTTCTTCGGCACCGGTATCGTGATCTCGATCCCAAAGAAGAAGTGGGAGCCGATCACCTATGACGATCTCGAGAAGGCCGCTGGCAAGGTCGTGCGTCCGCGCGACGTCGTGATCGTCAACACCGGCTGGCACCACCAGTACGAGGATTCGGAAGACTACTTCTGCAAATGCCCGGGCTTCGTGCCGTCGGCGGGCGACTGGTTTGTCGAGAAGAAGGTCAAGGTCGTCGGCCACGACACCCAGGCCAACGACCATCCGCTCGCGACGGCGATCGGCCCGCACCGCAACGGTCCGCTGCATCCGCACCTGAAGGAAGAATACTACGAGTGGTCCGGCGGCCGCGACTGGAAGGACGATCATCCCGAGTGGGAACCGGTGCACCGCAAGCTCTTCACCAACGGTATCCTCGGCATCGAGAACGTCGGCGGTGACCTCGACAAGGTCACCGGCCGCCGCTGCACCTTCGCGTTCTTCCCGTGGAACTGGGATCGTGGCGACGGCTGCATCATCCGTCTCGTCGCGATCGTCGATCCGAAGGGCAAGTACCGCATCGAGAAGGGAGCGCGCTTCAAATGATCGTCAGAAAATTTTCAGAGGCGAAGCCTTACGAAGCGCCGAATCATCGCGACTACAAGTCGTTCCGCGTGTTTGGCGCCGAGATGGGCGGCTCGCAGGCGCTCATCTTCGGCATCTCGCACTTCCTGCCGGGCGGCGGCGCCGGCCCCGATGCCTCGCCGCCGGAGAAGATCTACTACGTGCTCGCGGGCGAGCTGACGGTGATCGCCGGTGGCAAGGAGCAGGTCATCAAGCAGGGCGATAGCTGCTACATCGCCCCGAACGAAACCCGCGAGATCATCAACCGCGGCAACGAGGTCTGCACGATCGCTGTAGCGGTGGCTGCACCGCCGAAGTGACCTGCGGCCACAACAACGGTGTCATCGCCCGCGAAGGCGGGCGATCCAGGAAAGCCAAGAGCTGGATGCCCCGCCTTCGCGGGGCATGACAGCGGAGAAGACTGGGAGAGCGCATGTCCGACGATTTCCTGAAAAACCCCGCCTCGCTGTTCGACGTCAAAGGCAAGACCGCCATCGTCACCGGCGCGACCGGCGCGCTTGGCGCGATCGCGGCGAAGGTGCTCGCCGGCGCGGGCGCGAACGTCGTGATCTGCGCCAACAACGCGGCCTCGCTCAAGAAGATCGGCGAGGAGTGCGAGGCGCTTGGTGGCGGCAAGGTTCATGTCGTCGCGAAGCGCCCGAGTTCGGAAGAGAACTGCGCGACCATCGTCAACGCCGCGGTGGACCGCTTCAGGAGCGTGGATATCCTTGTGGTGGCCTCCGGCCAGAACAAGGTGGCGAAGATCGTCGATCAGAAGCCGGAAGACTTCCTTGATGTGATGGATGCTAACGTCACGCAATCCTGGCTGATGGCGCGCGCCGCAGCGCGCCAGATGCTCAAACAGAATAAGGGCGGCAAGATCATCCTAACGTCGTCCGCGCGCGGCCTTCTCGGCCATCCGGCGGGCTACACCGCCTATTGCGCCTCGAAGTCGGCAGTGGACGGCATCACCAAGGCGCTCGGCTGCGAGCTTGGCGAAACCGGCATCACCGTGAATGCGCTCGGCCCGACCGTGTTTCGTTCGCCACTGACTGCCTGGATGTACGAGGACACGGAACGCGCCCAAACCGTGCGTAAAGGCTTCCTGTCTCGCGTGCCGAAGGGCCGCTTGGGCGAGCCGGAAGACCTCGCCGGTCCGCTCCTGTTCCTCGCCTCACGGGCCTCGGACTTCTACACTGGCCACATCCTCTACGCCGACGGCGGCTACACCGCAGGATGAGCACGAAACCAAAAATCGCGGTGATCGGCGCCGGCCTGATGGGCCACGGCATCGCCCAGGTGTTCGCGCTGGCCGGCCACGACGTCACCATCACCGACGCGCACAAGCCGACGCTCGACAGCGCGCTGATGCGCATTGCGGCCAACCTCCGCGATCTCGGTGACGATCCGAAGGCGGTCGAGCGCGTGAAGCCGGTCGCCGACATGGCGGACTGCGTGCGTGACGCGGACTACGTCGTCGAGGCGATTCTTGAGGACATGCCGCTGAAGCAGAAGACTTTCGCGGAGGTCGAAAAGCACGTCCGTCCGGACACGATCCTTGCCAGCAATACCTCGGTCATGCCGATCACCGAGATCATGCAGGGGCTGAAGCATCGCGAGCGTGCACTCGGGACGCATTGGTGGAATCCGCCGTTCCTCGTGCCGCTTGTCGAAGTGATCGGCACGCAGTGGACCTCGCAGGCGGCCATCGACTTCACCATGAAGCTGCATGCCGACGCGGGCAAAGAGCCCGCGCATGTGAAGAAGGACGTGCCGGGCTTCATCGGCAATCGATTGCAACATGCGCTGTGGCGCGAGGCCGTCTCGCTCGTCGAGCGCGGCATCTGCGACGCGGAGACCGTCGACCGCGTCATCAAGGCCGCGTTCGGCCGCAGGCTCGCGGTGCTTGGGCCGCTGGAGAACGCCGATCTCGTCGGCACCGATCTCACGCTCGCGATTCACAAGACCGTTCTGCCGGATATCGATCATCGTCCCGGTCCGTCGCCCTATCTGGAGCAGCTGGTCGCGGAGGGTAAGCTCGGCTTCAAGAGCGGTGAGGGCTTCCGCAAGTGGAGCGCCGAGGAACAAGCGGCGCTGCGCGCGAAGGTTCTGCAACATCTGAAAAAGGCGCGAGAGAACGACGCCAAGAAGTCATGAGACGCGGACTCCGTCCAGGCGAAGAGACGGAGCCAACAGGGAGGTGAACATGAAGAACATTCGGAACATGAACCGCCGCACGTTGATGAAGAGCGGTGCGGCAGCCGTTGCGGCGCCCGCATTGCTCGGCGCGAACTCGGCAAGCGCGCAGGGCCGCGTCATCAAGATCGGCCACGTCAGCCCGCGCACCGGCCCGCTCGCCGGCTTCGGCGAGGCCGACAACTTCATCATCGAGCAGGTGCGCGGCATCCTGAAGAACGGCCTGCAAAGCGGCGGCCGCACCTATCAGGTGCAGATCATCTCGAAAGACAGCCAATCGACCGGCACCCGCGCGGCTGAAGTCGCGAACGATCTGATCCTCTCCGACAAGGTCGACCTCCTGGTCGCCGCCGGTACGCCGGACACCACGAATCCAGTGTCGGATCAGGCCGAGGTCAACGAGGTGCCGTGCGTCACAACGAACTGCCCGTGGCAGCCGTACTTCTTCGGCCGCAAGGGCGATCCGGCCAAGGGTTTCAACTGGACCTATCACTTCTTCTGGGGTCTTGAGGACGTCATCGCCGCGTTCCTCGCGCTGTGGGACGGCGCGCCGACCAACAAGGTCGTCGGCGGGCTCTTTCCGAACGATGCTGACGGCAACGCCTGGGGGGACAAGGAGCGCGGCCTGCCGCCTGCGCTCGCCGCCGCGGGCTACAAGCTGCACGATCCAGGCCGTTATCAGGTGATGAACAACGACTTCTCCTCGCAGATCGCGGCCTTCAAGGCGGCAGGAGCGGAGATCGTCACCGGCAACATGATCCCGCCGGACTTTTCGACCTTCTGGTCGCAGTGCGCACAGCAGGGCTTCAAGCCGAAGATCGTCACCATCGGCAAGGCGCTGCTCTTCCCGTCGGTGATCAACTCGCTCGGCGCGCGCGGCAACGGTCTCACCTCCGAGGTATGGTGGACGCCGAGCCATCCGTTCAAGTCGGGACTCACGGGGCAGAGCGCTGCTGAACTCGCGAAAGCTTACGAGGACGCGACCAAGCGTCCGTGGTCGCAGCCGATCGGCTTCCAGCATGCGCTGTTCGAAGTGGCCATCGACGTGCTCAAGCGCACGAAGAGTCTGGAGCCGAAGGCGATCCTCGATTCGATCGTCGCGACCAATTACCAGTCGATGGTCGGCCCGGTGCAATGGACCGGCAAGCCGGTGAAGAATGTCACCAAGACGCCGCTCGTTGCCGGACAGTGGCAGCGCAAGGGCGACAAGTTCGAGTTGGTCATCACCGCGAACAAGCCCGCGCCGAACATTCCAACCGGCGGCAAGCTGGAGCTGTTGTCTTAACTTTCTTTTCCCTCCCCCTTGTGGGGAGGGTCGCTCGCCGCGTAGCGGCGCGCGGGGTGGGGCCTTTGCATTGATGTCGGTGCGCGCTGAACGAACCCCCTCCCTAACCCTCCCCCACAAGGGGGGAGGGAACAGACTGCCGGTGGGCAAGCGCTGATGCCGGCGATTCTTTCCCTCGAAAAAATCTCCAAGCGCTTCGGGGCCGTGGTGGTCGCGAACGGCATAGACCTTACGCTCGATGACGGCGAGGCGCTCGGCATCATCGGACCGAACGGCGCGGGCAAGACCACGCTGTTCGGCATAATCACCGGCACCATCACGCCGGACTCCGGCCGCGTCGTGTACGACGGCCGCGACATTTCGCGTGATAAACCCGAACATCGCTGTCGCGCCGGCATCGCGCGATCGTTCCAGATTCCGCAGCCGTTCGGCGGCATGAGCGTGTTCGAGAACCTCGTGGTCGCGGCGGCCTTCGGCGGCGGCCAGCGCGAGAGTGACGTCTATGCGCGTTGTGCCGAGTTGCTAGAACAGTGTGGCCTCGCCGACAAAGCCAACCGCCGCGCAGGAAGCCTCACCTTGCTCGACCGCAAGCGACTGGAGCTGGCGCGGGCGCTCGCGACCAAGCCCCATGTGCTCCTGCTCGATGAAGTCGCGGGCGGCCTGATCGAGCACGAGACCGCTGCGCTGGTCGAACTGGTGAAACAGGTCCGTGCCACCGGCGTTTCCATCGTCTGGATCGAGCACATCGTCCACGCCCTGATCGCGGCGGTGGACCGGCTGGTGGTGCTGCACGGCGGCGCGCTGATCGCCGAGGGCAATCCGGCGGAAGTGATCCGCCGTCCGCAGGTTGCGGAGATCTATATGGGGATCGCCGCCGATGCCTAAGCGTCTCCTCGAGGTCCGCGCGCTCGACGCGCATTACGGTGACTTCCAGGCGCTGTTCGGCGTCTCAATGGGCGTCGCCGCGGACGAGGTTGTCGCCGTCATCGGCGCGAACGGCGCCGGCAAGAGCACGTTGCTCAAATCCATCGCCGGGATAATGTCTTCGCGCCGCGATGCCATCCTATTCGAGGGGGAGCCCATCGGCGACGTTCCTGCGCATGGCGTCGTCGCGCGCGGCATCGCGCTGGTGCCGGAAGGCCGCCGCCTGTTTCCATCGCTCTCGGTTGAGGAAAATCTCCTGATTGGCGGCCAGCTCGGGCGTCCGGGTCGCTGGAATCTCGCGCGTGTCTACGAGCTGTTCCCCGTGCTCGGCGAGCGCCGCAGCCAACCGAGCACTTCGCTCTCCGGAGGCCAGCAACAGATGGTCGCCATCGGCCGCGCGCTGATGTCGAATCCGAAACTCCTTCTCTGTGACGAGATCAGCCTTGGCCTCGCGCCCATCGTCGTTCGCGACATCTACGCCCGTCTGCCCGACATCGTCTCGGAGGGTATCTCGCTCGTCATCGTCGAGCAGGACATCGTGCAGGCGCTGAAGACCGCGCGTCATGTCTATTGCCTTCAGGAAGGCCGCGTGTCGCTCGAAGGCGAAGCGAGCACGCTGACGCGCGAGACCATCGCTGCGGCCTATTTCGGAGTCTGACGGTGGAGTGGGTCAACACCATCATCCAGGGCGTTCTCCTCGGCGGGCTTTACGCCATGTTCGCTGCGGGGCTGTCGCTCATCTTCGGCGTGATGCGGCTCGTCAACATCGCGCACGGCGACCTGATCGTTCTCGCGGCTTATGTCGCGCTCGTCACGACCGAGACGCTCGGCATCAATCCGCTGCTCTCGATTGTCATCGTCGTGCCGCTGATGGCTGTGGGCGGCTATGCGCTCCAGCGCGCCATCCTCAACCGCACGCTCGGCGATGATTTGCTACCACCGCTGCTCGTGACCTTCGGCCTCTCGGTCATCATCCAGAACGGCCTGCTCGAGTTCTTCACCGCCGATAGCCGCAAGCTCAACGCCGGCAACATCGAGATCGCCAGCATCCATCTCGGCGGCGGGCTTGCGGTCGGCACGCTGCCGCTTATTCAATTCCTGCTCGCCATCGCGGTGATCGCAGGCTTGCAATGGCTGTTCTATCGCACGGCGCTCGGCCGCGCTTTCCGCGCCACGTCCGACGATCAATCGGTCGCGCAGCTCATGGGCCTCAACAACTCGCATGTCTTCGGCCTTGCCATGGCGTTGTCGCTCGCCATCGTCGCCATTGCCGGTGTTCTTCTCGCCGTGCGCGCCAACTTCGATCCGTCGATCGGCCCGGCGCGGCTGATCTTCGGCTTTGAGGCCGTCATCATCGGCGGCCTCGGCAGCATGTGGGGCACGCTCGTGGGCGGCGTCATCATCGGCGTCGCGCAGGCCATCGGCGCGCAAATCGACCCGGGTTGGAATCTCCTCGCAGGCCACATCGCGTTCCTGCTCGTGCTGGCGTTTAGGCCGGAAGGTCTGTTCCCGAAGGTGCACGGATGAACTTCCGCGTCGAGCACGCCAACCGCTCCAGCCGCATCGGCGTCGCCATCGCCGCGGCGGCGCTGGTGCTGTTCGCCGCCGCCCCCTGGTGGGCGGACCGTGCCGATCTCCGTCTGCTTTCGGAAATCTTCGCTTACGTCGCACTCGCGAGCCTGTGGAATCTGCTTGCGGGCTATGCCGGGCTCGTCTCGGTCGGCCAGCAGGCCTACGTCGGACTTGGCGCCTACGTTCTGTTCGCGCTCGCGATGCTTGCCGGCATCCACCCGCTCGTCGCGATCCCGATTGCGGGCCTCGCTGCCGCCATCGTCTCAGTCCCGGTCGCTGCACTGATCTTCCGTCTGCGGGGACACTACTTCGCCATCGGCACCTGGGTGGTCGCCGAGGTGTTCCGGCTGCTCGCCTCGCAGGTCTCGGCGCTTGACGGCGGCTCCGGCACGAGCCTTCCGGTTGCGGTCATCACCTCCATTGCCTCGTCCCGCCAGATGCGCGAGTTCGTCCTCTATTGGATCGCGCTGGCGCTCGTCGTTGCCGTCATCGGCGGCATTTTCCTGCTCCTTCGGTCACGTTACGGCCTCGCGCTCACGGCCATCCGCGACAATGAACTTGGCGCGCGCTCCAACGGTGTCGACGTCGCCCGCGTCAAAACCATCGTCTATGTCATCACAGCCCTCGGCACCGCGATGGTCGGCGCGCTCATCTTCCTTCAGAAAATCCGCATTTCGCCCGACACAGCCTTCTCGGTGAACGACTGGACCGCCTTCGTCATCTTCATCGTGGTGATCGGCGGCATCGGCCGCATCGAGGGGCCGATCATCGGCACGGTGGTGTTCTTCGCGCTCCGGCAGACGCTGGCCGACCTCGGCGCGGTCTACCTGATGATTCTCGGCGCCGTCGCCATCGTGGTCATGCTCAAGGCGCCCAAGGGCATCTGGGGCTTCATCGCCGACCGTTACGGCTGGCAGGTCTTCCCACTGGAGCGGCGTCTGGTGGTGGGCAAACCCTGACGGACGCCATTTCTGCATAATTGCCGCGCAAGCGGGGGTT
>JBFLYS010000034.1:0-56373 GCA_040756555.1 Pseudomonadota bacterium | reverse complement strand
TTCAATTTGTTTAGTGATTACAGTGGTATAGCGCATTGGAGCGAAACCCATCGAAAAGGATCGAAGGGCAGGTTAAATTGCTCCGAAGGCAGAGGTCACAAGTTCGAATCTTGTCGGGTGCGCCAATTAAAACAATGGGTTAGAGATCAACGGCACTTCGGTCCCACCCGGCGGTCCCACAGAACTAAAGAGTCGCCGTCGGCTATTTGCCGCAAATTTTTTTCGCGTGAGAGGTTCGCGCGCCGATAACCGAACCTACTTCTGCGCTCGGTTGAAATGGCCCAGTTTGAGAACTAGCGAGCGCTCGCGTGGCTCTGTTCGACAAAGAACCACCTCACGCAACGCAGAGGTTCGACGATTGAGCCGGTCTGTTGTCAGTCGATTGTCGCCAAACCGCCGCGAGCCAGTCGCTGACACAGGCGAAATCGCGACGCTTCGAACGCCACGCGCAACCGTGCGGCAAGACGGGAAATCACGGTCATTTCCGGCGCAGGGATGCGACGGGCCCTAGATCGAGAAGAATGCTCTCGTAGAGAGCGAGTGCCTCGCCGACTCGGCCCTCGTAGCAGGCCATTCTTGCGTCCAGCATCGTCAGCCCGGCGTTGCCCAACCGGTCCGAGGGCACATCCTCAGCCGCCCCGTGGTCTTCAATGGTGGTAACGACCACGGTTTCCTTCAACGAACAGTCCAAGGCGAATTTCTTCGCCTGCTTTTGAGCCACCGCGCTGAGCGTCATCGCCAGGGAAGCGACGAGGACAAGCGTCGGCAGCACTCCGCGTCGTCGAATGACCATCGATCCTCTCCTCATCGTGGGGTCACGCAGCCACGCCCAGCTTTGCAAGACGAGGCCACGTCTCTGGTCCAATCCAGACCGACGCGCGATGTTATGCAATCGACCGCAGGCGTCGCGTCATCGGAACCAATGATGCGGTTGTTGCTGTCGCCCGCCTCGCTTCCAGCCGGGCTAATCGGACTCGCCGGCTATAGCTGGCGGACATGCGACGTTCGTGCCGGCTATTCGCTAGGGCGCGGCCGACTGCGATCGACTCAGGGATTAATGATCGTGCAGCCCTGGGGTCCAGATCGGCGGCGGCGAGTTTTGCAGCAGGCGGGTGCGCACGGTCAGCCCGCTGATACCGAGTGTGTCCGCCGCATCCTTGGCGCCCGGCCCTAGGCAAATGCCAGCAGTACGCGGGCTTCGCGGCCGGTCAGCCCATAAAGCCTGGCAAAGGCCTCCCCCGGCATGAGCGGCACTTGAACAGGATTCGTCGTGTCCACGGCAAACGTTGCGATTCCGGTGACGGCGTTCCTGGGCGCGAGCGTCTCGGGCAACAGCAGTAACCGCATCATCGGTTCGGATGACGCGGCGGTTGCGGTTGATTGCCTAACATTGTGCATCGCCATTCGACGCATTTTTCAACGGCGCAGCGAGCCTCCGCCACAGCTTTGGATCAGACGCCGTCGATCAACCGGCCACTCATCTAAAGCAGTTCGGAATTCGTCTGGGGAGCCCAGAACAACAAGGGAAAAGGACGCAAAATGCGAAAGCCAATCTACCTTATCGGAATGTGCGCACTCGCCGCCGCCGCGATTTTCGTCTGGTCACAAAACGCGCTCGCCCCTTCGCGCGCCAACACCGCATCTGCCTCCCTCCTTCCGCACCAGCCACTCTCGGAGGCGGCAACGGCGGCGACACTCGCGATGCCCCCGACTGAGATTGATGTCTCTCAGATGCATAAAAACATCAAAACTCTTCCGGAGGAAAAATTTCACGACATGACGTTCGTCTTTTCCCACGGCGATTAATGCACGCGAATGGCGCATACTCTGAGATGATTGCCATGAATCAGAAGCGATTGAACTTCCGGTTCGCACCGGCTCTGATCGCAGCATTTGTTTTAACGTTCTTGCCTGGCCCCTGCGACAAACTCCATGCGGAGGGCGCGCTCGTCAAAGCGTTGATCCCGTATGTCCAACAAAATTTTACCAAGGCCCTTGAGTTGCTGGAGCCTTTAGCGGCTCAAGGGGATGCGGTTGCGCAACTGACTCTCGGAAGAATGTATTTGCGCGGCGAGGGAGTTTCTCGAAACAGTTTTGCCGCACTCCAATGGCATCGAAAGGCGGCGGACCAAGGGGAGATCGACGCCCAGTTTGAGCTTGGTGTTATGTATCGCGACGGTCTGGGCACCGGAGCACACGGTCATTTGGCGTTGTATTGGTTCAAGCGTGCCGCGGATGGCGGCGCCCCTCATGCATTGAACGCGATTGGTGAACTGTATCTGGATGATCGAGATATTCCACAGAGTTTTGAAACCGCTTTTGAATGGTTCTGGATAGGTGCTGAGCTGGGTAGTGCCGAGGCGATGTACAATATTGGTATGCTTTACGCTCTGGGCCGCGGTGTCGTACGGGACGAAATTGCATCGTTCATGTGGTTCGATCTAGCGGCCGATTTTGACCCAGGCCGAGTGCATGAAAACGCCGTGCGTGCTCGGACCACGCTTGCTGAACGTTTAACGCCTTCGCAAGTTTGGGCAGCAAAGATCAGATCCCGGGCCTGGAAACATTTTCACTGCTGTTCTCCGAACATCACAAATGGATTGCTGGGAAACGGCATTGCGCGCGCCCGTATCGAGTAGTTTAGAGCATTTCAGATCGACAGAGTGCTGCTTATCTATTGCGCGCAGCTCGAGCGCTTGCTCAGCCACCACCGCCTGCTCGTCACGAATAAAGAGCAAGCTGCTGTGGCTTCCTGATCGGCGGCGTCGCGTTCTGGAAGAGGCGGAGAAGGTCGGACTGCCGGACGGTGTCGGTCTTGGAATAGATGCGTTGCAAGTGGGTGCGGATGGTCGGCTCGCTGATGCTGAGCATGTCGGCCGCTTCCTTTCCGCCAAGTCCCTGTGCCAGCGCCAGCAGCACGCGCAGTTCGCCGCCGGTCAGCCTGTAGAGTCTGGCGAAGGCCTCGCCCGGCATCAGCGGCGCCTCGATCGGGTCCTTCGTGAACACAGCGACCGATGCCGCGAACGGGGCGACAATGTCGCGGCGCTGGCCGTGCGACACCGGAAGGAGGGTCGCGATATAGCCGGGACCACCATCGACATTGGGGATCGCCAGGGAGTGTTCGCGCATATCCTTGTCAATGCCGTCACGCGCCGCCGCGTCAATGGCCTTTGACAGAGCTTCCCGCGTCGCGGGATCGGTGGGAGAAACCCGATTGTTCACGATGCGAATGGAGTTTCCGGCTTTGATTTGACGCTCGGCCGCCGCGTTCATGTAGACGACGCGGCCATCGCGTGTCGTGAGGTACACGCCTGAGACAAGCCCATCGAGCGTCCTTTCAAGCATCTCCGAACGGAGCGCCCTGATATCGAGCGCATCGGAGATGGCAAGCACGCGGCAGACATGCGGGGACAGAAGCTTGAATAGACTGGTCTCGCGCTCACGGTAATGCGACGACTTCTCGCCCCGGGAGGCATGCATGGAAGCCGTGCGTCCGCCGGTCCGCAACGCCGGAAACCAGATGATGTCCTGCAATCCGAACGGCTTCAGCACTTCGCGAAAGAACCGGCTTTCGTGCAAGTCGGCATCCTCGATGGAGAGAGCTTTGACGTCGCCGACATTCGCGACGACATCCGATACCGCCATTGGACTTTCTGCGTAGTTCTGTCCAAGCTTTTCCAGAAATTGCTGCTGGTATCCAAACACGAACAACTGGTCGTTTTGCGTGTGCCGCAGATCGTGAACGCAAATCCCACCTGCCGTGCTTTCACACAGGCTTGCGATCTTTCGGCAAGTGTCCGGCCACTGTTGCGGATCGAGCGCGCAGTCGTAGATCGCGCCGATCGTGTCGGATAACGCCTGGGCGGAGGCCCCATGCAAACCGGTCACGTTGAGCCCTTTCCCAACCAAAGGGGCGGACCTTGCGGCCCGGAAAGCCGTGGTTCGACCAAACGAACCGGGCGGCGCAGAATGCAAGGGAGGCTTTATATTCTTGAGGTTCAAGCACGAATTGACACTGCGCTAAAGATTGAGACGCTGTGCCAATGAATTGATCTCCGGTGTCAAATTCACCGGGGCACGCCACGCGCGGTCGGTCGTGCTAGAAACGTTCTGGGAGAGGGGGGCGCTATGGCGAAGATCAAAGCCAACGATTTACCAACGGATGCTCCTGCGAAGCCGCCTGCGACGGACAAGGGCGACGAGCCGCCGTCGCCCAAGCTGCAAGTTATGGACAACAATCCGCAGCGCGAATTCGGTCCGCGGTTCTGGCAAGCGTTTCGCGACACCGTCGCGCACATCTACACGCTGTCGCTGCCGGACCTGTCCGAGGAAGCACGCTTCACCGTCTCCAGCCGCATCTACCCGACGCCCCGCGCGATCCTGGTGCGCTCCCAGGGCACGGCGTTCATCATGACGCGGGGGCCCGCGCTGGTCGCGCGCAGCCCCGACCAATTGCTGATCTATCTTGAGCTCGAAGGCTCGTGTGATAACGACTGGGCCGGACGGGCCGGACGCGTCGAGGCGGGCGATGTCCAGATCGTGGACTATGCGCGACCGTTCCACAGTGTGACAACAGACTATGCAAACCTGATCCTCGTCCTCGCGCGAGAGAGCGTGCCTGCGGTGCTGCTGGCCATGGAGCCGCACGGCCTGGTCTTTCGCCGTGGGAGCGGCGCGGCGCGTCTGATCGGCGCGGCGATGCAGGAGCTTTATGCCCAGGCCGACGATCTGACGGTGAGCGAAGCCGAGGCGGCGATCGAGGGCATTGTAGCGCTGACGACCGCCTACGCACGCGCAAGGCTGGCAAGCGATGAAACGGATCACGTGAAGTCGAGGAGAAAAGCCGCGTTCGATTACATCGACGCGCATCTTGCAAATGCGCAGCTCGGACCCGGCGAGATCGCCGATGCGGTCCACCTCTCGCGCGCGTCGCTCTACCGGCTCCTGGCGGCGGAAGGTGGCATTCGCGCCGTGTTGTTGCAGCGCCGGCTCGATCAGGCCTTGCGGCTCCTGCTCGCTGACAACAAAGACGAGCACTCGCTGGCGGACATCGCCAAACGCTGCGGCTTTGGCGGCACGAGTCAGTTCAGCCGGGCGTTCCGCGCGCGCTTCGACATGCCGCCGCGGCAGTATCGCGCGCTCGTACGCCAGCAGGACCGTGAGTGGCACGAAGCGCGGCTCAGGGCCGATGGCTTCGACCGGGATTCCTTGTTTAGGCGGCACCGGGGATTGACCGGTTCGAAACAAGCCAATAGCTCGAAATAAGCGCAGCTAAATCCTCGGCCCGCCAATCCACGGTTCACATCCACCAGCCGTCTATATCTATTCGGCCCGATCCCGCAGGCGCACCTACTTGCTTTCTGCGCCGCGCAGCAAAAGGCAAGCTAGAGACCCGGCAACAGCTATCGGCACCACTGCGAACGCCGCAGATGGCCACCCGAAATGCGCTACGAGCGCTCCCGTCATCATAGGCCCGGCGAATTGACCCAGATTGCTCGCTTGCTGAAGCCAGCCGATCGTCGTTGGGATATTGTCAGCGGTCGGCGATACGTGGGGGGCGCTCGCATATAGCGCTCCGGGAGCGAGGCCGCCTACGCCAAGCGAGATAGCAGCGAGAATGACTGCGGCCGGCGCGGAAAGAACAGCGCTGTAAATACAAATGCTGAGGACAGAGAATGTAAGCAACGCGATCGCGACACAGACCCATACCTTCAGTCCGGCCCGCAACAGATACCCGGACGCAATGTGTCCCGCCGCAGACACAGCCAGGACGGCTCCACTGAGCAGCCCCGCGGTCCCGATCGAGATCGCGTATGTCGATGTCAAATAATGCGGGAGCGCAAACGACATCGAGAAAATCTGACAAGAGTATGCGAAAAAGGCGAACGCGGCGGCGAGGCACCGTTGTTTACTGAGCACATCAACGACGTGTTTGACCGAGACACCGGGAGGCTTGTTGCTGATCGCGGTTTCGATCGTCAAAACCGCCCTAAGGCTCACGCACCAGAACACCACGAGGGCGGCGACCAAAACGCCGCTGGCAAGCCACAGATTTCGCCATCCAATGGCAGGCAAGACCGGAGCAAAGAACAACATCAACATGATGCCGGTCGGCATGTATGCGCTCCAAACCGCCATCACAAAATTGCGATTGGCCCCATTCAGCAGGCCTGCCAGCAGGCTCGGCACGGACAAGACCACACCGAAGAACCCAATGCCTTCCAAGACACGCGCCACGAGCAGCGTCTCGGCATCCGGAGCATAAGAGCCGAGCAGGTTTCCGGCGGCGATCGCTGACAAGCCGCCGATAAGCGATCTGTGGAGACCGATGCGCGCAACGATTGCGCCTGCACCGACACCAGCCAATGCCCCGAGCGTTGCAAATACCGCGACTATCAGTCCCGCGACATCGAGACCGAGATGCATTTCCGCTCGAATATCCGGCACGCAAATAATCGCTTTGCCCACCTGGGCGGCAGCGAAAACTCCCCTGAGAATTAGAGAAGCGAGCGAACCTTCGGATCGCTCCGACCCTGGTGCACGCACAAGTGCGACTTCGGAAGTGTTGGCCGCAAATCGCATCATGGTCGCCGGTCACCCCCCATGCGAAACGCTAGGCGATCGACCGCAGCAACGGCGTCATCTGAACAAATGATGTGGTTGGCTTAGTTCATGCCGAGTCGCCGTCGTGCTTCATCTCACCAGCAGTTCAGACGTAGGAACCTTTCATCGGTCGGCGCGAGACGCTCCTCGATACGCACACCGTCGGCCACAATCTTGGCGATCCAGCTTCCGCAGCCGCGGCTCGGCCTCCGATACCCGAGGCTCACGCCACTGCGTCCGCCACTCAAGCCGTGCCAGTACGGATTTTTTCTCGCGCTATGTTTTGCTCGCTTGGCCGCTGTTGTGATCTCGCTCGCAACATCCGCCGCCCCACACAGAGGACGGTGATGCACATGACGAGAGTGAGAGCCAAGCCTTGCTTATCAATCAGTTATGGGCATCATGTTTATCGCAGCTCGGCCTTCTAAGCGCTCCGAAGGCAGAGATCACAAATTCGAATCTTGTCGGGTGCGCCATTCAAGCGAACCTATTGCCGGCATCAGTGCCACAATCGGCGCCAAAGACCGCGCAATCCTGGCGGCGATGCCGGCTTCACAGCACGCTGTCTGTGCAAAGGCGGCACGACAGGATCGTCTTCGATCTGCCTTTGATGGAAATCATCTCCAATGACGAAGATGCGCTTGTTCTCGCCGTAGGGCCGGCAGACTGAGCCGTCGGCTGGAATGCCATCGCGAGCAAAGGCCACCCACTGCGCCTGCATCCAAGCGGAAATCCGCCTGTCGGCCTCGTCATATCCGTCGACCGTTAGAGTGCCAAACAGGTAGCGAAGTTCGGCGGTGTGCTTGGCCAGGAAATTCGACTTCGCAGCGTCAGGCGACACCCTGTCAAAGCGGTAGCAATAGAATTGATGTCCTGACGCCAGAAGACGTTCTGCCGTGGTCAACAAAGGCTCAGCCCAGATGGCGGCGGTATAGACCCGGTCGAGTCGATCGTATACGGAGCCTCCCTCGGCGGCCAACCCGGAGCGCACAGCTTTGGCCTCTGCGCCCGCCAACACTTTCGTCATCGCCCAAAGCATCATTCGATTGTAAGGAAGCATCCCCGGCCGGATGAAATACCGAGACTCATTGCGCGTGAAGCCCAGCATGAGCGGCACCGCCGCCAACGGGTGCAAATCACTGTCCACCGGCAGGATCACGCCATCGCTCACCGGCATCCACGCCAAATTCGCCGGCGTGTGGACCCGTCCGGGCTTTGGAATCACACCGCTGAAGAGGTGGGAAGCTTCCTTGATTGTTTCGGTCGGAAGCCGACGCAGCTCCTCGGGTTCACCGCCGCCCACACTTGCGATAAGCGCTTCGGATGCCGCATATGTTTTCTCGTTTGGCGCAGACGTATCGAACGCGAACCGCTCGCAGCCGCCGCTTTGAAGAATCGCGCGGTGGAAGAGGCCGGAAGCCACCGGACAACTCAGCAGCGTGCGCACGGAGTGACCACCGGCGGACTGGCCGAAGATGGTCACACAATCCGGGTCGCCGCCGAAATTCCCGATATTTTCCTGCACCCACCGGAGTGCCGCGATTTGATCCTGGAGACCGAAGTTGCTTCCCAGTTTCGGATGCGCCAGATAGCCGAACGCGCCGAGCCTGTAGTTGAAACTGACCACGGTGACGCCTAGCGCCGCCAAGTGTGATCCGTCGGTTCCATCTTCACACCCTCCACCGCCCAGATAACCGCCGCCGTGGATCCATACCATCACAGGCTGTCTTGCCTGGGAATCGAGCGAACGAGTCCAAACATTCAGGTACAGGCAATCTTCACTTTGAGTCTTGGCTCGCGGCTGAAATACCGCGCCGGCAGTCTGAGGACATATCGGACCAAACTCTTGAGCCTTCCTGACTCCCACCCAATGGGCTGCGGGGACCGGCGGCCTCCAACGACGTTCACCGACAGGTGGCTCGGCATAGGGCACACCCAGGAATTTGAGAGTCCCACCCTCGCTGAAGCCCTCGACGAAGCCTTGCCCAATTCGAACGGTAATATCCATGACCGGTTCTCCCAGTGCACTCGTCGCCACAAGCCGTGCCATAAGCACTCGTTTCGAGCGATTGGAGCGTTCTCGCGCGCACGCCAAGGCAAATGCAACGTGCCGAGACAAGCCGGGCGATTGTCCATTGTGCGTTAGAATGCGAAGATCATCGACCTGCCCCGCCACGTCAGCTATCTGAATAAAACAGTGGAATAGCTCCCCGCCCACGCGCTGACATTGGTGGCAGTTTTATTCTGAATGTTGGCAATTTGGCGCGTCAGCCTTTTGTAATTCCGTATGACAGCACAGCCCACCCTTCCATCTCACGGCGCCGAAATTCCCATCGCTGGCTTCGGCACCTCGCCGCTCACCGGCGACGTGACTCCCGAAAATGTCGCGGCGGCGCTCCGCGTTGGCTACCGCCATCTCGACACCGGGCGCAAATACGGCACCGAGCGCGCCACCGGCGAGGGCATGCGCGCCTCCGGCATTCCGCGGAAAGATATCTTCCTCACCACCAAGGTCTCGCACGAGAACCTGCGCGCGGCGGATTTCGCCCGCTCGGTGGACGAGAGCTTGAAAGCGCTACGCGTGGATTACGTCGACCTGCTGCTGGTGCACTGGCCAAGCCTGACCATTCCGCTCGCCGAAACGATGCAGGCGCTGGCGAAGGCGAAACGCGAGGGGCTCGCGCGCCACGTCGGCGTCGCCAACTTCCGCATCTCGCTGATCGACGAGGCGAT
The DNA here is from genome assembly GCA_040756555.1 of Pseudomonadota bacterium. GTDB lineage: Bacteria > Pseudomonadota > Alphaproteobacteria > Rhizobiales > Xanthobacteraceae > Z2-YC6860. The sequence goes on along the minus strand of JBFLYS010000034.1, from coordinate 47,037 downwards.
CAAGCTCTGCCCCGAGCCGCTCGTCTGCCTGCAGGCTGAGTATCACCCCTATCTCGACCAGACCAAGCTGCTCACCCATTGCCGCGAGCGCGGTCTTGCGTTTGTTGCCTATTGCCCGCTCGGGCGCGGCCGCCTGTTCGACGACACGATGCTGGCCGAAATCGCCAAGGCCAAGGGCCGCACGGTCGCGCAAATCGCGCTGCGCTGGCTGGTTCAGCAGAACGTCGCCTCGATCCCGCGCTCGTCGGACCCCAAGCGCATCGCCGAGAACTTCGACATTTTCAATTTCACGCTGACCGACGACGAGATGAAGCACATCGCCTCGCTCAGGCGCGCCGACAGCCGCATCGCCAATCCGACCGGCCGCATCAGCGGCTGGGATTAGCCGCCGAGGAATTCCTTCGACCACTTGTCGTAGTCTGCCTCGCGCAGCACGCGCTTCATCGTGTCGGCACTTGCGATGTTCTTGAGATCCTTCGGCTTCGTGCCGTCGCGCAGCGCCTTCAGCGTCTCGTAAACGCCCTGCACCGATGCCCAATACGATTGGTGCCCTTGCAGGCAGACCTTCACGTTGCGCGCCACAAGATAGTCGCGATCCATCATGTCGTCGGGCACGCCGCCCAGGAACAGCGGCAGCTTCACCGCTTGCGCCACCGCGTCGAGCTGCGCGCGCGACTTCACGCCCGCCATGAACAGCATGTCGACGCCCGCAGCTTCGTAAGCCTTCAGCCGTGCGATCGTGTCCTCGACGCCGGTGATCGCCATCGCACTCGTGCGGCCGACGATGACAAGCCGCGGGTCTTGCCGGCCCGCGAGCGCCGCCTTCATCTTGCCGACGCCCTCCGCGATCGGGATGAGTTGTGTGTCGGGGCCGCCAAACGCGATCGGCAACAGCGTATCCTCGATGGTGAGCGCGGACACGCCCGCGGTCTCCAATTCTTCCACCGTTCGCTTCACGCTCAGCGCGTTGCCATAGCCGTGGTCGGCATCCACGAGTAGCGGCAGCGTGCCGGCACGGTTGATGCGGTACGCCTGCTGCGCGAATTCGGTCAGGGTCAGCACACAGAGATCGGGCGCGCCGAGCACCGTGAACGAGGCAACCGAGCCCGCGAACATCATGGCTTCGAAGCCGAGCTCGCCCGCGATCCGCGCCGATACACCGTCATAGACCGATGCCGGATGAATGCAGCGGTTGCCCTTGATGATCGCGCGCAGGCTTTCGCGCCGCTCCGTCCAGTTCATCGTTCCCAATCCCGTCGTGGTTAATCGAACATCAACACGGTTCTAGCACGGCCGCCGATCCGTCCAAGACGCCAGAGACGCGAAGCAACACTTTGCTAACCCTGACGTTTCAATCCGCCGTGCTGCGACAGCGCTTTCACCGCTTATTGCAGGTCCGCGCCGTAAATCCTCAGACGGCTTTATCAGGGGCTGCTGCCCGAGACGACGATGGAATTGGACGTCAACACGCTCTTCATGGTGACGATGCACGTCGAGATCATGCTCGGCCTGCTTCTGTTCTTCGTCTGGGCGCAGAATTTTTCCAAGACCGCTCTGGCGTGGTGGGGCAGCGCGCACATGCTGCGTGCCGGATCGATCATGCTGTTCGGCATGCACGGCTCGGTGCCCGAATGGGTCTCGATCGACGTTGCCAACGCCGGCTTGTTCGGCTCCTTTGCTCTCTTGTGGTGCGGAGCCCGCGTGTTCGACCGCCGCTCGCCCGAGCCGATCTGGGCGATGGTCGGCGTCGCCATCTGGCTGCTCGCCTGCCGCCTGCCGCAGTTCTCGACGACGCTTGAGCTGCGCGCCATGGTGGGTTCGAGCATCGTCGCTGCCTATGTATGGCTTACCGCTTTCGAGTTCTGGCGCAGCCGCGAGGAGCAACTGGTCTCGCGCTGGCCCGCGATCTTCATGCTGTTCGCCCACGGCGCGCTGTTCCTGCTGCGCACGCCACTCGGCGTGATGCTCCACCTGTCGCCGAACAGCGACTACAGCATGAGCGGCTGGCTCGGTCTGCTCAGCCTCGAGGCGCTCCTGTTCACGATCTCGATCGCCTTTATCCTGGTCGCGATGGCGAAGGAGCACACCGAACTGCGTCACCGCACCGCCGCGCGCACCGATGAGTTAACCGGTATCGCCAACCGCCGCGGCTTCCTCGAGCAGGCCGTCGCCTCGATGCGCCGCGCCAACGACGCGGAAACGGTCGCGGTGCTGCTGTTCGATCTCGACAAATTCAAGCCGATCAACGACCAGTACGGCCACGGCATCGGCGATCGCGTGCTGCAAATCTTCGCCGACACCGCCAAGGCGCAAATCGGCCCGGCGGGCTTGGTCGGCCGCTGGGGCGGCGATGAATTCGTCGCGGTGCTCTACGACACACCGACCGACCGCGCGGCGACGCTCGCCGAGCGCATCCAGCTCGCGTTCGAGAAGGCCACGGCCGACATCGACGGCCGTCCCGCGTGCGCCACGGTGAGCACCGGCATGGTGTTTTCGACGGCCGGCGCGATGGATCTGCCGTCGCTCCTGGTGCAAGCCGACAAGGCGCTCTATCGCGCCAAGGAAAAGGGCCGCAACCGGCTCGAGGTCACAGCCGGCGAAGCCGCATTGATGGCGGAGGACGAACAGCAAGCCGCCCGCGCGCGGCTGATGCGACGCGACGCCGCCTGATCATCGCGGTACCACGACAATGAAAAAAGCCGGCCTCAGGCCGGCTTTTCGTTTGCTTGGGACCGCGCGCTCACGCCGCGTAGATGAATTCCTTGAGGTCCACGCGCCGGCGCGGCATCGGGATGTAATATTTGCCCGCGCGCACCATCGGACGCGGCTTCAACAGGATGCCGAGCAGCCGCTGTTGCAAGGTCTTGGGTGAAATCGGCTTCACGAGGAATTCGTGGACGCCGAGCCGCACCGCGGCGGTCACACGCGAGCGCTTGCCGATATCGGTCAGCATGATGATCGGCAGACCCGGCTTCGGAAACACGCCCGGCGAGCGCACGATGCGCATCACCTCGGGGCCGTCGAGCACCGGCAGATCCCAGTTGAGGATCATCACATCGGGGCTGACGTTGCGGATGGCGTCGAGGGCCGCCACGCCGTCGCCGACCTCGTAGATCAGCTTGGCGCCCAGGTTCACCAGCATCATACGCGTCAGCTTGCGCGTGTAGACGTTGCTGTCGGCGACTAGGATCGCCAGACCTTCCATCGCTTTCTCGATTTCCTTCGCGGACGACATGCGCGGCATGCGAGAGAGAACCCCGGTTGGATGGGGGATTCTTCTACAGCCCTGCCGCTGCAAATCTTCTAAACCGATCTACTCAATTGTCCGGTATCGGAAATGATCCGTTAAGCATGCGCCATCCGGCGGCTGGTGTCCCGGACCCGAAGTTCGCTTCGGAAGGCGCTGAAAATTCAAGCGAGCTTCCGAATCGCGACACCAGACCGCAGCAACAGCCACAGCACGATCGAAACGTTAACCAAGTTCCAGCCGAGTCCGTTGAGGAACGCCGCCTGATACGAGCCGGTAAGGTCGTAGACCAGACCGGACATCCAGCCCCCGAGCGCCATGCCGCCGAGTGTCGACATCAGCACGATACCGAGCCGCGTGCCCGCCTCCTGCGGCGCGAAGAACTCGCGCACGATCACCGCGTACATCGGCACGATACCGCCCTGGAACAGACCGAACAGCGCGGAAATCACGTAGAGCGAGACGAGACTGTCGAACCAGAGATAGAGGAACAGCGCGACGCCTTGCAGCGCAGAGCTGAGAAGAAGAGCGGTCAGTCCGCCGATCCGGTCCGCAATCAGGCCCGCAGCGATCCGGCTGATCAGGCCGAAGCCGAGCATCGCCGAGAGCATCTCCGCGCCGCGCGCAGGCCCGTAACCGAGATCGCCGCAATAGGCGACGATGTGCACCTGCGGCATCGACATGGCGACGCAGCAGGCGACCCCCGCGATGCAGAGAAGCACCATCAGCGTGTTGGCGGAGACGCCGAGCGATGCGAGCGAGCCCTTGGCGGTCGCAACGCCAGCAGCGGCATGAACCGGCGGACGCCGGCGCAGCGCTAGCATCAGCGGCGGCATGGCGAGAAGACAAAACACGCCAACGCTAAACTGCGCGGTCCGCCAGCCGTAGCCTTCGATCACGTGTTGAATGAGCGGCGGCCAGATCACGCCGGAGAGATAATTTCCGCACGAGGCAATCGCGACCGCGATGCCGCGGCGGCGCGTGAACCAGTGCGAGATGTCCGCCATGATCGGGCCGAAGGTCGCGGAGCTGCCGAGCCCGATCAGCGCTTGCGCGAGCGCGAACTGCCAGAGGTTCGTCGCGAACGACGATAGCACGTAGCCGAGCGCCAGGATTACGCCGCCGGCGATCACCGGCACCAGAATATGAAAACGGTCGGCGAGACGGCCCATCAGGATGCCGCCGGCGCCGAAACCGATCATCGTCAACGTGAAGGGCAGCGAGGCATCCGCGCGCAGGATGCCGAAGTCCTTTTGAATCGCCGGCAGCGCCACCACGCAAGACCACATACCGACGCTGCCGATGGTGCCGAGCGCAAGCGCGGCCCACAGGCGCATCCAGGCGTATGACGATTCAGTTTCGGCGCTCGAGGCATCGGCCCCGGCGCTGGTGTGCGTGGTCACGGCGGATTTGTTCCCGGCAAAATCCAGCGCGTTTGTACCATTTCAAGCCGCGCACGTCCCGCTGCGGGGCGTGCAATTTAGCGTGTCTGCAATGACAAATAGCGATGCGAGCATCAACGAAAGCGATCGATGCGAGATTCGCCGAACTCAATGCATTTTGGGCGCCTTGAGGAATCGCATGCGGTCGCTCGACTTGATGCGCGCCTCGAAGGTCTTGCCGTCACGATAGATCGAAAACGGCACCTCGACACCGGATGCACCGAGCGACCAGACCTTGCGATAAAGCCCGGCCAGATCCTCGATCGGGTCGTCCGCGACCGAGATCAGCACATCGCCGGTGCGCAAATCCGCCTTCTGCGCCGGGCCATCCTTCGCGAGCCCGACCACCACGACCTTGTCCTCGATTTCGGTGGCATAGAGACCGAGCCACGGCCGCGGCGGCATGTTGGGCCGCCCGATGGTTTGCAGGTCGCTGAGGATCGGCTTCAAGAGATCGATCGGCACGATCATGTTGAGGTCACCGGGCGGTCCGTTCTCGCGACCCTCCTGCAATTGCAGCGAGCCGATGCCGATGAGATCGCCGTTCGGCCCGATCAACGCGGTGCCGCCCCAGTTGGGATGCGACGGCGAGGTGAAGATCGCCTCATCGACGACGTATTCCCAATAGCCGGCGAACTCCTGCTTGGCGACGATACGCGCGGCGACCGAGCGCTCGCGCCCGCCGGCGCCGCCAACAACCACCTTGTCGCCGACCGAGACGGTGCTGGAATCGCCGATCCGGAGCGCGGGCAAATTGAGTCGCGCCAACGCCTGAATCAGTCCGAAGCCTGTCGTCTGATCGTAAGCGAGCACCGTGCCCGGCACCTTGCGGCCGTCGATCAGCGTGAGCCAGATCGTCTCGGCTTCGGTGACGAGATAGCCGATGGTGAGCACCAGCCCGTCGGCACCGATCAACACGCCGTTGCCGGCGCGTTCGGTGCCGAGCGTGTCCGCCGTGAAAGCGTCGGGCGGAATGACGGCGCGCACGCCCACCACCGCCGAGAGCGCGGCGTCGAGATCGAACGCATAGTCGCCCGGCTTGGGCCAAGCCGAAGACGGCACCTTCCAATCGCTGACCGAGGCCATTCCGCCGCTCCTTGTTGCGGACGCGCCGCCACAATCTCAACGCCGAATATTAAGGACGCGCGAGCGCCCGTCCAGATGCGCCACGCCGCTGTGCAGCAGCGGCGACACACCTCGCGCAAGTCATGGTGCCTGCAATCAAATTTAATGTTGCACGATAGCCGACTCAGGTATGGCTGCGTCGCTCGGGCGACTTGGTGCCACGCGTTCGCCGCAAACGACCGAACCGAAGTGCGAACCCAGGTGCCCACGTGCTCCCCAGTTTCCGGCTGATCGCCGCGACTTTTTTTTGCAGCTTCCTGATCGCCTTCGTCGGCCTTCGTCTGGCCGCGACGTCGCGGGTCGCGAGCGAGACCACGGGTCTCGCGTCGAATTCGCTGCCGCTGCAACTCACGGGCGCGGACGCCGCAGCCGACATGCGCCGCATCGACCGCGACGCGCCGGTGGTGTTCGACCTGCGCTTCGCGGTCGGCGCGACCACGCCGGCGTCGGTGCCATCCGGCCTGACCCTGCACGCGATCGATCGCGCCAAGCGCGAATCCGGGATCGACTTCCCGGAGCAGCCAGTGGCCATGCCGCCGGTTGTTGAGCCGGAGCCGCTCGAGCCTGCCGCCGAGGCCAAGCCTGAGCCCAAGATCGAAGTCGCCGCCCTCCCCGAGCCGTCGGCCGCCGCGGCGGATGCGCCGCCGCCCCCGCCCGGCCCGCCAAAGGCCATCGCTGCCATCGAGGCAACAACCGATGTCGAAAGCGTCGGCTCCACCGAGCCGGTCAGTGTCGTCAATGCGGCCACCGCCAAACCGGTCGTTGCCAAAGCCAAGCCCAAGGCGAAGAAGAAGGTCGTTCGCCGGGCGCGCGCCAGGCAGGCAGACCAGACCGATCTGTCCGCGCCGGTGTTCAATCCGTTTCCCAACAACCCCTAATCAAAGCCCAGCCATGCGGCAGCGCATGGCAAAAGCGAAGGCGGCACGCTAACTGTTGGCGATGCGTCCGCTCTCCATCCTCGACCTTTCTCCCGTCACAACCGGCAACACCGGCCCGCAAGCGCTGCGCAACAGCATCGATCTCGCGCGCCACGCCGACCGCCTCGGCTTCACCCGCTATTGGGTCGCCGAGCATCACAGCATGCCGAACATCGCGAGCTCCGCGCCCGACATCATGATTGGGCAGATCGCCGCGGTGACGCAGCATCTGCGCGTCGGCTCCGGCGGCGTGATGCTGCCGAACCATGCGCCGCTCGCGGTCGCCGAACGCTTCAAGGTGCTCGAAGGATTGTTTCCGGATCGCATCGATCTCGGCATCGGCCGCGCGCCCGGCACCGACCCGATGACGTCCTACGCGCTGCGCCGCCGGCAGGACGATCCGGCGGGCGACGACTTCCTCGACCGCTTCCGCGAACTGCTGCTGTTCGAGCAGCGCGGCTTCCCCGACGATCATCCGTTCCGCAAGGTGATCGCGATGCCGGCGGACGTCGATCTGCCTCCGATCTATCTCCTCGGCTCAAGCGGCTACAGCGCGCAGCTTGCGGCGCATGTCGGCGCAGGCTTCTCGTTCGCGCATCATTTCTCGGACTTCGATCCGGTCGGCCCGATGCTGACCTATCGCGAGCAGTTCAAGCCGTCGCCGTCGCAGGAAAAACCGCTCGCGATCCTGGCGCTGCATATCGTTGCCGCCGACACCGACGCCGAGGCCGAACGTCTCGCCTCCTCCGTCGATCTGAATTTCGCGCGGCGGCGTCAGGGCGACTATCTGCCGATCCCGAGCCCCGAAGAAGCCGCCGCGCACACCTACACCGCCGCCGACCGCGAACTGATCGCGCGCAACCGCGCACGACTCGTCGTCGGCACGCCAGATAAGGTGCTGGCGCATCTCGAGCCATTGGTCGAAGCGACCAAGGCCGACGAGGTGATGGTCACGACGATGATTTACGATCATGAGGCGCGGAAACATTCATATGAGTTGCTGGCCAAAGCTTTTGGCCTCAAGCCTCAGGTATAAAAAGGGACGTCATGGCCGGGCATAGCCGTCCGGAGGACAGCGTTGCTTCGCTCACCTATGTCCCGGCCATCCACGTCTTGCTTACTTGCTCATTGAAGAAGAAAGAAAGACGTGGATGCCCGCAACGAGTGCGGGCATGACGCGGAGAGAGGCGAGGACACTCATGACATTCATACTGCAGCGGATCGCACTGATCGCCGCACTGGCGGCTCTAGCATCACCAGCGTCGGCGCAGACCGAGTATCCCAACCGCGCCGTCCGCATCATCAATCCCTATGTCGCCGGCAGCACCACCGACATTCTCGCGCGCGGCCTCGCCACCGGCCTGTCCAGCCGCCTGGGTCAGCAGTTCTACGTCGACAACCGGCCGGGCGCGGGCGGCACGCTCGGCACCTCCGCGGTCGCACGCGCGGAGACCGACGGCTACACGCTCCTGTTCGCTCCCGCGCTCGTGCTGTCCGTCTATCCGCAAGCGCGCGGCACCGACGCGGGCTACAAGCCAGACGCCATCATGCCGATCTGCCAGACCTTCACCAACGCGATGGCGCTCGCGGTACGCCCGGACTCGCCGATCAAGAATGCCGCAGATCTCGTCAAAGCCGCGAAGGAGAAACCCGGCGCGCTGAACTACGGCCATCAGGGCCCGCTGACGATCCCGCATCTCGCGATGGAAGAATTTCTCAACTACGCGAACATCGACATCAAGGACATTCCGTTCCGCGGCGAGCCGCTGGTGATGACCGATCTGCTCGGCGGGCGCATCGACGTCGCTTCGATCGTGCTCGGCACCGCGCAAGGTCAGGACGTGCGCGTGATCGGAGTGTTCTCCGAAATGCGGCATCCGGCGTTCAAGGACGTACCGACGTTCAAGGAACAAGGCTTCGATGTGAGCCCGGCGAGCTTCGGCGGATTGATGGCGCCCGCCGGAACCTTCCCGGCCGTCGTCGCGAAGCTCACCGCAGCATGCGCGGGCGCAGCGAAGGACGACGCCTATAAAACGACGGCGGAGCGCGCAGCGCAGCCGCCGGACTATTACGCCGACGCCACGCTCTTCAAGCAGCGCCTGCAACGCGACATCGAACGCAAGGCCGCAGTCCTCTCGCGCTTGAAGACACCGGCGCAATAAAAAGCAGAACCCCGGCCTCCCGGCCGGGGTTCGCAACTCAACGCGACTTCGCAACTTGACTGAAGTCTACTGCGAGACCGGCTGGGCTTGCGCCGGGCCCGGATAGGTCGGGACGTAAGCCTGCTGCGGCTGGCCGGGAGCAGTCTGGTAGCCGGTTTGCTGCGGAGCGGCTTGCACCGGCGGGTTCATCGCCATCTCGTTGGTGCAACGATCCTTGAACAGCACCGCACCTTCCGGGGTGTATTCCTTGGTCAGGCAGGTGCACGGACCAGGCGCTGCTGCGACCACAGGACGCGCAACCGCGTAGGTGGCAACCGGCGCAACCCAGAAGTGGCGGCGATAGCCATAGCCGTAGTGCCAGTGCGGGCGATAATACGGACGATAGTGAACATGCCCGGGCTTGTAGCCACCATAACCGCCGTAGCCGCCGGGCTTGCCGCCCCAGCCACCGGGCTTCATGCCACCGCCGTAGCCGCCGCTGGGCTTCATTCCGCCGCCGCCGTAGCCGCCCCAGTTCTTGGCATCAGCCGAAACAGGCGCGAGCATTGCGACGCCAAACGCGAGGGCCGCCGCAAGGGTAATGATGTTGGTCGTCTTGGACATGGAACTCTCCTCTGGGTGTTGGGTGGGCCGTGTCTTGCCTTCGCGAATTGGTCGCGCGCCTGTGAGGAAAGGTTCAGATGAAACTGTGCCGGGCTTAGCCTGACGGACGGTTCCAGCGCGGTACAAAGCCCCGGAAAGCGATGATATAGATGCGTTTCGGACCGGTTCCGGACACGGCGTCCGGGCCAAAATCGGCATGGAATTCGGTCAGAACATCGGGAGGTTTTATTGGGTAAGCATTTCACGCTCACGGCTGCGGACAGCCACCAGCTCGGCGCCTATCGCGCTGATCCCGCCGGCAAGCCGAAGGGTGGCATCGTCGTCATCCAGGAGATCTTCGGCGTGAACCAGCACATCCGCTCGGTCTGCGACCGTTTCGCGCAAGAGGGCTACGCCGCCGTCGCGCCCGCGCTGTTCGACCGCACCCAGAAGGATTTCCAGTCCGGCTACACACCGCCGGAAATCGAGAAGGCGCGCGCCTTTATCGCCAAGCCCGATTGGGATGCGATGCTGCGCGACACTGCCGCCGCGATCAAAGACGTATCGGCCGCGGGTCCGGTCGCCGTTGTCGGTTTCTGCATGGGCGGCTCGCTCGCGTTCCTCTCGGCGACGCGCCTCTCCGGTCTCGCCTGCACGGTCGCTTACTACGGCGGCGTGATCGCGAAGTTCGCCGACGAGAAGCCGAAGGTTCCGGTGCAGATGCACTTCGGCGAGAAAGACCAGGGCATCCCGATGTCGGACGTCGAGATCATCAAGCAGAAGCGTCCGGATTGCGAAATCTACGTCTATCCGGAGGCCGGCCATGGCTTCCATTGCGACGAGCGCGGCAGTTACCACCAGGGCTCGTCGAAGCTCGCGTGGGAGCGCACCACCGCGTTCCTCGCGAAGCACATGAAATAAGGGGATCTACGCACGCATTGCTACGGACATTCATCCGGACGATTTGACGCGCTCCCGCAAGCTTTGATTCAGACGCGCTTGCGAGGATGCGCGACGCACGAGACGAAGGTCTTTCTGGAGGCGGAAGACAAGCGTCAGGGGCCTGTCTGGAGCATGTGACAAGCGACACGGCCGCGCGGAGACAACCGCGCGGCCGTTTCTATTTTCTATGGTCGCGTCAGAACCAGCGTTCACCAACGGTGATGGAGTCGCCTGGCAGCACGCGGCCTTGCAGCGGCAACACGTAGCGCCCGGGCAGGCCGTCGCGCTTCCGCGTCACCGTGAAACGGTCTTTCGTCGCGCGCGGCGTAAATCCGCCGGCAATCGCGATCGCGGTTTCGACCGTCATGTTCGGCACATACGGATACTGGCCAGGGAATGTCACTTCGCCGAGCACGAAGAAAGGTCGATAGACCTCCACTTCGACCGCCACGCTCGGATCGCGGATGAAGCTTGCTTTCAGGCGCCCCGCAATTGCGCTCGACAATTGCTGCGTGGTCATGCCGCGCGCCTGCACGCCGCCGATCAGCGGCATCGTCACGATGCCCGCAGCGTCCACCGTGTAGGTGTTGGAGAGCGTGTCCTGCCCAAACACGACGACGCGAAGCTTGTCGCCGGAGTCGAGCACGTACGGCCCGTCCTCGAACACCGCGCGCACCGGCACGGCCTGCTGCACGCGCGTCACCATCCGCGACGGCACGGTGGCGCCGCCGTACATCAGCGCGTCAATGTCGTTGGTGCGCGTGACCACCTGGCGCGAGGGCTGGCGCGCGCAGGCGGCAAGCGCGAGCACGGTCAGCAGCAACGTGATGAGGCGGTACGGCCGCATGCGACTCCCGGCCTGAACGAGGCCAATCGTTAAGCCGGGTTAACATTCTTATGGTTAATGAAATCTTATGCTGGCTTCGAAGCCACGGCTTTCGGGGCGAAACGCAGCACCAGCCAACCCACGATCGCGGAGAGAAGCGAGCCCAGGAGCACGCCGACCTTGGTCTGGTCCTGGAGCGCCTCCGACGCGCCGAACGCGAGCAACCCGATGAACAGGCTCATGGTGAAGCCGATGCCGCAAAGAAGCGCGAGGCCGTAGATCTGTGTCCAGTTCGCGCCTGCGGGTTTGTACGCGATGCCGGTTTTCACCGCGCACCACACCGCGCCGAAAATTCCGATCTGTTTGCCGATGAAAAGCCCGAGCATGGAGCCGAGCGTCACTGGCTGCATCAGTGCCGCGGCATTCACACCGGCGAGCGAAACACCTGCGTTGGCGAATCCGAAGATCGGCATGATGAGAAACGCGACCCACGGATGCAGCGCATGCTCCAGGCGATGCAGCGGCGAATGCGCATCGTCCAAGCCGCCCTTCACCTTGGTTAGCGGAATCGCGAGCGCGAGCAGCACACCCGCGATGGTCGCGTGCACGCCGGACTTGAGAACGAAGAACCAGAGCAACGCGCCGAGCATGAGATAAGGCGTGAGCATCTTCAGGCCGGCGCGGTTCATCAGGAGCAGCGCCGCGAACACGATGGCCGCGCCGCCGAGCATCATGGGCGACAGCGTGTCGGTGTAGAACAGCGCGATGATCAGAATGGATCCCAGATCGTCGAGGATCGCGACCGCGGTCAGAAAAACCTTCAGCGACACCGGTACGCGCTTGCCGAGGATTGCGAGCACGCCGAGCGAAAACGCAATGTCGGTTGCCGAGGGAATGGCCCAGCCACGCAGTGTTTGAGGCGACGACCAGTTCAGCGCCAGATAGATCAGCGCCGGCATGAGCATGCCGCCGGCCGCGGCAATTCCCGGCAGTGCCCGATGCGGCCAGCTCGCAAGCTGGCCGTCCAGCAGCTCGCGCTTGATCTCGAGGCCGACCAGCAAGAAGAACACCGCCATCAGGGCGTCGTTCACCCAGTGCAGCACGCTCAGGCCGAGCACGTCGCTTTTCAACATGCTCATGTAGAGCGGAGCCGCGCCGGAGTTGGCGACAATCAGCGCCACCGCGGCGCTCGCGATCAGAATCAGGCCGCCGCTCGCTTCATGCTTGAGCAATTTTCGGAATGCGGAGGCCGGCGGGTGGTGTGGTGCGCTCATCACAAAGGTTGCGTGCCATCAAACAGGATCAAAAACAATCGAGGGCCGCTCTCGCGGCCCTCGCAAATCTTACAGGGTCGCTGCGTCAGTGCGCCGCAACGCCGGTACCGATCGGGCAGGACACGCCGGTGCCGCCGAGCCCGCAATAGCCGCGCGGGTTCTTCGCGAGATACTGCTGGTGATAGTCCTCGGCGAAGTAGAACGGCGGTGCGTCGAGGATCTCGGTGGTGATCGCATCGTAGCCCTTGCCTTTGAGCGCCGTGGCATACATCGCCTTCGACTCCTCGGCCGCCTTCTTCTGCGCAGGTGTCGTAGCGTAGATGCCGGAACGATATTGCGTGCCGACGTCGTTGCCCTGGCGCATGCCCTGCGTCGGGTCGTGATTCTCCCAGAAGGTCTTCAGCAACTTCTCGTAAGACACCTTCTTGGGGTCGTAGACCACCAACACCACCTCGTTGTGGCCGGTACGGCCCGAGCAGACCTCCTCATAGGTCGGATTCGGCGTGTGGCCGGCGGCGTAACCGACCGCCGTCGTGTAAATGCCGTCGCCCAATTCCCAGAACTTCCGCTCGGCGCCCCAGAAACAGCCCATGCCGAAGATCGCGGTCTCCAGCCCCGCCGGATACGGGCCCTTCAGCGGGTTGCTGTTGACGAAATGCTCGCTGGCGGTGTGGATCGGCGTCGGGCGGCCGGGCAGCGCCTCGTCCTTCCCTGGCATCGTCACCTTCTTGAACATGAACATCTTTGGTTCTCCCTCAATCCGTTGCCGCAAATATAAGCCGTTGGCGGCCCGTTCGCATCGCAAAGCCGGTCACAATCCGTCCAAATCGCATGACAAGACGGTCACGGCGTCGCGAGGAACCGAGACTGTTTCCCTATTGCCCGCAGACCCTTATGCTGCGCCGCGATTTGCGACTCTGTTGGGAGGCCCCATGACCACCTTGAAGACCCTTGCCGGCGCCAAGACTTTTGCCCGAGCAATGGCGCTTGCGCTGTTCGCCGCACTTGGCGCGGGTTCTGTGTCGGCGCAGACCGCACCGCCGCCCTACGGACCCCCGATCACCCTCGACTCCGCCCGCAAGATCATGGCGGCGGCCGAAGCCGAGGCGGCCAAGAACAACTGGGCCGTGGTAATCGCCATCATCGACAGCGGCGGCCACGTGGTCATGATGCACCGATACGACAACGTGCAGCTCTCCTCCATCGAGATTTCCCAGGGCAAGGCCAAGACCGCCCTGATGTTCAAGCGCCCGACCAAGGTGCTCGACGACGCCATCTCCGGCGGAGGCACGGGCCTGCGCTTCCTGGCGCTGAAGGACATCGTGCCGCTCGAAGGCGGGCTGCCGATCGTCGCCGACGGCAAGATCGTGGGCGCGATCGGCGTCTCCGGCGTGCTCTCGTCTCAGGACGCGCAGATCGCGCGCGCCGGCGTTGATGGTCTGAAATAACGGATGGACGCCCGCCCGCACATCGTTGTGGTCGAGGACGAAGCGACTCAGCGTCAGCTTCTGGTGGACTATCTCGATAAGCAAAACTTCCGCGTCAGCGGCGCCGAAGGCGGCACCGCCTTACGCAAGCTGGTGGAGCGCGAGCTGCCCGCCGTGGTGTTGCTCGATGTAGGCCTGCCGGGCGAGGACGGCTTTGCGCTCGCTCGCTGGCTGCGCGAACGCTCCGGTCGCGTCGGCATCATCATGGTGACGGCATCGTCCGACACCGTGGACCGCGTCGTCGGCCTCGAAACCGGTGCGGACGACTACATCGGAAAGCCGTACGAGCCGCGCGAGCTGCTCGCGCGCGTGAAGAGCGTGCTCCGCCGCGTCACAGGCGCGCCCGCCGCCTCCGGCCCGCGCGTCCGCATGGGCCGTGTCGTGCTCGATCTCGAAAAGCGCGTGCTGGCCGATCCGGCGAACGGCAGCGAGGAAGCCCTTACCGCGAGCGAGTTCGACCTGCTCAAGCTGTTCGCCGAGAACCCCAATCGCCCATTGCAACGCGACTGGCTGCTGGAATCCGCCGCGCATCGCGAGGCCGAAGCCTTTGATCGCGCCATCGACCTTCGCATCACCCGTCTCCGCCGCAAAATCGAGGTCGATCCCTCGCATCCGGATTCGATCCGCACCGTACGCGGCGTCGGCTACATGTTCGTGCCGCCCAAGGACTAGAACCCACCTCGAACCGAATCCGAACCGCAGACGTTGTGTCGATGCACAACGGTTCTAAGGAGTTCGGATCATGGTACCTCGGCTCAACATAGCGTCGGGCGTGATTGCGCTTGTGCTGACCGCCGGCGCTGCACAGGCAGCAGTCGGCCCCTTCGGCGCGTTGGCCGGAAGCTGGTCCGGCAGCGGCGTGCTGACGCGGTCGGACGGCGGACAGGAGCGCCTGCAATGCCGGGCGAACTATGCACCCGCACAGAACAACCTGCGGCTCAACATCCGCTGCGCCAGCCCAAGCTACAGCATCAATCTCGAAAGCGACGTGGCCTACAACGGCGGCGCGATCTCCGGCCAGTGGAGCGAGACAAGCCACAACGCCAACGGCACCCTGTCCGGTCGCGCCGATGGCAACCACATCGAGGCGACAGCGCGTAGCGACATGTTCTCGGCGAACCTGTCGGTGACGACGCGCGGCAACCGGCAGTCGGTCGCGATCCGGCCTCAGCCCGGCACGGAAGTCCAAGCCGTCTCGATCACGATGCAGCGGCGCTGACGCCTCTTAGCCGGCGGTCTCGGACGCATCGATCTCTGCGAGCGCGCGCCGCAGCTCCGCCGCCAGCGGCCCAAGCCCCTCGCGGCTCAGCGCGCGGTCGCCAGTTTTTCCGGCCTGCTCGAGCGCGGCCGCCGCGTTGCCCACCGACTTCGCGCCGATCGCATTCGCGGCCCCCTTCAGCTTGTGTGCCGCGGCGGCGAGCACCGGCAGATTGCCCGCGCGGGCCGCTGCGGTGATATCGCGCTCGGCCTCGACCGCGGTGTCGCGGAACTTGATCATCAATCCGTTGATCGCCGAACGGTCGTTGCCGAGCCAAGCGACCAAGACGCTGCGGTCGATAGCAGCATCCTGCGACTCGTGCTTCTTCGAGCCGTTGGTCTCGACCTTGCCGCGGAGCGGCAGCCAACGCTCCAGCGTGGAGCGCAGCCGGTCGATGTTCACCGGCTTCGGCAGGTAGGCGTCCATGCCGGAGGCGAGGCAATTCTCCTCCTCGCCTTTCATGACGTTGGCGGTCACTGCGATGATCGGCGTACGCAACGCGCCGCGCTCGGCCTCAGCCGCGCGGATGCGCTTGGTCAGCTCATGGCCGTCCATGCGCGGCATGTGGATGTCGGCAAGCACGGCGACATAGCGGCCCGGCGACCACGCCTCCAGCGCCTCCACACCGTCGTCGGCCGTGTCGGCCGCGATGCCGAGAATGTCGAGCTGGCGCGCCAGCACCTCGCGGTTCACCGGATGATCGTCGACCACCAGCACACGCGGACGGCCGCCTTCCGCCGACGCAACGCTGCCGTTCACGGGCGCCGCCGGGCGCATCAGGGTCTTGAGCGGCGAATCCGCCGGCGCCGCATGCAGCCGCATCGTGACGGCGAAGGTCGAGCCGCGCCCCGGCATGCTTTGCACCTCGACGCCGCCATGCATCAGTTCGGCGAGACGCCGCACAATGGACAAGCCAAGGCCCGTGCCGCCGAATTTACGCGTGGTGGAGGAATCCGCCTGCGCGAACGGCTGGAACAACCGCGCACGTTGCTCCGCGTCGAGCCCGATGCCGGTGTCGGCCACCGACAGCGTCACCTCCGTGAGACCGTCGCCGAGCGGCTTGGTGGCGGCATGCACGCGCACGCTGCCGCGCTGGGTGAACTTGAGCGCGTTGCCGAGCAGATTGAAGAGGATCTGTCGCACGCGCGTCGGATCGCCGATCAGCACGTCGTCGGAACCGCTTTCGATGTCCGCGTCGAGCGAAAGTTTCTTCGTCGCCGCCTGGGCGCGGAACGTGCCGACCACGCTGTCGATCAGGCCCGACAGCGAGAATGCGGTCGCCTCCAGTTCAAGCCGGCCGGCCTCGATCTTCGAGAAGTCGAGCAGGTCGTCGATGATGCGCAAGAGCGCCTGCGCGGAATCGCGCATGGTCGAGACGCTGCGGTGCTGGCCCTCGTTGAGCCCCTGATGCTCCAAAACCTCCATCATGCCGAGCACGCCGTTCATCGGCGTGCGGATCTCGTGGCTCATGGTCGCAAGGAACGTGGACTTCGCCTGTGTCGCGGCTTCCGCCTCCGCGCGTTCGCGCTCGGCGACATCGCGGGCGTGCTCCGCCGCGCCCTTCGCCTGGGCAAGCGCGTCCTCGCGCTCCTTCAATTCGGTGATGTCGCGTGTCACCGCGATGGTGTCTCCGTTCGAAAGCGGAATGAAACTGAATTCGAGCAGCCGCCCCGCCTCGGTGCGGCGCTCGAAATGCGCGCCGCCCGGCTTGGTGATGAACGCCGTGCGGGTGCGCGCCAGCTCCTCGGCCTGCTCCTTCGGTCCGAAATCGCCGCGCCGCGCCTGATACAGCAGGACGTCGTAGAGGTGCGTGCCCGGTCCGACCACCTCGGGGCCGAGCTCCAGGAAGTCCATCAGCCGCTGGTTGGCGAACTTGCAGCGGAAATCCTTGTCGAACAGCGTCACGCCGTCGCTCATGTTGTCGAGCACCGATTGCATCACGCCGCGCGCCTGCCCCACCTCGTCGCGCGCGATTTCGGCGGCGATCTTCGCCGTCGCGAGCGCCTCTTCGCGCTCCTTCAGCTCGGTGACATCGCGGAACACCGCGAGCACCCCGCCGCTGCTGATCGGCTTGAAGCTGAACTCGATGTGGCGGCCGCCTTCGCGCCGCACGTAGCGGCTGCCGTTGGCATCGGTCATCCGCTGGAATGCAGCGTCGATTTTCCGCTGAACGTCCTCCTCGCTTTTCACCACGCCGTAGTCGCCGCGGCGGGCCTGGAACAGCATGAGGTCGCGGGCTGGAGTGCCGACTTGAACCAAATCAGGAGGGAATTGGCGGGACTTGATGCGCACCTGGCTCATGAACTCGAGCCGAAGATCCTTATCGAGCAGCGCGACGCCATCGTCCATGTTGTCGAACGCCGTCTTCATCACCTTGCGGGTGCGTTCGATCTCGTCGGTGCGTTCCTTGACCTCGTTGAACAGCCGCGCGTTGTCGAGCGCGATCGCGGCCTGGACGGCGAAATTCTGAAGCAGCGCGATCTGCTTCTCGCTGAACGGCCGGACCTCGTTGCGAAAGAGGGCAAAGACGCCCAGCAGCACATCGTCCTTGCGCAGCGGGATCCAGATGCAGGTGCGGGCTTCGGTCAACCCGGCGAAGCTGCGCCGCGTCGGATCGCCGGACCGGAAAACATCGTCAGAGGTGACATCCGCGATATGGATGATCTGTTCGCCCCGCGCGATTCGCCCCAGGGATGTTTCAGGGCCGGGCCGGCGCGGCCCTTGCCGTGCAGCGACAAACGCTTCCGGTAGGCCACGGTGCGCTATGAGCTCGAAGACTCCATCCTTGTGAGTCATCAGGCTCCCGCAGGCGGCGTCACACAGCTCCATCGCCTTCTGGACCATCAAGTCCAGAACCGGCGTGAGATTGCCGGGCGAGCTGTTGATGGCCTGTAGCACCTCGGCCGTTACGGTCTGCTCCGCAAGCGCATCCTCGAGGTTGTGCGCGGCGCCCTCTGCTGCGTCCTTCGCCTTCTGAAGGTCGCCCAGAAGCCGCAACGTCTCGATCGCGATCACCGCCTGGTCCGCGAACGTGGCAATCACCTCGATCTGAATCGGCGTAAACGGTTCGGGCTTCTTGCGCGTCAGGCCAAGCATGCCGATCGGCGCGCCGTCGCGCATCAAGGGTACGCCCAGCATCGTGCGGTATTCGCCGAACTTCTGCGGACCCTTCCAGGTGTAATCCGGGTCCTTCTCGATGTCGGGAATGTGGACGATGCGCCCTTCAAGAATAGTCCGACCTGTGAGCGTTCCGCGCGTCGCGGGAATCCGCTGGGCGCGCATGAACTCGGTCATCTCCTGCGAATAGCCGCGCGTGGTGATGATGCGGAACGTCTCCGGATTCTCTTCATCGCGCAGGAAGATATTGACGGCGTCGCCCTGGCCGAGCTTCATCGCCGCCTCAACCAGCTTTTCGAGCACGGTGTGAAGGTCGAATCGCGAGCGGCCGATCAGCTTGAGTACGTCCGCCGCCGCGTGCAGCGCCTCCTCGCGCTGCTTCACCTCCGTGACGTCGTGGCCGACCGCGAGCACACGTCCGCCCGGCAACGGAGTGAATGTGAACTCGACCAGACCGCCATGGCCGGTGCGGCGCGTATGACGGCTGCCTTTCGGGTCGCGGATGCGCGCCGCACGCTCCTGGACGACCTTTTCAATGTCGATATCGGAGCCGTAATCGCCCCGCTTCGCCATGTGGCGGATGCCTTCGTAACCCGAGACCCCTGGCCCACCGATGTCGGAGCCATAGTCATGGAATTCGTAGAGCCTGCGGTTCACAAACTCGATGTCGAAGTTTTTGTCGAAGAGCTGCACCGCCTCGTTCATGTTGTCGAGGACGACCTGCATCGATTGTCGCGTGCTCTCGGCATCTGCGCGCGCCGCTTCAAGCGACGTCTCGCGCTCCTTCAGCTCCGTGATGTTACGGTGGATGCTGATGATAGTGCCGTTGTCGAGCGGCTTATAGCTCACCTCGATGTAATGGCCGCTCGCCGATGGCCGCTCGAAGGTGACGCCGCCCGGCACTTGTAGGTGCGCGAGCTGCTCCTTCACGAAGGCTTCGATATCGTCGACCTTGCCAAAATCGCCGCGTTTCGCCTGGAAGCGGCGGATGTCGCTCATCATCGCGCCGGGATAGACGATGTCGTCCGGATAGCGCTGGAAGTTCATCATCGCGCGGTTGACGAACTCGACGCGCACATCGCCGTTCGGAGCCGGCGTCATCAGCGCGATGCCATCGTTCATGTTGTCGATCATGGTGGCGAGCACCGAGCGCGTCCGCTCGACATCGGCCCGTGCCGCTTCGGCCGCTTCCTTCGCAGCGGCCAATTCGGTTTCACGCTGGCGCAGCTCGGTGATGTCGCGATAGACGCCAAGCACGCCGCCGTTGGCCACCGGCTTGAAGTTGAATTCGACGTATCGCCCGCTCGCGGTCTGGCGCTCATAGCGGGCCCCCGCCGGGCCCGTCACCCGCTCGGTCAGCTCCTTGACCTTGGCCTCCACGTCCTCGACAGGACCGTGATCGCCGCGCTGGATGGTGTAGCGGAAGATTTCCGGAATGGTCCTGCCCGGCCCGCGCATATCCTCCGGATAGCGCATCATGTCGTCGAGCTGGCGGTTGGCGAAACGCCGCCGGAGATCGGCGTCATAAAGCGTCACGCCGTCGTTCATGTTCTCGAGCACGGTCTGCATCGCGGACTGCGCGCGTTCAAGCTCTTTCGTGCCCTCCTGCAATTGCTCGAACAGGCGCACGGTTTCCATCGCGATCACGGCCTGATCGGCGAAGGTATTGATCAACTCCATCTGCTTGGCGCTGAACGGCCGCGGCAAATTGCGCGCGAGCGCGATGACACCGATCGGCTGGCCCTCGCGCATCAGCGGTACGCCGAGCATGGTGCGGTAGTGCCCGACCGAAATCGATTCCGGCCAAGCATATTCCTTGTCGGCCAGCACGTCCGGGATATGGATCGTGGTGGCTTCGAGCGCCGTGCGCCCGACCAGCGAGCCGCGCGACGGACGGATTTTCGCCTTCGAGATGTAGTTCAAATAATCGTCTTTGAAGCCGAAATGCGCGGCCAGCCGATAGACCTCGCCTTCCCGCCGGAAGATGAAGCCGCACTCAGCCTCGCAGAGCCTCGCGGCCGAACGCACCAGCGTATCCAGCACCGGCTGAAGCTCGAACGTCGAACGGCTCATCACCTTGAGCACGTCGGACGAGGCGCGCAGCGTCTCGTCGACGCGCTTGGTTTCGCTGATGTCGCCCGCCGAGCCGACCAGACGGCGCGCGCGGCCGTCCGGGCCGCGCAACGCGATGCCGGCCTGCCGCGCCCAGCGATAGTTGCCGTCGCCGGAGCGATAGCGCAGCTCCATCGCAAAGCGCGGCGTGTTGCCCTTGAGGTGCTCCGCGAGCGTGTACTTGAAGAGCGGCAGGTCCTCCGGATGGATGCGGTTCATCCAATCCGACGGGGTACGGAAATCTTCCGGTGAGAGACCGAGAATACGGTAGAGGCCCGGCGCGTAATAGACCGTGCCGTTCTCGATATCCCAGTCGTAGAGATTCTCGTTGATCGCCTCGAGCGCTAGCGCGTAACGCTGCGCAGACACCACCTCGGCGCGGGCCGCTTGCAGCTCGCGGTCGCGTTTCTTGGCGTCGGTGATGTCGCCGGTCGCGCCGACCATGCGGGTGACGCGGCCGCTGTCATCACGCTCGACGATGCCGTGTTGACGCGCCCAGCACCATGAGCCGTCGGCTGAACGATAGCGGAATTCGGCTTCGAAGCGCGGCGTCTCGCCGCGGAAATGCGCCAGCAGCGTCTTGCGATGACCCGGCTGATCGTCGGGATGGATCAGCGCCGCCCAGCTTTCGCGGGTCACCTTGTCGTTCGGCTTGAGCCCGAGCATCGCCCGGAGCGAAGGAGAGAAATAGACCTCGTCGGTCTCGACGTTCCAGTCGTAGACGCTCTCGTTGATCGAAGCGAGGGCGAGCGCGTAGCGCTCTTCGTTGCTGAGCGGGTCGTTCGCCGGGCGAGTCTCTGCCTTGTGCGGAGCGCTCCTTTTGGAGCGCGGCGCCCGGTCAGATTTTGATTTACTTTTCTTGGTTGGACGAGCCGTGCGCGTCATGAACTTCGACAAAATAACCCCACGGCCGGATTGTGGGACTTGTTTGTATCGTCGATGTTTCGCGGCGGCCGTGAATTGTATCGTCTGTATCGCGCGGCCCGGAAGCCTATATAGAGCCTGCGTTTTCGCGGGCCGAGCGATACGGACGATACGAAATAAACCCTAACGCGACATTCGGGCGATACGGTCGGCTCTTACGGTGGCCCCATCGAAATGAGGGGCCTGCCATGAACAAGACGATCGCGATGTACGGGGCGCAAGCAGCGATGGGTCTTCTCGCGCTGGCTGCCGGTTACGCGAAGGTCTCGGGCGCCGAGTTCCTGGTTCATCAGTTCGCGATGCTGGGCCTCGGCAAGGGCTTCCTCTTCGTTGCGGGCTGCGTGGAAATTATTGCGGGCCTTTGCCTTCTGATGCCGCGCGGCGGCATCGTCGGCGCGGTCCTGCTGGTTTGCGTCACCGTCGGCGCTATGGGCATGACGATCGGCCACGTGGCGAGCGCCGTGGCGCAGCCGGCCAAGGCCGAGCAGCTCACGATTTCGCATGTTCAGACGATGGGCCAGGGCACGCAGGCGGCCGGCCGCACCTTCACGGTCGTGCAACACCGCACGCAGTGGGACATCTGAGCGAAAACTTCTCTGGGTGACGGCCATCGGCCTCGGGGCAACCCGGGGCCGATGTATTTTGGGGCCTCAGCCGCGCGCCAAAACCTTCATTCGCGCGCATAGCCGATCAACGGCTTCTTCTTGCGGCCGAGCAAGATCAGCAGAATTCCGACGACCCCAAACACCGCGGCAGCCGGCTGATCGAGGATCGGCTGCGCCACAATCCGCCAGAATTCGGCGCCGGTGTAGCGCTCCACGGCCGCCTGGAAGAGCTGCATGCTGGAGGTATGAACGTCGATCCAAAACTGACCGATTTTCGTGAAAACCAAGCCTTTGTCGGCGATCGACTTCATACCGTCGTAAATCACGAAGATGAAGGCAAGCGCGAGCAGCAGCAAACCGATGAAACGCAACAAAAACCGGATCATTGAATTCCGTCCGAGCCGCAATCCCCCGCGCACCGATTAGCGCGCCGGAGCGACGTGTTCAATCCTTGCAGCGCAGCAAAGCGTCGCGCTCCCTTGAGCAGCCGCCCAAGCTTCCGGTAACGTCGGGTTTCAGACAGTCGGTCAGGGGTAGAGTGTTGAAATGGCGAAGAAATCGAGTGGCAATCGGCCGACGTTCACGGATCAGGAAGCGCTTCAGTTCCACAGTCACCCTCGCCCCGGCAAGCTCGAGATCGTCGCGACCAAGCCGATGGCGACCCAGCGCGACCTGTCGCTGGCCTATTCGCCAGGCGTCGCGGTGCCCGTCCTCGCCATCGCCGAGGACGAAAGCAAGGCCTACGACTACACGACCAAGGGTAATTTCGTCGCCGTCATCACCAACGGCACGGCCATCCTCGGTCTCGGCGACCGCGGCGCGCTCGCCGCGAAGCCGGTGATGGAGGGCAAGGCGGTCCTGTTCAAGCGCTTCGCCGACATCGACTCCATCGACCTCGAGGTAAACTCGAAGGACCCCGACGAGATCATCAATTGCGTGAAGCTGCTCGGCAAAGGCTGGGGCGGCATCAACCTCGAGGACATCAAGGCGCCGGAGTGCTTCATCATCGAGCAGCGGCTGCAAGAGCTGCTGGACATTCCGGTCTTCCACGACGACCAGCACGGCACCGCGATCATCGCGACCGCGGGTCTTCTCAATTCGCTCGAACTGACCGGGCGCAAGATGGAAGACACCAAGATCGTCTGCAACGGCGCGGGCGCCGCCGGCATCGCCTGCCTCGAGCTTCTGCGCTCGATCGGCTTCAAGCCGGAGAACCTGATCCTCTGCGACACCAAGGGCGTGATCTACGAGGGCCGCAAGGACGGCATGAACCAGTGGAAGTCGGCCTACGCGGTCAAGACCTCCAAGCGCACGCTCGCAGAGGCGCTCGAAGGCGCTGACGTGTTCTACGGCCTCTCCGTGAAGGGCGCCGTCACGAAGGACATGGTGAAGTCGATGGCGGACAGGCCCATCATCTTCGCGATGGCCAACCCCGACCCCGAAATCACCTGGGAAGAGGTCTACGAGGTGCGCGACGACGCCATCATGGCGACCGGCCGCTCGGACTATCCGAACCAGGTCAACAACGTTCTCGGCTTTCCATTTCTGTTCCGTGGTGCGCTCGACGTGCGCGCCAGCGCAATCAACATGGAAATGAAGATCGCCGCCGCCCGTGCGCTCGCCGCGCTCGCCCGCGAGGACGTCCCGGACGAGGTCGCAGCGGTTTACGGCACGCGGCTGAAGTTCGGCCCCGACTACATCATCCCGACGCCGTTCGATCCGCGGCTGATCTCCTATGTCCCGCCGGCCGTTGCAAAAGCGGCGATGGACACCGGCGTCGCGCGCAAGCCGATCGCCGACATGGACGCCTACCAGCAGACCCTGCGCTCGCGGCGCGATCCAATCGCGGGCGTGTTGCAGGGCGTATTTACGCGGCTGCGGCAGTCGCCCAAGCGTGTGGTGTTTGCTGAAGGCGAGGAAGAGCAGGTCATCCGCGCCGCCGCAAGCTTCGTGCAGGAGCGGCTCGGCACTGCGCTGCTTGTGGGCCGTGAGGAGCCGATCCGTCAGTCCGCCAAGAACCTCGGCATCGAGCTCGGCAGCGGCATCGAGATCTTCAACGCCGCGCTGTCGAAGCGCAATTCGGTCTATGCCAATCACCTCTACGAGCGCCTGCAGCGCAAGGGCTACCTGTTCCGCGACTGTCAGCGCATGGTGAACCAGGATCGCAACACGTTTGCTTCCTGCATGGTCGCGCTGGGCGACGCCGACGCCATGGTGACCGGCGTCACCCGCAACTTCTCCGTCGCGCTGGAGGATGTGCGGCGCGTTATCGATCCGAAGCCCGGCCACCGCGTCATCGGCCTATCGATGGTGCTGTCGCGCGGCCGCCCGGTGCTGATCGCCGACACGGCCATCACCGAAATGCCGAATGCCGAGGAGCTCGCCGATATCGCGATCGAAGCCGCAGGCGTCGCACGCCGCATGGGCTACGAACCGCGCGTGGCGATGCTTGCCTTCTCGACCTTCGGTCATCCGCAGGGCGAACGCTCCGAGCGCGTCATCGAGGCGGTGAAGATCCTCGATTCGCGCCGCGTCGAATTCGAATACGAAGGCGAGATGGCGGCCGACGTCGCGCTCAACCCGGAGATCGCGGCGCAATACCCGTTCTCGCGGCTGACCGGCCCCGCCAATGTGCTGATCATGCCGGCGTTCCACTCGGCCTCGATCTCGACCAAGCTCCTCCAGGAACTCGGCGGCGCAACCGTGATCGGCCCCATTCTCGTCGGCCTCGACCGGCCAGTGCAGATCGTCCAGCTCGGCGCCAAGGACGCCACGTTGGTCAACATGGCCGCGTTGGCAGCCTTCAATGTCAGCGGCTAGGCGGAGCGCCATTCGGCAATGTCAGATGAATCTGTGACGCGCGACCTGTTCGACCGATGGGAGCTTGTTTGGCACGAAGACCGATACGATCTGGTCTCGAGCTGCGTCGGGCCGACTTATGTCCGACACGAAGCCGCAGGCGACCGGATTGTCACCGCTGACAGCTATGCGGCTGAACTCGCCAAGATGAAGACGGAGCGGCCTGGTGTACGGGTTGCCGTTTACGACCACATGTTCGTGGGTAATCGGGCGTGGTTCCGATTTACATTCAAGTGGCAGGATCCCAAGACTGGCAATCCGCTCACTCAGGCAGGCATGCAGTCTTACCGAATCGAAGACGGTAAGCTTGCAGAGACGTGGATCGTGCTGCAGCCGTTGGGGTCGGCGTGGCCTGACGCCGTTGCTCAGGAACGCTGGACCAGCCCGCCGCCACGATCGAATGCTGACACCATCGGCGGCTAAGAGACCCTTGTGTTGCCCCTCGAAAACGGGGCATTCACTCCCTGAGAATTTCAAACCGTCCGCAGAGTGCGGGCGGCCCCTTCGCGCGTTTGAAGAAGCCAAGCTGGAGACCCTATGAGCAACACGAAACTCCGCGGTGTCATCGCCGCCGTCGCCACCCCGATCAACGAAGACGGCTCGCCGGACACCGCTCGCGCCACCAAGCTTGCGCGCTTCCTGCTCGACAACGGCTGCGACGGCCTGAACGTGCTCGGCACCACCGGCGAAGCGACGTCGTTCTCTCTTGAGGAACGCAAGCGGGTGATGGACGCCTACAAGTCCGCGGACCTGCCCCTCGACCGCATGATGGTCGGAACCGGCGCCGCCGCCACCGCCGACGCCATCGCGCTGACGAAGTACGCATCGGATCTCGGCTTTGCCGGCGCGCTCGTGCTGCCGCCGTTCTATTACAAGGGCGTGCCGGATGACGGCCTCGTCGCCTATATCGGCGAGATTGTGAAGGCGACGGCGGCAAAGCCCCTGCCGATCTACCTCTATCACTATCCGCAGCAGTCGGGCCTGCACTGGCACGTCGCGCTGTTGAAGCGTCTGCTCGAGACGTTCGGCAACCGTATCGTAGGACTCAAGGACTCCTCGGGCGATATGAACTACGCGCGCGAGGCCGCAGCGATCTCCAAAAGCTTCGACGTGTTTCCTTCGACCGAAGCCGTGCTGCTCGAGGCGCGGGACGGCGCCTTCGCCGGCTGCATCTCGGCGACCGCGAACCTCAACGCCGATCTCTGTCAGCGCGCTTGGTCGAAGGGCGATCAGTCGGCGCTCGATGCGGCGGTCACCATCCGCAAGCTGTTCGACGGCAAGGCGCTGGTCTCGGGCGTAAAGGCGCTCCTGTCGCATATTCATGCCGACCCGGCCCTTTCGCGGATGAAACCGCCGCTGGCGGCGTTCCCGGCCGCCGATCGGGCCGCCGTGGTGGCCGGATACGACCAGGTTCGGGGCAAAAAGGTCGCCTAAACCCTAAAAATCGGGGGCCAAATCACGACATTGACGCCCCCGGCCCCCTGAGACTATAAGCACCCCGCTGGCGGCGAGAGCCCTCGCCGCCACATCCATTTAAACGACATTCGAATAGGCTTCGGCAGAGTTCATGGCCAATACATCGTCCGCACGTAAAGCCACGCGCAAGATCGCGCGCCGCACCGAGATCAACAAGGCGCGCCGCGCGCGCATGCGCAGCTCGGTCCGCAAGGTCGAAGAAGCGATCGCCTCCGGCGACAAGAACAAGGCGCTCGAAGCGATGAAGGGCGCGGAGACCGCGCTGATGCGCGCCGCCCGTCAGGGTCAGGTGCATAAGAACACGGCGAGCCGGAAGGTGTCGCGTCTTACCAAGAGCATCGCGAAGCTCGGCAAGTAAAAAAGAGTACGACAAAAGTTTGCGTCATCTGCACGCGATCGTTCGTGGAATACCAGGGGCCCATGCGGGCCCCTTTTTAGTTTTAAAATTTTTCGAATCTCCCGTCGCCTCAAAGCCGGACGAAACACGAATTCCCGGCGAGAGTGCTTGTGATAATTTTGTCACGCGCGCGTCAAGAAAAACGCGTCCGCACTCTTCCTGACGGTCTCACGACGATTTCACGACAGTCATGAGCACGCAGGCCGAAGGGTTACCCACATTTTTCGGTCATGAAATCGTCATGCCTTCGAAAGGGTTAAGAGGAAAGCGGAGTCGAGGACTTGGAATCCGCGTTTGCCGGCACTTCGCGCGCGAAGAAAAACGGAGCGCATTGTGACGGTCACAATGATGAACCGCGCGTGCCAGGAAATTTCCAGCCTTTCAAAGCGTTGCAGCAGAATGATTGAGGCGGAGCGCAAACACCGATGCGCGCAAAAGCCACACCGCGGCTCGCTTCGCAAAAAATTCGAGGATTGCTGCGCGAACGGAAGCTGCTATCTTTTTTTTGCTCTGGGCTTCCAACGAATTCAGTGAAGGTTCCGAAGAAAGACTCGACGGCGGCGCGAAAAAAATCGAAGTGGTTCTTTGCTTCGAGCGTGTTCGTTGTAAGAGTTTCTGAAGTTGGCAATCGAACTGGACTTCGTGTTACTGCTTTGCGGCAGCGGCGGCCTCGAGAGCAACAGGTCGTGCACTTCGAAAAGACGGACTTCAGTAGTCCATTGCGATGGCATTCGCAGTGGGAATGGGGGGCATTGATGATCACCAAGCGGGTCTCTTCTCTTTCTCTCGCATCCAGCGAAACCCGCGCAGTGAATCCGTTTGAGTTCCTCCAGTCTCATTCTTCATCCGGCAAGGTTCGTCCTTGCTGGAGTGAGGCGCCTCCGCACACCGGCTAAATTTCCAGCTATAGCTTCCGTCTCGGCTTAGCCAGACATCCACCCACCGAGTTCAAGGCTTGAGTATCGGCACCGCGCGTAAGCGCCGGCGGCAGCGTTTTTGCCTCCGCTCACCGCGTTACAGATCAACCCACTTCACAAGACAAGAGAAGAAACAAAAAATGACAGGCACCGGCACAGATCAGGAGCACTGGGCACGAGTGAAGGATCGTCTGCGCGCCGAGGTTG
This sequence comes from Pseudomonadota bacterium, assembly GCA_040756555.1. Classification (GTDB taxonomy): domain Bacteria; phylum Pseudomonadota; class Alphaproteobacteria; order Rhizobiales; family Xanthobacteraceae; genus Z2-YC6860. The sequence continues at coordinate 19,161 of JBFLYS010000034.1, read as the reverse complement.
GCGACGACATCTTCCAGAGCTGGTTCGCACGCATGGAATTGGAGCGGATCGACAATGGCGTGGCTCATCTTTCGGTGCCGACCCGCTTCCTGAAGAGCTGGATCGCCTCGCACTACACCGACCGCGTGGTCGCGTGCTGGCAGGCTGAGCACGCCGAGGTGCAGAAAATCGACGTCAGTGTCCGCAGCGCCGTGATCCGCACGGCGCCGCCAAAGGTTAAGGCGCCGGAGGCCATCGACGCGCGCGAGCCGCGCAGCCGCATGGACCTTGGCGATCTGCGCGCGGCTTTCGCGCCGGTCTCGACCGGGCACGACGCGCTGGGCGGCTCGCCGCTCGACCTGCGCCTCACCTTCGACAGCTTCGTGGTCGGCCGCTCCAACACGCTTGCCCATGCGGCGGCGAAGCAGGTCGCGGTCGCGCGCCGCGGCGAGCCGGTGATGTTCAACCCGCTCTACGTCCACGCCGGCGTCGGCCTCGGCAAGACACACTTGCTTCAGGCGATCACCTGGGCTGGCAACAACGGCAGCGACCGTAAAGTGCTCTACCTCACCGCCGAGAAGTTCATGTACGGCTTCGTGTCGGCGCTGCGCACCCAGACAGCGCTCGCCTTCAAGGAAGCGCTGCGCGGCATCGACGTGCTGGTGATCGACGACTTGCAGTTCCTGCAAGGCAAGTCGACCCAGGCCGAATTCTGCCACACGCTGAACGCGCTGATCGACGCTGGCCGCCAGGTGGTGATCGCCGCCGACCGTCCGCCGACCGATCTTGAGAGCCTCGATGACCGCGTGCGCTCGCGCCTCGCGGGCGGCCTCGTGGTCGAGATGGGCCCGCTCGGCGAAGAGCTGCGGCTTGAGATCCTCAAGTTCCGCGTCGCCGCCGCACGGCAATATCATCCGGGCTTCGACGTGCCGCCGCCGGTGCTCGCCTTCATCGCGAAGTCGGTGACGCACAACGGCCGCGATCTCGAGGGCGCGGTGAACCGGCTCCTGGCCCACAACAAGCTCACCGGCCAGCCGGTGACGATGGAGATGGCCGAGCGCGAGGTGCGCGACCTGATCCGTCCGCAGGAACCCAAGCGCGTCAAGATCGAGGACATCCAGCGCATCGTCGCGCGCCAGTACAACGTCTCGCGCGCCGACCTTCTGTCCTCGCGCCGCACCGCCAACGTGGTGCGCCCGCGTCAGGTCGCGATGTATCTCGCCAAGACACTCACGCTGCGCTCCCTGCCCGAGATCGGACGCCGGTTCGGCGGGCGCGACCACACGACGGTTTTGCACGCCGTGCGAAAGATCGAGGGCCTGGTGGGCAACGACACCATGCTGGCGGACGAGATCGAGGTCCTGAAGCGCCAGTTGCAGGAATAGGGCTAAGGGCATAGGGCTCGGAGCCCCGACCGAAGGCGTAAAATATGGCCAGTTTGTCCCGGTGAATCGCCGGGACAACACGCCGCGTCGGAGCCTCTGCCCCTTGCGAAAATGGCGTAACCACGCCACTTTCAACGCCCCTTTCAGGTGCCGGGACGAGGTTTAGGCGTAGCTATGAAGGTCACCGTCGAGCGCGCGCAGCTCTTGAAGTCACTGGGTCACGTCCACCGTGTGGTCGAGCGCCGGAACACGATTCCGATCCTCGCCAACGTCCTGATCCGGGCGGAAAAATCCGCGCTCAACCTGAAGGCGACCGACCTCGACCTTGAGGTCATCGAATCGATTTCGGCCGAGGTTGCGCCGGGCGGTTCCACCACCGTCCCCGCGCACATGTTCTACGAGATCGTGCGCAAGCTCCCCGATGGCTCGCAGGTCGTTCTCGAAGCTTCCGGCGACCGCGCTGTGCTCGCGATCCGCGCCGGCCGCTCGCGCTTCACCTTGCAGACGCTGCCGGAGAGCGACTTCCCCGATCTCGCGGCCGGCGACATGACACACAAGTTCACGCTCGCTGCGGCGGACGTAAAGAAGCTGATCAACAAGACGCAGTTCGCGATCTCGACCGAAGAGACACGCTACTACCTCAACGGCATTTATCTGCACGTCGCGGGCTCGGGAAAGAGCGCGACGCTGCGCGCTGTCGCGACCGACGGCCATCGTCTCGCGCAGGCCGAGCTTGCGGTGCCGTCCGGCGCGTCGGGCATGCCGGGCGTGATCGTGCCGCGCAAGACCGTCGCCGAAGTGCAGCGTCTCATCGAGGACAACGAAGGCGAAGTCACGATTGAATTGTCGTCGGCGAAAATTCGTTTCTCGATCGGCGACGTGGTGCTCACCTCGAAGCTGATCGACGGCACGTTCCCCGACTACGGTCGCGTCATTCCGGCGGGCAACGACAAGGAGCTCGTCGTCGACAAGAAGGATTTCGAGGCGGCGGTCGATCGTGTCTCGACGGTGTCGAGCGAGCGTGGCCGCGCGGTGAAGCTGTCGCTTTCCGGCGGCAAGCTCACGCTCTCGGTGACGAACCCGGATTCCGGCAGCGCCACCGAAGAGATCGAGGTCGAGTACGACGCCGACCCGATCGATATCGGATTCAACTCGCGCTACCTGCTCGACATCGCGGGCCAGCTCGACGGTGAGGTCGCGGTGCTCAAGCTCGCCGATCCCGGTTCGCCCACGCTCATCCAGGACAAGGACGCCAAGGGCGCGCTCTACGTCCTGATGCCGATGCGGGTGTAAGGCTCCAAGGACTCCTGCCACTTGCTCCGTTACCCTCTCCCACAAGGGGAGAGGGTTACAGCGGCCGCTGCGACGGCTAAAAGCGACGGGATATGACCGCCGCCGCGATTCAGCGTCTCTCGCTCTCAAACTTCCGCAGCTACCATGCTGCGAGCCTCGACGTGTCCACGCGGCTCGTGGTGCTCACCGGGCCGAACGGTGCCGGCAAGACCAATCTCATCGAAGCGGTCTCGTTCCTCGTGCCCGGGCGCGGATTGCGCCGCGCCACCATCGAGGAGGTTGCGTTCTCCGAAGGAGACGGCTCGTGGGCCGTCTCTGCCGAGATCGAGGGCATGCTGGGCCTCGCCACGCTCGGCACCGGCATCGAGCCGCCGCAGGGCGGCGAGACGCCGCGCACGCGGCAATGCCGTATCGACCGCGAGCCGGTCGGCTCCGCCGCAGCCTTCGCCGATCATTTGCGCGTCATCTGGCTCACGCCTGCGATGGATCAGCTCTTCGTCGGCCCCGCATCCGAGCGCCGGCGTTTCCTGGATCGCCTCGTCCTCGCGGTCGACGCCGAGCACACCGGCCGCGTCAACGCGCTGGAGCGCGCGCTGCGCTCGCGCAACCGCCTGCTTGAAGAGCAGCGCCCTGATACGCATTGGCTCGACGCGGTGGAACACGAGACCGCGGAACTTGCCGTCGCGGTCGCAGCGCTCCGCGCTGAAACCGTCACGCGCCTGCAAGGCGCGCTTGCCGCGCGCAAGGACGACGCGTTCCCCTCCGCCGAGATCGCACTCGACGGCTGGATGGAGAAAATGCTGCCCGATCATCCCGCGGTCGAGATTGAGGATCGTTACCGCGCCATTCTGAAAGACAACCGCGCGCGCGATGCCGCCGCCGGGCGCACGCTCGACGGCCCGCATCTCACTGATCTGCAAGTAACCTTCGCGCCGAAGAGCATTCCCGCGGCAGACGCATCCACCGGCGAGCAGAAGGCCGCTCTGATCGGCCTCGTGCTCGCGCACTCAGCGCTGCTCGTGGAGATGATGGGCTACGCGCCGGTACTGCTTCTCGACGAAGTGGTGGCCCATCTCGATCCCGGCCGTCGGGTGGCGCTCTACGACGCGCTGGAACGCCTCGACGCGCAGGTCTGGATGACCGGCGCCGACCCCGCAGCCTTCGCAGACATCGCGGGCCGCGCCGAGATTTTCACGGTGTCGGGCGGAAAAGTATCCCAGCGCTGAGCGCGACGCTCGCGAATGGTTCCATACATTCCCGGCCGCACGCACCCTGGACCCGCAGGAACCCCAGCTATCCCCGGCGCATTGGCATCCAAAGGGAGGCGACGCAAGCGAGCGCAAAGCTCTCGACGCGCCGCGGTCACATCATGTCAGGACAGGAACTGGGGAGGGACCAAATCGCGCGAAACCTCCAGGAGGCGATCGACCGCCTTCAGGACGACATCACGCGCATCCAATTCTGGGCGAGCGCGCTCGGCTGCTTTTCGCGGCCGGTTCCGGACTACAAACCCAGCGACGATTTCATCCTGCCGCGGGCCGACCCCGACAACAAAACCGAGCGTCGGGAACGGCTTTTCCGTTGAGACCATCGCCGGGCAAAAAAGCCTTCTTCCTGTAGCCTGTTTTCGGGTGATTTTTCAGAGCCTTCCAAGGGGCGATTTTTCACCCTCGAACCCTTTAAAAACCGCCCTTGAATCAACATATTAGCGGGGTCACTTTGGGCTGTACGGCACCCCGCTTTTAGTGCCAAATCGCCCTGTGATTCTCGTCCAAATTTCGCCCGCGATTCGAGGCTGAAGGCCCATGGCTGAACCCGCCCGCAATATCCCGTCCGACTACGGCGCAGAATCGATCAAGGTCCTGAAGGGCCTCGACGCGGTGCGCAAGCGGCCGGGCATGTACATCGGCGACACCGATGACGGTTCCGGCCTGCATCACATGGTCTACGAGGTCGTCGACAACGCGATCGACGAAGCGCTCGCGGGTCACGCCACCGAAGTGTTCGTCGGGTTGAATCCCGACGGCTCTTGCACCGTGCGCGACAACGGCCGCGGCATCCCGACCGGCATTCACAAGGACGAAGGCGTCTCGGCGGCCGAGGTCATCATGACCCAGCTCCACGCCGGCGGAAAATTCGACCAGAACTCCTACAAGGTTTCCGGCGGCCTGCACGGCGTCGGCGTCTCCGTCGTCAACGCGCTCTCGACCGTTCTCAAGCTCACGATCTGGCGCGACGGCAAGGAACACACGATGGAGTTCCGCGATGGCGAAGCCGTCGCCCCGCTCAAGGTGACAGGCGATGCCGACGGCAAGCGCGGAACGGAAGTGACGTTCACGCCTTCCCCGCAAACCTTCACCATGGTCGAGTTCGATTTCGCGACGCTGGAGCACCGCCTGCGCGAGCTCGCGTTCCTCAACTCCGGCGTCCACATCGTGCTCTCCGACATGCGCCACGCGGTCGAGAAGCGCGAGGAGCTGTTCTACGAAGGCGGCGTCGAGGCGTTCGTGCGCTATCTCGACCGCAACAAGAACGGCCTGATCTCCGCGCCAATCATGATCAAGGCCGAGCGCGACGGCGTGCAGGTCGAATGCGCGCTGACCTGGAACGACAGCTATCACGAGACCGTTCTCTGCTTCACAAACAACATCCCGCAGCGCGACGGCGGCACCCATCTCGCGGGCTTCCGCGGCGCGCTGACCCGGCAAGTCACGGGCTATGCCCAAAACGGCGGAATGTCGCGCAAGGAAAAGATCGACGTCACCGGCGACGATTGCCGCGAAGGTTTGACCGCGGTGTTGTCGGTTAAGGTCGCCGATCCGAAATTCTCGTCGCAGACGAAGGACAAGCTGGTTTCGTCCGAAGTCCGCCCCGCCGTCGAAGGCATCGTCAACGAACGGCTTCAGGCCTGGTTCGATGAGCATCCCGGCGAAGCCAAGGCGATCGTCGGGAAGGTGGTTGAGGCCGCCGCCGCCCGCGAAGCCGCGCGCAAGGCGCGCGAGCTGACGCGCCGCAAAGGCGCGCTCGACGTCAACTCGCTGCCCGGCAAGCTCGCCGACTGCCAGGAGCGCGATCCGTCAAAGTCCGAACTGTTCATCGTCGAGGGCGACTCGGCCGGCGGCTCCGCCAAGCAGGGCCGCAACCGCGAATTCCAGGCCGTGTTGCCGCTACGCGGCAAGATCCTCAACGTCGAGCGCGCGCGCTTCGACAAGATGCTCTCCAGCCAGGAGATCGGCACACTGATCACCGCGCTCGGGACCGGCATCGGCACCGAGGAGTTCAATCCCGAGAAGCTGCGCTATCACAAGATCATCATCATGACGGACGCCGACGTGGACGGCGCCCACATCCGCACGCTGCTGCTGACGTTCTTCTACCGGCAGATGCGCGACTTGATCGATCGCGGCCACCTCTATATCGCGCAGCCGCCGCTCTACAAGGTCGCACGCGGCAAGTCCGAGCAGTACCTGAAGAACGAGTCCGCCCTCGAGGATTACCTCATCACCACAGGCACCCATGACGCCGTGCTCAAGCTCGCCACCGGCGAGGAGCGCGCGGGCGTCGACCTGCACGACGTGGTCGAGCAGGCCCGCGTCATCCGCAACGTGCTCAAGGGCATTCACAGCCGCTACAATCGCAAGGTCGTCGAGCAGGCCGCGATCCTCGGCGTGCTCAACGCCGAGATCTTCGGCGATCCAGCGAAGGCGGCCGCCGCCGCGCCTTATATTGCCAAGCGCCTCGACGCGCTCGAGGCCGAGACCGAGCGCGGCTGGGACGGCACGTTCGTCGAGGGCGAAGGCTTTCATTTCGAGCGCACCGTGCGCGGCGTGAAGGAGGTCGCGGTCATCGACCAGGCGCTGCTGAACTCCGCCGATGCCCGCAAGCTCGACGAATACGCCATCGCCTTGCAGGGCGCCTACGCCAAGCCCGGCTCGCTCCGCCGCAAGGGCGAGGAAATCCCGACACCGGTTTACGGCCCGGTGAGCCTGTTCGAGGCGATCGTGGCGTCAGGCCGCAAGGGCCTCACGCTGCAACGCTACAAAGGCCTCGGCGAGATGAACCCCGAGCAGCTCTGGGAAACCACGCTCGACACCGAGGCGCGCACGCTCCTTCAGGTGAAGGTGAAGGAGATCGACGAGGCGAGCGACATCTTTGCCAAGCTGATGGGCGACGAGGTCGAGCCCCGCCGCGGCTTCATTCAAGAGAACGCTCTGGCCGCGAGCGTGGACGCGTAAACAAAACGCGCGGCCCGTTTCCGAGCCGCGCGTTTTTGGGACCGAATTTTTGAGAGCGCCGCGCCTCCTGCGGCGCTCTCTGCTTCAGGTCCGCCGTTCTCAGCAGCTATAAGACTTGTACCAGGTCCAGCCGTACGGAATGTACGCGGTGTGGCAGCCGCCGTAGCCGCCGCCATAGCCGTAACCGAGAGCAGCCGCAGTCTGGCTCCAGCCGCCGCCGTAGTACGCGGTCGGGCGGTCGTAGCCATAGCCGCCATACCCATAGCCGCTGTAATAGCCGCGATAACCGCCACCGTAGCCATATCCATAACCGCGATAGCCGTAACCGCCACCGTAGTAGCCCGAGCCGCCGCCGTAACCGTAGTAGGAGCGGTACGGGCGATAGTACGGCCGGTCATAACCGTAGCCGCCGCCATAGCCATACGAGCGATACGGCCGGTCGTAGCCGTAACCGCCGTTATAGCCGTCGTTGTAGCCATACGAACGGTACGGGCGATCGTATTGGCCGTAGGAGCTATAGCCCTCGTCGTAATCCGGCACGCGATACTTCACGCCGTAATCCGGCGGACGCACGGTGTAGCTCTCGACCGGGCCGGAGCTATAGACGCGCTCGCCGCCATAGCCGCCGCCGTAACCTGGGCCGTTCGAATAAACCGGGCCAGAGGAGTAGCCGGACGAGTAACCCGGGCCGTTGTTGTAATAGGTCGGGCCGGAGTTGTAGCCGCCACCGTTGTAACCGCCGTTATAACCGCCACCGCACTCGGGGCTGTAGCAGCCAGCGGACGCCGGGGCCGAGATCAGCACGCCGGCAGAGAGAGTCATCAACGCATACAGAACGCTGCGCATCTTGGGCCTCCGCATGAACACCGCATCTGAACGCTGATGCTAACTCAAAAGCCGCACGGCGTTAACCATATATGTGTCTGAAATATCATTAAATTTTCGGCTTTCCCCGCCACAAAGTTAACCCAAAATGGGACACCTTTTCGGACCCCGAAAAGAGCTCTTCCAAACACCATTTCGGATCAGCGGGTTAGAGACGCCGCTTCGGGATACCGGCCCGCGCCTGTGCGGCGGAAAGCATCGGGCACGCGCGTATCGCATCCACAATTTTTCGTGTGCGCGCGAAGCCGCGCGCACGTCACGCGAGATCGAAATACTCGCGATGCTCCCACACCGTGACGTCGTTCGGCGCCTTGCGATGGCTCTCGTCGGCCTCGGCGCGTTTGATCTCGGCGCGCTTGAGCGCAACGTAATAATCGACGAACACGTCGCCGAAGCCTTCGCGGAAGCATTCGCTCGCGCTCAACGCATCGAGCGCTTCGCCGAGCGACTTCGGCAGCGGCTCTGCGGTCACCTCATAAGGCGAATCCGCCGACGGCCCGGGCGCGAGTTTCTTCGCGACGCCGTCGAGCCCCGCATGGATCTGCGACGCCATGTAGAGATACGGATTGGCGAGCGGCTCGCCCAGGCGGTTCTCCAGATGCGTCGACGGATCGCCGGGGTCGCCCATCACGCGCATCATCACGCCGCGGTTGTCGCGCGCCCAGATCGCCTGGATCGGCGCCATCGAGTTGACGCCGTGATAGCGCTTGTAGCCGTTGAGCGTCGGCGTTGCGAACGGCGCCGCGGCGCGCGCGTGCTTCAGGAGGCCGGCGAGGAACGCGCGGCCGAACGGCGACAGCAATTCCTTGTCTTTCGAAACGAAGGCGTTGGCTTTCGTCTTCTTGTCGAGCAACGACTGATGCAGATGCCAGCCGCTCGCGAGCGTGCCCGGCAGGCGTGGCCGACACATCAGACTAACGAGATAGCCGTGCCGCCGCGCGGCCTGACGGATCGCGCTCCTAAACAGCACCATGCGGTCGGCGGGAAGCATCCCGGCTTCCGGCGCGAAGGTGAACTCGTACTGGCTCGGGCTTAGCTCCACCTCGAGCGAAAGCAGCGGCAGGCCGAGCGCCTGCACCGCCTTGCGCAGCACGTCCAGGATCGGCGCGACCTGATCGAAGCGCGACTCGGTGAGATATTGAAAGCCGTGCGTGGTGTGGCTCACCGCCGGCGGCTCCGGCGGCCAGGCGATGCCTTCCGGCGCGAGATTGTGGTTCTCGATCTTCAGCAGATGGAATTCGACCTCGAGGCCCGCGAAATAATCGAAGCCGGCGTTCGAGAGTTTCGACAGTGCGTCGCGATAGAGCTGACGTGTGGAGAACGGCACGGGTTTTCCGTTCGGGAAATAGCAATCGCACAGCACCCAACCGGTGCTCTCCGCCCACGGCAGCACGACGAAGGTCGCCGGGTCCGCGACCATGACGAAGTTGCCCGCGCCCTGCATCTCGTCGAGACCGAGGCCGCCACCCGCCGCGAACACCGGGAAGACGTTGCGGTGCGAGGTGTCTTTCGCCAGCAACGTGCTCGTCATGGTGACGCCGTTGCGGAGCGCGCTTGCGACTTCCGAAGCGACGAGCGTTTTGCCGCGCAAGGTGCCGTGCTGATCGCAGAAGGCGAAGCGAACAAGCTCCAGCTTGTGCTTCTTGATTGCCTTCTCCATCGCCGTGGCGGCGCGCGCCTGCTCGCCGCTCCACAGATCGTGGCGCGCGACGAAGCTTGATTGAGTGGATTTGCGGGGCGGCATTAGAATTTGGGTGACATCAGGACTGGGGCGTCAAACTCAATCTGTCGTGCCTCAAACTCCGCTGTCATGCCCCGCGAAGGCGGGGCATCCAGCACTTCTTGAATTCTCGCATACTTCCGATGGCCTGAGCAAAAAGAGCTGGATCGTCCGCCTTCGCGGACGATGACACCGGAGAGCGCGGCGCCGACCGCAGAACATGCGTGGCTGGCAACGGCGAACGCCTCACCGCCCGTTCGCCCAGCTCGCGCCCTTGCGCTTGGTCGCATCGGTCTTCTCGTAATAGCCCTTCCAGTCCGCCGTCGGACCGATACCGTCGATCGCCGCGGGCCCTGTCAGGGTCGGCGCCGACTTCGCATCGAGCGCCATCAGCGGCCGGCCGCCGTTCTTGGCATCTTCCATCGCCTGACGGAACAGCCGCCGATAGGTCGTGATCGCCTTGTCCTGCTGGCCGAGATGCTCGCGCGTGCGATCCTGGATCGGGCCCATCGACTCGCAGGCCCACTGGTCGTGCACGTTGATGTCCACGCCCATGCCCGTATAGGTCTCGTGCTCCTGCTCGTGCGGATCGAAGCCGTAGTCGTTGCTCTTGTTCTTGTTCGGGATGTAGTCGGGCAGTTGATAGAGCTTCAGCCGCTGCTCGCGCATGTGGTTCTTGTCCACCGGGATCGTGAAGCTGGTGAAGATCGCGTACCAGTAGTGCCGCGTGTCGTCGATCGGCACATGCCACTGGGTGATCGTCATCTCCCGGCTCATCGGGATGATGAACGCGTTGGGGAACATCAGGTTGGTGATGCGGATGTGCGTGTTCGCGTCGCTGATCTGGCGCAGCGTCGCGATGCGCATGCCGTAGTCGGTCTGCTCGACCTCGATCTTCGGGCGCGGGAATTCGCGCATGATCTTGGTCATCGGCATCTCGCTATCCGCCGACTTGTCGCGGAACAGCTTGCCGTACTGATCCGCCGGGTCCTCGTCGTGGAAGAAGCGGTGCAGGAACGAGGTGTGCGCGGGATCGATGCCCACTTCGAGCGATTGCAGCCAGTTGCACTCGATCATGCCCTTGAACGCGAAGGTGTGGCTGTCGGGGGCGATGAAGCAATCGAAGTGAGGAAACTCCGGCGGCTCGCCCGGTCCCATGTAGGCGAACAGGATGCCGTTCTTCTCGACGATCGGATAAGCCTTCTGCTTGATGTTGGCGCAGAGGTTCGAGCCTTCCGGTTCGGCGGGAGTTTCGAGGCAGTTGCCCTTGCGGTCGAACAGCCAGCCGTGGAACGAGCAGCGCAGCCCGCCGTCTTCAAGACGGCCGTAGGCGAGGTCGGTGCCGCGGTGCGGGCACATGCGGTCGATCAGCCCGTAGCGGCCCTGCTTGTCGCGGAAGATCACGAGGCTTTCGCCGAGCAGCTTCACCGGCTTCACCGCGCGGCCATTGGAAAGCTCGTCGACCAGCGCCGCCGGCTGCCAGTAGTGGCGCAGCAAGCCGCCCGCGGGCGTGCCGGGTCCGATGCGGGTGATGGTGTTGTTCTGTTCCGCGCTGAGCATATTGCGCCTCGCTGGCTTTGGGATAGAATGTTCGCTGACCGAACGAACGTTCGAATTAGAATAGATTACCCGTTCGCGGAAATCCGGCAAGAGCACTCATGCCCCGCCTCAAGCGATCCGACGCCGAAAAGGAGCTGGTGGAATCCGCCGGTCCCGAATTTTTAGAGGCACTTGCGCGCGGGCTGCGCGTCATCGAGGCATTCAACCGCGACCGGAAACAGCTCACGCTCTCCGACTTGGCGAAGATCGTGGACCTGCCCCGCGCCTCGGTCCGCCGCACGCTGATGACGCTGGTCCAGCTCGGCTACGCCGAAACCGACGGCAGGCTGTTCCGCCTGACGCCGCGCATCCTGACGCTCGCGAACGCCTATCTTTCTTCGAATGCCGTCTCCGACATCATCCAGCCCGCGCTGGAGCGATTGAGTGCCGAGGTGAAAGAGGCCTGCTCCTGCGCCGTGCTCGACGGCGAGGACATGGTGATGATCGCCCATGCCTCGCCCAACCGGCTGGTCGCGGTCAGCGCCCAGATCGGGCTCCGCCTGCCCGTCTACGCAAGCTCGCTCGGTCACGTCATTCTGTCGGCGCTCGACGATGCCGCGCTCGACAAGTTTCTCGCGCGCACCAAGCCCGCGAAGCTGACGCCGTCGACGATCACCGACAAGTCGGACATCCGCAAAGCCATCGTGAAGGTCCGCAAGGACGGCTTCTCCCTGGTCGATCAGGGCGTCGAGATCGGCTTCCGTTCGATCTCGGTGCCGCTGCGCCGCCACGACGGCAAAACCATCGCCGCGCTCAACATCGGCGTGCACAGCGTGCCGCTCGACACGATGCGCAAAACATTTCTGCCGAAGCTCGCCGCCACTGCGGATGCACTCCGGCAGCAACTGATTTGATTCGTCTCTCTCCACGTCATGGCCGGGCTTGTCCCGGCCATCCCACTTAGGTGAGCACTGTGCCTTCCTAAGCGAGATGCCCGGCACAAGGCCGGGCATGACGGAGCAAGGTTGCTACGTTCGGAGTCTGTTACTTCCTGATCGACCGCGGATCGCGCGCCGACCAGCGGCCTGCCTCCACGCGCGAGATGAAATCCGCCAGCATCTGGTTGAACAGCGCCGGCTCCTCGATGTTGATGACGTGGCCGCTCTTCGGAAACACCACCAGGCCCGACGGCATGATCCATTGTTTGAGGAAGATGCTCGGCTCGACGCACGGTTCATCCTCGTCGCCGACCATGATCAGCGTCGGCACCGTGATGCCGCGGATCTCCTTTTCGAAATCATAGATGGAAGGACGCGACGCCTGATAGCCGCGCAGCGTGTTCGCCGAGCCTTTTGGATCATGCGAAGCGAACTGATCGAAGAACTCCTGATAGCCGCGCGGGTCCTTGACCAGGAACGGGATGCGCGGCGCATTCATCCCGTAGATCTTCGCGACCGCCTCGGAGCCGTCCTTCTCGAACATGTCCGCGGTCTCGTGCGCGTTCTTGCGGAACTCGTCGATGTGCGCGCGCTCGGAGCCTGAGCCGACGCCCGCAGCGGTGATCGACAGCGCGCGGTCGGGATGCCGCGCGCCGAACAGAACCGCGAGATAGCCGCCCATCGAGAGACCTACGATATGCGCCTTCTCGATCTTCAGATGATCGAGCACCGCCACCGCGTCGCTGATCCAGTGCTGATACGAATAGGACTTCACGTCCTGCGGCACGTCCGACGGCTTGTAGCCCCGCGCGGCATAGGCGATGCAGCGGTGGCTGCGCGCGAAGTACCGCATCTGCGGCTCCCAGCTCCGGTTGTCGCCGGAGAACTCGTGGGCGAACAGCATCGGCGTTCCGCTGCCGGTCTCTTCGTAATACAGCCGAACCTTGTCCGTCGTCGTCGCGTAGGGCATCGAAGTCCTCTCAACTGAAGTACCGGCGCTGATAGGTATGATCGTCCACGTTCTGCTTCAGAGTCCAGTCCGCCAGTTGCTCATGCGTGGTGAACCACGCATCGCCGGTCTTCTTCATGTACTGGAGCAGCTCCGTCAGCACCGCGGTGATCAGCGGACGCCCGCCGAACTGGGTGTGAATCACCAGCGTCTGCAAGCCGATGCTCTCGTGCTTCCGCAGATAATCGAACGTACCGCGATGCACGTCGTAGAGATCGCGTGACGAAGCGCGCAACACGCGGTTGTCCGAGAAGTCCGTCGTGGGCACGCCGGCAATCGGCCCGTGCGGCGTGTTGATCTTGATCGGCAGGTCCGAATAGGTGACGTCGCAGGTCCAATAAAGCCCCGCCTCTTTCAGAAAGCCCGCGGTCTCCGGCGTGAACGCCACCACCGGGCTGCCCCAGCCCGTCACCTTCTTGCCGGTGCAGCCTTCGAGCAGATCGATGCTCTGCCGGATCACGGCCTGCTGCTCCTCCAGCGTCTTGTAGGAGAGCAGATCGTCCTGCGTGTAGGAGTGCGCGGCGATGTCGAAGCCCGACTTTGCGATCTGCTTCACAGCGTCGGGATATTGCTCGGTGCAACGGCCGTTGACGAAGAACGTCGCCGGCAGACCGAGTGTCTTCAGCATCCGCATCAGCCGCCACACGCCGACGCGGCCGCCGTAGGTGGACCACGCCTTCGCCGCGTGATCGACGGTGCCCTTTTTCAGATGCGTGGTCTGCACCGAATAGTTCGGCGCGCTGTCGTCCGGCCAGGTCTCGAACATGATGGTGAGCGAGACGGCGACCTTCTTGCCGTTCGGCCAGGTGAGCGGCTTTTTCTTCGCGGACTTCGATACAGATTTCTTCGCAGCCATTTCCATTACTCCATTTAAATTTGAATTCTTCTCTATCCATCCCCTCTGCTGTCATCGCCGGGCTTGTCCCGGCGATCTCGCTTAGGAAGGCGCAGTGCTCAGCTAAGCGGGATGCCCGGCACAAGGCCGGGCATGACGAACGAGGAGGTGCGCGTATCCTTCAATCCACCTGCTGAATCCCCATCGCCGGGATCAGCTCTTTCCATCGCTTCGTGTCGTCCGCCATGAACGTCACGAACTCCGCGCCCGGCTTGAAATCCACCGCGAGCCCCGCCTTCGCGAGCCTGTCCTGCATTGCCGGCTGCTTGAGGATGAAATCGAGCGCGACGTCGAGCTTGGCGACGATGTCCTGCGGCATGCCCGCGGGCCCGACGAGTCCGAACCAGGTCTCCATCCGCACGTCGGGCAAGCCGGCCTCCGCGGTCGTCGGCACATCGGGCAGCATCGGATGCCGCTTTGGCCCGGTCTGCGCGAGAATGCGGAGCTGGCCATTCTCGGCAACGCGCGTCGAGGCGAGCCCCATCGACACCATGTCGATCTGTCCCGCGATGGCATCGGTCGCGGCCTGCGCGCCGCCGCGATAGGGAATGTGATCGAAGTTTCCGCCGCTCTTGAGCTTCAGCATCTCGACCGCGATATGCAGCACGCCGCCGGTGCCGCCGCTGCCGTACTTCACGCCGCCCGGATGCGTCTTCGAATAGGCAATCAGCTCCGGCAGCGTCTTCGCGGGCACCTTCGGATTGATCGCAAACACCGTCCATGACGTGACGCAGAGCGCCACCGGCGTGAAATCCTTGATCGGATCGGTGCGATAGTTCTTGCGCAGGAACGGCAACATCGTCGCCTCCGACGTGTTGATCATCAGCGTGTAGCCGTCCGGCAGCGACTTGGTGAGCTGCTCCACCGCGATCTGCGTCGCAGCGCCCGGCTTGTTCTCGACCACCACCGGCTGGCCGAGCCGGTCGCCGAGATCCTGCGCGATCATGCGGCCCAAAACGTCGACCAGACTGCCCGCCGGCGTGTGGATCAAAAGCTTGATCGGTCGTGATGGATAATCCTGCGCGCTCGCAGGTGCCGCGCCGAATACGAAAAGCGCGAGCGCAATCACACCCGAAAGGTGTCGCCGCATCGTCTCCTCCCACGCATTTTATTTTTGCGCAGGATGATGCGGAGGCGTCAAAGCAACGTCAATCCTCCTCGAACGGCAGGCCGACGTAATTCTCGGCGACGGTCATCCCACCGGCGCGCGAGGTGAGAACGTAGTCGAGTTCGGCGAGCTGGATTTCCCGGTCGAACGGCGTCTGATCCGGTGGACGATGCAGTAGCATCGTCATGTAGGTCGAATAGCGCACGACCTTCCAGATGCGGCGCAGGCACACCTCTGAGTAGCGTTCGAGCCGTTTCGTCGCTCCGGTCTTGAAGAAATCTATCAAGGCGCGAGAAAGAATCCGCACGTCCGCAACCGCAAGGTTCAATCCCTTCGCGCCGGTCGGCGGCACGATGTGCGAGGCGTCGCCCGCAAGGAACAGGCGGCCGTATTGCATCGGCGCCGACACAAACGAACGGCACGGCGTGATGCCCTTCTGGAAGATGCGGCCCTCTTTCAGTTCCGTGCGCGCCTCGTCGCTGATGCGGACGTGGAGTTCGTCCCAGATGCGCGAGTCCGGCCAGTTGGCGATGTCGTCGTCGTTCGGACACTGCACATAGAGGCGCGTGATGTGCGGCGAGCGGCGGCTCGCCAGCGCAAAGCCACGGTCGTGGTTGCAGTAGGTCATTTCCTTCAGCGGAGCCGATTCCGAAAGGATGCCGAGCCAACTGAACGGGAATTCGCGGTCGAAGGTTTTCAGCTCGTCTGCCGGCAGCGCCTGGCGGCCGACGCCGTGGAAGCCGTCGCAGGCGGCGACGATGTCGCAGGTGAGCGTCTGCTCCTTGCCCTCGTGCTTGAAGTGGATCACCGGCTTGTCGGACTTCGCGCCTTCGATGCGCGTCGCTTCCGCTTCGAACAGCAGCGCGTTGCCGGACGCGACACGCGCCGCGATCAGGTCCTTCACCACCTCCTGCTGGCCGTAGATGTGAACCAGCTTGCCGTTGGTGAGGTCGGGCAGATCGAGGTGGATCAGCTTGCCCGAGAAACGGATGTCGAGCGCCTCGTCGATCATGCACTCGCGGCGCAGCCGTCCGTCGACGCCGAGATCGGCCATCAGATCGACGGTGCCCTGCTCCAGCACGCCCGCGCGCACGCGGCTCTCGACATATTCGCGGCTGCGGGATTCGAGGATGACGCAATCGATCCCCGCGCGCTGCAACAGCAGCGACAGGAACAAACCCGCGGGACCGGCTCCGATAATTCCGACTTGTGTGCGCATTGCACCCTTCATTGACAATTATAGCACTCAGTGCTATATCTCATCTATTCATACAATGGCACTTTTTCCGCGCTATCGCATTCTTTCGATTGATCATTCAAGCCATGCGAATTTTAAAGACCAAGGAGTTCGCCCGGCTTACGCGGAAGGAAGGCATTGACGATTTGAGCCTTTATCAGGCGGTGCAGCGAGCTGAAAAAGGACTGATCGACGCGACCATCGGCAAGTTTCTGATTAAGCAACGGGTGGCCCGGCGAAATGAAGGCCGTTCAGGAGGCTTCCGAACGATTATCTTCTATCAGTAGGGAATCCGGTCGGTATTCCTGCATCTGTTTGCAAAGAGCGAGAAAGACAACCTGACGAACACCGAAGAAGCGGCTTATCGCGAGTTTGCAAAGAGCTTGGCAGCCGTCAGGCCCGATCAGATCAAGGTGCTGGTTGAAACCAAAAAGTGGATAGAGATCGACAGTGACGACGGCAAAGAAGAAGTTTCGTAGCGGGCCGCTGCGCTCGTTACATCTGGCGGCTAAGGACCTTCACAAGGTCGGAGCCATCGATAAGGCCACCATGCGCGGCTTCGATGTCGCTTGCCTGACTCCGGTCGACAAATTGAAGCCACTGGCGATCAAACGCATTCGCGAACACGCGCGGATGAGCCAAGCAATTTTCGCGCTAACATTGAACGTCACAACGTCGCTTGTCAGCCAATGGGAGCGCGGCGAGAAGAAGCCGAGCGGCCCGTCCCTCAAGCTGCTGACACTTGCGAGCAAGAAGGGGATCGAGTCGATCCTTTAGCGTGCTGCTCTCTCAGCTGTTCGTCCCCGCGAAAGCGGGGACCCAGGGGCAAGAAAAGGAAGAACTGGGTTCCCGCTTGCGCGGGAACGAACGGAGTTTGCGGCTTAGTTCTTCTTCTTCAACAAATCCGCGAGCGCATCCGTCTCGACGTGTGGACCCTCAAAGTCCTTCGCCAGCCGCGTGTAGAACTCGCTGATCGCCTCGTAGAGCTTCTTCGCGGCCGGGTCCTCGCCGACGAAGTCCGCGATCTCGTCCATCTCGCCGACGAAACGATACGCCTTCGGGAACATCGCCGGCACCGCGCGCTGGAACCACGGCAGCAGCGCGGGCTGGCTGCGCTCCAATTCGGCGCGCAATCCTTCCGCCGCGCCGTTGCGCGTTGCGGCCAGCATCATCATCGCGCCGAGCGCGGTCGTGCCCTTGGTGATGCCGGCGTAGGACATCTTGAGCGCCGAGGCAGCTCCAACCGGACCTTCCATGATGTTCACGTTGATGCCGAAGTCGCCAAGCTGGCGGAACTTCTCCGCGTCGGGGCCTGACGCATGCAGCCACGGGCTTTTGCCTGGCTCCGGCGGCAGACCGATGATGCCGACGTCGATGAACGGCGCGCCGGACTTCGTCACCGCGTTGCCGATCTCGACCTTGGTGGGCGGGCTCACCGCGTTGCAATCGACATAGATCGGCTTCTTGTTGCTCGGCTCGATCAGCGCCGACATCTTCTTCGCGAGCGCGAGCGCGTCGCTCGGCGGCACGATCGACAGGAAATAGTCGGCCTGGGCACATTCTTGATCGGAGGCCGGGATCATGCCCACGGCCTTGGCGCGTTGGGCGCTCGCCTCGCTGCGCCCGGTCAGCGACGTGATGACGTGAAGGCCCTTCTCGACCAGACGTCCGCCGACGCCCGAACCCATGGCGCCCTGTGCAACGATCGCAACGGTTGGAGTCATAGCACCCATTCCTCGAATTCGTTTCCGGCGCCTAGTATAACGCCCGCAAGGGCAACATGCAGGCGGGAATCTCGTGAGCGCGGAGCAGGATTGCGCAGTCGTCGTCATCGGCGCGGGCCCATGCGGCCTGATTGCCGCCATTGAGCTCGGCCGGCGCAACATTCCCGTCATCGTACTGGAGGAAAAGACCTCCCCCGCACGCTTCCCCGCCGCCAACGCCACCCAGGCGCGCACGATGGAGCATTACCGGCGGCTGGGGTTCGCGGAGAAGGTCCGCGCGCAGGGTCTGCCCGGCGACTACCCGACCGACATCGCCTACTTCACCCGCTACACAAAGTATGAGCTGGCGCGCTTCAGCCTGCCGTCCGCGAAGGCGGCGCGCGAGCTGATCAAGTCGATGTCCGGCTCGTGGAGCGCGGCGGAATTGCCGCATCGTATTTCGCAGATGTTCGTGGAGGATGTGCTGCGGAAGGAGGCGGAGTCCTATCCTTCGGTTTCGCTGCGCATGGGCTGGAAGGTGACGGGGGTTCGCGACACCGGCGACGGTGTCGAGGCCGACGCCGAGCGCGGCAGCGAGCGCAAGACGGTTCGCGCGTCTTATGCACTCGCGGCGGACGGCGGCACGAGTCCGATCCGAAAATCGCTCGGCATCAGCTTCGCCGGCGAGAGCGGTGTGGTCCGCGACTTCATGGGCGGGCGGATGTTCGCGATCTATTTCCGCAGCCGCGACCTCTACAAGGTGCTGCCGCACACGAAAGCATGGATGTACTGGGCGGTGAACCGCGAGCGTCGTGCCTTCATGGCGAGCGTGAACGGCAAGGACGAATTCACCTTCCACACGCAGTTGCGGCCGGATCAGCGCGCCGATCAGATTTCCGACGACGAAGCCGAGGCCATGTTCCACGAGTGCATGGCCACGAAGCTCGATGTCGAAATCATCGCGCGCTCGTCGTGGAACGCAGGCTACACGCTGGTCGCGGAGAAATTCTCGAAGGGCCGCATCTTTCTCGGCGGTGACGCCGTGCATCTGTTCACGCCGACAGGCGGGCTTGGCTACAACACCGCGGTCGAGGACGCGGTGAATTTAAGCTGGAAGCTTGCCGCGATGCTGAAAGGCTGGGGTGGACCGAAGCTGCTCGACAGCTATGAGCCCGAACGCAAGGCGCTCGCGACGCGCAACACGAAGTACGCGCGTGGCTTTGCCGACAATCTCG
>JBFLYS010000033.1:33414-67846 GCA_040756555.1 Pseudomonadota bacterium | reverse complement strand
AGCGGCTTTTCTTTTGCGTACTTGATCAGATCGGGCAGCGATTGCACCGGCAGCGCCGGATTGACCACGAGCACGAACGGCACCCGGCCGATCAGCGCGATGTGCTCGAAATCCTTCAGCGGGTCGTAGGGCAGTTTCTTGTACATCGTCGGGCCGATGGTCAGCGAACCGCTCCCCGGCACGCCGAGCGTGTAGCCATCCGGCGCGGCCTTCGCGGCGGCCGCGGTTCCGAGCGTCGAGCCGGCGCCGGGCCGGTTTTCAACGACGATCGCCTTTCCCAAACGCTCCGCGAGCTTTGGCGTCACCGCGCGCACCAGCGTGTCGACGGCGCCGCCCGCGGGCCATGGCACGATCATCGTGACCGCGCGGTTCGGATAGTCGTCCGCCACCGCATGCGGACTTTGACTTAAAGTCACAACAGCCAATGCAGCCGCCGCGCAGCGCGCGAACGCTCGCGCGGCGCTTTCCTTGGCGCTTCCCATGGCGCTCCCCTCTCGTTTCCATCCGCTTCTTCCATTGTGCGGACGGCATTTCCCTCCGTTTCTTCCCAGTCCTTCCTATTCCGAGCGCGCGACACCCGCGGCTTCCACCACTTTCCCCCAGCGCACGATCTCGGACTTCACGAACTCCTGCATCGCCGCGACCGGCGGCGTCTCCATCGGTAGCAGACTGATTTTCAGAATCTGCTCGCGCACGTCGGGCTGCGCGAGGATTGCTTTCAATTCCGCGTGCAGCTTCTCGACCACGGGCTGCGGCGTCTTCGACGGCGCGACCACCATGAACCACGCGGCAACGTCGTAGCCCGGCACGCCGCTCTCGGCGACCGGCGGAATATCCGGGAACGCGGGGATGCGCGCCTTGGTCGAGACGCCGAGCGGGCGGACCTTGCCGCCCTGGATCTGTACCGCCGCCGACGCGAAATCGACGAACATGAATTCGATGTGGCCCGCGATCACGTCGTTCAATGCCGGCACGCTGCCGCGATACGGCACGTGCGTCATCTGCGTGCCGGTCATGCTCTTGAACAGCTCGCCGAACAGATGATGCGGCGAGCCCGGCCCGCCGGAGCCGAACGACATCTTGCCGGGCTGCGATTTGGCGAGCGCGATGAACTCCTGCACCGTCTTCGCCGGCACAGACGGATTCACCACCATCACGAACGGGCTTTGGGCCACGAGCGCGAGCGGCACGAAGTCCGCCGCAGGATCGAACGGCATCGCCTTGTACAGCGTGACGTTGATCGCCATCGGCGACGACGTCGCCATCAGCATGGTGTAGCCATCTGGCGGGGACTTCGCGACGAAGTTCGAGCCGATGTTGGTGCCCGCGCCCGGCCGGTTCTCGACCACCACCGGCTTGCCAAGACGCTCCTCGAGCTTCGCCGAAAGAAGACGCGCAAGAACGTCGGTCGCGCCCGCCGGCGTGAACGGCACCACCATCGTCAGCGGACGGTTCGGAAAATCTTGCGCTTGTACCCGCGCACCCGGCGCGAAGGTGATTGGCGCGAGCATCAGCAGCGTCAGCGCCAACCGGGCGCTGCATTTCAACAAAGACATAGTCCCTCCCCGCCGTTTGCTACGGCGCGCGCTTCCAGATGATCTTGGCCACGCCGCTGCCGGTTGTGGTCGTCGGATTGCTGAACGTGAGCTGGCCGTCGGCGAACGAGAACGTCCGCTTCTGCGATGTGCCGTTCCAGTTCGGGAACGTCGCGCTCTCGATATTGACCGTGATGGTCTTGTCGGCGTCGTTCGCGGTGTAGGTGCCGAAATAGGCGATGGTGCCATGCGCCAGTTTGCTGGCTTCCTCCGGCGTCGCGGTCTCACGGTTGTTGGAAGCGACTTTGGGCAGATCGCTCCGCATGATCATGATCGAGAAGCGGCCGTTGGCGTCGAAGGTCTGCTGGCCTTTGGCGCCCGGCCCGAACAGGTCGATTTTTTTGTCGGGCAGCTCGAGTTGGATCGCACTCAGCGTCCAGGTGCCGATGAGGTCCTTGGCGGTCTGGGCCGTGGCCAAGCCGCCGGACAGAGTTAAAAGCAACGCACCCCAAACCAACCCGAAAATGCGAGTCATGGCGTCCCTCCCCATCATATCGAAGGTGCGGGTTGGACCCCGCTTATGGGCCAAGCCTAGCCGAAGCCCCGGTCGGCCGGTAAGCGGCAAAAGCCGCTCAAAACCGGGTAGTGGGTCAGTTTGAAAAATAACCAGGATTGACCGGGCCGGAATCGGCCCGATAGTCAGAGCATGAACCCGCCCTCTATTACACCCGAGCAGTTCCAGGGTTTTATCATCGGCGGGGTCATTGGTGCCGCCATTGCCCTGACGGTCTACGTCACCTGGCCCGCAGCACGGTCACGCTGGCAGTGGTGGGTGCCCTACGTCATCGTGTTGCTGGCCGGCGCGGGTCAAATTATCGCCCATCTGATCGAACTGGGGCACTAGCGGCAAAAGCCGCTCAAAACCGGCTTTTCTTGACAGTTTTCCCCATCCCCGCCATAAGCTGGGCCAGCGCCGCGGGCCGTTTACGGTCCGCGCACTCGTTACGGCACTAAGTGCCTGTAAACGCTCAAAAATCAGACTGTCAAAGAAGCCGTCCCGGGTTCGCCCGAGGCCGGGGTCGAAACGTGAGAGATTGAATATGTTCGCAGTCATCAAAACCGGCGGCAAGCAGTACAACGTCGCCGAAGACCAGCTCCTGAAGATCGAACGGATCGACGGGAAGCCGGGCGATATCATCCAGCTCAACGAAGTGCTGGTGCTGGGTGGCGACACCCCGAAGCTCGGAACGCCGACCGTCGCGGGGGCCAGCGTGGCCGCCGAGGTGGTCGAGCAGAGCCGTGGCGAGAAGGTGATCTCCTTCAAGAAGCGCCGCCGCAAGAATTCGCGCCGCCGCCGTGGTCACCGCCAGGAATTCACGCTGATCCGGATTTCGGAAATCCTGGCCGACGGCGCCAAGCCGACCAAGGGCCCGAAGCCGAAACCCGTGAAGAAGCCCAAGCCGGCAGCGGCGGAAGGCGAGGCGGAAGGTGAAGACAGCGCGCCGAAGAAAAAGGCCGCGAAAAAGTAACCGAACCCGCCGTAAGTCGCACTTTTTGCCCGCCAAGGGTGGCGGGCAACGGCAAGTATCAATATTTGTGACATGATTCCGGTTTGGAATCAGGTTACAAGATCAGTGGATCAAGGATTAGCGTCATGGCTCACAAAAAAGCAGGCGGCTCTTCGCGCAACGGGCGCGACTCCAACAGCCAACGGCTGGGCATGAAGGCGTTCGGCGGTCAGACCGTCGTCCCCGGCAATATTATCGCGCGCCAGCGCGGCACCACTTGGCATCCCGGCCAGAACGTCGGCATGGGCAAGGATCATACGCTGTTCGCCCTCATTGAAGGTCGCGTTCAGTTCGCAACGAAAGCCAAAGGCCGCACGTTCGTATCCGTTCTTCCGGCAACGGCAGCAGCGGCTGAGTAATACGGCAGAACCATAAGTGGTCTTGCCGGTCTGTCCGAACCGGCGGGGCCAAACCAGGCTCGAAAAGGGGGAGACAGATGTCTCCCCCTTCTTCGTTTCAACATGGAGCCTGTGTCATGACCTTGCTGGAAATACCTTCGGAGTCCTTTCGCGAAAGAAGTATGCCCGTCCTCGAGACGGAGCGGCTCGTTCTGCGCGCACCGCGTCTCGGGGACGCTAAAGTCGTAAAGACGCTGGCGAACGACCGCCGCATTGCCGAGAACACGGCACGCATTCCGCATCCGTACAAATTATCGGACGCAGAAGATTTCATCTCGTCGGCCAACCGCAGCAATGAGACGGTCTTTTTCATTACGGCACGCGACGTCGTGATCGGCGGCTGCGGCTTTTCGCAGATCGACCGGCATCCGCCGGAGATCGGTTACTGGCTTGGCGTGAAGTACTGGGGCAAGGGCTACGCAACCGAAGCGGTGCGCGCGTTGATCGACCACGCCTTCACCGATCTCGATTGCGAAGCGCTGCAAGCGGCCGCGCGCGTCACCAATCCGGCGTCGCGCCGCGTGCTGGAGAAGTGCGGCTTCCAGTGGACCGGCGCCGGTCTGCTGCGCATCCGCGCCATCTCGAGCTCGGCGCCGATCGACCGCTTCCGTCTTGATCGCGGCCTCTGGGCTTCGCTCAAGAGCTGGGGCGCGATGAGAAGCCGCGTCGCGTAACAACGCGGCGGGCACGCGAGGATCGGAGCATGTATCAGCCGCCGCACTTCCGCGAAGACCGGATCGAGGTTCAGCACGAACTGATCCGCAATCACTCGCTCGGCCTGCTCATTACAGCAGGGCCGGGCGGGCTGATTGCGAACCCCGTTCCGTTCCTGATCGACTCCGATGCTTCGAAACCTGATGCTTCAAAACTTGGCACGCTGCGCGCGCACCTCGCGCGCGGCAATCCGCAGTGGCACGAACTCGCGGCCGTCGATCAGTGTCTGATCGTCTTCCAGGGGCCGCAGGAATACGTCACGCCGTCCTGGTATGCGACCAAGCAGGAAACCGGCAAGGTCGTGCCGACGTGGAACTATGCCACCGTGCACGCCTGGGGCAGGCCGCAGATCATCGAGGACGCCGCTTGGCTCCGCCGTCAGCTCGATGATCTCACTCTGCTCAAGGAAGGACGCCGGCCGGAACCATGGGCTGTTGGCGATGCACCCGAGCCTTTCGTCGCCGCGCAGATGAAAGGAATCATCGGCGTTGAGATTCCGATCGATCGCATCGAAGGAAAATGGAAGGTCAGTCAGAACCGTCCTGAGAAAGATCGCGCAGGTGTCGTGACCGGACTGCGCGCAGGCAGTGAATCGGCCGTCGTCATGGCAGACTTGGTTGCGGAGCGCGGCAAGCTGGTAAAATAAGTCGGCGATGCAGTTCCATCTCCGGTGCGTTGAACCACGCAGTTGACACCGCGTTGTCACAGGAGGAAGCTTCTGACACCTGCGGACTCGATCCGCGTGTAGGACGGAGGTGCTAGATGACGCCACCGGGCCAGTATCGCCGCAAAGCGCTGCGGTAGATCGTTTGGATTGCAGCGTAGCGGCAGACCCACAAACGAACACGTCGGGAGCGGCCTCACGGGCCGCATCAGTCAGGCAAGGCCCTCCTTGGCCCCTCCCGGCGATGGTTCTATCCCGCTAGCGCGCGGTTCCGGTTTGCGCGAAAATGTCCTCCGGGTTCAGTGCCGGAGGACAAAATGGCTTACAACCTCGACCAATTCATCGCCGATTGCCGCGCCACCTTGAAGCGCGATCCCGGCCCCGCAGGCCGCGAAACCGTGCGCGCGAAGCTGGAGACGCTCCTTCAGCAAAAGGACTTCATCGAAGAGTATTGCGGCGAGAATGTCCCGCGTGGGCTGAAGCTCCTCTACGAAGACCCCGAATTGAAATTCCAGATCCTTGCCCACATCAACGACAAGGCGCGCGTCTCGCCGCCGCACGATCATGGCGCGTCGTGGGCGATCTATGGCCAGGCGACGAAATACACCGAGATGACGGAATGGGAGCGCGAGGACGACGGCGCCGACCCCAAGCACGCCAAGCTCAAGCCGGTGAAGAAGTACCGGCTCAATCCGGGCGAAGCCGGCATCTATCAGGACGGCCGAATTCATTCGATCGATTATCCGGATTACGCCAAGTTCGTCCGCGTGACGGGCACCAACCTCGACCGGATCAACCGCATTCGCGTGGACTTGAAGACCGGCGAAGTGCATCAGATGACGCCGCAGCAGGCGACGTAGACGACAAAATCTCCGCTGTCATGGCCGGGCTTGTCCCGGCCATCTCGCTTAGGAGGGCAACAGCCGTGCCTCCCTCATCGGGATGGCCGGGACATAGGCGAGCGAAGCGACGCCGTCCTTCGGACGGCTATGCCCGGCCATGACGTTGAAAGAGAAGTATGACATCTCAACCAACAACACGCGCAGTTAAAGCCCCTGCCCTCAAGGCCATGATCCTTGATGGCAAGGAACTCGCCCTCGTCGACCTCCGCGAAGAACTCATCTTCTCGCAGCGCCATCTGCTGTGGGCCCGCAACATCCCCCTGAGCCGCATCGAATTGCGCTTCGCCGATCTCGTGCCGCGCCGCGCGACGCGCATCGTGCTGTGCGATGACAACGACGGCCTCGCCTCGCGCGCCGCGGAAATCCTCCACCGCGCCGGCTACACCGACATTTCCTATCTCGAAGGCGGTATCGCAGGCTGGGAGAAGGCCGGGCTCGAACTGTTCTCCGGCGTCAACGTGCCGAGCAAAGCCTTCGGCGAGCACATCGAGCATGCCAACCACACGCCGAGCATTTCCGCCAACGAACTCGACGCGCTGATCAACGGCAACGCCGACATGGTCGTGGTGGACTCACGGCCGTTCGTCGAGTTTCAGCGCGTGTCGATCCCGACCGCGACCAACGTGCCCGGCGCGGAGCTGGCGCTGCGCATCCACGATCTCGCGCCTTCG
Source organism: Pseudomonadota bacterium (assembly GCA_040756555.1). Classification (GTDB taxonomy): domain Bacteria; phylum Pseudomonadota; class Alphaproteobacteria; order Rhizobiales; family Xanthobacteraceae; genus Z2-YC6860. The sequence goes on along the minus strand of JBFLYS010000033.1, from coordinate 61,394 downwards.
CCCGACACCCTCGTGGTCGTGAATTGCGCGGGCCGCACCCGCAGCATCATCGGCGCGCAATCGCTGATCAACGCCGGCATTCCGAACAAGGTGGTCGCGCTGCGCAACGGCACGATGGGCTACAGCCTCGCGGGCTTTGCGACCGACAGCGGCAAGACCAAACGCAAGCTCGATGTGTCGGATGATTCCTTCGCCCGCGCGAAATCGCTCGCGGCGAAGGTCGCGCAGCGCTTCGATATTCAAAAGATCGACAGCGCCACCCTCGACAAATTCCGAGCCGAGCCGGATCGCACGACCTATCTCTTCGACGTGCGCAATCCCGAAGAATATCTCGAAGGCCACGTGCACGGCGCGATCTCCGCGCCCGGCGGCCAGCTCGTGCAGGCGACCGACCAATACGCCGGAACGCTCGGCGCACGCATCGTTCTGATCGACGAGTTGGAAGTCCGCGCGATCATGACCGCGTCCTGGCTCAGGCAGATGGGCTGGCGCGAGGTCTATGTCCTCGCGGAGAAAGGCAACGACAAGGGCGCCGGCGTTCCCGCCGTGCTCGGCTCGGTCGCGCCGATGGAGCTAACGCTCGACACCGCTGCGCTCTCGGCACTCATCAAGAAAGACGCCGCCACCGTCGTCGATCTCTCGCTCAGCACCGGCTACCGCAAGGGTCATATTCCCGGTGCGTGGTTCGCGATCCGCTCGCGGCTCAAGGAGGCGCTGGCGAACATCCCGGTCAAGGGCGAGCTGGTTCTGACCTCCGAGGACGGAATCCTGGCCGGTCTCGCGCTGCCAGACGTGCAGAAGCTCACCACCGCGCCGGTCGCGTATCTCCACGGTGGCAACGCGGCGTGGCGCGCGAAAGGTTTGCCGGAATCGACCGATGAGAAACTTGCCGACGAGCCGCTCGATGTCTGGTTGAAACCCTACGAGCGCAAGGGCGACACCACCAACGCGATGGCCGAATACCTTTCATGGGAAACCGATCTGCTGCCGCGCATCGCGCGTGATGGGACGACGCGGTTTATGTCCTAGACCGTTTTCCAGGTCTTTTGCACCAGCCTCTCCACGTCATGCCCGGCCTTGTGCCGGGCATCTCGCTTAGGTTGGCACCCTGCCTCCCTAAGCGGGATGGCCGGGACATAGGCGAGCGAAGCGACGCCGTCCTTCGGACGGCTATGCCCGGCCATGACGAACTCAAACGCTTTCGCAAGTGGAAAACTCTAAGGCGGCGGCTCCGAGAACGACGCGCGCCGCGACAGAGCCCGCTCCCGGATGAAGATGAACAAGCCCGCACCGACGATGATCGCCGCGCCCGCGAGCATCCAGACATCCGGCACATCGCCGAACACCAGATAACCGAACACCACGGCCCAGATGATCGTGGTGTATTGATACGGCACCACGACACTCGCCGGCGCGAGCTTCAGCGAGCGGTTGACGCAGACGTGCGACGTCATCGCGACGATGCCGAGCAGGCACAGCAATCCGAAATCGCGCGGCGACGGCGTCACCCATCCGACCGGCGCGGCGACCACGCCGAAGGCGAGCGCGGACACGGTTTGGACCGTCACCAGCACGGTGTCGCTGGTGCCGCGCAGGGCGCGCGTCGAGATCATCGACAGCGAGAACGTGAAGCTGCCGATCAGAGCAATCAGCGACGGCAGCGACAGCGAAGCCGCTCCGGGACGCAGCGCGACCACCACACCGCAGAAGCCGACAAACACCGCCGTCCAGCGCCGCCAGCCGACCGGTTCACGCAGCAGCGTACCGGCAATCGCGGTGACGAAGATCGGCCCCGCGAGGTAGTAGGTCATCACATCCGCGAGCGGCAGATAGGTCACCGCCCAGTAGAAGCACGCGACATCCATCACGGCGAACACCGCGCGCAGCGCCTGGATACCCGGGCGCGGCGCGGTCCGGAACGTCGCCCGGTCCCGCCAGATGAACGGCGCCAGCAGCGCCAGCGCGGCGATGCTGCGGATCAGCACCACCTGCCCCACCGTATAGGTCGCGACGAGCCATTTCCCCATCGCGTCGTTGACCGCGAACATGAAGATGCCGGCCAGCATCAGGCCGATGCCCGCGAGCGCGGCGTTGTGTGGGGATTTCGGCGGCTGAATCATTGCGCGCGACGTTAGAGCGTTTTCCAGTTGGATTGCACCACTCTCTCCACGTCATGCCCGGCCTTGTGCCGGGCATCTCGCTTAGGTGGGCACCGTGCCTCCCTAAGCGGGATGGCCGGGACAAGCCCGGCCATGACGAACTCTGGCGTTTCGCAAGTGGAAAATGCTCCAGCCTCGCGTCACACGCCTCTCAAGCGTGGCGAATTAGCCGCCCGAGCGCAGCGCCGCATCGAACTTGCTGCTGAACTCCTGCAATTCCTCGGCGTTGATGTCGCTGATCGCGACGAGGCTCAGCCCCTGCTCGGTCCAGCGGCGGATGTTGAATCCCTGGACCATTTCGTTGCCGGAGCTTTGGCGTTCTCCGCTCGCGGCCTGACGCACGAACAGGTTCACCACATGGATGCGTCGCCGGTAGACGATCGCCGCCACCGGCTTGCCGTCGATGTGATCGAGGCGGCCGCCGAGCAGCGTGAAGCCCTGCGCCGTGAGGTCGATCACCGGCGGCGCCACATCGAGACGGCCGTTGAACCAAGGCTTCACGGTGTGCCGGTCGCTCGACAGCACGTCGGTCAGATGCTCCGCTTGCAGCGAGCGCAGATGCGCCGACACCACCTCGGTCAGGAACCGCTGATCCTGATTGTTCTGGAACACGATCACCGCGACCGACGACGCCGCGATCGCGGAAACGCCGCCACCGAGCAAAAAGCCTTGCAGCATCGCGCGCCGCGTCGGCGCGCTCGCCGAGGCCTTTGGCAGGGTCGCATCCAGCCGCCGGCGCAGCTCCATCGGCGCCGCATGGTGCAAGTCGACCGCAGACATCGCCGCGCGCATCTCGCGGTAATCACGCAGTTGCGCCGCGCAGCGCGCGCAGCCCGCGACATGCGCCTCGACCTCGCGCGCATGGCCCGCGTCAAGCTCGTCGTCGAGCAACGCGTGCAGAAGGATTTCCGCTTCGTTGCAATTCATCGCTGTTGTCCCTCTTTCTCGGCCGAGAGCCAGGCGTCGCGCAACAGTCCGCGGGCCCGCGCCAGCCGCGACATCACCGTTCCGACCGGCACTCCGACAACACTGGCTATCTCCCGGTACGATAGATCGTTGATCTCACGCAGCACGATTGCCTCGCGAAACGGCTCCGGCAAAGCCGCAACGAGGCCCCGGATCGAGTCGCGGTCGAGGCGGCGGAGCACGGACTGCTCCGGCGTCTCCTGATCCTGCGTCCACATCGGCGCGGCTTCATCGCTGACATCCGCTGTCTGCTCGCCGTCCCGGCGCTGCACGTAGGTCGCCCGGCAGACGTTGCGCAGGATCGCCAGCAGCCACGGCTTGATCGGCCCGCCGCGGAACGTATCGAAATGGCGCAGCGCCCGCAGATAGCATTCCTGCACGGCATCGTCCGCATCGGCGGCGTTGCGCAGCAGATAGCGCGCGAGCGTGGTGACGTCGTCGAGATACGGCAGTGCAGCCTCGCGAAAGCGCTGCACCTTGCCGGGATCGTCATTCACGCCCGCCGCCATTGCACCAGTCCCGGCCTGCTCGCCCGATCGTCGAAAGGATCGGCGGCGCGCAGCCAGCATCATTGCGTCGCGCCGCTTCCCGGAGCCCCTTCCACCACGATTGTTCCGGTCATGTGCGGATGCAAGGCGCAAAAGTATTCGTAGATGCCCGGTATCGTGAATGTGAAGACGAACCGGTCGTCGGTATCGAGCGTCTTGGAGCGGAACGCCCTCACCTTCGAGACGATATTGTGCGGGATATCGTCCGAATTGATCCACGTCACCGTCGTTCCGACCTTCACCGTCAGCTTGGCCGGATTGAAGGTGAAGTTGTCGATGCGAATCTCGGTGTCCTCCGCCGAGGCTGCGCGAGCGAAACCCGCCCACGCGGCTGCCGATGCCGACAGCCGCAGCAATGTTCTTCTGTTCATGAATGGTCAGCCCTGCAACTGTGTGTCGATGATGGCGAGCCGCTCCTGGCCCTGCTTGAACGTCACGCTGCTGATGCCGAGCATGGAGCGCAGCTTGTCGTCGGCGACCTTCATCGGCCCCGGCGACGGCGCCGAGCCCGGCGCAGGCTGAGGGAACGCGGTGGAGCAGGCGGTGTGGAAGGCGACGTTGCCCTCGACCTTCTGCATCACCTGATGGATGTGGCCGTTCAGGACGGTCACCGAGCCGAAGCGCTTCACCAGCTCGAGCGCGCGTCCGCTGTCCGCCGTGCCCCAGCCCCAGGTCGGATAGACCACCCACAGGGGGATGTGCGCGAACACGACGATCGGCGTCGACGCGGACTTGCCCTTGAGATCGTCCTCGAGCCAGGCGAGCTGCTCGTCGCCGAGATTGCCCATCCCGCCGCCTTGCAGATTCTTGACGTTCACGAGGCCGACAAAATGCACGCCGCCGGCGTCGAAGCTGTACCAGCCGTCGCCCTTGGAGCCGCGGCCGTAACGGTCGAGATAGAGCTTGGCGCCTTCATCGAGGATGTCGTGCTCGCCCGGCACGTAGTGCACGTCGAGCCGCGCCTGCGAGATGATCTTGTCGGCGTCGTCGAATTCCGCCGGCTTCGACAGATGCGAGATGTCGCCGGTGTGGATCATGAACGAGGGCTTCGCCGGCAGGATCTTGATGCGGCCGATGGCCTCTTCCAGCGTGCCCTTCACGTTCGTGTTGGCCGGCCGGTCGAAGCCGACATGGCTGTCGCTGATCTGGAGAAAGCTGAAGCCGGTCGCGGGCTGGGCCATCGCCTCGCCCATGATGCCGAGCGAACGCGGCACGCCGCCGGAGACGGTCCAGAGCACGCCGGTGCCGGCCCAGGTCATGCACTCGAGAACCTTGCGGCGGCTGACGCCGTCCGCTGAATTTTCGTCGCGATCTGATGGCATAGTCAGTCTCCCGGGAAGCCGAATGCTTCCGGGGACTGGATCGGGCTCCGGCCCGGTTTATTCCCGACACGAAAAACAAAGAAATATCAGCTACTTAACCTCATTCCCCGCGCTCTCTATCTTCCCGGGAGCCCGGTCCTTATATGTTCGCGCCATGAAATTCCTCGACGAAGCCAAGGTCTATGTCCGCTCCGGCGACGGCGGCAACGGCTGCGTTGCGTTCCGGCGCGAGAAGTTCATCGAGTTCGGCGGGCCGAGCGGCGGCAACGGCGGCCGCGGCGGCGATGTCGTCGTCGAAGCGGTGGACGGCCTCAACACGCTGATCGACTACCGCTACGCCCAGCACTTCAAGGCGAAGGCCGGCGTCGGCGGCAAGGGCAAGGACCGTCACGGCGCGAACGCCGACGACCTCGTGCTCAAGGTTCCGGCTGGCACGCAGATTTTCGACGACGACAAGGAAACGATGATCGCCGACCTGACCAGCATCGGCGATCGCGTCGTGCTGGCCGAAGGCGGCAACGGCGGCTTCGGCAACGCGCATTTCAAATCCTCGACCAACCGCGCGCCGCGCACCGCCAATCCTGGCCTGCCGGGCCAGGAGCGCTGGATCTGGCTGCGGCTCAAGCTGATCGCGGATGCCGGCCTCGTCGGCCTGCCGAACGCGGGCAAGTCCACGTTCCTCGCCGCCGTGAGCGCGGCGAAGCCGAAGATCGCGGACTATCCCTTCACCACGCTGGCGCCGCAGCTTGGCGTCGTGAACAGCGATGGCCGCGAGTTTGTGCTAGCCGATATTCCCGGTCTGATCGAAGGCGCGCATGAAGGCACCGGCCTCGGCGACCGCTTCCTCGGTCACGTCGAGCGCTGCCGCGTGCTGCTGCATCTCGTCGATGGCACCAGCGAGAATGCAGGCGAAGCGTACAAAACCGTGCGCGCCGAGCTCGACGCTTACGGCGGCGGATTGGCCGACAAGCCGGAGATCGTCGCATTGTCGAAGATCGACGCGATGACGCCGGAAGACATCAAGCTCCAAAGCGGCCGCCTGAAGCGCGCGTGCAAGAAGACGCCGCTCCTTCTCTCGGCGCATTCGCGTCAGGGCGTTCCGGAAGCGTTGCGCGCGCTGCTCAAGATCATCGATGCATCCGGCGGAACGACTGCGGCGCGGCGCAAATCCGAAATGCCGGCCTGGCAGCCGTAAGCGCCTCTCCGTGAACCTCTCCGCCCGCCTGCAAGCCACTCTGGATCTGATGCATGAGGTCGACAGCGTCGCGCGTCCCGCCGATGCCGTCGTCTCGGATTGGTTCCGGGCCCGGCGCTATGTCACCGACAAGGATCGTGGCCCTGTTTCCGATACGCTCTATGCGCTGCTGCGGCATCACGCGCGCTTAAGCTGGTGGCTGGCAAAACACGGGCAGGACGATGTGCCGCGCAACCGGCTGCTGGCCTTCCTTGCGCTCGGTCGAGGCCAAACGCCGGATCAGGTCGATGGCTTGTTCAGCGGCCGGAAATTCGAGCCCGCCGTCCTGACGGATCAGGAGCGCACGCTGCTGGTCAAATTGCAGGGCTGCGCCATCGACGACCCCGACATGCCGGACGATGTGCGCGGTGAATGTCCGTCCTGGGCGCTCGACACGTTGCGGCGTCGTTTCGATGGCTCGTTCCAGCGCGAGATGGCCGCGCTTCTGACAGTCCCGCCGCTCGATCTGCGTGTCAATCCGATCAAGTCCACGCGCGAGGCGATGCTGCGTGCACTGCGAGCTGTTGGCCTGGACCCCGAACCCTCTCGCATGGCGCCTTACGGCATTCGCATCAAAGAGCGCCCCTCCTTGTCCGGCCTGCCGATGCTGAAGGACGGCGAGGTCGAGATTCAGGATGAGGGCTCGCAGCTTGTCGCCATGCTGGTCGATGCGCAGCCGGGCGAACGCGTCGTCGATTTCTGCGCCGGAGCCGGCGGCAAGACGCTGGCGATTGCCGCGCAGATGAACAACAAGGGCCGCGTGATCGCCTGCGATGTTCTTGCCAACCGCCTGAAGCGCAGCACCGAGCGTTTCCGGCGCGCGGGCCTGCACAATATCCAGACCCAGCCTTTGACCAGCGAGAAGGACAAATGGGTCAAGCGTCACAAGGGCACGTTCGATCGCGTGCTGGTCGACGCGCCTTGCAGCGGCACCGGCACGTGGAGACGCAATCCCGATGCACGCTGGCGCACGCTCGGACCGGGACTCGAGAGCCTGCTGCCGCTGCAAGCGAGCATTCTCGCAAGCGCCGCGCGGCTTGTGAGACCCGGCGGCCGGCTCGTCTACGCCACATGCTCCATGCTGCCGCAGGAAAACGAGGAGCAGGTCGCGGCTTTCGTTGCGGCGTATCCGGCGTTTCGTGTCGTGCCGCTGCGCGAGGTTGCGCCGCAGTTGAACGACTCCGCGCATCCGGACTACCTGTCGCTGACGCCCGCGCGCCACGACACCGACGGCTTTTTTGCTGCTGTCATGCAGCGTGATGCGCCTTCGGACGTCACGTCATCGTCCGAGTAGACGCACACACCGTTTGCAGGTCGTTTGCTCCAGCCTCTCCACGTCATGCCCAGCCTTGTGCCGGGCATCTCGCTTAGGTGGCACCCTGCCTTCCTAAGCGGGATGGCCGGGACAAGCCCGGCCATGACAGCTCACCGAGATTTTGGAAACGGAACGCCCTTCGTCGTGAAGCGCTGCGCCTTGCCGGTGTGGCGCATCGGCCGCCGCGTACCGGAAGCCTTGCCGGTGCCGGGCGGCTGGTGGGCCGGCACGAGTTGATCCGGTCGCCCGCCGATCAAATCGGCGCGGCCCATTGCCTTGAGCGCCTCGCGCAAAATCGGCCAGTTGTCGGGGTCGTGATAGCGCAGGAACGCCTTGTGCAGCCGGCGCTGCCGCCCGCCCTTGATCACCTCGACCTTGTCGCTCGCACCATGCCGCACGCCGCGCAGCGGATTGACGCCGGTGTGATACATCGCCGTGGCGGTCGCCATCGGTGACGGCAGGAAGGTCTGCACCTGATCGGCGCGGTAGCGGTTCTTCTTCAGCCAGATCGCAAGGTGCAGCATGTCCTCGTCGGTCGTGCCCGGATGCGCCGCGATGAAATACGGGATCAGGTAATATTTCTTGCCGGCCTGCTTCGCCGCGGCGTCGAACATCTCCTTGAAGCGGTCGTAAGCGCCGATGCCCGGCTTCATCATCTTGTCGAGCGGGCCGCGCTCGGTGTGCTCGGGCGCGATCTTCAGATAGCCGCCGACGTGATGCGTGACGAGCTCCTTGACGTATTCGGGGCTCTTGACCGCGAGATCGTAGCGCACGCCGGACGCGACCATCACCCGCTTGACGCCCTTCACCTCGCGCACCTTGCGATAGAGCCGGATCAGCTCGTCGTGCGAGGTGTTCAGGTTCGGGCAGATGTCGGGGAACACGCAGGACGGCAGACGGCATGCCTTCTCGATGTTCGGATCCTTGCACGCCATCCGGTACATGTTGGCGGTCGGGCCGCCGATGTCGGAGATCGTGCCGGTGAAGCCCGGCGTCTTGTCGCGGATGCGCTCGATCTCCTGAAGGATCGATTTCTCCGAGCGGTTCTGGATGATGCGGCCTTCGTGCTCGGTGATCGAGCAGAACGTGCAGCCGCCGAAGCAGCCGCGCATGATTGTCACCGAGAACTTGATCATGTCCCACGCGGGGATCTTGGCATCGCCGTAGGACGGATGCGGCGCGCGCGCATACGGCAGATCGTAAACCGCGTCCATCTCGTCCGACGTCAGCGGAATGGGTGGCGGATTGAGCCAGAGATCGCGGTCGCCGTGACGCTGCACGAGCGCCCGCGCATTGCCGGGATTGCTCTCCCGATGCAGCACGCGCGAGGCGCGGGCGTAGGCCTCTTTGTCCTGCTCGACCTGCTCGCACGCCGGCAGCCGGATCACGGTGTTGCCGGTTTGGCGGCGTGCGCCCTCGTCAGCGGAATCGAGATCGTCAGCGTGCAGTTCGGTGTAGTCATCGGGCACGCGGCGGAACAGCGCGACGCCGCGAATGTCATCGAGATCGCGCGGCGCTTCGCCATTCGCGAGCCGATGCGCCACCTCGACGACGGCGCGCTCGGCATTGCCGTAGAGCAGCAGATCGGCCTTCGCATCCGCGAGCACCGAGCGGCGCACCTTCTCGGACCAGTGATCGTAATGCGCGATGCGGCGCAGCGACGCCTCGATGCCGCCGAGCACGATCGGCACATCCTTGAACGCTTCGCGGCAGCGCTGGGCATAGACGAGCGTGCAGCGATCCGGCCGCTTGCCGCCCTCGCCGTTCGGCGTGTAGGCGTCGTCGTGGCGCAGCCTGCGGTCCGCCGTGTAGCGGTTGACCATCGAGTCCATGTTGCCGCCGGTGACGCCGAAGAACAGCTTCGGTTTACCCAGGGCCTTGAACGGCTCGGCCGACTGCCAGTCCGGCTGCGCGATGATGCCGACGCGGAACCCCTGGGCTTCCAGCAGCCTGCCGATGATCGCCATGCCGAAGCTCGGATGGTCGACGTAGGCATCCCCCGTTACCAGCACGATGTCGCAGGCATCCCAGCCGAGCGCATCCATCTCGGCGCGGCTCATCGGCAAGAAGGGTGCCGCGGAGGGCGCCGCTTGGCCGGATTGCGCCCGGTCGCGAGACCAGGACATCAGGGGCTTTTCGGCCGCAATGAGGGCGTTCATGCCTCAACGCATAGGACTCCGCCGTTAAGAATTCAACCAGTCGGCCTATGAGCGTCGGCTGCAACGGCGTTGATGGCAGGCATTGGTGCAGCGACCGGCCAGCGGTAGTGCCACACTCCGCTGTCATCGCCCACCTTCCACTGTCATCGCCCAAACTCCACTGTCATCGCCCAAACTCCACTGTCATCGCCCGCGAAGGCGGGCGATCCAGCTTTTCACTTAGCAAGTGCTGGATGCCCCGCTTTCGCGGGGCATGACACCGGAGTTGGTGCGCGGGCATCGCTCTCGACGACCACTCTTGCCGTCATCGCCGGACGTAGCGGCCGAAGGACGGCGTCGCTTTGCGCGGCCATGATGGATTGGTTCCCCGGAACCCGCTCATTTTTCTGTGACGTCACCCGCCTCATTTGATCGCGACTGCTGCCGCATTCGATTCCCACATTCGTGTCAGCCGAAACAACCAGAAAAGGATCGTGGACGTTTTCGTTTGATTGCGTCTGTGAATGGGATGGATGTGTGGAATTTGCGGTGAGATACGTTTCGACGGCAGCGCGCCGAACCTCGCAGCCAATCAAACAATGGCAGAAGCCTTAAAGCACCGCGGACCTGACGCGGGCGGCTTCTTCGCGCAGGGTTCCACGGCCCTCGCCCACCGGCGCCTGAGCATTCTCGACATCAACGCGACATCGCAGCAGCCGATGATCGATTCGGAACTCGGCCTCGCGCTGGTGTTCAACGGCTGCATCTACAATTTCCGAGAGCTGCGCACCGAGCTTCAGCGCAAGGGCTATCGCTTCTTCTCCGACGGCGACACGGAAGTGATCATCAAGGCCTATCACGCGTGGGGTCCGCGCTGCGTCGAACGCTTCCTCGGCATGTTCGCCTTCGCGATCTTCGAGCGCGACACGCGCCGCGTGGTGATGGCGCGCGACCGCCTCGGCATCAAGCCGCTCTATCTCGCGGACATCGACAAGGGCCTGCGCTTCGCATCGACGCTCCCCGCGCTGCTCGCGGCGGGCGGCATCGACACCAGCATCGATCCGGTGGCGCTTCACCACTACATGAGCTTCCACGCCGCGGTGCCCGCGCCGATGACCATTCTCAACGGCGTGCGCAAGCTTCCCCCCGCCACGATCCTGACCATCGAGCCGGACGGGCGCCGCCGCGAAGAAACCTATTGGAGCGTTTCGGTCTGCGCCCGTCCCGAGGATCGCGCGATGACCGAACGCGAATGGAACGAAGCCGTGCTCGAAAGCGTCCGCACCGCGGTCGAGCGGCGGCGCGTCGCCGACGTGCCGATCGGCGTGCTGCTCTCGGGCGGCCTCGACTCGTCTCTGAACGTGGCGTTGCTCGCGGAGGGCGGCCACACCGATCTGAAAACCTTCTCGGTCGGTTTCGACAGCGTCGGCAACGTCGAGGGCAACGAGTTCCGCTATTCGGATCTCGTCGCGAAGCACTTCGGCACCGACCACCATCGCATTCACATCGACTCGAATCGCTTCCTCGACGCCATGCCGGGCGTGATCGAATCCATGTCCGAGCCGATGATGAGCCACGATGCGATCGGCTTCTATCTGCTCTCGGAGGAGGTGTCGAAGCACGTCAAGGTCGTGCAGAGCGGCCAGGGCGCCGACGAGGTGTTCGGCGGCTATCACTGGTACCCGAAAATGCTGCGCGCCAACGATCCGGTCAGCGAATACGCCCGCGTCTATTTCGACCGCGATCATGCCGAGATGGCCGAGGTGCTTTCGCCGCGCTTCATCGGCGAGGACCACAGCCGCGCCTTCGTCGAGAACTTCTTCGCGAGCGCAGGCGCCACGCGCCCGGTCGACAAGGCGCTGGAGCTCGACACGCAGATCATGCTGGTCGACGACCCGGTGAAGCGCGTCGACAACATGACGATGGCCTTCGGCCTCGAGGCGCGCGTGCCGTTCCTCGATCACGAGCTGGTCGAACTCGCCGCGCGCATTCCGGCCGAGCTGAAGGTGAAGAACGGCGGCAAGCACATTCTGAAGGAAGCCTCGCGCGGCGTGGTGCCCGACGAGATCATCGACCGGCCGAAGGGCTACTTCCCGGTGCCGGCGCTGAAATATCTGCGCGGCCCGTTCCTGAAGCTGGTGCGCGATGTGCTGAACCAGCCCGCGGCGCGCGAGCGCGATCTGTTTCAGCGCGACTATGTGGATCGCCTGCTGGCGGACCCCGAGGGCAACCTCACGCCGAAGGGCCATTCCAAGCTGTGGCAGATCGGCTTGCTGGAGCACTGGCTCCAGACGCACCGGATCTAGATCATACACTTGCGCAGATTTCGGAGTTCGTCATGGCCGGGCTTGTCCCGGCCATCCCGCTTAGGGAGGCGCGGTGCCCACCTAAGCGGGATGCCCGGCACAAGGCCGGGCATGACGTGGAGAGGCTGGTGCAAAATTATTGGAGAGCGTTCTGGAGCAGGGACCGTAGCCCGGGTGGAGCGCAGCGAAACCCGGGGCCTTCGATCATTGAACCCGGATTTCGCTGCGCTCCATCCGGGCTACGCTTGATGACTAGCTCGCTCCAACCTGCCGTCCCGCGAACTGGCCCAACAACCACGCCGCCAAACCGACGAGCGGCAAGAATCCCGTCAGCGCGCCGAGGATAAAGAAAGTCTCGAAGCTCGCATTGAGCATGAGCTCACCGATCCCGGGAATCATCTGGATCGGCGACATCAGAAACAGGGATTCAACAATCCCGATCCCCTGGCCCGCATCGAAGGCGGCCGAAATCATGGTCGGCGCCAAAGCGAACAACATGATGTTCGGGACCGCCATCGCAACAACGGCAAACCACATCGCAACTCGCGCCGAGCCCAAATGCGGCCAAAGCCGGCCGACCGCGTACAGCGGCACGAACGCCCAATTCAGCAACGCAAAATCGAGCGGCAGGACATAGACGAGGGACGAGAAACGATACCCAGGCGCACCCGGCTGAATCAGACCGGCCTCCGACGCGAGATAAAGGATCGCGGCGCACACGCTCGGCCCCACCGAGAGGATCGCAAGTGCGATGAGGGGAATGTTCGTCCAGGCCGGTGCGCGGCCCCACCCTCGCCCGTATGTAAACGCGGCCACCGCCAGGAGAACGATCAGAGCGAAACCGCCAGGCCAGAATCCGGAAATCATTGCACGACCAATGTTGGAGAACGCTTCTATTGAAGGTGCCGATGCGCCGACAGAAATGAACGAGTGTTCTTTTGAATATCAATTGACGTCAAACATACAACGAAATGACGCCGGGGCCGAGGCCCTAGGTTGAGGACCGTCGCCCAGGTTGAGCGCAGCGAAACCCGGGACCCTCGCGATCATCGAACCCGGATTCGCTGCGCTCAATCCGGGCTACACTTGCTCAGCCCCACAACACGCCTGACAGTTCAGCAATGTCAACGATGCTCCAGAGGAGATGGAAGGGGCGTTGCATGCCGCTTAGCATTTCCTCATGCTCTTCACCTTTTCAGGGTGGGGGCGAGTGATGGCAAAGAATTTCGAACATGTGCTGACAATTGGGCTGCTGTTTGGGGCAGTGGCCATACCAAATGTAGCTGCGGGCGCGACCCTTGATGACGTTCTTGCCCGCCTGGACAGGCTTGAGGCGGAGAACGCTGCTTTACGAGATCGCCTTCAGCGCCTTGAGCCGAGTAGAAAATCAAAACAACCCAATCATTCCGTTTCGAGTGCCACCGCAGCCTATGCAGCGGCGCCCACGAGTCCGATCCGCTCCTCCGCTCGGGCGGCAGAGCAGTCTGCCGAGTGGCAGGGTTTGTACTGGGGAGCCTCGTTCGGCGGAGTTTACGGAAAATCACGCACGAGTGCGCAAGAGACCTACACTTCAAACAATCCGGGAAATGCCCCGCCAAACAATGTTTCCAGTTTCACGGCACTGTCTCAGGCGGGGTCATCGGGAGGCGCAGGAATAACGGCCGACCTATTCGCTGGCATAAACGTGATGCTCAGCCCACGCGTCCTCGCTGGATTGCAGCTTGAGGGGACAATCGCGCAAATAGATTTTCACCCGTCCGGAACGAAATCGTACACGTACTTCAACGCGAACGGGCCGACAGGCCAAACTGCATCGAGCAACTTCCAGCCGCACGCCTATGCCCGGGGAATGCTTTCCGTGCTTGCGCGCAGTGGCTGGTTGGCTGACCCATCGACCTTGGTCTACGCGGTTGGTGGATGGACCCTCGCCAAGTTTGAATACCACAATGTAACTGACAACCTGTTCTATCAGCCGGGTGAGACATTCTGGGCAAATGGCCCTTCTGGCGGCCTCGGAATCGAGCGAAAGATCGCCGCCAATTGGAGCGTGCGCGCCGAGTATCGCTACACGCATTTCCTGGCTGCGAACGTCAGCAGTAGATTTAACTACTCGACGAACATCCCGAGCACCCAATCGCAAGCAATGCAGGCGCGTTTTGAGAATGACATGCACGTGGTTCGTTTGGGCGTGGCGTATCTGTCGACGATTGCACAGTAATGCACCGTCAAGCCGACGCCGATCTTTGCAGGGACCGCAGCTCGGATTGAGCGCGGCGAAACCCAGGGCTTGAACCCAGATTTCGCTGCGCTCAATCTAACTACGGCTGCCGTTGATCACTTACCTCTCTTCGCTTCAATCTCGCTTCCGTCGGGCCCCTTCACTCGAAGCGAGTTCAGCCCCTGCAAGAGCAGATCGCTTACTGCCTGAGGATGCAGGTCGGAAGAATCAGCCGACTGTGAATAAGCAAAAAGATTGCGCGATAGCTCTTTTACAAGATCCGGCGGCAGCTCCTTGTTGTTATCTTGCGCATCGCGTACTGCCTCGAGAAGCCATGCAGTTCGCCCGATATCGAGAATACGTGCTCGGTTCCGAAATTCTTCATCAGCGTGCTGTTTGGCCCAATCCGAAGACCATCGAATAAAAGCGGCCACTATCGTGATGAACGCCGCAAGAGGAAAAATCGATTTGATAGACAACAAAAGCCACTGCCACCAATGAAGCTTATCGGCAGCGGCGGCGATAACTGCCATGCTCTCTTTGCTGAACCAAAACGTAAGGCCGCCAGTAACGGCCGCACCAATAGCGTAAGCCCAAATAATCACGTACCGCTTTGAACGCGTTGTCTTTGTTAAACTCCAATCATTCAGCCATCCCGTGATCTGTTCTATCTGCTTTTGCTGCTCGCTACGCGCAACATATCTCGCTTCCTTTGTATTGAAGCTCTTCTCCCGATTCTCGATCGCCTGTTCGCGCGTTGCCACACGCTCAGCTTCAGCGGCTTGTTGCTTGGCCAGCTGTTCTTTCAGAACATTGTAGTGTGTTTGCAGCTCGGCCTCTCGCGCTTCGAGCCGCGCCTTTGAATCGGCCTCCATTTCTAAAGATTTACGAGTGAAGTCCGAAAGGATCGACCGTTGCGTTTCCTGCAAGCTATTGAGGACTGCGCTTTGCGCGTTTCGAAACCGATCCCATTCGGTATCAGTGCTGCCACGAAAGGTCGCTTCAGCATCAACCGAGCGCAGATATTTCCGAGTCGACGCTATCAGCTTCGCCGCTAGCGCGTTTCTTTGCGGTTCCGGGATTCCTAAATGGCTGAACCAATTGCTATCATAGGCAACGTGAACCTCATCAGTAACGGCTTCGGGCTTGCGATTGATCGTCAGCGCGCTCTGGTTTCCGGGACCTCGCAACCAAAAAACCGGCATGATGCTGGAGTGGTGGTCCAGCACATCCTGAATTGGTTTATTTTGATCCGGGGTTTCCGACCATACCGCTTCACTGCCCCATGGCGCGTCCAACAATCGCACTTGGATTTGATGCGGGGCGCTGAACCCCGCAACGTCTTGGCGAATAGCCTGGAGAGCAGTCAGGTAGGATGCGTCTGTTTGTTTAGGTATTCGAAATGTAGCCACGGCGGCCTCCAGTAGGCGCAATTTTCAATTTCGGATGGCGGAGTTTAATCCCGCCATCTTTGTTCTAATGGCGCACTTTATGTGGTCTCCTCATTATCCCCATGGGTTTACGACGGGCGCGATCACTGATTCGGCTACGTTGGCCAAGCTTAACCAAGCGAACTCCCTCTCCGCTTGGCAACCACCCTTCCATGCTAGATAAATCCCTCGCCACGGCCTTTGCCGCGGCGTTCCGGTCCCTAAACAGCATGTCCACCACCGCGCCCAATCTCAGCGATTTCCGCCGCATCGTCGTCAAGGTCGGCTCGTCGCTGCTCGTCGATGCGGCCGCGGGCAAGCTGAAGGAGGCGTGGCTCGTCTCGCTGGCCTCCGACATCGCGAAGCTGCATTCGGAAGGCCGCGACATCATCGTGGTGTCGTCGGGCTCGATCGCGCTCGGCCGCTCGGTGCTGAAGCTGCCGAAGGGCCCGCTCAAGCTCGAGGACAGCCAGGCCGCCGCCGCCGTCGGCCAGATCGCGCTCGCGCGCACCTGGTCTGAGGTGCTCGGCCAGCACGGCATCACCGCGGGACAGATCCTCGTCACGCTCACCGACACCGAGGAACGCCGCCGCTATCTCAACGCGCGCTCGACCATCGGCAAGCTGCTCGAATGGAAGAGCGTGCCGGTCATCAACGAGAACGACACGGTCGCGACCAACGAGATCCGCTACGGCGACAACGACCGCCTCGCCGCGCGCGTCGCGACGATGGCGAGCGCGGACCTGCTCATTCTTCTGTCCGACATCGACGGGCTCTACGACGCGCCGCCCGCGTCGAACGCGAACGCGAAACACATCCCGCTGGTGCCGCGCATCAGCGCGGAGATCGAAGCGATGGCGGGCGACGCCGCATCCGCCAACTCGCGCGGCGGCATGCGCACCAAGATCGAGGCCGGCAAGATCGCGACCACCGCGGGCACGCACATGGTCATCGCGTCGGGCCATGTGCAGCATCCGCTCGCGGCGATTGCGGCGGGTGGGCTCGCGACCTGGTTTCTCACGCCGGCCAATCCCGTCACCTCGCGCAAGCGCTGGATCGCGGGCTCGCTGGAACCCAAGGGCACGCTCACCATCGACGCGGGCGCGGCTGCGGCGCTCCGCCGCGGGAGTAGCCTTCTGCCCGCCGGTGTTGTTCGCGTGGACGGAACGTTCGGACGCGGCGACGCCGTCATCATCCGCGGACCGGATGGCGCCGAGATCGGACGAGGCCTCGTGGCTTACGACGCGGACGACGCAGCGAAGATCATGCGCAAATCGTCGAGCGACATCGCGCTGATCCTCGGCATGGAAGGCCGCGCCGAGATGGTGCATCGCGACGATCTCGTGATGGGCGGAATGTGAAGAGACGGGATGTGAAGCGGCGGCGCGTCAGGATTTTCCTTACGACATTGGTCTGAAAATCGCTGCGCGTGTGAACCTCGGATGAACAGAGCAATCGGTGCGCGGATTTGACCGCGCGCGTGCGCGCGGTCGATTGCCGCGCGGTCGGCTGTCGCGCGGCAACGCATCACGTTGTTCCCGCGCGCGGCATCACCTCCACTCTCTGTGTTTCGAAACAGGCTGGCACTGCAAAGCAGGTCAAGCAGGGAGAGGGGCTACCCGATGAAGAAGACAATTCTGGCAATCACCGCAGCGGCGTTCCTGAGCGGCTCGCTCGCGACACCCGCGTCCGCTTTCGTTTACGTTTTCCTTCCGGCCGTGCTGATGGCGAAGGAAGACAAGAACTTTAAGCCGGTGAACCCATACGCACCGGTCAAGAAGGCCAAGGCAGGCAAGAAGAAGAAGGCCTGAGAGCTCAAAACGCTCGTCTTAGAAGCGAGCGGTTGCGAGGCGTCTGACGACGCATGATCCCCAGCAAGTCTTTGGAGGGCAGCCCTGCCCTCCATTTTTTTTGAACACGTTTGAGTCCCGGAACACTTTTGCATCCAGCCTTGGCCGCATTCCGTTCGCAATCGCGACCTCGGAGGCGATCAGTGCGTTGCGCGCGTCCGAGCTTTGCGCAGATCATCTGATCAACCGCATGCTCGCGTCCGAGGAACGGCGCTTATAGCGGCCGTTCTAGCGCACCGGGAAGTCGAAATAGGTGTCGCGGAACGGCTCGTTCTTGAGCGTGAAGTGCCACCATTCCTTCTTGTAGGGATCGAACCCGTGCCGGCGCATCGCGTCGGCGAGAATTTTGCGGTTGGCCTGCGCCTCCGCGCTCACGCTGCGATCCGACGGCCACGCCTTCGGGCTGAAGAAATCGAACGGCGTGCCCATATCGAGATCCTTGCCGTCAGCCTTCCTCGCCAACGTCATATCAATCGTCGAGCCGCGCGAATGTCCTGATCGCGACGCGATATAACCGTCTCGAAACAAAGTGCTTTTATCGACGTTCGGATAGAACTCGGCCTTCATTTTCGTGTCGTTGAGGTTGCGCGCCCATTGCACGAAGTGCGCGACCGCCCGCGTCGGCCGGTAGCAGTCGAACGCCTTCACCACCAGCCCGCGCAGCTCAAGCTCGCGCGCGACCTTCGCGAGCGCGTCCGCCGCCTGACGCGTGAGATAACAAACCGGCTTCTCATAACCATCAATCGGCACACCGACGAAATTGTGCGCCGTCAGGTAGCGCATCTCGACGACGAGATTGGGCACCACCGTCGAGGCATCGACGAACGACGCCGGGCGCTGCTGGGCGATGGATGGGGCCGGCATCAGCATGAGGAAGGCGGCCGCAAGCGCGGCCAAGGGAAGAACCAAGGAAAGGCGGGTCAATCTTGGGGAATCGGCCATGGACCCTATCTATTAGCCTCAAAACCTATCGAAATCCGAACGCCCTCCCCGCCCCAGGCCGAACGTGGTAATAAAGCTCGGATCGTAATGCCCGAGTTGAGCATAACCAGACTGTCATGACTGCGCCGCTGAAGACCATCGAAGGCTCCGCCGACATCGCCGGCGCGATGCGAGACATCGGCCGCCGGGCCAAGGCCGCGGCGCGCGTACTCGGGCTCGCGTCCAAAGCGCAAAAGGATCAAGCCCTTGCAGCGATGGCGAAAGCGGTCCGTGCCGACCGCGCCGCGATCCTCGCCGCCAACGCCGAGGACATGGCGGAAGGCCGCAAAGCAGGCCTCACCGGCTCGTTCCTCGACCGGTTGGAGTTGAACGACAAGCGCATCGAGGGCATGGCCGAGGCGCTGGAGGTCGTGCGCGATCTCGCGGACCCCGTCGGCAAGGTCACCGAATCCTGGACCCGCCCCAACGGCATGACGATCGAGCGCGTGCGCGTACCGATCGGCGTCATCGGCATCATCTATGAGAGCCGCCCGAACGTCACCGCAGACGCCGGCGCGCTGGCGCTCAAGGCCGGCAACGCCGTAATCCTGCGCGGCGGCTCCGACAGCTATCGCTCCTCGCGCGCGATCCACGCTGCGATGGTCCGCGGCCTGCGCGAAGCGGGCCTGCCCGAAGACGCCATCGCGCTGGTGCCGACGCGCGACCGCGCCGCGGTCGGCATGATGCTGCAAGGCCTCGACGGCGCCATTGACGTGATCGTGCCGCGCGGCGGCAAGAGCCTCGTCGCTCGCGTGCAGTCGGAAGCACGGGTGCCGGTGTTCGCGCATCTCGAGGGCGTTTGCCACATCTACGTGGACAAGACCGCGAAGCTCGACATGGCCAAGACCATCGTGCTGAACGGCAAGCTGCGGCGAACCGGCGTCTGCGGCGCGGCGGAGACGCTGCTGGTCGACAAGGCGGTGGAAGCGACGCATCTCAAGCCTCTGATCACGATGCTGCTCGACGCCGGCTGCGAGGTGCGCGGCGATGCAACGGTTCAGAAGGTTGATGCGCGCGTAAAACCCGCGACCGAGCAGGACTGGTCCACCGAATATCTCGACGCGATCATCACTGCCGGCGTTGTCGATGGTATTGGCTCGGCGATCGATCACATCGAGCGCTACGGCTCGCATCACACCGATGCGATCATCACCGAAGACAAGGCCGACGCGGAGAAATTCCTCAACGAGGTCGATTCCGCGATCGTGCTGCACAACGCCTCGACGCAATTCGCCGATGGCGGCGAGTTCGGCTTCGGTTCGGAGATCGGCATCGCCACCGGCAAGATGCACGCGCGTGGCCCCGTCGGCGCGGAGCAGCTCACCAGCTTCAAGTATCGCATCCACGGCACCGGGCAGATCCGCCCGTGACCGTTTCTTCGTCGCCCCGTTTCAGTGAGTTTGCGTTCGCGTGATGCTTCCGCCCCGCCTCGTCATGCCCCCGCATACGCCGGGGATGCGCATCGGCCTGTTCGGCGGGACGTTCGATCCGCCGCATTCCGCCCACCGCGACGCCAGCCTGCTGGCGATGAAACGGCTGAAGCTTGATCGCATCTGGTGGCTGGTGACGCCGGGCAATCCGTTGAAGGACACGCGCGGCCTGCAACCGCTGGAAAAGCGCATCGCCGCCGCCCGCACGCTGACCCATCATCCACGCATCGACGTGACCGGTCTCGAAGCCGTCATCAACACGCGCTACACCTACGACACACTGGAATTTCTCAAACGTCGCTGCCCGGGCGTGAAGTTCGTCTGGGTGATGGGCGCGGACAATCTGCGGAGCTTTTCCCGCTGGCAGAACTGGCGCGGCATCGCGAACCTCATGCCGATGGCAGTCGTGGACCGCATGGGCTCAAGCCTTTATGCCATTGGTAGCCGGGCGCCCGAGGCGCTGAAACGGTACCGGGTGCCAGAGGAAAAGGCCGTGACCCTCGCCAACCGGAAGCCACCCGCCTGGGTTTACCTCCACGGCCTGAAATCGCCGCTGTCGTCGACCGCGCTCCGGGCGCTGCGCAAAGGAACAGCAAAAGCCTGAGCACCCAGTGGTTGAAACCCTCCGGGAAGCGGGCCATCTTTGAAACGTCAGCCCCGGCTGATTCCGGGACGTGAGACAACCGAAAGGAACTGAACCCCCTGTCTCCAACCGCAGCACCCCGGGCCAGCACACGCCGCGCGCCCGCCAAAGTCTCCAAGCGCCCAGAGGGCAAGGAGACTCTCCGCCTGGTTCTCGCAAGCCTCAATGACATGAAGGCCGAGGACACCATCACCATCGATCTCACCGGCAAAAGCTCGATCGCCGACGCCATGGTCGTGACCAGCGGCACCTCGAACCGCCATGTCATGTCCATCGCCGACAAAGCCATCGAGGCGCTCGAGAAGGCCGGCGTGAAAGGCATCCGCACCGAAGGCAAACGCAACGGCGACTGGGTGCTGATCGACGCGAGCGACGTCATCGTTCACGTCTTCCGCCCCGAGGTGCGCGCCTTCTACGACCTCGAAAAGATGTGGGCCGGCGGTTCACGCAATAAAAAACAAAGCTGACGATCCATGCGGCTCGTCGTTGCCGCGATCGGCCGGCTGAAGGACAGCCCAGAGCGCGAACTCGTCGAGCGTTACCGCAAGCGCGCCGATCAGACTGGCAAGCGCATCGGCTTTCGCGACGTCGAAGTTCTGGAAATCAAGGAAAGCCGCGCGCAGGAGGTCGGCAAGCGCATGATCGAGGAATCGATCGCGCTCGCCAACGTCATCCCCGACAGGGCGATGATCGTCATTCTCGATCAGCGCGGCGAGAGCCTCGACAGCGGGGCGCTCGCGACGCGGCTCGGCCGCTGGCGCGACGACGGCCGCCCCGCAACGGTGTTCGTGATCGGGGGCGACGACGGGCTTGCGCCGAGCATCCGCGACAAGGCCGCGTTCCGGCTCGCGTTCGGGGAATCGACCTGGCCGCATCCGCTGGTGCGGGCGATGCTGCTGGAGCAGCTCTACCGCAGCATGACGATCCTCTCCGGCCATCCGTATCACCGCGCGTAAGGGAAAGCCGCGTTGCTTTCGCCACATTGGCGCAGTACTCCCAATCCGATGAGGGCAAGGGGACCCGCAAGCGATTCGCGCCGCGTATTGGCGGCCGCGCTCTTCCTCGCCCTGGTCTCGCTTCTTCCCGGCACTGCGGTTTCGCAATCGGCGCTCGATGCCCTGCGCCAACGCGATCAGGAGCTTGAGACCGCCCGCGCCGATCAGAAGCGCGCCGCCGATATGCGCGCCAAGCTCCGGCAGGAGATCGACGCGATCGGAGAGGATCGCCGCAAGCTCAATCAGGCGCTAATCGACACCGCCGCGCGGGTTCGTTCTGTGGAAAGCCGCATCGCCGAAACCGAAACCCGCCTCAAGCCGCTCGACGAGCGCGACCGCGACATCCGCGGCTCGCTCGAAGGCCGCCGCGCGGTCATCGCCGAAGTGCTGGCGGCGCTTCAACGAATCGGCCGCCATCCGCCGCCCGCGATCATGGTCCGGCCCGAGGACGCTCTGGTGTCCGTCCGCACTGCCATCATGCTTGGCGCCGTCCTGCCCGACATGCGCGTGCAGGCCGAGGCGCTGGCCACCAATCTCGCCGATCTGGTCAAGGTGCGGAACGAAATTGCCGAGGAAAAGAATCGCCTGCAGCGCGACGTGAATGCTCTCAACGAGGAACGCCTCCGCGTGGCTGCGCTGAGCGAGGAGCGGCAGCGGAAGCAAGTGGATACTGAAAAGGCCCTGGAGGCCGAGCGCCAGCGCGCCGTCGCCCTGGCCCGTCAGGTGGACAATCTCAAAGATTTGATCGGCAAGGCGGAACAGGGCCTCGACCCGGCGACCCGCCAGGCGCGGGCTGCCGCACGGACTGCTGCTGAAGAAAAAGCACGGGAAAACCGGGTCGATCTGGCCGCCTTAAAAGACCCCGGACGGCTGGTTCCAGCGATGGCCTTTGCCTCCGCCCGGGGACAATTGCCACTTCCGGTTAATGGCGTCCGGATCCGCGAATTTGGCGCTCCGGACGCCCTTGGCAGCACCGAAAAGGGCCTAACGATCGCGACTCGGGCCGGCGCCCAGGTCACGGTTCCGTGTGACGGATGGGTGGTATACGCCGGAGTTTTCCGCAATTACGGCCAAGTCTTGATCCTAAATGCGGGCGGCGGGTATCATGTCGTACTAGCCGGGATGGATCGGATTTCTGTCGATGTTGGCCAATTCGTGCTGACCGGTGAACCCGTTGCGACAATGGGGGGCGGTTCACAGGTGGCAACGTCCCTGGCTTCCGGCTCCAGCCAGCCTGTTCTGTATGTGGAGTTCCGCAAAGACGGCACCCCCGTCGATCCCGGCCCCTGGTGGGCAGCAAGTGAAGGCGAAAAGGTTCGCGGATAATGCGCAAGACATTCCTGATTCTCCTGGGTGCCGCTTCGGGTGCGGCGCTCACGCTCGCCGCCACGCAGCCGCGGCTCATGCAACATGCTCTCGCTCAGCTCAGCTCCACCGCGAAGGCGGCGCCGGCTGACACTTACCGGCAGCTCAATCTGTTCGGCGATGTGTTCGAGCGCGTCCGCGCCGACTACGTCGAGAAGCCCGACGACACCAAGCTGATCGAATCCGCGATCAACGGCATGCTTGCCGGTCTCGATCCGCATTCGAGCTACATGGAGCCGAAGAGCTTCCGTGACATGCAGATCCAGACCCGCGGCGAGTTCGGCGGGCTCGGCATCGAAGTCACGATGGAAGACGGCCTGATCAAGGTCGTCGCTCCGATCGATGACACGCCCGCCGCCAAGGCCGGCGTCATGGCCAACGACATCATCACCCATCTCGATGACGAGGCGGTTCAGGGCCTCACGCTCAATCAGGCGGTCGAGAAGATGCGCGGCCCGGTCAACACCAAGATCCGGCTCAAGATCATGCGCAAGGGCCAGGACAAGCCGACCGAGGTGACGATCACCCGCGACGTCATTCGTGTTCGCGCCGTCCGCTTCCGCAACGAGGGCGACGACGTCGGTTACATCCGCATCACGCAGTTCAACGAGCAGACCACCGAGAACCTGAAGAAGGCGCTCTCGGATATCAGCACCCAGATCCCGGCGGACAAGCTCAAGGGCTTCGTCATCGATCTGCGCAACAACCCGGGCGGCCTGCTCGATCAGGCGATCTCGGTGTCGGATGCGTTCCTCGAGAAGGGCGAAATCGTCTCCACCCGCGGCCGCAACGCCGAGGAAACGCAGCGCTTCAATGCTCGCGCCGGCGACCTCGCCAAGGGCAAGCCGATCATCGTGCTGGTCAACGGCGGCTCGGCTTCGGCGTCGGAAATCGTGGCCGGCGCATTGCAGGACCACAAGCGCGCGACCGTCGTCGGCACGCGTTCGTTCGGCAAGGGCTCGGTGCAGACGATCATCCCGCTCGGCGCCGGCAATGGCGCGCTGCGGCTGACCACGGCGCGCTACTACACGCCGTCGGGCAAGTCGATTCAGGCCAAGGGCATCGTGCCGGACATCGAAGTGCTGCAGGACGTACCGGAGGAGTTGAAGGCCCGCACCGACACCAAGGGCGAGTCCTCGCTGCGCGGCCACCTCAAGGCGGACGGCGAAGAGCAGACCGGCTCGCAGTCCTACATCCCGCCGGACCCCAAGGACGACAAGGCGCTCAAGCAAGCGCTCGACCTGATCCGCGGGGTCAAGACCCACGCCGCCTATCCGCCGAACCCGCGCGGCACGGCGAACTGAGCGGTTCGATCATCGGTAAAAGCACGGGGCGGCCCAACGGCCGCCCCGTTTGCTTTCCGGCTTTGTTTTTCGGTATGGCGCTGCGTTCCGCCGGGTAAACGAAGAGTTAACGATCCGGCTCCTAGGCTCGGCCTCGTGATTCGCGAGAGCTGAAAGCCGTGGCCGACGACGAACTGAGCGCCCCTCTCGGCAAAAACCCCAAGACGAAGAGCCGCTTTCCTCTGGCGGTCCTGATTCCGTGGGCGATCGCAGGCGTGCTCGGCCTCTGCGTCGCCGTGTTCGCCGGCTGGGCGCTGGTGGTCGACGATCCTTACGGCGGCGAGCCGATGGTGGTGGTCGCCGCCACGCAAACGCTGAACAAGGCCGAGCCGGCGCGTAGCGGAGCGGCTCAGCCCGAAACCAAAGCTGAGATTCCAAAAGCACCGAACGGCAAGGTCATCACCATGCCGACTCCGGACGGCGCTGAACCCGGCCCGCGCGTCTATGACGGCCCCGAGCCGCGGCAATCGCCGGTGCCGGGCGGCGCGTCGCTCGCGCCGGGCACTCCGACAGTCACCATCATCGACGGCTCGACCGGCAAGCGTCAGGAGGTCCCGATCGGCGGCGCATCCGCGCCGCAGGATCCCCGCGCGCGCGTCGAGAGCAAGCTGCTCGAGAGCTCGCGTCACGGCAAGATTCCACGTGTCGGCCCCGACGGATCGCGCCCGGCCGAGGTCTACGCCAAGCCGGTGAAACTCGCATCGAACCGTACAGACGCGCCACGGATCGTCATCGTGGTCGGCGGACTCGGCGTCTCGACGGCTGCGACCGACGACGCCATCGCAAAGCTTCCTGCGCCGGTCACCTTCGCTTTTGCGCCTTACGGACCGGAAGTGGATCGCGCGGCAACCCGCGCCCGCGCCGATGGCCACGAGGTGCTGCTCCAGCTCCCGATGGAGCCGTTCGAATATCCGGACAACGATCCTGGCCCGCAGACCATGCTGATGTCGCTGTCGGCCGATCAGAATATCGATCGCCTGTACTGGCTGATGAGCCGTTTTCAGGGCTACGTCGGCGTGGTGAACTTCATGGGCGCGCGCTTCACGTCGTCGGAACCGGCGTTGTCGCCGGTGCTGCGCGAGGTCGGCAAGCGCGGTCTGATCTACGTGGACGACGGCACGTCGCCACGCAGCCTCGCCAGCCAGATCACCAACGCCAACAACCTGCCGTTCGCGAAGGCCGACATCGTGCTCGATTCGGTGCCGACGCCAGCGAACATCGACCGCTCGCTGACACGCCTCGAAGCGCTTGCACGCGAGCGCGGCATTGCCGTCGGGATGGCGGCTGCATCGCCGGCCTCGATTGACCGCATTGCGCAATGGGCCAAGGCGCTCGAGGGCCGCGGCATTTCGCTGGTGCCGGTCACGGCGATCACGATCAAGCCCAAATCGAGCTAATCGGGGCCAGCTAAAGCGCCGCGATAAAGCGCTCGATTCAACCGGCATCTGACGCTATGGATTCCAGCCTGCACAGGCTCGCCGGACTTTCCAATGGCTTCCGAAAAGAAATTGGCCGATTACGAAAAGCTGCCCTATCGCCCCTGCGCGGGGCTTTGCGTCATCAACCGCCAGGGCCTCGTGTTCGTCGGCCGTCGAGCCGACGGGCCGGAACACATCGACCGCGACCACGTCTGGCAGATGCCGCAGGGCGGCATCGACGAGGGCGAGGAGCCCTATCCCGCCGCGCTCCGCGAGCTGCGCGAGGAAACCAACATCCGCTCGGTCCGTAAGCTCGGCACCATCCGCGGTTGGCTCACCTATGACATTCCGCCGGTGATCGCCGGGCAGGCCTGGAAGGGCAAATACCGCGGCCAGAAGCAGAAGTGGTACGCGCTGCTGTTCACCGGCGACGACAGCGAGATCAACATCGTAAGCCCCGACGGCCACAAGCCGGAGTTCATCGCCTGGAAATGGGAGCCGATGAAGAATCTTCCGGACCTGGTGGTGCCGTTCAAACGCGACATCTACACGCGCGTCGTGAAGGAATTCTCCAAGTTCACGAGTCTCACGAAGCACGCCAAACGTTGATCGTTAAGCGGGGATCGCGCGGCGTCTCAGTTCGGCTGAACGATAAACGGTCCGATCGCGATCACCTTGCAGTCGCGATCCTGACGCGCGCAGTCCGCCATCGCACCTTTCACCGCCGCATCCTCATCGGCCGCACGAATCGCGATGCCGGGCCGTCCGGCGGCGCCAGCAGCCAGCGCGCTCCAGCCTCCCTGCGCATTGCGGATGCGGCGAACCGTTTCCTCACGCAGCTCCGCGGACACCGCGGAGATCGCATCCGGCCGCAACAGGCCCGTCGGCTTCATGGTCTTCGGCAGCGGCACCACGAATACGTCGTCGACGCTGACGATCATGCACGGCACGCCGGCATTGTTGCCGCAGAACTCGAGCGAGCGCCGCACAGCTTCGTCCTGACTTTGCTGCCCGTGATAGTACGAATAGCTGCCCGACGAATGCAGGGCGAGCGCCTTCGGCTTGTTCTGCGAGGCGTAATTCTTCTCGAGATTGGCCTTTCCGGTGTTGGACACCAGAGGAATGTCCGCCACAGAGAACGGCGTCTCGATCGCAGGGTTGCGCACCAGCCACGGCGCCGGCGGCAGCGGCGGCGCCGTCACCGCGGACACCACCTCGTTGCCGACCGCGTAGAGTTCGCAGCGACGCGGCGGCGGCTTGATCTCATCGGCGCGCGATTGACAGATTTGCAGCGCAGCCGCTTTGGCGATCTCGAGGTCGGGCTGAGCGGAGGCGAAGCCGATCGTCAGCGAGCCGACCGCGAGCGCCTTGGGCTCCGGCGCGTTCAGATAGTCGTTGCGGATCGCCTCGCGATAACGATCCGCGATGAACGGAATCGTGTCCGGCACCAGTGCCCGCGGCGCGCGCGGTGCGGCCGCCGCGGCTTGCGCGGTCGGTAGCGGCGCCGGTTCGACAGGGCCGATCCCCTTTTCGCGGTCGACGAGCATATAGGCGATGCCCGCGATGACGACCGCGGCGATGCCGCCCGCGAAGATCGCGCCCCGATGCGGCGTGGGCGCACCCTTGAACTCCGGCTTCGGGGCCAACGCCGCCGCAGAGCGCGGACCGCTGGTCTTCGGGCCGATCGAATAGGCGTGTACCGGCTGCGGGATGTTCTTCACCTGCTGCTCGCCGATGTCGGCGAACTGCACGGCGATCTTGTTGGCAACCTGTTCGTACACGGTGCGCGAGACGCAGATGCCACCCGGATCGGCGAGGCCTTCGAGGCGCGCCGCGATGTTGACGCCGTCGCCGAGCAGATCGCCGTCGCGCTCGACCACGTCACCGACGGTGATGCCGATGCGGAAATTCATCTGCCGCTCGGGCGCCCGTTGCAGGTTGCGCGAGCGCAGCGCCTCCTGGATGTCGATTGCAGCGCGCACCGCTTCAACCGAGCTTGAGAATTCCGCGAAGACCGAATCGCCGCCGGTGTTGAAGATGCGACCGGACGCTTTGACGATGAAATCGTCCATCACCTGGCGATAGGACGCGAGACACTGAAGCGTGTCTTCCTCGTCCTCCGCGATCATCCGGCTATAGCCGACGACGTCAGCGGCGAATATGGCGGCAATCTTGCGTTTCATGGCAACCGGCAATCCAGGCCTGAAAACGGGGGCTTAGCTACGGCATTCACGGGCAACTTATGCCGCTATCGACTATAGCAAAAAAGGCGGCCCAATGGCTGGGACCGCCTTTTTAAACTCCCGCTCAGCGCACGAA
>JBFLYS010000033.1:0-33314 GCA_040756555.1 Pseudomonadota bacterium | reverse complement strand
GATCTCACGATCGAGCGCCGAGCCCTGCTCCATATCCTTGATCCGCGCCTCGGTTGCCGCGATCTGCGCCGCGAGCACCGCGCGGTCGAGGTCCTCCAGCGAGGCCGCCATGTCGGCCAGCACCGTCAGGCCGTTCGGACCGGTCTCAGCAAAGCCGCCGAGCACCACGATCTGCTGCTTCTCGCCGCCCGCGTACACGGTCATGATGCCGGGACGCAGGATCGTCACCAGCGGCGCGTGGCCGGCAAACACACCGAAGTCGCCCTCGGAGCCCGGCACATCGACCTGATCGACCTCGCCCGAGAAGACGAGCCGTTCCGGCGACGCAAGTTCGAAGTGGAAGGTGGCCATGCCTGATCCTGCTGAGCTCGGTCCTGCTTACGCCGCTTCCGCAGCCAGCTTCTTGCCCTTCTCGATCGCCTCTTCGATCGAGCCGACCATGTAGAAGGCCGCTTCCGGCAGGTGGTCGTACTTGCCTTCCACCAGACCCTTGAAGCCCTTGATGGTGTCCTGCAGGTCGACGAGCTTGCCCGGCGAGCCGGTGAACACTTCAGCGACGAAGAACGGCTGCGACAGGAAGCGCTCGATCTTGCGGGCGCGAGACACGGCCATCTTGTCCTCTTCGGACAGTTCGTCCATGCCGAGAATGGCGATGATGTCCTGCAGCGCCTTGTAGCGCTGGAGAACCTGCTGCACCGAACGCGCCACCGCGTAGTGCTCCTCGCCGACGATCAGCGGCGACAGCATGCGCGAGGTCGAGTCGAGCGGATCCACCGCCGGATAGATGCCCTTCGCGGCGATATCGCGCGACAGCACGGTGGTGGCGTCCAAGTGCGCGAACGAGGTCGCGGGCGCCGGGTCGGTCAAGTCGTCGGCCGGCACGTAAATCGCCTGCACCGAAGTGACCGAACCCTTGGTCGTGGTGGTGATGCGCTCCTGCAGCGCGCCCATGTCGGTGGCGAGCGTCGGCTGATAGCCCACCGCCGAAGGAATACGGCCGAGCAGCGCCGACACTTCCGAGCCCGCCTGCGTGAAGCGGAAGATGTTGTCGACGAAGAACAGCACGTCCTGGCCCTGATCGCGGAAGTGCTCGGCGACGGTAAGGCCGGAGAGACCGACGCGGGCGCGGGCGCCCGGCGGCTCGTTCATCTGGCCATACACCAGCGCGCACTTCGAACCGGCGGTCGAGCCGTTGTTCTTCTTCGGGTCCTTGTTGACGCCGGACTCGATCATCTCGTGATAGAGGTCGTTGCCCTCGCGGGTGCGCTCACCCACGCCGGCGAACACGGAGTAACCGCCGTGCGCCTTCGCGACGTTGTTGATGAGCTCCATGATCAGCACGGTCTTGCCGACGCCCGCGCCGCCGAACAGGCCGATCTTGCCGCCCTTGGCGTACGGCGCCAGCAGGTCGACGACCTTGATGCCGGTGACGAGAATCTGCGCTTCGGTGGACTGCTCGGTGTAGGCGGGCGCTTCCTGATGGATGGCGCGGCGGGTCTTGGTCGGCACCGGACCAGCTTCGTCGACCGGATCGCCGACGACGTTGATAATGCGGCCGAGCGTCTCGTCGCCCACGGGCACGGAGATCGGCGCGCCGGTGTCGGTGCATTCCTGGCCGCGGACCAGACCTTCCGAGGTGTCCATCGCGATCGTGCGGACGGTGTTCTCGCCGAGATGCTGCGCGACTTCGAGAACGAGGCGGTTGCCGCCGTTCTTGGTCTCGAGCGCGTTCAAGATCGCCGGCAGGTGATCCTCGAACTGCACGTCGACGACGGCGCCGATGACCTGCGTGATCTTTCCGACTGCGTTAGGGGTGGCCATTACTCAGTTCTCCTTCGGAAGCCTGCGCTCAGACGACGGTCAACGTGACGGGCACGTTGCCGCGCGTGGCGCGTGAATAGGGGCAAATCTTGTGAGCGTCTTCGACGAGCGCCTGGACCTTGGCCTTGTCGGCGCCCGGGAGCGAAACCTTGATGTCGGCCTTCAACGCAAAGCTGATGTCGTCCTTGTCGATGCCGATGCTGACAGTGACGCGCGCGTCCTGACCGTCGAGACTGTGCTTCTTGGCGAGCGCGAGGATCGCCTGACCGAAACACGACGACCAGCCGAGCGCAAAGAGCTGCTCGGGGTTATGACCTTCGCCGTTGCCGCCCATCTCCTTGGGCAGCGCCATCGCAAGACCGAGTCCGCCGTTGTCGAGCACGGCGCGGCCGTTGCGTCCACCTTTCGTCGTCGCCGTCGTGGTGTATGCCATCGTACGTCTCCCGACTTAGAGTGCCTCGGCGCCGGAGATGATCTCGATCAGCTCCTTGGTGATCATCGCCTGACGGGTGCGGTTGTACTTGATGGTCTGCTTGCGGATCATGTCGCCGGCGTTGCGCGTCGCGTTGTCCATCGCGGACATGCGGGCACCCTGCTCGGACGCGGCGTTCTCCAGCAGCGCGCGGAAGATCTGCACCGAGATGTTGCGCGGCAGAAGCTCGGTGAGAATATCGAGTTCGTCCGGCTCGTATTCGTAAGCGACGGCCTCGCCGTTCGCTGCCTTTTCCGGGAACACCGGCGGAATGATCTGAAGCGGCGTCGGAATCTGCGAGATCACCGACTTGAAGCGCGAGAAGAAGATCGTGCAGACATCGAACTGGCCAGCTTCGAACAGCTCGATGATTTTGTGGCTGACCTTATCCGCGTGCTCGAAGCCAAGCGTCTTCACGCGCAGCTCAATCAGCTCGACAATCTGCTTCTCGTACTGGCGGCGGAGCTGGTCGTAGCCCTTACGGCCGACGCAGAGGATCTTCACGGTCTTGCCGGCGGCCGTCAGTGCGTTGATCTTCTCGCGCGCAAGGCGAACGATTGACGAATTGAACGCGCCGCACAGACCGCGCTCGGCCGTGCAAACGACGAGCAGATGAACCTGATCCTGTCCGGTACCGCCGAGAAGCTTCGGTGCCGACGCGACGTCCGACACCGTGGACGCGATGTTGCCCAGCACCTTCTCCATGCGCTCAGCATAGGGACGCGCGGCTTCGACCGCCGACTGGGCGCGGCGCAGCTTGGACGCCGCGACCATCTGCATGGCCTTGGTGATCTTCTGCGTCGCCTTGGTGGAGGCGAGGCGGACGCGCATGTCCTTGAGGCTGGCCATTGCGGCTTAGGTCCTGTGTCTCGGCTTCGTCTCTAGGCTTGCAACGATTACGCGAAGGTCTTGGCGTAAGCCTCGACGACGCCCTTCAGCTTCTTCTCGTTGTCGCTGGAGAGGTCGTTGCTCTTGCGGATGTCTTCCAGGATGTCGTTGTTCTTGGTGCGGACCAGCGACAGCAGGCCATCCTCAAACGCACGCACGCGGTTGACCGGCAGCGGATCGAGGTAGCCGTTGACGCCGGCGTAGATCACCACGACCTGCTCTTCCATCTTCAGCGGCGAGAACTGCGGCTGCTTCAGAAGCTCGGTCAGGCGCGAACCACGGTTCAAGAGGCGCTGGGTCGTCGCATCGAGGTCCGAGCCGAACTGCGCGAAGGCCGCCATTTCACGGTACTGCGCGAGCTCGCCCTTGATCTTGCCGGCAACCTTCTTCATCGCCTTGGTCTGCGCGGCGGAGCCGACGCGCGACACCGAGAGGCCGACGTTCACCGCCGGGCGGATGCCCTGATAGAACAGATCGGTCTCAAGGAAGATCTGGCCGTCGGTGATCGAAATCACGTTGGTCGGAATGTAGGCCGACACGTCGTTGGCCTGCGTCTCGATGACCGGCAGCGCCGTCAGCGAACCCGCGCCGGAGGCGTCGCCCATCTTGGCCGCGCGCTCGAGCAGACGAGAGTGGAGATAGAACACGTCGCCCGGGTAGGCTTCGCGGCCCGGCGGGCGGCGCAGCAGCAGCGACATCTGACGGTACGCGACGGCCTGCTTCGACAAGTCGTCATAAATGATCACGGCGTGCATGCCGTTGTCGCGGAAGTATTCGCCCATGGTGCAGCCGGCGAACGGCGCCAAGAACTGCATCGGCGCCGGATCGGAGGCGGTGGCGGCGACGACGATCGAGTATTCGAGCGCGCCCTGCTCTTCGAGCACCTTCACGAACTGCGCGACGGTCGAGCGCTTCTGGCCGACCGCGACGTACACGCAGTACAGCTTGATCTTCTCGTCCGGCTGCGCGTTGAGCGGCTTCTGGTTCAGGATCGTATCGAGCGCGATCGCGGTCTTGCCGGTCTGACGGTCGCCGATGATCAGCTCGCGCTGGCCACGGCCGATCGGGATCAGCGCGTCGACGGCCTTGAGGCCGGTCGCCATCGGCTCGTGCACCGACTTGCGCGGAATGATGCCCGGCGCCTTGACGTCCACGCGGGCGCGCTTCTCGGCCTTGATCGGGCCCTTGCCGTCGATCGGATTGCCGAGCGCGTCGACCACGCGGCCGAGCAGGCCCTTGCCGACCGGCACGTCCACGATGGCGCGGGTGCGCTTGACGGTCTGGCCTTCCTTAATTTCCTTGTCGGCGCCGAAAATAACGATACCGACGTTGTCGGTTTCGAGGTTCAGCGCCATGCCGCGCGTGCCATTCTCGAACTCGACCATCTCGCCGGCCTGCACATTGTCGAGGCCGTAGACGCGGGCGATGCCGTCGCCGACCGAGAGCACCTGGCCGACTTCGGAGACTTCGGCTTCCTGACCGAAGTTCTTGATCTGCTCTTTGAGGATCGCGGAGATTTCTGCGGCGCGGATATCCATCAGCCTGCCTCTTTCATCGCGTGCTTGATCGCGTTCAGTTTGGTGCGGAGCGAGCTATCGATCATGCGGGAGCCGACCTTCACGGTCAGTCCACCGATGATCGCCGGATCGATCTTCACGTTGAGATCGACCTCTTTGCCGCCGGTGACGGTTTTGAGAGTGCTTTTCAGCGTCTCGAGATGAGAATCGGAAAGCTTCTCGGCGACGGTCACCTCGGCGGTGACCTCGCCCTTCCAGCGCGCGACGAGCGTGCGGAAGGCTTTCAGGATTTGAGGGATTGCAAACAGACGCCGGTTCGACGCCACAAGCAGCAGGAAGTTGGACGCGAGACCCGTGATGCCTGCCTTCGCGAGCACTGCGCCGAGCGCCTTGGCCTGCTCGCTCGCGCCGAACACCGGGCTGCGGACGAGACGGCGAAGGTCTTCGTTGTCGGCGACCATCGCTTCGAATTTTTCGAGATCGGCCTTCACCGCATCGACGGCTTTGTTGTCGAGCGCCAGCTCAAACAACGCTGTCGCATAACGGCCGGCCATGCCGGATACGATCGGTTCTGCGCCTGCCACGTCCCGCGTTCTCTTTTTATCGTGCAATCCACAAGTCAGACGCCGTCGCAACTGACGGCGCAAGCCCTTGGATTTCAAGGGATTTCTTCGATCTCGCGGGGGCGTCGTGAAAGGGCCCCGACCCCCGCTCAAATCGCGCGGTTGCGTAACATATCGGTCCTTGCGGTGCAACACGCGCAAGGGCGTGACAATCCAGCAAATAACTGGGTTCTGTGGGGCCCTGGCATCGCGTATTTCTTGCCCTTCTAGGGCGGGTACCACAGCCGGGTTCGCTTCCAATGCGATCGCCATCCGATGCGGACGGCGGCCTTACCACAGGCCGTCTGCTGAGAATTCTCGGCCTGCTCTGGCTCGCGGGGATCGCCTCGCGCATCACGATCCTGGCGGTACCGCCGGTTATCCCATTGATCCATGACGACTTGCGGATGACGGAGACCCAGGTGGGTCTCCTGATCGGGTTGCCGCTGGTGATGTTCGCACTCTGTGCGATCCCCGGGTCGCTGCTGATTTCGCGATTCGGGGCGACGGCGACCATGATCGCCGGGATGCTGATCACGGCGATTGCCGCGGGGGCGCGGGGCGGGGCCCCGAACGTCCTGCTGCTCTATGTGGCGACAGCCATTATGGGATTCGGCGTCGCCATCATGCAGCCGTCCCTCCCCACGCTGGTCAAATCCTGGGTTCCGGAGCGCCACGTCGGCCTCGCCACCGCCGTCTCGACCAACGGTCTGATGGTGGGCGTCGCGAGCGGCCCGGCGCTGACGTTACCGTTAGTGCTGCCGTTCGTCGGACGAGAATGGCGTCTTGATTTCCTGATCTGGGCGATCCTCGCGCTCGTCATGGCGCTGATCTTCCTCGCGATGGCTCCGAGGATTTCCCCGGCCGTCCAAACCTCGCGGGCGCCTCGCGAGGTGGAGGCACCCGGCTCCCGCGCGTGGTGGCCGGACTGGAAGAACCCGCTGATCTGGCTCCTGGGCTTCACCTTCGGCAGCAACAACGCGCTGTACTACGGCACCAACGCCTTCCTTGCCGACTATCTCCACAGCCGCGGCCTGCACGACCTCGTCGGCGCGTCGGTCGGCGCGCTCAACGTGGCGCAACTTGTCGCATCCATCGTTCTGCTCGCGACCGCGGACAAGCTTCAGCAGCGCGCGTGGCCTTACCTCGTGTTCGGACCGCTCGCGATCGCCGGCGTGTTCGGCGTGGTGCTCGGCAACGGACTGCTACTTGTTGCCGCGGCGGCGCTCGTCGGCTTCTCGCTGTCCGTGACTTTCGTCGTCACGCTGGCGTTACCGCCGATCCTCAGTCCGCCCGGCGAGATCCATCGCCTTGCCGGCGGCATGTTCACGATTAGCTACTCCTGCGCGGTGATCATCCCGATCATCTGCGGCGCGTTCTGGGACCTCACTGGAATACCCTGGACCGCGTTTATCCCTGTCGGACTGTGCGGGCTCACTTTGACGGCGCTCGGCTTCTTCCTGAGCGTTCGCAATCCCGCGCGGTGAAGGAGACCATCATGGCTTGGACGTATTTGTTTATCGCGGGCGTGCTCGAGATCGGTTGGGCGATCGGCCTGAAATACACCGAGGGCTTCACCAAGCTCGTGCCGTCCGTGCTCACCATCGCTTCCATGATTGCGAGCATCTTGATGCTCGGCCTCGCGCTGAAGAGCTTGCCGATCGGCACCGCCTACGCGGTCTGGACCGGCATCGGCGCGGTCGGCACCGCCGTGCTCGGCATCTATCTTTTCGCTGAACCGGCAACCGCCGCGCGGCTCGCATCGATCGGGTTGATCGTCGCCGGTATCATCGGACTGAAATTCGTCTCGTAATGGCAACCCCGTCGCAGCCAAGATCGGATGACGTCCGCACGGCCACGCTGCTGCTGGTCGCGCTGAGCTTCTGTTGGGGCTTGGCGTGGCCTGCGATGCGCATCGGCCTCAACGAGCTGTCACCGTGGACGCTGCGATTCTTCGGCTACACCATCGGCGCGCTGACGCTGTTCGCATTGCTCCGCGTTCAGGGCCGCAGCGTCGCCATCCCGCGCAGCTCATGGCTGCATGTGATTGTCGCGAGCTTCCCCAATGTGGTGGCGTTCGGCCTGTTCGGCACTTTCGCGCAGCTCAGCGCCAACACGACGCGCGTGATCATCATCAACTATTCGATGCCGATCTGGGCGAGCCTGATGGCGTGGCTGTTTTTCCGTGAGCGCATCACGCCGCGCGTCGCGCTCGGGCTGGCGCTCTGTCTCGGCGGCCTCGTCGTTCTGGTCTATCCGGTCTGGGAGGCATCGCTCAGCGAGCCGATCGGACTTCTGCTGGCGATGGGCTGTGCGCTGAGCTGGGCGGCGGGCACGATCTACATGAAATGGGCGAAGATCAAGGGCGATCTTCTGGCCATCACGTTCTGGCAAATCGTTGTCGGCGCGGTGGTGTTTGCCATCGGCGTCCTGATCTTCCGCAGTCCGATCACGATCGAGCCATTGCATCTGCGCACAGTCCTCGCGGTCCTCTTCGCCGGAACGCTCGGCACGGGCGTTGCCTATTTCATCTGGTTCAACATCATCGGCCGCTTGCCGACCGCGACCGCCTCGCTCGGCTCGCTCGCCAATCCCGTTGTCGGTGTCATCGGCTCGATCATCCTGCTCGGCGAAACGCTGTCGCACAGCGACATGATCGGCTTCGCCTTGATCTTTGCCGCGGCGGCGTGTGTGCTGCTGCCGCAACGATCGAGAGTCCCGGAGCGAGCCTGATGAACGGAGCGGAAAGCCTGGTCCACACCCTGCTCGGGTGCGGCGTCGAGACCTGCTTTGCCAATCCGGGCACCAGCGAGATGCATTTCGTCGCGGCGCTCGACCGCATTCCGGGAATGCGCTGCGTGCTCGCGCTTCAGGAAAACATCGCGACCGGCGCCGCCGACGGCTATTACCGCGTCACCGGCAAGCCGGCGGCGACGCTGCTTCATTGCGGGCCCGGCCTCGCCAACGGCCTTTCCAATCTGCACAACGCGCGCCGCGCGCGCTCCGGCATCGTCAACATCGTCGGCGATCAGGCGACGTATCACCGCCCGCTCGATGCAGCGCTGACCGCTGACGTGGAAGGCTGGGCACGGCCAGTGTCGGCGTGGGTCCGCACCAGCGTCTCAGCGGACAAGGTTGGCGGTGACGCGGCAGCGGCGGTGCAGGCCGCTCGCGTCGCGCCGGGCAACATCGCGACGCTGATCCTGCCGGGCGACACCGCCTGGAACGAGGGCGGCATGGTCGGCACGCCGCTTCCGGTGCCGACGGTCGCGCCGGCTGACGCGCATCTCGTCCGCAACGCCGCACGCGTGCTGCGCGAACATAAGAACGTGCTGCTGCTCCTCGGCGGTGAAGCGGCGCATGAGAAAGCGCAGAAGCTCGCTTGGCGCATCGCCGCGATGACCGGCGCGAAGCTGATGACGGAGCTGTCCAACGCGCGCACTGAACGCGGCCGCGGACGCCTGCCGCTCGAGCGCGTGCCCTATCCGAGCGATCAGGCGGTGAAGGCGCTCGCGCCGTTCGATCACATCATCATGGTCAATTCGCTGCCGCCGATCGGCTTCTTCGCCTATCCCGGCAAGCCGAGCCGGCAATACAAGGAGGGCGCGGGCCTGCATGTGCTGACGCGGCCCGAGCAGAGCGCGGAGATCGCGCTGCAAGCGCTCGTCGATGAGTTGGGCGCCCCTGACGTGAAGATGCCCGACAATGGACCGAAGCCCGCAATCCCGCGCGGCGCGCCGACGCCGGAGCTGCTCGCGACCACCGTCGCCGCGGTGCTGCCCGAGAACGCGGTGATCGCCGACGAGTCGGTGAGCTACGGCCGCGGCTTCTTCAAGAACACGCACTGCGCCGCGCCGCACGACTGGCTCCAGATCATGGGCGGCGCGATCGGCGCCGGCATTCCGCTCGCGGTCGGCGCTGCCATCGGCCTTCGCGCGATGGGTCACAACGACCGCCGCGTGCTGGCGCTGCAAGCCGACGGCTCGGCGATGTACACGGTGCAAGGTCTGTGGACGCAGGCGCGCGAGAAGCTGCCGGTTACGACCGTCGTTCTGTCGAACCGCAAATATCAAATCCTGATCGGCGAGTATTTCGCGGTCGGCGCCAATCCGGGCCGCACCGCGATGGACATGCTCGATCTCGGCAATCCGAATCTCGACTGGCTCCGCATCGCACAGGGCATGGGCGTCGAGGCGGCAGCCGCGTCGACGCTCGAAGAATGCGCCGACCTGATGAGCCAGTCCTTCAAACGGCCCGGCCCATTCCTGATCGAGCTGTCAATCTAGAGATTACGGAATCGCCACACACCCCGCTGTCGTCCCCCGCGAACGCGGGGACGACAATCGAGAATGACTTCAAATTTCCGCAGAATCGCTCAATCTGACTCGCGGTGCTTCTCGCGCATCGTGCGCAGCCATTTCGCGCGCAGCACCGGCGGCCGCTCCGGGCAACGCTCGTCGAGGAAGTCCGCCGCGATGACACGGTCAGTGCGGAAGTTGCGGAAGTCCTGCCGCAGCTCGCACCAGGCGACCAGCAATCGCACCGCGTCGAAATAGGCGACCGTGATCGGCCAGATCTTCCGTTCCGTCTCGCGCTCGCGTTCGTCGCGATAGCGCAGCGCGATCTTCCGGCCTGTGTGGATCTGCGCGCGCACCTGCGCCATGTCGAGACGATCGGGCGGACTTTTGTAGGCTGGCGGCGTGCCGGTCGCGGGCTCCAGCACATAGGGCCGCAGCTTTTCGGGCACGGCGGCTGCGATTTTCGCGATCAGGTCGGATGCCGCTTTCGACAACGCAGGGTCGCCGCGCGACGCCACCCACTGCGCGCCGAGCACCGCCGCCTCGATCTCGTCCGGCGTGAACATCAGCGGCGGCATGTCGAAGCCGCCCTCCAACACGTAGCCGATCCCGGCCTCGCCACGGATCGGAACCCGCTGGCCCATGAGGTCGGCGATATCGCGATAGACCGAGCGTTTCGAGGTTTCGAGCTCCTGGGCGATTGCCTCCGCCGTCATCGGGCGGCGGGTCCGCCGAAGGATCTGGATGATCTGGAACAGCCGGTCTGCGCGTCTCATGGGCAACCCTTTGGGATTGTCTTACCGCCACCCTGCTGCCAGCACATTGGCAGCAGGGTGGCAATAGGCTCAAGCCTGTTCATCAGGGAGAGAGCCATGAAACCCGCGATCATTCTTTACGGCGCCGGACCCGGTTTCGGCCTGCCGGAAATCAGCCCTTACGTCACGAAAACCGAGGTCCAGCTCATGATGGCCGGACTGCGCTACCGCAAGGAGCGCGCCACGCCGGACACCTCGCCGAAGGGCCAGCTTCCCTACATCGACGACTCCGGCGAGCGCGTCGCCGACTCGACCTTCATCCGCGCCCACATCGAACGGAAATACGGCTTCGACTACGACGCCGGCCTCGACGTGCGCCAGCGTGCGGAGGCCTGGACCATCGAGCGCATGCTCGAGAACCACTATTGCTGGACGGTCACCTACTGGCGCTGGCTGGTGCCGGAGAATTTCGCCAAGGGCCCGGCGCATTTCTTCGACCATGCGCCCGCCGCAGTCCGCGATGAACTCCGCGCCGACGTTCAGACCAAAGTCGCCGCCGCCATGCGCGCGGCGGGCGTGGCGCGGCACTCACACGATGAGATCGTCACGCTGGGCGTGCGCTCGCTCGCGGCGCTATCGCTCAAGCTTGCGGACAATCCCTACATCATGGGCCGCACGCTCTGCGGCCTAGACGCCACCACGTTTGCGGTGCTCGCGGCAACCTTCACGCCGTACTTCGACACGCCGCTGCGGGCGCGCGCTGAAAGCTTCGGCAATCTGATCGCCTACACCGACCGGATGATGGCGGCGTTTTACCCGGAGCACGGCTGGGCGCTGGCGGCGTAGGGCGTGGTGGTGTTGGAGCGCAAACGACTCGCCACACATCCCACTGTCGTCTCCGCGAACGCGGGGACGACAGTCGAGAATGACTTCACACTCCCGTAGAACCGCCCTCCCGCGGGAAGCGGGGGAGAGGGAGCGAACCGCCGACGTTGGCGTAACGAAAGCGCCTTGTTAGGCTTCCTCCCAAAGCCGCACAGCGGCAGGGAGGAAGCCCATGATTCTGCGCCGCCCATCGATCTCGCGCCGCGCCTTGCTGCAAGGCGCGGCCGCGCTCGCAGCCGCACCCGCTTTCGCGCAATCCAACTGGCCCGACCGCAATATCCGCCTGATCATCCCTTATCCGGCGGGCGGCTCGACTGACGTTCTCTTCCGCATTCTCGCCGAGAGGCTGAAGGACAAGCTCGGTCAGTCCCTCGTGGTCGAGAACCGCCCCGGCGCATCCGGCAACACCGGCATCGACGCTGTCGCCAAGAGCGCACCGGACGGCTATACGATCGGCGGCGCGACCGTCGGCCATTTCGCGATCAATCAGTTCCTGTTCGCACGCATGCCGTTCGACGCGGAGCGCGATCTCGTCGCGCCGACGCTCACCTACGAACTGCCGAACGTCGCCGTGGTCGCGACCAAACACGTTCCCGCGACGACGCTGAAGGAGTTCATCGACTGGGCCAAGGCGAAACCCAACGGCATCACCATCGGCAGCCCCGGCCCCGGCACCACGCCGCATCTCTCCGGCGTGCTGTTTTCCGCGCGCACCGGCGTGCAGGCGGTGCACGTGCCGTTCAAGGGCGCGTCGGAAACGATCCCGGCGATGCTCGCGGGCGACGTCAATTTCGCGGTCGACAATCTCGCGTCCTATGTCTCGCAGATCGAGAGCGGCAACATGCGAGCGCTGGCCGTCACATCCGCGCAGCGTTGGCCGACCATGCCGAACGTCCCGACGATGGCGGAGGCCGGCGTGAAGGACTTCGTCGTCACGTCGTGGGCGGCTTATGTGCTGCCGAAGGGCACGCCGCGCACGGTAATCGACAAGATCGCTGCCGCGCATAAGGAAATCGCCGCGGACGAAGCGACGCAGAAGCGCTTCCTCACCGCCGGCGGACGGCTGCTCACCTCGACGCCTGAGGACGCCGCGGCGTTCGCCGCGAAAGAGCGCGTGCTCTGGCAGGAGATCATCAAGCTGTCGGGATTGCAGCCGCAGTAGCGGCCGTAGTTTCTTCAGGCCGCGCGGCTGGCCACAAAGCAGTGCGTGAACGGCCAGACGGTGGATTCGTCGATCCGCCATTCGGCGGGAGTGGGCCACCGGGCGGAAAGCTCCTGGCCCTTGAAGCCGGCCCAGATGCTCGCCGCCACATCGTGGCAGGTGATGTCATCGCATCCGATCACCCAAAGATTCTGACCGACCCTGAGCGCGAGCTTCGCGCGCCGCGGTTCGCAGGCGACGAACAGCGGAGCCGAGCGCGCAATCAGCGCAAGCAAGCGCGACAGTTGATCGTCCGGGAAGTGATGAAGGAACAGGTTGGTGACGATGCCGTCCAGCTCCGGCCCGTTGCGCTGTTGCAGGAAATCGAACACATCAGCAACGACTGGCTCGACCTTCCATTCAAGCGCCGCGAAAGCGTCGCGCATCTCTTGGTCGATCAGGCCCTGCTGATCCAGCAGCAACACGGTGACGTTCTTCCAGCGCGGCGCGAGCCGCCGGGCCACCTGCAACATAACTTTGCCGCTGCCACAGCCGATGTCCAACAGCACGCGCGGAGCGCCGTTCGGAAAACGGCTCGCGAGCGACCGCGCGATAATCCGGGAATTCGGAATGAGGCAGTTGATGAGATTCAGATCGCGGCGAATCCGAAGCGAGGCGGCATCCGTCGCCGGCAAGCGATCCATGATTTCCGGAAAAACCAGACGCGATAAACCCATCAACGCCCTCCCCCCAAAGGGCATTTCCATCGAGCA
Source organism: Pseudomonadota bacterium (assembly GCA_040756555.1). Lineage (GTDB taxonomy): Bacteria > Pseudomonadota > Alphaproteobacteria > Rhizobiales > Xanthobacteraceae > Z2-YC6860. The sequence continues at coordinate 20,162 of JBFLYS010000033.1, read as the reverse complement.
ACGGCAACGTCGCCACCAGGAAATAGCATACTGCCGCCTGTGTTCATGGCGAGCAAGAGCACGCAACCGGCGCGCTAGAACCCATTTGTCAGAAGAAGCTCTGCGGATCAACGTCCACTTCGAGCTTCAGGGTGCCCTTGGTCTTCGGCGCTGCGGCAAGCCAGTCGCGCAGAAACGCCGAGAGGTCATAGTTCCGCGGCGCCTTCACCAGCAGGCGATAGCGGAACCGCCCGCGAACTAAGGCAAGCGGCGCTTCGGCGGGCCCCAGCACCTTCACCTGCTCGTCGAGCGGTGAAATGGCCGCGAGCTTGCGCGCAAAGCCTTCCGTCTCGTGCTTGTCGCCGCCGGACACGAGCAGGCTCGCGAGCCGTCCGAACGGCGGATAGCCGGTCTTTTCGCGCACCTCGATTTCAGCGGTGTAGAAGGCGTCGCGATCCTGCGCGATCAGCGCCTTCATCACCGGATGCTCGGGCTGGTGCGTTTGCAGGAAGCCGTAGCCGCGGCCTTCCTCGCGGCCGGCGCGGCCGACGACCTGATGCAGCATCTGAAAGGAGCGCTCCGCCGCTCGAGGATCGCCGTTCGCAAGGCCGAGATCAGCATCGACGATGCCGACGAGATTGAGTTTCGGAAAATGGTGCCCCTTCGCGACGAGCTGCGTGCCGATCACGATGTCGAAGCGGCCTTCCGCCACGTCCTCGAGCTCCTGCCGCAGGCGCTCGACCGACTCCACGAGATCGCTCGACAGCACGAGAATGCGCGCGCCGGGGAACAGCTCCGCCGCCTCCTGCTCCAACCGCTCGACGCCGGGACCGACCGCGACGAAAGAGCCCTTCGCCGCGCACTTCGGACATTGTTCGGGAAGCGGCTGCGAGAAGCCGCAGTGATGGCAGACCAGCCGCCGCTTGAAACGGTGATCGACCAGCCACGCATCGCAGTTCTGGCACGCCATGCGATGGCCGCAGGAATTGCACAATGTCAACGGCGCAAAGCCGCGACGATTGAGGAACAGCAGCGCCTGATCGCCGCGCTCCAAAGTATTCTTCACAGCCTCGGCCAAGCGCGGCGACACGAAGCGCCCGCGCGGCGGGCCCTCGCGGCGCAGGTCGATCGCTTCGACCGACGGCAGATGCTGGCCGCCGAACCGCTCCGGCAGATGCACATGCGTGTAGCGCCCGCGCCGTGCGTTGACTTCGCTCTCGACCGACGGCGTCGCCGAAGCGAGCACGATCGGAATCTTGTTCTCCCGCGCGCGCACCACCGCCATGTCGCGTGCGTGATAGCGCACGCCATCCTCCTGCTTGTAGGCGGGGTCGTGCTCCTCATCGATCACGATCAGACCGAGATCGGCATATGGCAGGAACAGCGCCGAGCGCGCGCCGACCACCACCGGCGCTTCGTTCGCCGCCACCGCCGCCCAACAGCGCGCACGCTTGCGCGGCGAAATCTGCGAATGCCATTCCGCCGGCGGTACGCCGAAGCGCTGCGTGAAGCGTTCGAGGAACTGCGCGGTGAGCGCGATTTCCGGCATCAGGATCAGCACCTGCTTGCCGCGCCGCACCGCTTCGGCAACCGCCTCGAAATACACTTCCGTCTTGCCCGAGCCGGTCACGCCATCGATCAGCGACACCGAGAAGCCGCCGTTCGCGACCTTCTCGCGCAACTGATCCGCCGCCTTCTGCTGCGCTTCGGAGAACTCCGGCACCTTGTGCTCGGGATCGGGCGGCCGCGCCACCGGCTCCGGCGGCAGCACCACGGTCTCCAGCGTGCCCTCGTCGATCAGTCCGTTGATGACGCCCGCCGACACGCCAGCCTCGTGCGCGGCGTCGCTCTTCGAGCGCACCATGCCGTCGGCGAGCGCGTTCAGCACACGCATCCGCGCCGTCGTCATGCGCTCGGGCTTCGGCCCGACGAGCCGCACGCCGACCTTCTCACGCTCGGGGCCGAGATCGCCCATGCGCAGGCACATGCGCAGCACCATGCCGCGCGGCGACAGCGTGTAGCCCGACAACCAATCGACAAACTTTCGCAGCTCCGGCTTCATCGGCGGAAGGTCGAGCTTCTCCTCGACCTCCTTCATCCGGTTGTGCAGGCCGGGCCTGATGGTGACGTTGTCCGCCCACACCACCCCGGTCGTAGACCGCGCGCCGAGCGGCACGTTGACGATGTCGCCGGGCTTGAGCTCCATCCCCGGCGGCACGCGGTACGAATAGGCCTGGTCGAGCGCGACCGGCACCAGGACGTCCACGAATTGAGGCGGGAAGAGTGTCGTCATTCAGCGGGATGTTGGGCGATTCGCGCGGCGGATGGGCCCAAACATAGGGACGCCGCGCCGTTTATGAAACCATCGCGAAAATCGCGCGTTTACACGCCGTGAACGAAGGGGTGGGACACTCCGCCCGTGCCGAAACCCGAACCCGACGAGCCGAATCTCACCTTCGCCGCGCCTGACGTCGCGGCGGAGATCGTGCGCTGGCTCGCGCATCTCGGCAGCGAGAAGCGGATGTCACCCAAGACGGTCGAGGCCTATCAGCGCGACGTCCAGCAGTTCCTCACTTTTCTCGCCGAACATCTTGGCGGCCAGCCTTCGCTCGGAAAGCTCGCGAAGCTGACACCCGCCGATGTGCGCGCCTTCATGGCGGCGCGCCGCGGCAACGGCATCGGCAGCCGTTCCCTTATGAGATCGCTCGCGGGCATGCGCTCGTTCGCGCGCTTCCTCGAACGCAACGGCAAGGGCAAGGTCGGCGCGCTCTCCGCCGTTCGCGCACCGAAGGTACCGAAGACCCTGCCGAAGCCGCTGCATGTCGCCGCCGCGAAACAAGTCTCCGATGCGGACCTTCGCGCCGGTGAAGAGCGCGACCCTTGGGTGCTCGCCCGCGACGCCGCGGTGCTTGCGCTGCTCTACGGCTCGGGGCTGCGCATCTCCGAAGCGCTCGGGCTCAAGCGGCAGGACATGCCGAAGGCAGGCCAAAGCGATGTCATCAAAGTGGTTGGCAAAGGCAACAAACAGCGCATGGTGCCGGTGCTGCCGCAGGTGTCGCAACTCATCGCCAACTATGTCGCGATCTGCCCTTACGATCTGCCGCCGGATGGCCCGCTGTTCGTCGGCGCGCGCGGCGGCCCGCTGTCGCCGCGCATCGTGCAGCTTGTCATGGAGCGGTTACGCGGCGCGCTTAGTCTGCCGGATACGGCGACGCCGCATGCGCTGCGGCATTCCTTTGCAACGCACCTTCTGGCCCGCGGCGGCGACCTTCGCGCGATCCAGGAATTGCTCGGCCACGCCTCGCTTTCGACGACGCAGATCTACACAGCCGTGGATACCGAACGCCTGCTCGAAGTCTATCGCAGCGCCCATCCGCGGGCGTGATAGACTGGTTCCCGACCGTTTACCGGAGGGAGCGACACCATGAGTCACGGCGTACACGCGGTTCAGCATGAAGCCGAACACAAGATGGAGCACGACGCCGAGCACAGCGGCGGCCACGATGATGGCTCTACGACCCGCAACAAGCGCGTGGCGCTGCTGATCGCGGTGATCGCGCTGTTCCTCGCGTTCTCGGAAACGCTCGGCAAGAGCGCGCAGACCGCGGCGCTGAATTATCAGATCGAGGCGTCGAACCTCTGGAACTTCTTCCAGGCGAAGAACATCCGCCGCACGGCGACGATCGTTGCCGCCGAATCGGCGAAGCTCGATCTCGCTGGCAACGTCGAGGATGCCCGCAAGGCCGCGCTCACCAAACAGATCGACGACTGGACCAAGACCGCGGCGCGTTATCAGTCCGAGCCCGAAGCCGCCGGCGGCAAGGGCGAAGGCACCCGCGAACTGTCGCGCCGCGCTCTCGAAGAGCAGGAGAAGCGCGACGTCGCGCTCGCGAAGTATCACCACTACGAGGTGGCGTCGGCGGCGTTCCAGATCGGCATCGTGCTGGCGTCGGCGACCGTCATCACCGGCATGGTGGCGTTGAGCTTCCTCGCCGGCGCATTGGGCCTGATCGGCATCGGCTTCATGGCGATCGGGTTGTTCGCGCCGCACGCCGTGCATCTGTTCTGAATATTTTTCTCTGAATCCGCAACTTGCTCCGCCACCCTCTCCCCTTGCGGGAGAGGGTTACGGAGTTCGCTGCACGATCTGAAAAAACTAAGCCTCTTGCGCCCGCATCATCCGGCGGATGCGCATCAGCAAACGCAGCGTCCGCCCGGCGCGCTTCGGCCCGAACATCCGCGCGACCTGCTTGATCCGCGCCTTGATCGGGTCGACGAGGCCGTGCGCCCATTCGAGCCACACCATCACGTGCTCATAGAGCCAGCGGAACCAGCCGATCTGAAGAAGCTTCGGCCGCGTGATCTCGAAAATGAACGCCGCGACGCCGACACCGACCAGCTTGGCGAGCACGAGCACCGCGACGGCGCCGAGCCAGAACCCGTGCGCCAGCATCCAGAGACCGGCCAGCTTCAGCGGAAACAGAACGATGACGGGGATGAGGAAAACGAACAGCGTCGCGTAAGGTGGCAAGTTTTCGATCGCCGACACGATCCACGCCTTCAGCCGCTGCCACGGAATCCACGAGACGACCCAGCCGACAATCGGCTTGAGGTGTTCCCATAGCCAAGCCTCCATCAGGAAGATGATCGCAAGCAGGACCAATAGTGGGCGGGTCAATCGGCGCACGGCGCAAATCTAGGAGATGAAGGGGCCCAAAATAAGCCCCCGCTTCCCGTTTGGTCGCCACCCCCGCGCCGGGGGTTCAAAGGCGGCTTCCGCCGCCCCGAATTACATGTGAATCGCGCGCTTGCTCACCGCGAGAGCGGCTTCCTTCACGGCTTCCGGCAGCGTCGGGTGGGCGTGGCAGGTGCGCGCAATATCCTCCGACGACGCGCCGAACTCCATCGCCACCGCCGCCTCCGCGATCATGTTGCCGGCATCGGAGCCGACGATGTGAACGCCGAGCACGCGGTCGGTCTTGGCGTCGGCGAGAATTTTCACGAAGCCGTCGGTCTGCTGATTCGCCTTGGCGCGGCCGTTCGCGGTGAACGGGAACTTGCCGACGTTGTAGGCGACGCCCGCGGACTTGAGGTCTTCCTCACCCTTGCCGACCGAAGCGATCTCCGGGAAGGTGTAAACGACACCCGGGATCACGTCGTAGTTCACGTGACCAGCCTGGCCCGCAAGCAGCTCAGCCACCGCCATGCCCTCGTCCTCGGCCTTGTGCGCCAGCATCGGACCAACGATCACGTCACCGATGGCGTAGATGCCCTTCACGTTGGTCGCGAAGTGATGATCGGTCTTCACGCGGCCGCGCTCGTCCAGTTCGACGCCCGCTTCCTTGAGACCGAGCCCTTCCGTGAAAGGCACGCGGCCGGTCGCAACGAGAATGACGTCCGCTTCGATGGTCTCCGCCGCGCCGCCCTTCGACGGCTCGACGCTCGCCTTCAGCGTCGCGCCGGATGAATCAACGCCGGTGACCTTCGAGCCGAGCTTGAACGTGAGGCCTTGCTTTTCGAGAAGGCGCTGCGACTGCCGCGCCACCTCCATGTCCATGCCCGGCAGGATGCGGTCGAGGAATTCCACCACCGTCACCTTGGAGCCGAGACGGCGCCAGACCGAACCAAGCTCAAGCCCGATCACGCCCGCGCCGATGACGAGCAGCTTGCCCGGCACCTTGTCGAGCGCGATGGCCTGATCCGACGTCACGATGCGCTTGCCATCGACATCGACGCCGCGGAGCTTCGCGACATCCGAGCCTGTCGCGATCACGATGGCCTTGGTTTCGAGCACCTGCGTCTTGCCGTCGGGGCCCTTCACCTCGACCTTGCCGGCGCCGAGAATTTTTCCGGTGCCGCGCACGGCATCGATCTTGTTCTTCTTCAGAAGATAATCGACGCCCTTCACGTTGCCGTCGACCGCGTCGTCCTTGAACTTCAGGAGTGTCGGCAGATCGAGCTTCGGCGTGCTGACGCCAATGCCCATCTTGGCGAACGAATGGCCCGCCTCCTCGAACATCTCGGAGGCATGCAGCAGCGCCTTCGACGGGATGCAGCCGACGTTGAGGCAGGTGCCGCCGAAGGTCGCGCGCTTCTCGACCACCGCGGTCTTTAGGCCGAGCTGCGCCGCGCGGATCGCGCAGACGTAGCCGCCGGGGCCGGTGCCGATGACGATGAGATCGTAGGACATGGATCGAACCTGATGTTTTTGAGTGCGACGCTACTTCGATTCAAATGGCACCAGTGCATAGGCTGGTTCAGTCAGCCCATAACGCTGCCAGTGCTGCTTCCAATTTCCAAGCAATCCGCACGCACGAGCCGCCGCTCCGGGCTCCACTTTGGCGAGATCGAAGCGAACCGCCAACGCGGCAAGGTCATCCTCGGAATAGCCGTTGGCGCGCAGCAAGGTGGCGAGGGTCTCAAAATCGCGTTTCCAGCCACTGGCAAGTATGTCGGCTGAAGCTGCGTCGCCATCACGGTTGGCGCAGGCCAGGAATGCGGCGCGCTCGCGGACGGCGTGCGAGAGGACGGCTTCCACCCTCGAGTGACTTACGGCAGACCGTGCCGAATCTGCGGCGAACAGCAACGCTGTCAGCGCCGACGCCACCACAACTCCCGCGGAACGCATGCACGCTCCTTACACGTCCAGCATCAGCCGCGCCGGATCTTCCAGCACGTCCTTCACCTTCACCAGGAACGTCACCGCCTCGCGGCCGTCGACGATGCGGTGATCGTAGGACAGCGCGAGATACATCATCGGCCGCACCTCGATCTTGCCGCCGATCACCATCGGCCGCTCCTGAATCTTGTGCATGCCGAGGATGCCGGACTGCGGCGCGTTGAGGATCGGCGTCGACATCAGCGAGCCGTAGACGCCGCCGTTGCTGATCGTGAACGTGCCGCCCTGCATCTCCTCGATCTTGAGCGCGCCGTCGCGGGCGCGCTTGCCGAAGCCGGCGATGGTCTTCTCGACCTCGGCGAGCGACATGTGGTCCGCGTCGCGCACCACCGGAACCACGAGGCCCTTCTCGGTGCCGACCGCGACGCCGATGTGGTAATAGTTCTTGTAGATCAGGTCCTGGCCGTCGATCTCGGCGTTGACCGCCGGAACCTCCTTCAGCGCCGCGATGCAGGCGCGCACGAAGAAGCCCATGAAGCCGAGCTTCACGCCGTGGCGCTTCTCGAACTGATCCTTGTAGTGGTTGCGCAGGTTCATCACCGACGTCATGTCGACCTCGTTGAAGGTCGTGAGCATGGCGGCGGTGTTCTGCGCTTCCTTCAGGCGGCGCGCGATGGTTTGGCGCAGCCGCGTCATCTTCACGCGCTCCTCACGCGCGGCATCGTCGGCCGGCGAGGTCGCACGCACCTGGATCGCGGCAGCAGGCTGCGCGACCGGCGTCGGAGAGGACGCCGCGCGCTCGATCGCGGCGAGCATGTCGCCCTTCACCACGCGGCCGTCCTTGCCGGTGCCCGGAACGGTCGCGGGATCGATGCCGGTCTCGGTCGCGATGCGGCGCACCGACGGCGCCAGCGGCATGTCGCCGGAGGCCGCAGCGGCTGGAGCCAGCTTCGGCGCTTCGGCGGGCTTCGCAGCGGCCGGCGCCGGAGCGGCGGCAGGCTTGGCCGCGGCGGGAGCGCCCGCGCCTTCCTTGATCTGACCGAGCAGCGCACCGACGGCGACGGTCTCGCCATCCTTCGCTTCGATGTCGCCAAGGACACCGGCGGCGGGCGCCGGCACCTCGATCGTCACCTTGTCGGTTTCGAGCTCGACCAACGGCTCGTCCACCGCGACCGCTTCGCCGGGTTTCTTGAACCATTTGCCAATGGTGGCCTCGGTGACGGATTCACCGAGGGTGGGAACGCGGATCTCAGCCATGAAAGTGTGTCCTGAAGTTCGTCTTGCTCCGCTGTCATCGTCCGCGAAAGCGGACGATCCAGCACTTTTGAATTCAGCATTCACAAGAGCTGGATGCCCCGCTTTCGCGGGGCATGACAGCCGAGAATGTTGCTAACCCAACGCTTCGTCGAGCAGCTGCTTGAGCTGCGCGAGGTGCTTCGACATCTGCCCAACCGCGGTCGACGCCGAAGCCGGACGCGTCGCATAACGCGGCCTGGTGTTCTTCGCGTTGATCTGGTTGAGCACCCATTCGAGATAGTGCTCGACGAAGTGCCACGCGCCCATGTTGCGCGGCTCTTCCTGACACCACACGACCTCGGCGTTCTTGAAGCGCGACAGCTCGGTGACCAGCGCCTTGGTCGGGAACGGATAGAGCTGCTCGACGCGCAGAATGTAGATGTCGTCGATGCCGCGCTTCTCGCGCTCCTCGTAGATGTCGTAATAGACCTTGCCGGTGCAGAGGATCACGCGGCGGATCTTGTCGTCCGCGGCGAGCTTGATCTTCTCGTTCGGCAGGAGCTGCGCGTCGTCCCACAGCACGCGGTGGAACGAGGTGCCGGTCGTCATCTCGTCGAGCCGCGACACCGCCCGCTTGTGGCGGAGCAGCGACTTCGGCGTCATCAGAATGAGCGGCTTTCTGATCTCGCGCTTTAGCTGGCGGCGCAGGATGTGGAAGTAGTTCGCCGGCGTCGAGCAGTTGGCGACCTGAAGATTGTCCTCGGCGCACATTTGCAGGAAGCGCTCGAGCCGCGCGGAGGAGTGCTCCGGGCCCTGCCCTTCGTAGCCGTGCGGCAGCAGGCACACGAGGCCCGACATGCGCAGCCACTTGCGCTCGCCGGAGGAGATGAACTGGTCGAACACGACCTGGGCGCCGTTGGCGAAGTCGCCGAACTGGGCTTCCCACAGCGTCAGCGACTTCGGCTCGGCGAGCGAATAGCCGTATTCGAAGCCGAGCACGGCCTCTTCCGACAGCATCGAGTTGATCACCTCGTAGCGCGCCTGCTTGGGCTCGAGATGATTGAACGGCGTGTGCCGCGCCTCGTTCTCCTGATCGATCAGCACCGAATGGCGCTGCGAGAACGTGCCGCGCTCGGAGTCCTGACCCGAGAGACGGACCGGATGGCCTTCGAGCAGCAGCGTGCAGAACGCCAGCGCTTCGGCGGTTGCCCAGTCGATGCCCTCGCCGGTCTCGATCGCCTTCGAGCGCGAATCAAGGAAGCGCTGGATGGTGCGGTGGACGTGGAAGCCCTGCGGCACCGTGGTGATCTTCTTGCCGATCTCCTTCAGCGTCGCGACTTCAACGCCGGTGTTGCCGCGGCGCGGATCGTCGACCGCGCCCGCCGCCTTCATGCCGGCCCAGCGGCCGTCGAGCCAGTCGGCGTGATTCGGCTTGTAGCTCTGGCTCGCCTCCTGCTCGGCGTCGAGGCGTGCGCGCCAGTCGGCCTTCATCTTCTCGACTTCGCCGTCGGTGACGACGCCCTCGCTGACAAGACGCTTGGAGTAGAGCTCCAGCGTCGAGGCATGCGAGCGGATCGCCTTGTACATCAGCGGCTGGGTAAACGACGGCTCGTCGCCTTCGTTGTGGCCGAAGCGCCGGTAACAGAACATGTCGACCACGACCGGAATCTGGAACTTCTGCCGGAACTCGGTCGCAACCTTCGCCGCGTAAACCACCGCCTCCGGATCGTCGCCGTTGGCGTGGAAGATCGGCGCATCGATCATCTTGGCGATGTCGGTCGGATACGGCGACGAGCGCGAGTAGCGCGGGTACGTCGTGAAACCGATCTGGTTGTTGACGATGAAGTGCACCGATCCGCCGGTGCGGTGGCCGCGCAGGCCGGACAAGCCGAAGCACTCAGCGATCACGCCCTGGCCGGCGAACGCCGCGTCGCCCGAGATCAGCAGCGGCATCACCATGCTGCGGTCTTCGCGCGTTGCGTTGTGCTGATCCTGCTTGGCGCGCGTCTTGCCGAGCACCACCGGGTTGACGATTTCGAGGTGCGACGGGTTCGCGGTCAGCGACAGGTGGACGTGGTTGCCGTCGAACTCGCGGTCCGACGAAGCGCCCAGGTGATACTTCACGTCGCCCGAGCCCTCGACGTCGTCCGGAGACGACGAGCCGCCCTTGAACTCGTGGAAGATCGCGCGGTGCGGCTTGTTCATCACCTGCGCGAGCACGTTGAGGCGGCCGCGGTGGGCCATGCCGATGACGATTTCCTTCACGCCGAGCGCGCCGCCGCGCTTGATGATCTGCTCGAGCGCCGGGATCATCGACTCGCCGCCGTCCAAGCCGAAGCGCTTGGTGCCGGTGAACTTCAGATCGCAGAACCGCTCGAAGCCTTCGGACTCGACCAGCTTGTTGAGGATCGCGCGCTTGCCCTCGCGGGTGAACTGGATCTCCTTGTCGCGGCCCTCGATGCGCTCCTGCATCCAGGCCTTCTGCACCGGATCGGAGATGTGCATGAACTCGACGCCGAGCGTCTGGCAGTAGGTGCGGCGCAGGATCGCGAGCATCTCGCGGACGGTCGCGAACTCGAGACCGAGCACCTTGTCGATGAAGATCTTGCGGTCCATGTCCGCGTCGGTGAAGCCGTAGGAGCGCGGATCAAGCTCCTCCTCGCTCTTCTCCGGCTCGAGGCCCAGCGGATCGAGCTTGGCGTGGAAGTGGCCGCGGATGCGGTAGGCGCGGATCAGCATCAGCGCGCGGATCGAATCGCGCGTGGCCTGCTGCACGTCGGCGGCGGAGATTTCGACGCCGCGCGTCTGCGCCTTCGACTTGATCTTGTCGCCGAGCGACTTCTCGACCTCGCTCCAATCGCTCGTCAGCGCGGCGATCATCTCGCCGTCGGCGTGAACGAGATTGGGCCGCTTCCACGACGGGCCGCTGGCGTTTCTGATGACCTCGTTGCGCTCGTCCTTCAGGCTCTTGAAGAACAATTGCCATTCGGCGTCGACCGAGTTGGGATCGACCTCGTAGCGCGCGTAGAGATTTTCGATGTAGGCGGCGTTGCCGCCATAGAGAAATGACGTGAGAGCGAACTGGGCGTTCGCATCCTGGCGAGACATGGGCAAATCCTTCTTAGGGCACTGACCCCGTGCCGAAGACGCTGCGGCAAGTGAACCCGCGCCCCCGACGAGCGTTATATGGCTCAGATTTATGACCGCCGAAAGGCTACAAAAGCCTGAACACGCCTGAATTCATCCAAGGACTGAATCGCGATTTCAGAACCTTGATCTCAGCGGCTGCAAATCCGGGCCGACGGCGTTGATACGCCGATTCCGGTCAAACCCATTGCCGCATTTTTGGTCGCCACCCTGAGGGTCGCGCCTCAGGGTTGTCCTGCCGCTGATCGGTAAGCAAAAAACGCGAGCGCGCGTCAGCCCTTGAGGACTTCTACCAAGGTCTTGCCGAGGCGGGCGGGCGACGGCGACACCTTGATGCCGGCGGATTCCATCGCCGCGATCTTGGACTCCGCGTCGCCCTTGCCGCCCGCGATGATCGCTCCGGCGTGGCCCATGCGGCGTCCCGGGGGCGCCGTGCGGCCGGCGATGAAGCCGACCATCGGCTTCTTGCGGCCTTTCTTGGCCTCGTCCTTGAGGAACTGCGCCGCGTCCTCCTCCGATTGGCCGCCGATCTCGCCGATCATGATGATCGACTCGGTCTTGGGGTCGGCGAGGAACATTTCGAGGCCATCGATGAAGTCCATGCCCTTCACCGGATCGCCGCCGATGCCGAGCGCCGTGGTCTGGCCGAGGCCCTCGCGGGTGGTCTGGAACACGGCTTCATAGGTCAGCGTGCCGGAGCGCGACACGATGCCGACGTTGCCGGGCTTGAAGATCGAAGCCGGCATGATGCCGATCTTGCATTCGCCCGCGGTCATCACGCCCGGGCAGTTCGGCCCGATCAGCTTCGACTTCGATCCGCACAGCGAACGCTTGATCTTGACCATGTCCGCGACCGGGATGCCCTCGGTGATGCAGACGATCAGCGAAATCTGCGCCTCGATCGCTTCGGCAATGGCGTCGGCCGCGCCCGGCGGCGGGACGTAGATCACGCTCGCGTCGGCGCCGGTCTTGTCCTTGGCCTCCTGCACGGTGTCGAACACCGGCAGGCCGAGGTGCGTCGAGCCGCCTTTGCCCGGCGAGGTGCCGCCGACCATCTTCGTTCCGTAGGCGATCGCCTGTTCGGAATGGAAAGTGCCGTTCTTGCCGGTGAAGCCCTGGCAGATGACCTTGGTGTTCTTGTTGACGAGAATGGGCATCACGCACCCTTCTTTACGGCAGCGACAATCTTCTGCGCCGCGTCGTCGAGATCGTCGCCCGACGTCACGTTCAGCCCGGATTCCTTGATGATCTTCTTGCCCAGCTCGACGTTGGTGCCTTCGAGGCGAACGACGAGCGGCACCTTGAGGCCGACCTCCTTCACCGCAGCGACCACGCCCTCGGCGATCACGTCGCACTTCATGATGCCGCCGAAGATGTTGACCAGGATGCCCTTCACCTTCGGATCGGAGGTGATGATCTTGAACGCCGACGCGACCTTTTCCTTGGTGGCGCTGCCGCCGACGTCGAGGAAGTTCGCAGGCTCCATGCCGTAGAGCTTGATGATGTCCATCGTCGCCATCGCGAGGCCGGCGCCGTTGACCATGCAGCCGATGGTGCCGTCGAGCGCGACGTAGTTGAGATCGTACTTCTGCGCTTCGATTTCCTTGGGGTCTTCCTCGGTCTCGTCGCGCAGCGCGGCGACGTCCGGATGACGGAACAGCGCGTTGTCGTCGAAGCCGATCTTGGCGTCGAGGCAAATGAGCTTCTTGTCCTTGGTGACGACCAGCGGGTTCACCTCGAGAAGCGCCATGTCCTTCTGGGTAAACGCCTTGTAGAGGCCGGTGAGCATCGGGCTCATCTGCTTTTGCAGGTCGGCGTCGAGGCCGAGCGCCTTGGCGATGCGGCGGACGTGATGCGGGCAGATGTTCGCGACCGGATCGACGGAGATGGTCACGATCTTCTCCGGCGTGTCGTGCGCGACCTTCTCGATGTCCATGCCGCCTTCGGTCGAAACCACGATGGCGACGCGCGAGGTGACGCGGTCGACCAGCATCGACAGGTAGAATTCCTTGTCGATCGCCGAGCCGTCTTCGATGTAGAGGCGGTTGACCTGCTTGCCGTGCGGGCCGGTCTGATGCGTGACAAGCGTGGAGCCGAGGAGGCGCGCCGCCTCCTTCTTCACGTCATCGATCGATTTGACGACCTTGACGCCGCCGGCCTTGCCGCGGCCGCCGGCGTGGATTTGCGCCTTCACCACCCAGACCGGGCCGCCGAGCTGCTCCGCCGCCTTCGCCGCCTCATCGACGTTGAAGGCCGGAATGCCCTTCGGCGTCGGCACGCCGAATTCACGCAGGACCTGCTTGGCCTGGTACTCGTGGATATTCATCCGAAGGTCCCCACACCTTTGTTGCCGTGTCCCGCGCGCCGCATGTCCCAGCCTGCCGCGCGCGGGATATTCAACTTACTTCCCAGTCTTACTTCCCAAGGTCCGGCGCGATCTTCTGGCAGGCATCGACGAGGCTCTTCACCGCGCCCGCCGACTTCTCGAACATCTCGCGCTCGGCGCTGTTCATGTCGAGCTCGACAATCTTCTCGACACCTTTCGCGCCGATGACAACCGGAACGCCGACGTAAAGATTCTTCACGCCGTACTCGCCATTCAGCCAGCATGCGCACGGCAGCACGCGCTTCTTGTCCTTGAGATAGCTCTCGGCCATCGCAATGGCCGACGACGCCGGCGCGTAGAACGCCGAGCCGGTCTTGAGCAGGTTGACGATCTCGCCGCCGCCCTTGCGGGTGCGCTCGACGATCGCGTCGAGGCGGGCCTGCGTGGTCCAGCCCATCTCGATGAGGTCGGGGAGCGGAATGCCCGCCACCGTCGAGTAGCGCACCATCGGAACCATGTCGTCGCCGTGGCCGCCGAGCGTCATCGCGCTGACGTCCTCGACCGAAACGTTGAACTCGTCGGCCAGGAAGTAGCGGAAGCGCGCCGAGTCGAGCACGCCGGCCATGCCGACCACCATGTTCTTCGGCAGGCCGCAGGCCTTCTGGAGCGCCCAGACCATCGCGTCGAGCGGGTTGGTGATGCAGATGACGAAGGCGTTCGGGGCGTATTTCTTGATGCCCGCGCCGACCTGATCCATGACCTTGAGGTTGATGCCAAGGAGGTCGTCGCGGCTCATGCCCGGCTTGCGCGGCACGCCGGCGGTGACGATGCAAACGCTGGCGCCTTCGATTCCCTCGTAGGAATTGACGCCCTTCATGTTCGAGTTGAAGCCCTCGACCGGCGAGGACTCTGCGAGATCGAGGGCTTTGCCCTGCGGGATGCCTTCCGCGATGTCGAACAGGGCGACGTCGCCGAGTTCCTTCAAGCCAACGAGGTGAGCGAGCGTGCCGCCGATCTGGCCAGCGCCGATCAACGCAATCTTGTTACGCGCCATGTGGAAGGTCCTTCGCGAAAGAAAATCACCGTCGGAGAGACGGGTCGCGGTGGGTTAACGCGTCCAGCGGAGCCATTCAAGTCGCGGCAAATTCAGATGCCGGTTCAATTCGCAGCCAGCATCCGAAGCGTATAATACATTATTCCAGTGTCCAGAGAGATTCGTCGCTGCGACGCAGCAATTCGTGAGATTTTTCCGGGTGTTGGCTCTCGACCCGCCGGAGGTGCGAGCGGAAAGAACTTCGCTGTCATTCCGGGACGGCGCGAAGCGCCGGACCCGGAATCCACCTACAAGCACGGAGCAAGCTTCTGGATTCCGGGTTCACGCGCTTACGCGCGTGCCCCGGAATGACAGCGGAAAACTTTTTCCGGCAATCACTGCGTCTCGATCTCTGACGATTCCTTCGCTTTGCAGCCGAGTCACGCCTGCGACGCGAAAACGCGCGAGCAATCCTCAACGCTGGCATGCTTCTTGAGTCCTCCATCCGGCAAATCATCGGAGGGAGCCCGCGATGCCGTTACGCCGCGCTGCTATTCTCACACTGCTCGTCAGCCTTGTCGTGCCGAGTCCGCCCCTCACTCACGAAAGCCGCGCTGCCAGCTTCCCAAGCAAGACCGTGCGCATCGTGATTCCGTTCAGCGCCGGCGGCGCGCCGGACGTCCTCATGCGCATCATCGCACCGCATCTGAGCGAAAAGTGGAAGCAGCCCGTCATCGTCGAGAACCGCCCGGGTGCGAACACCAACATCGGCACCGTCGTGGTGACCAAAGCCGATGCGGATGGTCACACGCTGCTGTTCACAGCCGACGGCACCTTTATCTTGAATCCGCTGATCTATTCCTCGATGCCCTACTCGGTGTCCGAGCTGGCTCCGGTTTCGCTGGTGGCGACGGCCTCGGCGATGCTCGCGATCGGCACACACGTTCCGGCGAACACGGTTTCCGAATTCATCGCGCTGGCAAAGGCAAAACCCGGCACGCTGAACTACGGCTCGACCGGACCGGCGAGCATCCAGCGCCTTCAGATGGAGTATTTCTCGGCGCTCACCGGCGTGCAGCTCCTGCACGTGCCGTTCAAGGGCGCCAACGAAACCACGATGGCGATGCTCGCGAACCAGATCGATTCGTCGATCCCCACGTCTTCGAACGTTCTTCCGCACATACCGACGGGCAAGCTGCGTGCGCTCGCGATCACGACCGCCAAGCGCTCGCCGAAAGCGCCCGACGTGCCGACCATGCAGGAGGCCGGCGTCGAAGGGTATGAGACCTACAGCATGTTTGGCCTGTTCGCGCCGGCTGGCACGCCGGCCGATACGATCAAGAAGATTCATTCCGATCTGACCGAGGTCGCGATGCGGCCGGAGATCCAGGAGCTGCTCGCAGCGCGCAGCTTCGAGGTCGAAGGCAAGAACGGCGCGGAGTTTCAGAAGATCATCGATCGCGACACGGTGAAGTGGCAGAAGGTCATCACCGCCGCGAAAATCAGGGAAGACTAAGCGCGGGAGCCGCTTCGCCTTACGTATCGATCAGGCCTTCGGTCGAGCCGCTCGCCGTCGAGTCGCGCTTGCCGTGCGGCGATGCGAGATAGGCTTCCGAACGCATCTCGATCAGACGCGACGCCGTGCGCTTGAACTCGTTGGCCTCGTAGCCTTCAGTCGCGATGTAGAGATCGTCGGGTTCGGCCGCAGCCGACGCGACGAGCTTCACCGAATGTTCGTACAGCGTGTCGATCAGGATGATGAAGCGCTTGGCGGGGTTGCGATCCTCGTATTGCATCATCGGAATGCGATCGACGATCAATGTGTGGAAGTCGTGCGCGATGCGCAGATAGTCCGACGCCGCGAGCGGCTGCTCGCAAAGATCGTGGAAGAAGAAGCGCGCCACGCCCATCGCAGCGCGCGGCACGCGTACGGTGTGGCCTTTCACCTCCAGCAACTGCGGCATGCCGCTGGTTGAGCCGACGAGACTGCGCCAGGCCTGATCGAGCGCCGCCGTCGCAGCGTCATCCGCGGGCACATACCAGACCTTCTTGCCCGCCAGTTTCTCGAGCCGGAAGTCGGTGCGCGACGACAGCTTCACCACCTCCATCTGCTTTTTCAGCAGCGCGATGAACAGCAGGAACAGCGAGCGGTTGAGACCGTCCTTGTAGAGATCGTCCGGGTCCACGTTCGAGGTCGCGACCACGACGACGCCGAGCTCGAACAGCCGCGTGAACAGCCGCCCGAGGATCATCGCATCCGCGATGTCGGTGACGTGGAACTCATCGAAGCAGAGCAGCCAGCTCTCTTCGGCGATCGCGTTTGCGACGAGATGGATCGCGTCGTCGCCGGAGATCTCGCCGGTCTTGAGCTGCGCGCGGAACATCCGCGCGCGCTCGTGCACGTCCGCCATGAATTCGTGGAAATGCGCGCGGCGCTTGCGCACGATCGGCGACGCCTCGAAGAACAAGTCCATCAGCATGGTCTTGCCGCGGCCGACGTCGCCGTAGACGTAGAGGCCCTGCACCGGATCGCGTTGATGACCGTTTCCGAACAGCCAGCCGAGCGGCGACGTGCGCCGCGCCGAGCGGTGCACCGCGAGCCTCTCCTCCAAGCCGACATACTTCGCGACCAGCGCCTCCTGCGCCGGGTCGCGTTCGACTTTCTTGGCGGCGACCAGCCCCTCGTAGAGATCCCGTACCGACATCGGCGCAAATTCACCCGAACCGGAGTTTTAACCAACTGGGGATGCACGGTTCATGACTGCCATGCAAATTTAAACGCCGATTCAACGCGTTATGAGCACACCCTGCACATTTTCCGGCCTTGTCAAAGACATGTTGCATCGCAACATTACGCTCACGATTCGCGGATGGCGGTTGCCGCCGCGGGTCAGGGCAGGAAACGGGAAAGGAGGGTCTTTTTGGGCGCACAACGTCAGGAGACCCAGATGCACGAGATTCTCGTCGACGGCGGCCTGATCCGCAAATTGTGGATCGGCGAAGCCGGCATCTATCGCAATCATCTGCTGCGCCTCGACAGCGACAGCCGGCATAACCGTTTCGGCGGCGCCGTGTCCGACGAGTTCATCGAGAACTACGTCACGACGACGTTCGGTCTGAACTCCGTGATCCACGGCTTCTTCGTCGACGGCGTTCTGCGCGGCGCCGCCGAGCTTCGCCCGCTGGGGCCTGCGTTCGCGCGCGAGGCGGAAATCGCCTTCTCGATCGAATCCGAATGGCAGAGCCATGGCATCGGCTCCGCGCTGCTCGAGCGCACGCTGCTGGTCGCTCGTAACCGCAGCATCAGGACGCTGCACATGGCGTGCCTCGCCAATAACCGGCGCATGCAGGATCTCGCCCGCAAGTTCGCGGCCGAGCTGAGCTTCGATTTCGGCAGCGTGGTCGGCGAAGTGGTTGCGCCGCGTCCCACGCCGCTTTCGGTGATGCGCGAGATCGTCGCCGACGGTCACGGCTTCGCGACCGCTATGCTCGACGTGCAGTCGCGGATGATGCGGCCGGCCTAGTTCGCCGACATCTGCTGTTGCTGTTCCGGCGGCGGCGGCTCAGGCATCGGCGGCGTCAGCTTCCTGATCGATGGACGCTCGCCCGCTCGCACCGGCGTGAGCGTGACGACCACCGGATTCGGGAAATGCTCCAGCGTCGAGCCGGTCGCCGCATCGACGCCCATGCCGACCACGCCGCCGAGAATGACATTGCCGGCAAAACCCGCGGCACCCGCACCGGCGAGCTGCGTGCGCACCGGCATCTCCGCGGAGTGATAGCCCGGCTTGCTGACAATGACGCTGAACTCGTCCTTGCGGCTCACCTGGACCGTGCACGGCGTCAGGCATTGGTAGCCCATCGACGTGCGCGCCGTTGCTTCCGATGGATTCGAAACGATCTGAACCTGACTCGTCGTGCCACGCGTGATCGTCGAACAACCCGCGCATAGCGCCGCGACGGCGCAACAGGCGGCCCAAACAACACTCGATTTCATGTACAACTCCCCCAACCCGCGGGTATGATTGTACAACCGAGGCGGGCGGGCAAGCGCGGCCGCGCCGGCCCTCTAAGCTCCTGCAACCGAAGCAAAAATCGCAGAACTAACGCGGATTAACGAGTTATCCGCGTTTATTGCGTACGTTCTCTCCCTGTCGCGTAAGCGTTTGGGAGTGGGTGTGATGGGCGCCGATATCCGCGTTCTGGGGCCGGCCGAGATCGAAGACTATCACGCGCATCTCGTGCGCCTCGATCGTCACAGCCGCCTGCCCGGCACCGACGACCGCGCGATCCAGACTCATTGCCTCGACCTGCTGAGCAACGGCGCGATCCTGATCGGCGCGTTCATCGATGGCGTGATCCGCGCCGCCGCCGAGATCGTGCCCGATCGCACCGCGCGCTGGGGCGAAGCCGCCATCACCGTCGAGAACGGCTATCACGATGCCGGCTTCGAGCGCGATCTCACCGCGCGTGTGATCGAGGAAGCAAGCCGCTATCACCTGCACGATCTGCGCGTGCACGAGCAGACCAGCGTGCGGAACTACAAGGTGCCGGCGTTCGAGATGAAGGTCTACGCCGCCAACGGATAAGCGGCTTCCACGACGTAAGGCCCGCCGCCCGTCGAGGCGCGCGACGAAAACAGCACGAACCGCGAGACCTTGAACGGCAGCGACCGGAACATCGGCCGCGCCGACAGATAATCCGCGACCTCCAGGCTCGATGCGTCGCGCAGGCGCGCGAGCGTCACATGCGGCGTGAACTTGCGGCCTTCCGGCTCGAGCCCGACGCGGCGCATCAGCCGCTCGTGCTCCGACTGCAACTCCGTCATGGTCTGCGACGGCCCCACGGTCGCGACGAGGGCACGCGGCTTCCGCCCACCGAACGACGACAATCCGTCGATGCGAAGTTCGAAGCCGCCGCGCCGCACATGGCCGAGGATATGCGCCACTTCATTCGCCGTCACATCGTCAATGTCGCCGATGAACCGCAGCGTGATGTGATAGTTCTCCGGGTCGATCCAGCGCGCGCCGCGCAATCCGCCGCGCAACAGTGAAAGCTCCTGCGCCACGTCAGCGGGAATTTCCAATCCAGTAAAAAGGCGCGGCATCGTCAGCTTCCACGTTTGGCCTTGACGCGCGCCACCAGTTCTTCGGCCATCGGCAACACCCGCTGCACGATCCTTGCAATCCCGTCCTCAGTCGGATGAATGCCGTCGCGCTGATTGAGTTTCGCATCGCCCGCCACGCCATCGAGATAGAACGGATAAAGCAGCACACCCTCCGCCTTCGCGATGTCGGGATAGATCGCGTTGAACGCCGCCGCGTAATCCGGCCCCATGTTCGGCGCCGACTGCATGCCCGTCAGCAGCACCTCGATCTTCCGCGCCTTCAGCTTCTGCACGATCTGCGTCAGCGCATCGCGCGTCACCTTCGGATCGATCCCGCGCAGCATGTCGTTCGCGCCAAGCGTGACGATCACGGCATCCGTGCCATCCGGCACCGACCAATCGAGCCGCCCGAGCCCGCCGGACGATGTGTCGCCCGAGACTCCCGCGTTGGCGATCTCGACCGCCACACCTTTGGCGTTCAGCGCCTTCTCAAGCTGCACCGGAAATGCCGCATTCGCAGGCAGCCCATAGCCCGCGACCAGCGAATCGCCGAGCGCCACGATCTTGACCGGCAAGATCTTGACCGAATTGTCCGCTGCCATCGCGGAAACGCCTGCAAACACCGCGATAACCAACGCGGCGGCAAGGCGCTGGACCAACCGCCCCGGCTTCCCATATGAGCGGGACGCGGAAGGAAACCGTGATCGGGCCCACC
>JBFLYS010000032.1:0-68633 GCA_040756555.1 Pseudomonadota bacterium | reverse complement strand
GCGGGCACCGTGCCTCCCTAAGCGAGATGCCCGGGCCAAGCCCGGGCATGACGGCGGAGGGTGTTGTGGCCTCCGAAATAAATTGCGCCGCACCCCTTGACTGAATTCCTACTGTATATAATCCTATATCTATCCGATCCAACCGAGGGCGTTGTCATGAGGCGTCATTTCAGCGGGACCGGATGCGGCTCCTGCGGATGGGTCTCGCAAACCCATCTCCGGGCGTACCGGGGCTCCACCTGGGGGATACAAGGATCCCCCCGCCAGGAGCTGGCTGATCGGAACGGCAAAACCGTTCTGGAAAGCGTGGCCCGGGATTGAAAAGTGCCGCGATGGAGCGCCGGGTGGCGAGCGTCCTTCTACAGGGACGCGACGCCGAAAGGCGTGATCTCAAGATGAAGCGTCATTCGGCGCTCCATCCCTCGGACTTTTTTGTCCGAAGGGAAAAGAAGGAAGACGGCGACCGGGCGCCGCAACCAGCCCCGGAGCGAATTGGCGTGTCTGAACAAGACCGGGCTGTTTGAAACGTGAATCCGAATTCTCGCCCAGGCGCGGTGCTTTCAGCTCCGACGCCGCGCAACACCGTACGAAAAGAAAAAGGGCCCCTCGCGGGGCCCTTTGTTATTTTAGACCGCTTCCTTGGCGGCTTTCACCGGGCGGGCCCGGACGATCTTGCGAGCCGGCTTCGCCTTGAACATCATCTCTTCACCGGTGAAGGGATTGGTGCCCTTGCGCGCCTTGGTGGCCGGCTTCTTGACGACGACGAACTTCGCGAACCCCGGAACGACGAAGACACCTGCCTTCTTCAGTTCCTTGTAGCCAACATCGGTCAGCGCCTCGAGGACGTTCTTGATGTCCTTCTTGGCCAGTTCGCTCTGCGTGGCGAGCTTTTCGACCAGTTGCGACTTCGTCAGATATGCGGGCATTTGATCTCCTTGTGTAAGAAGCGGCACCCTATTGGGGAGCACGTGAAAGAAAATGGCACGAGAAGCGATCTACACAGCTTTCTGGCTGATTCGCGCGGTTTTTCAGGGGTTTTTGCAACGGAAAACGCATTTTGGGCTGGAAAAGCCGGTCAAAACGCGAAAGTCAGCGCTGAAAGGCTACGTAATCCCGACAATATCCTGCCAAATCCGCTCGCTGAGTCCGTGGAATTCAGGCATTCGCCGGACCGCCCGGAAGTCCCGCGGGCGCTGCAAATCGACCTTGTACTCCGATTTGATTCGGCCCGGCCGCGCCGACATCACCAGAATGCGGTCGGACAGGCTGATCGCTTCGTCAATGTCGTGGGTCACGAACACGACGCTCTTGCGATGATCGGTCCAGATGCGGAGCAGCTCGTTGCCCATCAGAATCTTCGTCTGAGCGTCGAGCGCGCCGAACGGCTCGTCCATCAGCATGATCTGCGGGTCGTAGGCGAGCAGCCGGCCGAGCGCCACGCGCTGGCGCATGCCGCCGGAAAGCGCGCGCGGATAGTAGTGGCCGAAGTCGGAGAGACCGAGAAGCTTCAGCAACTCATCGGTCCGCGCCCCATGCTGCTCCTTGGGCACGCCGGCGCATTCAAGGCCCACCGCGATGTTCGCGTTGACGTCGGCCCACGGCAGAAGCGCATCGCGCTGAAACATGAAACCGATATTGGCCTGATGGCTTGCAGTGCCGAACTCAATCCGTCCGCCTGTCGGCTTCTGAAGACCCGAGATCAGCCGCAGGATGGTGGATTTGCCGCAGCCGCTTGGACCGACGATGGAGAGAAACTCCCCCTCGCCCAAGGTGAAGTTGATGTCATGCAGCACCTCAAGGCGTCCGTCGTAGGACATCGAGACGTTCGCGAGCGTCGCAGCGGCCGGCTTGCCGCCAGCCGCCACGTTGATGGCACGAGGATCCACGCGCGTCGTCACTTTACGGACTTCACTTGGAGAGCTTCGGTTGCAAGTCGACGTCGGCCTGTTTGACCTTCTTCAGCGCCGGGTCCGACAGCAGGACGACCTCCTGCATGTTCTCGAACGCTTCCGCCGAGACGCTTCCGTCCTTCGACAGCCGCTCCTTTGCGGCCTTGGCGATTTCAAGCGCGTGGGCATCATCGAAGTTGGGATAGAGGAGCTTGACGCTGCGCGCCGTCGCCGCCGGATCGGTCTGGATCAGTCGCGAAGCCTTGGTCACCGCACCGACCAGCGCCTTGGCCAGCGCCGGATTGGCGTCCGCCCAGCGCTGACGGCCGATCACCACCAGGGCCGAGTAGCGCGTCGGCCGCCAGTCAGTGACGATCTTGAATTTTCCGGTCTTGAGATAGTCGGCCACCTCGGTGGTCACCACCGTGCCGGCATCCACTTGCCCCGTCTCGATGGCCGCGCGCATCGATGCGCCCCCACCGGCTCCGATGATCTGGAAATCGCGCTCGGTTTGCAGGCCGGCTTTCTTGATCTCCCAGCGCACGGTGTTGTCCGTGAGCGCGCCGGGCGACGTCACGCCGATGCGCTTGCCCTTGAGCGACTTGATGTCGGTGTAAGGCGCGTCAGCCTTCGCCAGCAGCGCATAGGAATGATGCTCGTCGAGACCGACGATGATGCGAGCATCAAGACCGCGGTTCGACAGACGCAGCACGTGGTCCGCAGCGCAGACGCAGAAGTCCACGCTGCCGCCCGCGAAGGCCTGCACCGCCGGGCCGCCGCCGCGGAAATCGACGAACTCCGCCGCAATGCCCGCGTCCTTGAAGAAGCCCTGATCGTTGGCGACGCGCAGAGCCAGCAAACCCTCATTGACGGCAGCAACACCGAATTTCAGAACTGTTTGCGCTCGTGCCGGAACAACACAGACGAGCATCGCCGTGAGAACAAGAGCCAACCGCGAAATGCGGGCTCCGAAGTTGATAGGCATTACTTTCTCCATTCTTCTTGATAGTTCACTTAACTTCACGCAACCGGTCAGTACCGCCCGGCGGTGACACGTCCTTCGATCGTCTTGACGACTTCGTTCAAAACCATGCCGAGCACACCAAGGACGACGAGACCTGCAAAAACGCCGTTGATGTCCACGCGGCCGGCGGCATATTCGACGTACCAGCCGAGACCACGGTTTGCGCCCAGAAGCTCGCCGATCACCGCACCCACCAGTGCCAGGCCGATGCCGACGCGGAGCGACGCAAAGATCCAAGGCACGATGGACGGAAGAAGAACCTTCCGAAGCACATAGCCCCTCGAGGCGCGCATCGACTTCAGCATGTCGACCAGATCGCGGTCGACGCCGCGCAATCCCTCATGCGTGTTCAGGATGACGATGAACACCACCATCGAGAACGCCATCATGATCTTCGAGATCGAACCGATGCCGAACCAGAGGATGAAAAGCGGCGCGAGCGCCACGCGCGGAAGGCTGTAGAGCCCAAGGAAATACGGTTCGACCACGTCGGCGAGCGAACGCCGCGCAGCAAACAGAATCCCAATCGGGACACCGATCACCAGGCTCAGCACAAGCCCCGCGACCGAATGGGCCAGCGTCACACCGGTGTGCTCGATCATGTCCCCGTGAACGAACACATCCCACAACCGCGCGGCGATCGCGCTCGGCCGCCCGATGAAGAACGGATCGACGAACCACGTTGCCGCGGCTTCCCAGAGAGCAAGGAAGACGACACCCAACGCCAAGCGTGCGAACAGTTTGCTTCGGATTGCGCTTGTCAAAAAAGAGGCAGATGTCATGCGCCCTGCCGAACCGCACGTCCGATGTGCAGGCCACACTCTTTCTTGGACTCATCCTCCCACCACCAGCGGCCGGCACGTTCCGGTTCGCCGGGCCGGATCGCGCGCGTGCAAGGTGCGCAACCGATTGAAACGAAGCCCTTTTCGTGCAGCGGGTTGACGGGCACCGATTTCGCTTTCGTAAAGTCCGCGACCGCGTCGCGCGACCAATCGAACAGAGGACTCAACTTCAGCAAATTCCGTGCCGAATCTTGCGCAACCGCGCCGGTGTCCTGGCGGTTGGCGGACTGATCGGAGCGCAACCCAACCACCCACCCCGCCGCGTCGCGCAGCGCCCGGTTGAGCGGCTCGACCTTGCGCACGAAGCAGCACGCGGTGCGCGCTTCGACCGAGTCGTAGAAGCCGTTGATGCCCTGCTTCTCGACGAGTTCTTCGAGACGCTCGTGCCGCGGATAGACCGCACGGATGCGGCGTCGGAAATGCCGCTCGGTTTCCGCCCATAGATCATAGGTCTCCGGAAACAGCCGTCCGGTGTCGAGCGTCACGACATCGATATCGAGATTGTGTTCCTGAATAAGATGCAGAATCGCCTGATCTTCGATGCCGAAGCTGGTTGTGAAAACGATCCGGCCCTGCACGGCATTGCGGAATTCCACCAGACGCTCGGCCGCGGATAGCGGCGTGAGCTGGCGCGAGAGCCGAGGCGCGACGTCGGCGAGAGGCGCGGAGGAGACCTCCTGAGACTGCTGGTTGTCTTGGGTGCCGATCGAAAGGAGCAAACCACCGCCAGCGATACGCCCATCAAGTTCCAGAACAACCCGACCCATTGT
This sequence comes from Pseudomonadota bacterium, assembly GCA_040756555.1. Lineage (GTDB taxonomy): Bacteria > Pseudomonadota > Alphaproteobacteria > Rhizobiales > Xanthobacteraceae > Z2-YC6860. The sequence goes on along the minus strand of JBFLYS010000032.1, from coordinate 64,108 downwards.
CGGGTTCACAACATGAAGGTCAGCCGCGAGCGGCTGGCTCAAGTCGATCTCGACTTCGCCCACGTGGTTCGCACCGATCGTCACGTCCGCGCGTGCAGTCAAATCGCCGGGATCGACCGCATTGTCGATGGCACTGACGACGCCGCGGCTCTCTGCGGTCCCGATACGGACGACAAGCTTTGTTCCAATCGCGAGCGGCGCGTGATGCAGCCAGAACACACGGGCGCGCAGATTCTTTCCTGCCAAGGCGGGCGAAGTGGCCAGCGACACGACATGGCCACGCGCCACGAACAGTTCGCGATCAAGCGTGATGCCGACCGACTCTCCGGCGCTTGCGCTACGCGTGTGATCGCGCTCGATCGGCACCGGCCATTCTTCGATCGACTTCACCACGGCGCGCTTGGCGCCAGGCATGATCTGGATCTCGTCGCCTGCCGCGAGCCGGCCGCTTTCGATCCGGCCCGCGATGATCCGCCGCTCGTCAAACTTGTAGACCGCCTGCACCGGCAGCCGCAGCGTCAGATCGCGAAGCGGCGGCGCGGGAATGAAAGTGTCCAGCGCCTCCAGCACCGTCGGACCGCTATACCAGCCGATGGCGTCGGTCCGCTGTGCGACGCCGTCGCCTTGTCTCGCGGAGATCGGGATGACCGCCGAGGCCTCCACGCCGAGGCTCGCGAGATAGCTGGAAATCTCGTTGGCGATTTCGTCGAAACGCCTCGCATCGTATTCGACGCGATCCATCTTGTTGACCACCACCGCAACCTGACGCACGCCGAGAAGATGGAGGAGATAGCCGTGCCGGCGCGTCTGCTCGCGCACGCCCTCCAGCGCGTCGATGATCAGCACCGCCGCATCGGCCTGCGAAGCCCCGGTGATCATGTTGCGCAGGAACTCCGCATGGCCCGGCGCATCGATGAGAACGATGTCGCGCGACGGCGTGCGGAAGCGAATCTGGCTTGTGTCGATCGTGATGCCCTGGTCGCGCTCGGTTTGCAGCGCATCCAGCAGGAACGACCATTCGAACGGCATACCGCGCCGTGTACTGACCGCTTTGAGCTGCTCGAACTTGCCGTCAGGCAGACTGTTCGTCTCGTGCAGCAGCCGGCCGATCAGCGTCGATTTTCCGTGATCGACGTGGCCGACAATGACAATGCGAACGAGCGGGCGGGTCCGCAGCGGCGACGGGCTGTTGGTCGAGGCGAGAACATTCATGGCTGGCTCCCGAGGGAAAGGGATTGGCTAGAGATATCCGGCAGTCCGCAGGCGCTCGAACGCGTCTTCAGACTCATGGTCCATCGCGCGGCCGGAACGCTCCGGGATTTTCGTGGATTCGAGTTCTGCGATGATCTCATCGATCGACGACGCGTTCGACGCGATCGGCGACGTGATGTCCGCGTCACCCAGCGAACGATACCGTTTGCCGTTACGCGACAGGTAAAGCGGAATGATCGGGATGCCCTCCCGGCGCGTGTAGGCCCAGATGTCGGTCTCGGTCCAATGCAGGATCGGATGCACGCGCAGATGCGCGCCGGGCGGCGGCGACGCGTTGAAGTGATTCCAGAACTCCGGCGGCTGGTCGCGAACGTCCCAAATCCCCTCCGCCCCGCGCGGCGAGAACACGCGCTCCTTCGCGCGCGTCGGCTCTTCATCCCGGCGGATGCCCGCGATCAATCCGTCGAAGCCGTGCTTTGCGAGCGCGAGCTTCAACCCCTCGGTCTTGCGCGCGGCAGACCGCGCCGCCGGCGGCAATGTTTGATCAATCGACTCGATCGGCGGGCAATTCTCGACGATCAGATCGAGATTCCACTCCTTCGCGTATTGCTCGCGGAACGCATACATCTCGGGAAACTTCTTGCCGGTATCCACATGCATCACCGGGAAGGGCACGCGACCGAAGAAGGCCTTGCGCGCGAGCCAGATCATTACGTTCGAATCTTTGCCGAGCGACCAGAGGAGAGAGATTTTCCGCAACCGCGCGAAGGCCTCGCGGAAGATGAAAATGCTCTGCGCTTCGAGATCATCCAGACGATCCATAGCCTTCACTCCGATCGCGATGCGTGAGCGTGCGGAGCGCTGCAAACTGCAATCGTCTCTTTTTTCGCGCTGACACCCATCGAACTTTCCAAGATCAGTTTCTCGTGTAGTAGAATATTTTTCTATTTGTAGGCTTATAACTCTTTGTATTAGAAAAATAATTCTCGTCAATCCCGGAATTTCTCACGATGAATTTCAACGCAGAAAATTCGATCACACGCACGTCGCAGCGATGCGGAACGCTGCGCGCGCGAGCGCGTTCGGATTTCTGGAGTCGTCCGCCAACATTTCCGCGCGGCGGTATCCCAGCGCGGGAAAAATCTTCGGGAGCTGTTTGGAAACGACGAGACGCGTTTCTGAGGTTGGCGGTGCGACGTCGCAACCGTCACGGGGAGGTGTCGAAACTCTGCAAGCCGGCGGCATGAGCGGCGGCAGATCGTCGTAACCAGCGCCGAGGGAATCCGGCGCGAATAGCAGGTGGAGCCTTCAATGAAGAATATCCTGATTGCTTTGACTCTCGCTGGCGCACTGACAGCGCCCGCGCACGCCGCCGACATCACATTGCTCAACGTTTCCTACGACCCGACACGCGAGCTGCATGCCGCGCTCGCGAAAGCGTTCTCGGCGAAATACAAGACACCCGATGGCAAGACCGTCGAAGTGAAGTCGTCGCATGGCGGCTCGGGCAAGCAGGCGCGCTCGGTGATCGACGGACTCGACGCTGATATCGTCACGCTTGCTCTCGCCTACGATATCGACGAGATCGCGGATAAGGGTTTCCTCGCCGCCGACTGGCAGAAGAAGCTCCCGCAAAACTCCGCTCCCTACACCTCCACTATCGTGTTCCTCGTCCGCAAGGGCAATCCGAAGAACATCAAGGATTGGGACGATCTCGCGCGGCCCGGCGTCAAAGTGATCACGCCGAATCCGAAAACCTCCGGCGGAGCGCGTTGGAACTATCTCGCAGCTTGGGGCTACGCGCTGAAGAAGCCTGGCGGCACGGAAGCCAAGGCCAAGGACTTCGTGAAAGCGATCTTCGCGAACGTACCGGTGCTCGACACCGGCGCGCGCGGTTCGACCGTCACGTTCGTCGAGCGTAACGTCGGCGACGTATTGATCGCCTGGGAGAACGAGGCATTTCTGTCGATCAACGAGTTCGGCAAGGACAAGTTCGACATCGTGGTCCCCTCGGTCTCGATCCTCGCCGAACCGCCGGTCGCGATCGTGGACAAGGTGGTGGACAAGAAGGGCTCTCGCACCGCGGCGCAGGCCTACCTGGACTTCCTCTATTCCAAGGAGGGCCAGGAGATTTCGGCAAAGAACTTCTACCGTGCGCGCGATCCCGAAATCGCAAAGAAGTACGAAGCCCAGTTCCCGAAGGTGAACCTCTTCACCATTGACGATGTGTTCGGCGGCTGGCGCAAGGCACAAGCCACGCACTTCAAGGAAGGCGGCATCTTCGACGCCATCTACACGAACTGATGGAAGCGCGCGGTGAGCATTTCAGCGATCATTCCTTCACGGCCAATCGTTCGTTCACGGCGAAGCGTGATTCCCGGATTCGGCATCACACTGGGTGTGACGATCACGTGGCTGTCGCTGATCGTTCTGATCCCGCTCGCCGCGCTGTTTCTCAAAACGACGGAGCTCTCGTTTGAGCGCTTCGTCGCCATCATCACCAGCGCGCGCACGTTGCACGCGCTGGAAATCTCCTTCGGTCTGGCGCTTGCCGCGGCGGTGCTCAACCTGGTCTTCGGCCTGATCGTCGTCTGGGTGCTCGTGCGCTACGAGTTTCCCGGACGGCGGCTGCTCGATGCGATCGTCGATATTCCGTTCGCCCTGCCGACGGCTGTTGCCGGCATCGCGCTGACCAACCTCTATGCGGAGAACGGCTGGATCGGCAGCTTGCTCGCCCCGTTCGGCATCAAGGTCGCGTTCACGCAGCTCGGTATCTTCGTGGCTCTGGTCTTCATCGGCCTGCCCTTCGTCGTTCGGACCGTTCAGCCGGTGCTTGAGGATCTCGACGCTGAATTGGAAGAGGCCTCGGCCACGTTGGGTGCGAACCGCTGGAAAACCATTCGCCGTGTGATCCTGCCGACGATCATTCCGGCCCTGCTCACCGGCTTTGCGCTCGCCTTCGCGCGCGCTGTCGGCGAGTACGGTTCGGTTATCTTCATTGCCGGTAACCTGCCCAATGTGACCGAGATCGCGCCGCTTCTCATCGTGATCCGGCTCGAGGAGTTCCGCTACGCGGACGCGACCGCGATCGCCGCGGTGATGCTGATTGCCTCCTTTGCCCTTCTTCTCCTGATCAATCTCTTGCAGCGCTGGTCCGAGCGGCGCACTGGAAAGCTTTGATGTCCTCGCAACCTGTTGCACTGAACGGCCGCTGGGCCGACGTTGTCGATGCCAGCACGAGGCAAGCAGCGGTGGAGAGAGCGAAACGCATTTCGGACGTCCGGGCCGATCCCATTTGGTTCCGGCGCACGGCCATTGCGCTAGCGGTCGCGTTCCTCGCGCTGTTCATTGTCGTTCCCCTGCTCAACGTCTTTGCGCAGGCTCTCTCCAAGGGAATCGCAGCCTATGGCGCGGCCATCACGCATCCCGACGCACTCGCCGCTATTTGGCTGACACTCGCAACCGCCCTGATCGCCGTCGTGCTGAATGTCGTCTTCGGCACAATCGCGGCCTGGGCCGTCACCAAGTATGAGTTTCGTGGCAAAAGCTTCCTCATCACCCTGATCGACCTTCCATTCTCTGTGTCGCCGGTGATCTCGGGATTGGTGTTCGTGCTGTTGTTTGGCGCACAGGGTTTTCTCGGCCCCTGGATGCAAGCGCACGACATCAAGATCATTTTTGCCCTGCCGGGCATCGTGCTTGCGACCGTGTTCGTCACCTTCCCCTTCGTGGCGCGCGAGCTGATCCCACTGATGCGCGAACAGGGCACGCAGGACGAAGAAGCCGCGCTTTCGCTTGGCGCTTCGGGATTGAGGACCTTCTTCCGCGTTACGCTTCCCAACGTGAAGTGGGCCCTGCTCTATGGTGTACTTCTCTGCAACGCACGCGCCATGGGCGAGTTCGGTGCGGTGTCGGTTGTCTCTGGCCATATCCGGGGCGAGACCAACACGATGCCGCTGCACATCGAGATTCTCTACAACGAATACCAGTTCAGCGCGGCGTTCGCCGTCGCATCTCTCCTGGCCCTGCTGGCCCTTGTGACACTGTTTGCGAAGGCGCTGCTGGAACAGCGCGTCTCGAAGGAGTAACCGATGAAAATCTCGATCCACGATGTCTCCAAGCGCTTCGGCAGCTTCACGGCGCTGGATCGCGTGAACCTCGACATTCGTTCCGGCGAGCTGATCGCGCTGCTCGGGCCGTCGGGCTCGGGAAAAACCACGCTGCTGCGGATCATCGCCGGCCTGGAATGGCCCGACGAAGGCGAAATTCGCTTCGACGGCGAGGATGCACTGACACGCGGGGTTCGCGAGCGGCACGTCGGCTTCGTGTTCCAGCACTACGCGCTGTTCCGGCACATGACGATCTTCGAGAATGTTGCGTTCGGCCTGCGTGCCCGTCCGCGCCGCAACCGGCCAAGTGAGGCGGAGATCCGCAAGCGCGTGACCGAACTTCTCGAACTCGTGCAGTTGCACTGGGTTGCGGATCGCTATCCCAGCCAGCTTTCCGGCGGGCAGCGCCAACGCATCGCTTTGGCGCGCGCGCTGGCCGTTGAACCTCGTGTGCTTCTGCTGGACGAGCCGTTCGGTGCGCTCGACGCCAAAGTCCGCAAGGAATTGCGGCGTTGGCTGCGTCGCCTGCACGAAGAAATTCAGGTCACCTCGGTGTTCGTGACACACGATCAGGAAGAAGCGCTGGAGGTCGCGGACCGCGTTGTCGTCCTCGACAAAGGCCGCATTGAACAGGCCGGCACGCCGCAGCAGGTTTACGAGAACCCGGCGAACGCGTTCGTTCACGAGTTCATCGGCGAGTCGATTTCTCTGCCGATCCTCATCAAGAGCGGAAGGGTGAATTTTCATGGCCAGTCGCTTGCGATCGACCATCAAGGAGTCAGCGACGGAAAGGCTTCGCTGTTCGTTCGCCCCTATGACATCTCGATTGTCGCGGAGTCCGCTTCGTCGATCTTGCGCGGCACGGTTGCTCGCGTTTTTGGTCTCGGCTCCGCACGTCGCGTCGAAGTTGTCGTGACAGGCGGCGGCAAGGAGCACCTGGTCGAAATCGATGCCTCACGCGAGCAACCGATTGCGACCGGCCAGCCCGTCGGCCTCGTGCCGAAGGCCTATCGGATCTTCCCAGCGGGGAAATAACCGGGGCTGCGAGCATAACGCGGCATTCGTCTGCCAATCACTGATCGAGTGGCTGTAGACACTCCATCATATCGTGCAACCAGCGCTCGATTCGGTTCTGCGAACGCGTAGGCCGCGAGGCGCCGCGCCGTCTAGCGCATGGCTCAATGAACAAAACCGGGGGTGAGCGGCGCAACGCCAAGTGATAGACAGGGTGCAGCGAACTTATCCGTCTGCAACATCCTGCAAATCCCATCGCACCTCGCGGGCACGGAGGCACACTTGGCCAACAATAAAAACTCATCCGAATCCGCAGTGAAAGCCGTCCTTCCGGTCGATATCCCGAACACCGGCTATCAATGGGCCCGCGGCGTGCGGGCGGGCCGATGGCTGTTCGCCACAGGGCAATGCGGAACGGACTACATCCACGCGCTTGCCCCGGAGGTTGTTCAGTCCGGGCATCCTTTCGACGGCCCCTCAAAAGCGCATCGCGAAGCGCACCGGCTGTACAAGAACATCGATGAGGTTCTGACCGCAGGCGGATCGAACGCCGCCGATGTGGTTCGTGTCGACCAGTACTACACCTCACCGGACGTTGTGGACGCCTATCACGAGACCAGGCGCGCATATTTCAAAGGCAAGATTCCGGTTTCAACCTCCAATCTTCATCGGCGCTTTGCCCGTGCGCAGCAATCGATGGAAGTCCAGGTGATGGCTGCGGTGCCGGAGGGAGACTTTAAGGTCCAGCACGAGGCCAACGCTGGCGCGTACAAGATCCATCACAGTTCGGGATACAGTCCCGCACTAAGCGCGGGCGATTTCCGCTTCGTCCCCGGACAGACAGCCGAGGCGCTCGACGAGAAGGAGCCCGGCGTCGATCCGGAAGCGCGGCGCGGCCGCGGCCTCTGGAAGGGTACGCCCATCAAGCTCGAGACCGACTTCATCATCCGAAAGAAGCTTCAGCCGACGCTGAAAGCTGTCGGCGCGGACCTCGACACTGTCGTGAAAGCACAGGTCTATCTGCGCGATCAGGACGACGTCGCGAATTTCCGCGCGGTCTGGGCGCAGCATTTCCCGGTCGAGCCAGCGACGACGATCATCGCGACCGAGACGCCCGGCTTCATCATGCCGGAGTCGCGTATCGAGATTAACACCATCGCGCTCGCCAAGGACGGCAAGACCAAGAAAGAGGTGATCGCGCCGATCCCGCCGCTGTTCAAAGGTGCGACCACAGCGATCCGCGCCGGCGATCTGCTCTTCATCTCTGGCCTGATGGCGGTGCGCGACGGCGCGCTGGTGCCGGGCGCCAAGGCCGACGCCACCCAACCATTCTTCGCGAATCCGGCCAAGGCAGAGCTTCACGAAATTCTTTTGCAAGCCGAAGCGATCTGTCAGGCCGCGGGCACGGCATTGAAGAACGCCGTGCGCATCCAGCAATTCCATTCCGATCTGGCCGACCTTTCGGCGGCGCTGGAGGTGTGGTCAGAGGCGACCGATAACACGCCGCTGCCGCTCTCTCCGGTCGAAGTGCCTTGGTTGCCGGTGCCGGGCGCGAGATTCCAACTCGATCTGTGGGTTTACGTCCCCGCCTAGCAGCACTGCGCGCCGTATCGGCGCGGCGATTTGGTCCGTGTCTTGCATTCGCATAGCGCTTCACAGTGCTATGGAGTGTCTAAAGGAGATGACGATGATTTCGAGACGATTTCTGACGCTGACTGGCGCCTGCGCGATCCTGGGCGCATCGCTCCCCGCACATGCGCAGCAATGGCCGAGCCGCACGGTGAAGGTCGTGGTGCCCTACGGCGTCGGCGGCGTCACGGATACAATGGCGCGGCTCACTGCCGACCGGCTCGGCAAGATGCTCGGCCAGACGTTTGTGATCGAGAACAAGCTCGGCGCCGGCGGCGCGATCGGCGTCGATTACACGATGAACTCGCCGCAGGACGGTCACACCATTCTATTCATCGGCAGCACGCTATTCACCGTTCTTCCAATCGCGAACAAGGTGAACTACGAGCCGCTGAAGGACCTCATCCCCGTCAGCATCACCGGCACCAACGGTATGGTCATGGTGGTGCAGAAGGATGCGCCCTACTCCACGCTAAAAGATTTCATCGACTACGCGCGCGCGAACCCGGGCAAGATCACCTATTCGAGCGGCGGCCCCGCGACCAACAACCATCTCTCGACCGCCTATCTCGCCGGCAAGGAAAAGCTCGACATGGTGCACGTGCCGTTCGGCGGCGGTCAGGCCGCGCTGACGGCGGTGCTGTCGAAATCGGTCGACATGCACTTCGGCAATTCGTCGGACCTGATCGAGCCGGTGAGGAGCGGCACTGTGAAAGCTCTCGCAGTCTCGACGCCGAAGCGCATGCCGCAGTTGCCGAACGTTCCGGCTGTCGCAGAGACAATCCCCGGCTGGGAATACATCGCGTGGAACGGCTATGCGGTGACCGGCGGTGTGCCGAAGGAGGTTTCACAGCGTCTCGCCAAGGCGTTGGAAGAGATCGCGAAGGACCCCGAGGTCATCCGCGTGTTCTCGAACCTCGGCATCGATTCCGCCGGCACGACGCCGGAGCAATCCATCGAGAGCATCCGCAAGGACATGCCGCTCTATGCGCAGATCGTCGATCTGGCGGGTGTGCGGCGCAAATAAAATCGTTTCCGAAAGGGCGAACTACTCCGATGTGGCCCCGCTCGCCTTGATCGGGCCGGCCCATTTTGCGATTTCGCTCTTCACGAACTCGCCGAGATATTCCGGCGTCCGACGCTCGGGCGCCGGAATGACGGCTCCGAGCTTGGCCAAGCGCTCACGAACCGACGGCGTATCGAGCGCCTGCGTTAGCGCGTGATGGAGCTTCCTCACAATCGGCTCCGGCGTTCCTTTCGGCAGGAACATGGCGTTCCAGTTGTACGCCTCGAAGCCCTTGAGGCCCTGCTCGTCCGCGGTCGGCACATCCGGCATCGCCTCCGAACGATCCTTGGTCAGGACCGCCAACGCTTTCAGAGTTTGGCCCTGAACCTGAGGAAGGGCACCGAGGACGAAGTCGCAGCCGAAGTCGATGCGGCCCGCAGTAAGGTCCTGCATCACCGGCCCCATGCCACGATAGGGAACGTGCGTCGCCTTGAAGCCCGCGGCATCGGTCAAGAGCGCACAGCTCAGATGCGTCGACGATCCCACGCCGGCCGAACCGTAAGTCAGCGGGTTCGCCTTGGCATAGGCGATGAACTCTTTCAGATCTTTCGCGGGCAAATCCTTGCGAACCACCAGCACCAGTGGAGACTCGGTGATGAGCGCAAGTGGTGTGAAGTCGTTCGCAGCGTCATAAGGCGGCTGCTTGTACAATGTCTGGCTTTGCGCGTGCGTGCCCGTGCCGCCCTGGACGAAGAGATAACCATCCGGCGGCGCTTTCGCGATCCGGTTGACACCGGTCGTACCGCCCGCACCGGCGACATTCTCGATCACGATCTGCTGCCCGAGGACCTCGGTCATCCGCTGGGCCAGAAGACGCCCAAGCACGTCGGCCGGGCTGCCCGCACCATAGGGCACAACGAGCGTCACCGGCCGGTTCGGCCAATCCTGCGCATTCGACGCCGCGGAAAACGCGAGAACGGCTGCCACCGTCGCAACAAGCTTGTTCATACGTTCCTCTTCGCTGCTGTCACGACCATCCGGCGTGACTGGCCCTGATTTCAAACGTGTCCGTACTTGTCGAGCGCCTGCTTGAGCGTCATGCCCGCGGCGATCTCACGGCGGATCAGAACCTCCTTGCGGGTCAGTTCCTCCGCCTGCTCAAGCACAGCCACAACGTGCTCGGCCGGAATGACGATGCCACCGTCCTCATCGCACAAAACGAAATCACCCGGCCGGATCACCACGCGCTCGCTGGTCGCGCCGCGCAGATAGACCGGCTCCTGCTTGCCAGTCACCCGCCAGCGGCCGATTGATTGCACCGAGGTGCGGTAGCGCGCATAGACCGGGAAATTGTGTTCGCCGAGCCAGCGCACGTCGCGGATGCCGCCGTCGACCAGCGAGCCGACGCAGCCGCGCTCCTTCATGCCGAGCGCGATCAGTTCACCGAAGTAGCAGATGCCCGCGCCGTCGCCGCTCCAGACGCTGATCTCGTCGGGACCGATGCCCTGGCAGGCCTCCATCTTGGCGGCGTCGCCGGTTCCTTCATACGGCGCCATCTGGCCGCGGATGGTGTAGGCCCAACCGGCGAGCTTGCCGGCCTCGGCCGGAAACGGCCGGAACTCGGCCGACAGCCCCTGCTCCAGCAATCCCATCTGGTCGAGCACGTCGGCGACGTTCGACGTGTCGACTGCAAGAAAGCGTTCGCGAAGCTCGCGCCGCGCTGACAATGACGGCACTTGGTTTATGGGAGAAGCAGAAGCGTTCATCATTGTCCTCACGAGCCGACGCGAAGAGGCGCGGCGAGTTTACGAAGCGCGGCGATCGCGCTAAGCGCAGTGATCCGTCCGGTCTTGGGATTTTCGCTCGGGATGTTGCGGATGGTCATCTCGAAGCTTGCGGAATCCGCCTCGACCAAAATCTGATGCGTATTGCGCTCGATCTTCGGATCAGCCCAGATCTCCAGCACGGTCCGGTCAGGGCCGATACCAGCGAGCGACAAAGCCACAGCGACATTGAGATTGGCCGGAAAGCCTTTCGCCGCTTCGCGCGCGGTTCCTTCGAAAACCTTCGTCGGCTTGTCGATCTTAGAGATATCGATGCGATGTTCTTCCAAATAAGGCGCGCCAACCAATCCCTTCGGCGGCTTGGTCGTCTTCATCCGCACCGAATAGATGACGCCCTCAGCAGCCGCAGCCACCGCGTCTAGGCCGAGCAGCGCCCCAGTCGGCACGATGATCTGGCCGCCCGTCTCCCGCGCGCGCTCCGCCAGGTCCGGATGATTGAGCAGCGCACCGACGCTCAGCACCATCACCTTCTTGCCGGCCTCGATCATCGGCCGCGCAATCTGCTCAAGCACTGCGGCTGGCGCGCATTCGATCGCGAGATCGGCCACCGCTGGCAGTTCGGCGATCGGAACGACGTTGACGCCACCACGGAGCGAGGCCGCGAAACGTTCCGCCTTCGCAGTGTCGCGCGCCGAAACGGCGACAAGCTCGATGCCGGGCACTGCGCCTTCGCTCAGCTTTCGCGCGAGCGTCGCGCCGATGGCGCCAAGCCCGACCACCGCCACCCGAAGGGGCGCGGTAGCACGAAGCTTTCCGACTGCAACACTTGGCATCAGACCGATACTTCTCATTGCTGCTCTCAGACTGTGTATATCTTAATATCTATATGTATACAACGAATCCGAACGCGAAATCTCCGGCCCCGTTGCCGCACCCGCCGCGCGCTAAGCCTTAGCGCCGGCGCGAAGCAGGCTGAGAATGCCGCTCGACAGTCGCGCGTTGTGGCGGCGCATAGCCTCATGCGCCGCATCGGGATCGCTGGCCAGAATCGCGTCCACGATCCTCGTGTGCTCTTCGTGGGATTGCAGGAGCCGCCGGCCCTGCGCCTCGGACTGCGACTGCCTGAACGGGGCCAGGCGGGCGCGAAGCTCACGCGTCATGGTGGCGAGTGTCGCGTTGTGCGCACCGTCGCAAATCAGATCGTGGAACGCCTGATTGATCTCGAGATACCGGGTCTCATCGCGATCGCGCGTCAGTTCCTGCGCCTGACGATGGCACTCCAGGAGCGCCCCCTTCTCCACCGCACTCATTCGCTGCGCAGCGAGGCGGGCGCACAACCCCTCCATCTCGCATTCCGCGTCGAGCATATCGCCAAGCTGATCGAGGCTGATCTGGGCGACGATGCCACCCCGATGCGGCACAAGATCGATCAGGCCGCGTGCGCCGAGCTCGCGTAGCGCTTCACGAATGGGCGTTCGCGAGACGCCGAATTCGGTCGCCAGCATCTTCTCATCAAGCTTGTATCCAGGCCTCAATTCGCCGTTGATAATCTTGCTCGTCAGCGTTTTCTGAATCCGGGATGCGATGGTGGTCATCTGTCGGCGAATCCCTGAAAAACCTATTCAAGCGATCTATCCGGAACAGCATCTGGCGAGCAAGCGTTCAGCGGTGTGGTTGACCACGCCGCCGAACACCTGACGCGGAGCGCTTCCGTTAGGCAGCCGTCGCCTTCTCGGCAGGAACAACGTTCTTGACCGCGCCCTTCCAGCCGTTGGCCGTAACGTCGAACACGATGCCCTCCGGGGTCTTGTACTTGACCTCGTAGAACACGTTCGGATCCTTCTCGAAACGGCCGGTCATGTAGCTGCCGCCGGCGTCCTTGATCAGCCGATCGGTCTCGTCGGTGTTATCGACCCACATGCCGAAATGGATGATGCCTTCGTAGCCCTTCTGCGTCTCGAAGCCAGGCACCGGCTCCTCACCGAAGTTCAACAGCGCCACGTTCATGACGCCATCGGAGAGATACACGCCGCGCATTGCGCTGCCGGAACGGGTCATTCCGAAGGCCTTCTCAAAGAACTGAGCGGCCTTCTCGGGGTTGTTGACGGCGATGGCGATGTGCCGAAGTTTGGCGGCCAAGGAATCCTCCTGTTGTGAACTGCCGGTTTATTGCGAAACACTTGATGCATACAATCTAATATGTAAAGCATACATTTGTAAATGGCGTTCTGGCTTCTCCGGAGCGCCCGTTTGGAGGAACCAGCTTTGATTTGGCACGCCTTGGCCGCTTACCGGATGGCCGATCGGACACTCCCTGCCCTGGTGCTAGACGGGCGCCTCTTCGAACTTACTTCTCTCCCGGCCGATCGCCCCTGGACAACACTGCGCGCCATCGAGACGCACGGCCTGCTGCCCCAGTTCGCCAACTGGGCGGCGATCGCGCGCGAGTTGGCCGAGGTTGCCGATGACGTGCAGAAGGGCCGGCTGAAGCTGCGTGCGATTCCTGAGGATGCACGACTGATCCAGCCGTTCGATCCGCTTCGGATATTCGCCGCCGCGTCGAACTTCATCGAGCATGCGAACGAGATGGGGACGGTGCTGGCCGCAAAGGCCGAGAGCGCGCCCTACATCTTCATGAAGGCTTCGACCAGCATCATCGGCCCCGATGCTCCGATCGTGTTGCCGCCGGAATCGAAACAGGTCGATTGGGAGGTCGAGCTTGCAGCGGTGATCGGACGCGGCGGCCGCAACATTCCGATCGGCCAAGCACTCGACCACGTCGGCGCCTACACAATCATGAACGACATCAGCGCGCGCGATCTCACGCGCCGCAGCGATTATCCATTCAAATTCGATTGGTTCCGAGGAAAATGCTTCGACACCTTCGGTCCGCTCGGGCCATGGCTCGTTCCCGCTGCCGTTGTCGGCGATCCACAGAAGCTCGGGCTGCGCCTCGAGGTCAACGGCGCCATCAAGCAGGACGACAACACCGCAAGCATGATTTGGTCCGTTGCGGAGCAGATCGCCTACCTGTCGTCCATCCTCACCCTTCAGCCCGGTGACGTGATCGCGACCGGCACGCCGAACGGCGTCGGCATGGGGACCGGCACCTATCTCAAGAGCGGCGACACCGTCGTTGCCACCGTCGAACGCATCGGCAGTCTGAAGAATCCTGTGGTCGGGCCGCAATAAAAGCGGCAGCCGCGGCAAGGGAGGAACTCGTCATGGCAGGGAAACGCCGTCTGAGATTCTGCGGTTGTGGATGCGGCTCACCGGCCGATATGGATCGCCGTGCCATGCTCCTTGGCTCGGTGGCGGCGGCGCTGCTCGCATCGGCGGGCATGCTGACTTCGAGCCAACCGGCGAAGGCCGCTATCGGCGCGCGAGAGATTCCGCGCGGAAATGAATACCTCATTCAAGGCGCCTATATCCTTCCGCTCGACGGCACACCGGACATTCCGCGCGGCAACATTCACGTCCGAAACGGCGTGATTGTTGCTCTCGGTCCCGACCTCGACGTACCCGGGATCGATATCATCGACGCAGGTCAAATGATCGCCATTCCCGGCTTCGTCGAAACCCACTGGCACATGTGGAACACGACGCTCAAAGGCATGATCCGTAAGGGCGCCGAATACTTCCCGCTCAAGCAGGCATTCGTCCGCCATTTCACCCCGCGGGATTTCTACATCGCGAACAAGCTCGCGCTGGCTGAAGCCGCCTATTCGGGCATGACGACGGTCCACAACTTCTCTCACAACACGCGCTCGCCTGCGCATGTCGACGCCGAGTTGACAGCGATGAAGGAGAGCGGGCTCAGCGGGCGTTACTCCTACGGATGGATTGACCCCATTCCGGACACCGAGATCCAGCAGGATGCGGATATTGCTCGCGTGAAGCGGCAATGGTTCGGATCGGATTCGCCCTTCCAGGGCCGCGTCGACTTGGGTGTTGCGGTGCGCGGTCCTATGTACACTGCGCGCAACGTTTACGAGGCGGAGATCAACGCCGCCCGCAAGCTTGATTGCCCCGTGGTCATGCACATCGGTCAGAACAAGCGCCGCTACACATCCTGCGCGCAGCTTCGCGATGAAGGTCTGCTCGATCGCTCGATGATCCTCGTACACGGCCAAGTCCAGAGCGAACGCGACCGCGAAGCGATTGCCGCGACGGGCGCATCCGTCAGTGTCTCCATGCAGTCGGAGCTGCGCGGCCAAGAGGACGGCGACATCCGCGAACAGCTTCTCCAGATGGCGGCAAAGAAAATCAACCTCTGCTGCTCGATCGATAGCAATGCGCTCGGCATCCCCTCGATGTTCGACAACATGCTGACGATCTGGAACCTCGGAATTCCGTGGCGCGGCACGCCGGGGGAAAAGCTTCCCGCGTTCGATTTCCGCCAAGTCCTCGACATGGGCACCATCAATGGCGCACGGGCTCTGGGACACGACAAGCACACAGGATCGCTGACCGCCGGCAAACAGGCAGATATCGTTCTCGTGCGGGCGACGGACCTGAATATGGTTCCCGTCGGAGACGTCGACAGCACGCTTGTTCGTCAGGCCAATCCGTCGAACGTCGACACCGTGATTGCGAACGGCAAGGTCGTCAAACGGGGCGGAGAATTGATCGGGATCGATCTCGCCGCGTTGCGCGCCGAAGCGACGCAATCGCTGCATAACCTCAGACAGAAAGCAGGTGGCGCTTGGGCTCCGCCTGCCGCCTCGCCTCGCTTCTAACCGCAGTTGCCAACCGGCACGCCACAAGCAGAGCATCTCATGATCAAGGCCAAACGCATCGGACACGCGTCGTTCACAACAACCGACATCGACAAGCAGATCGACTACTACCGCGAGGTCGTCGGCCTTCATCTCATTGATCGCGAGCCGAAGCGGGCGTTCATGGGCACGAACAGCGGCCAGTTGGCCGTCGTTCTCGAACACGGTACGCAGGAAAGCTGCACACGCTTGTCGTTCGAGGTCTCGCCGACCTTGAGCTTTGCCGATATGTCTCGGCAGCTTTCCGCGCTGGGCCTCAAAAGCGAAACACGAAACGACAATATCCCTGGCCTCGCCCAGGTTCTCGTCTTTGAGGATTCCAAGGGCACAGCGATCGAACTTTTCTCCGAGCCTCGCTTTGTCCCCAAGGGGCCGAAGGTCGGCGGCGCCGTTGCGATCAAGCTCGGACATCTGGCTTTTGTCGTTCCTGACCCCAAAGCCACTGCTGATTTCTATGAAAAAGTTCTAGGTTTCCGCACCTCGGATTGGATCGGGGACTTCTTCGTCTTCCTTCGTTGCGGTGTCGATCATCACACAGTGAACTTCATCCGCGGCCCAAAAGCGAAGATGCACCACATCGCGTTCGAGATGCGCGACACGGCCCATCTTCACAATGCTCTGGATCAGTTGGGTCAGAAGCAAGTCGAAGTGATCTGGGGGCCCGTGCGCCACGGCCCAGGGCACAATGTTGCGGCCTATCACTTCAACCCAGACGGACAGATGATCGAGTTCTTTGCGGAGCTCGACCAAATGTCCGATGAGGAGAATGGCTATTTCGATCCGAAGCCGTGGCACCGCGACCTGCCTCAACGGCCGAAGGTCTGGAATCCAAAGCTACAACGGGACATGTGGGGCGTCGGCCCGAGCGCCAAGTTCCTCGATTTCGTCAAGTAGCTCGGCGGAACGTCTTCAGGACACCTGCCGGTCACGGCCCTGCCAGTACGGCACGCGGAGCGTCTTCTTGTCGATCTTGCCGTTGAACAGGCGCGGCAGGCTTTCTACGAAATCGATGCTGCGCGGTTTCTTATAACTCGCGATCCGAGTACGCGTGTGCTCGATCAGCTCGGCCTCGGTCGCGGCCTTTCCCGGCCGCATCTGCACGCAGGCCTTCACCGACTCGCCCCACTTCGCGTCCGGCACCGCGATCACCGCGACTTCGGCGACGTCAGGATGCGCGCGCAGCGCTTCCTCGACCTCCCATGAATAGATGTTCTCACCGCCCGAGATGATCATGTCCTTCTTACGGTCGACAACAAAGACGAAGTTCTTGCTGTCAACGAAGCCCATATCCTGGGTGTGAAACCAGCCGTCGCGCATCACTTCGGCGGTCTGCACGTTCTTGTTCCAGTAGCCGTTCATGATGGTCGGCGAGCGGAACAGGATTTCGCCGGCCTCGCCCGTCTCACAGGTCGAACCGTCATCCCGGACAATTTTAACCTCGTTACCGAGCGGCGGCTGGCCCGCTGACGCGAGCCGACGAAGCTCCTCCTCGGAACCTTCCAGCACGTGAAGGTGCGGCTTGAGCAGCGTGCCGAAGATGCACTCTGTCATGCCATAGACCTGAACGAAGACCGGGCCCATGCGGGCCAGTGCACGGCGCAGCAGCGGCACCGGCATCGGTGCCGAGGCGTAGTGGACGCATCGCAGCGTGCCCACCTCGTAGGATTTCTTGTCGAGCACATCCAGCATGGTCTGGATCATCAGCGGCGCGAAATGCGCGGCGGTGACCTTCTCGTCTTGAATGGTCCTAAGAATGTCTTCCGGATCGAACGCCTGCTTGAGCACGACAGGTGCGCCCATCAAGCTGAAGTTCATCTGTTCGATCTTACCGCCGAGATGAAACAGCGGCATCACGATCAGCGCCTTGTCATCAGCCTGAACCCCGCTCTCGTGCGAGAGCATGCGCGTCGCCTCCGTCATCGCCGCGTGGCTGATCATTACGCCCTTCGAGCCACCGGTCGTGCCGCTGGTGTACATGAGGTAGGCCATCTCATGCGGCAAGGGCGATGTAGCAGGCACGGCGTCGCTTGCACTGGCGATGAGCTGTTCATAGCCCAGCGCCGCACCATTCTCCACATCGATCCCGATCTTAAAGCGGATGCTCGCGACTTGCGACGCGATGGAAGCCGCCGTCGCAGCGAACTCCTTGGCGTGGATCAGCACTGCTGGCTGGCTGTCCTGACAGATCGCAGCGAGCTCACGCTCGGCAAGGCGGCAATTCAGATTGATGGCGACGAAGCCCGCCACCTCGCAAGCGCCAAACACCTCAATGTATTCGCTGCAATTGCGCGCGAGGATCGCAACACGCTCCTGCCGCTTCAGGCCTTTCGCAAGCAGCGCGTTGGCGAGGCGATACATGCGCGATGACTGCTCGGCGAAGGTGAAACGCTTCCCTTCGTACAGCAGAGCGGTCTGCTCACCGTAGAGAAGGCGTCCGCGTTTGATGAGATCGCCACAGGTCAGAGACATCGCATTTCCTCGTTCACGCAGCGTGCTGTAATCGCACATCTGTTCGTTATTTATCGAGGATAGAAACCGACTCCGAGAGCGTCAACACAACTGGGCTACTCGATGCGAAACGCATTGTGTTGTTTAGAACGCGTCCGTTACCGCGGCATCCACCCGTGCGGCACAGGCCCGGTCGATAAACGCACTTCGATCTGCTTCGCCGCTTCCTGCAACGGACCGAGGCAACTCTTGATCTCCGCGCTCTTCATCGGATGCACCGAGATCCAGTTGACGTTGACGGCACCGGCGATAGCGCCCTCCTTGTTGCGCACCGGAATCGCGACGCCGACAATACCGGCGTTAAACTCGCCCCGGTTGAGTGCGTAACCGAGCCTCTTCACTTCAGCGAGCTCGCGGCGAAGCGCAATGGGCTTCGTCAATGTCTCGGACGTGTGCGCGTCGAGCGGAATGGACGCGAGGTATTCGTCGAGCTTCGCGTCGGACAAGCCCGACAGCAGAATTTTCCCAAGCGACCCCGCATAAGCCGGGTGACGCGCACCAATCGAAATGTAGAAGCCGAGCATCTTCTGCGAGAACATCGAGCCGAGACAAAGCGTTTCATTGTTGTCGAGCACGGCGAAGTGGGCAGCAGCGTCCGTTTCATCGGACAATTTTTTTAGAACGGGCTCGACGAAGTCCTCAAGCCGCGCTGAGGACACGAAGCTGTAGCCGAGCTCGACGATGCGCGGCATCGGATAGAACCAGTCGCCATCGGAATTGACATAACCGAGATCCTTCAGTGTCAGCAGATAGCGGCGCGCCGAGGCTCGCGTCATCTTCGCCTTAGCCGCCACGTCGCTGATCCTCATCTTGGGTGTCGCGCGATCGAAAGCACGCACAACTTTCAGTCCACGCGACAGTGATTCCGAAAACCAGGACGATCCTGTGGGCACGAATGTCTCCCGAACCATCAATTGACAGCGCCGCTCTCGCTGGCGATGATCTATTAATAGCACAAAAGTGCGATAATCGCACAAGAGAGGATCTATGAAATTCGACACGCTCCTCGTCGACATCGCCGATGGCATCGCGACGATCACGCTCAACCGGCCTAACAAAAAGAATGCGATGAACCCGGCTTTGCATCGCGACATGACGTCTGCGCTCGACCAGCTCCGTTACGAGCCGACGGCGCGTGTTGTTCTGATCACCGGCGCGGGCGATGCGTTCTGCGGCGGCATGGACCTGAAAGAGTTCTTCACCGACCTGAAGGACAAGCCGGCGGAATACGACCGCGTCTTCCGTATGGCGACCGAATGGCGCGGCCGCACGCTGCGCTACTATCCGAAGCCGACCATGGCCGTTGTGAACGGCTTCTGCTTCGGCGGCGCATTTTCGATCGTCGAAGGTTGTGATCTTGCCATCGCCGCTGAAGAAGCGACGTTCGGTCTCTCCGAGATCAACTTCAAGCTCTTCCCCGGCGGCTGCGTCAGCAAATCGCTCGCCAACCTGATGCGACCGCGCGACGCGCTCTGGTACGGCATGACCGGCGAGCCGTTCAACGGCAAGGTCGCCGCTGAAATCGGCTTCATCAACAAGGCGGTGCCGCTCGCGAAGCTGAAGGAAGAGGCCCACAAGGTCGCGGCGATGATCGCGCAGAAGGACCCGTGGGCGCTGAAAGCCACCAAGGACGGCTACCGCAATTCGCTCGACATGGGCTGGGACGCGGCCATCGACTACGCCAGCGCCAAGGAGATGGAATTGGTGCTCCGCCAGGGCGACGCCTTCCGCAAGCAGGGTATCGGCGACTTCCTGAAGGGTGAGTTCAAACCGGGCCTCGAGAGCCACGGCGCGAAAGGCTGACGCGAGGAAAGCCGTGCACTTCCACGAGTTGGCGATCGGAAGCGAGTTCACGGGCAGCGGACGCACGCTGACCGAGGCCGACCTTTCGATCGCCTGCATGGTGAGCGGCGACTGGCATCCGATCCATTCGGACGAGATCTACGCGCAGGAGAAAGGCCTGCGCGGACGGCTGTTTCACGGCGCCTTCGGATTGTTCGTCGCAACTGGCATGGCGACCAAGCTTCCGCATTTCAGCGACGAGATCGTGGGAGCAACCGGCATCCGAGAATGGTCGTACAAGGCCCCGCTGTTCGTCGGCGACACCGTCCACGTGAAATCCAGGATCCTCGGCAAGCGGATCACGTCCGACGGCAGGCGTGCGGTGATTGAGCGCACACTGTCGCTGATCAATCAGGACGACAAGGTCATACAAGAAGGGATCGTCGGAACGATGGTTCGAATTGCAGCGGCCCACGGCTGATCGCCCAAGGACCGCGCATTCTTCAATGACGGAATAATTCAGCTCTGGGAGGAGCGCACATGAAACAAGGACTGGTTTTTGGCCTGTTCGGCGCAATGCTGCTGGCGGCTTCCCCATCGCACGCGCAGCAGGCGGGCTATCCGTCGAAACAGGTCCGCGTCGTGGTGCCCTACCCGGCCGGTGGGCCAACCGATCTGATCGCACGGCTTCTCTCGCAGAAACTCACCGAACGGCTCAAACAGTCGTTCTATGTCGAGAACGTCGGCGGCGCGAGCGGCGCGGTCGGAGCGGGTCAGGTGGCGCAATCCGCACCGGATGGGCACACGCTGCTGTTCGTGACGAACGACTTCGCCGTCGCCTCCGTCACCAACACCGGCCTGCCCTACGATCCGGTGAAGAATTTCGCGCCGGTCACCATCGTCGCGTCGTCGCCGCAGGTGGTCGCGGTGAACCCGTCTGTTCCGGCGAAGGCCATGAAAGAACTGGTTGATCTCATCCGCACCGAGCCCGTGAAATACAACTACGCTGCACTCGGCATCGGTTTCGGCCAGCTCTCAGCGGAGCGGTTGTTCAAACTCGGCCTCAAACTCGACCAGTTCGCGCGCATCCCGTTCAACGGCGCGGCGCCAGCGGTGAACTCGACGCTCGCCGGGCATACGCAGGTGATATTCCTCGGTTTACCGCCGGTCGCGCCGCATCTCGGCTCGGAAAAGCTGCGCGCGCTCGCGGTAACAAGCCCCAAGCGCACGCCGGCCTTCCCGAACATCCCGACGCTGCGCGAGTCCGGCATCAACGATCAGGAATCTGAACTGCAGATCGGCGTGGTCGCGGCTGCGAACACCCCGGCTCCGATCATCGCAACCCTTCAGAAACAGATCGCCGAAATCGTCATGCTTCCAGATGTAAAGGCGACGCTCGACTCCTTCAGCTTCGTTCCGGTTGCAAGCTCTCCCGATGCGTACGGCAAGCAGATCAAGGACGACATCGCCGAGTGGGGCAAGGTGATGAAGGACGCCGGGATTCAGCCGAACTGAGAACGGCGCGCTTGGGAGGGCATAATGATGAAACGTATCGCACTGTTGGTGGCTGGCCTGCTGGCTCTGTCGCCTACACCAGGCAAAGCGCAGAGCTGGCCGTCGCGCCCGATCCAGATCATCGTGTCGTCAGGCGCGGGCGGTGCAGCCGATATCATGGCGCGTCTGGTCGGCGAGCAATTGTCGGCCGCGCTCGGCCAGCCGGTCGTGGTCGAGAACCGGCCCGGCGCGGGCGGCAACACCGGCGCCATCGCGGTCGCGCGCGCCAATCCGGACGGCTACACGCTGCTGATGAGCGGCAGCCCAACCCATTCGGTTGCGCCGCATCTGTTCAAGAACCTGCCCTACGAGCCGATGCGCGACGCGCCTCCGGTCGCGATGATCGCGGTCGCGCCGAACCTGCTGGTGGTGAATCCCTCACTGCCGGTAAAATCGGTCGCCGATCTCGTCAAGCTTGCGCGGGAAAAACCCGGCACGATCACCTATTCCTCGGCCGGCATCGGCACGTCCGGCTATCTCGCCGCCGAATTGCTCAAGAACACCGCGAAGCTCGATATGACGCACGTCCCCTATAAGAGCGGGCCGGAGGCGGTCACCGGCGTCCTCACCGGCGCGATCTCGTTCCTGTTCTTCACCCTGCCCTCGGTGCTGCCGCAGGTCGAAGCTGGGCATCTGCGTGCGCTCGCCATCGCGAGTGCCCAGAGGAGCGCACTGGTGCCGAACGTACCGACCATCTCGGAAGCGGGCTATCCGGGTTTCGACGTCATTGCCTGGTACGCGCTGTTCGCGCCGAAGGGCACGCCGGAACCGGTCATCGCGCGCCTCAACACCGAGATCGAGAAGATCGTCGCCCGCCCCGATATTCGCGCGCAGATGGCGAAGCTCGGCGCAGAGCCGAAGTATCTGCCGCCAAAGGGCGTCGTCGATTTCGTCGCACAAGAGTCGCCGAAATTCGAGATCCTGCTGAAGGACATCAAGAACGCGGCAAACTGAAGTAGTCTTCCCCTATATGCGGCTCGCCCACCATCACCTTTATGCCTATCAGCTTCGCTATGCACGGCCGGTGCGCTGGAGCGATATCGTCGAGGAGGCCGCGCCGCTCGTTCTTTTGCACCTGACATCCGACAGCGGCGCGGAAGGCGTCGCCGAGATCACGCCGAAGCCGACGTGGTGCGGCGTCAATGCTCGCAGCCTCACCGCTGCGGTCGAAGACATCTTCATTCCGATACTGAAGAAGCTCGATTTAAGCGATCCGGCGAAGGTTCGCGCCGCACTCGATGCAATACCGGAGAACCATGCCGCGAAGACCCTGATCGACAACGCGTGCTGGGATCTTTACGCCGCCCATCATGGCCGCCCGCTGTGGCAGATGTGGAACGGCCGCCGCGATGTCGAGATGTCCTGGGCGGTGACACGGCAGGCGCCCGCGGCGATGGCAACGGAAGCCGCGGACATGATTGGCCATTACGGCTTCCGGACGCTGAAAATCAAAGGCGGCCAGGGCTTTGACGTTGATCTCGCCGGCATTCGCGAAATCCGCCGCGCGGTCGGCGACGGCATCCGCTTCTATGTGGACACCAACGGCGCCTACCGGATGGATCAGGCGCTCGACTACGCCCGAATGCTTGCGGACGTAGGGGTGACAATCCTGGAAGACCCCTGCCCGCTGTCACCGGACACGCGCTTCGAAACATTGCGGCGTGACAGCCCGATCCCGATCCTCGTGGATTTTGGGTGCACGTCGCTTCGCGACGCGGGCCTGTTTCTGGAACGCGGCGCACAGGCGTTGAGCGCGAAGCCGGGACGGTTCGGGCTCACGCATGCCCGCACGATGCATGAACTCGCGCGGGAGAAGAACTGTGCTGTCGTTGCCGGCTTGATGGGCGAAAGCGCGCTCGGGACCCTGGCCGGATTACAATTTGCATCAACGATCAAAGAACCGGTTCTACCCGCCGAATTGACCTGGTATCTGGCAATGACCGAACAGATCGTCTCGGAAACTCCTCAAATCGCCGACGGGATTCTGAAATTGCCGGCGGCTCCCTCACTGGGTTCGCTGATCGATTGGGAAGCCCTGGAGAAGCGAAGCGTTTCCTGAATTAAAAATTTCATTTCTCCCCGGCGGGACCGGGGAGCGTTTACAGCGCAGTGAGCTTGCGCAGGCTTTTCCGATTCGATTGTCAAACAGCCCGCCTCGCCCGCCGGTTATGAGCCGATGGGCGAAGCGGGATATTTGTAATTTATCCCGCATTTCGCGTCAAGGAAAATATGCCTAGATGAATTTGCCGGCACCGAGCAGTGAGAACTGACCGCTATAAGCGCCGATCCTCGGACGCGAGCATGCCGTTGATCAGGTGATACGACGCAAGCTCGGGCCATTGATCTCGGTTCAGCGCCCCGCGAGGTACGGGCCGGCGGAAAATTCCTCGCGGACGGCGGACGAGAGGTGGTTGCCGCACCTCTCGCCACGTTATCGCCGCGGTTCGTTCAGTTGCTCTTACTCTCCGCGCGCCAAAGGCGGCGTCGCGTAGCCCGGCACCACGTGAGCGTCGATCAGATAAGGACGTCCCTGCTCGACGACCTTGAGCCCGCGCAGGATCGCCGCCTCGAGGTCCGGCACGTTCTTCACCGGGCCTTCGGCTTCGACGCCTTGCGCGCGTGCGAGCCCGGCAAAGTCGAGCTGCGGGTTGTCGATGCGCTGGCCGATCCAGCGGTTCTCGACCGGCCGCGAGCGGATCTTGGCGACGGCCTCCTGATGAAGCTCATCGTTGAAGTTCGAACGGTTGTTCGAGACGATGTAGAGCGCCGGCAGCGAATAGTGCGCCGCCGTCCACAGCGCCGACACACCCTGCATGAAGTCGCCATCGCCGAGCACGGAGACCACCGGCCGGCTCTTGTCGATGTCCTTCACCGCGAGCGACACGCCGACCGTGATGCCGGGGCCGGCGGCAAGACCGGCGCCGCCATCGTGACCGAGGAAATCCAGCGGATCGCGGAACGCATAGACGTCACCCGCCCAGCCGATCGTGGCATGCGCCATGCTGAACTTGCGCGATCCCCTGATCTTCTGGAGCGCCACCTCGATGTCGCGCGGCATGATCTCGGTCGCGCTCTTTGCGGAGTATTCCGCCGGCGCCAACGTGCTCTTGCCGGTGCTTCGCGAGGCCGGACGCTTGGCGAAACGCTTTTGCACCGCGGGCAGCAACTGAGCGATCAGCGTGTCCGGGTCAGCAGCGATCGGCAGATCGGTCGGCGGCAGGCTGAAGTAATCCATGCTCCAGCCGTTGTGCAGCGCGTGATCGAGCGAGACGTGCGCGACCTTTGCGGCGGTCTCCGAGGTCTTCTTGGAAATCTGCAAGAACAGACCGTTGAGATCGACCCAATCGAAGCTGACGATCAGGTCGGAGTCCTTCACGACCTCCTTGGCCTTCGGGCTCAGCCAATAGGACGGCGGCAGGATGTGCTGCGGGTGATCGGTCGGGAACACGGAACGCTCGCGGATCGACGTCAGCGCCGCGGCGCCAGTGTGCTCCACCAGCGCGACGCGGCGATCCCAGGCATCCTGCTTCCGGTTGCCGCGTCCGAACAAGAACAGCGGCTTCTTCGCCGCGGCAATCAGATCGGCCAACGCCGCGACTTGCGCCTCGGAGGCCGACGGCGCTTCCGCGACACGGAAACGAGTGAGATCGGGGATATGCACCGAACGATCGAGCTTGGTCTCCTGCAAGCCCGCGTCGAGACACACATAGACCGGACCGTAGGGAAGCGTCGTCGTCATCTGATAGGCCTTCATCATGCCTTCGACGATCGCTTCAGGCGAGCGCGGCTCATCATCCCATTTCGTGTAGTCGCGCAGGAGCGCGCCTTGATCCTTGGCGGTGTGAATCCAGTCGATCCACGGGCGGCGCTTGTCGGCCGCGACCGGCCCGGTGGCGCCGAGCGTCAGGATCGGCATGCGATCGCACCAGGCGTTGAAGATGCCCATCAGCCCGTGCATCAGACCGACGTTGCTGTGAAGCACGCACGCCATCGGCTCGTCGGTGACCTTGGCATAGCCATGCGCGATCGAAACCACATGGTCCTCGTGCAGGCACAGCAGCATCTGCGGCGAGCCGTTGCCGAGATAGTTGACGAGGCTGTCGTGGAAGCCGCGATAGCTCGCGCCGGGATTGAGCGACACATATTTGATGTTCAGCCTGCGCAGCATTTCCGCCGCGACGTCGCTCGCCCATCCCATGTCGTTGGGAGCAGCTTTGGAGACGGGCTTTTCAAGATCTTTCATGTTCTCTCACTCAGATGTTATCGAGGCCGCGCGGGACCGCGCGGCCTCCGTTACGAAAGAAGTGGCGATCACTCGGGCTTGACGCCGCTCGCGGTGACCAGCGGCCCCCACAGCTTGTCTTCCTTGATCAGGAAGGCCTGGGCCTCGGCCGGAGACCCGCTAACGAACTCGGCGCCCTGCTCTTCAAGCTTCGAGCGGAACGCGGGGTCCTTTGTGACCGTCGCGATGTCGGCGCCGATCTTTTCGAGGATCTCGTGCGGTATTTTCGCAGGAGCGACGACGGTCGTCCACGACGTCGCGATATACTTGCCGAAGCCCTGCTCACCGGAGGTTGGCACATCCGGCAGTTGCTTGGTCCGCTTCTCGGAGAGAACCGCAATCGGACGAACGGTTCCGGCACGAATTTGCGGCAACACCTCCGTGGTCGGGCCGGAGTAGAAGGTCAGACGCCCGCCCAGCAGATCATTGAACACCTGCCCGCCGCTGCGATACGGCACATGCACCATCTCGAGCTTCTCATCCCTCGCCATGTATTCCGAAATGAGGTGCGGCGACGTGCCCGGCCCCGGAGAGCCATAGGTCACACCTGGATTCTTGCGGGCGTATTCGAACAATTCTTTGAGGTTGTGAACCGGCAGCGACGACTGCACCACAGTCACCAGCGGGTAGTAAGCGACCACCGATACACCGCGGAAATCCTGCAACGCGTTGTAGCGCAGGTTCGAATAAACGTGCGGCATGATGACGAAGGGAGGCGGCGCAATCATGATCGTGTAGCCGTCGGCCGGCTGCGTCGCAACGTAAGCGGTCCCGGTCGTCGTGCTGGCGCCGGGGCGGTTGTCGACCACCACGGGCACCTTCCACAGTTCCGAAAGTTTCTGACCGATCGCGCGCCCCATGATGTCGGATGAGCCGCCTGGCGCAAACGGGATGACGAGCGTGACGTTCCTGGACGGGAAACCTTGCGCAAACGCAGGCGTGTGGAGGGACGCGAAAACTCCGAGCAGTGTCAGAAACAAGCGCATGACGACCTCTTCATTGATGCCGCGCAGCGCTCTGTAAACCGCCCGATCGATGCTGCTGGTGTCCAGCACCGACCAAGCTGAATTCAGCGTCGCTTGCGGCGCACTCCTGCCGGCTCCAGGATCGCTGCCTCCGCCTTGGACATCGTTCGATCGATGTGCGCGGCCGACAGACGGCATGCGCGATCGGCGTCGCGCGCGAGCGCGGCCTTCATGATCGCTTCATGCTCATCGACGTCCTCACGCAGACGGGACGTATTGGAAATGGAAAGCGCGACGTAGCGCTCGGATTGGTCGAACGCCGTCTCACGGAAGGTCTCGATCATCACCGAGCCACTCGCGCTCGTCAGCGCCGCATGGAAGTTGCGATGCGCCTCGACCCACGGCCGGCTCAACCGCTGGCTGGCGCCTTCGAACTTGGTTTCGCGCGACAGGCGGTGGAACGCGGCGACAACATGGGATTCCCACGTGAGATCGCCCTTCTCGATCGACCAGCGAAGCGCCAAGCACTCGACCTCACGCCGCACAGCGCAGACGTCGCGCAGATGCTCCGGGGATGCCGGCAGAACCTGAAATCCCTTGTTCTGGCGAAGGAGGACGAGGCCTTCCGCCTCGAGCCGCATCAAGGCTTCGCGCAGCGGGCTGAAACCCACGCCATAGCGGTCCCGCAGCTCTTCCATCCGCAACCGCGAGCCCGGCAACAGATCACCCACCAAAATGTCGGAGCGGATGCGTTTCCAGACCTGCGCGGATTGCGTAACGACCTGTTTTTCGCGTTCAAACTGCGACGCTGCGGGGGTTTTCATGATGGGATCGAATCCTGTCTTGCCATGACGGCCGATCCTTGTAGCGGACGGGCAACCGGATCGCAAAAGCGAGACATATTTTCGATAATCATTTGACTTATAGAAAATAGCTTGAAAATCTGCCTCGATCAAGCCCGAACAGACACGAAGCTTCGAAAACCCACTGAGTCCTTTCGCCGCATGAATGCAAATACCACAGTTGCCGTGCCCGCCGATCAATTGGCAGATCTCGTCCGCCGGATATTCGTTGGCGCAGGACTTTCAGAGGGCGCTGCACAGACCGTCGCCAACGGGCTGGTCGACGCCGACCTGGAAGGCCTCGCCTCGCACGGCGTCATGCTGGTGGACATGTATGTCGACCGAATTCAAGCAGGTTCCGTGTCCACAGAAGAGTCCGGCACCGTCGTGTCCGACAAGAATGCCGCCGTGGTGCTCGACGCAGGCCACGCCCTCGGGCATCTGACCGGCGATCAGGCCATCGAACTCGCTATCGACCGCGCTCGCACCTACGGCGCAGGGATCGTGGCGGTTCGCCACGGCTTCCACTTCGGCACCGCGCGGCGCTACGCGGTGCATGCGGCGAACGAAGGCTGCATCGGAATCGTGGCCTGCAACACGCGACCGCTGATGCCCGCGCCAGGCGGCGCAGAACGCGTGGTCGGAAACAATCCTCTCGCCATCGCAGTCCCGACCAACGGACCCATTCCGCTCGTGCTCGACATGGCCACCAGCGAAGCTGCCATGGGGAAGATCCGGATGGCCGAGAAGCAGAAAAAGCCTATCCCCACAGGGTGGGCCGTCGACTCTCAGGGCGCGGCAACAACCGATCCGGCCGCCGCGATCGCAGGAATGCTGCTCCCGACAGGCGGACCGAAAGGCTTCGGCCTCGCGCTCCTCGTCGATCTGATGTGCGGCCTCCTCTCCGGCGGCGCCACGGGACGTCAGGTTCTGCCGCTCTACGGCGATTTCTCCAAGCCCTACGATTGCTCGCACATCTTCATCGCGATCGACGTCGCGCACTTCGGCGATACGGCAGCATTCAGATCGGCCGCCGCTGCGACGGCGGAACAAATCCGTTCCGGCCAGCGGGCGCCGGGCGTCGATCAACTCTTCACGCCGGGAGAACCGGAATGGAGAAATCGCGAGCGCGCGCAGGGGCAGTTGAAACTCGCCCCTGCGGTTGTCGAAATGCTCACGCGTTACGCCACGAAGCTCGGCGTGTCGCCTGCTCCGTTTCCGAGCTAAGTCGGCACAAATCATTCACCGGCCCAACTGGACGAAGAGCAGCGTGGCGCGCAGCCGCGCCGCTCTTCGCTGCGTGGCCAAGGCTGCACAAATTGGCTGCACAAATTACGATCATCGAAATGTTTTAGGATTTTCGAATATCTTGACTCACGTTGATTGCTGATCGACACTCTTTCCGCACAAGCCCTATCGCGACATGCCGGTTGCATGATCGGAGCGTAAAGAGAGACGCGCGATGTCATTGAAGTCAGTTGGAAATCGCAACCAGGTCAATCCGTTCTACAACGGCCGCAAGCTCAAGCTTGGCACCTTCAGCACCAACCTCCACTACGGCGCGGCGTGCACCACCATCGACGGCACGCTGAAAGCCGATTGGCCGAGCATCAAGGCGCTGTCCAAGCTGCAAGACGAGATGGAGTTCGAGGCGATCGTGCCAGTCGCGCGCTGGCGCGGCTTCGGCGGCAAGACGAATTTCGCAGGCCCCGGCTTCGAGACCTACACGTTTGCCGCAGGTGTCGGTGCGCAAGTCGATCATTGCGCCGTCGTCGCGACGTCGCACGTGCCGCTCGTGCATCCGATCATGGCCGCCAAGCAGATGATCACGATCGATCACATCACCGGCGGCCGCTCCGCGTTGAACGTCGTGACGGGCTGGAATCGTCCCGAGATCGAGATGTTCGGCATCCCGCTGCGCGAGCACGACGAGCGCTACGACATGGCGGTCGAGTGGCTCGAGCTCGTCAAGCGCCTTTGGACAGAGGAAGAAGATTTCGACTTCGAAGGACGCTTCTACAAGATCAACAAGGGCTACGCGCAGCCGAAGCCGATCCAGAAGCCCTATCCGCCGATCATGAACGCCGGCGGCTCCGACCGCGGCCGGCACTATGCGGCGAAGTATTGCGACATCGCCTTCGTCCCGCCGAAGACGCGCGATCTCGCGGTCCTGAAGGCGGACATCGACAGCTACAAGACGCTCGCGCGCGAGGAATACGGCAACAACATTCAGGTCTGGACCAACACCTACGTCGTCCAGGGCGAGACCGAGAAAGAGGCGCACGACTTCCTCAATTACTACGCCAACCAGCATGGCGACTGGGAGGCCGGCACTCAGCTCGTCGAGACCATGGGCCTCAACGCCAAGACGTTCACCGAAGAACAGATGCGCGGCATGAAGCAGCACTTCATGGCTGGATGGGGCGGCTATCCGATCGTCGGCACCAAGGAACAGATCGTCGACACGCTTCAAAAGCTTTCGGATTGCGGCTTTGACGGCGTGCTCCTCACCTTCGCGCGCTTCCATGACGCGATGGTCGAGTTCCGCAACAAAACCTATCCATTGCTCGTGCAAGCGGGGCTCCGGTGATGAGCAAGACAGCGCGTTCCGATCGGCTGGCAGGAAAAACGGCACTCGTCACGGGCGGCGCTTATGGCGAACGCGCATCTCTCGGCGCTGCCTTTGCGAAGGCTTTGGCGGCGGCGGGAGCACGTGTGGCTGTCGCCGACGTGAAAGGCACCGCCGACGTCGTGCGTGACATCGAGGCAGACGGAGGAGAGGCTTTCTCCATTGAAGCCGACGTCAGCGACGAGAAGCAGGTCGCCGCGATGGTCGCCAAGACCACCGAACAGTTCGGCTCGCTCGACATTCTGGTGAACAACGCCGGAATCGGCTCGAATATTCCGCCCGTGCAGGTGACCGATCTGAGCGTCAAGGACTGG
Source organism: Pseudomonadota bacterium (assembly GCA_040756555.1). Lineage (GTDB taxonomy): Bacteria > Pseudomonadota > Alphaproteobacteria > Rhizobiales > Xanthobacteraceae > Z2-YC6860. Next base: position 33,700 of record JBFLYS010000032.1, on the reverse strand, counting down.
GACGCGCTGATGGCCGTCAACGTGCGCGGGCCGTTCCTCTGCGTGAAGGCCGTGGCGCCGATCATGAAGCAGAAGAAGTACGGCAAGATCATCAACATCGGCTCGACGACGATGATGACCGGCCTGACGCATCGTTTGCACTACGTCGCCGCCAAGGGCGCGATCCTCGCGATGACGCGCTCGCTCGCCGGAGAGCTCGGCCCCTTCGGCATCCGCGTCAACGCCACGGCGTTCGGGCTCGTCGCGAGCGGCGTCACCGATGCGGCGTTCAAAGCCGATCCTGCGCGCGAAATGCGCGTGCTCGAAGCTCGCGCGCTGCCGATCCATTACCGGCCCGACGATCTCGGAGCGACGATCGTATTTCTTGCAAGTCCAGACAGCGATCACATGACCGGGCAATGCCTCGTCGTGAACGCTGGCGAATTTTACTACTGACACCGCCGCTCGGCGCGTGCCGAGACAACAAACGATGTTCATCGCTCAACGCGCCGGAATTCGAGAGCATTTCACGGAGAAGCGACATGACGACGGATTCGAAGGGAAATGACCGGCCGCTCGAGTTGAGCCGCCGCAAGGCTTTGGCCGGAGCGGCGGCTCTGGGATTGTCGAGCGCACTGCCCGCCGACCTTGCATTGGCGCAAAGCTCGCAGCCGATCCGCATCGCGATGTCGCTCGGCGATATTCCTCGGCTCTGGGCCGGTCCCGATGGCGGCTTCGAGGGGATGCGCTTCGCGGGCTATCCGATCTTCGATCCTCTCATCGCGTGGGACCTCAGCTCGCCCGACAAGACGTCTGGGATCATTCCGGGGCTCGCGACCTCGTGGCAGCAGGACCCCGCCGACCGCAAGCGCTGGATCTTCAAGCTGCGCGACGGCGTGACGTTCCACGACGGCTCGAAATTCGACGCCGACGCCGCGGTTTGGAATTTTGCCTCGGTGTTCGACGAGAAGGCGCCGCAGTACTTCCCGGCGCGCGTCGGCGGCATTCGCGCGCGACTGAGCAGCGTCGCGCGGGCCGAGAAGATCGACGGCCAGACGATCGCCATTTACTCGCAGGTCGAAGACAACCTCCTGCCCTATCAGTTGTCGTTCCTGCTGTTCGCAAGCCCCGCGCACTACGCCAAGCTCGGCAACGATTGGACCAAATACGCGGCCGAGCCGTCGGGCACCGGGCCGTTCAAGGTCAAATCGGTCGTGCCGCGCGCGAGCCTCGAACTTGTCCGCAACGAGCAGTACTGGGATCGCGCACGCATCGCCAAGGCGCCGGGGTTGATCCTGCGGCCGATTCCGGACGGCAATGCCCGTGTGGCGGCGCTGCGTTCGGGCCAGGTCGATTTCATCGAGTCGGTCCCTTCCGACGCCATTCCAAGCCTGAAGTCGTCGGGCGCGACGATCACGACCAATCCCTATCCGCACACCTGGGTCTGGTTCTTCAGTTGCTTGCCGGATTCGCCCTTCAAGGACGTTCGCGTCCGGCAGGCCGCCAATCTTGCCATCGATCGCGCCGCGATCGTCTCGATGGTGAACGACACGGGCATCGCGTGCCAGGGCGCCGTGCTCCCCGGCTCGCCGTGGTTCGGCAATCCGTCGTTCAAGCTTCGCTACGACATGGAAGCCGCGAAGAAGCTCGTCACCGAGGCCGGCTACGGCCCCAACAAGCCGGCCAAGGCGAAAATCCTGATCTCGCTCAGCGGCGGCGGCCAGATGCAGCCGCAAGCCATGAACGAGTACATCCAGGCGCAGCTTGCGATGATCGGCATTCAGATCGAGTTCCAGGTCATCGACTTCACCAACCTGTTCTCGTACTGGCGCGCCGGCGCAACGGCGAAGGACGCCCAGGGCACGGCAGGGCTCAACATCGCGCTGGCGTCGCTCGACCCGACCAGCAGCTTCGTGCGCGTGTTCGGTTCGCAATACACCTCGCCGCGCGGCACCAACTGGGGCCACTACAGCAACCCCGCCGTCGATGCCGCGATCCAGGAAGCCTTGCTGTCGCGCGATCAGGCGAGCCTCGACCGCGCGCTATCGAGAGCCCACGAGATCATCGTTGACGACGCCGCGGCGCTGTTCGTGGTTCATGACCTCAATCCACGCGCCATGTCCAAGGATGTGAAGGGCTTCATCCATCCGAAGAACTGGTTCGCGGATTTCACGACAATGTCGCGGGGCTAATCCTCCCATCGAGCCTTCCCATACGCGACAGAAGGCGGGTGAGATTCGCTTAAGGTGGATCTCACCCGAACTTGCAACGGCCGCGTTCCACGCGGCCGTTTCTTTTGAGCTCAATGGCCGTGCGCGTCGTCCGGCGCCCACGGCATCAGCAGCTTCTCCGCCAGCACCACGGCACCGTATAAGAGCATCCCCAGCACGCTGAGAACGATCAGCGAGGCCCAGACCAGCGGGGTGTCGAGCTGCGAGTTGGCGGTGAGCAGCAGGTTGCCGAGCCCTTCGTTCGAGCCGATGAACTCGCCGATCACCGCGCCGATCACCGCAAGCGTGACGGCGATCTTCGCGCCAGAGAAGATGAACGGCAGCGCCGAGGGAAGCTGGATCTTGAAGAACGTCTGAAGCCGCGAACATTGCAGCGACCGCGCAAGCTCGAGAAGCTCGGGGGACGTGGCGCGCAGGCCGGTCGCGGTATCGACCACGACCGGAAAGAACGCGATCACGAACGCCATCGCGAGCTTGGATTGCATGCCGGTGCCGAACCAGACCAGCAGGATCGGCGCGACGGCGATTTTCGGAATCGATTGGCTCGCCACCAGAAGCGGATAGAACATCTGATTGGCGATGCGGGAGTAAGTCATCGCGACGGCAATCGGGATGCCGATGCCGAGCGCCAGCAGAAACCCGTAGATGCATTCGAGCGCTGTGATCCAGAACTCGTCGGCCAGAATCCCGGCTTTCTCGACCAGCGACACCAGCACTTGCATCGGCGCCGGCAGCACAACGAGCGGCACTTTGAAAATGACGACGTAGTAGTGCCACACGGCGACGATGATCGCGGCGCCCAACAGCGGATAGACGATCTTCAGAACGCTCTTGCTCATTGCTTCACCACGCCAAGCGCGACGCCCGCTTCCCGTTCGAGTTCGTGGAACTCCGGGAGGAAGCGCGACTGCGCGGACCTCGGATAAGGAATATCGACGCGCAGCTCCCTCGCGATCGTCGCCGGGCGTTTGGAGAAGACCAGCACGCGGTCCGAGAGATAAATGGCCTCGGCAATGCTGTGCGTGACAAACAGCACCGTCGCCCCGGTGACCCGCCGGATATCCAGCAGCAAGTCGTTCATTTCCAGCCGCGTCAGTTCGTCGAGCGCGCCGAACGGCTCGTCCATCAACAGGATCGAAGGTTCATGGATGATGGCGCGGCACAGCGAAACCCGCTGCTGCATGCCGCCGGACAATTGCCGCGGATAAGCCTGCTCGAATCCCTCAAGCCCGACCAGCTTGAGAATCTCGCGCGCACGCTTTTTCGCAGCCTCCCCGTTGCGACCCAAAACCTCCATCGGAAACAGCACGTTCGCGAGCACGCTCCGCCAAGGCATCAGCGTCGGCGCCTGAAAGACGACACCAACGCCGGGGAACGGCTGCGTGATCGCGTTGCCGTCGAGTTCGAGCAGGCCACCGCTCGCGGGAATGAGACCGCCCATCATCTTGAGAACGGTCGTCTTGCCGCAACCGCTCGGGCCCAGCAGGGCGACCAGGTCGCCTTTGTTGAACTCGAACGAGACGTCCTTGACCGCCGTGACGGTTTGATCGCCGGTTTGGAATGCTTTTGAGACCCCGACGACCCGCCCGAACGGCGGCTGCCTGGAACGATCGCTGCTCTTTGCTTCAGACATGCGCAGCCGGTCGCTGCGCCGCGGTTTTTCTGCAATCCGTCATGTGAATACGCATCAAGGCAGAACCGGCTTTTCCGGCATGAAGCCTGTCGCATAGACGTCTTCCGGCTTCGGCGTCTTTTCCTTCGGGAAGCCCCCGTTCTCCGCCATCCAGTCGACGGAGGACTTCATCCGCGCCGGCGTGAACGTGCCGAGGCCGTTGGCCTTGGTCTCCGGTGTCACCGTCAGCTCTTCGACGATCTTCAACTCTTCGACGGTGATGTCGTTCTTGAGCGCCTTGGAGTACTTCTGGATGATCTCCGCGGACTCCTCGAAATGCTTGAAGGTGTATTGGTAGCCCCGCAGCGTCGCGCGGACGAACGCCTTCACGGCCTGCGGGTTGTCCTTCAGATAGGCTTCCGTTGCGCCGATGCCGTTCGAATAAAGATCGAGGCCGTGATCGGCGAACAGGAAGGTCTTGACCTTCGCGTTCTTGGCATCCTTTGCGGCCCGCTCCAGCGCAGGGCGGCTGATGTTGAAGAAATCGATCGCCGCAATCTTGTCGGTCACCAGCATGGGAATGCGCGCCGATGGCTCGATGCTCTCGACCGTGAGCTTGTTCGGGTCGAGGCCGTTCTTTCGCATCAGCGCTTTCGCGATGCTCGGAATGTAGCTGCCCGCGTTCGAGCCGATCTTGAGCCCTTCGAGATCGGCGATCTTGGTGACGTTCGCGCCGGGATCGAGCGAGAACAGGCAATACGGCGCCTTCTGATAGATCACCGACACGACCTTGACGGTCGAGCCGCCGGCGCGCGCGACGACCAGGCTCGCAACGTCCGTGAAGCCGATCTGCGCGATGCCGCTGTCGACGTTCTGAATGGCGGCCGCGGTCCCCTTGGCGGGGATGAAATTCACGTCGAGGCCTTCTTCCTTATAGAAGCCCTTGTCGAGCGCGACATAAAACGGCGCGTGCCGCCCCAGCACGATGATGTCGAGGGAGAAGGTGACTTTCGTGAGTGCTTTTTCCTGCGCTTGCGCGGGCGCCACGGCGAGGCCCGCACCGATCAGCGACAAAAGAGCAGCGCAGCAAACCGCCGCACCAAACCGTTTCATGTCGATCTCCCCTTCAAAAGAATTGGCTTTGATTCAGAAGACGGCGCTTTTGAACACACGGCGATCCGTGCGTCCGCATCTCGGGACCGATGCTTGCAATCGGCGGGCCATTGCTGGCTTTAGTCCTATTTCGCCGGGCAGCGGCTCGAACGCATGCGAATTGCCCGAAAACCCGGCCTTCCTGCTAAAAATAATCGCACCCACAATTTCAGTGTGTCAATTTATTTTCGAAAATATATGATATTTTATGACATAAGAATTGAGGCTAGGATGAGCCCTGCAGGACATCACGGCGGATGATCGGACGACACATCTCTCTTCGGGCGAGCGACGGGCACAATCTGCGCGCCTACGAGGCAAAACCTGACACGCAGCCCCGCGGCGGTATCGTCCTGGTCCAGGAGATCTTCGGCGTGACCGCCCACATCCGAGGCGTATGCGACGGCTATGCATCGCGCGGCTACCACGTCGTGGCGCCCGCGCTGTTCGACCGGATCAGCCCCGGCCTCGAGCTTGGCTATTCCAAGGACGATGCGGCAACGGGCCGCGCTCTGCGCGCCCGGATCTCCTGGGAGCAGGTGTTTGCCGACGTCGGCGCCGCGCAAATGCAGCTCGGAGCTTCCGGCAAGACCGCGGTGCTCGGCTATTGCTGGGGCGGCACGGTGGCTTGGCGCAGCGCCACCCAATTGGACAATGTCGCAGGCGCCGTTTGCTACTACGCAACCCAGGTCGAGCCCCACGTCACGGAACAGCCGCGCTGCCCGGTGCTGATGCACTTCGGCGAAAGGGACCCCATCGCCACGCTGGACCACGCGCAGAAAATCCGCGCTGCTCATTCCGTCGCGAGCGTGCAGATCCACACCTATCCGGCGAGCCACGGATTCAACTGCGACGAAATCGAGAACTTTCATCCGCCGAGCGCAGAATTGGCGCTGCAACGATCGCTCGCATTCCTGGCCTCGGTCATAGGTTGAGCTACATCACGCCGAGCCCTCAACCGGCACGGCAAATCCAACACAACAAGCAAGCAAGAAGGAAGCACAATGCCTAAAGTCCAGATCACCAGCCCGAAGCTGCGTCAGCCGAACGGCGTGTTCTCGCATGCCACCGCGATCGAGGCCACGGGCCGGTTCGTCTTCATCTCGGGAATGACCTCGCGGCGGCCCGACGGCACCATCGCCGGCATCGGCGACGTCTCCGAACAGACCAAGCAGGTGTGCGAGAACCTGAAGGCCGCGGTTGAAGCCGCCGGCGGCACGATGGACGACATTTGCCGCGTCGATGTCTACGTCCGCAACATGGAGCACTTCGACGCGATCCATAAGGTCCGCGCGCAGTACTTCAAGGCCCCCCTGCCCGCTTCCACGATGGTCGAGATCAACAAGATGACCTCGCCGGACTATCTCATCGAGATCAACGCCATCGCGGTTCTGCCGACAAAGTAAGGATTGGGACCGATGGACGATCCGTATGGCCTGAAAGCCGCGAAAGAGCGCGGCATCAAGCTCGGCGAAGTCGGCGACAAGATCCTGTTCGAGAACGAGCACATCCGCATGTGGGAGGTGCGCCTCGAACCGGGTCAGACGATCGATTTCCACATTCACTATCACCCGTATCTCGTCGTCTCCCTGGGCGGCGGCGAGAACGAGATCGAGACCGTCTTCGGCAAGAAAATCCCGACAGACGAGCCGGCCGGATCGTTCGCGTTCATCAACGAGATGCGCGCGGTGCACCGCCTGACCAACAAATCGGACGTCGTGTACCTGTCGAGGCTGATCGAACTGAAATCCGTAACCTGGAAGGTCTGACGCCGCACGCCACACGCGGTCTCAGCTTCAACGAAACACCAGAACGAGGACAACAATGACAAAGCTTCCCGCGGGAGCGCCCAGTCTCGATGAAATCCTGATCGACAGCGACAAGATGCCCTGGCGCGAGAAGTCGCTGAAGGGCATTTCGGAGAAGATGCTGTGGCGCAATGAAGAGACCGGCGCCTCGATCGCGCTGATCAAATTCGCCAAGGGCGCGGGCATTCCGGCGCCGCATCTTCACGCCTCGAACCAGTTCATGATCTGCTTGTCGGGCAAGTACGAATACACCTCGACCAAGGTGGTTCTCACCGCGGGCTCGTTCTACTGCAATCCCAAGGGCAACGTGCATGGCCCGGCGATTGCACATGAGGAAACCGTCGTCGTCGAAATCTACGACGGCCCGCACTATCCGGTGAAACCGGATTGGTACACCGACGAACGGGACGCCCACTAAGCGGGCGTCCTGGCGCCGGGCATTCTGGCGCCGGCCATCGAGACAAGAGACTGGAGACCGAACTGATGCTGCGTCGCGTTCTTGCTGTTGCGTTCACTCTGGCGTCTGCGTGCGCCGTCCAGGCGCAAGACTTTCCGTCAAGGAACGTCACGGTCGTGTCGCCTTATCAGGCGGGCGGGACGAGCGACATCATCGCTCGCATTCTCGTGCAGAAGCTGTCCGAACGCTGGGGCAAGAGCGCGATCGTCGAGAACAAGCCGGGCGCGAACGGCGGCATCGGCGTCACGGCCGTCACCAAAGCAGCGCCAGACGGCCATACGCTGCTCGCGGTCGCATCCAGCGCGCTCACGATCAATCCGCTGTTCTATTCAAACCTTCCTTATGACGTGAGCCGCGACCTGGCGCCGGTCACGCGCACCGGCTCCGTTGCCAATGTGCTGGTGGTCAATCCGTCCGTCCCCGCGAAGACGGTGCAGGAGTTGATCGCGCTGGCGAAAGCCAAGCCCGGTCAGTTGATCTACGCCTCTCAGGGCGTTGGATCGAATGGTCAGGTGACAGGCGAACTCTTCAAGCTCCGCGCCAACATCGACCTGCTGCATGTCCCCTACAAGGGCAGCGCGCCCGCGGTGCAGGATCTGCTGGGCGGGCAGGTTCAAGTGATGTTCGACAACCTGCCATCGGTGCTGCCGCTGATCAAAGGCGGCCAGCTCCGCGCGCTCGCCGTCACCACGGCTCAGCGCGCGGCGCTGCTGCCGGAGACTCCGACGATTGCGGAATCCGGATTGGCCGGCTTCGACACCAGCGCGTGGTTTGCGCTGCTCGCTCCGAAGGCGACGCCGGATGCCTTGCGTGCGGAAATCGAACGCGCTGTCATTGCAGTCCTCAACTCCGCCGACGCGCGGGAGCGTCTGAACGCAGCCGGCGTCGACGTCGCAGCCGACGGCTCCGCTGCCTTGCAGCAACGAATTGCTGCCGAAACCGAGATGTGGCGCGAGGTCATCGCCAAGGCCGGAATCAAGATCGAGAAATAATCGATCGACGACTTCGTTCGGTGCAACTTGGGAGAAGCGTCATGAAAGTCGGCCTGGTCGGGCTCGGCAAGATGGGCAGCGCGATCGCGGAGCGCCTTGCGTCCAAGCGCATGGCGCCTCTGGTCTGGGATCGCGATCCGCAAGTCATGCAAGCCCATGACGACAAAGGCCTCCGCGTCGCGCTCGGCCCTCAGGATATCGCAGCAACAAGCGACATCATCATCTCCATCATTTCGGAGGACAGCGGCGTCCTCGACTTGTTTCACGGAGAGCGCGGCTTTCTCTCCGTCAACGTAGCTGGAAAGCTTTTCGTCGAAATGACGACGCTCCAGCCGATGACCGCACGCAGCCTCGCGACTGCGGTCGAGGCTGGTGGCGCCCGCATCATCGATTGTCCCGTGCTCGGCTCGATTCCGACCGTGCGCGAGGGAAAGCTTCTGGCGCTGGCCGGCGGCCGGCCGGAAGACATCGATCGTGCCGCAGCCGTCACCTATCATCTCACGCGGCGCGTCGTGCACATGGGCCCCGCCGGCAGCGGTTGCGCCATGAAGCTCGCTGTCAATCTTGGCATGGCAGCATACCTGCAATCGCTATCCGAAGCGCTGTCGCTCGGGACCAAACAGGGCCTCGATCTCGGCCTCATGCTCGACATTCTGAGCGAAGCGCCGACAGCCAACGGCTGGCTGACCATGAAAAAGGAAATCCTCAAAGGGGCGCCGGGCGACATGACGATGGATATCCGCACGATGCGGAAAGACGTCATGTCCGCACTCGCGACCGGGTCGCTCTCCGGCATTGCGATGCCGGTCTCCGCCGGCGCGTTGAGCTCCCTCGCCGCTGCGGTCGCCAGCGGCTGGGGCGACAAGGACTTGGCGGAGCTTCCGCGCTTCTTCCGTGAAGCGATGCTGCAATCCTATCCGCAAAAATAGAGCCGCTAAGGCGAACCGTTGGACCGAGAGCCATCCAGGAAAGCCCGGCCATGTTTCTCTACACGCTGAAACGCATCCTCTACGTCATACCGGTGGCTCTCGGCGTCAGCATCTTCTGCTTCCTGCTCGTTCATCTCGCGCCTGGCGACCCGCTGACCGCCGTGATGCCCATCGATGCCACGGCCGAGCAGCAGGCCGAGCTGCGCGCCGCCTATGGGTTCGATAAGCCGCTGCCGGTCCAATACGGCCTCTGGCTCTGGAAGGTCCTGCACGGCGATCTCGGCCAGTCGATCGCGAGTGGGCGCTCGGTGCTGAGCGAACTTAGTCTCGCGGTCAGCAACACACTGATCCTTGCGTCAGTCGCCACGCTGATCGGATTTGCCTTCGGCATGCTGTTCGGATTCGTCGCCGGCTATTTCCGCAATAGCCTGCTGGACAAGGTCGCGTCCGCCCTTTCAGTGCTCGGCGTCAGTGTGCCCCACTACTGGCTCGGCATCGTCTTGGTCATCGTGTTTTCCGTGACGCTCAACTGGCTGCCCCCAACCGGGGCAGGACCGGACGGCTCGGGAAACTGGCGGCCCGATCTCGAGCATTTCCGCCACATCATCCTCCCCGCGATCACCATGTCCGTGATCCCGATGGGCATCATCGCCCGCACGGTTCGCGCGCTTGTCGCCGATATCCTGACGCAGGAGTTCGTGCAGGCACTGCGCGCCAAGGGCCTGAGTGAATGGGGCGTGTTCAAGCATGTCGTCACCAATGTGGCACCAACCGCGCTTGCGGTGATGGGCTTGCAGCTCGGATATCTGCTCGGAGGCTCGATCCTGGTCGAAACCGTTTTTTCCTGGCCGGGCACCGGCTTTCTGCTCAACGCCGCGATCTTCCAGCGCGATCTCCCCCTGCTTCAAGGGACCATTCTGGTGCTGGCGATGTTTTTCGTCGGCTTGAACCTCATCGTCGACGTGCTGCAAACCGCGCTCGATCCGCGCATCCACCGGGCCTGATATGAGCGCGGTCGCCGAAAGCTCTGTCAGAATGCCCGAGACAACGGCGGGCCGCGGTTACTGGGCTGGCGTCGGCGCACGGCTCCTCCGCGATCCGGTCGCGATGATCGCGCTGGGCGTCATCATCCTGATCGTGCTGCTGGCGGTTCTCGCGCCCTATATCGCGCCCGCAGACCCATACAAGGGATCGGTGCTGCGGCGGCTCAAGCCGATCGGCTTTGAGGGCGCAGTTCTGGGCACCGACGAGCTTGGCCGCGATATGCTGAGCCGCCTGATCTATGGCGGCCGCCTCACGTTGTTCATCGGCGTGATGCCGGTGCTGCTCGCCTTCTGCATCGGCTCGAGCATCGGCGTGTTCGCTGGCTATGTTGGAGGGCGCATCAACACCGCGGTGATGCGCGTCATCGACGCATTTTTCGCATTTCCCTCGGTACTGCTGGCGATTGCGCTATCCGGTGCGCTTGGCGCCGGCATTCTCAACTCCATCGTGTCGCTGACCGTTGTGTTCGTGCCACAGATCGCACGCGTCGCCGAGGCCGTAACGACGCAGATCAGAACCAGAGACTACGTGGAGGCCGCGCGCGTGTCCGGCGCGGGCGCTTTCACCATTGTTCGCGTTCACGTGCTCGGCAATGTCCTCGGCCCCGTTCTCGTCTACGCCACGAGCCTGATCAGCGTGTCGATGATCCTGGCGTCCGGTCTCTCGTTCCTGGGGCTTGGCGTAAAGCCGCCCGAAGCCGAGTGGGGCTTGATGCTCAACACGCTGCGGACCGCGATCTACAGCCAGCCGGCGCTCGCGGCCCTCCCCGGCGCGATGATCTTCCTCACCTCGATCTCGTTCAATCTGTTCTCCGATGGCCTTCGCTCCGCGATGGAAGTGAAGCAATGAGAACAGCGTTATCGCCCAGTCCTACGACCGGCGCCCTGCTGTCGGTCAACGGTCTCGTCAAACACTTCGACATATCGAAGAGTTTTCTGGGCCGTGCCAGAACCGTTGTCCGCGCCGTGGATGGAGTGGATTTCGAACTCGCCAAAGGCGAAACACTCGGCATCGTTGGCGAATCCGGTTGCGGTAAGTCCACCACCGCCCGGCTGATCATGCAGATCATCCGGCCGGACTCGGGCGACATCCTCTTTGACGGCCAAAAGGTCGGCTCCCCATCGCTCAGTCTGAATGCGTTCCGCAAGCAGACCCAGATGGTGTTCCAGGACAGCTATGCGTCGCTCAATCCACGCCTGACCGTCGAGGACACCATCGCCTTCGGCCCGCACGTGCATGGCCTTTCACGAAAGGCTGCGATCAGGCGCGCCCACGATCTTCTACACCGCGTGGGGCTCGAGCCGTCGCGTTTCGCCGGGCGTTACCCGCACGAGATTTCCGGCGGCCAGCGCCAGCGCGTCAACATCGCGCGCGGACTTGCGCTTGAACCACGGATTCTCATTCTCGATGAAGCGGTCTCCGCGCTCGACAAGTCTGTTGAGGCGCAGGTCTTAAACCTCCTGCTCGATCTGAAGGACGAGTTCGGCCTGACTTATATCTTCATCTCGCACGACCTGAACGTGGTCCGCTTCATGTCCGACCGTGTGATGGTGATGTATTTGGGCAAGGTCGCGGAAGTCGGCCCGTCCGAGGCGATCTTCAACGATCCGCGGCATCCCTACACGCAGGCCCTGCTGGCCTCAATGCCTTCGATGGACCCGGCGCACCGGACCGAGGAAGCGCCGATCTCCGGCGATCCGCCAAACCCGATCAACCCACCGCCCGGCTGCCGATTCCACACCCGATGCAAATTCGCGATCGGGCAATGCACCAAAGTTGAACCTCAGTTGCACGACGCCGGGCACGAGCATCTGGTTGCTTGTCATCTCGCCGATCCGAAATCCGCATGACAAGCTCTCCCACCATCGCGCCGCTGGTCGACGTGCGGAACCTCACCGTGGAATTCGGCGCCGGCCCGAAAGCCGTGCGAGCGGTCTCCAGCGTCGATCTGACACTTGCGAAGGGCGAGACGATCGTCCTGCTGGGCGAATCCGGCTCCGGCAAGAGCGTGACGCTCCGCACGCTGCTTCGGCTCCATCCGGGATCGGCGCGCGTCGGCGGCCGTGTCTTGGTCGACGGGAAAGACGTCCTGGCAATGCCGCCGGGAGAGCTCCTCGCCTATCGCGGCCGTACGGCATCGATGATCTTCCAGGACCCTGGGCTCGCGTTCGATCCGGTTTATCGGGTCGGCGATCAGATCGCGGAGGCCGTGAAGCGGCATGACCGCGTGTCGCTCGCCGAAGGCCGCAAGCGTGCGCTCGAACTGTTCGAGCGCGTGCGCATTCCCTCCCCCGAGCGCCGTCTCGACAACTACCCGCACGAGATGTCCGGCGGCATGCGGCAACGAGCGATGATCGCACTGGCGCTGGCCTGCCGGCCCAAGGTTCTGCTGGCCGACGAGCCGACCACCGCGCTCGACGCCACGGTGCAGATTCAGGTGCTGCTGCTGATCCGCGAGCTCCAGCGCGAGCTTGGCCTCGGCGTGATCTTCGTCACGCACGACATCGGCGTGGCGGTCGAGGTGGCGGATCGTATCGCCGTCATGTACGGCGGCCGCATTGTCGAGACGGGATCATGCGCGGACGTGATCCGTTCGCCCGCCCATCCCTATACGCGCGGACTTCTTGCCTCGCGCACCGGACACGCCGCGCGGAAAGGCGATCGCCTCGTCGCGATCCCGGGCGCGCCGCCTGACCTCGCCAATTTGCCGCCTGGCTGTGCATTCGCGCCGCGCTGCGGCGAAGCAATCGATCGCTGCCGAGCGAGCATCCCCAGTCCCGTTCTGGCGGGGAATGGCCATCTGGCATCGTGTTTCAGAACGGAGATCAAGGCGAACGCCGTTACGATTGAATAAGCTGCGATCTCAACTCCAGCGCTTGTCCTCTGTCGCATACCGACTGTGTCCACAGCTCGGGAGACGTCCCCCTTCGCAGCCGCTAAGGTGACGGCAAAAGGGATTTGGGATGGGTGGAACACCATACATCGGACGACGCTATCCGCGCGTCGAGGACCCGGCTCTTGTTCGCGGCGCGGGCTGTTTCGTCGACGACCTGAAGCTGCCCGGCTTGCTCGAGGCGGCGTTCCTGCGCAGTCCGACCGCTCACGGCCTGATCCGCTCGATCGACACCAGCGCGGCGCGAGCGCTTCCGGGCGTGCACGCCGTCTATACGCTCGCCGATCTGCGTCCGATCATGACCGCCGACCGCTTGCCGCTTCAATTTCCTAGCACGGTGCTGCCTGCCGACATTTCGCCGTACATTCTCGCGGGCAAGGAGGTCTCATATGTCGGCGAGGCCATCGCGCTGGTCGTGGCAGAGAAGCGCTATATCGCGGAAGATGCGCTGGCGCTGATCGAAGTGGACATTGAGGACTTGCCCGCCGCCTCGGATTGCCGCGACGCGCTGTCGCCCGGCGCGCCCGATGCTCATGTCCATCGCAAGGGTAACCTGCTGATCGATTTCGTCCAGAGCTATGGCGATGCCGACGCCGCCGTGGAGGCCGCGCCGCGCCGCTTGACGGTCAACCTGAAGCAGCATCGCGGCGGCGCCCATCCGATCGAGGGCCGTGGCCTCGTTGCAAGCTTCGATACACAGAGCGATCTGTTGACGGTTTGGAGTTCGACACAACTCGCCCACGAAGCGCGCTATTTCATCATGAAGCTGCTCGGGCTCGACGAAAATCGTATCCGCGTGGTGACCCCCGATGTCGGGGGCGGGTTCGGCGCGAAATTCATTCTGTATCCCGAAGAGGTCGCGATCTCGGCCGCAAGTCTTCTGCTGCATCGGCCGGTCAAATGGATCGAAGATCGCCGTGAACATTTCATGGCGTCGATCCAGGAGAGAGATCAGTACTGGGACGTCGATGTCGGTTTCGACAATGACGGACGCCTGCTCGGCGCACGCGGAACGATGATCAGCGACGCCGGCGCGTATACGTATCAAGGCATCAATCTGCATTACAACGCGTCGACGAACTTTCCCGGCCCCTATGTTCTGCCGCACTACAAGCTCCACGTGTCGGTGGCCGAAACCAACAAGACACCGACAGCGCCGGTGCGCGGCGCAGGCTATCCGGAGGGCTGCTTCGCGATGGAGCGCGTCATCGACGCCATTGCACGCGACCGCGGCCTCGACCGCGCAGAGGTGAGACGCCGCAATCTGGTGCCGGCCAGCGCCATTCCCTACGGCACGCCGATGCAGGTGCGCTCCGCGAGCGCCATCGTCTACGAGAGCGGCGACTTTCCCGCGTGCCTCGATCTTGCGTTGAGCAGCGCCGACTACGCCGGCTTCGCTGCGCGCCGTGAGAAAGCGAAGACCGAAGGACGCCTCCTCGGTTTCGGTATCGCCACCGGACTTAAAGGGACTGGGCGAGGCCCGTTCGAATCCGCGATCGTCCGGGTTGGCCGCTCCGGGAAGGTTTCGGTTTTCACCGGAGCCATGGCGATGGGGCAAGGCTTGAAAACCGTGCTTGCGCAAATCGCCGCCGATCAGATTGGCGTCAGGCCGGATGATATAACGGTCGTGAGCGGCGACACCTCCACCATCCAGCTCGGGCTTGGCGGCTTCGCCAGCCGCCAGACGGTGACCGCCGGAAACTCCGTGCATCTCGCGGCGCGCGCCGTGCGCGAAAAAGTGATCATGGCGGCGGCTCGTCTGCTCGACGTGCCAGAAGAGAGCCTGGACATCCGCGACGGCCTCGTCATCGAAACCGGCAAGAACCTTTCGATCTCGCTGCGCGAGATCGCCGACGCGCTGGCCGGCGCGCCCGGTTACAAAATGCCGGCCGGCATGGCGCCGGGTCTCGAGTCCGCGGTGAACTTCGAAACGTCGGCTCTGACTTACGGTATTGGCGCCCATGCCATCGAATTGGAGGTCGATCCCCTCACCGGCGGCGTGACGCTGCTCAACTATGTCGCGGTCAACGATTGCGGCTGCGTCATCAATCCGATGACCGCCGAGGGGCAAGTTCACGGTGGCGCCGTTCATGGCATCGGTAACGCGCTGTTCGAATGGATGGGCTTCGACGCCAACGCGCAGCCTCTGACCACCAATCTCGCGGATTATCTGTTGCCTGCCGCGCCGGAGATCCCGGCCTTCAACGTTCATCTTGTCGAATATCCGAGCACGAAAAATCCGTTGGGCGTGAAGGGCATCGGCGAGTCGGGCACGGTGCCTGCGGCGGCGGCTGTCATTTCCGGTATCGAGGACGCTCTGAGAGACTACGGCGTGCGCATCGACGAGGCGCCCGTAAGCCCGGCACGCCTATTCGCGTTGATTCAAAAGAGCACTGCTTCCAAGTGATGCGCGCGCTCAATCCGGAAAGCTACGGCGACGTGGTTCTCGGTCTTCGGTTTCCGCCGTTGCGCTCGCGGCGCACCAGGCGATGAGCCGATTTGACGACGGCGTCCTTTGCCGCCGTTGCCCTGCCGCGCGCCACGTCGTCGTCGGCCGTGGCGGGCACACGAAGCATGCCTGACGTCAGCTTTTTGATGCGCGTCGAGGAGCGAGCGGCCTGAAGCGGATCGTCCGCGGCCGCGTCGAGACTCACGAGATAGTCAGCGCCAGCCCGCATGACGTGCTCGGCCGCCGCGGTTGAAGCCGTCCGCTCGTCGCCGTCGATGATCGCGCGAAGGATCGCCGCATGCTCATCCCAGGAGCGCGCCTGCCGGACCGGATCATTGGGCGAGAACAGCACCGCGGTCCGCTCACGCAGTTTACGCAGAACTTCGCCGAGAACCCGGTTCTGCCCCGCCGCTGCGAGCTCCTGATGGAATTGCTGGTTCAATTCGGTCAGTTGATCGAACCGACGCCCCGACACCGCCGCGGTGCCCTTCTCCAAGACCTGCTCGATACGCTTGAGTGTGCGCGTGTCCTGCCGCCGCGCCGCAAGCCGCGCGTTGTGACCTTCGAGCACGGCGCGCACCTCGATCGTCTCGCGCGCCTCCTGCTCGGTCATCATGATGACCGAGGCGCCACGACGCGCGGTGACCTCGATCAGCCCTTCGGATGTGAGAACGCGGATCGCCTCGCGCACCGGATTGCGCGACACGCCGAACTCGCTCGCAAGCCGCCCCTCGACCAAACGGTCGCCGGGCTTGAACCGCTGGGTCAGGATGGCATGACGCAACTCGGCGATGACCTTGCCATGAAGCGGCGCATGCGTTTCACCGAGCCGCGGCATCGCGGGCCGTGGGCTTTCGGAGCGTGGCGGCGCTGAACGTGGCATCAAAAGTCTGAGCCTGCCTGTTGTCGCATCCGGGAGGACTGTGGACGCCCCGAGCAGCGGCCCGGACCCACACGCTGCGGCATCGCTTTTCGTCACGAAAAGCGGGCGAATCGATGTCGATGCCACCTGGCACACTACTCGATTTCACGCGGAGGCACCAACGCCGCCCGCCGCTCAAGGTTGAGGCTGCTTGACCTGCCGATTCACTTGCCAGGAGACGCTGACGTTGCCGTTCAGGAAGGTCTGACATGCCATCCGGTAGCCCTCCTGAAGCTGTGCGTCCGTCAGATGCTTGCGCTCCTTCGGCTTCACCGCATCGGTGTTCTCGATGCCTTTCTCGATCAGGCACTTGCAGGTCCCGCAGATGCCGCCGCCGCATTTGAACGGAATGCCTCCCTTTTCGCGCAACGACAGGCGAAGCAGATTGGTGTTTTCCGGCGCGGTGACGATCTTTCCGCCGTTGGTCAGGAAAGTGACTTCAATCATCGTTTGATCCGGATAGCCGTCAGGCGTTGCCGCCGTTCGGCGCGACTTTTTTCAGCGACGCCTCCACATGGCCGAAATTGGTCAAGTGCTTGAGCTCAGCGAAAGCACGCTCGACCGTCTCGAACTTCTCGAAGAACTTCGACGGCACGTCGTTGACGATCGCGGTGCCCTCCTCGACCACGCGAATCTTGGTGTCCTTCTGGAGCTCGGCGATCACGAAGTGCGCTTTCTTGTCGCCGTAGAACAGATAGTCGTAAGCCTCGAGCGGTTTCACGCCATCGACGATCTCGGTGCGGAATTTCCCCGGCTTGCTGGTCAGGATCACATACATGACGAGGCCTCCCCGGCCAAGATTGCAGCCATGATCGCGGCCACGCGGCCCGCGCAAAACGACGTTACGGTGACGGCGCCAACGACTCGAGCGGCTTATCGTCCTGAGCAAGCTCCAGATCGTGATTGAGCCAGAGCTGGCACACCAAGCGATAGCCCTCGTCGAGCCTCGGGCCCAATTGCTTCTTTTCCTTCCAGTTGGGCGCCGGCAGAAGCTCGGCGCCCTTGATGATGCGCGAGGCACATTTGGCGCACTTCCCCATTCCGCAACCGTAACGAAGGTTGGGAAAGGGAAACTGCTTGATGCCGGCCCGCACGACGAGGTTGGTGTTCTCTTTCACCTCGTCGCGGTAGGCCTGCCCGCCCCGATGCAGAACGACCGTCGGCACACTCAGGCCTGCAACAGTTCGCGTTCGTACTGCGGCACCTTGGCTTCCACGCTCTCGAGATCCGAGAGCGGAATGTCCTTGGCGACATAGTCGTGATAGAGCGCGGTTGTGTAGAGCAGCCGCATCTGCGCGCCGATCTCGCAGATTTTCAGGCAGCGCTGCTGGAGCTCCACCGTGTCCGCGTGCTCAAGCACGATCTGATAGCCGCGCTCACCGTGGATCTCGTCGGAGACGATGTGCAGGTCGAAGAACTCGACCTCCTCGTCGGTGAACTTGTATTTCTCGCGCAGAGTCGGCGTCTGCTTGCGGTAGATCGACGGCACCTGCGACTCAAGGCCGACAACCAGCGCCGCAACCGCAACCACCGGGTCTTCGCGCATCGCGACTGCATAACACCAGCTCTGCAAGCCACGTGTCGTCGCGGTCATGTTGTCCGGATTCTTGACACGCTCTTCGGTCGTGCCGCAGGCCTTCGCAAAACGGATCAGCAGATCGGTGTGGCGATCGCCGCCGATCTCCTCCTCGTACATGTTGGCGAGCAGGAAGTCCTTGGCATCCGTGTAGCGGTCCGGCATGCGCGCGTAGATGTAGCCGAGGTAATCCGCGAACGGACCGACGTAGTGGTAGTGGTTCTCCGCCCAACGGGCGAGATGATCGCGGCTGAGCTTGCCGCTCGCCCAGGCGATGCTGAACGGCGCCTTGTTCGCGCTCTTGCCCTTAATGGCGTCTTCGAGGGCTGACCGGAATTCCACGTGATTCATCAGTTGGGGCATTGAGCGCTCCTGTTCGCGGGCTTGAGGCCGGATTTGCTTGCGGAGACCGCCTGGCCCCGCAAAAGTCGGAATACTGTATACCGTTTTGCATACCCGTCAACACCCGCACTCAGGCGTGCGCTGCGATCTTCAGGTAAATACCTGCGTTTTCGCAGGAATTTATGCGAACCACCCCCTGCGTTATCCAGCCGTATTGCTTTTGATTTTCCGCATACTGTATACCGATTGTGCCAGAAGGAATAACGCGCAAAAGCGCAATCGGGGGAAACATGGGACAGCAAGTCGTTATCGGGGCGGCGCACTGGGTTTATCTCATCGGCGTCGCGGTCATCGTGACCACAATGATTCTGCGCGCCAACGTCGTGGTGCCGTCGGTCATCGCGACGCTTTTGGTGACGTTTGCGTGGACGCAAAGCCCGGTGACGGCGGTCGGCAGCATCTTCAACGCAAGCTTCACAGCCGCGAAAGAGCTGTTCAACATCTTCCTCGTCATCGCCTTGATGACCGCGCTTCTGAACGCGCTGAAGACGCTGCGTTCGGACATCCGGATGGTCGAGCCCTTCCGCGCGGTGATGAAGAACGGCCACACCGCCTTCTTCGTGCTCGCCGGTATCACCTACGTGATCTCGCTCTTCTTCTGGCCGACGCCCGCCGTGCCGCTGGTGTCCGCCGTATTGCTCCCAGCCGCAATCGCCGCGGGCTTGCCGCCGGTTGCCGGCGCGCTTGCGATCGCAATCGCCGGCCAGGGCATGGCGCTGTCGTCAGACTATGTGATCGGCGTCGCCCCCGGCATCAGTGCGAAGGCTGCGGGCGCCGCGGTGAGCGCCGCGATCGTCGCCGACCGCGCGCTGGTGCTGTCCCTCATCACCGGCAGCATTGCGCTCGTGATCGGCTACCTCTCGATCCGCAAGTACATCATCCCGCCGAGCAACGCACTGCTCGAGCGCTGGCAGTCGCAGTCCGCGAACGGCAGCATCCTGGAGAAGATCGAGGCCGAAGGCACCTTCGACAAGGCCGAGATCGCTCGCGCCACCGAGCAGGAGCCTCTGGTTAGCGGCAAGGCGATCTGCCAGGAGCTGTCAAAGCTCGAGAAGAGCCGCATCGGTTGGTCGAAATTCTTTGCTATCGCGACGCCCATCGCCTTCGGCGTCGTCATCATCCTGATGGGGCTGTCCCGGCTCGGCTATGGCCATGACCTGAAGGGCGGCGATGCCGCAGCCCTCGTCGGCGGCGTCGCCGCGGTCCTGATGATCTGTGCGTCCTTTGCGACCGACAGACCGCGCAAGGCCCTCGACGCCAGCGCCGATCACGTCACGGAGGGCTTCGTTTTCGCCTTCCGCGCCATGGGATCGGTGTTGCCGATTGCAGGCTTCTTCTTCCTGGGCGCCGGCGGCGACCTTGCCGCGTCCATCCTCGGCGTCCCGGTCGCGAAGGCGCCGAGCCTGCTGTTCGAACTCATTCAGGCGGTGCAGGGCTGGATTCCGAACAACCACGTGCTGGTCGCGTTCGGCGTCCTCATCGTCGGCATGATCACCGGCATCGATGGCTCGGGTTTCGCGGGGCTGCCGCTCACGGGCTCATTGTCGGGCGCGCTGGCGCCGACCGCGGGGCTCGCGCCGGAGACGCTGGCCGCCGTGGGCCAGATGGGCGCGGTGTGGACCGGCGGCGGCACACTGGTCGCCTGGTCGTCGCTGATTGCGGTGGCCGGCTTCGCGCGCGTGCCGGTGTTCCAGATCGTTCATGCCTGTCTCTTGCCGGTCCTCACCGGCCTCTTCGTTTCGACCATCTGCGCTGTGTTCATTTGGGGCTAGGAGGCGATCATGACCCAAGCTGCAACGACACTGGATCGCGCGCCGGCAACACGTCCGAAGATCGAACAGTTCGACAACCACATCGACGGGCAGTGGGTTGCGAGCCGTGCCGGCGAGCGCTTCGACAACGTCAACCCCGCCGACACGCTCGACATCGTCGGCCGCTTCCCCGCGTCCTCGGCCGCTGACGCGAACGATGCCGTGAAGGCCGCGACCGCGGCCTTCGCCGGATGGCGGCAAACGCCGATCTCCACGCGGGCAAAAATCCTCAACCGCGCGGCGGACCACCTGGAAGCCAGCGCAAAGCAGATCGCTCAGGAGTTGACCCGGGAAGAAGGAAAGCCTCTCAATCAAAGTGAGGACGAGGTGCTGCGCTCCGCGCAGACACTCCGCTTCTACGCGATCGAAGGCCAGTCGCTCTCGGGCGAGACGTTTCCGAACGACGACCCCAATATGACGGTGCACAGCCAGCGCGAGCCGCTCGGCGTCGTCTCCGTCATCACGCCGTGGAATTTCCCGATCTCCATTCCAGCGCGAAAGATCGCGCCCGCGCTGATCACCGGCAACACCGTGGTGTTCAAGCCGTCATCCGACGCGCCGTTGAGCGGCTATCGCCTGACCGAAGCGTTCGTCAACGCCGGCATTCCCAAGGGCGTGCTCAACTTCATCACCGGCCGCGCCTCGGATGTGGGACCGGCGATCACCGTCCCGCCGGTCGTGCGAGCGATATCGTTCACGGGCTCGACCGCAGCCGGCGAGCAGATCCACCGCTCGGTCTCCTTCACCACGCGCACCCAGATGGAACTCGGCGGCAAGAATCCGCTGATCATTATGGAGGACGCCGACCTCGACAAGGCGGTCGATCTTGCGATCCGCGGCGGCCTCTCGCTCAGCGGACAAGCCTGCACCGGCACCAGCCGCATTATCGTGTTGGCACAGGTGAAGGCCGCATTCACCGAGAAGCTCGTCGCCAAGGTGAAGGCGCTGAAGATCGGCAGCGGCATGACAGCCGGCACCGAAATCGGTCCGCTTGCGACGGCCAAACAATTGCAGACCGTCCTCCGCTACATCGACATTGGCAAGCGTGAGGCGAAGCTCCTGTGCGGCGGCGAACGCCTCACCGGGCCGAACTTCGACCGCGGTTTCTATGTGTCCCCCGCAGTCTTCACCGATGTGACGCAAGATATGCGCATCGCGCGCGAGGAAATCTTCGGCCCCGTGCTCGCGATCATCGAAGCGACAAGCTACGCCGACGCAATCGCCAAGGCGAACGACACCGAATATGGCCTCTCGGCAGCGATCGCGACCAACAATCCGCGCCACATGCACGACTTCGCGCGCGACATCGAATCCGGCACCGTCAAGATCAATCGCACCACGACGGGCAATCTGATCAACGCGCCGTTCGGCGGACTGAAGCGTTCCAGCACCTCGACCTTTCGCGAGTCCGGACGCACGGGCCTCGAGTTCTACACCCAGATCAAAACCGTCTACCGCGGCATCTGACACGCCGCGCTTTGCCCTTCACAACGCAGGAAATGACATGAGACGCGCATTCAAGCTGGAACTGAAAGAGGCCCGTGCAATGGCCGCCGCGGCGCTGAAAAAAGCGGAGGAGATCGGCGTACTCGAAACCGTCTGCATCGCCGACGACGGCGGATTCCCGATGGTGCTCGAGCGGATGGACCGCGCCCGCGTCACCGGCCCGCAGATCGCCTGGAACAAGGCCTTCACCGCGGCGGGACACAAGCGCTCGACGCATCTGTTCAACCAGCCTCCGAACGGTCCCGCTCTTCCCGGCAACGAGGCGTTCGGCATCCAGTTGAGCTTCGAAGGCAAGTTTTCTGTGTTCGTCGGCGGCTTCCCGATCGTGGTGGACGACGAGGTCGTCGGCGGCGTTGGGCTCTCGGGCGGCACCGGCGAGCAGGATACGGCTTGCGGGCTTGCGGCGCTCGAAGCGCTGCGCGCTCTGCTCGCGCCGGAGAACCATCGCGTGCTGGTCCAGGCGGATATCAAGAAATAGCGGCGCGGAAACGCTGATGACGCATCGGGTGCACATCGCGGAAAGCGACCAGATGTTCGAGGTTGCCTCGGACGAAACATTGCTCACTGCCGCGCTGCGCTCGAACGTCAACCTCGCCCACGATTGTCAGCTTGGCGGCTGCGGCACGTGCCGCATCAAGCTCCTTGAAGGCGCAGTTGCCTACGAGGAGTTTCCGCTCGCGCTCACACCCGAGGAGGAAGCCGCGGGCTACGCGCTCGCCTGTCAGGCCCGGCCGCAGGGTGATCTCGTCATCATGCCGGCGCGCGCGGGGATCGAAGCGCCGGAAGCCGTCCGCCACGCCGCCATCGTGTGCTCCGTGGCGCCGGCAAGCCCGCTCGTAACCCGTTTGGTTCTGGAGGTTCCCAACGCCGATCATCTGGACTTCCTCCCCGGCCAACACATGAATGTCATCATGCCGGACGGCGGCACGCGCAGCTTCTCGATGGCGTCAAAGCCCGATGGCAACCGCGTCGACTTCCACATCCGCCGGGTGGAGCGCGGCGCTTTCACCGAACGACAATTGCCGGGCCTGAAAACCGGCGACGTCCTCGACGTGGAGTTGCCGCTCGGCTCATTCCACTTCCATGCGGAGGACTACCGGCCGCTCCTGATGGTTGCGACCGGCACCGGACTTGCGCCGATCAAATCCATGCTCGACGCGCTGATGGACGATCCGGACTGCCCGCCGGTCAGCCTTTATTGGGGCACACGGACAGCGGCCGACCTCTATATCCGCGACGAAATCGAAGCGTGGAAATCGCGGCTCTACGAGTTCAACTACGTTCCGGTCCTGTCGCGTGCCGACGCCGCCTGGTCAGGCCGGCGCGGCTATGTCCAGGATGCCGTTGGCGACGACCTGCCAGATTTGTCGGAGCACGCGATCTATCTCTGCGGCTCGCCGGAGATGATCTCAAGCGCCAAACAATCGTTCATCGCCCGCGGCGCATCAATCGAGCATATTTATTCAGAAGGTTTTCTGCTCGGCCATGATACCGCAGGCCGGTAGCGGTCCGAATTTTTAGGCCAAAATCATCCTCTAACGACGGAATCACTCCACGCCGCGAATGCATTGAGCAGATCGTCCATGATTTCCGCGTCTGTACGGCCAGAGCGTACAGGCACATGAAACGAATGATCGGCCTCCGGAAAAAGCTCAAGACGTGCACGCGCTCCGAGCTTTGCCACAACGGGCTTGATTAACGACAACTCCGCAAGCTTGTCCTTCGTACCCTGAAGAAAAAGCATGGGAATGTTGACGTCGCTGAGATGCGCAGCGCGCTCGATCGAGGGCTTTCCGGCGGGGTGCAAGGGAAAGCCGAAAAATGCCAAACCTCTCACGCCGTCGAGCGGATCGAGAGCTTGAGCCTGAGACGTCATTCGCGCGCCAAACGATTTACCGCCGGCGATCAGCGCTGCCTCAGAAAAAGATTTGCGCGCATACGCAGCAGCCGCCCGCACGGCTGCGTGCGCGACGGCCGGCGCGTCGGGACGCTTGCTGCCCTGCTCCATGTACGGAAACTGATAACGCAGGGTTGCGATCCCTCGCGCCGCCAACCCCTCCGCCACGGCTTGCATGAATGAATGATCCATGCCGGCCCCGGCCCCATGCGCGAAAACGAAGCACTTCGTCGCCGCTGTGGGTCCATCGAGCCTCGCAGATACGGTGTCTTTTCCTTCAATCGGAATTCTGTGCACCTTCGCCGCTGCTTTGGATTTTCTCACTTCCTTCATTCCCAATACTCCGCAGCAGCCATCCGATCCGCTCGATTAGCGGAAAGCAGGCCTCGCTCTTTAAATAACCTCTAAATCATAGGCTTTGTGCCGGGCCGCACGATCCGGTATCGAGATAACAGCGTCACCTGGTTGTGTTTTCCGCTTTGTCGTACCCTGTTGCAGAAACTGTTTCACCTCCCCGTCCATCGGGCCGGCAAGCGATCGATCTCGATGCGCTGTTCCGATGCTACTGGCGGGAATTGAACAGCTACGCCTATGGCCGTCTCAAAGACCGCGAAGCCGCCGCTGACATTGTGCAGGACAGCTTCCTCCGCTTTCTTGTATGGCACCGCAGTCCGCAGGCCCGCGACCTTCCGCAGGGCCCGCGCTTTTTCCTCTGGCGCATCGTCGGCAATCTGACCATCGATCTCGCCCGCAGGAACCGCCGCATCGGATCGCATGCCACGCTGGAGGATGCCGGATATGCGGTCGCTGATCCGCGCCCGGGCCCGGACCGTGCCCTGGAGTCAAAACAGACCTATCGCTTGCTGAAAGCGGCCCTGGACGAACTTCCCCTCCGTTGCCGCAGTGCGCTACTGCTCAGCCGTCTCGAGGGGCTGACACACACCGAAATCGCCCGGCGGCTTTCGATATCGCCAAGCATGGTGTCGAAATACATCGTGGCCGTGCTCGAACATTGCCTCGACCGCCTTCCAGACGATTTTCATTAGACTTCGCCAAATTCTACTGTCGTCTTTCCGCGCTCGTTCGTTTTATGGGTGGGAGACGCGTTTTCGCCGATGTCGACACCACCCGATCCGCTGCCCGAGCTGCCTGCGCTCAAGCGTCCGCGCGATCCTCTTGTGCGCGAGGCGCTCGAGCGGCTGGTGTTTCTCCATTCTGGCGATGCAAAAGCCGAGGACTGGGCGGCATTTGAGGATTGGAAGGCCGCAGATCCCCTCCATCAGAACGCGGCCACACGCGCCGAACGGCTGTGGGAGCAGCTGGGCCCTACTCTGCTGAAGGACAACAAGAAGCGCGGTCCAAATCTAACGGTGCTCGCTGCCGCCATCATTGGGCTTGGCGCAGCAACCATCGCCTTCGGGTTCTACAGCTCACCAGCCGTACTTTTTGCCGACCATTCGACTCGCACTGGCGAAATCCAGACCGTCACACTGGAGGACGGCTCGGTTGTCGATATGGACACTGGCACCGCCTTCGACGTGGACCGCGATCAACGAACGATCGCACTTCGGGCGGGACAGATCCACGTTCGGGTCGCTCCGAATTCAACGCGCCCGTTCTCGGTCGTGTCCGGCGATATCAAAGTACAGGCGCTCGGAACCGGATTTGCGGTGCGGCGAGACACGGCCAGAACCTTTACGATTGTCACGGAACACAGTGTGCGGGTTTCTGCCGGTGCCCAACAAACCGATCTGCGTGAAGGCGAAGCCATCGACTATGCGCCGGACACCGGCCTCGGACGCGCCTACACCATCGATGCATCGGCAGCGACCGCGTGGCGTCACGGCGAGCTGGTTTTCAATCGCCAGCCACTGGGCGATGTGATCGCCGAAGTCGGCCGTTATCGGCGCGGGCGTATCGTCATCGTCGATGCATCAATCCGGCGACTGCTCGTCACCGGAAATTTCGATCTTCACGACACCGACAGTTTTCTAGAGTCGCTCCAAACTGCGCTGCCGGTTTCGGTGACGAAGCTCCCCGGCCTCGTCATCGTCAACCGCGACAATACGCGCACCCTCGCACGCTGAAAGTTCCCAGAAAAATTGTCCGCCGCGCTGTCGGGTTCTGCGGCCTCGTCGTTTGACTCTCGTGGGGCGCATCGCACCGCGTTGTCACGGGTCGCGTACGAGGATTGGAATGGTTTTGGAGTCGCATCATTCGTCGTTCTCTTCTTACATGAGAACGATTCTACTCTGTTCGTCGGCAGCACTCGGACTTTGTCCGGTGCAAGCAGCAGCGCAAGCTCGAGCTCAAACGTCGGCCGAGCAGTCCGCAGCGTTCTCGGTCACGCGGCACCGATTCTCCTTGCCGTCCGGTCCCCTCGACATCGCGCTGAGACAATGGGCGCGCGTAGCGAGCTTGAAACTTCTCGTTCCAAGCGACGCGGTTGCCGGCCACCACACGGCTGGCGTCAGCGGAGAAATGACCGCCGAGGCAGCCGTCAGGCAACTGCTCAGCGGAACGCCGCTTCAATACAAGGTGACTGGCCAGCGCTCTGTCTCAGTGTTTGACCGCTCAATGGCGATGTCTGCCCGCGCGCAAAGCACCGACCTACCGCAGATCGACGTCTACGCCGCGAGCAATCCGAATTCGACCATGACGCCACCGTCGCCCTACGCCGGCGGGCAGGTCGCAACCGGCGGTCAGCTCGGTTTGCTCGGCAACCGCAGCGTAATGGACACGCCGTTCAACCAGACGAGCTACACCCAGAAGACGATTCAGGATCAGCAGGCACGCAAGCTCGACGACGTGCTCGCCAACGATCCTTCGGTCCGGGCCAATGTGCCGCGCGCTTACGGCTTCGACTTTGCTTTCATCCGGGGCTTCGACGTTCCGAGTTCGGCCTATGGCTTGAATGGCCTTTACGGAATCGCATCGGCGTTTTCGTTTTCGTCGCTGAGCGCCATCGAACGGGTCGAGGTTTTGAAGGGGCCCGGCGCGCTGCTGAACGGCATGCCGCCGGGCGGCGGCGTGGGCGGCAGCATCAACCTCGTCACCAAGCGCGCCGGCGACGAACCGCTGGCGCAGATCACCAACAGCTTTGCGTCGCGATCGCAGCTCGGCACCCACATCGATCTCGGACGCCGGTTCGGCGACCACAAGGAGTTCGGCGTCCGCTTCAACGGCGCCTACAAGAACGGAGGCACCGAGATCGACAAGCAGAAGCAGGAGCTGGGCGCCGCTTCGCTTGGCCTCGACTATCGCAGCCAGCGCGTGCGGCTTTCGGCCGACGTCGGCTACGAGGAAAACAATATCGATGTGATGTCCCGGTTTACGATTCTGGGAACGGGATTGCGAGCGGTGCCCCGGCCTCCCGACGCCAGCAAGAACTACATGCCGGAGTGGGCCTACTGGAAGAGCAAGGGACAGTTCGCCACCGTTCAAGGCGAAGTCGATATCACCAGCAACCTGACCGCCTATGCTCAGGCGGGTATCGTCACCGGCTCCACGAATTATCTTTATTCCGACGTGACGGTGACCAACCTCAACGGCGAGTTCACCGGAACGCCTCGCCCGAACAACCAAGAGCGGAGTCAATCCGCTGTGCAGGGCGGTTTCCGTGCCTCGGTGGACACCGGGCCCGTCCATCACGCGATCAACGTCAATGCTGCGGGGTCGGAGGGCGAAACCAAGATCATCAACGTGAGGCCTCCTGATTTCACGTCGAACATCTACAACCCGCGGCCGGTCCCGGCCCCGACAATCTCCGCCGGCGATCCTTTCAAGATCTCGAGCTCGAACCTGTCGAGCTATGGCATCGCGGATACGATGTCGATCTGGGACAAACGCGTTCAACTGACGGTGGGCGTGCGCAAGCAGTATGTCACGACTGGCAGCTTCGCCGCGACGGGGCAAACCGGCGGGTACGATTCGTCGGCCTGGAGTCCCGCCTACGCAATCGTCGTGAAGCCGTGGCACAATGTTTCGCTTTACGCGAACTATATCGAAGGGCTTGAAGGCGGTTCGGTCGTCGGCCCCACGTTCGCCAACGCCGGTCAGATTCTTCCGCCCTATCAGACCAAGCAGGTTGAGGCCGGCGTCAAGGTCGATTGGGGCACCATCACGACGACGGTGAGCGCGTTCGAGATCAACCGGCCGCTTCAGGTTACCCGGGCCAACGTCGTCACGCAGGACGGCGAGAGCAGAAACCGCGGCATCGAAATCAACGCCTTCGGCGCGCTGACCGATAGCGTCCGGCTGCTCGGTGGCGTCATGTTCATCGACGCGCGCCAGCAGAAGACGCAAGGCGGCCTGAACGACGGCAAACGCTCGTTCGGCGTCTCCGATGTGCAGGTCAATCTGGGCGGTGAATGGGACACGCCGTTCGTGCGCGGCCTCACCCTCACCGGCCGCGTGATCTACACCGGCGGCTTCTACGCCGACGCCGCCAACACGCTGGAGGTTTCGGACTGGACGCGCTTCGACCTCGGTGGCCGCTACACCTTCGCCAATCCCTGGAACAACAAGCCCATCGTGCTGCGCTTCGCCGTCGAGAACGTATTCGACAAGAGCTACTGGCAAGGCACGCAGACCGCCAACTACCTCTTCCTCGGCGCGCCGCGCACCTATCTCGCCTCCACGACATTCAATTTCTGATCGTGGTGGGCACGGCGACCAGAGCAGCGGCAAACGCAGCTTCCTCGAAGCGGCGCGATTTTCTGCTGCGCGTTCCGCTCGCGATCGTCGGCGGCTATGGCGCAGCCTCCGCACTGGTCTCGGGTCTCGCGTTGTCGCTGCCGCTGCTCGGCATGACGCGAAGCGACGCGGTCGTTACCGCGTCGATGCTCGGCTTCCTGATCTATCTCGTGCTGCTGCTGTGGGGCGCGGCCGCACGGCGGCTCATGCGGCTCGCGATTGGCTACGCCATTCTGACCGCCATTGGGATGGCTCCCTGGGCGCTGCTGCGAGCAGGAGGCTGAAATGAGCTCAACCCTGCGCCAGTCGCTGAATCTCATGCACACCTGGGTCGGCGTCATCGTCGGCCTGCTGTTGTTCGCGATCTTCTGGATGGGCACGATGTCGGTCTACGACCGGGAGATCGACCGCTGGATGGCGCCGATGACTAGGCTCGCCGTGCCGGAGCAGCCGCTCTCGTTCGAGAAATTCCGCCACACCTACGATGCCGCGGTTGCGGCACACGCCGTATCCTGGACCGTTCTGCAACCCACCGAACGTCAGCCGGTGCTGCGCCTCGTCTATCGTGAGGCCGCGTCGAAGAAGCTGATCAACCGCTATTTCGACGGCACGACCGGCGCCGTCCTGCCCGACCAGGATTCGCTCGCCGGCACGCGGTTTCTCTACCCCTTCCACTACAGCCTGCACATCAAGGCGTGGAATCTCGGCGAATGGATTGTCGGCGCTGCCGGCATGGCCATGCTTGTGCTTTGCGTCTCCGGCATCGTCATCCATCGCCGCCTGTTCGCGGACTTTTTTACGTTTCGGCCAAACACTCTCGCGGGCCGCAAGTTCTTCGAATTGCACACACTGTCCGGCGTGCTTGGCGTGCCGTTTCACGTCATCATCACGCTCTCGGGCCTGATCATCCACTTCATGGTCTATTTCCCGAGCGGATACCTCTCCTCCTACGAAGACCTGCGCGGCTTCAACGCCGAGGCGGTGGGCGGCTATCAGCGCCCGAAGGCCAACAAACCCGGTACGCTCGCGCCGCTCGATCCGATGATCGATGAGGCACGGCGGCTGTGGAACGGCGTCGAACCGTGGGCCGTCGTGGTTCGCCATCCGGGCGACGCCAACGCCTTCGTCACCATCTTCCAGAGCTTCGACAGCGCGATCCCCCGTTACGCTCCGGCCGTCAGCTTCGACGCCGCAACCGGCACACTGCTGCACAAAACCGATCCGATCGGCCCGATGATCAAGACGCAGCGCTTCATCTCAGGCCTGCATCAGATCCAGTTCCGGCACTGGACCTTGCGCTTCACCTATTTTGCGCTCGGCCTCGTCGGCTGCGTTCTGATCGGCACCGGCCTTCTGTTCTGGCTGGAGTCACGGAGGAAGCGCCACGCCCATGAGGGCCGCTCCGGCGTGCGCATCGTCGAGGCCTTGGCCGTCGGCGGCGTCACTGGCATTATCGCTGCGACCGCGGGCTTCCTTGTCATCAACCGTGCGCTGCCGCTCGGCACAACTTTCCTCGGCGTCGGGCGCGAGGCGCTGGAGGTCTGGACATTCTTCCTGGTCTGGATCGCGGCGCTGGCGCACGCGTGGCTCTTCCCGCGCGCCGCATGGGCGCAGCAATGCCGGGCCATCGCCGCGCTGTCGCTCACGGCCGTGGCGCTGAACTGGCTCACCACCGGCGATCATTTCGTCCGCACGCTGTCGCACCCGCACCTGTGGGGCGTGGCCGGCGTCGATGTGGCGCTTCTCCTCAGCGCATTTGTCGCGATGCTGTTTGCGCGCAAGCTCTCCAACAACGAACGGCAAGCCGGCGCGGCTGTGCCTGCCCTCGCCGGTTGACCCATGTTCGACGCGGCGATGCTTCTATCCCTGTTCCTGACAGCGTGCCTCGGGTTCGCTTGTCTCGCATTAAGTCAGCAGCGCCATTGGGAAACGGCCACCGGCGGGAAGCCCCATCCGGCCGCCCTCATCTGGCCGCTCCGAAGCGCCGGCGTCGTTCTGCTGGCGGTGAGCTGCGTCATCGCGATTGTCCGGGACGGACCGGACTGTGGCGCCTTGCTGTGGGGAACGACACTGAGCGTCGCGGCATTCGGCATCGTTGCGACGCTCGCCGCTCTCAATCGGCGCCGCTCCATTCGAAATACGACCATCCAACCTGACGACAATGAGCCCCAACCCGCGAGGCCAAGCCATGTTTAACCGCCGAACTGCAAAGCAGATCACGCTTGCTGCCCTGCTCATCATCCTGCATGGGCTGCTCTCCGGCAACGCCTCGCAAGCACAGACCATCACCTCGTTCGACGGCGACCGCGGGCCGGGTCTGGCGGTGTGCAAGTCGGACAATCCGCCGACCCATTGCGACCGGGCGGAAATGGACGTCGCCGCCAGCGGCAAGCAGGTGGTGCAGGTCACCTGGCAGAACGTCAACGTGTATGACACGTCCGGCAAGCTGCTGAAGTCCACGCCGCTGTCCACGCTCATCCGCAACGCCGGGCTCGACCCGAACCTGACGAGAGGCAATGGGCTGCAGTTCGAGCCGCACATCGTCTACAACGAATTCATCGAGCGCTGGATCATCACCGTCACCTGCAAGAACGATTGCACGCTGGTAAGCGCAACATCTGACGCGACGGGCGCATGGGGTGGCACATACCTGTCGTGCCTTCAGGGCGGCGCGTGCCTTGACCGTAATCCTGCGCTGAAAATCGGTTACGATAAGAACGGCATATACATGTGCGGCGGGCACATCGGCGACGATAATCCCAACACGGTGCCGGGCGTGGCCTACGACTGCTTTGCAATACCGTCGGAAGAGGTGAAGACGATCGCGCAAGGCATCGCGCCGACGCATCTCAACCGCAGTCACAACATGCCGCTCGACATCGTCCCCGCGGTCGATCACAACCCATCGAAATCCGCATCGGCTCCGGCGTTCTTCGCCAACAAGAGCTGCGACCGCGCGGCGCAATACGCCTGCCAGCGCTCCGCCAATTTCTCGTTCCACTGGATCGTCAACACGTTCACCTGGAACGGCGCGACCGGCACCTACAATTCCGGCGGCGCTCAGCAGGCGATCAAGACCGACATCGGCTCGAAGGAGAACAAGTGGCTCTACAACTCGCCATGCTGCGGCCCGACCATGTCGATCCCGCAGGCAGGCAGCGAGAGCACTCTGCGCGCCGCAACGAGCCACCGCCTGATGAATGTCGTCCAGCACGGTTCGCGCCTGTACGGCGTGCTCGGCACCGGACCATGCGTTGATGCTTGCGGGTCGCAGGGCGCTGACGCCAATAACATCCTGATCTGGGTTGAACTGGATTGCTCGGTGACGACCGCCTGTGTGGTCAGCCAAACCGCGAAACTTTCCAATCCTGACCATCACCTGGAGTTCGGCACCATTGGCGTGGATGCCGCGGGGAACTTGGGCATCGTCGGTACGTCGTCGAGCGCGCGGACGAATCTCTCGGTCCTGCTATGGACGCGCCGGACAAACGATCCGGCCAACACGTTCACGGGCCCAACGACGGTCGTTGCGGGCACGCAGCCCTATTCGTGCCCGGACCAGAGGAAAGTAACGCCGATGGGGAATTCAGTCGGCATTCTGACGTCGCTCGATCCGGAGGACGGCGAGACGTTGTGGACGACACAGCAATGGGCCAACGATGCGGCCCCTTGCGTCTGGAACACGCGTATCGTCGGCTACAAAGTCGCGCCGGCTCATGGGAAGCGGTGATTGTCGTTCACGGGCCCGCTCATTGCGCAACGGGATAGACGACGGTTCCGTCAGATCGAATGACGGCGCCGGGTGTCAGACGGGCGGGCTCCAGGCGCCCCTGTCCCATGATGTGGAAAACGGCCTCCCCGCCGGCGATCAGATAATCAGCGACGATGCGGCGATGGCATCGCCACCACACGGCTTCCGAGCACATGATCGCGCAGCGCCGTTCACGCCCGTCATGAAGCAGCAGCTCGAGGCCGGCATGAAACTGGGCCGAGAGTGCGTAGTCGGCATAGTTATGAAAGCTCTCGTTGGTCCAGAAGCCGTTAACATCCTGAGATAAGGTTTTCGTCTTTCCGCGCAGACCACCCAGCGCAGCGATATGCTCATAGGAGATGTCGAAGGCCGCCAGAGCGCCCGGAAGCGCATCTTCGTTGAACTGCGGATTGGTTCTCGACTTCGGAACCGTTCTGATGTCCACAACCAGACCGATATCCGCTTCGGCCAACAGCGGGATGAACTGTTCGAAGCTTCGGTTGGAATGACCAATCGTGAAGAACGGAAGCTTCACATGCCGCCTTTATTCAGATGTGTTTAAGCGCGCTACCCTTGTGAGCCGCTATATGGTCGGTTTTGTCGCTTTTGATTTCGTATTGAGGTTCGTCCTCCGAAGCGTGATGGACATAACCTTTGTAATTAAAATCCTTGGTGTGGACGGCGACAATGGTCCCTGCCACGCGGCCAGCTTCGGAATTCCAGCTTACATGATCGCCCACCTTAAATCTCTTATGCACCTCTCCGGCTCCTTGCGTCTTTCAGAAGCAACGCCTTCAGGATGGCAACGCCTCCGGTAAGACCGTTCTCATCGTGGAATCCGGCACAGGTCTGCCGTATGGCTCGAACACCTGAAATCTCAAAAATTTTACTTCTCCCCGGCGGGACCGGGGAGCGTTGGCAGCGCAGTGAGCTAGCGCAGGCTTTTCCGATTCAATTGTCAAACAGCCCGCCTCGCCCGCCGGTTATGAACCGATGGGCGAAGCGGGATTGATGTAATTCATCGCGGTTTTTCTGTCAAGGAAAAAATACCTAGATGAATTTGCCGGCACCGAGCAGTGAGAGCTTACCGCTATAAGCGCCTATCCTCGGACACGAGCGTGCCGTTGATCAGATGATCTGCCGCAAGCTCGGCCATTGATCGCGGTTCAGCGCCCCGCGCGGTTCGGGGCGGCGAACAAATCCTCGCGCATGACAGCACGAGAGGCGATCGCCGCCCTCTCGCCACGTTGTCGCCGCGGTTCGTTCAGTCGCTCTCGTTCCCGAACACCGCTTCTTCAAACTGGCTGGTCGCGGCCTGAATGTTCTTCTGTATCTCAGACAACGACCAGAGCAGCCGCTGAACCTCTTTGGAATTCAAACTCTCGACCGAAGCGCTAACAACGTCTCTGGCGAGCGGTATGAGATCCGTCTTCAATTTTTGCGCCTTGGGCGTCAACCGGACATTCCATTTCCGGCGATCCGTCTTGTTTCGCACCCGCCGGACCAAGCCCTCGCGTTCCATCTTTTGAATCGCCATCAGCGTGGTCGGCTCCGTTGTGCCGATCCGGCGCGAGAGCTCGCGCTGTGTCAAACC